>CAVUCO010000009.1:0-33676 GCA_963740005.1 uncultured Acidobacteriaceae bacterium | reverse complement strand
ATTTCCGGCGTAGACTGAAAGTGGATTGAGGAGCCTTCAACCTAAATCCGCGAGGGAGGAACTGAAATGCCCTCTATGAAAATGTCGTGGCACACCAATGGCCGGCTTGCGGGCGGATGGGCCAAATCGGCTGCGACGGAACCCTACAACCCGTCGTGGCTACAGTCTTCCTACCCTTCCGATTCAAGCGCCCGGCGACGCAGTCCCAATGCGTTGTCGTCATTGTCAACATTCGGGAAGCCCCGGTACGATTTCGGCAAGCGAAGCCGGTAACGGCAGATCGATAGGCCTGAGATAATGGAGGCTGAGGCTGCTCCTTGACTATACAAATCACCAGACCCGAGGTCGAAAGGCTTATCAACCAGCGTCTCCAAACCGGGTCCTTCAGGGACGCCGAGGACGTTATCCTTCAGGCCCTCAAATCGTTCGAAACTGAAACGCAAGGCAGCGACGAAAAACGTACGGAAGCGATTAACCGCCTCCTGGCCTTCGGCAGAAAGCATGGGCTCTCGCTTGGCGGGATAACGATCCGAGAATTGCGCGATGGGGCGCGTCCTTGAGTTCCATTGTTGTCGACGCGTCCGTTACCTTAGCGTGGTGCTTCGTCGACGAACAAACCCCGTTGGCTCTTACTGTGCTTGAACGATTGAAGGCAGGTGAGCAGGCTCTGGTTCCGTCTTTCTGGTCTATCGAAGTCCTGAATTCATTGCTGGTCGGAGAAAAGAGGGGGCGAATTTCCCGTGAACAGTCGCAGGCATTTCTTTCCGATCTTGAAGCGTTGAGCCCGGCTTCGACTATATTTCTGCAGAACACGTGTACGGGCCGGTTCAACAGCTTTGCCGCGATCTTGGCTTGACCCCTTATGATGCGCTTTATGTCGAATTAGCTATGCGGGCGAAGTGTCCTCTCGCCACGCAGGATCAAGCTCAGAAGGCGGCAGCGAATGCTCTAGGCATCGAATGCCTCTGAGGAATTTCCCCCAAAGCGCTATCAGGCCCTTTCCATCGCCGGATATACTCGCAGCATGTCGGTGATTACCTCGTTTGGGATGCGCGACCTGGAGGTGGCGCTCAGCGACCTGGCGCGGCAGCGCTGGGATGCCATCGTGATTGGTGCGGGGCACAATGGGCTCACTTGTGCCACTTATCTGGCAAAGGCGGGCAAGACAGTGCTGGTGCTCGAAGGGCGGTCCCGCATCGGTGGGGCCTGCACCATCGAGGAGACAGCCATGGGTGTACGATCCTCGCCATGTGCATACCTGGCGGGCCTTTTGCATCCGCTGGTGATTGAGGAACTAAACTTTCCGGCCCGCGGCTATGCTTGGACACCGGCGAGCGCTGGGTTGTTCGTCCCATTCGAGGACGGATCGAGCGTGCAGCTTTACGACGACGACCAGGCGTGCGAGGCCGAGTTGCGGCGCTTCGCACCGGGTGACGTTGCGGGTTGGAAAGCCATGTCCGATGTGATCCGTCGAACACGCGATGCAATACGGCCGCCGGATCAGCGCGATATGTGGATCGGCGAGCCGCCTACCCGCGATCAGCTCGAGGAACGGCTTGGCAACGATGACGAAGCGCGCAAGCTTCTGTTTGACTGGTCAATGGCCGAGTTTGTCGAACGATATCTCAGAGACGAGCGCCTGCAGATTGCTTATTTGGGCCAAGGCGTCATTGGCACCAACGCCAGCCCGTTCGATCCAGGCACGGCTTCGGTGCGGTTCCATCACTCCTCGGGACGGCTGGGGGGTCAGCCGGGCGCTTGGGGTTATGTGACCGGTGGCATGGGCACGGTCTCTTTCGTGATTGCCAGCGCCGCCCTGGAGGCCGGAGCGACCATCGCCATCGACACGCCCGTAGTGCAAATCCTGCCCGGGGAGGGTGTGGTTCTGGAGAGCGGAGAAACCGTCCGCGCCCCGGTGGTCATCTCAAACGCCGACCCGCGCGTGACGCTGCGCCTGCTGGGCGATGCGGCGGAGGCTGCTTGGAAGGCGCAGGTAGAATCCGTTCCGATAGAGGGCTGCACGGTCAAGCTCAACGTGGTGCTGCGAGAACTGCCGAACTTCAAAGCCCGGCCCGGGACATTTGAAACGCACCACCACGGCCAAATCAATACGCCGCTGACGAAGGCGGAATGGAAAGACGGATACGCTGCTGCACGCGCAGGCCAGCTGCCGCGCCGCATGTGGACCGAATTATATTTCCAAAGCGTCCATGACCGGAGTGTGGTCCCGGACGGCTTGCATACCATGAGTGTGTTCTCGCAATACGTCCCTTATCAGTTTGCGGAGGGCACGTGGGACTCGCGCAGGAGCGAAGTGCAGGAACTGGTGCTGGGCTCGCTGGCGCGTTTTTGCAGCAACATCCCCGATGCCGTGGAAGACGCGCAGGTGCTAGGTCCGCCCGACATTGAGCAAAAAGTGGGACTGACCGGAGGACACATCTTCCAGGGCGAGTGTCTGCCGCCCTATATGTGGAGCAACCGGCTGCGCGCAAAAACGCCCATGCCCGGCGTCTATCTTTGCGGAGCCTGCACCCACCCCGGCGGCAGCGTCATCGCGATCAACGGACGGAATGCCGCGATGGCGGTGCTGCGGGACGACGCGCCGGTTTAGCTCGCGGGTATATACAGTTCGAAAATCGGTTCTCAAAAGCGCGGTTCCACGTAATAATCACCGGCCTTGCACGTCTTGTATGTGTGGAGTCGCGATGTTTTATGCCGGCAGCGAGAGCGCACAAGTGAGGTCGGCCTGATGATCCTGCCTGAAACGGTCCTCCAGGACTTGCGTTACGGCGTCCGGATACTGTTCCGCAATGTCGGATTCACCGCCGTCGCGGTCCTTGCCCTGGCGCTTGGTATTGGCGTTAACACCGCGGTCTTCACCGCCTACAAGGCAATGGTTGCCCGGCCACTTGATGCTCGCGATCCCGGCACGCTGGTCAACCTGGCGCTGATCCGCCGAGCGGGTACGGAAGACCCGTTTTCGCCGGGGGGCCACTCGGGCGCGACCGAATTCAACTTCAGCTATCCCGACTTTGAAGCGTATCGGGATTCCGTCCATTCCGTTAGTGGCCTGATCGCCTTTAGCCCTCAGCACATGAGGCTCTCGAACGCCGGCAGCACCGTCAGTCAGCGCGCTTCCGCGGCTGAATCGGCGGCAGGCCGGTTGGGGCTGCTGTCTTCCGGAGCAAGCAACGCGGAGTTCGCCTTTGTCTTCGTTGTCTCCGAAAACTACTTCAAGGTTCTCGGCGTCCCAGCGGTACGCGGGCGAACCTTCGACTCCATCGGTCTTCCAGGACTAGTGGCTTCGCCCTCGATTCTTATCAGCGAAAACTACTGGCAAAAGCGATTCGCCGGCGACCCGGCGATCCTGGGGCGAACCATTCATCTCAATGGTGTTGCCCTCAGCGTGATCGGAATCACGCCCCGCGACTTCGTCGGTACCAGCGTGGCTGTGCCCGACTTCTGGCTTCCGCTCAGCCTCGAGCCGCTGGTTCACCCGGATGCCGGTTGGCTGCGCGATCGTGAATACCAATGCTGCCGTCTGTTTGGCCGCCTCGCTCTTGGCGCCGGCATCGCTCAGGCGCAGGCGGAGATGACGTCGGTGGCCGATCGCCTCCGCAGTCTGCATGATCCGCGCTCTGAGTGGGCCAAACCAGCTACGATACTGGTCTGGCCCGGTTCTCCGTTCCCCCTCCCGTTGAGGTTGTACCCCGGATTGCAATTGACCATTCTGCTCATTATGGCCGCAGCGGGGATGGTGCTGGCCGTAGCCTGCGCCAATGTCGGCAGTCTGCAGCTGGCTCGTGCCAGAGCCCGCGAGAATGAACTGCACACGCGCCTCTCCCTGGGAGCGGGCCGGTTACGGATCATCAGGCAATTGCTGACGGAAAGCACTCTGCTGGGTCTGCTAGCGGGCGCTCTCGCGCTCGCGTTCACCTGGACGATGCTGAGAGTCGGTGTGACCCTGGCAGCCGAAGCCTTTCCCGCCGACGCGGGCACGCTGATTTTCAATGTGACCCCCGATCTCGAAATCTTTGTCTACGTGCTTGCCGTTTCTCTGGCTGCCGGGATTCTGTTCGGGCTCGCCTCAGCGATTGAAAGCTCCCGCTCCGCGCTCTCCTCGGCCGCCAGAGGCGGTACTTCGTCGTTTCGCAGCCGCCGGCTCCAGGACTTTTTGATCGCTGCCCAGGTCGCCCTTTCCCTGGTGCTCATGATCGCGGGCTGCCTGTTCATTCGCAGTTCCATCAACTCCCTCAAGATGGAGACCGGCTACGATGGCAAACACGTTGTCGATCTCGATTTTCAATTTCCCGAACAATCCAATTACACGGCCGCACGCAAGCTCGCTCTTGTCCACGAACTTCGTTCACGGCTGGCTGCCCTTCCGGGTGTAGCGGCAGTTACAAGCGCCCGGCCCCCGGATGATTTTGCCTTTCAAACCGTGGCCGTCTCACTCGGTAGAGAACCCCTCGGACGCTCCCATGTGCAATCGGTTCTTTCTTACACCCACATTGAGCCAAACTACTTCCAGACTCTCGGCGTTCCTTTGTTCCTGGGCCGCGGCTTTCAACCGCAGACCGGCCAATCGGAGCGCTACGTGATTCTCAGCGAATCAGCCGCCAAGCAGCTCTGGCCCGGCCGGAATCCTGTCGGCGAAAGCCTCCGGTTGGGTGCGGTCGACGAACGGGTACACAGTGCCGGCGAACTCGTTGCCGAAGGGCCGGCCTACCAGGTGATTGGCGTTGCTCGCGACACACGTGGCGTCGAATTCGACGGCAGCGACTCCAGGAAGGTCTACCTGCCGTTGTCCGAAGATCGAATCCAAAACCGCCCCATACTCATCCGGACCAAGTCCGACCCGGCGCAGGTCATACGAGCGATCGACCCCGTAGTCTCATCCATCGACCCGGACCTGGCGGCAACCTATTCCACCCTCGAGGAAATGCTTCGGCGGACAGCGCCATTCATTGCGTCCAGCCTTGCGGCCGCTGTTGCTTCCGCCATTGGGCTAATTGGGCTTCTGCTCGCTTCAATGGGTATCTACGGGACCGTCAGCTATATCGTCGTCCTCCGCACGCGCGAAGTTGGCATCCGAATAGCCGTCGGTGCTCAAAAGGGGGACATCCTCGGTCTCATCCTGCGCGAGAGCATTCGGCCGGTGCTTGCCGGATTATTTATCGGGATGTTTCTCGCGGCCGGAGCCTCTTACGCGCTGCGCGGTGTGATGTATGGACTCAACAGCGTCGATGGTGTCTCCTACGCCGGCGTCTCGTTTTTGTTTTTGACGGTCGCGCTGCTGGCCGCTTACCCTCCGTCAAGAGGAGCCCTGCGTGTCGATCCCATGGTGGCGCTTCGATACGAATAACGCACCGCGCATGCCCGCACGGGCGGCGCACACGCTCCTAGGGAAGCTCTCCGCTGGAAGCCGCATCACGTTCCACCAGCAGTATTGTGACGTCATCCTCATTGAATTTCGGGTCCACCAACGACTTGAGGCGAGACATTATTTTCCCCGAACGGTCCGCTAAGGCGTCACGCAGCCGGTTTTCCGGATTCTCCCCAGGAATCGAGTCGGTCAATCCGTCTGTGAAGAGGAGCAGTGCGCCGTCGGGAGCAAAATGAGCCGTGCGAGCTTCATATTGGGCCTTTGCAAATAATCCAAGCGGCATGCCAGTCGCTTCCAGTGAAGTGAATGATCCGGAGCCGAACACGATCGGCGCATTGTGGCCGGCATTCACATAGGTCAACTCCCCGGAGTCCCGGCTCAGCACGATAAATACCGCTGTGGCGTAGCGATCGCCCGGGGTATAACGGCTTAGGTGTGCGTTAATCTGCCGAGCCAACGCAAGCGGACTCGCCTCAGTATTTGCGATGGTCCTGACGAGGGCCTGTAGGTTCGCGGCTAGTAGTGCCGCCGGCATCCCTTTACCAGACACGTCCGCCATCGCCAAAAGCGTTCGGTTACCCGAAAGTTCGATCACGTCGAAGTAGTCGCCGCCCACGTCGCGAAAGGGCTGATAGAACGTCTCCACCTCGTAGCCTGGCAACTTCTCGAGCGTGCCGGGGATGAGGGTCTGCTGGATTTGTCGCGCGGCAATCTGGTCGGCTTCCAGTTGGGTCTTGCGGAGGAATTCCGAAGTCAGCACCCCGTCCCTTAGCTTGTCGCCGAGAAACCAGAGCAGGAACACAATTGGATAGAGAACGATTCCCTTTGGCCAAATAAGTGGCCACACCAGGGACCGCGCCCAAAGGGCATACACGGCGTAGCCCTGGATCAGAATCCCAGCCCATGCCACCCAACGTTTGGATGGCGGCATCTCGCGGGTCCAGTCGTAAAAGGCATACCGGAGGCCGCGGCGAAAACGCCCTGCGGATTTGTCAACGAGGGGCATGACGGGAGTCTAGCAAGAGGCAGGAAGTTTCTCCTGTGTTAATAGCACTCGCCAAGCCTTCGACGGGCCGCTCTTCCACGTCACTTCCGAGAATCTACAGATTCTTTACGCCGCGTGCACAACTTACTTCGCCACATGTCTCAAGCTTGAACGGAGCGCAAATGACGCGCTTGAACAGTCTTTCTGAGGAGATATATGAACCGAAACAAAAGCGCAGTTCAGTTGAAGAATCGCAGGTCTTTCTTGCGTGGCACCCTGGCAACCGGAGCCGCTGTTATGGGAGGTACGGTGCTCGCGAACAAGGCCGCGTTCACCCGTGACTTGACACCCGCCACACCGGGAGACATAGCCATTCTCAGGTTTCTCGCGGCGGCTGAGTTGATTGAAGCCGACCTGTGGCAGCAGTATGCGGAGCTTGGTGGTCTCACTCCTGGCCAACTCCCTGTGGAAACAGCCCCATTCACCCCGATGAACAGCTATCAGGCGGCTTTCATGAACCTCGATTCCGATGGCCCGCAATACATCTCCAGCAACACCCTCGATGAGCAGAGCCACGCGGCGTTCCTGAATGCGTATCTTGAGTCCATAGGCGCGCCGCCCGTCGATCTCGATGAATTCCGCACGTTGCCAAGCAGCCAAGCTCAGGGCGCCCAGAATATCGGCCGCCTCACCAACCTCATGAACCTCACGGTGGATACAAGCTGGTACGTCAGGTACCACAGCACCACGAACCCTGACTTCGGTGCCACCTTCCCGCAGGCGATCACGTTGTCTAACGTTCCGGCGATTCCCAGAACCAACGCTGACTTCGGATTGTCCAATATCCAGGCCATCGCCAATATTGCGGCGTTTCACTTCGGGTTTATCGAGCAGGGCGGTTCGAGCCTATATGCCACTCTAAGCCAAAAGGTCTCCAGCCCCGAGGTCCTGAAGATCACGCTGAGCATCGGCGGCGACGAGATAGCCCACTTCTTGGAGTGGGTCGACTTTTCGGGGAACTCGGTGCAGCCGCCACTCGCGCCGTTGCCAGCCGCAAACGGGCTGCCGGCTTTCCCGAATTTCGATGTGACGGTAAACCCCCTGATCCAAACCAATCTGATTTTCCCTGTGCCGTGCGAATTCATCAGCCCTAACTTGCCTAAGTGCGCGGTGATTCGCCCGACTTCTTCAGGTCAGATCGATGCAATGGGAGCCATCAAGGCCTTTATCGCCGACGGACTTTTCATTGGCCAGTCGCAACGGTTCATCAACTTGTTGCGGGCCCTGGCGATCGAGGCGGATGCAGCGCAGCGCTGCTCTGTCTTCTAGAATGCGGTACAACCTGCTGCGCCTACTCCTTCACCACACGGAGTAGGCGCATTCAATGCTTTTGTTTCGGCGACAGAGGAATCGGCGCGCCATCCCGGATCTCGTCTGTCGCTCGGCGAACCACCAAGTCACCGGGCTCCAAATTACCGGATACCTCGATCAGATCTCCATCCGGCACACCTTTGACGACGTTGACCCATTCTGCGCGTCCGCTGTGATCGCGCACGACAAATGTCCGCTCGCTGGTGGTTACGACGCTCGTCGTCGGCACCAACAGCGACAGCCCCGCCTGGCGGACCGGCCACTTGACCGAGGGATACATGCCCGGTGAGAGCGAACCGTCCGGGTTGAACACGTCGAGTTCGACTGCCATCGTGCGGGTTTTCGGATCCAGTGCGTGCGAGATTCGCCCCAGCGTTCCCGAATACGTGCGGCCAGGGTAGGCGGGAACGTGAAATTCGACTCGCGCGCCTTTGACAATCCCACCGACGTTCTCTTCGGGGACCGCGACCACCAGCCGTAAGTGCGAGACCTCCTGAAGCACCAGCAACACGGGATCTTCGCCGGGACCAACCAGCGCACCGGGATGGACGAGGCGATCCGTGACGACGCCATCGAAGGGCGCTGTGATGCGAAGATAGGCCTCGAGATCGCGCTGGGCCTGAACGGTTTCCTTCACCGCATCGGCCGACTGGCGCTTGGATTGGACCAGTGCCTGGAGCGCCTCAACCTGCTTCTGCGCCTGAACCAGTTCGTTGCCTGCCACCGCTCCGGCCGTCTCGGCGGCCTTCTTGAGGCGGTCGTCAGTCGCTTGTGCGGCAGCCAGTTGCGCTTCCGCCTGAAGCCGCTCGGACTCGGCAGATTGAACTTTCGATTCTGCCTCGGCGATCTGGGCCTTAATTTCCGGGGCAGTGAGTTCCGCGAGGAGTTGTCCTTGCTTCACCACACTGCCGCGATCGACCAGGACGCGATCTACGTAGCTACGCACCTTGGCATGGATCGATACGATTTGAAACGGCTGGAATTCGCCGGGCAGATCGATGCTGCGCGAGATAGGCTTCGAAACAACCGAAACGAGTTCCGGGGCTTGTGTCCAGCCAGTGGCTAGACCGGCGATGAGAAATGCCGGAAGGAGGTGCTTAATGCGCTTCATAGTGTCGGCTTTCGGGGTCCATTGGATTGAGAGATGGGGAGGTGATCGATGCCCTTTGCTGAAGAATGGCGTAAATGGACGGCAGGACCGTCAGCGTGGTGAAGGTGGACACGATCAGACCGCCGATCACCGCCCGGCCCAGGGGCGCTGATTGGGAGCCGCCCTCACCGAATCCGATCGCCATGGGCAGCATGCCGAAGATCATCGCGGCCGCAGTCATCAGGACCGCGCGAATCCGGCCGGCAGCACCTTCCTGAGCGGCCTCCAGGCTCGTCCGGCCCGAATGCCTGGCGCGCTCGGCGAAGGTGACGAGCAGAATCGAGTTCGCCACGGCGATGCCAATGGCCATGATGGCGCCCATGAATGATTGCAGGTTCAGCGTGGTTCCCGTGGCGAGCAGCATCAGCAACACGCCACAAAGCACGCCGGGGACGGTCAATACGACGGCCAGCGCGAGGCGCAGGGATTGGAAATTCGCTGCCAACAAAAGAAAGATCACCAAAACCGCCAGAAGTAGGCCCGTGCGCAATCCCGACAGGGTCTGCTGCAGGGCGGGGAACTCGCCACGTAGCACCACGCTGACTCCCTTCGGTGGTGCTCCCGCCGCTGAGATAGCCTGATTCAGCTGCTGCGCCGCTGCGCCGAGCGTCACCTCGTGGATATTTGCGGTGAGGCTCACCACGTGCTGGCCGTTATAACGCTCGATCAACCCGGGCATGGTGCCCAGTTTGAGACCGGCGATGTCAATCAGCCTGGGCTCGGCTCGGCCATCTAACATGACGGGTACGTCGCCGACGCTCTCGACACTCTGCATACGATTCTGGGGCAGCTGTACCTGTATCTGGAAGGCGTTTCCGGAATTAGGGTCACGCCAGTAATTGGGTTGCGTGAAGCGCGAGGAGGAAGTCGCCGGCACGACGGAGCGGACAACATCAGCCATGGTAAGGCCGAACTGTCCGGCGCGCTCGCGGTCGATGTTTATATCCAATGTCGGGAAATCCGCCGCCTGTGCGAATTGAAGGTCGCGCAGAAACGGCAGCTTCGCCATTTCTGCCCGCACCTTCTGCGCGAATTTGTAATCCTCTTGGAGGCTGATGCCTTGCACGGCGACTTCAATCGGTGTCGGCGAGCCTAAACTCATCACCTGCGTCACGATATCGCCTGCCTCGAAGGAGATTTGACACTCGGGCAGTTGTTCTTTGATACTCCTGCGAAGTTTTTCGCGAAGCGCTTCCCCTCGCGGCGTGTCCGGCTTGACAGCTACTTGGATGATGGCTTCTTGCGGGCCGCTGGTGAACAAATGAATCAGATCCACGGGATAGCTGGACGGCACGACGCCCACAAAGTCGCTGGTGATCTCAACCTGGTTCGGGCCAATCTCGCGGTTAATAACATCCAGCGCCCGCAGCACCAGCCGTTCTGTTTCCTCAATCCGAGTGCCCGTCGGCGCACGCAGACGGATACGCATGAGTGGGGCATTCGGATCCGGAAAAATCTCAGTTCCCATGCGGGGCAGAAGCACCCAAACTAGGCCAAACGCGATAGCCAGGTAGACGATCACGAGAGGCCAGCTGAAGCGCAAGATGGCTCTCAGATAGCGCTCGTAGCTCGAACGTAGCTTCCCAAAAAGCCCTTCGTGCTCTTCGCCGCGATGGCCTTCCTTCATCAGCCAGGCGGAGAATACCGGAACCAGGCTGCTGGACAGTAGGTACGACGCGACCATCGAGAACCCGACTGCCAGCGAAAGCGGGACGAACAGCTGTCGCGCAACGCCAACCATAAAAAACGAAGGAACGAATACGGCCAGGATGCAAAACATCGAAAGCAGCCGAGCTATCGCCGTGCGGCTGCATGCTTCCACAACAGCGCGAGCTCTCGACACGCCCGGAAGCATTTGCGTGTGGATGTTCTCGATCTCGACGGTCGCCTCGTCCACGAGAACGCCCACCGCCAGCGCCAAGCCTCCCAGCGTCATGATGTTGACGGTCTGGCCGATGGCCCACAGCAGAACCACCGCAGCCAGCAGCGCGAATGGGATGTTCAGCACGACGATGAGAGCACTCCTCCAATCGCGCAGAAAAATGAGAACCATGAGGCCGGTGAGGACCGCGCCCAAAAGTCCTTCAGTAATAAGACCGCGAATTGAATTGGTGACGAACGGCGATTGATCAAATTCAAGCCGTACATCGACACCGTCCGGCACAGCATTCTTGAACTTGGGGATGGCCGCTTTCACCGCGTTGATTACGTCCAGGGTGGAAGCATCGGCGCGTTTAGTAACCGGAATGTAGACCGTTCGCTTTCCGTTGACATGGGCATAAGCCGTGACGATGTCCGTCCCGTTCTCGATAGTGCCGAGGTCCCGAAGATAGACGCTGGTGCCGGAGCCAAGCCGAATGGGCATGCTCAAGAGTTCCGAGAGATTGCCGCCCAGCGCAGCATTGGTCCGCGCAATGCGCTCCAGTTTACCGGTCCACATGTTGCCGGAGGGCATCACCAGGGTCGCTTTGCTGACCGCTGAAATCGCTTCATCCGGCGAGATCTGGTACTGGCGGAGTTTGTCCGGATTCAGTGTAATGACGATGGTTCGCTGGTTGCCCCCGAACGGCGGTGGCGCCGAAACGCCTGGTAGCGTCGCAAAGAGCGGTCGCACCCGGTTGATGGCGAAATCCTGCAATTCGCCCTGGGTATGGGTTTCGCTGCTGAAGACCAATTGACCGACGGCGACGCTGCCCGCATCGAATCGAGTGATGAACGGCGGGACGGTGCCCGGAGGCATGAAGGCACGCGCACGGTTTACGTAGCCGACGGTCTCGGCCATGGCTTGCGCCATGTTGGTCCCTTCGTGAAACACCAGCTTCATCAACGAGGCGCCCTGAATGCTCTTGCTCTCTACGTGATCGATTCCGGTGATGTAAAGGAAGTGATACTCGTAGTAGTAAGTCAGGTAGCCCTCCATTTGAGCGGGGTCCATTCCGCCGTAAGGTTGGGCGACATAGATCGCGGGGTCGCCAACCTGCGGAAAGATGTCGACCGGCATCCGCTTCAGCGCGAGAACAGCGCACAGCGCAACGGCTACCAGAGCCACCACCACCGTAAATGGCCGGGAGAGGGCCGCTAGTACGAAGCGCATTTTACGCTGCTTTCGTAGGAAGTCACCGCATCACCTCTGCCACAAATGGTTCAATGTCTCCCGCCGCCGTTGCGATGCCCAAAAGCCCTCTCCATACGGTAAGGCGAGCCAGTACATCGTCAATTTCGGCCTGCGTGAGAAGCCGCTGCGCTTCGGCGACTTCATCGATGTTCCCGAGACCAGCCTGATAGCGGGCAGTCGCTTGTTGCGTGGCGATTCGTGCCGCCGAAACCTGCACCGGCGTGTTGGCAGCGATGCGGCGTGCAGCGTTCAGCGTCGCGACGGCCCGATTCCATTGCGCCTTGAGGTCGATAGCGATTTGCTCGGAGCGAGCAGTTTGGGATCGTATGGTCGCGCTTTGTGCGGCCTCCCGCGCATGCAACGCGGGCAGGTCAAGAATCGGAAATGTGACGCTGAACCCAAGCGCATAGTTCTGATAATTTGGTGCTAATCCGTTCAGTCCGCCCAGGCGGTCTCCATCCGTTTCGGCGCCCGTGCCGCGGGCGTAGGCGGCGCCCTGTAGATAGAATCTCGGGAAGTACGTTCGCTCCAAGGCGCGGAGTTGCGCCCGGGCCTGTTCGACCACGGCTTCCTGCTCGACCACGGACGGGTTCGCGCCAACGTTGAGCGCTGCCGGGGCTTGTTCAGAGGGCAATTGATCCAGATTTCCCGCGATCACAGTGGTCTGCGAGGGATCTCCCCCGACGAATTGGGCGAGTGTGGCGCTCGATACATCAACCGCTTGTTGCCCCTGGATCAACTGCGTGCGTGCCGCGGCGAGTTCCGCTTCAGCCCTTGAGCGGTCCGCCCCCGGCCGCAATTCGGCATTGACTTCAGCGGTGATCGTTTTGAGGATGACTTCCGCGCGTTCGACGCCAGCTTGCGCCGCGCGCACCGTTTGCAGGGCTGCTACAACCGTCAGATAAGCATCGACCGTGGCCACCGCGACCTCGTATTGAGTTCGTTTCACCGCAGCTTGCGACTGCGCCCTGGCGGCATCCGCGACCGCGACGTTAGCGCTGCGCAGGCCAAAATCGAATGGCTCCCAAGTGACGAGGCCCCCTACAGCGCTGCCCAACACGGTCCCAAAGTTGTTAGAGCCGATAACCGGGCCGGACATCGAAGGAATGACATTTTGTGGAAGCAGCATGCCGAAGACGTTGTTTCGTGTGGCGCGGTTAAACTGGGCGAGAGCATCGACCTTCGGTAGATAAGCAGTTCGTGCCAACCGAATCGCCGCGGCGGCTGCGCTCATTTGCTCCTGCGAAATCCGTATGGAGGGGTAGTTCTTCAGCGAACTGTCAACGGCCTGCCTGAGCGTCAGCGTTGCCGGAGGCGTGGATTGTTGAGCAAAACCCGCCCTCGCGACCGCAAGCAAGGCCAAGACCACGGTTGCGGCACGAAGAGTCCTCAGATATCGTTTCATTGGTACTAATCACCCTCAATGAGTTCATGAAACAGTTCGCGCACTTTGCTTTTGGACGCCGCCAACGCTCTCCGACCCAGCGGAGTGGCGCGGTAAACCCGCCGCAGCGACTTCCCGTTTCGTAGCTCGGATGATCGTAAGTACCCTTTCTTCTCGAGGCCCTGAAGGAGAGGGTAAAGGCTCCCGGGGCTGATCCGGTATCCGTGGCGGGCAAGCTCCTCGATCATGCCGAGACCGAACACAGGGCCTTCGACGGCGTGATGCAGGACGTGTAGCCGGATCAGGCCGGAGTACAGATCACGGTCGGCTAGCCCCACAGCAATATCAGATTTCGATTTCGACATCCGATTGCGAACGATGGTAGCATGATTTCGATCGTCGCTGGCGATCGGGACCATGCGCGTACCGTCTTTCGCGTGTCCGGTCAGCCGGTAATCGGAGGCAATCCAGGTGCCGAAGCACTACTCTTGCCTTCGATTACTTCCTTTACAACGGCGCCGAGTTTCATATACTCGTCCAAATCGGAAGGCTTTCTAAAATAGTGCGAGATGCCGAACTGGGCGAGTGGCTCTCGGTCCTTTGCTGCATACGATGAGCTCACTACGATCACCGGCGTGTCAGCGCACTCCGGACGGTTCCGGAACTCTCTAAGAACCTCCGGCCCGTCCACCATAGGGAGACTGAGGTCAAGCAACATGACATCGGGACAGGGCGGATACCCTGGCATGCCCATTGTCGTGATATGTTCGAGGGCCTGTTCACCGTCTTGGACCAATTGCAATTCGTGGTTGATGTTATGCTCACGCAGAGCTTTGCCCACAAGCAGGACATCTCCCATATTGTCCTCCGCTAAAAGTACATAGATGGTTTTCATTGCGCCTCCGGTTTTGGAAGAGCGAAATAAAACGTCGAGCCCTGGCCAGGCCTGCCCTCCGCCCACATGCGCCCGCCGTACCGTTCCACAATTCGCTGGCAGATCGCCAAGCCCAGCCCTGTACCGGGGTATTTATTTTTGTGCAGCCGCTTGAAGAGCCCGAAGATACGCTCTGCGTATTGCGGCTGAAAGCCGATGCCATTGTCCTGCACGGTAACGATACACTCACCCATCGTTTCGACTGCCTCGATTCGAACTTCCGGAGTCACTTCGTTTCGGCGGTACTTGAGAGAGTTTGACAACAGGTTCTGAAACACATGAGTAAGTTGGATCGCGTCACCACGGACCAGCGGGAGAGGCTCCGCGATAACCATGGCTCCCGCTTCTTCTATCTGACCGTCGAACAACTTGAGCGCCTCCGCTAGCGATTCGTTTAAATTGGCAGTGGCATTCAGGGGGGCGTCACGATGGATTGCTTGCGAATAGGACAAGAGATCACGTATCAGGTCCTCCATTCGCTTGACGCCATCTCGAATAAAGCCTGCGTACTCGAGCGCCTCCTGGTCATCGGCGAGAGAGCGTTTGAGCAGCAATTGTGTGTAGATATTGACCATTCGGAGGGGCTCCTGCAGGTCATGGCTGGAGACATGTGCAAATTCCTCCAGCTCTCTATTCACCCGCTCCAACTCTTGCCGTGCACGAACTTGTTCAGTCACCTCCGCCAGTACGGCAATGACCCCAGAGATCTTGCCGTCGACATCCTCAAGGGGATGGTAAGCAACGTTGAACCAGTGGTCCTCCGGCGCGCCGTCCTGATCGTTGTCGTAAGGAACATAAAAGTCGTTGGCAAGAAATGCCCGGCCCGTATCAAGAACGGAACCCAAGGCGTTCCATATAGGCTGATCCAATTCTGGAATCACGTCCGCCAGGCGGCGGCCGAGGATCTCCCTGCCGGGCAGAAGGGCCTGATAAGTGGCGTTTGCCAGCTCGATCAGAAAGTCGCTGCCGCGAAACACGCTGATGGCAACCGGCGCTTGCGTAAAGACCCGCCGCAGTCGCTCCTCGCTATTCTGCAGCGCAGTCTCCATCTGTTTGCGCTCGGTGATGTCCCGTGTGGACCCGGCCACGGCCTCCACGCGGCCATCCCCGCTCAGGATCGGGACGAAGATGTACTCGTAGTGTCGCGTCTCCCCGGTCGGACCCGTAAAAGGAGTGTGATCCCGCACTGGATCCTGTGTTTCGATGACTTGCTGGATCTGACGTTGGAGCCGCCCGGCGAGCGCAGGCGGGTAGCCAAGCTCGAAGAAGTTCTTTCCACGCGCATCCTCGAGCGACTTTTGTAAGAGCGACAGCAGGGCACGATTAACGTACGTGAATCGCCCTTCCAAGTCGAAGATGTAGGTGAAGTCGGGTGTGTGTGAGAGAGCTACGTCGAACGTATGCCACTGCTGACGCAGGTTGGCTTCCGCGGTTTTCTGTTCATCGATATCCGTGCTGGTGCCGAACCACCGAACAATGTGCCCCTCGTTGTCCCGAATAGGCGTCGCACGTTCGAGGAACCATCGATACTCTCCATCAAAACGGCGGCAGCGATGTTCAACTTGATAGGGCTCGCCCGTTCGGAGTGAGCGCCGCCATTTCTCCAACGAAAGCTGCCGGTCCTCGGGATGAAGAGTGGCGTTCCATCCTTCACCTCCTTTCATATCCTCAAAGGAAAGGCCGGTGTACTCAAACCACTGCTTGTTATAGAGATCGTCGTAGCCATCCGGACGAGTCGAGCGCACGAGTTGCGGCATGGAGTCAATCGCTTGGCGAAAAAGCTCTTCACTTTCCTTAAGCGCCTTCACCAGAGCGCGCTCCTCTGTCACGTCACTATGCACGCCCACCCATTCGCGAATCGTTCCCTGTTCATCAAGAACCGGCACGGCCCGTATGGAGAAGTGTCGCCACACTCCGTCGTGACGCCGGACTCGGTGTTCGAATACGAACCTGGAGCGCTCCGCTACTGCCAGGTTCCAGGCGTCGATGGTGGGCTGGGCATCCTCGGGATGCACGGCTTTCGCCCAACCGAAACTCTGGTATTCGCTTTGCTGTTGACCGGTAAAACTCGCCCACGCTGCTTGCTCGCCCTCCATTTCACCGCGGGCGTTGTTGGTCCAGAGCAAGCTGCTGTTGGCCTCGACCGCAGCACGAAAACGAGCTTCGCTTACCCGAAGCGCCTCTTCAGCGCGCTTTCTTTCCGTGATGTCGATGTTGAGGCCCACTAAAGATCCCGCCTTGACCTGCCCGCGTCCGAGTAACCAGCGCACTTCGCCGTCTCGACGAACCATGCGGTAAGTCAAGTCGATCGGGCGCCCTGCCTGCAATGCTTCTCGGCTTTCACGGATAACCCGGCTACGGTCCTCGGGATGGACCAGTTCCAGCCAGCGCTCGATGCTGGGCTCCACCGTTGCGGCGTCTACTTGCAGCAATTGACAGAGTTCCTCCGACCAGATCACGCGCCCGTTGGTCAGATCAATCGTCCAGGTGCCCATCCCCGACGCGGCATGCGCCATGCGAAGCGCGGCATGACTTTCGTTAAGTTCGGCTAGCAGGCGGTCCCGATCCTTCTCTGCTAACTCCAGTTGCCGAACAAGCTGCTCGGTTTGAGAAAGCTGCCGCGTCCGGAGGAACAGCTCGGCCTCCGTCTGGTCGGCCCGCACGCGTTCCGCCTTCGCCAGTTGTCCTTGCTCGGCCTCCTTTCGTTTAAGCCGGACAAACTCCGTGACGTCTTCCACGCGATGGATAATGTGGGTGACACACCCATCGTCATCGAGCAAAGGCGAATTGATCGGGCTCCAATAGCGTTCTTCGAATCCCCCTCCGTCGGAGCCGGGACGTCGAATATCGTATTTCTGAACGGCCATTGTGTCGGCCTTTTTATCGGCGAGCACCCTCCGAAGCGATGCGCCCAGGTTGTGAACTCCCGTCGCGTGCGGATCGTCTGGATTGTCGGGGAATGCCTCAAACAGACCACAGCCAACGATCTGGTCCGGGTCGGTCAAAGTGGCGGCGGCGTAGGCCTTTGTAACGGCAACGATCGTGTACCGTGGCTCGTCGGGGAGCAGGACCAGATAGAGGCCCGGTACAGCTTCGAATAAAGAACGAAAGTCCGGTGCACGCGACGCCGGGGTGCGCTTTTTTCCACGTGACCTACCCCTTACGTTAACGGGCATGTTCGCTGCCGTAGCGGGATGTCAGAAAAATGTTGGCAACCGTGCACAGGCGGTGCGGCCGAGTTTCTTGAGATCCCAATGCAGTGTGCTCCCAGTCGAACGACCGTGACAGGCCGCCCCTTTCCCCTGTTCTTGCCAAGAAACTGGGCGCAAAGCTCTGAGAACTCACGTTCACCCTCGATCGGACTCTTTGGCAGCGTTCCCGAGAGACGATTTTCCCCGTGCATGGCTACACCACCAATGTGATCTGCATGATATCGAAGGGATCACGACCCTGTCACTAGAGGTATCTCTAGTAGCACCCCGGAGTTCTGAACGCTTCGTGGAGGCCAGGCGGTTTTACGAGGCCGGAAGTTGCCGGCGAACGCTATGCAACGAGATCCCTCCGCCAGTCCGCCTCACTTCTAGTTGCGATGATTCGGGGCGCACACCATATACTTTTGAGGCCATCCCGAAGTTCTCCGTCCCTCAAACCCGCCGTAATTTGACAGAGCGCAAAACTCGCTCGCCGGATGACGCTCGTATGTCAGGGGTCGTGCGGCCAGCGCCGGGCGCATGTCGTCATGCTAAAGTGGCTGGGCCATCGGGCTGCACAATCCATCCTGAAACGGAATCGAAATGACCACCCAACTTGCAACTGCAACGGATCAACTCCGGGATCGCTGGCCGTACTTGTCTCACGAGCAGCGTTTGAAGCAGTTTCGTGAATTACATACCGGCGAGAAGGCGGATTTCTTCCTCTCAGTCAGCGCCCACGACCAACTCTTCTTGCTGCTGGGTCTGCCCAAGGAGCAGCGGCACGTCTGGATGCGGTTGCTCGCGCCAGACGATGCGGCGGACGTGATTCAGGAAGGTGGTCGCGGACGGCGCGAAGAATTGCTCGAACTGCTCGACGAGCCGACGCGGAAAGAAGTGATCGCCCTCCTCGCCTACAAGGAGGACGAGGCCGGCGGCCTGATGAACCCGCGGTTCGCGCGATTGCGGCCTGATATAACCGTCGATGTCGCCATCTCTTACGTGCGGAAGGAGGCCCCGAGTGTTGAGCAAATGTACTACGCGTATGTATTGGACCAGGAACAACACCTGCTCGGCGTCACTTCACTGCGCCAGCTCTTTTCGGCCGATCAGGGCAAACTCGTACAGGAAGTGATGACGACAAAGGACCTGGTATCGGTCACTACGGAAACGGACCAGAAGGACGTTTCAAGGTTGGTGCGCGACAGCCGCTTGTTGGCCGTTCCTGTGCTCGAGGCAGATCGCCGCATGGTGGGCATTGTGACCGTAGATGACATCGTGGACGTGGTGGAAGAACAGGCGAGCCGCGACATCCAGAACCTCGGCGGCATGGAGGCACTCGATACTCCTTACATGCACACCTCGCTGGTCGAGATGGTGAGGAAACGCGCCGGGTGGCTTGCCATCCTCTTTGTGGGAGAGATGTTCACCGCAACCGCGATGAGCTTCTTTGAGGCTGAGATAGCCAAAGCGGTTGTCCTGGCCCTGTTTCTGCCGCTGATTATCAGCAGCGGTGGAAATTCCGGATCGCAGGCGACTTCTCTCATTATTCAAGCCATGGCGCTGGGAGATGTGAGGCTGCGCGACTGGTTTCGAGTTATCCGAAGAGAGCTGATCTCCGGGCTTGCGCTGGGCGTCATTCTGGGCACGATCGGACTCACGCGTATCTTTGTCTGGCAAAAACTATTCGGAACCTATGGCGCACAGGCGTCAATTCTGGCCCTGACAATTTTCTGTGCCCTCATTGGGGTGGTTGCTTTCGGGACAATCGCCGGATCGATGTTGCCGTTCATTCTGCGGCGGTGCGGCCTTAATCCAGCGAGTGCGTCGGCTCCGTTCGTGGCGACCCTGGTGGACGTGACCGGACTGGTCATTTACTTCACGATCGCCCGTTTTATCATGCTGCGACCTTGAGGGCTTGGCCGCATAACACGGTTCAGTGCTCGTATATTTCTTGGCCGTGAGTGCGGCATGAAACACGGGTTATCAGGATGTGATTTCGTCAGGCGAAGAGGGCTTCGGCGGCGGCGCGCAACCAGATCGCGATTGCTTTCGCTCCTGGATCGGGGTGACCTAACACGCGGTCCCCAAGATAACTGGACCGCCCGAGGCGAGGTTTCATTCCCGCCGTTGCTTGGACACCCTGTTCGGCCGCCTCAACGGCAGCCATAACTCGAGCCTTCGGGTCGCCGCCGTTCTCCAATGCCCTCACGAACGGGTCCAGCGCATCCAACATAGTCCGGTCGCCCGGCTTCGCGCCGCCTAATTGGCTGATGGCGAGGCACCCTTGCCGTATCGCTTCAGCCCATTGCAATAGGTTCGTTGCGCCCGATTCCTGGAGAACGCTGCCGCAGCGCAGGAACAAAACGCCATATAGCGGTCCGGATGAGCCACCCATCGCATGTCGAAGCGTAAGGCCGAGCTCTTTCAATGTGGCGGGAACATCATCGAGCGGAAACGAGTCGACCTCGGCCTGCACGGCCCTGGCGGCGCGCTCCATGCTGCTTCCCAGGTCGCCGTCGCCAGTGATGCGGTCCATCTCGGTCAGTTCACGTTCTGAGGCAATCAAAGCCTTGCACGCAGCCTCGATCGCCTTCTTCGTTTTCTTTCCAGTCTCCGATTGGGCACCGTTGCCGCCCGTCTTCTGGTGGGTCTCGGTTGCGATGTTTGCTTCAGGTTTGCCCGGGCGCTCTTTCGGCACGTTGGGCCAAGCCGGGGCCGTCGTGTCTCGATCAAGCCAGCGCAGGCGATCGTCGTTTAAACCCAAGATCGAGATTGAGATCCCAGCCATATCGAGCGACGAGAGGAATGTTCCAGCGTAGAGTCGCTCAATAATGTATCCCGCGCGCTCAAGAACAGGCACTACGTGGCGGGCAATGATCGCCAGTTCCATCTCTGTCGTTGCCCCGAGATTGTTTACCATCACGGCGACTCGCTTCTGCTCGCCAAGTTTTCCGTACTTCAACAGCTGCGCCAGCAAGGTTTCAGTAAGCTTGTCAGCAGGCTGCAAATCCGTTCGCTCAACCCCTGGTTCGCCGTGAATACCGAGACCAAGCTCCATTTGATCTTCACCTAACTCAAAGCTCGGCTTACCGACGGCGGGCGAGGTTCCGGCAGAGAGCGAAACACCCATCGTTGCCAGCGACTCAATTGCTGCTTTTGCCGCTTCGGCCACCTCCGTCAGGCTTCTTCCTTCTGCAGCCGCAGCACCCGCAATCTTGTGAATAAACACCGTACCGGCCAGACCGCGAGCGAAAGCGGCCTGCCCGGTTCCTTTCAGGGCGACGTCGTCGTCGACGATGACCATTTCGACACGAATGCCCTCGGCGCGCGCCATTTCGGCCGCCAGACCGAAGTTCAGCCGATCGCCTGTGTAGTTCTTGACAACCAGGAGGGCGCCAGCCTTTCCAGTGACCGACTTAATCGCCGCAAATACGGAATCGCTGCTAGGGGAAGTGAAAACTTCGCCCGCCACGGCAGCGCTCAGCATTCCCGCGCCAATGTAACCCGCATGCGCAGGCTCGTGACCGCTGCCTCCGCCAGAGATGACCGCGACGTCTTTATCGCGGTTTTGCGTCGCATCCGTTCGGAGGATGACACTGTGCCCTGCGAGGCGGCCCGAGCCGGGGTGAAGTGTAACCAGCCCTCGCAACATCTCTTCAACAACATCTTCGCGGCGATTAATAAATTTCTTCATGGCGGCGCAGGTTCCCGGAGCTATCCTTGCTCATTTATATTGTTAGCTCGCGCGACACGATCTGTCGCCCGGTTTTCGTCCCAGGCTTTCCCAGGTCTTCTGAATCAGCCCGGGCAAGCAAAGTTTTTTGTTTCCTAATGAGGGAACTTGAGGGAAGATGTCGCCCTAAGGAGTAGAACCGACCTCACATCGGCTCAAAGAAAGGGCGGGCGATGAAAATCATCGGCTTCTCAGTTCCTGCGATGTTCCTTCTGATCGGTGGTAGCGCGTTGGCAAGCACGATCGTGCAGACCAGAAGCGACACCCTGATCAATGTCGGACAAGATTTCGGTGTTCCCGTTGAGGTCGATCCGTTCAATACCTCCCTTGGCACCCTGACTGGCGTCACCGTCAACCTGGCGGCGAACTTCGCCGGCACGATCGGCGTTGAGAACCTGAGCAGCGTGCCCGACAAGGCAGGTGGAATCATCGCCGGTTCGGTCACTATCTCAAACAACGATGGTTCCTTGTTCGCCGAGGTTTTCCCCTCCGCGATGCAACCGATTCACAACCTGACCGCCTTCGACGGCACGCTCGATTACGCAGGCACCTCGGGAGCCACCGACTCTGTTACGGGACCGACGGTAAACACCACCGTGACGGCGCCGCCGCCGGCGACTGTCCTCGGGGACTTCAGTGGAACCAACGAGATCTTTCTTACGCTTGTTGCCAAGACTTTTCCGCTGGTGCAGGGGATGGAAACCGAATCCGTGATGGAAACGGCCAATGCCACCGCAACCGTGACATTAACTTACGACTACACGCCTGCCAGCGCGGTGCCGGAACCGTCGAGCGTGATGCTGCTCGCGATGGGCGCCGCGGGGTTGTTGTGGATTCACCGGAGGCGGCGCCGGAAAGCTCTAGTCGGCTGATATACTTTTTCGCAAACATGTTGCCGAATTCAGAGCCGGAGGTCGTGGTGCGTGCCGCCACGCCCGAGGACGCTTCCGTGTGCGGTCAGATTTGCTACGACTCCTTCTCGAAGATCAATGCAGCGCACGGTTTTCCCTGCGATTTTCCGGGGCCGGAGGCTGCCACCGGGGTGCTTTCGATGATGTTCTCGACCAAGGGCTTTTACGGCGTGGTGGCGGAAATCGAAGGCCGCATCGTGGGAAGCAACTGCCTCGACGAGCGGGCCGTGATCGCCGGGGTTGGGCCGATTACCGTGGACGCCGGCTCACAAAACCTCGGAGTTGGGCGGAAGCTCATGCAGGCGGTCATTGACCGGGCGAACGAACACCGCGCCGTTGGAATACGCCTGGTGCAGGCAGCGTTTCACAATCGCTCCCTCTCGCTCTACACGAGTCTTGGCTTCGATGTGCGAGAGCCGCTGTCCTGCGTCCAGGGACAGTCCCTCGAACGAAATGTTCCGGGACGTGAGGTTCGCGCGGCGCAGTTGACCGACCTGGAAGCTTGCAACGCGCTCTCGCAACGGGTGCACGGTTTTGATCGAGGCACCGACCTGGCCCAAGCCATCGAGCAGAACACTGCCAAGGTGGTAGAGCACGCGGGACGCATTACCGGGTACGCTACTGCGCCGGCTTTCTATGGCCATGCAACGACGGAAACCAACCCGGACCTGCAAGCTCTCATTGCGTCTGCGGAAGCATTTGATGGACCCGGGATTCTGGTGCCGTCGCGCAACAGCGCCCTCCTGCGCTGGTGCCTCGGGAATGGTCTACGCGTGGTGCAGCCGATGACATTGATGAGCATCGGACTTTACAATGAGCCGGCTGGTGCATGGTCGCCGTCGGTCTTGTTTTGAATCGGTCGAATGCGCTCCCGCTTGGAGCCGAGCTATCGGGGAGCCGCTCTTCTAGCGGATACCGATCGCCATCGAGTCCGGGCCCACCAGGTGCTCGACGCGCGTCTCCCGGAAACCAGCGTCCTTCATCCAACCCTGACAATCGGCGCCGGTGTAGTCGAATCCCGCAGGCGATTCAATCAGCATGTTGAGGCTCATCATCAGGCCGAACGCGTTCTTTGAGCGGTCGTCGTCGATGAGGCTTTCATAGACGATCAGCGCCCCGCCGTTGGGAAGGGCGTCGTAGGCCTTCCGAATCAACATGCGTTTATCGTCGATTCCCCAATCGTGCAGGATATGGCCCATCAGAATCACGTCGGCCTGCGGTAGCGGCTGATTGAAAAAGCTCCCCTCGACGAAACGTAAGCGGCTCGCCACGCCGTTCTCCTGAACGTACTCTTCAAAGATAGGTCCGACCTCGGCCAAGTCGAAACCGATGCCCGACAAATGTGGATTAGCCAACGCGATCTGCACGGCCAGATCGCCCTGCGCCGTGCCGACATCGGCGAAGGTGCGATAGCCTGTCCAAGGGAACTTCGCAGCGATCGCAAGGCTCGCGCCGTGGCTGCCGCCCGTCATCGCCTGTAGAAACGACTTCAGACGCCTGGGATCGGCATAGAGGGCTTCAAACAGAGGTGCGCCGCCGCCGCGAATTTCGTTTTGCGGCAGGCCTGTGCGAAGAGCTTCCGTGAGATGACTCCAGTGGCCATAGAGACGGCTGTTCGCCATCTCAAGCATGCCCCCGATGTAGGACCGCTTGTGTTTATCGAGAAACCGATCGGTGGCACGGGTGTTCGAATACGTTCCGTTTGTGCGTAGCAGAAATCCCAGCGCGACCAAGGCGTCCAGAAAATCGCGTGCGGCGCGCGGGTGCAGGCCGAGCCGTCCTTGTATGCTCTCGAGCGATTGCGGTCCTTTTGCCAAGTCGGTAAACAATTCCATTTCCACTGCACTTAACAGGACCTTGGCCGGCCAAAAACCGAGGCCCACCTGAAGAATCGATTCCGGTGTTGGCTGTTCGTTCACTACGTTTCCTCCTCGTTTGCGACGCCGACAAGTGGGCGTTGGAGAAAAAGGACTATAGCGCAACGGAGGAAAATGGAAAGACGCTATGGAAGCGAAAGCGCATCGCCCGGCCTGGCTGACTCTACTGGCTTTCGGGATTATCTATTTCGTTTGGGGATCCACATTCCTCGCAATTCGCGTTGGCGTCCGCGAAGTTCCGCCGTTCCTGCTCGCGGCGCTGCGGTTCCTGGCTGCGGGACTCGCTCTTTTTGGCTGGATGATCGCGAAGGGCACGCGTCCACCGAGCGGGCGCCAATGGAGGTCGGCGTTCCTGATCGCTGTGTTGATATTTGTCCTCGACTACGGACTGTTGTTCTGGGCCGAGCAGCGTGTGCCTTCCGGGATTGCCGCCGTCATGATGGCCACCATCCCGGCGTTCATGGCGCTGTCGGAAATCGTTTTCCTGCGAACGCAGAGGCTCACCGTTCGCCTGGCACTGGCACTCTTGATCGGGATCGGCGGAGTGGCAGTGCTGATGAGCCGTTCGTTGAACCTCGGCGGAGCGCCGATCGACCGTGTCGGCGCCGCGGCCCTTATCATTGCATCCATGAGCTGGTCGGTATCCTCCGCGCTTACGCGCAAGCTGCCGCTCCCGGCTTCCAAGGTGATGAGCTCGGGCGCGCAGATGCTCGCCGGGGGAGTGTTGCTCGCTCTCACCGCGGCCGCGCTGGGAGAATTTCGTAATTTTCATCCTGGAAGCGTTTCACCTGGAGCTTGGCTCGCGTTGCTCTACCTGATTGTCGCGGGCTCCATTATCGGCTTTACCGCCTACGTGTGGCTCATTCATCATGAATCGCCGACAAAGGTCGGGACCTACGCGTACGTGAACCCGGTTGTAGCCGTGCTCGTCGGCTATTTTCTGGGAGGCGAGGCGCTCGGTCTGCGAACGATTCTTGGGACCCTGTGTGTGCTGATCAGCGTGGTGGTGATCACGACGACGGGGCGAAGAAGCCGGCCGTGGCACTGGCTGCGAAAGATTCGTGATGCTTGCTGATCAGCCGGTAACCCTTGTCAAGGTTTGCTGCTGGAGTCCATTGTGATTACAACCTTTCCTCGAGCGTGCCCTTCTTCCAGATAGCGGATTGCCTCGGGGACTTCGCTCAGTTGATAACGCCGGTCGATAACCGGTGTCACCTTTCCGGCCTTCAGGAGATCGTGCATAAGCGTCAGGTCTTGTTGACTGTTTTTCGCGAGAATCGAGACGAAGTTCTTGTCCACGACGAGTGAGAGTAAGGGTGCCGTAATTGAACGGGTCAATGGACCGATCATCCACCGGCCGGCCGATCCGCCGGCCGCAACGTATGTCCCCTTGGGATTCAAGATGCGCCCGTACGCCGTCAGCGGATGGTTCGCAATGCAGTCGAGAATCAGGTCGTAGCGGCGACCGCTCTTCGTGAAATCCTCCTGGGTGTAATCGATGACGTGATCCGCGCCGATGGATAGGACCATTTCCACATTCCGGGTACTGCATACGCCGGTGACATCCGCGCCAAACCACTTGGCGATCTGCACGGCGAACGTGCCCACGCCACCCGCCGCACCATTAATCAAGACCTTCTGCCCCGCCTGAATGTGTCCCTTGTCGCGAAAGCTTTGCAGTGCGGTGAACGCTACCACTGGGACGGAGGCCGCTTGTTCAAACGCAACGTTATCCGGCTTCATGACCAGTGCCGAATCGGCAGTACACGCATACTCAGCAAAAGCTCCACGGCACGAACCGAAGACCTCGTCGCGTGGTTTGAACCGAGTTACGTTCTTGCCGACGGCTTCGACCTGGCCGGCCACATCGACACCGAGGCGCTTGATCTTTGGTTTGCGCAGTCCGGCCACGAGGCGAATCAGGTACGGCTCGCCTCGCATGAAGTGCCAGTCCAATGGATTGACGGAAGCCGCGCGGACTTCTATCAACACTTCATCGTCCTTGGGGACGGGCTTCTCGACGTCGGCGATCTGGACAACGTCCGGCGCGCCGTAGACGGTATAGACAACGGCTTTCATGGGCGTTTCTCAGCGGGTGTGCGGCGATCGTCACTCGTCGCGGAGCGCCTCGGTCGGATCGAGTGCGGCTGCGCGGCGGGCCGGAATCCAGGAGGCCGCGGATGCCACCAGGAAGAACAACACGGCTACGGCCAGAAATGTCATGGGATCGGTCGCCTCTACTCCCACCAGCATGCTCGTGATGAGGCGTGTCAGGCCGAGCGCTACGGCGAGCCCAATGGCAATCCCTACGGCGCTCAGCGTCAGCCCTTGGCCCACCACCAGGTTGAAGATGCTACGAGGCACCGCGCCTAAGGCCATGCGAACGCCGATCTCCGCGGTACGCTGACGGACTGCGGTCGACAACACGCCATACAGTCCAACGCCTGCCAGTAGCGCGGCGATCACGGCAAAGATGCCGATGAGCAGGAATGAGAATCGCGTTGCCGCCTGCGCGCGTTCCACCCACAGGTCCATGGGCTGCAGCTCGATAATCAACATTTGTCCGCCCAGCTTGGCGATGGCTGCCCGCACGGCGCCGGCGAGCTTGGCCGGGTCGCCGCTGGTACGCACGGCCCATCGGGTCGCCGCGGCGTGTCCTACAAAGCCATCCGTGAAGTAGATTTGCTCGCGGCCCGCTTCGGCCAGTGAACTGTCGCGCTGGTGAGCGACCACGCCGATGATCTCGACCCATTCCGGTTCCGGAGTGCGGACTCGGATCAGAATGCGCTTCCCGATTGGAGACTCGTGCGGAAATGCCTTGGCGGCCAGAAACTGATCCACGAGCACCCGATTTCGGTCCGGCGCGTTGTCGGCCTCGGTGAACGTGCGACCCGCCAACAACGGCGTGTGCATGGTCTCGAAGTAACCCGGCAGCACGAACTGGTTGTCGACCGCTTTGAACTTACTGGCGTCAGTGAGCGCGTCGGCGGTGCCCCAGCGGATGGGATAGAAAGTGTCTGCGAGAGGGAAGGGGCTCGCTGCCGTGACGCTCTCGACGCCTGGCACTGACGCCAATGCGTCTTTCACTTGGCGCATCGCCGCCGCGTTCTTGTCGGGCGTTGCGTCGGGCAGGCCGAAGAGGTTGAAGGTCAGCAATCCGTGCGCTTCGTATCCGGGGTCGATGCGCTGCAGAGCCAGGAAGCTGCGCAGCATGAGACCCGATCCAATCAGCAGCACGAATGAGAGGGCCACTTCGGCCACGACGATGCCGTTGCGCAAAACTCGTCCGCCCCCTAATCCGCTGACACGTCCGCTCGCGCGCAGCACATGCATCACGTCCGGCCGCGAGGCGCGCCAGGCCGGAGCCATTCCGAACACGATCGCCGTGGCCAGCCCAGCGAGGGCCGTGTACGCCAGCACCTGGCCGTTGAATCCGATCGAGTCCAGCCGCGGTATGTTCGCGGGCGCCATCAACCGCAGCTCATGAATTCCCAGCCACGCCAAGCCCAGGCCCAGCACCGAACCGGTTGCCGCGAGCATAAGAGCTTCGGTAAGCATCTGCCGCACCAGCCGCCACCGGCTTCCACCTAGCGCAGTACGAACGGCCAATTCCCGCTCGCGCAACGAGACTCTCACCAGCAACAAATTCGCGACGTTGGCGCATGCGATGAGCAGCAGAAAAATCACCGCGCCCATCATCGCCAGAATCGCCGGTTGCACTTGGGCTACCAGGTTCTGCTGCATGGGTTCCAGGCGGATATGGAAGTCCGCCGTATTCTCAATCGCAAAGTTCTTGCGGATTTCGGTTGATACCCTTTCCGCTTCGCGCTGCGCGGTCGGCAGGCTGGCGCCCTCCTTCAACCGGCCAATCGGGCGGTAAGCGAATGTCTTACGCTGCTCGGTATCGTAAGCCAATCGGGCTGCGTACCACACGTCCGGCAGGCGTTCGACGCCCTGGCTGGGTGGGAACAGCAATTCGAATCGCGGCGCCAGCACCCCGACAATCTGCGCTTCGCCCGCGCCGCCTCGTCCCAGGCTTTGGCCCAGTACCGCTGTATTCCCGCCATAGCGGCGCTGCCAGTATTCGTAACTCAGGATGGCGAAGGTCGGCACTTTGGGAACCGGGGCGTTCGCGGCGTCGCCCTTCGAGGCGGGTGGTTGCGGCAGGCCATCGGAGTCTGAGAAATCTCGCCCTGCGATGACTTTCCCGCCCATCATCCGGAAAAAGTTCGGCGTCACCGATGCCCAGCGAACCTGCTCCGGTGAGCCGTCTTCTTGCGGGAGGAGCTGTTTGCCGGTCAGTACGGCCGCAAAATCCTCAAACGAATCCTTCGACCCGTTGCGTAAGTCAAAATAGTCCGCGTTCGACAGGGGCAAGTCCGCCACATTCCGCCGCCGCATGTCGCCGTAGCCCAGCACCAGCCGCTCGGGATCCTTATAAGGAAGCGGCTGGGCGATCACCGCGTGCATGACGCTGAAGATGGCGGTGTTGGCCCCGATAGCCAGCGCGATCGTCACCACCACCGTCGCGGAAAAGACGGGACTCTTCCACAGCGTCCGGGCCGTATAAGCAAACTCTTGAAATCGCATCGCGTCGCCTCGCAACTTACAGACGTTGCGTTCAGGATAACGTGCTTAAACTGAATGGCAGCCGATAAACGCGGATAATTCCTGCATGGTCTTGCCGAAGCTTGTTCAATTAATCCTCTTCTTCGGCCGCAGCACGGAGGGCGGTTATGCCTTCGACGAACTTCCCGATCGGCGTGAGAAGGCTCACCACGGCAAAGGGTTCGCTGGGCATGTCGAAGAGATACCCGGGCTGAACGATGACGCCATAACGCGTGAGCAGCCGCATGACCCAATCCTCTTCAGACCGTGTTTGAGGCAGTTGAATTATGCACGACCACCCGCCCTCGGTGTACAGCGGATGAGCGGGCGACCCTGCCAGCAGGTCCTGTAGCGCTTGCGCGTTGCCGAGGATTCGTTCGCGAATGAGGCTTCTGACTCCAGCGCCAAGCCTGATCAGCTGAGGAAGCACCAGTTGACAAGGCGAACTAACCGAAAGGTAGGTGTCGGCAATCAGTTCGAGCCCGTGCCGAGCCGCCTCAATTTGGTCGGGTGTGCCATTGATGACGATCCAACCAACTTTCATCTGAGGCATGCCCGCCGACTTGGATAATCCGTTCAACGAAAAACTCAGCGTGTCCGCCCGGCTCACCAGAGAGAGCGTGCGTTGCGGACCTTCGCCGAGCCCATAATCCATGAAGACTTCGTCCGAGATGAGCGGCAGTGACCGATCACGCGCCAGAGCGCAGAGCCGGTCTGCTTCCCCGTGCTTCAGGAAACTGCCCGTCGGATTATTGGGATTGACAAGAATGATGCCTCGGGTGCGCTCGGTAATCCTGGCGTCCAGGTCGTCCAGGTCTGTGTACCAAGCGCCGTCGTAGGTCAACCAATAGGGCTGCATGCGAATGCTATCCAACGCCGCCAGGTATTCGAATAGTGGATAGGAGGGCCGGGGCGCCAGCATCTCATCTCCCGGATCGCACAGCAGCTTGAAGAGATAGGAGTAGGCCTCGCTCGAACTGGCGGTCACCACAATGCGGCCGGGATCGACGTCAAAGCCTCGTTCCCGGTAATAGGCAGAAATCGCCTGGCGTGCCTCCCATTGACCCAGTGGCTGCGGGTCGTAGGAAAGGGAAGAAATCCTGGATAGCGCGGAGGCAATCTCGCGATCGGGGTAAGCCAGGCCGACTGCGGTTGGATTCGACGAGGTCAGGTCAAGAAGCTCACCAGCTTCTCGCCGCTTGAGGAGTATAGCTTCACTGAAGGGAGTGGGCGGTGTGTTCCAACGGAGGCGCTGAGAAAGACTGTACAACCTGCTTGCTACTTTGTCACGCCTGACCGCTGTCTGCAAGTCCACGTCCGGCCGGCAGAGCCGTGGATGCCCCGGCTAATTGATGTGGAAGGCGATCGTCGCTGGCTTTACGTTGGGTGTGGTCGCCACAGCAAACAGGGTCTTCTCGACACACGAATTGGAATCGAGTATCAATGCCTGCGGAAGCGCATCCGTCTCGAGTTTTTGAAGCTTCTCAGCCGGTCGAACCGAGCGGAGATTACTGGTGAGCTGCAGCGACAGCGATGCGAGACCCACCCCGGTCTTGACGCCCGCGGGAGGGTTCAGCCGTTTGGATGTGCCCATTAAAGAGAAAGCCCCAACTGCTGTGTTGAGCCCGGCCGTGACGAGCGTCAGAATGTTATTGCGCTCCGAACCGAGAATGGAAGCCAGAATCATCTGGCTGCCGACCGGCATGATTGGAACGTTTGATGCAGCCAAAGCTTGATAGACCTGGCTGCTGGTCACGGACTGTTTCTGATCCGTTGCATTGCAGATTGTCAGGTCGTAGCCAACGATGCCCTTCGGCATGGAGCCGTAGTTCTGAGCCAGTAAGGAGGCCGGAATCGCCGAACCCGTGGCCGTAAACGTATCTTGCGCTGTTGCCAACATTGCGCACAAAAGTGCAGCGGCAAAAGCGACCAGTATTTTCATAAAACCTCTTTAAGAGCCGCGGATAAGAAATCCGCTTGCTTGAGACAGTAATAACCGTCGCCGGTATCCCTTCCACCAAGCGGCAGCCGTAACGTGCTGCATGCAATGGGGATCATTTATTTCGAAGAATTGTGACCGGCTCAGAACGGATCGAGGGCCGGTTAACGTCCGGCAAATCGGCAGGCGCGCCTTTTGCCGTCCGGGGGACTGCCCTACAACGGATCGCGAAGAAGGAAGACGCGGCGGCCTAGCTCCGACTCTCCGGCTGTTAAATTGGTACGTTGCCACCGAAGAAGCCCAACAAGAAGCGCGCGCAAGCATCGTCCAATAAGCCCGCGCAGCCTTCCCCACCTCCGCCTCCACCGCCAGCGAAACGGATCCCATGGCTAAAGGTTGTCGTCCCTGTGCTCGGCTTGCTGGGTGCCGGAGTTGTCGCGTTTGTGCTTTGGCGCATCTATTTCGTGCATCAGAAAACGTTGCAGACCGCGTCGACGGCGACTTACGTGGGCAAAGAAAAGTGCGCGGAATGCCATGCCGCCGAAGTGCAGAGCTGGCTCAATTCCCATCACGCGCAGGCCATGCAGGTAACCAATGCGACCACCGTGCTAGGCGACTTTAAGAACGCGACCTTCACCAAGGACGGCGTAACCTCCACGTTTTCGACCAAGGAAGGGAAGTACTACGTCCGTTCCGATGGTCCCGACGGCAAGCTGCATGACTACGAACTGCCGTATACATTCGGGGTGTACCCGCTGCAGCAGTATCTCGCGCCTTTCCCCCGCGGCCGCTACCAGAGTTTTGTGCTGGCCTGGGATTCGCACGCGGCAGCGCAAGGGGGACAGCGCTGGTACCACTTGTATGCGGATCAGAAGATGCCTTACACCGATCCGCTGCACTGGACCGGGCGCAATCAGACCTGGAACTACATGTGCGCCGATTGCCACTCCACTAACCTGCGCAAGAACTATGATCTGGCGAAGGACAGCTATCACACGACATGGTCCGAGATCAATGTCTCGTGCGAGACGTGTCATGGCCCGGGGTCGAAGCACGTGGCCTGGGGGCAGGAACACAAGAACAAGATGTCCTATCAACCGGGCGAAGGGGCCACCGGGCTCACCGTTGTTTTGAAACGGCCGGTGGGGATGTGGGCGGCGATCGAACCTTTCAAAGGGACCATGCATTGGAAAGGACAGCCGCGCACGCGCGATGAAGTGAACACATGCGCGCCGTGTCATTCGCGGCGGCATCCGATTACCCAGGACATCCAGCCGGGGCAGCCTTATTCCGATGCGTACGTGCCCAGCCTGCTCGAAGAGGGAGTGTATTACGCCGACGGGCAGATCCAGGAAGAGGATTATGAGTACGGCTCGTTCCTGCAGAGCAAGATGTATGAGCAGGGCGTGAGCTGCGGCGATTGTCACGATTCTCATAGCGCCCGGCTGGCGCAGACCAATTTAAATGCGGTTTGCGGCAAATGCCATTCGCTGGCGAAGTTCGCCGCCGAAGAGCATACCCATCACAAAGTGACCGGCACAGGCGGCGTTTGCGTGAATTGCCACATGACGACGCGCACGTACATGGGAGTGGATGCGCGGCGCGATCACAGTTTCCGCGTTCCGCGGCCGGATTACTCGGTGGCCTACGGAACGCCGAATGCCTGCAACCAATGCCACAAAGACAAATCCAACGCCTGGTCGGTGGAGGCGGTGGTCAAATGGTACGGCCCGAATCGCCGGCATGAGCAGCACTTCGTGGAAGCGATCGAAGCGGGGCGGCGCGGTTTGGCGGATGGGGAAGGCGCGCTGGCTGGCTTGATACGCGACACCAAGAAGCCGGGGATTGCGCGCGCGACGGCTCTGACCCTGCTTCCGCAATACCTGACTGAGTCATCGATACCGGCTGTGCAGGCGGCGACGGAAGACGCCGACCCGTTGGTGCGCAGCCAGTCGATCGCGGCAATGGAACCGCTATCGCCAAAGGCGCGTGTGAAACTGGCAGGGCCATTACTCAACGATCCGGTGCGCGCGGTTCGCATCGAGGCCGCCCGCATGCTGGCCGGCACGCCGCCCGAGCTGCTGCAAGAGGACCAGAAAGCGGCCCTGGAGCGGGGCATTGCGGAGGTGATTGCTTCCGAGATGGTGTCGGCCGAGCGGCCCGAGAACCATGTGAATCTGGCCCTGCTCGACATGAAGCTGAACAAGCCGGCCGAAGCGGAGGCGGAGTTGCGGACGGCGCTGCGGCTGGATCCGAACTTCGTCCCGGCCATGGTGAATCTCGCCGATCTCGACCGGATGCAGCAGCGTGATGCCGAAGGTGAGAAATGGCTGCGACAGGCTATGGCCGCTGCCCCGGATGCGAGTGAACCGATTCACGCACTCGGTCTGCTGAAGGCCAGGGAGGGTCAGAACCAGGAGGCCTTGCAATTGTTTGCCAAAGCTTCGGAGATGGCGCCTACCAACGTTCGCTTCAGCTATGTCTACGCGGTGGCGCTCAACTCTACCGGACAGTCCGACCAAGCCATTACGGTGTTGCAGAAGGCGCACGAGCAACGTCCGGCGGACCGGGAAGTGTTGTACGGTTTGGTCACGTTTGAGCGCGATAAGGGTCACCTGAAGGAAGCCATTTCCTACGCGCAGCAGCTGGTGGAACTGACGCGTGGCGATGAGAGCTCAAAGAAGTTGTTGGCCGAATTGATGGCGAAGAATCGCTAACAGCGGAAAACGGCCTTCAAGAATTTAGGTTCGGTTTGCAAAAGCCAGCTGACTGCCCAGGGTGACGCTTGTGGTCCCGCCTTCGCCGCCTGGTACTAGCAGACATTCTAGTAGACAAGCGGCGAATTTTGTACTAGAGTGTCTTCTAGAGAAGATGGCTAACAATACGGCTGGCGACAAAGGTATCGAACTGCTCCAGGGCACACTGGACATGCTAATTCTGCGAACCCTCCAGTGGGGACCGCAGCACGGGCACGGTGTCGGCCAGGCCATTCGGCAGAGCTCGGCGGAGCTGCTGCTCATTGAGCGCGGGTCGTTATATCCGGCTCTACATCGTCTGGAGGCCAAAGGCCTCATCGCATCGGAATGGAA
>CAVUCO010000008.1:0-23774 GCA_963740005.1 uncultured Acidobacteriaceae bacterium | reverse complement strand
TTGTCTGTAAATGTCAAGTGTAAATTTTGCGATGGGTGATTTCTGTTCCCTGAATCGCTGGTCTCTAACCTGCGCAAATTTATACTTCCCCATGAGCGGTGCCATCGAACGCCCCGACCGTCCCGAGACTCCGGCACGGAACCGCGCGCGTAAGCAAGCGGATTCGGGTATTCTCCCTTCGACCGCGCGACAGCACGCCCACCATCGGCCGGTGATTTTTGACGGAGCGCATGCAAACGGAGCCGTGACCGTCAGGGAGCGAACGCAAAGCTCCGGAAGCACGAAACCGGGGGATCGAATTCAGCGCAAGCTCTCAGGAGATGCAATCGGCCAGTGATTTTCGACGGAGCGAATCCGACCTTTGGAAGATTAGCGGACGACACGCCCAGGGCGCGGGTCCAACAGGGTAGCCATTCCGAGGCTGAGCATATTATTGGAATGGAATGGGCACGGGCATCAGTGAGTTTTACGACGATTTCGCACCCAATTACCATCTTCTGTTCGAAGACTGGGAGGCATCGATCGTTCGTCAGGCAGCGGTAATCGCGTCGATTCTCGAACGGGAATGTCCGGTGGTTGGTACTACGGTTCTTGATTGCGCCTGTGGCATCGGAACGCAGGCACTCGGGCTGGCGAAGCTTGGACTCTGCGTAACGGGCGCGGACGTGAGCGCTGCCGCCATCGAGCGCGCTCGTTCGGAAGCGACGGCGCGAAAGCTGAAGATCCCGTTCTACATCGCCGACATGCGAAACCTTGGCGAGGTGCCCGGCGCCGGCTTCGCCGCCGTGATCTGTATGGACAACGCGCTGCCGCACTTGCATTCCGACGCGGACCTCACACAAGCAGCACGGCAGATCCGGGCAAAACTGCGCACCGGAGGAACGTTCGTCGCCAGCATGCGCGACTATGACGAGATCCTCGCGCACCATCCCGTTACGCAGCGCCCGGCATTCTATTCAGATGAAGGGAAGCGTCGCATTGTGTTTCAGGTTTGGGACTGGCACGACGATCGCCGGTACACGTTTCACTTGTACATCACCCGGGAAACATCCGCCGGCTGGACGAACTTCCACGGGGCGTCGGCGTATCGCGCGGTCCTGCGCGATGAGGTCACAGCCATTCTGTCGTCAAGCGGGTTCACAAATATCCGCTGGCAGTTCCAGACGGAGAGCGGATTCTACCAACCAGTCGTGATCGCGACGGCGGAGGGATAGGGTCGCCGAAATCTCGCACTTTGAGCGGATCTTCCTCGAACGGGGTTTTCGGGGACCGTTTCCGCACTTGCAGCCTACGCTCCGGCTGAGGCGAAATCATGCGATGCTTTTAGCGAAGGCTTCGACGAAGTGCCTCGTCCCATTGCCGTTGAACCCGACCTGGCAGGAGTAAAGTGCGCGTTCTCCTTCTTTTGATCTACGTAATGATCTTTCAATCTGCCTTTTCGGGAGAGGACGGGAAGAAACGCTTGACGATTGGGACAGTGGGGGATGGGCTAAACGCCGGCGGTGGGTGCACTCTTCAGCTTCCTAGCCAATATGCGAAAAGGGAAGGCCTATACATCTTTACCAGTGACTTGAGCACTCATGGGTTAGTAAACGTGGACGGCATTGATACGCCCGTTGAGCTGGTTGGACCGGACCGCCCCGATCCTGCCCGCAAAGCCCAGCTTGGCGAGCACTCAACATACTCGTACGCCGGAGGTACAGTCGAAGTCCGCGTCGATTACACAGTCACCGAGGCTTGTGCCATTGGAAGCGACTCCTGCCGGCTAACCCGGTATGATGCCGTTCTCACAGTGAAACGCGGCAAGGCGAGTAAAACAGTTGCTGCAAAAGCAGTCTGCGCCAAGTAGCCTGTTCTGTCGAAAGTGCATTAAAAAGCTCCGCCGCGAAGTGGACTCTAACGCCCATCTTGGGAGCGAGCCTTCGCAGCAACGCAATCAGCCCATCTCCGAGTGATGCCTGAAACGGCCGGGATCGCCCGACAAAAGGGCGACTTCCCAGTACCAACCCAGCCCAATGTCCGGGTTCCCGACATCAGGCGCTTTTCAAGTCCGCAGAATTGCCAGGCCGATCACGTTCTTGTCGGCCAGGGTGAGACCTCGGTCCCAAGGTTCTGTGCTAGCCTTCATGGCGTCCCTGAAAGGAGAGTCCAGTGCGTTATCTCACAACGTTGCTCTCATTTGTGCTGGCATGCGCTTCGAGCGTGATCGTGGCTCGCGCTCAGTCTCAGACAACGCCTGGCCCGGAAGTGAAGAAACTGGCAGTCATGGTCGGCAAGTTCACGATCGAAGACGAAGTGAAAGCCGGGGCAATGGGGCCGAACTCGCCAGCGACGAAGTTCAATGGCACTGACGATTGCAGATGGACGGCAGGCGGCTTCGCCGTGATTTGCGAGGCAGCACTCTATAGACCCGGAAGGAAATACTCGGAGGCCTCCTTCGTCTACTACAATCCGACCTCTAAGACATACCGATACCACGCCGTCGACAGTTCAGGAGCAGTAGAAAACAAGACTGGTACGGTGAGCGGCGACGTATGGACGTGGCTTGGGGAGAGTATTTTTGGCGGGAAGATGTATCACACCCGGTACATCATGAAGGTTGTTTCAGCGGACTCCTACGAATACACCGACGAGTCGGGCGAAACCGAGAACTCCATGAAGGTGTTCGTGAGCGGGAGGGAGACTCGCGTCGCGGCCACCAAGCCCGCGACATCGAAACCGGGGAAGTGACGGTGTTTCACGCATGATCTCCGGTTGCCGGCTAATCGGGAGTTAAGGGCGATAAGGGCAGATCGTCCGCCGCTCGTGCAAAGGTCGCATGCCGCTTCCCTTGATAGCCGTTCAGGTACTGCTCTTTCCGAGCGGCGCGTAATCCGGCCACGGCGGCCCCCATCAGCTTCCCAGAACCGAACTTTGTCCTGCTAAAGTGCCCTATAGCAACCGGGCTGAGGAGTAGTGGAGCGGTTTTGGGTGCAGCCTGGGAAAGTTCAACTCGAGCGGACACGCGTCCTACGCGGCCGACGGCCCTCCGCGGGCGATTCGTGCAAACGCACCCGGCGCGCAGCCTGATCGTCTGCGAAACGCGGTGCTGAATGCGCTGGCGGATTCATAGCCGATTTCTTCTGCCAGTTGATCCAGCGATTTTCCTCCCCGGCTTAAGGCATCCTGGGCCAGACTCATTCGCCACCGGGAAAGGTATTCCATCGGCGCACATCCGATGGTCGTAACAAAGCGGGCCGCAAACGCCGAGCGTGACATGCCGGCGTGCTTCGCTAATTCCGCCACCGTCCATCCGTGGCGCACGTCGGAATGCATGGCCCGAAGTGCGCCTGAAATGGGCGCATCGCGCAATCCGGCGATCAGGCCCGGAGGCAAAGATTCGTGGCCAAGGCTAGGCCAACGCAGCGCTTCGACCAGCATCGCTTCCAGGAAACGCTGTAAGATCGCGTCGCGCCCCGGCCGCTCGGTCGCGTACTCGTCCATGATCAGATCGATGATGCGTGTGAGGCGGCTGGTATCGAACTCCGCGGCGCGAATATGAATTTTTTGTGACACTAGTTCGAGCAGTGGGGCGTTCACCAACTCAACGTGGAATGTTCCCCCAATCATGCGGAAGTCAGGAGCCCCTTTCGGCTCGCCATGCCGTACTCCTTTCCGCGAAGGCCGTCCAGGAATACATTCGGCTCCCAACTCGCTGACGAGCGAAAAAGCGGGCGTAAACGGTAACAGCAGAAAGTCCCCACGTTCCAGCGACCGGGGGGCGTCGCCCTCCGTCATGAACCAGCTCTTCCCTTCCAGCACGATACAGAAGCTCGGTGAGGTCTGGGCTTCATAGCGGACGCCCCACTTCCCGCGGCCGGTAATGGGTTTTGAGAACGCACCGTGCGGACGCAGCAGAGCGACGATGTCTGTGAGAGGATCCATTGTGGACGATCGATAACTAAAGTCGGTGTTTTGATTATAGACTCACCAGCCGAGGCTGTCTATTCTATCGGTGTAAGGAAAAAAAAGGAGACATCCATGAATCAGACAGTTCTCATCACCGGCACTTCTTCCGGCTACGGCAAGGCGACAGCGCAGCTGTTCCTCGACCGCGGCTGGAATGTGGTAGCAACCATGCGTCAACCGAAGCCGGATATCCTCGACTCGCAGAACGATCGCCTGAAAGTGGTCCCGCTCGACGTCACCAGTTCCGGCAGCGTCAGTAAAGCCATCGCCGACGCCATTTCCACATTCGGAACGATCGACGTCCTTGTCAACAATGCGGGGATCGGTATCGTCGGCGCCTTCGAGGCCACTCCGATAGCCACCGTGCGTGAAGTGTTCGAGACCAACACCTTCGGTGTGATGGCGATGACGCAGGCCGTGCTGCCCATGTTTCGCGAACGGAGGTGCGGCGTGGTAGTCAACGTGACCTCGAGCGTGACCCTGGCCCGAATGCCCCTAGCCGCTGCGTACACCGCGAGCAAGGCGGCCATCGAAGGTTTCACCGGGTCGCTGGCGTTCGAGGCGGAGTGGTTCAATGTGCGCGTGAAACTGGTTGAGCCGGGATATGCCCCGTCGACGCGGTTTACGAGTAATGGCGCATCCCGCATGCAAGGATTGATTCCCGAGGCGTACGCCCCGTTCGCGGAATCGATCTTCGCGGGATTCGCGCAACCGGCTGCCGTGACAACCGAGTCCGACGTGGCCGAGGCGGTGTGGCGGGCCGCGAACGACACGACGGGACAACTCCGATTCCCGGCGGGTGCCGATGCGCTAGCGCTGGCTCAGTCGAGATGAGTGACCCAGATGGTTAGCCCCTGAATCTCGCTCCATCGGGTTTTGCCCCCCCGCTCTTTTGCGGCTCTCGCTCCTGCAACGCCGGGGGATCAGGTCGTGCAAAAGTCGCATGCCGCTTCCATTGATAGCCGTTCGGGTCCTGCTGTTTCCGAGTGGCGCATAATCCGGCCCGAGTAAGCGCTACTCGGGAACGACTTCTCAAGCTCCACGTCGCGCTCGTGCTTCGGCGTTGCAGAAAAGTCCATTATCAGACTAGACGACGCCTTGTAGATTGGACACATGGCGCTCAAACGGATGGACAACGTAGGGATCGTGGTCGAGGACCTCGAAAGCACGATCGATTTCTTTCGCGAGCTCGGCCTCGAACTCGAAGGGCGAGCCACGATCGAAGGAGAATGGGCCGGACGTGTCACGGGACTGGGCGATCAACGCGTCGAGATTGCCATGATGCGCACGCCGGACAGGCACGGCCGGCTCGAGCTCTCCCGCTTCATCACGCCGCGTTCCGTCGCGGATCACCGCAACGCCCCAGTGAACGCTCTAGGCTACCTCCGCGTCATGTTCGCAGTGGACGACATCGACGAGACGATTGAAAGGCTCCGCAAGCGCGGCGCCCAGCTCGTAGGCGAAGTAGTCCGGTATAAAGACTCGTATCGGCTCTGCTACATCCGCGGGCCTGAAGGGCTTCTCATCGGACTCGCGCAAGAACTCAGCTGAATGCAATGCGCCGGTTTCATTTGTGGATCGTGCTTAAGTAAATTCAAGGCAGAATCGAGGCGACAACGTATGAACAGGCATCGCACCATCCACATCCTGAGACCTTTGTGGCACCCACCGGATTCGCGCTGGAAGGACTAAGTTATGCGAAAAGGGTTTACAAGAAAACCACAAGAGGACGAGCCCGCGACGCCAGGCAAGAACTACATAACACCAGGCGGCCTGCAGCGGCTCAGAGATGAGTACCGGTTTCTGCTCACCAGGGAACGCCCGGCCGTGACGGCGGTGGTGACGTGGGCCGCGAGCAACGGCGATCGCAGCGAAAACGCCGACTATCAGTACGGCAAGCGGCGGTTGCGCCAGATCGATGGCCGGATTCGCTTTCTCACGAAGCAAATCGAAGCCGCGGAAGTGGTTGACCCGGAAACTCCGAGAACGGGGCAGGCGGCGACGAGGGCATTCTTCGGAGCGACTGTGCGCTATGCCAATGCCGGAGGAACGGAGCGGGTGGTAAGTATCGTGGGCACCGACGAGGTCGATCTCGATCGCAACCACATCAGTTGGGTGTCGCCTCTGGGGCACGCGTTGATGAAGTCGGCAGCGGGTGATCGCGTCGTTCTCCAGGCGCCGGGCGGTATCGCATATTTGACCGTGCTGGAGGTGCATTACGAGCGCATTTCGGTGGAACCGTTCCGTGAACCACCGGGGGCCGAGGCCTCTGCACAAGGAACTCCCGCACCGAGCCAATCCACCTGACAAAGGTTCGCGAAGCGGCAGAAGCCCGTTTATACGCACCGCATGACCAATCGAAAGATCCTCACGTGATGGCGCAGAGGCGATCCGCAGTGGCGGCTGCTATCGCGTCCAAAGGAGGGCTGCGGACGGTTCGTTTAATTATCTTGTCTGCAGATTGGTCCAATGTAAGAAGCCGCGTCCAAAGAAAATCTTGAACCGATAGTGTATGCCCAAAGCGACCAGCTCTTTCGAACTTACTCTTGATAGCTGCCCGCCCCATCAAACGCTGGCCAACTGGCTTTACGCGCAGCTTCGTTTGGCCATTATCGAAGGTCGTCTCCGCCCTGGAAGCAGGCTGCCTGCCTCACGAGACTTCGCTAAGCTGCACGGCGGATCGCGCGGCACGGTGGTTAGCGTGTTTGAACGCTTGCAGTCCGAGGGGTACGTCTCGTGCCGCGTTGGTTCCGGTACGCGGGTTGCCCGGATTGCGCCAGTTGCTCCGGTTCGGACGACGAATTCGAACCGTCCCGCCTACATCCGCCGCGTGATTTCAGAGTACGTACGGCCTAAGCCCTGGATTGGTTTAACTACAAGACCTGGCCTTCGACCTTTCTGCATGAGAGAAGGCGCGGTCGACGAGTTCCCGGCTGAGCTTTGGGGAAGCCTTGCATCCCGGCGAGCGCGGACCTTCCGCTCCTGGCTGCAGACAGATCATGACGGACGTGGCTACCGGCCTTTGCGCGAGGCCATTTCGGATTACCTGAACGCTTCGCGGGGCGTGCGGTGTGTCTCGGATCAGGTCGTGGTCGTTTCCGGAGTGCAACAGGCGCTTGATCTGCTCGCGCGCGTCCTGCTGAAACCAGGCGACCCAGTGTGGACGGAGGATCCTGGATATTTCGGAGCAACGATCGTTTTCAGCAATGCCGGCGCTCAAATGATCCCGGTACCGTTGGACGATAGTGGTCTGTCCGTCTCCACTGGTCTGAGTATGTGCCCGCAAGCAAGGGGAGCATACGTAACGCCGGCGCATCAGTTTCCTATGGGAATGGCGATGTCGCTGGAGCGGCGCTTGGCGCTCCTGAAGTGGGCGTCTGATTACGGCGCTTTTGTGATCGAGGATGATTACGACAGTGAGTACCGGTTCGAAGGGCGGCCGGTCGCGTCTTTGCAGAGCTTAGATCGGAATTCGAACGTAATCTTCATCGGCTCTTTTAATAAGCTGCTTTTTTCGTCTCTGCGGATTGGGTACGTCGTCTTACCGCCTTCATTAGTTGACGTTTTCTTAGCCCATCGTTATCGCACCGATTTCCATAACGCGAGCCCTGATCAGGCCGTGCTGTGCGACTTTATTACCGACGGCCATCTCGGCCGTCATCTCCGGCGAATGCGCGAACTGTACGCGAGCCGTCTCACCGCTCTGATCGAGGGTGGCGAACGATATCTCAAAGGCTTGCTGGAGATTTCCGATGTGAGGGCCGGCCTCTATACGGCAGCGTTTCTAAAAAACGGGATGACCTCGTGGCAAGGGGAGAAGGCGGCTGCAACACGCGATATCGAGGCCATTGCCCTGGACCGCTACACTTTGGAGTCCCCCGACCCGAAAGGACTGCTCCTGGGCTTTGGAGCTTTCGATAAAACAACCATTCGAGCCGGGTTTGTCAAATTGGCAGCGGCTTTGGGTCGATGACTACATCTCGATCCGCGTCTTTGGCCGCGAGACGCGGGCAATAAAGCGTCTCGGAAACCCAACCAGATGGCTGCTGTGGAGCGCCGTCGTCGCCAAAATATTCCTCCAAGCGGGCTGCACAAATGGTCCACTCTCGGACGTGATAATGGATCTGTTCAAAGGACCAATGTCCCGCTAAAATCGCCATAGTTATGAGGTCAACGATCTTCGCCATCACCGGCATTGGCACTGCCGCTTTGTTGCTAATAACGTTCGTTCGGGTTCCTTCGCTGCGAGCTGAAGACCCGTCCGTCTCGTACCCGGACGGTTACCGTGCGTGGACCTTCCTTCACAGTTCGCTTGCTCCTGCCGCGTTTGGTGGATTCGCTAAGTCTCCGTGCGTGAAGCCTTGCACCAACGGCATTTTTTACTTTTATGCAAACGAGCAGGCCTTAACGGGATTGCGGACCGGTAACTACGCTGACGGCGCTGTCATTGCAGAAGAAATGCTTGAGTACCTGATAGGTGAGAAGGGAAGCGGTAAGGAAGGGCGCCGCGTACTTACTGCGGTCATGGTGAAAGACAGCCAGCGCTACGCCTCAACCGGCGGTTGGGGATTCGGAAATTTCGATGAAGGCAGCAAGGAGAATACGCTCGACGCCAAAGCGCAGCAGTCGTGTTTTCAGTGCCACATCGCTCGCAAAGATCATGGCTACGTTTTCGCCCAATACGCCGAACGCTAAGGCCGGCGAAAAAATCCTGCGACTGAAGATGAATGACTCTCTCCTTGTTCCGCGGGGGATGCCCCATTCGTTCGTGAAAACCAGCGATGGTGATGCCAGACTGATCGTTATGCACCAACCCGCCGTCAAGATGGAAGAGTTCTTCCGGCTGGTTAGTCAACAACCCGATCAGGCCGAGTCCATGAAGAGGCTTGCCGCACAGTATGGCTTCCGCATTATCGGCCCGCCTCTCTCACCCGACTAGCGGTGATCGAGCCTCATCAGCTTGTCATCATGACGTTGTTGGGCCGGATAATCGGCTCGCGGGTTATCCGGCCACGTGGCATCAATAAATCGGCGTCACCTGCCAAATGAAAGCTGGCTGACTATTCCTTGACTAAGCGCGGGATAGCGACGCTTCCCCCTTCCAAACCGTGCGCAGAACGGCTACTATCTAGGCTGGCCAGTTTCATAACATGCCTAATCGTTCCGGATTGCAGACCATGAGGATCAACCAATAGGAATTATCATGATTCGACAACTACGCTCATCTTTGCTAACAACAGCCGTCCTGCTACCGATCGCAAGTATCGTTAGCCAGGCGCAGTCACTGCCGCCGCGGACACACCACGTGCGCGAAGCGGTTCACACCGGTTCAGCGAGGTCCCTCGGGCGGCTGCCTGCAGACCAGGTGATGACCCTGGACGTTGTTCTGCAGCTCCGCGATCCAGCAGGACTGGATTCATTTCTGAAGGCTCTCTACGATCCCTCCAGCCCTTCCTACCGGCATTTCCTCAGCGTACAGGAGTTTACCGAACGCTTCGGTCCCAGCCAGGACGACTATGACTCCGTGATCAGCTTTTTGAGAGCGAACGGCTTCGCGGTCGTTGGAGGCACACGCGATGGCATGGACGTACAAGTCAAGGGTCCCATCTCGGCCGTAGAAACGGCTTTCCACGTAAGCATGGGTATCTATCAGCACCCCACCGAGAATCGCACCTTCTACGCGCCGGACCGCGAGCCCACGGCCGCCCTACCGTTCGCACTCTGGCACATATCCGGTTTGGACAACTTCTCCATCCCGCATGCCATGTTGGTCAACCGGAACGACTACGCCAAAGCCCACGGCATCGATGCGGAAGCTGTCGTGTCCCATGCCACCACTGGGTCCGGCCCGTCGGCCTCCTTTCTCGGCAGCGACATGCGCGCGGCCTACTATGGCGGAACAGCCCTCACCGGAGCCGGCCAGAACCTCGGATTGTTGGAGTTCTATGGCACCGACTTGGCCGACTTGACCACTTATTTCAAGAACGTAAATCAAACCAACAATGTGCCCATAACCCTGCTCTCCACGGACGGGACCAGCACATCTTGCGTGTATTCCAGAGCCGGTGGCGACTGTGATGACACCGAGCAGACGCTCGACATGACCCAGGCGATCGGTATGGCTCCCGGCCTGGCGAGTCTGGTGATGTACATCGGATCCACCGACACCGCAATCATCAGCGCCATGACGACGCATAGCCCGCTGCCCACGACAATTGGCTGCTCGTGGGGCTGGACGCCGGCGGACGCAACCACGCTCGACCCCTACTTCAAGAAGATGGCTGCTCAGGGCCAGACCTTCTTCGCGGCTTCCGGCGACTCTTCCACCTGGTCGTCCCGAAATGAGGCTTGGCCGGCGGACGATGCGAATGTCGTCTCGGTCGGTGGCACGGACCTGGTAACCGCCGGCGCGGCTGGCCCCTGGGGATCGGAAACCGCCTGGGTCGATAGCGGCGGCGGCATTTCGCCGGACGGAATCGCAATCCCTTCCTGGCAGCAGCTCTCCGGCGTCATTAACTCCAGCAACAAGGGTTCGACCACCCTTCGCAACGGTCCCGACGTCTCGGCCAACGCGAACTTTACTTTCTATGTCTGCGCCGACCAAACCACATGCACCGCAAATGACTATGGCGGCACCAGTTTCGCCACGCCCATGTGGGCTGCCTACGTTGCCTTGGCCAACCAGCAACTGGCCGCGAGCAGCGAGCCCCCGGTTGGCTTCTTGAACCCAACCATCTACGCGCAGAACGTGACGTCTAGCTATTCCACGGACTTCCACGACATCACCAGCGGCACATCCGGCAGCTATTCGGCGGTGACCGGTTTTGATCTAGTGACTGGCTGGGGTAGTCCGAACATCGGGCTGATGAGCGCCCTGACTTCGGTGTCGACCACGCCTGCCTTCACCCTTTCCGCGTCGCCCACATCGGCCTCGGTGGTTCAGGGCAGCAATGGCACTTCGACAATCACGACCGTCGCCACAGGCGGCTTTAACTCGGCCATCGCTTTGTCGGCAAGCGGCCAACCGTCTGGCGTCACCGTCACCTTCAACCCAACGTCCATCACGGGATCCGGCACTTCGACCATGACCATGGCCGTGGCGTCAACCACCGCGACCGGCACCTACACCATCACGGTCACGGGCACGGGTGGCGGAATCACGCATACAGCGACCGTATCGCTCACCGTCACCGCGCCCGGGACGGGAGCCTTCACCATCTCCGTCTCGCCCGCTTCAGGATCTTTGGCTCGGCGCTCCAGCGGCTATGCCGTCATCACGACCAGCGTCTCGGGAAGCTTTGATTCGGCCATTGCCTTGTCTGCGACGGGCCAACCGGCAGGCGTCACGGTTAGCTTCAGCCCGGCTTCCATCGCCGCGCCGGGTTCCGGCACATCGGATATGAATCTATCCGTGTCCCGATCGGCCGCCCTCGGCACTTACCCGATCACGATTACAGGCACAGGCGGAGGGGTTACGCATACGGCAGTCCTCACTCTGACGGTCGTTCGCTAAGCACTCGCTGAAGCGGAACAATGCAAGAGGTCCGGACTCCTCGGTCCGGGCCTTCCGTTGGATGGCCAGCATATTTCAACAGCCTGCCCGCATCAATTCTTCGTCCGCGTTCGCTCATAGCTCCCCGGGCCAGGACCGCCCGGCCGCATGAAGCGGGGTGGCTCCTTCACGCTGACAAAATGCCGATCAACCGCTGGCGAAATTTCTCAGCCACCTCGGCGCTGGGCGTGATCACCAGGACGGTATCGTCGCCGGCGATCGTGCCCACCACTTCTTCCAGTTCTTCGGCGTCCATGGCAACCGCTAGCGAGCTGGCGTTCGCTGGAGACGTGCGCAGGACCACCAGGTTCTGGGCAATGCGAATGTCGAGCAGGTATTCGTTGATGACATCTTCCAGGCTGGGACCGGACGCTTCGGCGGGAAGGCGCCGATAACCCTCGGCTGTTTTCACCAGCCCGAGCTCACGGATGTCGCGCGAAAGCGTCACCTGGGTCGCCGCGATGCCGCGACCGTGCAGCTCACGGGCGAGTTCCTCTTGCGTATAGATCGGTTTCTCGCGAATGATCTGGCCGATCTGTCCCTGGCGGAAGCTCTTGTTCATTTCCGTTGCGCCGTCGCTATGGTCTGCCCAACATGATCTGCCCAACCCGTGCCCGCATCTGATTCAGGCGAACGGCGGCTTCCTCCAGCGCGGATTGGACCGCCGCGGGCGCGGTACCGCCCGGCACTGTGCGCGTCTTCATGCCTTCCGCGGGCTGGAACAGCCGCGCCATCTCCGGCTTAAATTCGGGAGCGAATTGAACTAATTCTTCCGGGGTCCAGGACAGAGGATGCTTGCCGGCCTTAACGCTCTCCAGAACGAGTTTTCCCACCAGTTGATGGGCGCGGTGGAACGGTACCCCGCTGCGGGCCAGTTCTTCCGCCAGATCCGTCGCCACAACCCAGCTCTCTTCCACCGCGGCCGCCGGCTTGGCCGCATCCAGCACCACCGATTCGGCAACGCCCTTCGCCATGGCCAGCGATCCCGATACCTGGTGGAAGGCATCGAACAGCGGCTCTTTGTCCTCCTGCATGTCGCGATTGTAGGTCATCGGCAGACCCTTCATGGTGATAAACAACGAAGTCAGGTCGCCAAACACGCGGCCGGATTTTCCGCGGATGAGTTCCAGCGAATCCGGGTTCTTCTTCTGCGGCATCAGGCTGGAGCCGCTGGTGACACCATCGCCCAAGGTAATCCAACCGAACTCTTCGCTCGAATAGAGAATCCAGTCTTCCGCGAGGCGGCTGAGGTGCAGCATGACCATGGACAAGGCATACAGGAAGTCGAGCGCGAAGTCGCGGTCGGCCGAGACATCCATACTATTGCGAGTGATGGCAGCGAAGTTGAGATCCGCCGCGATTTGCTGCCGGTCGAATGGGAAGCCGCTCCCGGCCAGTGCGCCCGAACCAAGCGGCAACACGTTGATCCGCGTGCGAGCCTGCTCCAGGCGCTCGAAGTCCCGGGCAAACATCTCGAAGTAGGCGAGCAGGTAATGCGGCCACAGCACAGCCTGGGCGCGGCGCAAATGAGTATAGCCGGGGATAACCGCGTCCGGATACTTATGGGCCAGCGCCAGCATCGCGTCAAGCAGCGCGACCACTTGCTCCAGCAGTGTGGTCGAGCAGGCTCGCAGCCACAGGCGCACGTCGAGCGAAACCTGCTCATTGCGGCTGCGGCCGGTGTGGATCTTATCCGCTAAGCCGTCGACCTTCGCCTTCAACTTGCGAATGACGAAAGTATGGACGTCCTCATCGCCGGCGCCATCGAAGTAATGCGGATCCTTGGCCTCCTCACCGATCGCCGCGAATGCGGAGACTAGGGTGGCGCTCTCTTCCGAAGTAAGGATGCCGGCCCGCGCCAAGGCGCGGGCGAAGGCTTGGGAACCTTCCACGTCGGCATGCACCAGCTTGCGATCGAAATGCAGTGAACCGGAGAACTGCTCGAACACCTCCGACGGCCCGGTTTCGAATCTCCCACCCCACAGTTTCATCGGTGAATCCCTCTTCGGTCGCCCTACTTCAGCGAAGCCCGCACCTTGATGGGCAGCCCAATCAGGTTGATGAAGCCCAGCGCGTCCTTCTGGTCGTAGCTCGCGCCCATCGTAAAGCTGGCGATGTCGAGGCTGTACAGGGAATTGGGACTCTTACGGCTGACCGGTTCCAGGTTGCCCTTGTAGAGCCGCATCGTGACCTCGCCGGTCACAGGTTCAGCCACCTTCTCCAGGAACGCATCCAGCGCCTCGCGCAGCGGCGTGAACCAGGTGCCGTTGTAGACCATCTCGGCGTAGTCGAGCGCCAGCTTCTGCTTGTAGTGCAAAGTGGTGCGATCCAGCGTCAGAGCTTCCAGCTCGCGCACCGCAGCCATGAGGATAGTTCCACCGGGCGTTTCATAGCAGCCGCGAGACTTCATGCCGACGAAGCGGTTCTCAACCAGGTCGATGCGTCCGACGCCGTGTTCGCCGCCCAACGCGTTGAGTTGCTCCAGCAGCGGAACTCCCGCCAGTTTCTTGCCGTTGATGGAAACCGGCCGCCCGGATTCGAAGCCAACCGTCACGTCCGCAGGCTTGTCGGGTGCCTCTTTCGGGCTCCTGGTGAGCATCCAGATGTGATCGGGTGCGGCGTTGGCCGGATCTTCCAGCTCGCCGCCTTCATGCGAGATATGCCAGATATTGCGGTCGCGGCTGTAGATTTTGGTGGTGGATTGAGCGATCGGTACGTGGTGCTTGGCGGCGTATTCAATGGCGTCTTCGCGGGAGTTGATGTCCCATTCGCGCCACGGGGCGATGACGGTCAGGTGCGGAGCGATGGCCTTGTAGGTCAACTCAAAACGGACCTGATCATTGCCTTTGCCGGTGCAGCCATGCGCCAAAGCATCGCAGCCGGTCTTGAGCGCAACCTGGGCTTGGCGCTGCGCCAGCAGTGGCCGCGCGATGGACGTGCCCAGCAGATACTTGTGTTCGTAGACGCCGCCCGCCCGAACCAGTTTCCAGAGATAGTCGCTGACGAACTCCTCGCGCATGTCTTCGACGTAAACTTCCGAAGCACCCGTCTTCAGCGCCTTCTCTTTGAGCCCGTCGAGTTCTTCGCCGCCCTGGCCAATGTCGCCGCAAACCGCGACCACTTCGCAGCCATAGTGCTCTTTCAGCCACGGAATGATGATCGATGTATCCAGGCCGCCGGAATAGGCGAGCGCCACCTTCTTTGCAATCACGTTACTCATTCGATCGGTCTCCTCGGTTCAGAATCTCATGCGGGTTAGTCAGGCCCGGAGGTGAGGGCCACGTCACAACACACACATCTCACCTCCGGGCACACGCCCGCGACCATTAGTTATCGGGTGCGGGCGAAAGGGGAACGCAGGGCGCATGTTCAACAGCCCTGACCACACGCCGATCCGCGCTGCGAGCATCTGCTGTCTCGCGGAGGATCATTGGGGCGTGCCGGCGTTCCCCGTAAAACGATAGCGGCGAATTACTGTAACAGCGTCAGAAGGAGCGCCTTCTGAACATGCAGTCTGTTTTCAGCCTGGTCAAAGACTACCGACTGCGATGACTCCATCACCTCGTCGGTCGTTTCCTGGCCACGCTTGGCGGGCAGGCAATGCATAAATACAGCATCCTGGCGGGCCTCGGCCATCAACGCGTCATTCACCTGGTACGGAGCGAAGATCATTCTGCGCTGCTCGGCTTCGGATTCCTGACCCATGCTGGCCCAGACATCGGTGTACACCGCGTGAGCGGCAGCCACGGCTTGCTCAGGGTCGTTTGTAATCTCAATTTCAGCGCCGTGGTCGTCGGCTAACTGTGCGGCCTTGAGAACGATGTCGGCGTTCGGTTCGAACCCGCGCGGCGTCGCGATGGAGCAGTTGATGCCGAGCCGCACCGCGTTTAGAAGTAGCGAGTGCGCGACGTTATTGCCGTCGCCCACATAGGCGAGTTTCAGACCTTTGAGCCGTCCGAACTGTTCCTTCAGCGTGAACATATCCGCCAGAGCCTGGCACGGATGGTACATGTCGCTGAGCGCATTGATCACCGGAACGCGCGACCACTGGGCGAGATCCTCAATCGTCTGTTGCGCGAAAACGCGGGCTACAATCGCATCCGTCCAGCGGTCGAGATTGCGAGCCACATCCTTCAATGGTTCCCGCTCTGCCACCGGACCAACCTGCGTAACGGCGTCCCCGCCCAATTGTTTGATGGCCAGCTCGAACGTGAACCGGGTTCGTAAGGAAGGCTTCTCGAAGAGCAGCGTGATGTAACGCCCCTTCAGCGCGGACGCAAAACGCGGGCGGCTCTGCTTGACGTGCTGGGTCAAATCGAGCAAACGGACCAGATCGTCCGTGGAAAAGTCGAGGTCGTGACGGAGATTGATCGCTCCGACATGGGCAGCAGGTTGAAACAGGGTCGCGGCCATCGCTTATTCCTCCTTCCAGGAATCCATGAAATCTCAAACCGGTGGGACCGGAGTGAATGTTTATTCACTACTATGAATATTTACACATTCAGAGATGAAGCGCAAGCCCGGAAACCCCCAGGGCCGAAGCCCCAGGGGCTGGAGGGGTTGATTATTTGCGCAACCGGGCAAGGAAGCACCATGCCTTCTTGCCGTAGTCCTTGGCGTAGAGATACTTCTTCGCACGCCAATGCCAGAAGCGCGTAGAGAACACCCAGTAGTAGCCTGGGGGTGCAGGGAATGGAACGGTAGCCATACGGCTCACCAATTACCAATCCGGTTATTCGACGGGGACTTGCCTTTTTTCACAAGAGTGTCTATTGTGAAATTGATATGCAGCGAGCCCACACCAGCAGGATTTGTCTCGTTTTTTGGCTGGCCTGAAAGACTCTTTCAGCGCCCAGGGAGAAGCTCAGGTAGAACGTCCGGTAAACGTTTTACCTGAGCTTTTTAATTTGATTTATGGGGGCGGTCTGGCTAGGATCGAAATTGACAGTATCATCACTTAAACTCTTTTATTGCATGGGCTTGTGTGATATCTGGCCGAAAGTCATGGAGAGCTTCGGCCAGCGCGTCCTTAGAGGCCTGTTTCTGAATCACCCTCTTCGGTTGCAGATTCCTCGACAGGCGTTGCTGACCTCTCGCTCTTCGTCGCCTTCCTTTGCTTAATTGCTTCCGGATACCACTTGGGCAATCCAAAGAAGCCGTTCGGGAGCCTATGGAACCCGACTATATTTTTTGCCAGCGTGATAGTGAAGGACCTGAGCCGGTCTTTTTCCTTCCAATCATGGCCTCCGAAGTCATAGCCTCCCCGCTCCAAGGCGTCGATGATTTCCGGTGCACCCATTGCTTGCCCTCGCGCCTCGAGGATCTCCTTGACGACCGTAGCCAGGGGCCTCCCGTAAAACTGATCAGGCCGAATGCTCGTGAGCTTGGTGCGCTGCCCTGATTCGTCAGCCTCAGGGTACATAGGCTCGTTCCCCATCAATAGAAGAAGGCCATTGATGAGTTTTTTGGTCTCACGAACAACACGCTCTTGATCCTCTAGCTTTGAAACGAGCGTGTTGACCGCCGTTTGCAGTCCATCATCTGACGTGCTCATAAACTCTCCTTGCGTGGGACGGCCATTGCCGTCTACAACAATGGTATCACACTAACCAAGAGGCGATGACAACTTAAAAGTACAGCCACGTATAAACCTGATTATAGGCCATTTGTTAGAATCTAAGTCATAGAAGTGAATTGGTGTTGGAAAGGAATTAATAGGAGCTTCTCGGCGTTGATTCCAGAAGTCTGAGATAAAGCTTAACTTTTTGACCGAGGAAGCCAGAAAGTGCCCCGTAATCAGCGTTTTCGGGCCTGAGGTTTGACGCGAGTCGGGGCGCTATTCCGGCCGTCGGCCGGCGGAGGTGGTCTCGCGGGCGCTGGTGACACTGCGCTTCGAGCCCCCCGTTGAAGGGGGCTGAAACTGGCCCGGCTCGAGGCTAAGCGGCAGCGAAAAATAGAACGTGGAACCGACGCCCAATTTGGATTCAGCCCACATCCGTCCGCCGTGGCGCTCCACGATTTTCCGGGAGATGGCGAGCCCCATTCCGGTGCCCTCCACGTCGCGGCCATGCAGGCGCTGGAACAAGCCAAAGATCCGTTCTGCGTATTGCTGGTCGAAACCCTGGCCGTTATCTTCGATGGCGAACACCCACTCGGCTGCGTCGCGCCGCGCCGAAACTTTCACCACCGGGTCTGCGGCCCGGCGGTACTTGATTGCATTGCCGATCAGGTTCTGAAACAGCTGGGTGATCTGAACCGAATCGGCCGCAAGAAATGGCAGCTGGGTATGCTCCACGCGAGTGCCACTCTCGCGAATGGATGCTTGCAGGCTGCTGGTGGCGTCATTCAGTAGTTTTTCGATGGAGACCGGTCCCCGCGGCAAAGCCAGTTTGCGCAGCCGTACTAAGGCGAGCAGGCCGTTGATGAGGTCCGTCATACGGCGCGACGAGGTGACGATGTACGTGATGAACTCGTCCGCGTCCTCATCCAGCTTGCCCTTGTACCGGCTTGCCAATAACTGAGTGAAGCTGGTGATGGTCCGCAGCGGTTCTTGTAGATCGTGGCTGGCAACGTAGGCAAATTGCTGGAGTTCTTCGTTCGATTGTGAAAGCTCGCGGGTCCGCTCCTCGATGCGCTCCTCGAGTTCGATGTTCAGTGCTTCGAGTTCTGCCTGTGCCGTCTCCGTGCCGTGAAGATAACTGATCAAAGCGTTATAGAGCCACACCAGAACGCTCATCATGATGATGGCGCCGACGATGAAGAAGATAAAAACGCTGCGGGTGAAGGTGCGCTGGGACTCCAAAGCCTGACTGAGGCTCTTTCCCAAATCCACGTCCATTTCGCCCACGCTCTTGCGCAACCCGTCCATGTCGTCCTGCCCGTTTCCGTTCTTGAACAGGTTCAGCGCTTCGGCGAAGCCAACCTTTTGCTGTGCCTCCAGGATCTTCTCCGACTGGCCGAAGACCTCGTTGGTAAGGCCGATGATGTGCTCGGTGCGGGGTTGGAACTGACTCATATCTTTGGTCAGTATCCGGGTGTAGTCGATTTCAGTGGGAAGCCTCGACTTGGCCTGCTGGTAGGGCGTCAGGTACCGTTCGTCGCCGGTCAGTAAGAACCCGCGCTCACCGGTCTCACATTCCTCTGCCAGGGATTGAAGGGTTAGTATCGAAGACTGCAGATTCTGAATATTTCGAATCTGAACGTTGGCCGTGTCGCCGCGTTGATTAGCCAGATAGAAGAGCAGGCTGAAGGCTAGCGGCACCGCACAGAGCAGGGCCAACCGGCGCCGGGTCTGGGTCTGCGAGGACAATGTCATGAAGTCAACCGATGATCCTATCTGATACGCGAGCTGAGTGATTCTGCTCAAAAGGTTGTTACTTCAAGCGCGATTCCTTCATCATTTAGAATCAGGCTAACATCGGAGCGTTTATGAACCGTGTTGTTTTCAAGTCAAAGTGGGCCGCAGCCGTTGTGATGGCGCTGGCTGCGCCGCAGGTTTGGGCCGTTTCTCCGCCGGACACCATCCACACCGCGGGTGGTGATGTGGTGATGACTCCCATCCAGCATGCCAGCCTTTTGCTGCAGGCCGGCGGCAAGAATATTTATATCGATCCTTCTGGAAAGGCCTTGTTTACAGGCCGGCCCAAGGCCGACCTGATTCTCATCACGGATATTCACGGCGATCACATGGATCCGGCCGCCTTGGCGGAGATCTCTTCCGCAGAAGCCACCATCATCGCGCCGCCCGCGGTGGCCAAGACGGTGACCCAGGCCAAGCCGTTATCGAACGGTGAAACCACGAAATGGGGCGCCTGGACCATTGAAGCCATGCCGATGTACAACGTCCAGCGGGGTCCGTCGCCCGGCAAGTTCTATCACGACAAAGGTCGCGGCAACGGCTACGTCCTCACATATGGCGGAACACGCTTCTACATTGCCGGTGACACCGAAGGCATTCCTGAAATGCGGGCACTGAAGAACATCGATGTGGCGTTCCCATGAATCTGCCCTACACCATGCCTCCCGAGGAAGCGGCGGAAGCGGTGAAAGCCTTTCACCCCAAGATCGTTTATCCCTATCACTACCGCGGATCGGACATCAAGAAATTCGAAGCGTTGCTGGCCGGAACCGGAATCGAGGTCCGGCTGAGAGATTGGTACTAGCAACCTGCGCCCAAGCCGACCGGGACAGGCCTCTGTTCCCAAGGCGATCACGCCACCTACTCTCGTCAACCTGGCCCCTTCGCCGCGTGGACAGAGCGAGCCTGTCCCAGGATCATCAACAGCTGTTTCAGAGTAACCGTGCGCGTCAGAGTCTGCGTGAAAACTCCGCCACAGAACCGCGCGCGTGAGCAAGCGCGTGCCCCTTAACGGAGCCGCGACCGTCAGGGAGCGAACGCAAAGCTCCGGAAGCACGAAACCGGGGGATCGAATTCAGTGCAAGCTCTTAGGATCCGCGATCGGACGCTGATTTTCGACGGAGCGGATTCTTTCAGAGCGGCGACCGCAGCTCTCCGCCAAGGCGCACCGCAAGCGGACCCTTTGCGAGCCGTGACCGTAAGGGAGCGGACGTCGATATTCTTATCAGAACTCCGGCATTTCAGCTGCCTTCTGACCGCGCATTGGCAAGCGGACGCCAACGCCGTCGTCGCGGGTGCGGCGCCACCGTTTGAAGCCTTTTCGTGGCCTTGCTATTCTTAAGCCAAGTCCGCGGAGGAATAAACGCTTCCGGCATTCCTGACGTGCAGTGGACCGCCCTTTTTGAGACATATCTTGCATGGCAATTCAAACCCTCTTCGGCACGGCGCCGCCGGAACCGAATCTACTCGATAAGTTAAAGGCGGGCATCCAGAAGACACGCTCCGGCCTGGTGGATCGGATCGAGGATGTGCTGGCAGGCAAGAAGGAGATCGACGCCGATCTCCTGGATGAGCTGGAATACACGTTGATCACGGCCGACCTCGGCGTCAAGACCGTGAGTGACATCCTGGAACGCATCCGGCAACAGGTAGACCGCAAACTGACGGGCGATGCCGGCGAGATTCGCAGCCTCATCCGCGAACAGCTCTTGGAGATCCTGCGTGCCTCCGACACACCCGTGCATGTCGTTACCAAACCGCCGGCCGTCGTGATGGTGGTCGGGGTCAATGGAGCAGGGAAGACAACCACCATCGGAAAACTGGCGCATCGCTTTTTGGGTGAAGGCCGGAGGGTACTTCTGTGCGCGGCCGATACCTTTCGCGCCGCAGCCATTGAACAACTCGAAGTTTGGGCGCAACGAGCGGGCGTGGATATGATCCGCCAGAAGACCGGCTCCGACCCAAGCGCAGTGGTGTTTGATGCATTGAACGCGGCCAAGGCGCGCCAGGTGGATTACGTCATCGTGGATACGGCCGGCCGCCTGCACACCAAAGACAATCTCATGGCCGAACTCGAGAAGATGCGCCGTACGTCGCAAAGGGTCATCCCGGGCTCGCCGCATGAAGTCTGGTTGGTCCTCGATGCGACCACCGGTCAGAACGGCCTCGAGCAGGCCCGAAAGTTTACCGAATCGTCCGGCGTCACCGGCATTGTTCTGACAAAGCTGGACGGAACGGCCAAGGGCGGCGTGGTGGTGGCCATCGCCCGTGAGTTGAATCTCCCCATTCGTTACGTCGGCGTGGGCGAGAAGATTGATGATCTGTTGCCGTTTGAGGCCGACAAGTTCATCGAATCGCTCTTCGACAAATAAACACCGCCGGTTGTTGGGAAACGGCAAGACGGACAAAGCCTGATGAATGAGCACATGCAGGAGGCAGTAAGATTAGCCCGCGAAGGCCGGGGCCGAACCAGCCCCAACCCCAGCGTGGGCGCCGTACTGGTGGGTGAGCAGGGCCTGGTTGGTTGTGGGTTTCACTCCTGGGCCGGCGTGAAACACGCCGAGGTCATCGCGCTGGAAGAAGCCGGCGCAAAGGCCCGGGGCGCCACGCTCTACATCACCCTGGAGCCCTGTTCCCATCAAGGCCGCACGGGCCCTTGCGTCGAGGCCCTGATCGCAGCCGGTGTGCGGCGAGTGGTGGCCGCCATGGAAGATCCCAACCCCCAGGTGGCCGGCCAGGGTTTCGAGAAGCTGCGGGCGGCGGGCATACAAGTCGAACTCGACCCGGAAGCGGCTGCCGAAGTAGAGCGCCTGAATGAGCCGTTTGTCCATTTCATGCGAACGGGCCGGCCGCTGGTCACCATTAAAGCGGCCTTGACCTTGGATGGAAAGATTGCCGCGCCGCAGGACAACGACGGCTGGATCACGAGCGAAGTGGCGCGGGCCAACGTTCAATTGGTGCGGCACGAGTCGGATGCAATTCTGACCGGCATTGGCACCGTTCTCGAGGACGACTGCTTGCTGACCGACCGTTCTGGTTTGGAGCGCAGCCGGCCTCTTCTGCGGATCGTGCTGGATTCCCTTTTACGGCTGCCGCTCGGCTCCAAAATGGTGGAAAGCGCCCACAACGACGTGCTGGTGGTGGGGACTTCCGCGGCGCCTGCCGAGCGCCGTAGGATGCTGGGCGATCGCGGCATCTCGGTGCTGATCGCGGATGGCGCGAACGGCCGCACCGATCTGAACGCCGTGCTGGATTACCTGGCGGGACGCCGCTACCTTTCACTGATGGTGGAAGCCGGGGCGATGGTGAACTGGGCTATGCTCGACTCAGGAATTGCCGACAAGGTGTTTTTCTACTACGCCCCGAAGATTCTCGGCGGTTTGAAGAGTTTGCCGGTAGCCGGCGGCGCTGGACGCCAGCGGCGCATCGACGCGATCCTGCTGGACCGGCTGACGCTCCACAAAGTCTCCACCAACGAGTTCGCGGTAGAAGCCTACGTGGTGAAGCCGTAGCGGATCATGTTTACGGGCATCATTGAAGAACTGGGGCATGTCCTGGCGTTGGATCATCACCAGACCGGTGCGCGCCTGACCGTTTCGTGCCACTCGATTCTGACGGACGCCGTGGCGGGATCGAGCATTGCGGTGAACGGCACTTGCTTGACCGCCGTGGAATTGTCGGCCGATCAGTTTACGGCTGACCTGGCCCCGGAAACGCTAAAACGAACCAACCTGGGCGTGTTGCAGCCCGGCTCGGTGGTAAACCTGGAACGGCCGCTGAAAGCGAACGCCCGTCTGGACGGGCATTTTGTGCTGGGACACGTGGATGGCAAGGCCGAGCTGCAGGCGATGAAAGCGCTCGGCAATGGGCACTGGTGGATGCACCTGCGCCTTCCCGAAGCCCTGGTTCGTTATGTGGTTGAAAAAGGCTCTCTGGCGGTGGACGGGATCAGCCTGACGGTAGCCGAGATCAACGGCGATACAGCCGGTTTCACGATCATCCCGCACACTTACCAGCACACGACGCTGCACGGCTACCAGCCGGGAGCGGCGCTGAACCTCGAGGTAGACATTCTCGCGAAACACCTGGAGAAGCTCGCAATTCTGCGGATACCCACAAGCATTGACTCTCCGCTTCTCTGAAGTTATCCTTTGCGCAGCAATTGGGTTCGCCTGTTTGCCCTGCCGCAAATAGCGGTCGACCGGACTCAGTGAAGCAGGTCCGCAACTATTTTTTTCAAGAATAGAACCGATAGCGTGACTTGTTACGTCTTTACAAGCGAAGACGGTATTGATCGAAGACGGTATTGCAAGGGAGAATCAGCATGGCAAACGCACAGGCACCGATCAACAACGCGCAGCACGAGGCGGCTCGCGTCGAGCAGGTTTATTGTCCACTCTGCACGCACACCGTGCCGGCGGAAGTGGTTCTCAAAGGCAAGCGAATGATTGTAAGACCGGGTCAGAAATGTGCCCGCTGCCATTCTCCGATCGATGCCGGTTACGTTTTTCGGCGCGACCGGGCCGCTTAGCCGCCCCAATCGCCCCTCCGCCCTTTCTGGTTTTCCTGCGGCGACTCCAGGTGATGGGTCGATATGTTCTATAGTGGGATTACCCTAATGAAGAAGAAACCAACTCCGATTGTCCGTCCGATTGTGCCCGAGGAAATCCGGGCACTGGCGAAGCAATCCGTGGAGTCGGACAAGCTGCGCCGCGCTAAGAATTGCGCGGTGTGCGGTTCTCCGTACGTTCCCAACAACGGCCCGCAACCCAACGAAGATCTCTGCTGGGTTTGCAAGCGCCTGAAGATCAGCGCCTGGCGCGACAGCGACCAGCAGATCTCAGCACAAGAATAACCGCCCGCAGGGGCACACACCTCAAAGCAAATCGAAAGGGCCGAACATCGCCGTTCGGCCCT
>CAVUCO010000007.1:0-354647 GCA_963740005.1 uncultured Acidobacteriaceae bacterium | reverse complement strand
AACACCCGACAAGTCCAGGCGCTTCCCTGCGGAGCGCCCAAGTCCGTCGGGGACAGTGCGGGCTAGCGTCTCGCTCACTTCCAGTGTCCGCAAGCTCGGTCGAGCGACGGCTCGCCCGAGCGGAGTAGCCCTGTCCCCCAACGCGACCAGGCCAATTCGTGGCTTCGCAGAACACCCGACAAGTCCAGGCGCTTCCCTGCGGAGCGCCCAAGTCCATCGGGGACAGTGCGGGCTAACGTCTCGCTAACTTCCAACGTCCGCAAGCTCGGGCGAACAACCTTCAGCCGAGCGGAGCAGCCCTGTCCCCAACGCGACACAGCCGGTTCTTGGCTTCGCAGAGCACCCGACAAGTCTCTGCCTCGGCGCAACGGCCGCCAAGGCTCTTCGGAACAGATCGGCCCGGCTCTGAATGACGGAGAGGATTTGGGGTTTGACCAGCAGTGCGCCAAGAGGTCACCAGCAGGGAGGCAAGGCGCCGGCAACGCGGGTCACTAGGGCGCTGCCCCCGGGTGACAAGACAAACATGGCTGTTACGATTCGTCCCCAACAATCAAAGAGCGAGACATTTCTCACATTCAAATGGCGCCAGGAGGCGACGTTACGTTCACATCCTCTGCATTTTCGGGCAAAACGTCAACGTAGCCCATCGACATCATGACTTCTATCGCAACGTCTTTATCCGTGGGGAGTTGGGCCCATCCTGGCATTTCCCCACGTTCGATGCGCGCGAATTCTATCAGATCCGTCGTCATCTCCTGAGTGGAAATCGACCCGTCCTGCTCGTCGCGAAATCCCATCATTTTTACGGGAAGGGGCCCCAAGTAGTAGCAGTGTTCGACTCTTATAACGGCTTCGATTCTCGTGTGACGCTGGGTGTCACCAACGTTAACAAGAACATGTTCAGCGAGGAGAGTCGTGCGTTCCCCGGGCCTATGCAGACTTTCGTCGTCACGCCACTTCCGGCCGAGCAAGGTGATGATCGGGCCGAGAGATGTACCGTCCGGCGCAAGGGCTTCCACAAACGCGGTCGGACCGCCCGTGGGCACACCCCAAGGGAGACCTGGGATCGCTGAGAACCGAAAACTCCATCCACTGAGCTTCACACGAGTGAGCAGAACAGGAATTGTGGCCTCGGACCTCCAGTCCGCGCTTTCGGTGTCAACATATGTCCTCGTCTCGATCCCCTGGGATCGGGCCATTTCGATTGCCGCTGCTGTGTAACCGGAACTAGAGATTATGACTCCCTTGTTCGCCTTTACATCGCGTAAGAGACTCGCAAATTGGCCTATCGCACCGACATCGATTGGCCGGGCCTCGTCCTTACACTCAACAACAATGAGAATGTTGTAGTCCGCTACCCTGATGCGAATCGTCACATCAAGCTGACGCTCAACCTTCGAGTCGCAGCCTACGATCTTGTCGTCTAGCGTGACAATGGCGCCCTGCGGCGCAAGTTGCGTGTGTATCTGGTGAATCTGCCTCTCAAACCGCTTCCATTTGGGGTCTGCCATTGTCTCTCCAATCATCCAGCAATCGATAGAAAAAGAACGGCACGGACGTGACTACGCCAGAGATGATGCAAAACCCTGGATCCGCGATTTAGTCTCAGTCTACTGGACTTCGATACCCAAGGAGCCGCCCATAACAACGACAGAAATTCCAGCTAGGCGGGCTCGGCACTAACCTAGAACAAACCCGCTATGCCACCTTATAAAGCATGGGGCAAACAGCATGGCAGGACGGTATCGAACGGCTTTATCACTATCAGAAGTTGAATGTCGAACATCTAAGCGATCTACTGCTAAACAAGCGGGTTTATTGTTCAGATCCCGCAAAGCTTAATGACCCCTGGGACTGCAGGCCTTGGTTCAGTCATTCAGTTTTTGAACAGCCAGGCGTCATAGAGGAGTTCGTCGGGTGGGTCTTTTCCCACACACCGACATCGCCGGCTTCCGAGGAGGAGGTGAGGACAACCAAGGCTGCGATTCGTCTCCTTCCCGAGTACAGACGCGGAATTCTAGACAGTTTCTCGAAACAGTTCTTGGAGATGATTCCTGGGCGGTGGAAGCTCTATTGCTTGACTCCATACCCGGACTCAACGCTTATGTGGTCGCACTATGGTGGCGATCACAGAGGGATTTGTCTCGAGTTCGCTGTAGGCAACGACGTAATCGGATCTGCGCAACCCGTTCGCTATCTCTCTTCTTACCCCGAGTGGACCCCGCAATCGTTGGAAAGAGATGGGCGCCAGGTGTTGCTCACCAAGTCGGATGACTGGAAGTACGAACGGGAATACAGGGTGATCGCTCTGGCCGAGGGGGTAGAGCGGCAAGTTAAGGAACATCCGCTATTGGTGAAGCAAGGATACCTAGGGATTCCTGTTGGCAGCCTTCAGGCCATCATCGCGGGCTGTGAAGCCGACCTCGATTTGATCAGATGGGTTGCGAAGGAGTGCAGCCCAGGGACTCCCGTCAAGCGGGCCGTTAGGTCGGTTGACAGGTACAAGCTCGAAGTCAGCGGGTAGCCGATCGCCGCAGCCCTCGCATAGCGAGAGATCCACGAAGGCCAGCCTGAATCAGAGGACAACCCTTCATTTCCTGTTCACTCCTACACCCCCCGATACACCCCCGCCCAAAAATCCTTGAACACCGCCGGCGGCTCTGGTGAATCCATCATGCGTTGCGTCAGCAGTATCCCGATTACGTCGTTACTCGGATCGGAATACGCGGAAGTGCCGAAACCGCCGTCCCAGCCGAATCGGCCCGGCACGGTCCATGTCATCTCGCGGTGAAGGTTGACCGCCATGCCAAAGCCCCAACTGCTGTGATTGCCGAAGAACACCTCCGCCCCGATCCTTTGCTCAGGGCTGATCTGATCGCGCGTCATCGATTCAACCGCTGCCTCCGATAAGACTCGCTCTTTACCCCACACGCCCTTGTTCAACAGCATGCGGCAAAACCCGTAGTAATCGTCGGCCGTCGACACTAATCCGCCCGCGCCTGATTCGAATGCCGGCTGGCGGCTGTATTCACTGTTCTCCAAACTGTCGAACGCCTCCAGCTTCCGGCTACTCGGATTGAACTGATAACAGCCCGGCAGCCGATCCATCTGGGACGCCGCAACACTGAACGCCGTGTCCTTCATCCCCAGCGGCTCAAACAAACGCTCGCGCAAGAATGCCCCGAATGATTTCCCGGAAGCACGCGCGATCAACACACTCAGCACGTCCGAACCCGTGTTGTAGGCCCAGCGCTCGCCCGGTTGATACATCAGCGGCAGCGCACCCAATCGCCGCATCCATTCATCCGGGCCCGGCGTCAAAAACGGATGTGGCGGACCGTCGCCCCCGAGATGCCCGTCCCTGATAGGTTGCTGAATCGGATAGGTCCCGGGCATCGCCATCACGCTGCCGAAGCCGAAGCAAAATGTCAGCAAGTCGCGCACGGTGATCGAGCGCTTGGCGGGAACCGTGTCGTCAAGCTGTGAGTCGATCCGCTTCAGCACCCTGCGCTTTGCCAGCTCGGGCAGCCAGCGTTCAACCGAATCGTCGAGCCGTAGTACTCCGTCGTCCACCAGAATCATGGTCGCGGCCGCCGTGATCGGCTTGCTAATCGAGGCGATCCGGAAAATCGTATCGCGGCGCATCGGATCATCTCCATCCAGGGTCATTGTCCCGACCGCATCAACGTGAATCTCATCGCCGCGGGCAATCAGCGTAACAATGCCGGGAATATTCCCGCGTTCGACGTAACCTCTCATAGCCGCGTGCAGATCGGCGACTCGTGCCGTTTTCAGCTTGTCCATAGTCACCGACATCTTAACGTCGATCGGATCAGGGCCACCTAAGTCCGAGCACTGATCTCAGCATCAGCTCTGCACAACGAGCAATGATGAAAACGGATGCCGAACGCACGGACGATGTGGCGCAGGCCAGCCCGCCGAGCCGAGACTCATATCGGCCTTCTGTCCATACCGGGTATTTTCAGAGCAACCGCGTGCATGTCAAGGAGTGGGCGCGCGCCAACGGCGACCAGGACCTGGCGCCGACGCGTGGAGGGATCGAATTCAGCACGGTCTTCTCCCCAAGTGCAGCGCCCCCGGGTAAACTGATTCAATGATTGGCGCAATCGCAGGCGATATCATCGGCTCCGTCTACGAGTGGGACGGGATCAAGACCAAGGAGTTCCCGCTCTTCGATTCGCGGAACTACTTTACCGATGACTCGGTACTCACGGTGGCCGTGGCGCACGTGATTCTGGATGGAGGGTGCTATTCGGACCGCTTCCGGCAATACTATCGGCGATATCCGGATGCAGGCTACGGTGGCTTCTTTCACGAATGGGCGCTATCGAGGGATCCCAAACCTTACGGAAGCTTCGGGAATGGTTCGGCGATGCGGGTGAGCCCAGTCGGTTTCGCCTTCGATGATCTTCAAACAGTATTGGCAGAAGCGAAGCGATCGGCTGAGGTAACCCACAACCATGCCGAAGGCATTAAGGGCGCCCAGGCCACGGCAGGAGCCATTTTTCTAGCCCGCCAAAAAACGGCAAAAGACGACATCCGGGTTTTCGTCGAACAGGAGTTTGGTTACGATTTGAACCGCACTCTCGATGAGATCCGCCCAGGCTACGTGTTTGATGAAACCTGCCAGGGAACCGTTCCCGCTGCCCTCGTCTCGTTCCTCGAAGCGACCGATTTTGAAGACGCTGTTCGCAACGCGATTTCTTTGGGCGGCGACAGCGACACGCTCGCCTGCATCGCTGGCTCGATTGCCGGCGCCTACTACGGCGTTCCGCTCCACATCGAACGTGAGGCCCGCACCAGGCTCGACGATAACCTCAGAGAGGTAACGGATCGCTTCACTCAGCAGTTCGTTTCACCGAGCAAGCGATAAGAGCAAAGCCGACCGGGGACTGGCGCCTGTGTCCCAAGGCGCACACACATCTTCGTATCTCGTAACAGAAGCCCGTCGCCGCGTGGACACAGCGAGCCTGTCCCCAGATTCGCAACAGGTGTTTTCAGAGCAACCGCGACCGTGAGGAAACGCAGGATGAAGCCTCGTAGCCGCGCGTTCACTTCGAATTAATTCGCTTTTTCTGGAAACATGTAAAGCCGAAGAGCGCAGAAAGCCTTCTGAGGCGCGACGGTGACGGAGCGCTTGCCCATCTCAGTTCAATTGCTCCAACCCGTCCGAAGGCGTCCCCTTTCCATACGACGTCCCGCCCCGGCACCTCATTTGCAGCTATAGTAAGCAAAGAGCAAGGAGCGTTTGTATGAAATGGCTACTGATTCTCGTCACTCTGTTTGCCGCGACGGCGATGGCTGCAGATGTAACCGGCACTTGGAAAGGCACCGCCGAAACGCCCCAGGGAACCATCGAGCGTACCTTCGTCTTTAAAGTGGACGGCGCCACGCTCACCGGCGAGACCAGCAGCGAGATGCTTGGCAAGTCGACCATCAAAAACGGAAAAGTCGACGGCGACAACCTCTCTTTTTCGATCACCGCGAGCTTTCAGGGAAACGAAGTAGAGATCAATTACACAGGCAAAGTCAGCAGCGACGGCAAGGAGATCAAGTTCAAAGCAGAGGTTTCTTCGATCGGCCAAACCGTGGAGTACACCGTAAAGAAGGTTTCCTGATCCCCGAATCAGCGAAACAACTCCAGCACTGAACGCACCCCCCGTCGTGGCACAGGCCTTCAGCCTGTGGGTTTCAGCCGGCGTGGTGCGGCTTTAGCCTGCTGAGCCGAGACTCGTCTCGGCTTTCGGTCCGATACCCGGCACCTTCAGAGCAACCGCCCGCGTCAGCGTCTATAGTCAAAACTTCAGCACTGAACCGCGCGCGTGAGCAAACCTGAATGCTCCTTCGGACCATCGGATGTGATGAAAATCTCCCGAGCGCCCCGACCGTCCTGAGACTCCAGCACGCGGGTGTTAACGGAGCCGTGACCGTCAGGGAGCGAACGCAAAGCTTCGGAAGCACGAAACCGGGGGATCGAATTCAGCGCCAGCCCTTAGGATCCGCGATTGGCCGGTGATTTTTCGACGGAGCGGATTCGGGTGTTCTCCTTTCGACCGCGCGTCAGCAAGCCCACCATCGAAGGGTAACTTTCGACGGAGCGGGTTTTAACGGAGCCGTGACCGTCAGGGAGCGAACGCAAAGCTCCGGAAGCACGAAACCGGGGGATCGAATTCAGCGCAAGCTCTTAGGAGCCGCGATTGGCAGGTGATTTTCGACGGAGCGGATTCTTCTGATCGTAGGATTCGCCCCGGGTATCTCCAACAACATCCCTCGTCCCAAGCCATGATGTAGAACACGAAGCGGCACACACCTCTTTGGCGCGTTGACCGGGTTGTCCACCCCCGCGTCCTCCAAAGCCGCTCAACGCCTAACCCAAAGACGATCTTCCGGCCGCTGGGCCGGCATCGCCGCTTCGAGCACCGCGCTCCCGCGCAATACCAGATCCTCGCGGAAGTGACGCGCCACCAGCTGCACAGCTTGCGGCAAGCCTGCCCCGTCCAGACCCCAGGGACAAGACGCCGCAGGCAGTTTGGTTGCGTTGAACACCCACGTGTAGGGCGTCCAGTCATACCACTCCGGATAGGTCTTTTCATCGGGCGTGTTGATGTTGTGACCGGCCATGAATGGCGCAATCGGTACACACGGCGTCAGGAGTAAGTCGTATTCGGTCAGGAAACCGATGAACGCCTGCATCAGCCGCACCCGTTCCAACTGCGCTTGCCGCTCGACGACAGCTGCGGTCATCATGCCGCGGCGCGCCGTTTCAACCAGCCCTGGATCAAGTAGCGCCATTCGCTCCGCCGGCATACCGGCAACCACGGCGCCGAATGCCACTTCGCAGACCGTGACATACGCGCGGCGAATGTCGTGCGCCGGCGGGTCGGTGTACTCGACAATCGCGCCGGCATCCGCCAGCGAGCGGGCAGCCCCTTCGAGCGCGCCCAACCGTGAAGCATCGAATGGCCACGACGCATCAGCGCCTTTAAAACCGCAAGTCGAAGAGACCGCAACCTTCAACGGTCTTTCGCCTTGCTTCTGAACTCCGTGCTGAATCTCTTCGACAAAGTCCGGCACAACCAGCGCGGCTGACAATGGATCGCTCGCGTCCGGCCGGCACATCACCGACAGCGCCAGGGCCGCGTCCGCGACAGTGCGGGTCAGCGGACCTATCGCCGAAATGTCGGGAGACTCAGTAATGCCGGGAATGCGCCCCGTGGTTGGCTTGATGCCGTAAATTCCCGTGAAGGCCGCCGGGATGCGAATGGACCCGCCGCCATCGCTTCCCGTCGCGATGGGTCCGCAACCGGTGGCGACCGCAACCGCCGCACCCCCCGACGATCCTCCCGGCGTCAGCTCCGCATTCCATGGATTGCGCGTGACCCCCGACAAGGGGCTGTCGCAAACCGCTTTCCAGGCCCAGTCCGGCATGTTCGTTCTCGAATAAAAAACAGCCCCGCCTTCGCGTAGCCGCGCAACGTGCGGTGCGTCCTCGGTCATCGGCGGAAGATGCTCGTTGGCGAGGCTGCCCGACGTGCGTAGCTGGCCCGCTACTGCCTGGTTGTCTTTGATCGAAATCGGCACGCCATCCAGCGGCGACAAAGGCTCGTCCGCTACCCAGCGCTGCTCGCTAGCCTTCGCGGCGATCTGCGCCCCTTCCCGATCGATCATACGGAACGGATTCAAATGCGCCTGCACGCTCTCCGCACGAGCGAGCGTCGCGCTGAGCAACTCAACTGGCGAAAGAGCCCGGCGGCGAAACAGGTCTGCAATCTCGGTCACGCTTAGCAATAGGATGTCGGTCAAACGGGACCTCCGGTTCCCGCCGCATTGCGCGGCTTATATATGTTCCCGTACCATCAGCCTGATTACGACGCGATGGGTCCGGCTACGCCGCCAGCTGCCTCGAGTTCCGCGACCACGCAATCAGCAGCGCGACGGCGATTCCAATCAGGGCCACGGAAAGGCCCAGCCATAGGCCCACCACGCCCCAGCCCGCCATGAAGCACAGCACATAACCTAGCGGCAAGCCGAATACCCAATACCCAAGCAGGTTCGCGATCATGGCTGTCCGGGTGTTGCCTAACCCGCGCAACGCGCCGGTCGCTACCACTTGCGTGCCATCGAACAACTGAAAAAGTGCAGCCATGGCAAGCAGCCCGACGCCCGCTTCAATCACGCGCACGTCCGGCGTCGTGATCCGCAGAATGGCTCGCGGAATCGTAAGGAACGCGATCGCCGCGCACATCATGAACGCCACGCCGATTGAAATCGCGATCCATCCCGCGCGCCGGGCCACGTCGAAGTGCCGCCGGCCTACCGCGTGCCCCACCATAACCGCGGCAGCAGATGAGATGCCTAACGGAACCATATATGTGACGGAAGCGCAGTTTAACGCGATCTGATGCGCAGCCAGCGAGGCGGCGTCCAGCCTGGCTGCCAGAATCGTGGCCGCGCCGAACGCCCCAACCTCCAGCGAAATCTGCGAGGCCGCCGGAATACCCAGCCTGATCAATCGCGCAAATCGAGTCCACTCAAAGCGCGGAAACTCGTGGAACAAGCCCGTCCCCTTCTTTCGGTCGCCATGCCAGATGAACAGCCCGAGTACGACCGCCATGTAGACGCGCGACGCAGCGGTCGACCACCCCGAACCCGTCACCCCCATCGCAGGAAACCCCAGCTTCCCGTAAATCAGAAGCCAGTTCCCCGCCAGGTTGATGAGATTCGCCGACACCAGCACGAACGTCACCGGTTTTACTAAACCGATGCCTTGGAGATAACGCCGGAATGCCGCGTAGAGCAACAACGGCAGCGTACCCCAGCTCAAGGCCCATAAGAACGGCCGTACTCCGCCACGCACCGCCGGGTTCACACCCCATACCGTCAGCAGCGGCGGCAGCAGCCACAGGATGCCCATCAGGAGTGGAGAGAGTATGGCGGCCAGATAAATGCCTTGCCGCAGTGATCGCTGGCAGTCTCTCAGGTCGCCAGCCCCATAGGCTTGCGCGACCATTGTGTCGAGCCCCAGAAACAAACCGAGTCCAAACAGCACCAGCGAATAGAACAGCGCGTTGCCCAGGCTGACCACCCCGATCGCCTCCGCGCCCAGGCGCCCCACCATGATCGTGTCCACAATCCCCATCGCCATCCAGCCCAACTCCGAAAGCACCACCGGCACCGCCAGCTTCAGCATCAGCCGGTATTCCCGCAGCACGAGCGGGCGTATCAACGGCCGGGATGATGGACGGGCAAAAGACACAGTCTTTCCAGTATGAAGCGTGGCAACCACCCCAGCCGTCGCTGAACCACGTCGGTTGCGATCCACCCCCCGCGACTGCTAAACTAGCGGTTTCGGTACCTGGAACTGTCCAGGGAGGAGTTTGTCTCAATGGCGAAAGTATGTGAAGTCTGCGGCCGCGGGCCGCAATTCGGCAATAAAGTGAGTCACGCTCATAACGTGACGAAGCGTCGCTGGAACCTGAATCTTCAATCGGTTCATGCTCTTGTGAAAGGCGCGGGTAAGCGGATTCGCGTCTGCACCAGCTGTATTCGCGATGGTAAGGTCCAAAAAGCCCCCGTCAAGTCCGCTGCTGCCTAGTCCAAATTAAACCTTTCTCGAAACAGGCGGTTTCCAAGCCGCCTTTTTTGTGTTTCTACCCACCCGCTTCCCGATCTAGCGAAAAGAAGGCCACTGCAACTCGTTGCAAGCAAACGTAAACGCTTCGGAAGCCGTGACCGTCAGGGAGCTGATGTCCGTCCTGATCGTGTGTGAGTCCAGAAGATCCACGAGCTGAACAGCTGGCGATCGCTCCGATAACGACGCGAGAAGCCCCGGAGTCCCCGGACCGCCTTGCGAGCCGCGACCGTAAGAGAGCGGACGCCGATGACTAACCCGCCGTGGCAAACTCGCACCCAAAGCCCCGAAGTCCCCGATCCGCCTTGCGAGCCGTGACCGTCAGAATCTGTGTGAAAACTTCAGCACAGAACCGCGCGCGTCAGCAAGCGGATTCTTTCGGAGCCGCGACCGTCAGGAAGCGCACTCAAAGGCCGAATATTTTTGTCAAACTCCCGGCATTTTCAGTTGCTTTCTGACGCCACCCATCCGCAAGTTCTGACCGCGAATCGCGATTGCCAGAGTTTTCACACAGACTTGTTCAGGGAGCGGTCTCAAACGTAGGCCGCCACCCATTTTCATCCGTCCAGGTGACGGCCCTGAACAGGGCCGTGTGGGGAGTCACCGCCATCAATCTTAAATTGATCTCATAGAATCAATCACTTCGTTCTATTTCTTCCGAGCGGTCGTTAGACGGCGTTTCATCCTGGTATGGAAACGGCTGCTGCAGATGACTCCGGCCAAACTCAGTAATGGCTTCGTTTTTTCGCCTTCGTGAGCCGGATTGCTTTTCTCCGGAAGGTTGGCAGCCTGCTTGCAAGCAAGGCCCGTGTGCGCGAAGACCAGGTGCGAAGCGAGGCTGGACAGTATTCATAGCCGTGGGATGATCCGTGCCGCTGGAACGAAAATCAGATAACTCTCTATTTATTAATCGTTTGAGTTCAAATGCAAGAATTCCAAAGCGGCGCCCGGGCAACACAGGGCAGTTCGTTTCGCAAAATCGGCTCGCGCTTCCTCGATTGGGGACGGACCGATTTCCTGGCACGGCCGCTCGGCTTCTCTGGGGCTCGATTATGCAGATGTCTTATTTATCAGTGATTTGAGTTTGAATGCACAGTTTCGCCCCGGGCTGGTCCAAGGTCCAGTTTCGCTCGGGCGACCCAAGCGGCTACTGTGCTTATTGCAGATTTGGCTTCGTTCTTTCCGGGCAGTCGGTCGGAATCACCGGTCAAGGCTTCGTTTGGTAAACTCGCGCCGGGATAATGCATTTCCCGATTGCGCTTCGGCGGACAACTCGACAAGATGACTACTTATGCGTTTCGTTACATTTATTCAAGGTGAATCCGAGCAGGGTCGACCCGGAGTCGTCACGTCCGGGAACTCCGTTGTCGACCTGACTCCGCTCGGCTTTTCGTCTCTTCTTGAGGTGATTGAAGCCGGTGGTGCCGGTCTTGAGAAAGTCGCTTCGTACGTCAGCGGGCAGGCCGGGACTCCTCTGGTTCAGGTGAGGCTCAAGGCGCCGATTCCAAAACCGCGCAAACTCATCTGCGTCGGATTGAATTATCGGGATCACGCCGACGAGACGGGTCAGGAAATCCCCCAGGTACCGACCATCTTCAACAAATTCGCCACGGCTGTAATCGCAACCGGGGAGCCAATCGTCCTTCCTAGGGTATCGACTTCGCCGGACTACGAGGCGGAGTTCGCCTTTGTCATCGGTAAGGGAGGTCGCCACGTCGCGCCGGAAAAATGGGCTGATCACGTTTTCGGCTACACCATCGTCAACGATGTAAGCGCTCGCGATTACCAGCGCGCAACCAGCCAGTGGCTCATGGGTAAGACATTCGACACTTTTGCACCGATTGGGCCCTGGATCGTGACCAAGGATGAAGTCGTCAATCCACACGCCTTGGACATACGTATGGTGATCAATGATGAGGTGCTGCAGGATTCGAATACGAAGCACTTGATCTTCAAGATTCCAGAACTGATTGCGTACTTATCCAGCGTGTTCACGCTGGAGCCCGGCGACATCGTGTCCACCGGAACACCGTCGGGTGTCGGGGCAGCTAGGAAACCTCCGCGCTGGTTGCGCGCCGGAGATGACGTAAGGGTGATGATCCCAGCCATCGGCGAACTTCGTAATCCAGTGATTAATGAACCGTAACCAGCCGAACTCTGGGAACGAACAATTTGAGTGATTTATGTTTTAGGCCCTTATTCTAGTAGGTTTTGATTAGAAACGAGTCGGGTAACCAACCGTCAATGCAATTACGCCTGATGAATGGTGCAGAATCGCTTTTGGTGATCGATAAGAAAAGTTGCTGCAACCCCGGCAATTGTTGTAGCATCTCATGACGCTGACGGGTGTTTAGTATTGAAGATTATTGCAGCGAACGGAGTCTCGACAACGTCAAACATTGGCAAGGAAGCGAGACCCGAAACGAAAAGTGAGTGAGTGGAGAAGAATAAAATGACGAACCAGGAAATTAAAAACTACAAGCGGGTGCTCGAAGCCAAGCGTAAAGAACTGTTACCAACTTCTGCGGACCGCGAAGAAATCCAGATCGAGAAAGCCGCCGACGAGTTCGACCAGTTGCAACTGGCGATGAATCGTGAACTGGCAATCTGCAATCTTGATCGCGAGGCGAGTTTGCTTCGTAGCGTGGAAGCCGCACTCGGACGCATCAAGAACGACCACTTTGGGACGTGCTTACTCTGTGAGGAAGATATCCCCGAGAAGCGCCTGAAGGCGTTGCCGTGGGCGGCGTACTGCGTACCCTGCCAGGAGTTGCTTGACCAGCAGAAGGCGGACGGCCAGATTAACGAAGAGCACGAAGAGGCCTTCGCGGCCGCGTAATCGTCACCAGCGCGATCCTAAAAAGGTGCCGGAGCTCTCACGAGCTTCCGGCACTTTTGCTTTTCGGCGTAGCTGGATTTCAGTACCACTGAAGCGTAGCGAGACAATAAGGCAAATGGAAAATCGAAAGCTTGGAACTCAGGGCCTTTGTGTCTCGGCGCAAGGCCTTGGCTGCATGGGCATGTCCGACTTCTACGGGATTCGCGACAACGACTCGGAGTCCATCGCCACAATTCACCGGGCGATTGACTTGGGTGTGACGATGTTTGACACCGCCGACATGTACGGGCCTCATACCAATGAGCTGCTATTGGGACGTGCGCTGAAAGGTCATCGCCACCAGGTCGTCGTCGCTACGAAATTCGGCTTCGTTCGCGATCCGAACAATCCTGCTTCTCGCGAAGTCTGTGGCAGACCCGCCTACGTGCGGCAGGCCTGCCAGGACAGCCTTAAGCGGCTCGGCGTCGACACCATCGACCTCTACTACCAGCATCGCGTCGACCCCAACGTTCCCATCGAGGACACGGTCGGCGAGATGTCGAGGCTGGTCGAGGAAGGTAAGGTGCGCTTCCTCGGACTGTCGGAAGCCGGTCCGGCCTCGTTGCGGCGAGCCATGAACACATTCCCGATTTCAGCTCTGCAAACGGAGTACTCTCTGTGGAGCCGGGACGTGGAAGAGCAAATCCTGCCGGCGTGCCGCGAACTTGGCATCGGCTTCGTTCCCTACAGTCCGCTGGGTCGCGGCTTCCTCTGCGGCGAGCTGAGGACTTATGACGACTTGCCCGAGGACGATGTCAGACGCCTCCAGCCGCGCTTCTCGCGAGACAACTTCCAGAAGAACCTGGACCTTGTCGCGAAAGTCAGGCAATTGGCGGCAAAGAAGGGCGCAACGCCGTCTCAGTTCGCGCTGGCTTGGGTAATGTCGCAAGGGGAGGATATTGTGCCCATTCCGGGAACCAAGCGGCGGAATTATCTCGAAGAGAACGTGGCGGCCGCCTCGCTACATCTCTCCAAAGAGGATTTGGCGGAGTTGGACGAGATCTTCCCGAAGGGCGCCGCGGCAGGCGATCGCTACCCTCCCATGATGATGGCGAAGCTCGGGCTGTGACGGATAGCCGGTTCGACGTTCTAGTGCTTGGCGCGGGCGCCGCGGGAATGATGTGTGCCATCGAGGCCGGCAAGCGCGGCCGCCGCGTCGCCCTGCTCGAGCACGCCGACCGGCCTGGCAAGAAGATCCTGATCTCCGGCGGAGGCCGGTGCAACTTCACCAACCTCCACTGCCGGCCCGAGAACTTCCTGTCGGCCAACCCGCACTTCGCCAAGTCGGCGCTGGCGCGCTACACGCCGGCCGACTTCATCCGGCTCGTAGAGCACTACGGCATTGCCTATCACGAGAAGACCTTGGGGCAATTGTTCTGCGATCACGCCGCCCGGGACATCACGAACATGCTTGAAACGCAGTGTCGGGCGGCGGGCGTAACGCTGCTGGTCAAGACGCCGGTCCTCCAGGTGTGCCGGGAATCGGAATTCGTGGTGAGGTCGGAATCGCAAACCTTCCGCGCTCCCGCCTTGGTGGTCGCCACGGGCGGTCTTTCGATTCCAAAGATGGGCGCTACCGGACTTGGCTACGATTTGGCCCGGCAGTTCGGCTTGGCCATTCGCGAACCACGGCCGGCTCTGGTGCCGTTCGTCCTCCCTGCAGAAGAACTCCGGCTGTACTGCGACCTCGCGGGCGTCTCGGCGGAGGTCGTGGTCTCCATCGGCCGGCAGTCGTTTCGAGAGAAGATGTTGCTGACGCACCGCGGCCTCAGCGGCCCGGCCATTCTGCAGATCTCGTCATATTGGCGGGAAACGGCGCCTCTCACCATAGACCTGGCCCCGGGCCTCGACGTCACCGCTGGCATGAGATCGGCGCCGGCCGGCCGCGATCTGCCCGCGCTGCGCGCCGCACTGAACAAGGCGCTGGCACAACGGCTGGCGACGCGCTGGGCCCAAGTCCACGCGCCTCCCAACTGGACCAACCAGGCGCTGCTGGCATTTGAACGCCAGCTTCATACCTGGCAGGTTCTGCCGGACGGCACTGAGGGTTACGAAAAAGCCGAAGTGACCGCCGGCGGCGTCGATACCGCCGAGCTATCGGCAAAGACCATGGAGAGCAGAATGGTGCCTGGCCTCTATTTCATTGGCGAAGTCGTGGACGTGACGGGACAACTGGGCGGATTCAATTTCCAATGGGCTTGGGCCTCCGGCTACTGTGCCGGCCAGGCGGTCTGAGTTCCGCTCCATTTTGAAGTCGTAAACTGCCAGAGAGGAGATCCTCTGCAATGGACAGTTCTGCCGAAGTTCAGCCGGTAAACAATCTCTTGCGCCACACTGTGGCGACGGTAGCGTATCGAGGAGGCAAAGCGCTCCGGGGCGCGCCCGAGGGCTTTTCCGAAACACGCGCCGGCGAAGGCGCCCGATCCGCTGGTGAGATTCTCGCGCACATGGGCGACCTGTTTGATTGGGCCGTATCGCTGGTTGAAGGCCGGCAGACTTGGAAGGACTCGACGCCGCTGCCGTGGAACGAGGAGGTAGCACGTTTCCACGCCGGTCTTAAAGCCTTCGACGAAGCGCTGGCGAAGAAACCTGTGACAGCCGCAGAGGCCGAGCGCCTGTTTCAAGGGCCGATTGCCGACGCCCTGACTCACATTGGGCAGGTTGCTCAGCTACGCCGGATCGCAGGCTCGAATGTAAAGCCGGAGAACTACCATCAAGCTCAAATCGCTAAAGGACGGACCGGCCCTGACCAAATTCCTCCAAAGCGCGAGTTTTAGAAGTCCTCCCAAACCAAGGCTGGAAAGGTGGAGTGTTGGCGGAATCCCACCGACTCATAAAGCCGGATGGCCTCGATATTGGAACACGTCACAGTCAAGCTGACCATGGTGCAGCCCTGGTTGATGATCTCGATGAGACATCGCCGGAGCAGTTCGTAGCCTAAGCGCGAACCGCGGACCCCGGGCAGAGTACACAACTGCGTGACGTGACCTGAGTTTTCGGACACCAAGCTTGCCAGACAGATGCCGCAAACCCGGCCCGAACCTCCATCGACGGCAACCACTGAGGCGGCGGGTGAGAACCTGCCGCAGCCTGGATACTTTACGATGTTGGTCAGGAACCGGCGAGCGCCGGGTATGGTGCGGTATTGGTCATTGATCTCACTGTCGACGTGCCCCCGGTAGGCAGCCGATATAACATGAGCGGCATCTTCCTGGTAACGGTCGGCCCAGGGGATCAGCTTGGCACGGAACGAAACGGTTTGTTCACTCAGCCGGCGGATTGCCTCGCTGCCGATCATCATGAACCGTCGGTCGTGACGCAGGGCATACCGGTCGAACGGTATAGAAAGTTGTGCGGGAACGCGGGCCAGCAGCAACTGCGATTCGATCCGGCGCACTCCCGGCGTCCGCATCAGGTTTTGGACAATCGCTCCAAGCAGCAGCATCGATTCGGAGGTGCTGTTGAGGCCGGGGCGCACATAGAAGTCCCCGATCAGTCCCTTACGATCTTCAAAGACCTGGTAGCCGTAACCAATCAGTTCATGGCCTTGCCGCAACGCGTAGCCGGTGAGGGACTGCATCTGAACGAAACGCCGGACCAAATCGGCCGAAGGGCGGAAGTCCCAGGAATATTCGGTGGCCCAGAGCTTTGCCTCTTCCTCAAGGAGTCGGTTGAGGTCGGAAGCGGGTACGTGCCGGAGATCTTCGACTTCCGGGAACCAAGCCTCATTGCGAACAGCCATTCCCGCGATTATATGTTCATCGCACGGGATCCGGTCAACACGGGCTGGTGTTGGAGGAACTGCTGGATGTTCCGGGTTGCCTGCCGGGTGCGGTGGTTGTTTTCAATCAGACTGAAGCGCACAAAGCCTTCGCCCATCGGCCCGAAGCCGATTCCAGGCGACACAGCCACGTAGGCTTCGCGCATCAGGAGCTTGGCAAACTCCAGCGAACCAAGTTCCCGGAATGGCTCAGGGATGCGCGCCCATAGGAACATCGATCCGCGGGGCGGCTCGACCGGCCAGCCGGCGCGGTTCAAGCCTTCGACCAAAGCGTCGCGCCTGCTCTGATAGAGAGCGCAGATGCGCTTCGGATCCTCGTTGCACTCACGGAGCGCAATGATCGACGCAATTTGAATCGGCTGGAAGATGCCGTAGTCCAGATAGCTCTTGATCCGTGCGAGAGCAGCAATGAGCTTCCGGTTTCCAAGGCAGAATCCCACGCGCCAGCCGGCCATGTTGTAGCTCTTGGTCATGGAGTAGATCTCAACCGCGTAGTCGACCGCCCCCTCCACCTGCAGAATACTGGGAGGCCGATATCCATCGAAGCCCAGTTCGGCGTACGCGAAGTCGTGGATGATGTACGACCCGTAATGCCTGGCAAGATCAACCACCTCGCGCATGAAGTCAAGGTCGACACAAGTCGTGGTTGGATTGTGCGGAAACGAGATCAGGATGACCTTGGGAACCTTCGCGGCAGTCCTGTACAGCCTCTTCAGGCCTTCGAGAAACGTGGCGGCGTCGGGCATCGGCAGCATGACAGCCTCGCCTTCCGCCATGATCACGCCGTACTGATGAATCGGGTAGGCAGGATTCGCCGAGACAACCGCATCGCCCGGTCCGATGATGGCGAACAGAAGGTGGGCCAAAGCATCTTTAGCGCCGATGGTCACGATGGCTTCCGACTCGGAATCCAGCGACACGTCGTATTGCTTTTTGTAGCGTGCCACGATCGCCTCACGCAGGTTCGGTATGCCGCGAGACACGGAATAGCGATGGTTCCGAGGGTTACGGGCCGCTTCAATCAGTTTGTCGACGACCGGCTGAGGCGTGGCTCCATCAGGATTGCCCATCCCCATATCGATGATGTCCAGGTTGTCTGCCCGTGCCTTTGCCTTCAGTTCGTTGATGACAGCGAATACGTACGGAGGAAGTTTGTTGATGCGGTAAAAATCGTCGCTGGGCAAAGGCATTACACCAGTTTAGCCGCGATCCGCCGGCTGACCAAGTGGACTGGCCGCTCTGACGAAGAGGCCGCCCGCTAAAATCAATCTGTGGAATCGTCTCCGGTAGAACACGCTGAAGCGGCAACAGAGAGCCCGAAGTCCCGCTCCTTGTTGCCGATCTTCCTGGTGGTTGCGGTGGATGTGCTGGGGCTGACGATCATGCTTCCGCTGTTGCCGTTCTATGCAGAACGGTTGGGCGCTTCGCCAACCTTGATAGGCATCATTGTGGCGAGCTACGCCTTTTGCCAGTTGCTGGCCGGTCCCTTTCTCGGTCGCTGGTCGGACAAAATCGGGCGACGCCCGGTCTTGCTGGTTAGCCAGTTGGGAACGCTCGCCGGATTTCTGATGCTGGCGTTTGCCGTGAATGTGTGGATGGTTTTCCTGGCGCGAATGATCGATGGTGCGACAGCCGGGAATCTCACCATCGCCCAGGCGTACATCAGCGACGTGACTAAGCCCGAGGAACGGACCAAGTCATTTGCCCTGATTGGCATCGCGTTTGGCCTGGGATTTCTGATCGGTCCGGCCATTTCCGGCTTTCTGTCCGCCAGGTTCGGTTACCAGTGCCCGATCTTCGCCGCGGCCGGTCTATCGGCGACCAGCGTTCTTTGTACGTTCTTTTTATTGCCGCGCCGGGAAGTGGTACACGAGCAGAACGAGGCCGATCCGGGTCCGGGTGGGCGCCGTCTCACGTTCTTCGATTGGGGCGCATACACCAAGTATTTCCAGGATCGCGAACTGGGACGGCTGCTGGCCAAGTGGTTCTGTTTCGCGTTTTCGTTCGCTACATTTGTCTCGGGCTTCGCGCTGTTCTGCGAGCGCCGCTACGAACTGCATGGGCGACCGTTCGGCCCGCGTGAAGTGGGCTACGTTTTCGCGTACGCCGGGTTACTCGGCATTTTTATGCAGGGTGGCATGGTGGGACGAATGGTGAAGTGGATGGGCGACAAGAACGTTGTGCGGCTGGGGTTTGCTTCCAGCGCGATCAGCTACTGCCTGCTTGGGCTTTCCAAGACGCTTTGGCAGTTGCTGGGCGCCAACACGGTCTCCTCTGTAGGTGGCGCGGGCTTGCGCGCCGCACTCACCAACCTCATTACACAGAAGGCGAACCGCCGGGAACAGGGCGTCATTATCGGGTTAACACAATCCTTGACGTCAGTAGCCCAGATCGCCGCGCCGATCGCCGGCAACCTGCTGATTGACCATCACCTGCTCATGGCATGGGCATTCTGGTGTGCTATCACTTCGGGGATTGCATTACTGCTGTAGGGGCAGTGCCGAGCAGGTCGCGATACCGTTCAGGCAGCTTGGCCGGCCGCATTGCGCGATTGAGCCACATATGCCGCGTGGCTCCGGTAGCGAGGACGCGTGACTGAGTCGCGTCGCAGATCTCATAGGAAAATTCGACGGTGCGCGGATTCGAGTTTGTCACTTCGGTCCTCACCACGATTTCGTCGTCGTAGCGCGCCGGGTGAACATACCGGCAGCTTGCTTCGATGACCGACAAGAAGAGCCCCTCGGATTCTTCCAGCTGTTTGTAGTTAATACCCCGCGCGCGAACCAGTTCAACCCGGCCGATTTCCATCCAAACAAAGTAGTTGGCGTGGTGGACTACGCCCATCTGGTCGGTCTCCGCGTAGCGCACGCGGAGGAACGTTTCGTGCCTGTCTATTCTCATTGACCTCGGTTCTATTTGTACTCGCATGGTTACGGACATGCATCGTCAGGATAGCGTTGTCTGCGACCGGTTGCAGTTCGGTACGATTGTGGCGTGCACGTTAGGGTCTTGTTTTTCGGGGTTTTGAAAGACTTCACGGGGCTTTCGGCGGACCGGCCTGAGGTGCCTGCCGGAACTACGGTCGGCCAGTTGTTTCAACGCTATGCGGAGCAATTCGAAACCCTGCACGTCGGCCGCCCGTCCATTCTATTTGCAAAGAACCGAGAGTTCGCCCAATCGCACACCGTACTTCATGAAGACGACGAAGTGGCCTTCCTGCCGCCGGTCAGCGGCGGCTCAACGGGCGACGGCGCCCGGCGAATGAACACAGTGGCTGGCATCACGACCCCATCTGCGAGTTTTGTCGCTGAGATACGCGAGCCGGCCGGGCACCTGTTTGCCTTGACCCGCTCGCCGATTGCCTCCGAGCACTGGCTTCGCGAGTTGCAGCGGCCCGAGGACGGCGCGGTCATCGTCTTTGAGGGCATCGTGCGCAATAACACCAAGGGGCGCCGCACACTGTTTCTCGACTATGAGTGTTACGAGGATATGGCCATTTTGCAGATGGCTCAAATTGGGCGCGAGATTGCCGCTCAGTTTGCGATCGGGCGCCTGGGGATGATTCACCGGCTGGGCCGGCTGCAGATTGGCGAGGCGAGCGTCTCCATTCTCGCCACGGCGCCTCATCGCAAGCCGGCATTTGATGCCGCGCTGGAAGGTATTAACCGGCTGAAGCGCGAAGTTCCGATCTGGAAGAAAGAGCACTTCGAAGACGGCGCAGTGTGGGTAGACGGAGAATGGGACGACCAGCTGCTCTCACGTCAGTCTTCATGAAGCAAGCCAGCCTGGGTGCCTCCCTAAGCCTGCTCATGCTGGCTGCCGCCGGGTGGGCGCAATTCAAGCCGGCGCAGCCGACACCCGTGCCGCCACCAGCACCCGGTGGCGAAATATCCCCGCGTTCCGCGCCGACATTCTCGGTGAAAGTGAACCTGGTCCGGCTGTTGACCTCCGTTCGCGATCGGGATGGCGCTATCTTGACTAGCCTGACCCGGGAGGACTTTCAGGTGCTCGACAACGGCATCCCCCAGGAGATTGCCGTTTTCGAGCGGAACACATCGGTTCCCTTATCGGTCTCGATCCTGATTGACACCAGCGGGTCTACGCGAGGGGATTTGCATTACGAGGTGGACTCGGTGAACAAGTTCCTTCACGCCCTAGTGCGGGATGGGAACCCAGCTGATACTTTCGCCCTTTATAGCTTCAACTGGCAGGTCCGAATGGAGACCGAATACGGCCGCAACGCTCGCCGGGCCGAATCGGCGTTGCGCGCCTTGCGGGGAGAAGGCGGTACGTCGCTGTATGACGCGATCTTCCTGGCGAGCGACGAACTGGCAATGCGGGAAGGCCGCCACGTCATGGTGGTTGTGACCGACGGTGGCGATACGACCAGCTACAAGCGATTCGCCGATGCCCAGCGCAGTGCACAGCTGGCCGACGCTGTCATCTACCCGATTGTGGTGGTGCCCATTCCGAACGACGCGGGAAGAAACACCGGGGGGGAACATGCGCTGGATACGTTGGCGGCGAATACGGGTGGCCGCATCTTTTATCCGGCCGGATTCGATCAACTGGACCAGACTTTCGACGACATCCTGCGTGAGTTGCGAACCCAGTACTTGCTGGGCTTCTATCCGAAAGGTACCTTACAGAAGCCAAAGCAATACCATCGAATCCAAATCCAGATGCGGGACAAGAGCTTACGGGTCGCGGCGAGGTCGGGCTATTACGAGCCATAGGCCGCCGCGCAAACTGAGAACTGAGACAAGTGAATGTGACCAAACACGGATCGGGGATGATTCCACGACCGCCACGCGCCACAATAGGAATATATGAATGAATTTCTTCACGCGGCGATGGAGATCGCCCGCGAAGCGGGGACCATCCTGCTGGACCACCGCGGCGTTCGATATGAGCTGAAGGGTGAACATGACCTGGTTACAGCGGCAGATCGGGCCAGTGAGTATCTGGTCGTAAAGCGCTTGCACGAGCTCTTCCCGACTCACGGGATTGTTGCCGAAGAAGGCGGCGGCGCGGAGATGAACTCTGAATACCGCTGGTTCGTGGATCCGCTGGACGGAACCACCAACTTCGCCCACGGCTTCCCCATGTGGAACGTGACGCTCGCTCTAGCTCACCGCGACCGCATAATGGCCGGAGTTGTGTTCGACCCGATCCACGACGAGATGTTTTCAGCCGAGCGAGGCGGAGGCGCCTTTCTGAATGGCGAGCCAATTCACGTTAGCAACGCCAAGATCCTCGAAGATTCGCTGCTTGCGACCGGCTTCCCCAGCCGGCGCAGGCACCAAAACGTGAATGTTCATTTCTATTACCAGCTCGCTATGATTACGCACGGTGTTCGGAGAGCCGGCTCAGCCGCCCTCGATTTGGCCTACACTGCCTGCGGGCGATTGGATGGTTTTTGGGAGTTCGGCCTGAACCCGTGGGATATGGCGGCCGGTACCCTATTGATCGAGGAAGCGGGCGGGGTTGTCTCCGGGATGCGCGGCGAGCCGCTGGATCTTCATGGCCCCTACGTGCTAGGTGACAACGCTCTGATCCATCGGGAGACTCTCGACCTGTTCGATGAGATCTTCCACGGCCGCTACCGGTACCCGATTCCGACGATTCCTGTCGAGGAAGAAGCCGCGACCGGTGTGATCCATGGCTGATTTTCCGCCGGTTCCGCTGACGCTCGAGGGTGCGAGCACATTGCATCAGATGTTTCGGATCCGGTGGCGAGCCTGGCTGAATCTCGACACATTCCACCGCCAGCGCATTCTGGCTGAGGCAGTGGCCTTTCTGGCGCCGCTCGAAGAGGGATCCGCCGAGGGCCATCCTGGCCAGAGCGCCGTCTACTCCCAGCTCGGGCACAAGGGCGACCTGATGGTGGTGCACTTCCGGGATTCGTTTGAAGAGCTAAACCAAACTGAGCTCGGGCTAGCCAAGCTGGAGCTGGCGGAGTATCTGGAGGTTGTTCACTCCTACCTGTCGGTGGTGGAGCTGGGTCTCTACGAGTCAACGTCAAAGACCTACCAAGCGCTGGAAGAGAAAGGTTTCGCCCCTCATTCGCCCGAATGGAACGCCGGCATTAAGGACGTGGTGGATCGGCAGAAGGCCGCCATGGCTCCACGATTGTATCCCCGGATTCCGGACTCGAAATACCTTTGTTTCTACCCCATGGATCGCAGGCGAGGCGAAGCCGTGAATTGGTACACGGTTCCGATGGCGGACCGCCAGCGGATGATGCATGAACACGGGTTGATCGGCCGACGGTACGCGGATGATGTCCGGCAAATCATCACGGGCTCGATCGGATTCGACGACTGGGAGTGGGGGGTCGATTTATTCGCAGAGGATCCGCTGGTGTTCAAGAAGCTGATCTACGAGATGCGCTTCGATGAAGTCAGCGCGATCTACGCGCTATTTGGGTCGTTCTACGTAGGAATCCGCGTTAAGGTGGCCGATCTGGGGCAACTCCTTTCGGGAACTGAAGGTTTGTGAACCTGTCGGACGGCTAGCCGCCCTGTAGCCGGCAGTACGGTTGGTGCTTGGGGCGGCATCCTTGACCCAACAGGGCCTTTGTTTCCGGTTACGGGACTGCGTCGGAAGGCAATAGATACGGTCCTTTTACGCTGTTTCTTGCTCCAGTTCGTTTACTTTCAATAAATTAACCTGCTACGCTGAGTATTCGAATGCGTACAGTCGACCTTATCCATCGGAAGCGTGACGGCGAAGAACTGTCTGCCGAAGAGATCCAATACATAGTCGACGGGTATACCCGTGGCGACATCCCCGACTATCAAGTTTCTGCCTTCTTGATGGCGGTTTTCTTTTCCGGAATGGCGGACCGTGAAGTGAGCGCCCTGACGGAGTCGATGATGAACTCCGGAACCCTGGTGGATCTCTCCGCCGTACCGGGCGTCAAAGTGGACAAACACTCCACCGGCGGCGTTGGCGATAAGACGAGTTTGATCGCGTCGCCCATTGCGGCTTCGGCGGGAGTGGTTGTCCCGATGATCTCGGGCCGGGCTTTGGGGCACACCGGCGGTACCCTCGACAAACTGGAATCCATACCTGGCTTTCGCACCGACCTGACCATCGACGAGTTCCGGGAGCAGCTCATTGCCCACCAGCTTGCGTTCATCGGACAGACGGCCGAGGTTGCGCCGGCTGACGGTAAGCTGTACGCGTTACGTGATGCCACCGCGACGGTAGAATCGATTCCGCTGGTCGCTTCTTCGATCATGTCGAAGAAGCTCGCAGTGGGCCTGGATGCACTGGTACTGGACGTCAAGGTCGGCTCCGGGGCGTTCATGAAGCGCCAGGTAGATGCCCGCCGGCTCGCCCAGTTGATGGTTGGTATCGGGCGCCGGATGGACAAACGGGTTCAGGCGCTGATCACCGATATGAGCCAGCCGCTCGGCTACGCCGTTGGCAACGCGCTGGAAGTCATGGAAGTATCGCAAACCTTACAGAACGCAGGACCTGCGGATCTGACACGGATCTCATTGGAACTGGCCGCTCGGATGATTCATCTGGGCAAGATCACCAAGACGCTGGACGAGGCGCGCGAACTGGCGCAATCGAAGCTACTGGATCTGTCCGGCTACCGCAAGTTCAAAGACGTCATCGCCGCGCAAGGCGGAAATCCGAATGTCCTGGACCGCTTCGACCTGTTACCCAATGCGACGGGCGCACAGGAGATTACCACCAGCCGCGGCGGATACATCAGCGCCATTGACGCTGAGTTGATCGGCCAGGCGTCCTCGATGATCGGGGCAGGCCGGAATACCAAGGAAGACTCGATCGATCCTGCCGTTGGCGTGATCCTCGAAGTAAAGGTCGGTCAGAAGATCGATCCAGGCAGTATTCTGTGCCGCATCTATCACACCAGTGAGAACAACCTTGAAGAAGCAGCCACGCTGGTGGAGGATGCCTTCAAGATTTCGCAGCAGCCCGTGGAAGAGCGCGATTTGATTCTGGAAGTGGTCAGCTAAACCCGCGGCGGTCCATGGGAAAGTACAGCGGTCTTCTCGGGATGATCGCTATTGTCCTTTCTGGCTTCCTCTTTTCCACTAATCGTAAGGCCATCCAAAAGCGCGTCATCGTTTGGGGCCTCGTGCTGCAGTTCAGCTTTGCCTTTCTGGTCCTCAAAACGCCTTTCGGCGATGTGTTCTATGTCATCAGCCAAGCCGTAAACGCGCTTCTCAACTATTCATCCGCTGGGGCGAGCTTTGTTTTCGGCAATAAGCTCGGCTTGCCCGAAGGCGGATTTGGCGTCATCATCGCGTTCCAGGTACTGCCCATCGTCATCTTCATCTCGTCGCTGTTCTCGATCCTCTACTATCTCGGCGTCATGCAACTCTTCGTGAAGGGCATGGCCTTGATCATGCAGCGCTTCATGGGAACCAGCGGCGCGGAGTCCACCAGCGTGGCGGCCAGCATCGTGATGGGCCAGACCGAAGCGCCGCTGACGATTCGCCCCTTTCTAGAAAAGTTAACCATGTCGGAGTTATTCACCATCATGACGAGCGGCATGGCGCACGTGTCCGGATCGGTGATGGCAGCCTACGTCATGATCGCGCGCGTTTCCATCTCGCACTTGTTGACAGCGGTTATCATGACCGCGCCGGCAACCATCATGCTGGCAAAAATGTTCATGCCGGAGGAGGGAACGCCTGTCACGCGCGGCAAAGTCGAAATTAAGGTGGAACAGCCCGGTGTAAACCTGATTGATGCCGCAGCCCGTGGAGCCGGAGACGGCTTGCACTTGGCCCTGAATATTGCGGGCATGTTGATCGCATTCCTGGCGCTAGTGGCGATGGTGAATGGCGGCATGGGCTGGGTACACTCCCACATCAGTTGGTTCCCGGTCTCTTTGCAGCAGGTGCTGGCGCTGGTATTCGCTCCCATCGCGTGGCTCTTGGGCGTGGATTGGAACGATTGCGCGACGGTGGGGGATCTGCTCGGAACGCGCATGGTCCTGAATGAGTTTGTGGCGTTTGTCGATTTAGGCCAGGTCGGATCGACGCTCAGCAAGCATTCCTTCGTAATTGCGACTTTCGCTTTGTGCGGGTTCGCGAACCTCAGCTCGATCGCAATTCAGATCGGCGGAATCGGAGCGCTGGCGCCGTCCCGCAAATCGGACCTGGCGCGACTGGGCTTCAAAGCAATGATCGTGGGCACACTGGCGAACTTCATGTCGGCGTGCATTGCGGGAATGCTGCTGTAGCGAGGGTGCTGCAAGCCTGAGAATCCGGTTTGTGTTCGGGAGGTTGGCCGCCCAGCGCAGCGAAGATCAGCGTGCGTCAAGGCTTTGCCGACAGCGCCGCTCGGATCCCCGCGAGATGGTGGTAACTGTGGCGCACGGCGTGATCCTCAAGCATGAACTGGCAAGTGAGCGGAGCATCGCTGTTGAGCGACACGGGCGCGGCGCAATCCAATTGCTCATGGCTAAAGGCACGGATTGCCGCGGCCGCCGCCGCGCTGTTGGCTGCCAGTAAAGCGAGCGCGTCTTCCTTCGTTACGCCATCGTGCTCTTTCGCGTGGTCGCGGTTCATGATAGCGACGGCGTCCCAGGTAACGGCGGTGACCGACTGGCCAGCGGCGAGCAGACTGGCCAGGTGTATCTCGATTGGATAGACGCTGGCGACATGGTGCACGACCACCCCAACCTTTCGTCCGTCCTTGGGAAGGCGCGTCTGCCACTCGGCCTCAGAGAGTGCGGACGCAAAGTCGGACAAGGCTTTAGCGCCGGCCTCGAGACGTGCTGCGAGGGCCTCAGATCTGTGATTCATTTTTCCTCCTGGCGCCGAAAATTGAGCCGGCGATTTGTCACTTATATCACCTCAAAGGCAAACCGTCACGCGCAGGAATGTAGCAGGGATTGAAGCCCCTCCGCTGTCACTCCTGTTGTCGCTTTCGCCAGTTCCAAGCGCTAGGCTGCTTTTGTATCTTTCGGCGGCTTCGCGTGTCAGTTCTGAATGACGATCTGGTCGATAGGCGTCGCGCCTTCGACTTGGCAGCCAACTAGCACGGCGCCCCTTTCCAATCGCAATTCAGATTGGCGGAATCCGAGCACTCGCGGCTTCACCATTGCGGGTCAGTTCTGAACCGCGATCCGGTCCTCAACACGCGTCACGCCTTCGACTTGAGAGGCAGCTATCACCGCGGCCCTTTTCTGATACTCGTTGGCTACGGTTCCAGAAAGTGTGACCACACTGCCTGCGGCGGTCACATCGATATTCTTCAGCGTGGCGAGTCCGGCGTCGGATGCCAGCTTTGTTTTCACCCGGGCCAGCAGGGCTGCATGGTCCAAATGGACCTCGGCTCGGGAAGCGGCATCTTTCGCCTTGTCGCCGGCTTGAGACATTTGGTCTGAGGCCGATCCATCGCCGGGTCGGCCGGCGGTGCCGCCCACCTGACTCTTCAGATCTTTGGCCTCATTCTTGATCTCCCGGGCGGCCTTCCTCGCTTCCTCGGACGCCTTCTGACCGTCCCGGCGCGCTTCTTCCTTGGCTTTCTCCCGGTCCGAAGAACTGCACGCCACCAATCCGAATACCAGAGTGAATTGTAGTGTAGCCGAAAGAACTCGCATTTTAGTTCCTCCTAGGGAGACTTCTACCTGAGTATTTTGTTTCTCGTAATCCAGCCGAACCAGGAAGATGGTAGGCTGATTTCGGTCGGAAATCATCCATGCCCGCAAAGATTCCAGTAGCCGGGGTCAAGGCTCGCCAGGTCACCGTGGTCGGTACTGGTCAGGAAACTTAAGGGCGAAATCAGGTCCACTTCTGTCCACTATGCAGGATGCGGAGGATTTCAATAACACCTTCCCTAACGCGGTAGACCGCGACAAAAGGCAATGTGGGTATGTCGAGTTCGCGGGTGTTTGGCTTGCGGCCTGGTCGCCCTTTATTGGGGAAGGGTCTTAGTGATTATCGTAAATCGCGAGCGCAGCGCGGCGGGCTTGCGGCGGCCCAAAGTGCTCGGCAGTGTAATCGCAGATATGCGTGATGTCGTCGACGGCGGCCTTCGTCCAGCGAACGGGCATCAACCGGGATACCGGGTGTCGATCAGTTTGCGGACCGCCCCATGTTCGACGAATTCTCCCCGATCGGCTGCCGCCAGGCCCTTATCGACTTCCTGGAGAAAGCACTGGTCATAATCAACGAGGCGTTCCACCGCTTCTTCCACCAGTGTTTCGGCGGCGCGGCCCTGCCGTATAGCCATGCGCGACAGCTTGGCTTGAAGATCGGGTCTGAAATCTACTTCCATCCCGTCAGTCTAGGCCGCGGGGGCGACGCTGTCAAAGTTTTCACCGCTGTCGTAGCTCTTCTCCGCCGCCCAGTTGCGCAAACTTCGTCGTGGCGCTCCAAGCGTCGTTACGAGAACAGCCGGTCGGCCGACCGTTCATGATCCCATTCGGGAGTGGGCTCGAAATAGCCTGGAACCAGGAGATGCTCCTTGATGGCTGCCTCGTTGAGTTCGATGCCCAGGCCCGGCGCCTCGGGAACCGCGATGAAGCCTTTGTTCACGATGGGTTTATCGACGCCGTTGACCAAATCACCCCACCAAGGCACTTCCGCCGAATGATTCTCGAGCGCGAGGAAGTTGTTGGTTGCGGCGGCGCAGTGAACGTTGGCGTAGGACGACACGGGCGTGCCGGCAAAATGCATCGCCATGCCGACGCCGTAGTTCTCGGCCATGTCGCCGATGAGATGGGTCTCGAGGATACCGCCGGAGGTTGCCAAATCCGGGTGGATGAGATCGACAGCGTGTTCACGGCAGAGCGTTTCGAAGCCATCCCGGAGGTAGATGTCTTCGCCGGTGATCAGCGGAACGGCAATGGAGTTCTTGATCTCTTTCAGTAAATCCGTGTAGTACCAGGGCACCATATCTTCGAGCCATGCCGGACTGTACTTCTCCATGGCGCGGCCTAACCGGATACAGGACTTCACGTCAATGTGGCCGAAGTGGTCGTGCGAAATGGGGATGTCCCAGCCCACCGCATCCCTGGCGATCGAGACATACTCAAGGAGAGCCTCAATACCTTTCTGCGTGAGTTCAACGCCGGTAAACGGATGCTCGGTGCGAACCACATCTTTGGTTGGGTCGAGGCCCGTCGGCCGGATGACCATGCCCGGCTTGTCCTGAATCAGATTGATACCGAGGTCCATCTTCAGCCAGGTGAACCCCAGGTCTTTGCGCATCAGAAGGCGCTTGGCGTAGTCATGCGGGTCCTGTGACTCGTCCGTGTCGGCGTAGACGCGGACCTTGTCGCGAAACTTTCCGCCAATCAACTGGTAAACCGGCGCGTTGTAAGCCTTGCCTGCCAGGTCCCAAAGCGCCATCTCGACGCCACAAACGCCGCCGGCTTGCCGTGAGTGAAAGCCAAACTGCTTAATCTTGCGAAAGAGCTTGTCAACGTTGCAGGGATTCTCGCCCAACAACCGGCTCTTCAGTTCCAGAGCATAGGTTTTGCTGGCTCCGTCGCGAACTTCGCCCAAGCCGTAGATGCCCTGGTTTGTGTCGAGACGAATCAGCGGGCAGTTCATCGGAGCATGGCCCACCATCGCGACACGCATGTCGGTGATCTTTAGCTCGGATGGCTTCGAATTCGTATTGACGTGCGACTGATAGGCCTGGATGTCGCTCTCGGCCCAAAAGGCCGCACCGAAAGCTGCAGCGCCGGCAGCCTTCAGAAATCCGCGGCGAGACGCTGGGTTGCTCCCGCCATTCTTGCGCTTCATGAATGTCCTCTTTCCACTAGTGATTCTGAAAAGTCAGCTGAAAGCTCGATCCCTTGATTTCAAGCACTGATTGAACGCCTGACCTGCCTCGACCGTGTCCATTGGCGATTGAGACGAGCGGAAGCGAAGGCGCTCCATAACAAAGGTGCCGCGGACCGGTGCTTCGTCTTTCTTTCATTAGTTGATCCTTAGGCGATGGTGGGTCATCACCCGGTTACAGTGTCCGGCGGCCAGCATGGCTTTAAGTCGTGACCATTACAACAAACGACAGATGCAGAAAATATTTTATGTTGACGATAGTCGTGATGACGAGTATATTGGGAGAGGATGGCGGGCAAGCTAGCAGTCGAGATTCAGCAGAAAAAGGCTTTCGAACATGTCGAGGAGGAAGCAGTCCTCAACCTAGTTCGGACTGCGGAATTGCTGAACCAAAAGGCGGCCGATTTCTTCCGGAAGTTCGACCTGTCGCGGACGCAATACAACGTGTTGCGAATCCTTCGCGGAGCTGGTGACGGCGGTTTAACGTGTTCGGCTACGGCGGAGCGAATGGTGAACCACGACCCGGATATTACCCGGCTGATGGACCGGATGGAAGCAAGGGGACTTATCACGCGCGAGCGCACCGCGAATGATCGCCGGATCGTTCTCATCAAGCTGACAAAGGGCGGCCGCGAGTTGGTCGATTCGTTAGACGATGGAGTTACGGCGTTTCACGTAAGGCTGATTGGCCGGCTGGGCACCACCAAACTGCGCAAGCTGATTGACCTACTGGAGGAAGTCCGGGAAGAGTTCTGAACTATTTTTCTGGCCCCACAATCGTTTGCACGAGTATCGTGGTAACGATTGTGTAACGAGTTTTGGGGTCGTCCCTTCACCGGCGGCTCCGTGGAAGCAACTTCAAACCCAATTGTCGAAAGGATAAGGAGAACAGTTATGAGTACAACTTCACACGCGACGGATGTGGCGGCTCTCGATCATGAGCTAAACCAGATGATTTTGAAAGGTCAGATTCTCGACGCCTTTGAGAAATTCTACGCCGAGGATGTGGTGATGCAGGAGAACCTCACCACCCCGAAAGTTGGCAAAGACGTAAACCGGAAGGCGGAGCAGGATTTCTTGGGCTCCATCGAACAATTTCACGGAGCAGCGCTGTTGGGCAGCGCCGTGAATGGGGACCGTTCGTATTCAGAGTGGGAGTTCGACGCCACTTACAAGGGCGGGCACCGCGCCAAGCTGACGCAGGTGGCTGTCCGTCAATGGAAGAACGGTCACATAAGTCACGAGCGGTTCTACTACAGCAAGTAATTGCTGACGCAACGGACCCAAGTTCGGCTGGGCAGGCAGGGCGCCTGCCCACTTCCGTCTGCGTTCACGCGTGCGTGAATTTAGAACTGCCCGCCGCCCCAGTAGTAGCCCGGCCGGGTGCGGATTTCCAGACCTGGCTTATCTACCGTGACCTTAATCGTGTGGAATCCTGGTTCACCTTGGTTGTTTGGCGTGTAGCTGAGCACATACTGTGCATGCAGTTCCTTGGCGATGTCGTCAATGGCGCGCTCCAGCGTGCTCTCCTTCGCCGCGAACGTATAAGTTGTCCCGCCCGTATAGCGGGTGAAGGCCTCTTCAGGCGTTAGCTTAAAGACGTCCCGAACGCTGCGGTAGATGGGCGGGGCAATATTGAGCCAGTTGCCATTCTGCTGGTTCTGAATAATCGCCGTGTCGGTATAAGTATCACCGCGGAGATTTGGAGTAGCTGCCGCGGGGATGCCACCATTGATGGGCCGTGGATCTTCGGGTTTTCGCATCAAGGCAGCAAAGTATTTCTGGACGTCGACGGCGTAGATTTGAACGCTGTTGAATTCCAGGCCGTGAACTGCCTGGTCGATGCTTGCGTGGCTGCCATTGTCACGGTCCTCACTTATCAATAAGATGATGCGGCGATTCTCCTTTGGGGCGTGGCTCAGCATACGCGTCGCTTCCATGACGGCGTCAATCAACACGGCACCGCTATTTCCGGCGTTGATTTTCTGCATCGCATCGTCGAGCTTGTCGGCGTTGTTGGTGAAATCCTGCATCACCTGAATGCGGCTATCAAAGGCAATGATGGCAGCTTGACCCGCCTCGCCGGTGATCAGCCCCTGCAGCAGGATGCCGGTCTTCCTGAATTTCGACAACACGGGCTCGACCGTCGAGTTCCTCTCTACTACCGCAACCAGCGAAATGGGCTGAAAGCTGAAATCAGAATCGATCTTCTGCGGCTTGCCATCATCGAAAAGCTGGAAATTCGAAGTACTCAGACCGTTGACGAAGGAACCGCCCTTCTTTTCCATGACCGTGGTGGGCGCGAGCACCGTACGCCGGGTGACGACGAAAGTATTTGGCTGCTGGTCGGCAGCGGCCGTGGGTTCTTCCTTGGGCTGCACGGGGACTTGCGGCTTCGGTAATTCGCCGGGCTGCGCTTTGGGCGGCGTGATTTGATCGGGCGTGGGGATCTGGGATGGTGCGATCACGGAACAGGCCAACGCCAGCAAACCAAGGCGGGTCAACCACTTCAAATTCGTAGTCGGCAAGGGAAACCTCATTTGATCAGATGTTCGCACGGCAGTGTCCGTTACGTTTCCTTCCAGTTTCGCATTGCAAGTTCCTTAGTGGCCGGTTCGACCCGCTAAAAGGTCCACAACATGCGCGACGTGCCCGGCGATCAGGTTCAAGGAAAAGACGGCGCCCTGGGGAGAACCTGGGAGATTGACCACTAGCGAGCGGCCCCGGCTTCCGACCACGGAGCGGGAGAGGATGGAGAACTTGCTTTGAGCGCGGCCTTCGAGCCGCATCAACTCTGCCATACCTGGAATCTCGCGCTCCACCGCACGACGCGTGGCTTCCGGGGTGACGTCTCGTTTAGCAACACCCGTGCCACCGGTGGTCAGGATAAGCGCGGCGGCCTCGGCATCAGCCCAGCGAACGACGGCTTCGTAAATCGCGGACTCCTCATCGGCAACCACTGCCCGCTCGACCACCGGCCACCCCAGTTCATCGCATCGGGCAGCGAGCGCCGGTCCCGACAAATCTTCGCGAGTTCCGGCCACAGCCGAGTCGCTGACGGTAAGAACCGCAACTGTGATTACGGGCATGCGTCCCTCACGATCCGGCACGCCGGTAGGCGCCGGACTTGCCGCCGGTCTTCTCAAGCAGGTAGATTTCGCCAATCTCAATGCCCTTGTCGAGCGCTTTGGTCATGTCGTAAACGGTCAGCGCCGCAATGCAGGCTGCCATCATGGCCTCCATTTCGACTCCCGTCTGAGCGGTAGTGGACGCCTCGGCCCGAATCTCGACGCCTTTCTTGAGGCCGCGCAGGCGTACCGTGCAACGAACATCCACATGCGACAGTGGCAAGGGGTGGCACAGCGGGATCGCTTCCGCAGTTCGTTTCGCAGCCATGATGCCGGCAATTCGAGCGATCTCAAGCGGATCCCCTTTCGGGTTTTTGGGAAGCGCTTTGACGACCGATGGGCTCATGCTCACAAAAGCATGGGCAACCGCGGTGCGCTTCCCCGGCGTCTTCTCAGATACGTCCACCATTGCAACCCGCCCCGCCCGGTCGTAGTGTGAGAGCTGGGTTTGCTGGGTCGTTGGTTTGGCGCTGATCCGCCTGGGCGAGGTTGCCTTCATAGTTTCGGTATCACACGAATCAGATCGCCCACGTCCCAGCTTTCCCGATCATGGTCTGCAATGAGGAACGCATTGGCCTTGGCCAGAGCTGGAACGTCGCTGGAACCCTGCCACGGGATGTGCCGCACCGATATGCCATCCGGCTCCAGTCGGGCCGGCAGAAAGCGCGTCAAACCGGCCTTGTGGCGGAAAGGCTCCGAAAAGCGTGCCAGGAGGAGCGGCAGCGTGGGCTCCGTTTCACCCGCCAGCAGCCGTATCGCAGGTTCCGCGAACAGTCGATAGGTCACCATCGACGATCCAGGATTGCCTGGTAGCCCGAACACAGGCTTGTTGTTCGCCATGCCGAAAGCGGTGGGCTGGCCCGGCTGGATTCGCACTTTCTCAAATTGGAAATTGACGCCAAGTTCGCGTAGCGCCGGCTTCACTAAATCGTATTTGCCCGCCGATACGCCTCCGCTCACTAACAGGACATCGTGTTCGAGGCCTTGCGTCAGAAGCTCGCGGAGCGCGGCCGGCGTGTCGCGCGCAATGGGCAGGATCGTCGGCGATGCGCCGGAACTCTCGACTAAGGCCGCCAGAGCAAACGAGTTTGAATTGCGAATCTGGTGAGGCTCCGGCCTTTCTCCGAGACCCACCAGTTCGTCGCCGGTTGCCAGAATGGCCACCGATGGTCGCCGGCTCACCTTCACGCCGGTGTAACCAACCATCGCCAGGGTTGCCACGTGGCTTGAATCCAGGCGTTCTCCGGCAGGGATCAAGATCGCGCCCATCGACGCTTCCGAGCCGCGCCGGCTAATCCACTGTCCTGGCTCCAACCTTGCTTCCACGCGAATCTGTGAGCCGGCTCCCGATGCGATCCGCTCAACGTGCTCCACCATGACAACGGCGTCGGCTCCGCTCGGGATGGGGGCGCCGGTCATGATCTCGATCGCGTTCCCCGCAGTAAGAGGCGAACCATCTGTCCCCTCCCCGGCACGTAGCTCGCCACACACGTTAAGCAAGCCCGGCAGGTCGCCACTGCGCACCGCAAAGCCGTCGCGAAGGGAACGGTCAACGGCCGGATAGTCACGGTCGGCAGCAACGGGTTCGGCCAGTACCCGGCCGCGCGCTGCTCCAATTGGGACGTCCTCGGCGGAAAGCCGTGGGCTGATGCCGCGAACCGTGCTGATTACGATCTGCCGCGCAACATGGAAGTCGATCGCCTGCTTTCGCTCGGGTTGGGCCACGCTTCGGATTGTACAATTCTGGTACCAGCGCTGAATTAAGGCGTATCAATGCAGGGCATCCGCTTCACCTGTCAACCCGGCTGCACAAAGTGCTGCGAGGTGACTGGCTATGTCTACCTGACGAAGGACGACTTGAAGCGAGCGGCGGCCTTCGTCGGCCTGTCAGTCAGGCAGTTTCAGCGCCTCTACGTGGTCCGCTTCAAGCACCTGTTGCGGCTTCGCAAGCCGAAAATCGGCCAATGTCACTTCTTGAAGGACGGTGGCTGCTCCATCCACCCGGCCAAGCCAACCCAGTGCCGCCTATATCCTTTCTGGCCCGAACTGGTGGAAGACCGCGAGAACTGGAAGCAGGAGGGCAAGTCATGCCCTGGCATCGGTAAGGGCGAATTGATTCAAATTGGGTCCGCCTGCGAGACTGCCTCCGAAATGAAACGCGCTTACCCCTCCATGTACTGACCGGTTTGTGAGGCCGCGACCCTACCATCCCAAATCGTTAAGGCGTAAGTGATTCAAAGCGCTGATTTGCAACCCGGAGCCCTAGTCCATGAACCGCCCCCTTACCTTCCCCTGACCCTGGCACGCGACGTGCTCCTTGCAGCGTGGATGCTGGATACGATCTCACAACAGCTCGAAAAATACATGGATTTGGTTGCCACGCGCCAAAAGCTCGTCACCGCAAACATCGCGAACGCCGACACCCCGGGCTACCGCACGAAAGACATTGACTTTCAATTCGAGTTCCAGTCTCTGGCGAATGGTGGGTCACCGGACATCGTGGAAGTGCCCAATTTGAAGGTTAAGAATGACGGGAATGATGTCAATCTGGACCGCGAGGCGCGGCTGCTTAGTGAGAACAGTCTCCGCTTTACCTTTGCCACAAATGTCCTCAAAGACGAAATCAAGGAAGTTCGATCGGCAATCACGGATACCCAAGGATGAGTCTCTTCACATCTCTCTCAGTTGCGGCTTCAGGCATGGCGGCCCAGCGCCAACGCGCCGAACTGCTGGTTGAAAACATCGCAAATTCGGAAACCACTCGTACGCCGGACGGCGGTCCGTATCGCCGCAAGGATGCCGTGTTTCAGACCCAGCAGCAGGCAGGAGCATTTTCCGCCGCGTTTCAAGCCGAGATGGGTGCGACCGGAACGGGCGTGTCCGTATCGCAGATTGTGGTGGACCAAGGCGCGCCTGTCAAACGCTATCTGCCGGGACATCCGGATGCCGACAAAAACGGATATGTCGCTTTCCCTAATATCAATCCGACGGAGGATATGGTCGACCTGATGTCGGCGAACCGTGCCCATGAAGGCAATGTGGCGGCGATGACCGCGGTGAAAGACATGATTTCCAAATCAATTGGCTTGCTGAGTTGAGTGTGGAAGGAAGCCGTCGTGTTTCTAAGCACAGACTGTTCTCTGGTCGCGGCGCCCGAGTCCATGCGCGTGTTATTCAGAGCCCAACAACAGACGATCTGAGGAAAGGAAACTGATGCTAGCCCCAATCTCGCCGATTCATGTTGCCAGCCCGTCAACGGCCATCACGCCGCCCCTGGTTCAGCCGGCGGGCGCTCCCGATGCTGGGTCCATCTTCCAATCTGCTTTCCGTTCGGCCATAAACACCGTGGAACAGATGAAAACGCAGGCCGACCAGTCTGTCCAGAGCTTCCTGTCGGGCGAAAACGAGGACGTGCACACGGCTGTGTTAGCCGTCGAACGGGCCGATCTCTCCTTCAGCTTGTTTCAGCAGGTTCGCAACCGAGTCGTCGCGGCCTATCAGGAAGTGATGAAAATGCAGGTCTAGGACCGGAACGCCCGCGCCGGCTCTGGTCTGAGAGGCGATGGTGGCTTTTAGGGCGTCGCCCTCCGCAGGTAACTGAAAAGAAGATTTGAGGTTGGGAAAACCCAGCTGCACCGATGGATCAACTGCGAAAGCTATGGAGTCGTTTCAATCCCCGCCAGCGCCTCAGCCTGGCGGCGGTAACGATTCTGGTTCTTATCGGCTTATTCACTCTGGTGCGCTGGAATCGGGAGCGCGACTTCAAGCCACTCTATTCCGGTCTCGCCGCCGAAGACGCCGGAGCGATTGTCGCCAAGCTCAAGGAGAGTGGCACAGAATATCGTCTCGCCGAATCCAACTCCTCCGTTCTGGTGCCATCGGACCGGGTTGCGGAGCTCAGGTTGCAAATGGCGAATGCGGGAATTCCCAAAACAGGGCGCATTGGCTACGAGCTGTTCGATAAGACCAATCTGGGAACTACAGATTTCGCCGAACAGGTGAACTACCACCGGGCGATCGAAGGAGAACTGGAGCGGTCCATTGTGCTGCTGGCGGAGGTGGAGCAAGCCCGAGTGCATATCACGTTCCCGAAAGACTCGGTGTTCACCGAAGATCGCCAGCCTGCCAAGGCCAGCGTCATGGTCAAGTTGAGACCGGCAGCGAAGCTGTCCGGACAAAATGCGTCCGCCATCACCCAGTTGGTAGCCAGCGCTGTTGAGGGGCTTGCCCCGGGGGGAGTATCCGTCTTAGATATGCAGGGTAATCTGCTCATCCGGCCGAAAAAGCCGGGAGACGGGTCGCAGCCGCCTGAAGATCTACTCGACTTCAAGACCAAGTTGGAGCACGATACACTCTCCAAGATCGAATCGGTCCTGGGACCTCTCCTGGGCGCCGAGAAGTTCCGGGCGAGCGTTGACTTCGATTGCGACCAGACCAGCGGAGAACAGAGCGAAGAGACATTCGATCCTAATAAGTCGGTCATGACCACCTCGCAGCGGTCTGAGGAAGGATCCGTCAAGGCAGACTCCTCGGGCGCGCCAGGGACGTCGTCAAACCTGCCTAGGCCTACGCCTCGTCCATCGCCCGTGGGCGGAGGCGTGGCCCGGCGAACCGAAAGTATCAACTATGAAACCAGTCGCCTGGTACGAAAACTGAAGATGCCGCAGGGGGTGGTGCGCCGGATGTCTGTTTCCGTTCTGGTGGATCAAAGCCTCCGTTGGCAGTTAACGGGAAAGGGGAGCGCGGCTCACTTCGAGCGGATCGTCGAACCCCCTTCTTCCGATCGCATGAAAGTGATTCACGATGTCGTCGCAGCGGCAGCCGGCTTCAATGCAAGCCGGGGCGACCAGTTGATTGTTGCAACACTGCCCTTTGAAGCGACGCTAAAAGCGGAACCCCCTCCTGTAGCGTCTCCCCCACCGATTAATTCACCGGTGAAACCGAAGCTGCCGGTTCCACTACCTTATGTCTTTGCGGGTGCTGGAATCCTTCTGCTTCTGGTTGTGGCTGGTGTCTTTCACATCCGTTCTCGAAAGCGTGCGAAGGTCCGGTTAGCGGCGATGCAGAAGCAATTGACAGCCGAGGCGGGCCGCGTTCCAGCGCAAAAACACGGCCAGGGAGAATTATCCAGCATGGAGAATGAATCGGCAGCAGCCTTGGAAGGCGCTTCGGGTGAGCGCGATCGACAAGGGAAGCGTGCCGAACTGCGGGAGAGTTTTAATTTGCCTCCCGTTCTCACATCAAAAACGGAAATTCTGACCAGGCAGTTGACTGAGGAGGCTGAAAAGAATCCCGTCGCGCTGGCGCAGATTATCCGCAGTTGGTTGGACGAAGGAACTCAAAAGCGCTGAACACGAACAGGCCCATCAATGAGCACATCTGCTGCAGTTAGCGCACCCATACCTCTCCCGGCTCCGGTCGCCGCAAAACCTGTGATCCCGTCGACACCGACGGGGTTGACCGGGATCCAGAAGGCAGCCGTTTTGATGGTGATCTTAGGGGAGCAGACCAGCGCCGATGTGTTGCGCGAATTGGACGAAGACGAAGTCCAGCGTATCGGTCGTGAGATTGCCGGCATTCCGAACATCACCAGCGACGTTGCGGAGGGTGTACTGAGCGAGTTTTACCAAATGCTTGTCGCCCGGGACTACGTCCTCAAGGGCGGCATCGATTACGCAAGAAGAGTCCTGCTAACCGCTTTTGGCCCGGATCAGGCACGCCGCTTGCTTGACCGTCTCAGCAAAGGTCTGGGTAGCGATGGGGCCAGTTTCGATGCCCTTCAGAAAGCCGATCCTCAGCAACTCGCCAATTTCATTCACAGTGAGCATCCGCAAACCATCGCGCTAATTCTGTCTCATCTCGGTACCTCTCAGGCTGCGGGGCTGCTCGAGTCTCTGCCTCTCGAACTACGTGCCGATGTAGCCTTGCGAATGGCCAGCCTCGATCAGATCTCGCCCGAGATCATCGCGAAGATCGCCGGCATTGTGGGCCAAAAGCTGAAGGCGCTCGGGGAGACCAGCAGGGAGACCTCTGGGGGCGTGCGCGCCGTCGCGGAAATGTTGAACCGGCTCGATCAGAACGCTGGAAAGGAACTGCTTGAAACGATTGAGAGCCAGGACCTCGCGCTCGGCGAGACGATTCGCCATCTCATGTTTGTCTTCGAGGATCTTTTGAAAGTGGACGTGGGTGGCGTTCGGGAACTGCTCGCGCGCGTGGACCGGAAGATCCTGACGGTTGCGCTCAAAGGAACCAGCGATGCGTTGCGGGAGCACTTCTTAAAGGGGATGTCGCAACGTGGGGCGGAAATGCTCCGCGAAGATATGGATGCGCTGGGCCCAGTGAAGATCAAAGAGGTGGAAGCTGCGCAGCAACAAGTTATCGGCACGGCCCGGCTGCTTGAGTCCGAAGGGTTAATCAACCTGGCGGATTCGTCGGGCGACCAGTATGTCAGCTAAGGTGGTCATCAAACGAGGCGCCTTCATAGCGGAACCTATCTCTTGGCCTGCGGTGCAGGAGCACCCTCCGACATCCTCCAGCCAGACCGAAAATGTGACTGAGGAACGGCGGCGGCCTGAGGAAATAAGCCGTCAGAATGCGGAGCTTGGAGGACTCCGACGCGAACTCGCCGACCTAAGAGCCGCTGCCGATCATCGAATCGAGGACGCGATCGAACGCGGCCGCACCGAAGGTCAAGGGTCGGCCCGCCAGGCGCTGAGTCAACAATTTGAAACGGAAATGGCCCGTGCGGGGCGTTTGATGGAGGACTTGATAGCAGCAGGCCCGAAGCTTCGGCGCCGAGCCGAGGAAGATATGGTCCGCCTCGCCGTGGCGATTGCCCGCCGCGTGCTCCACCGCGAGATTACTGTGGATAGCGAGGCCGTCCTCGGGCTCGTGAAGGCCGCTTTCGCGCGAATTGACCAGCGGGAGGTCATGCAGGTGCGAACGGACGCTACCCTGATGGGGGTCATGCAACGGATTATTCAAACGCTTGACCCCGGGCGCAAGATTAACCTGGTCGTGGACGCGGCGCTGCCGCCAGGTTCGTTGATCCTCGAAACATCCCGAGGTCAGCTGGACGCGTCGGTTGAGACGCAGTTGGATGAAATTCAACGAGGATTCACGGACTTTGTCCACGGTCGCGAAAAGGACCAGAGGAGAACGACATGAGCGTGCCTGCGTTCGGCTCACCAGCGGCCAAATCTCTTGACATGGATGCCATCGACTTTCTGCCCTACTTCGACTTCCTTGATCGGACCAGCGCGTTGCAATGGAGTGGAACCGTATCGGAAATCGTCGGCCTGCTGATCGAGTCGCAAGGTCCCGCCGCCGCGCTGGGAGATTTTTGCGAGATCCAAGCCGCCGATTCCCGTCTTGTTCGAGTGCAAGTGATTGGTTTCCGCAATGGGCGGGTCCTGTCCATGCCGCTCGAAGAAATCGATGGTATCCAGTTGGGCGATCGGATCGTGGCTCGCTGCGAGCAAGCGCAAGTACCCGTGGGACTGGGGCTGCTCGGGCGCGTTCTGGACGGCTTCGGACGCCCCATCGATGGACTTGGGCCGGTTTCTGCGGAAGCCTATTACGACCTGATGACCACTCCCCCGGGCCCCCTCGACCGCGAGCACATCGAAGAGCGTCTCGTCACTGGCATTCGGGCCATCGATAGCCTGCTGCCTTGTGGAAAGGGCCAGCGCATCGGGATTTTTGGTGGAAGCGGCGTCGGTAAAAGCACGCTGCTCGGAACAATGGCGCGTCATAGCTCGGCACATGTAAACGTGATTGCGTTAATCGGCGAAAGAAACCGCGAGGTCAGAGAATTCCTGGAGAAAGAGTTGACTCCCGAAGGACTGGCTCGTTCTGTCGTGATCGTTGCTACCTCCGACCGGCCCGCGCCCTTGCGAATTCGAGCCAGCCTAGTAGCTCTGGCCGTCGCGGAGTTCTTCCGCGACCAGGCCAAGGATGTGCTTTTGGTGATGGATTCGGTTACCCGGCTCGCCATGGCCCAGCGAGAGATCGGTCTGGCCGCCGGAGAGCCGCCCAGTCAGAAAGGCTACACGCCTTCTGTCTTCGCTCTGCTTCCTAAGCTTTTTGAGCGCGCGGGATCTTTCAAAAAGGGAACGATCACCGGATTCTTCACGGTTCTGGTGGAGGGAGACGACTTCAGCGAGCCGATCTGCGACGCCGTGCGGGCCATCCTCGATGGACACATTCAGTTATCGCGCGCGTTAGGAGCGGCTGGGCACTACCCCGCCATCGATGTGCTGAATTCAGTCAGCCGTCTGGCGGCTCGTATCGCTGAGGCGGAGCAGCGGGATTCGATGCGCAGCGTTCGGGAAGCCTTGTCGATCCTGGAACGCTCCGAGGATCTCATCAATCTCGGCGCCTATGTATCGGGTTCGAATCCGCGCCTCGATGCCGCCATTCGGGTGCGCGAGGAAATCGCCAAATTCCTGAAGCAAGAGGCCGGCGCGAGCGCTCCGCTGGCTGAAACGCTGCGCGGCTTAGGACAGCTCGCAGCCGCCGTGACCGTCTAATTCAGATGCGACATTCCAGGGCTGCGAAAAATCCACCACCGAACCGCGCGCGTCAGAGTCGGTGTGAAAACTCCCGGCACAGAACTCAGCAAGAGCGCCCGAGTACTCACCCTCAATGATGAAAGCGGTGTCGAAGTCCTTCCGGAGTCACGACCGTTTCATCAAGGGGACGGACTTCTCTGTCCCAAGCCATGATCTGGCGGACGAAGCGAAACACCGCTCTGCGGCGCGTGGACAGAGCTGTCCGTCCCCGCGCCCTCCCAAATTAAACAACCCGCGTTCATCCGCGTTTATCGGCGGCCATAATCTGATTCTTTAACAACGTTTAGCATCTCGAAACTATGAAGCCATTTGAGTTCCGGCTGAGCCGGGTGCTTGACTTTCGCAGCGAGCAGGCAGAACTGGAGCGATCCCGCCTCCAGGGCCTGCTGGCGCAAGTCCGGCGCATTGACGACGAAAAGGAATCCTGCGCGAGCCAGGCGGTCGATGCTCGCAACCAGGTCACTCGATCTGCTTCCGTGTCAGGCGAGGAGTTGTCCGCCCTAAGCGCGTTCGAACGCCATATTCGAAATCGAACCGCCCTGCTCGATCAAGAGCGCCATGAAACGCAGCTGCAAGTTCGCAGGCAACAGACGATCGTAATCGAGGCGGAGCGCAAAGTGAAGCTTCTTTTGAAGTTGCGCCAGCGAAAACTGACCATTTGGAGCCTCGAGGAACAGAAGGAACTGGAGGCCTTGGCCGCCGAGTCCTATCTCTCGCGTCTGGCAGCAGCCAGAAGAGCCGGCAGGTTTTCAGGCGCTTAGCGCTGACGCAGCCTTGACAGCGACTGCGGCGGGCGCCATCCGGGAGGAGTCGGTGGCTGGAAGCCCCAGAAGCTCGCGCAGTTTCGCATCCAGTGTTCTCGTCAGATCGGGCTTATCGATAAGAGTTTGGCGGGCGTTCTCGCGTCCTTGGCCAATCCGCTCCCCGGCAAAGCTGTACCAGGAGCCGCTCTTCTCAACCAGAGTGTGCTGCACGGCCAGATCGAGCAAGTCGCCTTCACGGGATATACCGATTCCATAAAGGATGTCCACTTCAGTCTCGCGAAACGGAGCAGCCACTTTATTCTTCACCATCTTGATTTTGGTGCGGTTTCCGATCACGGCATCGCCTTCTTTGATAGGAGTCATGCGCCGGACCTCCGTCCGAACGGAGGCAAAGAACTTCAGCGCGCGCCCGCCCGTCGTGGTTTCCGGGTTTCCGAAAACCACTCCGATCTTTTCCCTGATCTGATTAATGAAGATCAGGCATATGTTCGCCCTGGAGACGGCGGCTGTCAGCTTGCGCAGGGCCTGTGACATCATGCGGGCCTGCAGCCCCATGTGATTGTCGCCCATCTCGCCCTCAATCTCGGCCTTCGGCGTGAGCGCCGCTACGGAGTCCACAACAATAACGTCCAACGTGCCCGAGGCAACCAGCGCCTGTGTAATCTCCAGCGCCTGTTCACCGAAGTCCGGCTGCGAAACGATCAAGTGCTCCGTATCAACGCCCAGCCTGGTGGCGTACTTCGGATCGAGTGCGTGCTCGGCATCGATAAACGCGGCCGCGCCTCCTGCCCGTTGCGCTTCTGCGATGACGTGCAGCGCAAGGGTGGTCTTTCCGGACGCCTCCGGCCCGTAGATCTCGACCACTCGGCCTCGGGGAAAACCGCCCACTCCCAGGATGTGGTCGATTGAAATGGTGCCGCTTGAGATGACGGAAACCGGAACCGATGCCCGCGATCCCAGCATCAAAACGGATCCCTTGCCGAACTGCTTATCCATTTGAATCAACGTCGTCAGTATCTGCTTCTCTCTGGCGTCCATCATTTCGGTCTTTGCCCCGGCTCAATGAAAGTTGTCGTGCGAAGAGGCAGTGGGCCACGCGGCCGCATTCTCTCAATTGAGCTTTAAATTTGCTCGCACCGTTCGGCGGCTGCTTCGCCCGGCGCGTAGCCTGTCGATGGGCGGGTTTCACCCCCGATCTGTTCCGCTCCGTTTCGCACCAAATTCTCAGTCACAAAACCAGAAAATTTAGCTGGCGCCAATAAGTCTATTCATGTCAGTCGCTTAAAGACTTCGCAATTTCCGTCTGACCATTCTCCGGGTGCAACTGGATGGTTAACTGAAGACGCCCCGATGATCCGGGTCAATCCGAAATGAGGCGACATGGTGAACTTACGCCAACTACTAATTAACTCCATCTTGTGCGTGGCCTTCTTGAACGGCCTTGGAAAGGCGCAGTCGTTGACTGCAATCAGCGACACGGTGACACAACCCAACGGCAGTGTGTTCAATGGCATCGTGAAAATAACGTGGACCGGCGGAAGCGGCAGCTCCGTCGCACCAACGACATCCAGCGCGCGTGTATATGCCGGGCTAGTCTCCGTCCTGCTGGTTCCAACCACGACGGTGTCGCCTTGCGCTTTCTACACCGTGACCTTCACATCGAACGATGGGCAAACCACGTGGACTCAGCTCTGGTACGTACCTCTATCGACAGCGACCCTGACGATCGTTGAGGTCCTTACGGTCTCCAGCGGCTGTACAACTTCCAGCGGTGGTGGTTCGGGCGGCGGCACTGGCGGCTCAGGTGGCACCATCACGGTTCCGATACCCATCAGTGACGTTTCCGGCTTGAGTCTGGCCTTGGCGGCCAAACCCAATATGAGTACCACCTACAACCCCTCCACAACGGCCTGGATCGACAGCTTCGGGAACGTCGGATCCATTCCGGGTAACCCGACCGACTGCGTCAAAGTGAACGGAACGTCGGGACCTTGCGGTAGTGGTTCCTCTCTCAGCGTGGCCTTCGTCGATGCCGAGACGCCATCGGGTACTCTCGATGGGACCAACCTGACTTTCAATCTGTCTCAGACGCCTTCTCCGGCCAACAGCCTGGAACTCTTCCGGAATGGCGTCCTCATGGATGCCGGTCTCGACTATTCGTTGTCGGCGAATACGGTGACGTTTACTTCCATCTCCACGCCTCAGCCGAACGATGCGCTGCTGGCGTACTATCGCATCGCCGGTTCCACCTCGACCGTCACGTTCGTTGACGGCGAGATTCCGAGCGGTGCAATCAATGGCATTAATACGGCATTGACGCTGGCGAATGCGCCAGTAAGCGGTGCGGCACTTCGCTTGTATAAGAACGGCGTCCTGCTGGAGGCTTCGCTGGACTACACGCTCGCTGGCAACGCGATCACTTTTATAAACGGTGCTCTACCCAATCCGGGCGACACTCTGTTGGCCTACTACCGGCATTAAGTGAACCGAAACGGCGAGCAACCAAGCAGCACCCGGCACCCTCACCCGTCCGAACCGCTTGAGGCCTAGGTCGACACTAGCCCCTTACGCTGGCCGGTGGGATTCTCCGGACCAAGTCTTGCATCTGCTCGCGGCTTTCCGCGCCGATCGTAAAGCAATCGATCACATTGTGGGCCAGCGCATATTGCAAGGCTTCGTCAGGGCGATCCTTCAGCTTTCCGGCACCCAGAATCTTCATGCCAATAACGCCTTTGCCCTGCGCCTTCATTCCCTGCAGCACGGAATACACCGTCGCCGGGTCTGCATCCATCGCCACCTGTGCCGGATTGAAGCGGGCTAGGTCCACTTCCACCCACGGTGACTTCGACGCTGTTTTCAGCGCCTCCAGTGTGTGGCACGACGTGCCCTTGGTCCGGATAATCCCCTTAGCCTGCGCTTCGGTGATAACGTTCATCGCGCCGGCTTTCCGCTGGTCCCAATCCCCGTCCATCATGGCGTGAAGCAGCAGAATGTCGATGTAATCCGTATTGAGTTCTTTGCGGAAACGGTCCAGGTCGGCCCGCATTTCCTTTTCGGTAGATGCGTGCGTCTTGGAGAGAATAGTCACCTTGTCCCGGGGAACCGTCTTGAGCGCTTCCCGGATGTGCGGGTGCGTTCCGTATTGGTCAGCCGAGTCCCAGAACGTTATGCCGTTGTCGTAGCACGCCCGATACAACTCGGCCACGCCCTGGAATCCCAGTTTTCGAGTCTGGTTGGAACTGCCACCGACTCCATTGGTGCCCGAGCCCTGCCCCAGTCGGCTCAATTCGACCTTCTTGGGCCCCAGCAGGATTCGATCGGTCGCGCTCTTCTTAGTTTCTCCGGCAAATAAATGATACGGAAATGCATTCAGGGCAACCGTGCTGCCAAGCGAGTTCTTCAAGAACGATCGTCGGTTCATTGGGGCTCCTATCCTCCGAAAGGTAGCACAAAAACGAACCCGGGCCTGTCGCAGCCGGTCAAAGGACTAGCCGCTGATCATACGCCGCCAGGCGGCTCTCTAAGCCCCGGAACAGTACACTGAGCTTATGAGCAAACAGTACAATGCACCACCGCCGATGTCGATCGACGCAACCAAGGCCTACACCGCGACCTTCGAAACATCGCGTGGAGACATCGTTGTGGACCTTTTCCCAGCCGAGGCGCCCAAGACGGTGAACAATTTCGTCTTCCTAGCCAAGGATGGGTTCTATGACAACACCGTCTTTCATCGAGTCCTTGAGAACTTTATGATCCAGGGCGGCGATCCCACTGCTTCCGGCCGCGGGGGCCCGGGCTATAAGTTCGAAGACGAGTTTAAACCCGGCTACAAGAAACACCAGGTTGGTTCTCTCTCCATGGCGAACGCCGGTCCAAACACCAACGGCAGCCAGTTCTTCATCACGCACGTCGTCACCGATTGGCTCAACGGCAAGCACGTGGTCTTCGGACAGGTGCGCAGCGGGCAGGACGTCGTCAATGCCGTCAAGCAGGGCGATACCTTGAAAAGCGTAAAAATTACAGAGGTCTAGCCGGGGCTGCCAATGAATCGCGATCAAGCGTGGGCTACGGTATGTGAGTTTGTGCAGTCGGAAAGCCTCCGCCGGCACATGCTGGCGGTCGAATGCTGCGTCGTGGCCTACGCCCGCAAGTTCGGCGAGAACGAGGGCGTGTGGGCGGCCACCGCGCTCCTTCACGATTTCGATTGGGAAATCCATCCCGCCGCTCCCGATCACCCCATGAAGGGCGAACTCATTCTGGCCGAGCGCGGTGTTAGCCCTGAGATTCGCCGCGCCATTCTTTCGCATGCCAACTACAGCGGCGTACCGCGCGAGAGTCTGCTCGAGAAGACGCTATATGCCTGTGATGAACTGGCGGGGTTCCTCACCGCCTGCTCCTACGTCAAGCCGGGCAAGAGCATTCACGAGGTCGACCTGGGTTCGGTCAAGCGCAAGTTAAAAGACAAGGCCTTCGCTCGCAATGTGAATCGCGATGACATCGTCAACGGCGCACAGGAACTCGGCGTGCCGCTGGATGAACATATTGCTTTCTGCATCGACGCGATGAAAGCCTCGGCTGACTCTCTCGGCCTGGCCGGCTCGCCCGTCAGCTCAGTTTGATCCGGCCGCCGTGCCTGCCTGCTTGAGGTTTTCATTGAACCAGGCGACGGTTCGCTTGAGCACATCCTCGCGATGCTTCGGATCGTGAAAGCTGTGCCCCTCGTTGGGATAGACCACGAACTGCGTCTTCACTCCCTCCGTCTTTAGCGCGTGCCAGAACTCGTACGATTGTGGCGCCGGGCATTCCGCGTCCCGGTCGCCAACCAGGATCAGCGTCGGTGTCTTGACGTTCTTGATGTAGGTGATGGGCGAGCTCTTGGCGTAGACGGCTGGATCGTCATAAACCGATGCCCCAAAGTACGGAATCATCCATTCATCGATGGAATTCTGCCCGTAGTAACTCTGCAGTTCGATATTCCCGCGCCGGCCACCGCGGCTCGAAACCGAGTTGTCTGGGTGACGGCCCACATAGTCATGTAGCCGCCGTAACTCCATCCCCCGATCCCAACCCGGCTCTCATCGATGGGTAGCGTCTTCAACGCCTCATCCACCCCCGCATTGATATCCCGCATATCTCCGTAGCCGAAGTCTTTTACGTTAGCCGCCGTAAAGCGTTCGCCCCCGCCGTAGCTGCCCCGCGGATTCGGAAACAGAACAAAGTAACCCTCCGCCGACATTAGGGTCAAATCGAAGCCCGGCATCGGCCACACCGGTGAACGCTGCGAGGCCGGGCCGCCATGCACCGCGACCAGTAGCGGATAGCGCTTCCGGCTGTCGTAGTCTTTCGGATACAGCAGCCAGCCCTCAACCTCAACTCCGTCCGAATTCCAATGCAGTTTTTTCGCCTCACCCCAAAGAGGCCGCGCTGCCTTGTTCGCGTCGGTCTTGGGTTGCCAGTCGCCCATTGGGCCAGCCCAGACTTCGGGCGCTCGCGACCAGGACGACCGGATCAACGCCGAGGTCTTCCCATCCTTCGCTAAAGAAATACTGAGATCGTCGCTACCCGCGTGTATCGACTCATCCGCCCGCCAAAGCGTCTCAGTTGCACCGTGAGTGCCGAGCGCGGTGATGGCGCATCCGCCGTCCACGCGCTCCGTAATCAGCAGCTTTGAATTCGACAGCCATACTAAATACGCGGGTGATGTTTTACGGTTCGGGGTTAGATTCTTCGCGTCGCCGCCACTGGCCGGAACACTGTAAACATCGCCGCCGGTGGATCCTTCATCGCTCATCAAGCCCTGGATAAAGGCGATCGTCGTTCCGTCCGGCGACCAGCGAGGCACGGCAATCTGCGTAGCCGGCTTAAACACAAACTTGATCTCCCCCGTCGCTACATCGACGCGAAAAAGCTGGGCGAGCCACCAGTTGTTATCGCCGTTCCCCTTGGCAGCGGTGTACGCGATTTGCTTCCCGTCCGGCGACCAGTCGTACTCGTAAACATAGGTATCGGCCGGAGAGATTTGCGTCGTCTTGCCCGAGCCGGCATCCACCAGCGCCAGCCTTTGCTCATAGAAACTCTCTTCGATCACACCCGTTTCAATCGCGGTCGGCTCCAAAGGTCCCGCCGCCCTCACCGCATTTTCCGTGAACAGTATGGCGATCCGGCTGCCGTTCGGTGACCATTGCGGGCTGGCAAGAAACCCCCTCAGGATGGTCAGCTTGCGAACGTCTCCTCCCTCGGCCGAGGCAACATAGAGTTGCCGCTGACCCGGCTCGTTGCAGGTGGAAAGAAACGCGAGGCGCTTGCTGTCCGGCGACCAGGCCAATCCCGATTCTTCGCACGCTTTCTTGCCATCGCCGGCGGTCAGCCTGCGCGGTTCAGCCGAAGGCCGGTCGAGATCAACCACATACAGCATCGTGTTACGCGATTCACTGTGATCCTTGGCGCGTGTCATCTCTGCCCAGGCCAGCCTCTTCCCGTCCGGCGAAATCGAAGCCTGCTGAAAGCTCCGAACGGCATACAGCGACTCGAGATTCTTATCGATTTGGCCCGCACAAAGAACGGGCAAGAGCAACAGGCACCACGGTTTACACATGAACTCTCAGGATACAGCCTGCACCTCCGGTCTCACGGTGGGTGAAATACCTCACGCCAGGTTGACCTGTCGCAATATGGCGCAGATCCGCGCGGCGCCTGCCGTCGCTCGCCGCCCCATCGGAATAATCCTCATTTGTCGTAACTGCTTCTATTCTCACGTCATACAGGCCGCGTCCTTTCAGCGGAGACCTCCCCGCCTCGTTGGAAGCCAAGCTGCGAGGGAAACACGTTTGGCTGACGGCGACCTTAGCGCCGCGAAATCCGATTCGCCCGACTTCTAGCGAATAAAGGCAGCTTCGAATGAACCAATTCCCGGCCTCTGATCCGATTCCTCTGCCAGCACCGGTCTGGCTTCTCAAAACTCTACACATCGTCACGCTCTCGTTGCACTTTGTTGCGGTGGAAATGTTGCTAGGTGGCCTCATCGTGGCCTGCGTGCTTTGCGCGCTTTCGGCCAAGCGGCCGGAATCAATGGTCACTGCCAAGGCGCTCGCCCGGCGCATGCCCGTGGTGATGACCTACGTCATTAATTTTGGCGTGCCGCCGCTCCTGTTCGCTCAGGTTCTGTATGGTCGCGCTCTCTATACCAGTAGCGTCCTGATCGGCGCCTATTGGATATCGGTCATTTTCCTGCTGATGCTCTGCTACTGGTTGCTCTACCGCTTCACAATGCGGCTTGAAGCTGGAAGGCGAGCCTGGCCGTTCGGCCTCACAGCATGGGTCATCGCTGGTTTCATCGCCCGTATCCTCTCGAGCAACATGACATTGATGGTGCGGCCTGAGACCTGGCAACGCATGTACTCGGCGGCGGCCGCCGGTACCAACCTCCCAACCGGTGATCCCACCCTGATTTGGAGATGGCTATTCATGATGACCGGTGGCGCAATGATGGCCGGCCTATGGCTGATCTACCTCTCAGGCCGGGTCACATTTGCCGAGGTTGACCAGAAATTCATGGCGCACCTCGGCGGAACCCTGGCCGTACTCGGCGCGCTGCTGACCGCGTTTATGGGCCTTCAAGTGGCTGGCCTTCAAACCGGAACTGTCCAGGTGCAGCTGATCTCGAACCTTTTTTACCGGATCGCAGGATACGGCTTCCTGGCCCTCATCGTTGTGGTGATTCTGACCGGACTCATGGTAGTTCGCACTAAGCATGCGCCCAAGCATCTTTCTTTAGCCACACCCGTTCTCGCCTTGCTGGCGATGGCCGCGGCGACCATCTATCGCGATGGCATCCGTGACGTCACGCTGGCGCTCAAGGGATATGACGTTTGGTCACAGCCGGTCGTCACCAATTGGAGCGTGGTCCTGATCTTCGTCTTGTTGTTTGTTATTGCCTTGGTCGTGGTCGGCTGGCTGGTGTGGGTTGTGGCTCACGCAACCAAGGAAAACGAGAGTTTGGCAACCTTATGAGCGACTTTATCATCCGCCCACCCGATATTGCGAATGTTCCTTCTGAAGCCGACGAAACCCATTCGCGGCGTGCCTTCGTTGCGGTCACCGCGGCAGCGGGCGCCTGCTACGCAGCAGCGCTGGGCTATCCCATCTATCGCTATCTCGCTTCGCCCGTCGAGATGGCTGCCAGCCAGTCCGCAGTCACCGAAATCCTGCTGAAAGACGCCCATAAGCTGCCGGACAATTCGGCTCTGATGTTCAAGTTCGGCACCACGCCGGCCTTGCTCATTCACCACAAGACCGGCGAGTGGGTGGCCTTTGACGCGGTTTGTACCCACCTGGGATGCACCGTCGAGTTTCAGCCCGACATGAATCGCATCCATTGCGCCTGCCACGGCGGTGTCTATAACTCCTACACCGGCTTGAACGAATCGGGCCCACCGCCACGGCCTCTCAAGCGATACAAGGTCGCGATGAAAGACGACGGCGTGCTCGTGTCGAGGGCATAAGGAAACTCCATGAAACAGTCGGCATCAGCCTTATATGAATGGGTGGATGAACGCCTCGGACTCGAAGAGATCGTGGCATTCGGTCGAAAGAAAACCGTTCCGATTCACGCCCAATCCTTCTGGTATTACTGGGGCGGCATTTCTCTCTTCCTTTTCCTGCTTCAGGCTTTCACCGGCGTTCTGCTGTTGGTCTACTATCGCCCCGGCGCAGACTCCTTCGAATCGGTTCGCCAGATCAGCTATCAGATCAAGTTTGGCTGGCTAGTGAGATCCGCGCACTCCTGGGGCGCCAATCTGATGATCTTTTCCGTTTTCGTACACATGTTCTCCACCTTCTTCATGAAGGCCTATCGCAAGCCGCGTGAATTTGGTTGGTTCTCGGGCATGGCGTTGCTCGTGGTTGGGCTCGGCTTCGGATTCAGTGGCTATCTCTTGCCCATGGACGAACTCTCCTATTTCGCGACCAAGGTCGGATTAGAGATCCCCAAGGCAATCCCGTTTGTCGGACCCGCGCTCGCTTCCCTGATCAGAGGCGGACCGGACGTCAGCGAATTCACCGTCCAACGCTTTTTCGCCTTGCACGTTGTCGTGCTGCCCGCCTTGTTCATCCCGATTCTCTTCTTCCATCTCTGGCTGCTCCAAAGGCATGGCAATGCGTCACCGCCGTCCGAACAGGGAAAGCTTGCGTCCGAGAAGAAGAGCATGCCCTTCTTTCCGAACTTCATCTGGAAAGACCTGGCCATGTGGCTCATCGCTCTGAATGTGCTCGCGATCTTCGCCTCGCTCTATCCTTGGAACCTTGGTCAGCCGGCGAATATCCTTACGCCTGCGCCCATGGGCATTCATCCCGAGTGGTATTTCATGAGCTCATTCGAAACCCTGAAAATCGTCGGGCGACTGCTGTCTGGCGCGATTGGCGAATCCGTTGGCATCGTGCTGTTCACTGCCGGATTGATTCTGTGGACGCTGATTCCGCTTTATGACGGCTCATCGAAGAATGGCCGCCGCGGCCGGTTGGCGAATTACTTTGGACTGCTCGTGGTCTTCGTGCTGATTGCGACCACCGCGTTTGGCTATCTCGATTTGAAATGACGGTTAGGACAACGAAATGAATTATCCGCTTTGGGATGTGCCCTACTTGGGCGGCGCGTGGGTCATTGGCATGATTGCCATCTTCCACGTCATGATTTCCCAGTTCGCCGTCGGCGGCGGCCTGTATCTCGTGCTGGCTGAAGAAAAAGCACGCCGCAGTGGTCGATCGGACTGGCTGCCGATTCTAAAGCAGTACTCCAAGTTCTTCCTGATTGTCACCGGTGTCTTCGGCGTGGTTTCCGGCGTGGGTATTTGGTTTTCAATCGGCCTTGTAAACCCGGAAGCCACCAGCACTCTCATTCATAACTTCGTTTTCGGATGGGCCATCGAGTGGGTTTTCTTTCTGATTGAGTTGACCGCCGCGGCAGTTTACTACTACACCTGGGATCGTGTACCCAATAAGGTCCACCTTCAAGTCGGCTGGCTCTATGCCGCGGCTTCTTTCTGCACGCTGGTCATCATCAACGGCATTTTGACCTTCATGCTCACACCAGGTGATTCCTGGCTGGCCGTCGCCGGAACGGGTCAGGAATCCAGCCGCTTCTGGCAAGGGTTCTTCAATCCAACCTACTGGCCAAGCCTCTGCATGCGCATCACCGTCTGCTGCGCGCTGGCAGGCGTCTGGAGCTTAATCAGCGCCAGCCGGATTGATGGTGACGTTAATCCGCGCCTCAAGTCCAGTCTGGTTCGCTGGAGCAGCCAGTGGCTTCTGCCCTCGTTCTTACTGATGCCCGTTTTCCTGATTTGGTATTTGCTAATGGTTCCTGAGTCTCAACGCGCGCTGTTGACGCTCGGCATCTCGACCATCGGCTCAGGCGCGTTCTCGCAGGTCACACGCATCGCGCTCATTATGATCATGACGTCGGCCACCATCACGGGCCTGGTCTATTTCTTCGGCTATCGAAGCCCCCGCGACTTTACATTCGCCCATGCGCTCTCGATTCTCTTCCTCGCCCTCGCCGCGACCGCGTCGGGCGAATATGCCCGCGAGATGTTACGCAAGCCCTTTGTCATCGGTCAACACATGTATTCCAACGGAGTGCGCGTGAAGAATGTGCCGAACTTGAACGCCAATGGTTACCTGACCACAAGTATGTGGACTCGCGACGACGCCTCGCCCATGGACCGTGGAGTGGCCATGTATCGTGGCCAGTGCGCATCGTGTCACACCATCGACGGATATCGTTCGCTGCGCCATTTGACCGCTGGGCGCGACCGGCGCTCGCTCGGCAATTTCCTGACTTTGCTCCACGTGCCGAAGCCGGATTCTCCCTATCGCCGTTTCATGCCCCCGTTAACCGGGTCGCAAGCGGAGATCGACGATCTCGGAGATTATCTTTACAGCCTGAACCCCGCGCGGGTAGAGCCGCAACCTAAAGCGATTGCGATGAAATAACCGGGCCTCGGAACGTTCAGTTCAAACCGATGGCAGTCGTCCAATGGGCCCACTCTCGCACCGTTTTTGGGGCAGAAGAGGTCAGATTGGCGGGTCGGTTGGTGCAAATCTGAGCAACAAAAGGGTTTCGGGCACTTTTTCTGTCAAAAAACGCCCGTCCGCCCCCGAACTTGCAACAAGTTGGGATCGAAACTTGGCATGATGTTTGGGAAGGGGAAAATTCGGCCACGATCCGTCGGGTGGCTGTTGTTCATCAAACATGAAGATTCTCAGCGCCGCGAGTGCGCTACCACCGAACTATTATCCACAGCAGGTTTTGCTGGATGCGTTTAAGGCGCACTGGGGAGAACGGCTTGGCCGTTTAGACATTCTCGATAGGCTTCACTCCGCCACCCGAGTCGACGGTCGCTATCTGGCACTGCCAATCGACGCGTACCTCGACATGAAGCGTTGGGGTGAATTCAATGATGTCTGGATCCGTGTCGCCCAGGAACTGGGAGAGAAGGCGCTAAGTTGTGCCCTCCAAAAGGCCGGCCTCACGCCAATGGATGTGAACGCGCTCTATTTCGTTTCGGTTACTGGAATTGCCAGTCCGTCGATCGACGCGTTGCTGGTCAACCGCATGGGGCTCAATCCCCATGTCAAACGAAATCCGATCTTTGGGTTGGGCTGCGTTGCTGGAGCGGCGGGCATCGGACGTGCATCTGATTTTGTGAAGGCCTATCCGGACCAGGTGGCGGCCTTGGTCTCGGTTGAACTGTGCTCGCTCACCTTGCAGCAGGACGATGTGACCGTCGCGAATCTCATCAGTGCCGGGCTATTTGGAGACGGTGCCGCTGCTGTGGTTATTGCGGGTTCCGAGAAAGCGGCTGGCCGCAGTGGTCCGGAGGTCGTGGCTACCCGCTCGGTTTTCTACCAGAACACCGAACGCGTTATGGGTTGGGACATCTCCGAAAAGGGCTTCAACATCGTGCTCTCCAGGGAAGTTCCCGACGTGGTCCGGGACAACTTGGGGCCCGATGTCGACTCATTTCTCGCCGATCAAGGTCTGAAGCGATCCGATCTAAAAAGTTGGGTACTCCACACGGGCGGCCCGCGCGTCTTAGAAGCAACGCAGGAATCGCTCGGTTTGCCGGAAGAAGCTCTTTCTGCGTCCTGGGATTGTTTAGCTCGAACGGGCAACTTATCCTCGGCCTCTGTGCTGTTCGTGCTCGAGGAAGTGATGGCTCACCGCCGGCCTGCACCGGGAACACTCGGTCTGCTGGCCGCCATGGGGCCTGGATTCTGCTCGGAGCTTGTTCTATTGAAGTGGTAACCAACCGCCACGCCGGAGCCGGTCACCACCAGGAATCGAAGGTGACCGGGTTCGGCGGCGTCCGCACAGCCCGGCTCCGCAAAAGAAGCGCTTAATAAGAGGAGGAAGCTGGGGTTGCAAAGTTCGGACGTTTTTGTGGTCGGCGGCGGGCCTGCCGGCTTGGCGACGGCCATTGCGCTTCGCTTGAAGGGATTCTCGGTAAGAGTCGCGGATTGCGCCACGCCGCCTGTCGAGAAGGCCTGTGGTGAGGGCCTTATGCCTGATTCGCAGGTCGCTCTTGGAAAACTCGGCGTGGTGGTCACCTCGGCGCATGGCTTCCCCTTCCGCGGCGTTCGGTTCCTCGAAGGAGATACGACCGTCCAGGCGGACTTCCCGAACGGCATCGGTTTCGGTGTCCGCAGGCCGGTGCTCCAGCAGCTGTTGATCGAGCGAGCGGAACAACTCGGCGTCGAACTCCAATGGGGCGTTACGGGAATCGACCTGCGCCCGGAAGGTCTGTTTGTCAGGAAGCAACGCGTCGACGCAGATCTCATCGTCGCTGCCGATGGTCACAAGTCCCTGCTTCGTTCCCGTGCCGGGCTGGCGGCCACACGACGCCTGTCTTACCGCTACGGGTTTCGCCGTCACTATCGGGTTGCCCCTTGGTCCGAGTACGCGGAACTGCATTGGGGGAACGGATTCCAAATCTATATCACGCCGGTCGCGTCCGACGAGGTCTGCGTCGTCCTGATGTCGAGCCATTCGGACTTTCGTCTCGATAACGCGCTGGCACGGGTACCGGCAGTCATCCGTCGTTTGCAAGGCCATTCCTATTCATCGAGCGAGATGGGCGCACTGACGGTCTCTCGCAAGCTGAAACGAGTCTCGAAACCTGGCTTTGCCCTGGTCGGTGACGCATCCGGTTCGGTCGACGCCATTACCGGCGAAGGCCTTTGCCTTTCGTTTACGGGAGCATTGGCCCTCGCGGACGCCTATGAGTCGGGCGATTTAACCCGGTATCAGCGCGCTCATGAGCGCTCTCAATCGAACCCGTGGGGGATGGCATCTCTTCTGCTCATGTTGGGGAGAAACCCGCGTCTACGCCGTCGTGTTCTGGCCGGCTTCGCTTACCGGCCGGACGTGTTTACTCGTCTGCTAGCCATTCATGTGGGCGCCTCGTCCTTCCATAAACTCAAACCCAGCCAGGTTCTTGGCTTCAGCCGCCAGTTCCTGTCTGCCTGAAGCTTTAGATTAACCAAAGAAATTGCCGATGACTCGTCAGAAACTGCTCCGTTTATTTGGATGCCTCGTTAGCGTTTCAGTCCTGGTCCTGGCCGCGGACGGCGGTTCAGCCGATGTCTCCCTCGACCCGGCGAAGACCCAAATCAAATGGGAACTCGATGGATCACTCCACAACACCCATGGCACCTTTCGGCTGAAACAAGGCCGGATCAGTCTCGATCCGAGAACAGGCACCGCTTCCGGCGAAGTCGTGGTCGACGCCTCCAGCGGCGAATCAGGCGACAGCACCCGCGACCGTCGCATGCACAAGGAGGTGCTCGAAAGCGCGAAGTACCCCGAGATCCGATTCATCCCCGAGCGCGTCGATGGCAAACTGTCGCCGCAAGGGACTTCCTCACTCAGGATTTCGGGCACCTTCGAAGTCCACGGCACCAAGAACGCAGTCACCGTGCCTGCAGAAGTGAAGGTCGATGGTCACCAGTTTTCAGGCACCGTTAGCTTTGAAATCCCCTACGTTGAGTGGGGCATGAAGGACCCGAGCACCTTTCTCCTTCGAGTCGACAAGACGGTCAAGATCGAGTTCGACGCTGTCGGCCAGATTACGCAGTAAGGAGGCGCCCGCTACTTGCCCTTCGTCGCCACCTCGATGTCATTCTGGACGCTGAATACGCCAAACACGGAGTTGGCTCGCATCTCGGCCAGCGCCTGATCGGTCTCGTTGTCAACGACACCGTTTAGTGTCACGTTCCCGTTCTTCACGATAATGTGAATGGCGTGCCAGCCGATAGGAGGATCATTGGTGATACCACCAGCCATGCGAGCCACGGATGGGCCGCCTCGTGGACCACGATTGTTGGTGTATTTCTGGAGCGGGGCGTAGCGATAGATGCTGGCATACACCCCCGCTCGAATTTTGTCGTCATTCGGCGACAGCGGGAGGACTTCGATGTCGTTCTGCACGCTGGAAACACCCTCAATCTTTTTCGTTACGTTCTCGGCGCTGGACTTCAGAACCGGCCGCGAAGCCTCTCCCCTGAGAATGACCGTGGATCCTTTGATCCCGTAATTAATGCTGTCAAACACTCCGTACTGGGGAAGGGTGACGATCGCCTTATGAATGTCTTTGGCCATCTTCAAGATCTTCTGCTGATCGGCTTCGGTCGCTGCCGGAGCCTCCTGCGCCCGCGTGATGGAGACAGAAAGGGTCAGCATCAGGGCCGGCGCGAAAAGCGCCGTGCATGCTTTGGGTGACATTTTTTTCAAACCTCCAAACTTGTTTGTCTACAAATAGTAGCAAGGCTTTTGAGAGCCGGTCATCTCTTCCGATTTCTTCAAATTGACACGAAAACGCGCTATTCTGACCCCACCGAGGTTTCCATGATTGACGTTTCAGAAGTTGGTGCATTCCCGACATTCACCGGAAGTGCATTTCAGGTTCGTTTTGGCGTTTACCTCCCTGGCATTCGCTCGTCGGACGGCTTCGATGTTGTCGTGCGCGTCATCCCTCAGTTGGATCGTTTTGACACTGCCATCCAGCCCCAGGACTCGCATCTGACGTGGAATGCCGGTCACCCGCTCGATCTGTGGAGCGCGACAGTTCCCATCGCGCCAGTCGCCGGAACGCACTTCGGTGATGAAGGCTTGTACCTTTACCGGTTCCAGCTTTGGTGGACTCCCAATGGGGGAAATCGCCAGCTCATCACACGCTGGTTCGTCGATCCGTTTGCACTCGAAACCGACGTCGGGCTTCTGTCCGCGGTCACGCTTCAAAAGGATGCCCAGCTTTTCAGCTGGACGGATGCGGCCTATAAGACACCCGAGCTCGACGACCTGATCGTCTACGAACTGCAGATCGAGCAGTTCAACGACACCTTCCAAGGCGTGATCGACCGCCTCACGTACCTGCAGGGTCTGGGTGTGAACTGCATCGAGATCATGCCCGTGACGAGCACGAAGCTCGACTTCGATTGGGGCTATGGCCCTTTGCACTACTTCTCGCCCAGCGCACACTTCGGCGGCCCGGAAGGGCTGCGCAGCCTGGTCGACGCCTGCCACGCGGCCAACATGGCTGTCATCTTGGATGTGGTTTACCAGCATGTTGATCCCTTCTTCGCCTACACGCTCGTCTATCAGGACATCAACGGCACGCCGGGCGCGCCTCAAGTCAACAGCCCGATGATCGGCGCCAACGGCCTGTTCGGCCCTGAATCCGACTTCTCCCAGGTATTCACGCAGCAGTACTTCGCGGCCGTCAACCGGCACTGGCTGGACGACTACCATGTCGACGGCTTCCGCTACGACGAAGTCACCGATCTCTACGTCAGCCCGACCGATTCCGGTTATGCGCTACTCGCCTACGAGACGTATAACTACTCACTCGGAATACAGCGTTTCCAGCAGGACCCTAGTAGCTACAGCCGGATCATCCAATGCGCCGAGGCGCTGTGGAGGGCGCCCGATGTCCTGGGCAACACCTACACTAGCTGCGCCTGGCAGGACAACCTGCTGGACCAAGCTGAGGGCATCGCCGCTGGAGCGACAGTCACCGATGACTTCCCGCACGTTCTGGATCCCTTCTTCAACAACACCTACCCCGCAACCAAAACGGTCGTGAACGCCGCCGGGCAGCCGGTCGATATGCCGGTCGCGCCTTTTCAATACCTCAACTCGCACGATCACAGCCACCTGATCGTGTTTGCGGGCACCACCAGCAGCGACGACGGAGCGCCAGGCGACCGCAGCCTGTTCTGGCGCATGCAGCCATTAGCGATCGCACTCTACACATCACAGGGCGTGCCCATGCTGTGGGAAGGCGAAGAGTTTGCCGACGATTACAACCTCCCCGGCAGCGGCTTCGCCCGCATCGATCTCCGCCGCGACACCCACTGGGAATATTTCTACGACGATTACGGTGTGCCGCTGATCCGGCTCTACCGCCGTCTCGCGCTATTGCGGCGTTCACTGCGCTCGCTGCGCGGCCGCGATTCGTTCTATTACTGGCTGCAGTCCCTGCAGGGGAGCCAACTGGTCGCTTACCACCGGCGGGCCGAGAACCCGGATGACTACGCCATGGTCATCCTCAACTTCGCATCCTACTCGGATACGATCCAGGTGCCCTTCCCCAAGGCCGGCAAGTGGGTTGAGAAGATCGACGACGATGTCCGTCCAACGCCGTGGGAGATTGACGTCGCCACGGATGGGGCAACCCAGACCATTACCGTGCCGTCGAACTACGGGTACGTCTTCGCATTGAGCTAGCTGACAACCCTTTCTGCCAAAGGTCCCATTGTTTGTCGACCCGCTCGACAAACTCTGCCGGCTGTTCGTGATAAATTCTACGGCCCAGGGAAACCGCGCGCACGCGCAGCTTCTTCTGATGGCGGCTCGCGGCAGCCTTGAATGACTCCAGATCCTTCTCCTCGAAATCGGCGCGCTTCGCGTTCAGCATTTCGAGAAGCAAGACCAAATCATGATCGTCACCGAGACAGGTCTCCAGTTCTTTCAGGGTTTTCATCTGCGCGCGCATCGCCGCGGTCCAGAGATTCTCCAGCAACACCAGTTGATAGAAATGGTCTTTCACCCGTTTCCGCCAGTCGTGATAGTTCTCCGGGCTTTCTTCTTCGCACGCCGCTGCCATCGCAATCCGGCCCCGCTCGAACGTTCGTTCGAGCCCCTTCGCGATGATTGGGAAACCGTCCGCGTCAAGCGGCCATTTAGTAACTCGCCCCCTAGCGCCGCTCAGCAGCGTAACCAAGTGGTCCAGCATCGCCCGCACGCTCGTATTGTGGGTTGTCGCCCGCTTGTGCTTTTGGAGCCCTCGCCAAATGGAACTGGCCGCAGCCTTTCCCGGCTGTCCAGCGATTACTTTGTCAAATATCTCGACGGACGCCGCGGCGTCTCGGAAGCTCGCCAGTTTGCGGCCCATGGCCCGGAGGCGCCGGTTCTCGCGGTTGAACAACACCGGGAGATCGTCCTCGACCAGCCTCAGCGCCGCGCGAATCTTCTTGACGCTTTTGCGGGCTTCATGAATCGCCTCATCTCGCTTGGCGATGCTCTTTTGGCTAAGTTGCGCGGCAGCGCTTTCGAGTTCTTCCTCAATTACCCGCTTGATTCCTGCGGCGGTTGATTCACCGGCCATTAACACATAGGACATTCACTTACTCCGCGCGCCACAGTCATAGTCTGAAGGCCTGTGCCACGTGTTATCCAGGACTTCGGCCCCCGTGCGCCCAATAGGGCGGCATGCCGTAGTGGTCATGAAGGGCAGTTTCATATTCTCGCGTAATGTCCTTCGACTCGGTGTACTCGGGAGCGTCTTTGATGGCTTCCCGGCTCAGCGCGGCGTAGACTTTTAAATCGTCCCAATTCACGGTTTTAATCCACTGCGGCGACAGCAGTACCTTTTTGCCGGGCAGCCAATTGCGCGTGCCGATCTCAACGTAGACGATCGCCCAGCTCTCCAGGTCCACGATGAAATCGACCACGTGGCCGAGCTCGCCGTCGGTCGCTTCAACGTGATAACCCGTAACATCATTGGTACTCCAAAGATGCGAGTCCGCCGTTTCTTTTTCGGGTGCAGCGGCCGGCGGCGGCTCATATGCGGGAATCGGAGCCATCACGGTGGGATATAAGCCTGAGCCCCACATTCCAGAATCACCCCAATAGCAGGGATAGCCGTAGTACTTCAGGTATTCGGCTTCGTGCTGGCGAGAGACTGGCTTATGGGTATCGATGTCGGGGCTCTTGGCAACCTGGTCTTTGGTCAACCGAACCTCGAGCCGTTCCGTCGCCCAGTCTGCCTGTCCGATGAAGATGGGCGAGATCAGCACCAGCCGCTGATCAAGCCAGTTGCCGGTATTGACCACCAGGTAGCGGACCGCCCAGTTCTCATCGTCGAAGAGGAATTGATCCACTTTCCCGATCTCGCCATCGGTTGCTTTGATAGTCAGACCCTTCATACTGCTGGCGCTCTTCAACATCTCTTTCTCCTTGAAAAAACGATAAGCTTTTATTCGGCGCTGCTGAGCCTATTCTATTGAAGTGAGGAGGGTACCTCGCGTGAAGGCAGCCATTCTCCATTCGCCGGGTGAGGTCCACACGCGGCCGCTCCACATCGAGACGGTTCCAAGACCCGAGCCCGGAACCGGTCAGGTTTTGCTGCGCGTCCGGGCGTGTGGTGTGTGCCGAACTGACTTGCATATCGTCGAGGGCGAGCTGCCCAGCTTGCGCCATCCATTGATTCCCGGTCATCAGATCGTGGGCGAGGTTATGGAGAGCGGCCACAGCGATGTCCCGCGTGGTGCGAGGGTGGGTGTCTCCTGGATGGGCGGCGTGGATGGCGAGTGTCCTTACTGCCGGCGCGGCCTGGAGAATCTCTGCGACGCACCGACCTTCACCGGCTACAGCGTGGATGGCGGCTATGCGGAGTATGCGGTGGTACGCGCGGACTTTGCCTATCCCCTGCCCTCCACTCTGGATGACCTGCACGCCGCACCGCTGCTGTGCGCGGGCATCATCGGTTTCCGCAGTCTTCGCGTCGCCGCTGTCGAGCCAGGCGATCGGGTGGGACTGTTCGGCTTCGGCTCGTCCGCCTCGCTGGCCATTGCGGTTCTTCTGTCCTGGAATTGCGAGGTCTACGTCGCGACGCGAGGAGCTTCGCATCGCGAACTGGCAGCCTCGCTGGGGGCAACCTGGGTCGGCGCCGAAGCGGAGAATCCGCCGGTTGCGCTCGACCGGGCCATCACGTTTGCTCCCAGCGGAGATGTCGTCGTAGCCGCGCTGGCAAGTTTGCGAAAAGGCGGCGTGGTCGCGATCAACGCCATCCACCTGGATCGGATTCCGCAATTCGATTACGACCGGCTGTTGTGGGGCGAAAGGCAGATTCGCAGTGTCGCCAACATGACGCGCTCGGATGCGCATGACTTTCTGGCGCTGGCGGCCAAGATCGGTTTGAAGCCGAGAGTGACGGTCTTCAGCCTCGATCAAGCCAACGAAGCTCTGGCGGCGATCAAGAGTGATGCCGTGGACGGGTCGTCGGTGATTGTGCCGTAGCATTGCGCCTCCTCCTTCGAAAAAACATACCCGCTTAAGCAGTGCTTCCGAAGCATTGCGTGCTCTCCCTAACCGTCGCGATAGCTCTGAAAATACCCGGTTGCGAGGCCTCGGTAAGCCGTCGGTCGATGGACATTGTCGCATTGCTGAAAACCCACAGGCTGAAGGCCTGTGCCACGACGGAAAGTGCGTGTGGGTCAACCCCGGTTTTCATCATTGCGGGTGTGCACTCCGGCAGTCATGCCGAGAGTAGTGCTGCCCACTCTTGTCCGCTCGTTAACGGTCACGGCTCCCGCTTGCGTCTGTCTCAAAGTCCAAAGCAGAGTATGTTCGGACCAGCCGCAACAGCCACATACTGGTTTCCCGCAACCATGTACGTCATCGGCGACGCTTTCATCCGAACATTTGTCGGCAAATGCCACAAGGTCTTTCCGTCGCGCTCGTCCACGGCCGCGAAGCCGCCGTTGGGTTGTCCGTAAAAGATCAATCCGCCCGCCGTCGCCAGCACACCCGACCAGGTCTTGGCCTTCGCTGGACCCGGTTGGGGAACCTCCCAAACGATTTGGCCGGTCTCTATATTGAGTGCTCGAAGAAAACGCTGGCCGGTTTGATCGGGATAGCCCAGCGGGCTTCCTACGCACTCTTCCAGCGCCAGGAAATAGTAAAGCCGGGTCACCGGGCTATAGGCGGTTGAACTCCAGTTGGCAGCGTCATCCGGGCATCCCCCGGGGTCGGTGACCTGTGGCCGGCCGGTCGCATCGATGCCTGACGCCCAATCCACGCGCCGCAGGAACGGCTTCGCCAGCAGCAATTCGCCATCGGTGCGATCAAGCACATAGAAAAATCCGTTGCGGTCCGCATGCAGCAGCAGCTTACGCGGCTTGCCGTGGTAGACGGTATCCACCAGCACCGGCGGCTCGGTGGCATCGCGGTCGCGAAGATCGTGGGGCGTGAATTGGAAATGCCATTTCAGCTCACCAGTGTTCGGGTTCAGCGCGAGGATGCTGTCGGTATAAAGGTTGTCGCCGAAGCGATCCTGGTCCTCGTCATCCGGAAATGGATTTCCGGTTGGCCAGAACAGCGTATCTGCTTCTGGATCATAGGAGCCGGTTAACCACGTGGAACCGCCTCCCATCAAAGGCTCGCTCCCCTTCCACGTTTCCGATCCCGGCTCGCCCTTGCGAGGAACCGTCCAGTGGCGCCAGATCAGTTCGCCGTTCCCAGGCCGGAAGGCTGCGACGAATCCGCGAATGCCCTCGTCAGCGCCGGAGACGCCAACGATTACCTGATTCTTGACGATGAGCGGCGCCAACGTGCCCCCATAGTGCTGCGGCTCATCCGCCATGGCCTTGTCCCAGATCAGAGCGCCGGTGGAGCGGTCGAGCGCCAGCAGGTGAGCGTTGTCGGTGACGAAGAAGACCTTGTCTTCGAGGATCGCCACTCCCCGGTTCGTTCCGAGCGACGCATCACCCACGAGATGCGGCGTTTGAGGGCGTGAGTACTTCCAGACGGTACCGCCGGTCAAGGCGTCCAGGGCGAAAACCTGGTTCGGCCCCGTCGCGTACAAGACTCCGTCGGCGGCGAGCGGCGTCACTTCCAGGCCAAAGTAGTTGGTTGGGTAAATCCATTTCAGTTTCAGGTTTGCAACATTGGTCGCATTGATCTGCTTCAGCTCGCTATAGCGATTGGCGCTTAAGTTCCCGTTGTAAGTGACCCAGTCGCCTAGCCCTGGCTTGCGCCATGTGATGCGCTTTTCGGTTGGAGACACTTGCACTGGTGCGCCGGCATTGAGACCGCGAATGTAGTTGGCAACCGCGTCCAGTTCATCGGCGGGAAGATCGAACGCAGGCATGCCGGATGCCGGGAACCCGCGCTGGACCAGGGTTCGCAATTGTTCGGTTGAACTGCCGGTCAAATGCGGATTGGCAGCCAGTCCCGGCCCTTTGCCGCTGCCGCGGGCATCGGCACCGTGGCAGCCGGCGCAGTGGTCAACGAAGACTTTTTTCCCGTCCGCGCCCCACAACACCGGCAAGAGGAGGGACGTTAGTAGAATATTTTTCATTTGTTTGATCGATCTATCAGAGCATATTCCCGAAGGGCGACGGCCTTGTGACCGGCTCCGGTGCGTCTGTCGTCAGACACGGCAAATCGGCGGGACGCCGATTGCGGGCCCTTGGAAACGCCTTAGGCCAAGTTGGAGCGGTCGAGCTGATATAGGCAAGCGCTTCGTTAACGGCGCGCCTCAGAAAGCTTTGCGGCCGGCAGATGGCTTGGCCCACAGTGGTCGTTTGGCTCGTGGCGAACGGCTTGCGATCGAGGCTGAAAACGGGGTCTAGAGGTTCTTGATGTCTTCGTTCAGGTTCTTGATATCCTCCGCTTTTCGGCTGTTGTAGTACTCTTTGTAGCGGCCGAGGTGGTGATCGCACCATTCGCCCTTCATTCCGAGGGGTCGGATGCTGGGATGCAGCATCCAACCGCCTTCCCAATCGCGCAGCGGGGTGCGCTTGACCGACATCTTGCCTTTGAGTGTGCGGTCGAACTCAAATACTTCATTACAACGGGATTCCGGCAGACAGCTGAGCTTCCAGATGTGGCGCTGCGGGTAGGCCGGGTCCATTTCTTCGCCCTCGGCGTTGAAGCGCGGCTTGGGTTGCGACTCGACTTCGAGCTTTTCCAGCTCCTCGTTCTGCATTTTCTCGAGAATCGCTTCCTGCTGCTGCCGGTAATCGGCCAGCACCTGCTTCAGGTTTTTGTGGTGCAGGTAGTAGGAGCGCTCGCAGCGGGCCCGATAGCTGCTGGCGCTGAAGATGCGGCGCTGCTGCTTGTCGAAATCGGCTGCGTCGGACGTTTCGGCCATGTATTCGGCGCGGTCGCACCGGTTGAACCGCCAGAAGGCTTGGGTGAGTTGATCGAGCATCTGCTCGCTGACCTCGTCGAACGGCGTAAACTGACGCCGCATGCGTTCGCAGAGCGCGTCGTATTGGTCCTGGCTTTCCCAGGGCATGACACGAAACGGACCGCGCGAGTACATGCCGTGCTGGGCATTGTTCATCGAAGAGGCGGCCTTGCCGGCTTCGGTCGACGGACCGCCAATGCCGGTACGGTTGGTTTTCAAGAGACAGTGCTCACGGTCGGGATGATTGGGCCGTTTCGCATGCGGTTGCTTGGATTTGGGAGTGGCGTCCGGCGTACCGGGCGCTTCGGGTGGTGCTGCTTCGACGGGCTGATCCATTGGTTCAGCCGGCGTGTTGTTGTCAGTAGGAGCGGCGTCGTTGAGGCCGTCCGGAACGACCGGGTCGTTAGTGACCGGATCGTGATTCGAGATTTCAGGTTTTTTCATATAGACCTGACATAGGGTAGAGGCAGGGCGTGCGGGACGAGCTTCGCGAGATGAGCTAAGCTGCTGATTAATAAGGCAAATAGAATATCTCGGTCGACTGTGACTCATAAGCGATGGATCTAGCGGCGGACCGGCGAGGCATCGCGCTCCGAGGCGGAGAGCGTCGCGGGCGAGGGCGCCCACCCTACATCTGGTGAAGGCGTGACGTAAAATGGTATTTCCGACTGGGTGGACCCATGTTAGAATGGCATCATGACGCTTCTGAGCATCGATAAGGCGGGCCGGATTGTAATCCCCAAGACACTGAGGGAAGAGCTTCATCTGGAGCCTGGCGACTCGCTGGAGGTTGAGAGTGGCGGAGACCAAATTACGCTGCGTCCAGTCCGAGGGACCGGACCGCTGATGAAAGAGCAGGGGGTTTGGGTCTTCCGCACGGGACAGCCCCTGGCCGCTTCGGCCACCGATGACACGCTGCAACGGGTCCGCGAGGAACGCGATCTGGCGAACCTCGGCAAGGCCGAATGAAGGGTTTTTTCGATACGTCTGTGCTGGTACCCGTGTTCTACGGGGACCACGTCCACCACCAGGCAAGTCTGGCGTTGTTCATCGGGTTTGACAGATCAACGGGCTGCTGTGGAGCGCACAGCCTGGCGGAGGTTTACTCGACGCTAACCCGCATGCCGGGAAAGCATCGTATCAGCGGTGAGCAGGCCATGCTGTTTATCGGCAGCATACGCGACCGGCTGTCGATTATCGCGCTCAGTGGCGATGAGTACGCCGATGCGCTGCAGGTGTCGGCAGCGATAGGCATCGTGGGCGGAGGAATCTATGACGCCATGCTTGCGCATTGCGCCATTAAAGCCAAGGCCGAAGCGATCTACACATGGAACGCACGCCACTACAACCTGTGTGGGACGCAAGTGGTTGGACTGTTGCGGAATCCTTAGGGGCAGTCGCTGGTGGTGACCAGCGGTGGACAGAATCTGACGCTGCCGCTGGCGATCAAGGTGGGAACTTACTGAGGGGGTGAGGCAGGTTTCAGAAGGTTGCGGTTAAAAGGGCTTCTCTGATACTCTGACTCCAAGATTGGGGATGGCCGGGTTCGGGTCTCGGCGCAAGCTGCATCGTTCAGGAAGCCGCGCGCCGCCATCAACCCGGCGGAAAGACGCGATGCGTATCCTTACGGGGTTTATTGCTCTTGCGAGCTTGGCTGTTCGTCTGACGGGGGCCTCGGACGCCGATCATCGTCCGGCGATTGCGGCGACGGCTCAGGTTCCGCTCTCGTTTGAGCGAGCCACGAGCGGTGGATGGCGCGTGGTACTGGTTACCGGCTTTCGTTGAACGCCGCCGATGTCCAGGTTGGGTTGAATAACGAACAGCTGCGCATCCTGTTTGTGGGCGCCGATGCAAAGGCAGAGTCATCGGGTCTGGACGCACTGCCGGGCAAGGTGAACTACTTTGTCGGACGCGATCCGAAGGCCTGGCTGCACGACATCCCGACATTCGGCCGGGTGCGGTACACGAACGTGTATCCGGGCGTCGATATGGTCTGGTACGGCAAGCAAGGCCGATTGGAATACGACCTCGATCTACAGCCGGGCGCGGACCCCAACAAGATCGCGATGCGGTTTGAGGGCGCGCGGAAATTGACGTTGGAACCCAACGGCGATTTGCGCGTGGAGATGGCGAGCGGGTCGCTGTCGCTGAAGCTGCCGGAGGTTTATCAGGACGGCGCCAAGGGCCGGCAACGCATCGTTACAACATATGATCTGCGAGCCGGGAACGAAGTCGGCTTCCAGGTGGCGCTATACGACAAGACGCGACCGCTGGTCATCGATCCGGTGCTGGTGTATGCCACGTACTTTGGCAGCGGCTCAGCGAGCAACAGCGCTTCCCCAGAGATCACCGGCGTGGCGGTGGACGCATCCGGCAACATATACATTGGCGGCTCAGTCAGCGCCGAGTACATCCCCACGGTGAACCCGCTACAGGCAGCAATCGCTGGGTTTGGCAGTTGTTTCATTACGAAATTTGACTCGACCGGCCAAACAATCCTCTACTCGACGTATCTGGGCGGGTCTCAAGAAGACAACCTGCAAGGAATCGCGGTGGATGCCGATGGCAGTCTGATCGGCACAGGCACCACGTACTCGGTGGATTTCCCCGCAGTCAATCCTTTGCAACCAACGTTCAGCCCAACTGGCAGCGCGTTCGCATTCAAGATCAATCCGGCCGGAAACGGGCTGACTTATTCGACTGCTCTCAATGGGTCCTTTGGGTACGCGGTGGCTGTGGACACCTCTCACAACGCTTACTTCACCGGTCACTCTGACAGCCTTCCTCCCCCAGAAGCGGGGCTGGTCTACTGCTGTGCTTTCGTCGAGGAACTGTCGAATACAGGGGGCGAAGTCTATGCCGCACCCATTGGGGCAACTGTGGGTTATGCGATCGCGGTGGATACGTCAGGCGCGGCATACGTCGCCGGGAATAGTACCTATCAGTCATTCCCGAACAATCCGCCGGGAGCCCAAAAAACCAATGCGGGCGGAACGGACGCCTTCGTGGCGAAGCTCAGTCCCGAGACAGGAGCAGTTGCTTGGGCCACATTTCTAGGAGGTAGCAGTGCCGACTCCGCCAACGCCATCGCACTTGGCTCGGGTAGCGTAGTCTACGTCGGTGGCTATACCTCGTCCACGGACTTGCCCGTCACCGCGGGAGTGGTTCAGACTACTTACAGAGGAGGCACCGATGCCTTCGTCGCCCAATTAAGTGCGGATGGCACCGCATTCAATTGGGTCACTTACCTGGGGGGAGGCCGCAGCGACACCGTTGCGTCGCTGGCGGTTGCCGCCGACGGGTTGATCGTGGCCGGCAACACGAGTTCGCAAGACTTCCCAACCGTCAATGCCATTCAGCCGGTCTTCCCTGGCCCGCCGCACGGTTTTCTGAAGAGTACGAACTCGGGCGTATCATTTAGCGCAGCGGAGACTGGGCTTCCCCAAATCAGCGGAGGGGTCATCCTGCCCGATCCCTCCAGCCCGGGAACCCTTCTGTTGGACACGCCTTATCCGAGTAATCCAGGTGTGTTCCGAAGCAGTGACGACGGCGCCACTTGGGTGAGTGTCCAGCCGTACACGACTGGCGCCGGAAGCACTGCCCGCAGCCTCTCCAATCCTTCGGTACTCTATAGCCTCTCGTACTCCAGTTTGATCAAATCGACGGACGGGGGACAGACCTGGAACACCGTCCTCTCTAATCTTTCAGGTCCCGGGAAACCGCAGGCGAACATGATCGGCATCAGTCCAACTGACCCGAACACGGTACTGCTTATCAACTACAACTCGGAATCCCGCTCCACGGATGGCGGCCGCACCTATTCGTATCCGATAGGTTTGCCGTTTTTTCTTTATAACGGCGGCTTTGATCAGATTGTCGCCAGCCCGGACGGATCGATGTACGTGGCCAGCGTTATCTTCGGCTTGTACAAGAGCACGGACGTGGGCCTGACTTGGAACAGGCTGGGCGGCGGGGTCAATCTTGGCTACGTCGACGGATTCTCGCTCAGTCCGAGCGATTCTTCTATTCTTTACGCGGCCGATGGCCACAACGTGTATAGGAGTGCCGATGCCGGGGCGGCCTGGAGCATAGTTGCAACGGGAACGGCGTTAACTAATCTGGCCGTCGATCCATCGAATCCACTAAGGGTGTACGGGAGTTCCTCTGCCAACGATCAAGTCCTGGTCTCCACCGACGGCGGTGCGACCTGGACTCCTACCGGCGGCCTGCTGGATTCGTCCGCCGTCCGGGGCCTGTCGGTGAGCCCCTTCAACGGCGCCGAAGTATACCTGAGCAACTACGTGCCCAGTAGCGGATTCATTACGAAGCTGGGAAGCGACGGTAAAACGCTGACCTGGTCCACCTACTATGGGTCATATCAGTCCGTGGGAATTGGCGGTGCTGCGCTGGCCCCTGCCGGCGATGTCTGGTTTGCGGGCAGCGCCGACTCCGGAAGCCTCTCCCTGACCCCGAACGCCCGAAATAGCAACACCAATGCTTACAGCCCGGCATTTCTTGCCCGGATTTCCGACGGTACAGCATCTTGCACTTACACCCTAAGCCCGGCCACGCAATATTCGTATTCGGCCGGCCGACTTGCGTTCTCCGTTACGGCGCCAAGCGGCTGCGCGTGGACGGCCACGCCCTCCGATAGCTGGATTCATTTGATCCGAACCTCGGGCACGGGCTCGGGTACGATTCCACTGGCGGTGGACGCGAACACGACCGCGAGCACACGGAACGGCACGGTCACTGTGAACAGCCAGATCTACACGATTGTGCAACCGTCGTCCAGTTGTACGTATCAAGTGACGAGTCCTGCGCTGACTTCAGCTGGGGGTACTGCCAGCATTACTATAACCGCACCCACGGCCTGCCCCTGGGACGTCGAACTGCAGAACAGCGATCCTGCGGCGGTGACGTCGCCGTCCACCGGGACGGGCAATGGAACGGTGACAGTTTCGGTGCCGCCCAACCCCTCGAACGCGAATAGCCTCTCTTATGGCGTTCAAGTTGGTGGTGCGTCCTCGAGCGTTTACGTTGACGCCGCCACTTGCGCCTATTCGATCCTTACAAACAGCAACCTTGTGTTCTTGTCGGGGGATGCCCAACAGTATTCCAACCCGATCAGCGCCAACTGCAGTTGGACCGCCGTTACGGACCAGCCGGGCTGGCTCACGTTAACCAACGCCTCCTCGAACGGCTCGGGAACGCTCCAGTACACCGTGACCCTGAACAACACCGGCGTGGACCGTGTCGCACATATCACCGCCGGCACGCTGCAGTTCACCGTGACGCAGGCCTTCACCAGCCAGCAGTTCGCCGACGTAACAGCCAACGAAAGCTTCTTCGATGCGGCGAACCTAATGTTCCTGGCCGGGGTCACCGATGGGTGCGTCGGGTCGAGCGATCCTTCGACGCGCATGTTCTGTCCCAACGATAGCGTGACTCGCGAACAGATGGCGGCGTTCATTGTTCGCGCGGTTACCGGCACCTTGACACCCGCCGTTTACAACCCGGTGCCTCTTTTCACGGATGTACCGACCACGAATCCGTTCTTCCCGCACATTCAGAAGATGGAAGAACTGGGCGTTACCGATGGCTGCGCAACCGGGCAGTTCTGTCCCTCGGATACAGTACCGCGCTATCAGATGGGAATCTTCACGGTGCGTGCCCGCTTAGCGCTTTATGGAGCCAACTTCAGCTATAACAGCAACCCATATTTCGCGGACGTGCCCGTCGATGTGGAAGGCGGTACAACCACATTTCCCTTCATCCAGCGCGCCTACGAGGAACACGTTACCAACGGCTGCGGAACCAATCCGCTGGTTTACTGTCCGGACGAATTGGTAACGCGGGGACAGATGGCGTCCTTCATCATGCGGGCCTTGTTCAATGAGACGACGATTCTGGACCCAACCGCACCGCTGTTGACGGGCGTGAGTCCGAACGCAATGGCTGCGACCGTGGGTGCTCAGATCACGGTGACGATCACGGGGATCAACACGAGCTTTCAAAGTGGAGATACGGTGACGGTGCCGAGCGGGATGCTGGCGGTGAGCAATGTGGTGGTGAATTCGGCGACCTCGATCACGCTGACGTTGACGGCGAACCCGACTGTGGTGGCCGGGCCGCAGGCGCTGGTGGTGACCAGCGGTGGGCAGAATCTGACGCTGCCGCTGGCGATCAAGGTGGGGACGTACTGAGGGATGAAAAGACTTTCACAGGCTGAAGACGTCGATGAAGCAACCGCTCCCTGACGAGTGTGTGTGAAGACTCCAGTAACCGCGCGCGGCTCGGTCAGGGCTTGCTCACCCGCGCCCGGAAGCCAGGTGAAATGCCGGCCGTTTGATGGAATATCGGCTTTTGAGTGCGCTCCCCTGAAAACGCGCTCCAAGTTGTTGATGCCATTGAGCCGGAATTTCGCGTCTTCATTCAATTCGGTGGCCCGCCGGGCCATGGCTACTCCCTCACGGTCGCGGCTTCGATAAGCATCCGCTTGCTGACGCGCGCGGTTCTGTGGCGGAGTTTTCACACAGACTCTGACGGTCACGGCTCCGAAGCGTTTGTGTTTGCTTGGAAGGAGCTGCAGTGTCCCGAGCACGAGGGGGCGGGGGCGAGATTGGCTTTTTCATCAACGTCTGAAGCCTGGCAACGGCGGGAAGCGATGAGCTTTATCGCGTGGGGGATAAAGCTGCACCGAGGAGCTGGCGCTTCGCGGGCGCTTGGGATTGGGTCCGCAGGCGCTGGTGACTCATGTGGGTCGCAACGAGGTGCGTGAGCCGCAGGAGCGAATCGACGAGGCGTCGATTGCGGGCCCGGGGGCCCACCCTACAAGGTGCGCCTGGCAGGGGCAGTTGGTCTACATCGTGTTATCGTGGTTTCCGATTTGCCCCTCAGGGTTCTGATAGTACTCTGCAGCTTAGTCGTGTCCTACCGTGCAGAAGCACAAGAGGAGCACTACGTGGGTTCGGAGGTTTGCGCGTCTTGCCACCGTGTCATATCGGAGTCACAAGCGCGGACTGCGATGGCCCGGACGTGGCTCGGCAGTAGCGCTGCCTTTCAGGAAAGCAAGTTTGTTGAAGGCAGTAAGGACGCGGCGGCGAGTCAAGAGATTCATTACGACGTGCGGCGCAGCGGAGAACAGATTCTCTTTTCCGTGACCGACGACGGCTCGGAAGCGCTGACTTTGCCTGTCGAAACTATGATTGGCGGTAAACGTCATGGCATCAGTTTTCTACTTACACTGCGCGAGATGGGCGGCATTTCCCTGGAACGACCGGCCATGGTCGAGGCGCGCTACGCCCTGTTGCCTACCGGCGCGCTCGTACTTTCCCCGGGGTTTCCCCGAGAACATCCGCAAGATCTGGAACATGCAATCGGCAGGGTGATGAGTCCGACCTTTCAAGTTCGCTGCCTTACGTGTCATGGCCAGCCGGGCACACTGGGAGCGGGTAAGGAGGGAGGCGTTCATTGCGAGAGCTGCCATGGACCGTCCTCTGCGCACGTTGCCTCAGTGAAAGATGGCGGGTTAGATCACGGGCAAATCGTCAAGCCGAAAAACCTGAAAGACAATGCGTCGATTGAGGTCTGTGCCCGATGCCACAGCGGTTTCAAGCCCGGCGCGCACTCCGACCCGATGCCGGAAGACCTGCTGGTATCGAGCCAGGTTCCCGCTCTTCGCCACTCGGAGTGCTTCATCCAGAGCGGGGAGCAGTTGACCTGTACGGCTTGTCACAACCCGCATGAAGATTCAGCGGCCGTTTCTCAATCGTCGACTGGTGTTTGTCTGCGCTGTCATTCGCTATCGACAGCGCAGCACGCTGCCATCTGTCCAGTCAATCGAACGGAAGGGTGCGCCGGCTGCCACATGCCGAAGGTCCAGGTGGACGCCTTTCGGGTGACCGACCATTGGATCAGAGTGGTGGCTGACTCCGCAGGGGCACATCACGCGCAAGATGCTGCTCTTCGCTCGCAAGTCATCCCGAAACGCGAGTTTCTCCGTTCGATAACGGTGGCCACGGATGAAGACATGAAAACTGTGACGGATCGGCTGGCGAAGGGCGAATCCTTCGGCTCCGTCGCACATGACTTATCGACGGATCAGAACGCACAGGCGGGCGGATTCATCGGAGACGTGGCGCTGGCGGACCTGGAGCCTGGCTTGGCGGCTGCGGCCGCACATCTTGAACAGGATTCGGACAGCGGTGTGATCCGGGTTGGCAATACGCGCGTGATGCTTCATCGTCTCTCCCGAGATTTCCGATGGGATGCGGACCGGCTCTACCACGAGGCTCAGAATCTGAACGACCAGGGCGATCGCGCGCAGGCGATGAAGAAGGCGAAGCAGGCGCTGGAAGCCTATCCGTACCAGCTGAGAGGCTTGAACCTGATGGGAATTATGCTACGGCAAGCGGGCGACAGCCGCCGCGCGTGGGCGGTGCTGGGATACGCCGCGCAGATCTATCCAAAAGACGCGCCGACCCGATTCAATTTTGCATTTGTTCAAGACTCTTCGGGGCAGATCGAGGAACTACGACGAGTCATTGAGCTGGATCCGGACATCCCAGCCGCCTACCAGACTTTGGGCACTTCGTTGTATGCGGCTGGACAGGTCACGGCCGCGATCGAAGCGTTCCGTGCCGGCCTCAAGATCGACCCTCTCTCCGCGGTTCTCTACTATGACTTGGGTTTAGTTCTGAAAGAACACGGCGACGCGGCGGAGGCGGACAGTGCGCTTGGCCTTGCGGCGCGCATCGATCCGAAGATCGCGACGCGGGCTGGACGCTGACGGGTATTGGTAAGGCGATGAACTTTGTCGCGTTGGGGGACACTCCTGCAGCGCGCACGGCGAGCCGGCGCTTTCAGACGCTGGAAGTGAGAAGACTAGAACGCCTTCAGTTCGCGCATCGCTACTCAGAGGTCAGAAACCCGCGATGATTCGAGCCCAGGATGTATGCGCTTTCATTTGGGAATGTATGCGCTTCCAATCGTGTTGCGAACAAGATAAGTCATGACTATTGTAACTCGCGAAATTACTTGAGTAAGTAATACTTATTGACAAGTTAATAGGGTAGCTGTAGTATCTGGAGCCAGACAAGGGGGTCTCGCTATCTCCGGCCATTGCCGGATTCGTTCTCCCTTGTCCGAGTTGTGGCATCCCAACGTTTGCGGACGCTTAGCTACTTCTCCAAGGAGAGAATAGACATGCCAACAGTAAGAAGTCTAACGTTTCTTAGTCTTGCCGCGATTGTCTTTCTAGCACTCGTATCGCCCGTCGCGCGGGGCCAGAATGTCTACGGGACTATCACCGGGACCGTCACCGATACCAGTGGCGCCTCCGTCGCCGGTGTTTCGGTGACTTTGACGAACATCGCTAGAGAAGACAAGCGCAACGCCCAAACGAATGACTCCGGTCAGTATGCGTTTGTGAATCTCCTACCGGGAAACTATCGGATAGAGGCGGAAAAAGCCGGCTTCAAGAAATTGGTGCGCGAGCCCATTGACATAGAGGTCGAAGCCGGATTGAGGGTTGATCTTACCATGCAGGTTGGCGAGTTGAGCCAGACCGTCGAGGTGACAGCCGAGTCGGTGCAGCTCCAGCCGGAAAGTACTTCTCTGGGGCAAGTCATCGGACCGCGAACGACGACCGAATTACCGCTCAATGGCCGTAACCCGCTGGCGCTGGTGGCCCTCTCGGCGGGCGTTGTGCCGCAAGGTCAACCTTCGGCCGGGAATTCCTCAACGGGCAATCCGGTGGGCGCGAATCCATTTGCCGCAGGAGACTTCCAGATCGGTGGAGGGCAAGCCGGCCAGAGCCAAATCCTGATAGACGGCGTGCCTACGAACGGGGCCTACTTGAACGTTGTGACACTGATACCTACGCAGGATGCGGTTCAGGAATTCAAAGTTCAGACAAATAACCTGGGCCCGGAATACGGGCGATTTGCCGGTGGCGTGATTAATCTTTCGATTAAGTCAGGGACTGACGCGTTCCACGGTACCTTGTATGAGTTTCTTCGAAACAAAGTGCTAAACGCGAACGACTTTTTCTCGAATGAAGGCGGTGTCTCGCGGCCTGCCTTCACACAGAACCAATTTGGCGGCAATGTGGGAGGGCCCGTTATTAAAGACAAGCTGTTTTTCTTCACCAGCTATGAGGGTTTCAGGCTGCGCAAGGGGAGCACGCTAGCGACATGGGTTCCGACTACGGCGGAGCGAGACGGCAACTTTTCACAAGTTGGGTCAACAGCAAATCCCGGGGCGAGTGCCCCGCTTCCGATTTACGACCCAGTTACCAGTGCAAACTGCGTTTCCGGCGGCCCAACTTGCCGAACACAATTCGCCAATAACATCATTCCCTCCTCCCGGTTGGACCCGACCGCACAGGTGATGCTGAACTATTTCCCGATGCCCAATCAGTTGAACAACCCGTCCGGAAACTATGTCGAGAACTTCAGCACGGGCGGTAATGTGAACCAGGTGAATGAGCGAGCCGATTACGACATCAGCGACAAGCAAAGATTCTTTGGACGGTACACGTATTCGCACGTGTTGTCGCTTCCCGACAGCCCCTTTACTGACGTCTGCAGCGACCGCTGCACGGAAAACACCAATACCAATCAAGGTGTATTGGCCGATACCTACACCTTCTCACCCGCGACGGTCATGGACCTGCGAGCCGGGTTCACCCGCTATGAGTATGTGCGAACACCGCTTAGCGAAGGCTTTGATTTGTCAAAGCTCGGCCCTAACTGGACTCCACTAGGGGCGAACATGACTTACACCACTCTCCCAACCGTTTGCATCTCCCAAGTTCCCGGGGACGACCGCTACGGAGCCGGCAGTTGGTGCTCGAACGGAACGGGTAGCGGCATCGGCGCTTTTGACAACACCTACAGCTTCGAGGGCTCGGTCTCGCACTTGATGGGCAAACACCTTCTCAAGTTCGGCGGCGAGTATCGGATACTGCAGAATAACTACTACCAGACCAATCAACCTACGGGACTATTCAATTTTGATGCCGGCATGACGGCCGGCAACCCGCTTGCGGGCACCCCCGGAATTTCATCGGGGCTTGGGATGGCCTCCTTCCTGCTCGGCTATGGCAGTACCGCCACCGGCAGCAACATGACAGAGGCCGCCAAGACAGCCGACCAGAATCTTTATGGCGCGATCTACGCGGGAGATACATGGCAGGCGACCCGCAAGCTGACTGTGAATCTGGGCGCGCGCATTGACTTACAGGGAGACTGGACAGAACGATACAACCGGATCGTTGTTTTCAATCCTACTCAAACGAGCCCGGTTGCTACGCAGGTGGGCGACCCCAATCTGCTGGGCGCATACGATTTGGTGAACACTCAACAGCACCCCAGCCGTACTGCGTTTCCCGCTTGGAACCACATCAGCCCGCGGGTCGGCCTTTCCTACCAGATCGCTCCGAATACAGTGATCCGAGCCGGGTATGGCATCTTCTATGTCCCGGTTGATTTGCGCTGGAACGATGCTCCGCATAATCTCTTCATTAACTCCATTGTCAACAACTGGCTCGTGGCAGAGGCCAATGGCGTCACCCCGAAGAATACGTTCTCCAATCCATTTCCGACGGGAATTTCCGCGCCCCCGGGCGCCGACCAGGCTTTTATCAATGTTCAGGGAGCTGGAAACGGGGCTGCGTTAAGCAACTATGTGGCTCCCTATGTTCAGCAGTGGAACTTCAACATCCAGCAGCTGCTGCCCGGTAATATGATTCTGCAAGTCGCGTATGCCGGGTCAAAAGGCACGAACCTGCCTACCCACAGCCAGGACTTGGACCAATTGCAGCCGCAGTATGTGCCGACGAATGCGGCTCAGGCGGCCGCTCTAATCGCTCAGGTCCCCAATCCGTTCTACGGAGTGATGCAGTCCGGAAACATCGGCGCGAATCCGACCGTTAAAGCAGGTCAGCTGCTTCTGCCTTATCCCCAGTTCGATGATGTATCTGCGGAAGAGCTCGACAACCGGAACTCCAGTTACAACTCGTTGCAAGTGACGTTTCAGAAGCGCTTCGGAGGAGGCGCGCAAATCCTTGCTACGTACACATTGTCTAAACTCATTGACAATACAAACTCGGAGATCAATTGGCTAGAGGCCGCTTCCCCGGCTTGGGGCGACTCGAACGTGTATAACTTGAAGGGTGAGCGCAGCCTGGATGGATTCGATGTACCGCAGCGACTGGTTATCGCGTCCATTCTGGACTTGCCGTTTGGCAAAGGTCAGAAGTTTTTAGGTAACGCGCACGGCGTGACCAACGCGATTATTGGAGGATGGGGATTTGATACGATCATTACCTTCTCCAGCGGTTTTCCCGTCATTATCGGTGGATGTCCGGGCTTGTTGAGCAACTCCGGAATTAATGAAGTGGGCTGTGCCCTGGCGAATAGAGTTGGCCCCGAGTCGCTGACCACCGGCAGTTTGCAAGACAAGCTGGCGCATTGGTTCAACACCTCAACATTCGTGGCACCGACGGATTACAGCTACGGGAACGATTCACGCACCGAGCCGAACCTCCGTACTGACGGTGTGAAGAATTTTGACATGGCCTTCTTCAAGAACACGGCGATTGGACCGGAAGGGAAATACAACGTACAGTTCCGAGCGGAATTCTTCAACATTTTCAATCGAGTCCAATTCAATCCGCCTAATACAAGTTGCTGCGGTGGCCCTAGTTTTGGGCAAATAACAGGTCAATATAACCTGCCGCGCGTCATTCAGTTCGGTTTAAGGTTTAGTTTCTAGACGCACCGGCGAGTTCCGCTCCCTCACGGTCACGGCTCCGAAGAATTCGCTCCGTCGAACGTCGCCATACCATGGCGGGTTGATCCCGCAGGTCCACAAATCAGCTGTGGTTGATCTGGGGACAGTCTCGGTGTGTCCACGCGGCGGCGGGCTTTGGTGGCGAGATACGGGGATATGTGCGCGCCTTGGGACATAGGTTTTCAGAGCAACGCCGACCGGGGACAGGCGCCACAGGCTTAGGGCCTTGCTCCAAAGCGGAGCGTGTGCCACGAGGGAAAGTGCCTGTCGGTTAGCGTCTTGGTGTTGGCTCGCAAGCAGGTACTTTAGAGTTCCGCTTTCCCTCACGGTCGCGGCTCGCAACAAGGCAGCCGCTCCGTCGAAAATCACGGGCCAATCGCGGCTCCTAGGAGCTTGCGCTGAATTCGATCCCCCGGTTTCTTGCTTCCGAAGCTTTGCGTTCGCTCCCTGACGGTCACGGCTCCGTTTAAACGCGCGTCGAAAATCACCCTGGGGGCTTGCTGACGAGCGGTCGAAAGGAGGACACCCGAATCCGCTTGCGTACGCGCGCGGTTCCGTGCTGGAGTCTCAGGACGGATTCAGGCTTGCTGACGCGTGCGGTTCTGTGGCTGGGTTTTCACACAGACTCTCACGGTCACGGCTCGCAATGCGTGCGGGTTCGCGTAAGAATGTTAGGGTGAAGGTTTTCGGGATTGTTCTTCTCGTGATCTGGTGGGTGTCGCCGGCAGCAACTGGGCAGACGCCGGAGCAACCACTCGAACAGTACTTTCGCAGTGGACAGCAAGCGCTGCAGCAACGCGAATTCGCACGGGCCGCTGAAGACTTCAAAAAGGTGCTGGCGGCCGACCCGACACTGGTCGAGGCTGAGGTGAACCTGGGCCTCGCTTACCAGGGCCTCCTCCAATACGACTTAGCGGTTCGCTATCTGGCGAAAGCGCTGAAAGAACGGCCGAGCCTCCCAGGGCCAACACTTATTGTTGGATTGGATTACATCAAGTTAGGAACGCCGGAAAAGGCTATTCCATTTCTCGAGCGTTCGGTGAAGCTCGATCCATCGAATCGTTACGCTCGAGAAGCCTTAGCTTCGTGTTACCTGAGCCAGGACAACTTCCGAAGCGCGGCCGATCAGTTCCGCGAGATCTCCCTGCTTGAACCCGACAAAGCCGAGGCGTGGTTCAAACTCGGACACCAATACCTGGACTTATCGGCTCGTTTAGCTTACCGCGGCGCGCGTGTTTATCAGGATTCAGCATGGGGGCGCCGCTTCCTTGGTGACCTCTTATTCCAGCGCAACCGCTGGGCAGACGCGGTCAAGGAATACCAGAAGGCGTTGAGCAGTGAGCCGCATCAGGCGGGCTTGCATACATTGTTGGGCCAAAGTTACCTGCATGCCCAAAAGCTGGAGCAAGCCGAAAAGGAATTTCGCTTGGAACTGGAACTCGATGCGCACAATGAGTTGGCCTGGATCGGTTTGGCGAATTTGCGGCTGGCGCAGAACGAGCCTAAAGGAGCGCTGGAATCGCTCGAAAAGGTTTGGCAAATCTCACCAGAGTTCTTGGCGCTACAGCGGGACTTTCCTTCGGTCGAAGTCCCGCGGGAGGCCGTGAAGGCACAGATACCGGCTCTGGAAGACGCGCCGGAGGGAGCGGTGAAGCACTATCTGTTAGCCGGCCTGTTCGCGGCGTCTGGTGATGCCGGCCGGGCCAATCGCGAATGGAAAGCGTTCCAAGGCGACTTTTCCGCCTGGCAGAAGAACGCGGGTGACGGGGTCCAGACGAAAGAGGATCCCTGCCGTGCCCATCATTACTCGCGCTGCATCGATTCGCTGAAGGGCCGCAGCAATTTCACCGGCGCGGAACGGATGGTGGTGGGGAAAGCCTATTTTGCCTTGCAGGAATACGAACAGGCGGCCAGCATCCTGGGACAGCTTCAAGAAGGCCCCAGCAAAGACGCCGAGGCCAGCTACTGGCTAGAACGCTCCTATCAGGCCTTGGGAGCCGAAATGTATGCGCGGCTCGAGGAATCGTTTCCGAACTCCTGGCGCACCCGCCAACTGATTGCCGAAGGCTATGCCTTACGCGGTAATGCGGATGACGCAGTCAAAGAGTTTCAGGCAGCCCTGGAGCTACGTCCCAATGAACCGGAGTTGCATGACGCGCTGGGAGAAGTGTACCTGGATCAACACAACTATCCTGCCGCACTTAGTGAACTGGAGAAGGCCCTGGCCTTGGATGACTCTCGAGCACACACGCTGTACTTACTGGGACGGGTGTATGTGGAGCAGAAGGACAACGAAAAAGCGGTGCCCATTCTGGAGCGAGCACTGCGCCTTCAACCAGACTTACCGGAAACAAACAGCTTGTTGGGAACGGCGTACTTGCGGCTGGGACAGACAGCCAATGCCATCCCAAGACTCGAGAAGGCAGCCGCGACAGACCACTATGGCAACGTGCACTATCAGCTCTACATGGCGTATCGGAAACTCGGGCAAGCGGAGCGTGCTCAAAAAGAGCTGGCGCGCTCAAAGGATCTGCGTCGAAACGCCCTGGAACAGGACCAGGCGGTGGTGATGGGATCTCCACAACCGGAAGTTGAGCAGCAGTGAGCACTGACGAATTTGGCCGAGGCGAGCTGGTTAGGCAGACCGCGAAGGAGCTTGCTGGCGGTGACCTGTAAAACATAACGCCAGGCCGCGGTGTTCGCGATTGGCTTTTGAAGCTCGCGAGAGATACTGGGAGCGACATGAGCGGACCAACCAGACGTGACTTCCTCGCTGCCGTGCCTTTCGCATTGACTGCTGCCCAGATCGCATCGGCAAAGACGGAAGGCGATGCTGCCTCAAGCGATCTTGTGCTGTGGTATCGCCAGCCTGCCCGCGAGTGGACCGAAGCTCTGCCGATCGGCAACGGAAGACTAGGCGCCATGATGTTCGGCGGTCTTGCGGAAGAGCGTTTGCAGTTGAACGAAGACACGCTCTGGTCCGGGTGTCCCAAGAAATGGAACAATCCGGAGGCACAGAAGTACTTGCCAGAGGTGCGCCGGTTGGTGATGGACGAGGAGAAGTATGTCGAAGCCGACGCCGCCTGCCAGCACATGCAAGGACCTTTCAACGAGAGCTACGAGCCGCTCGGCAACCTGCGGATTAAGTTCGGTGGGACAGAGAAGGCGGAGACATATCGCCGCGAGCTCGATCTGGATACGGCGACGGCGCGGGTGAGTTACCGGGCGGATGGCATCGACTACGTTCGTGAAGCATTCATCTCTGCGGTCGATCAGGTCATGGTGGTACGGCTAACCGCGACCGCGCCAGGGCGAGTCAGTTGCGCGGCCAGCCTCGACACGCCGCATCCGTTCTTGCAGCAAGCTTCGGCAAACGGAATCCGATTGGACGGGAAAGCGCCCAGCCACTCTGATCCCAACTATGTGGGCTCTGACAACCCGGTGCTCTACGACCAAGCCGATGGCAAGAGCATGCGCTTCTGCGCGGAGGTTCGCGTGCTAGCTCAAGGCGGAAGCAAGAGTGTTGAAACCAACTCGATCTCCGTAGCGGACGCCGATGAAGTGATGTTGCTGTTTACCGCCGCGACAGGATTTCGCGGTTTCGACCAGCAGCCGGATCTGCCAGCCGCTGCCATTGCTCAGCGCTGCGGACAAGCGTTGGATGCGGCGGTAACGAAGACCTATGCGGCGCTTCGCGCCAGCCAGATCGCCGATCATCAACGGCTGTTTCGGAGGGTCGCGCTTGATCTCGGGCGACAGCCGCTTGACCAGCCAACGGATGAACGGCTGAAGGCAGTCGGCGCAGTCGCAGATCCGAGGCTGCTCGCACTCTATTTCCAATACGGCCGCTACTTGTTGATCTGCAGTTCCCGGCCGGGAACGCAACCCGCCAACCTGCAGGGCGTTTGGAACCAGGAGGTCCGCCCGCCATGGAGCTCGAACTGGACGGCCAACATCAATGTTCAGATGAACTACTGGCCAGCTGAGTCGTGCAACCTCTCGGAATGCCATAGCCCGATGTTCGACTTGATTCAAGGCCTCAGCCAGACGGGCCACGAGACAGCGCGAGTCAACTACGGCTTGGGCGGCTGGGTGTCGCATCACAACGTGGACCTGTGGCGGCAGTCGGCGCCGGTCGGGGAAGGTCACGGAACGCCCACGTGGGCCAACTTCCCGATGAGCGGTCCGTGGTTCTGCCAGCACCTGTGGGATCACTATCGCTACACGAGGGACCTGGACTTCCTTCGGAAGGTTGGTTACCCGCTGATGAAGGGGTCGGCCGAGTTCTGCCTGGGCTGGCTGATCGAAGACAAGCAGGGACGCCTCACCACCTGCCCCTCCTTTTCTACCGAGAACGTGTTCCTCACGCCGGAGGGAAAGACCGCCAGCGTCAGTGCGGGCTGCACGTTGGATATGGCGCTGATCCGAGAGCTTTTCTCCAACTGCATCGAGGCCTCGAAGCTGCTGGCCGTGGATGCCACGATGAGGGAGCAGATGCAGAAGGCTCTGCCGCGGCTGGTGCCGTATCAGGTGGGCCAATACGGGCAATTGCAGGAATGGTCGAAGGACTTCGCGGAAGCAGAGCCCGGCCAGCGGCACATGTCGCAACTGTACGGGTTGTATCCGGGATGCGCGATCACACCACGACAGACACCTGAACTGGCAAAGGCGGCGCGGGTTTCGCTCGAGCGGCGATTGAAGGCCGGCGGGGCGTACACGGGGTGGAGCCGAGCCTGGGCAATCGCCTTCTGGGCGCGTTTACTGGATGGCGACATGGCCCAGGAATCGCTGACCATGTTGCTAAAGCATTCCACGGGACCGAGTCTTTTCGACACCCATCCGGCTGAGCATGGCAGCATCTTCCAAATCGACGGCAACTTCGGCGCAACGGCCGCGATGGCCGAGATGCTGCTACAAAGCCACGAGGGCGAGATCGCGTTCTTGCCGGCTTTACCAGGCAACTGGCCGGCCGGGAACGTGAAGGGACTGCAAGTGCGTGGCAATGTCGGCGTGGCCATTGAGTGGAAGGGCGGCAAAGGCGTGGCGGGCGCGCTCTGGCCGGCGGCCGATGGAGAGCAACGATTGCGTGCGCCGAAGGGCCAGCAGATCGCCGCGGTCACGCAAGGGGGCAAAGAGCTGGCGTTGGCGCGGAACGATGACGGATCAGTTAGTGTGAAACTGGCGGCGGGTGGGGATTACGGCGTGAAGTTTGGGTGACAAGCCACAGAAGTCAACAAACCGCCGATCACAGGCTGAAGACGTTGATGAAAAAACCGCTCCCTAACCCGGCGCAGCCGGAACCAAACAAGCTGATCCGAGCGAGGTAGGCTTTTCGAAAGTTGGGGCTGTTTGCAACCATCCTCTGAGGGCCGTGAACATTGGATGAAGTGCATGCCACAAAAATATTCTGCCAGAAACAACTAGAATCCAACTGCGTAGGTACTCACGGTCACGGCTCCGAAGCGTTTGTGTTTGCTTGGAACGAGTGGCAGTATCCCGCGCACGAGGGGGCGGAGGCGAAATTGGCTTTTTCATCAACGTTTGAAGGCCTGTGTTACTAAATCTTTGTTTCTTTGCGCGGAGCAGCGATTGTTGGGAAACAAAGCGGAGCCGGTCGTGGGCGACCGGCGCGGACGTGGGCGTCCAGCCCCACCTCTGCCTCCCGTTTGCGGCAAAGCCGCGGAAATTCCTATCTCCGACAGACTCGGCGCCTGTCCCCGGTCGGGTTTGCTTTGAAAACCCACAGGCTGAAGGCCTGTACCACGTCCGGTTTGGGATTAATACTGGTGGGAGTCGTTACTTGATCCAGACGGTTTTGGCGTTGACGAATTCGCGGATGCCGGCCAGACTCAGCTCGCGGCCGTAGCCTGACTTCTTCACGCCTCCGAATGGGAGGCGTGGATCGGAGGCCACCATGCCGTTGACAAAGACGCTGCCGGCTTCGATGCTTCGAATGAAGAGGTCCACTTCCGCCGTGTCCTCCGTCCAAACACTGGAGCCGAGGCCGAAACGGGAGTCGTTAGCAAGGGCCAGCGCTTCGCGGGCGTCCTCCACCCGGAACAGCAGGGCCACCGGGCCGAAAAACTCCTCGTAATAAACGGCCGATGTGCGGGGCAGGTTTGCCAGGACGGTGGGCTTGTAAAACCAGCCCGGCGGCGGCAGCTTCTCGCCGCCAGTGAGCAACGTGGCTCCAGCGGCCAGCGCTCGTTGGACCTGATCGTGCAGTTCCTCGCGGATCTTCTCGGTTGCGAGTGGGCCGACGTCGGTCGCCGGATCGAACGGATCGCCGACGCGGGCTGCCTGCATGGCTGCCACGAAGGCCGATTCGAACCGATCGTAGATCGCAGCGGCGACGATGAACCGCTTCGCGGCAATGCAAGACTGTCCATTGTTGATGTTGCGCGCCTTCGTGGCGGTAGCCACGGCGGTGTCGAAGTTCGCGCTGGGCATGACGATGAAGGGATCGCTGCCTCCCAGTTCCAGAACCGTCTTCTTGATCTCGTGTCCGGCGATGCCGGCAACGGAAGCGCCTGCCGGTTCGCTGCCGGTCAGCGTAGCGGCTTTGATGCGGTCGTCCTTCAACAACGCCGGTACTTGATTCGACTCGATCAGCAAGCTCTGAAAAGCGCCGGGCGGAAAGCCGGCGCGCAGCAGGATATCTTCGATCGCCAGCGCGCACTGAGGCACGTTGGAGGCGTGCTTCAACAGACCCACGTTACCCGCCATGAGGGCCGGCGCGGCGAAGCGGAAGACTTGCCAGAACGGGAAGTTCCAAGGCATGATGGCCAGCACCGGTCCGAGTGGGGCATAACAAACGAAGCTGAGCGACGCGTTGCTGGGAATCACTTCATCCGCGAGATGCCCGGCGGCGTGCGCGGCGTAATAGCGGCAGCCGAGGGCGCACTTCTCGGCTTCCGCTATGGCCGAGGCCAGCGTCTTGCCCATCTCCTTGGTCATAATGCGGCCGAAGCGTTCCTTCTCAGCCTCCAGGATTCGCGCGGCTTCCAGCAGCCAGGCGGAGCGCCGATCGAAGCTGGTTGCCGCGTATTCCGGAAAGGCGGCCGCGGCGAGCGCGACCTTCCCGTCAACCTCCTCGCCGGTCAGAGCGGGAAAGGTGTGAGTTGTCTCGCCCGTGGCCGGGTTGGTGGATGCGATCGCCATAGCTTCCATGATCGCGCGAGAGTTCTCGCCTGCGCGTTCAGGAGATGTAGGCACCGACGGGAGGCTCGGTGGAATCGACTGTCAGTTCGGTTTTGGGAGCTTGATAGTCGGTTCGGACATACGCGAGCGCAACCACTTCGCCGAGTGCCGGCGAGTAGGCAGCCGATGTGATTTCGGCGGCATCCTTACCATTGGACTTCAGCTTGGTACCGGCAGCGGGAGGGTCCGTGGACCGGATGCGCACGGGCATGAGATGGCGGTGCACCTGAGCGCGGGAACGCACGCGCTCCACGATCTCCTGACCCAGGTAACAGCCCTTGGTGAAACTGACGGCATGCATCTGCTGGGTTTCCTGGGTAAGGTAACGCTCCGTGATGTCGTCGCCGTAGCGAGGCCGGCCGTTCTCGAGCCGAACGGTGCGGGCCGCCTCGGGGTCCGCTTCGGGAATGCCGGCGGCGGCAAGCTTCTCGATCAGCCCGGCGAGCTCGGCTACGGGAACAAACACGCGAAAGCCCAGCGGACCCGTGGCCGCGGTGCGCGCCATGAAACCGTTGTCGAAGGCGGCAACGTGATAATCCAGGACCGGCACCGGCAGGCCGAGCGCTCCGACCGCTTCGGCAGAAGCAGGGCCCTCGATACCGATGGCCTTCCAGATGGCGGTCTGGTCTTCCAGCGTGACGTCGTCCGCAATGATGTACTTGTCGAGATGCTGAAGAACCTTCCCGGCCGCTTCCGGCTCGGTGTCAAGCAAGAACGACTCGCCCAGATGGTAGATATAGGCATCGGCGAGGATGCGTCCCTGCGCATTGAGGAAGAAGGCGTAAAGACCGTCGCCTGGCTGCATGTGCTGGATGTCGTTGGTAGTCATGGCGTGCAGCAGCCGGGCCCGATCTTCGCCGGTTACGCGGATCTTGCCGCGTGCGGAGAGATCGATCCAGGCGGCAGCGGTTCGCAAGGCTTCATAGGACTTCATGTTCACTCCGTTTGATGCAGCCGGCGTAGCGGGCGACCCAGGCCTGGCTTATCCAGCATGCATAGACAGCCAGCGCAGGTAATTCGAGATCAGGATCACCAGCAGGCCAGAGATGGCGAGACCTGCCAGCCGCCGTTTGCCTTTACCTGCCACGGCGACGTCCCCGTAGGGCGACAGCGCCCACAGGATGGAGGCAGCGGTGATGTGCAGCACCAGCAGCATCTTGATGCCAAACCACATCTGCCAGGTGGACGTGTGATGGCCGGCGGCGATCAGATTATACGTTCCGGATCCGATGATGAACACCAGCAGAATGAAGACGGTTTGTTTGAATTTCGCCTGGGCGCTGGCGGCCGCGGCAGCCCGGGCCGCTTCGGGCAGTTCATTGAGGACGGGAGTGAGCACGAGGCGGGCGTAGAGGATTGCGCCCACCAGTGTCACGATGGAGGCGATGTGGATGAACCGCATCAGAATATGCACAAAGGCGTCCATAGATCTCCTTAGCTGAAATTCGAGTATAACGGTGAGCCGGAACGCCCATTTTCCGAACCCGATGACGATACTCTAAAGCCAGATGATCCACGTTGTCATGCCGGTGGGGCTGCTGCAGTGTAACTGCTCCGTTCTGGGCGACGAACAGACGCGGGAAGCCATAGTGGTGGACCCGGGCGACGAGGTGGAACGGATCATGGCCGTCCTGCGAAAACATGGATTGACGGTGAAGGCGATCGTGATCACGCACGGTCATATCGATCACATCTCGGGCGCGCAGAAGTTGAAGGTCTTGACGGGAGCACCGGTCTATATGAACCCGAGCGACCAGGGACTGGTGGATGCGCTGGACCAGTATGCCGCCTGGCTGGGCGTGCCAACCCCCGAGGCCGTGGAAGTGGACATTCCCACCAAGGACGGCGACACGCTGCAATTGAACACCAGAGACCTGCATGTGCTGCATACTCCCGGCCACACCCAGGGCAGCCTGTGCCTGTATATTCCGGCAGAGCACAAGTTATTGGCCGGCGACACCTTGTTCCAGGGATCGGTAGGGCGGACGGACTTGCCGGGTGGAAACACGAAGCAGCTGCTTTCTTCGATTAAGGCCAAGCTGCTGGTATTGCCAGAGGACACACTGGTGACGCCCGGCCACGGCGGCAACACGACCATCGGCGCGGAGATCGAGCAGAACCCGTTCCTTGAGAATTTGTAGCCGAAACTACGGCTGCTCGTTCTGTAATTGACGAGCGCGGGCCATATCTTCGAGCACGCCGGCGACGAGTTCCTTGGCATCGGCCAGACTCTTCGTGATGAGCTGAATGTCCATGGCCGGCTTGCCCGGCTGCCGGGCACTCTGGCAGTAAACGCCATGCTGGCCGACCAGCACCAGCGCGTCCGTGATGCAGTCGAGCGTGACGGCGAGCCGGCCCCGGTCACGACCCATCATGAATTCGTGGCGTTCCAGTTCGTCTTTGCGCTCTTGGTAGACCGACATGTCGATCACCCATTGTCCCACCGATGAATTACCCGTCCCCTGGAAGCTATGCTTGGGGTTGAGCAAGAATGAATAGCCTGAACATTCCAAGCTGGCCGCAGTCGAGTGAGCGGGAGGAGGAATTGCTTCGATCGGTCCTCCGGAGCCCACAGTGGGGCGGGTTTCATCCGATCGTCACAGAGTTCGAACGGCAGTTTGCTGCCGCTCACGAATCGAAACACGGCATCTGCGCTTTCAACGGAACGGTAACGCTGGAAGCGGCCCTCGCAACGCTCGGAATCGGCGTTGGACACGAGGTGATCGTACCGGCCATCTCCTTCATTTCCACCGCGAGCGCGGTTTCACGGGTGGGAGCGACGCCGGTGTTTGTGGATATCGGCCCCACTTCGTTCAACATCGATCCCGAGCGACTCGCCGAAGCCGTGACGCCCCGAACTAAGGCGGTGATCCCGGTGCATTTTGGCGGAACTCCGGCCGACATGGACGCTATCAACGCTGTCGCCCGCGAGCATGGCTTATGGGTGATTGAAGACGCAGCGCACGCTCACGGGTCGGAATGGAAGGGTAAGCGAGCGGGAAGCTTTGGGATTACCGGCTCATTCAGTTTCCAGAACGGGAAAGTAATGTGTGCCGGCGAGGGTGGAATCCTGGTGACGAGCAACGACGATTTCGCAACGCGAACCCGGTCGTTCGTCAACATGGGCCGGAAGGCGGGAGAGAGCTTCTACAGCCACTACCGGCTGGGCACCAATTTCCGGATGACGGCTTTTCAGGCAGCGGTGCTCACCGCTCAGTTAGAGCGGTTACCGGAGCAAATCGCCCGCCGGACGGCCAGCGTCCGGCTTTTGAAAAGGCTGCTCGCCGACGTCGAGGAGATTGTCTGGCAGGACGAGCCGACGGCCGTGACGCAGAACTCGTGGTATCTGTTGTGCGGCCGTTTTCAGTCGAAGACTGTGACGCGGGATGAGTTTCATGCGGCGGTGACGGCGGCGGGCCTGCCCTGTACCCCGTTCTATCCGCATACGCTGTACCAGAACCCTCTCTACAGGCAGGCGGACTGCCGGGTGATGCCCTGTCCGAACGCGGAAGCATACCTGGGCGATGGGTTCTGGTTCCCACACCGGCTGCTGTTGGCGGGCGAAGAAACCATTGAAGAGGCGGCGCGGATGGTCCGCGCAGCCGCCCGCGGGCAGTTGCAGAGAACAGGCGCCGAGTTACACGTTCGGCAGGGTTAGATTAGCAGGCTGCTGAAAAGGCCAAAAACCGCTCCCTAACCCGGCGCAGCCGGAACCAAACAGGCTGATCCGGGCGAGCGCTCCCCTGAAGACGCGCTCCAAGTTGTTGACGCCATTGAGCCGGAATTTCGCGTCTTCATTCAATTCGGTGGCCCGCCGGGCCATGGCTACTCCCTGACGGTCGCGCCTCGGTAGGCTTTTCGAAAGTTGGGGCTGTTTGCAACCAGCCTCTGAGGGCCGTGAACATTGGATGAAGTGCATGCCACGAAAATATTCTGCCAGAAACAACTAGAATCCAACTGCGTAGGTACTGACGGTCACGGCTCCGAAGGCCTGTGTTGGTTTGTAATGGGTTGCAGATTCCCGATAGTGGGGAGTGAAGGGGGAAGATAGCCTTCAGCCGCCTGCCAGGCTACAGCTGCGCAGCAGGCTACTTCTGAGGGGGCACGACCGCCGTGCTGGACTTGAAAACTGTTTCGTCCGGCCTCTGATATCCAAGAACCTTCTTAACTTCGGTTTCTTGAGCGCTCGGGTCGTTTTTGAGCTTCTCGATGCGCTTCTGCTTCTTATCGAGGTCGTGCTGCAGATCCGCATTTTCTTCCTCGAGGCGGCGGGCTTCGGCGCGCTTTTCGGCCAGCACGCGGAGGCCGTGCGGCCCGCGCAACATGATGGTTGCGTAGGAAGCGAAGGCTGCCAGCGTTGCAATGAAGAGAATGGGGCGTGCAAATCTTTTTAACATGGGCGGAACTGATCCCTATCATTTGTTTATAAGCCGAGCAGGGTCGCCGAGTCCAGCGAAAACATTAGGCCTGAGAACAAATCCGGCTAGAATTGTTTAGAATGCCGGAAGCCTCTGTGTCAGCAGTGGTGGTTCTCTCCACCGTCTCGTCGCTCGAAGAAGGGCGCCGATTGGCCCGGGCGCTTGTGGATCAGCGGCTGGCGGCCTGCGTCAACTTGATCCCCAAGGTAGAGAGCATCTATCGCTGGCAGGGTGTGGTGGAGTCCGCTGAGGAAGTACTGCTGGTGGTGAAGACCACCCCGGCGCGTTTTGCCGAACTGCGGGAGAGGATTGCGGAGTTGCATTCCTATGACGTACCCGAGATTCTGGCGCTGCCGGTGATGGACGGGTCGGCAAGCTATCTGGAGTGGCTGAGCGGCCAGGTCTAAACGGCTTCCCGCAACTGCCCGAGAGCCTGCGCGAAGTGTCCCAATTTCGGACGCCGAGGTAGAGAGAAAACCACTGGAATCAACACGCAAGCGTGGTGCTTTAATTGCGTTAGAGGTAGTCATGGGAATTCGGTTTGCGTTGCGTTCTTTAGCCAAGAATCCAGGGTTCGCCGGTCTGGTGGTACTGGTGCTGGCGCTCGGTATCGGCGCCAATACCGCCATCTTCAGCGTCGTGAATAGCGTGCTGCTTCGTCCGCTCGATTTCCATGAGCCGGACCGGATCGTGACACTCTCCAACGCCTGGAGGCACGGCGGCCGGTTCGGGCAAGTCTCCGCACCCGACTTCCATGACTGGCACGACCAAAGCACGGCATTCTCGGCCATGGCAAAGTACAACGAAGGCGAAAGCGGCGTGGTGGCCGGAAAATCGCCGGAGTACGCCAGTTATGCCATCGTCTCGCGCGAGTTCTTCGCAGCGATGGATGTGAAAACGAAGCTGGGCCGTCTGCTCACCGCCGACGACTACCGGAAGGGTGCGGCCCCCGTTGTTCTGGTGAGCGATGCGTTCTGGCGGCGTCACTTCGCAGGGGAGACACCGGATGGGCATCAGACCTTGCGCGTGGCGAGCATGGTTTTCCCGATCGTTGGCGTGCTGCCGGCCGGTTTCCGCTTCCCCGGGAAGTCCGAGATTTGGGTTCCCGACAGCATCTATGAGGATTCGACGTCACGAGGGGGCCATAACCACCGGGTCATTGCCCGATTGAAGCCCGGCGTTTCGCTTGAGCAGGCGCAGGCGCAGATGACAGCCATCGGTTCGAGGCTGTCGCAGGCCTACCCGGATACAAATAAGGACAAGAATGCCGCCGTGACACGGCTTCAGGACTATACGGTGCACAACATCCAGCTGACACTGTACGTACTGCTGGGTGCGGTGGGATTGGTGCTGCTGATTGCCTGTGCAAACGTGGCCAATCTGCTGCTGGCTCGCGCGACAGCGCGCACGCGGGAAGTGGCGATCCGGGCGGCGATCGGAGCGAGCCGGGCACAGATTATCGGGCAATTGTTCATCGAGAGCCTCGCGCTGGCAGTGGTTTCCGGAATTGCCGGGGTGGTTCTCGCGAACTGGGGGCTGACGGCGCTGGTCGGCTTGGCCCCGAAGGGGCTGCCCCGGCTGGATGAAGCAGCGATCGATGGCAGCGTACTGATGTTTGCGATCGGCATCTCCGTTCTGGCAAGCCTCTTGTTCGGACTGGCGCCTGCTATGAAGGTGTCGCAAATCGATCCGGTGGAGGCGCTGCGCCAAGGCAGTACGCGCGGGGTCACGGGTGGATCGTCCACACGGCTCCGGCAGATATTCGTAGTCGCGGAAGTATCACTGTGCGTGGTGCTGGTGATTTCAGCGGGGCTGCTGCTGCGCAGTGTCTCGTCGTTGACGAAGGTGAACCTCGGATTCAATCCAGAGGGGATATTGACGGCCGAACTCAGCACGGGAGCGTACGGAGAGAGCGACACGCGCCGCGTGACGGAAGGATATTTCCAGGAAATCCAGAAGAGGGTGCAGACGATCCCTGGCGTTCAATCGGTGGCCCTCACCGGCCGTCTGCCTCTGGACACAGGGCATTCGGACGGATCTTACATTGTGGAAGGCCAAACCATGAAGGATTTCACCGTCAGTTCCCCACAGGCGGGCTTCAATGTCGGATCGCCTGGGTTCATGGGAACGCTGGGCATGCGGGTGGTTCGCGGCCGCGATTTTTCGGAGCGAGACACGCTGGCTAGCCCGCTGGTCGCCCTGATTAGCGAAGCGCTGGCCAAGCAGGGGTTCGCCGGTCAGGACCCGCTCGGGCGGAAGATCCTGTGCGGATTGGATGAGCAATCCATGAAGTGGATGACCATTGTCGGCGTGGTTAGCGATGCACATCTGGATAGCGCCGCCGTGCCGGCCCGCCCAGAGATGTACATGCCCGTGCTTCAACATCCGAACGGGGAGTTTGCCTTGCTGGTGAGGACATCGGGTGATCCCATGGCGCTGACTGAGACGGTGCGCCGGATTTCACGTGAGCTGGACCCGGATGTGCCGGTGCGCTTCAACACGCTCGAATCGAAGCTGGCCGACACCATCGCTTCCCCGCGCTTTTTGAGCCTGCTGCTCTCACTATTCGCCGGCTTGGCTTTCTGCCTGGCGTTGGTGGGGGTGTACGCCGTGATGGCATACGCAGTGGCCCAACGGTCGGCCGAGGTGGGATTGAGGATGGCGCTCGGCGCCGAACGCCGTGACGTGTTGAACATGGTGTTGGGGCAGGCATTCAAGCTGACGGCGATTGGACTGGGCATCGGGCTTGTCGCCGCGGCACTTGCCGGCAGAGTGTTGCGATCTCTGCTGTTTGGGGTGACGGCCGCGGATCCGGCGACCTACGTCAGCGCCATTGTGTTACTAGCCGCGGCCGGGATACTGGCGGGCTACATACCCGCGTGGCGGGCATCTCGCATCGAGCCGCTGGAAGCCCTGCGGCAGGAATAACGGACAACTCTCTTCCGAACCGGCTAGGTTTGTTACTCTTTGGTCACCGATGAGACCAATCACAGCCGTTTCCGCCATCGCGTGCGGAATTGCGGCTCTGGCGTTCGCCGAAGAGTTTCACATCACATTCGTGCCGAAGGAAGTCGTTCAGGCGCGAATTGAATTGGCTCCCAACAAGAATAAGGAACGGCAGGCCGAAATTCAAAAACTGTTCGCCGAGGTGGGTTGCCAAGGCGCCCTTGAAGCCGATCAGGCGGTGCCACACTCCCACTTCGCGAACGTCGTGTGCGACTTAGTAGGCGGCGCCGGAAAAGAAATTCTCGTCACTGCTCACTTCGACAAGGTGAGCGCCGGCGGTGGCGTGATCGACAACTGGAGCGGAGCAGCACTGCTGCCGAGCCTCTACCAGAGCGCCGGCTCGATCGAGCACAAACACCGATTCCGCTTCATCGCCTTCTGCGAAGAAGAAGACGGCCTGGTGGGATCAAGATACTATGTGTCCCATCTCGGTAAGGAGGGGCGGCAGGAGATCGCAGCTATGGTCAACCTGGATAGTGTTGGCGGGGGCCCGACCAAAGTATGGACTAGCGTGGCAGACAAACACCTGGTCGAGTTGCTCGGCCAAATCGCGGCCTCCATGCACTCGCCGGTTGCGACGGTGAATGTCGACAAGGTGGGGTTGAGCGACGCGTCCTCCTTTCGCGAGTTAAAGGTCCCTACGATCGACATCCATTCGCTCACACCAGAGAACTTTCACATTATCCATTCCCCGGACGACTCGTTAAAGGCGCTCCACATGGACGACTATTACGAGACGTACCGGCTGGTAGCCATGTATCTGGCCGTACTTGATCGAAAACTGGATTGAATTATAAACTGTCAGACACTTTCCGCTGAATCTGAAGGGCGTAACATCGCTGAAGAAGGAGTCGCGGCGTGACCCGCATCAATCTGCAAGAGAAGTTCGCGCTGTTCAACGAGCACTGGCGTCCCAAAGTCATCGCGGAGCTTAACGGCCAGGAAGTGAAGCTGGTTAAGTTTCAAGGCGAGTTTCCCTGGCACCACCATGAGACGGAGGACGAGATGTTTCTGGTGTGGCGGGGACGGTTTCGGGTAGAGTTTCGAGACCACGTGGTAGAACTTGGCCCGGGCGAAGCGGTGGTGGTGCCTCACGGCATAGAGCACCGGACAGCGGCGGATGAGGAAGCCGAGGTGCTTATTTTCGAGCCGGCTGCCACCAGGAACACGGGCAGCGTGGACAGCCAGACGTTCACGGCGCCGAATGGCGTGCTGATTTAGGCGGTCGTTGCCGTGCGGGCGAGGTTCGCGCGCGGTTGCTCTGAAAATACCCGGAAAGTTGAGTTTGGGAGCAAGCGCTCCGTTACCGTCGCGCCTCAGAAGCTTAGCGGAAGAGGAAGGAGCTGTCGTTTGCAAGCGGGCTGTTAAGGTCTGTGCTGAAGTTTTGCGCTGAGTTGACTGGCCGACAATGACGGCTATACGCCGTGATCCTTCATTTTGATCAGCTGGCTTACGCTGAGCGCGCCAAAGCCTTCGGACTGCAGATGGCGCGCGTAATCCGGCGTGACGCCGTGGTCATGAAGCTGAATCAGATCGTCGGCGGAAACACTGGTATAGCCTGCTTCGTCAAATGAGCGCAGAAAGCCCGCATCAACGCCGTGATCGTGCAGATGGATCATCTCATCGACGGAGAACGTTGCGCGATGCGAACGGACACTTTGGGCCACCAGTTCGGCGGGAACACCATGCTCATGCAGGTTGATCAGTTTGTCGGGATCGCGCACTTCAAATCCGCTTTCGCTGATACGGCGCGCGAAGTCGGCCGAGACGCCATGCTCGTGGAGCCGGATTAAGTCGTTCGCGTTGACCTTGGCGTGCAGCGCTTCCGACATTTCGCGGACATATTGAGGATCGACGCCGTGGTCGTGCAGAGCGATCACGGAACTTGGGGACGCGTCCACGCCGGCGTCCTTTGCGGCCCGCATGAGGCCGGCATCCGTGCCATGGTCGTGGATCTGGATAATGTCGTTGGTGGATGCGTTCACGCCCGACTCCCTCAGTTGACGCACGAGATCCGCGGATACCCCGTGATCGTGAAGTTCGATCAGGTCGTGGGCATCGGTGGCTGTCTTAAACTGCGCGCTCATCTCCCGGATGTAAGAGGGCGACACGCCATGGTCGTGCAGTTCAATCGCTGCTCCCGGCGGCAACCGGTAGCCGCCCAACCGAAGAGCCTCCAACAGTGAAATCGGTACGCCGTGGTCTTTCAGCTCTGTGACCTCTTCGATGCGCAAGCGCTGGGGAAACAAACGCGTCACCTGGCGCAGATAGTGACCGTCAACGCCGTGGTTGTTGAGTTCGACTACATCGTCCAGGGTTTCTACGCAATCGCAGGCAGCACGAAGGTCGCGGGCCGTGGAAATCCGGAAATTGTCCATCGCAAGATCAAATAGCTGATCCTGGTCGACATTTCGGAACCCAATCTCCTTCAGGTCGGCGGCGAAGTGCGGGTCGGGCTGAAACGTTACTGGCCCGGAGCCGATGCCCAAGGTGAACGAACCCTTGAAGTACAAGGTGCCGGGGTCTCTGTGCATGCGGAAGGCAACGACGGAGCCGAACATGTCGGAGCGCTCCAGTCCCTGCAGGCTCGAAAGCGGCACCGAGTTGGTGTGCGAGATCGTCACGAAGCCTTCCCGGCGGATGAGAGTGAGGTTCACCTCGTCTCCTCCGAGATTGGGCAGAATGCGCCAGCGGTATTCGGAATCGGAGGCCGCCGCCGAAAGGATCGATACCAATGAGACCGCCAGGAGGGCGAGGCGGAGGGAAGTCGCGACAAGCTTTTTCATATTGGCTCTCGAAAAAGGGACTCGGGAGTGAAGTGAACGGACACTTTCCCGGACACTAAGAGGTTGATACGCAGCCGGACGAAGGAATGTTCGGGAATCGTGGCCGTAATAGGGACGGACTCAATATGGCCGTAATATGGCCGTAATAGGGACGGACTCAATATTGACTGTATTGACTGAAATGGGGACGGACTCAATGTTGACTCAATATTGGGGACGGACTTGGTTTTATGGGTCGTAAGGTATTGATAATACGTGGTTTGCCGCACTTAGTATTTCGGCTCCCCGCCGAAGAGATGGGCGTCCTGCTGGGACGAGGCTTCCGCCCCCATTTCCAAGTTGGGTTCTTGCTTCCACCACTCTTTTGATAAGAAACGCAATGCGCCGGTCCCGATCAATCCGGTTTCCGTCTTGTAAACTATGGATCACAGGAGTTCGAGCATGGGCCGCAACCGCCAGCCGTCACCGCCCACCCCTCCGCGCATTGCGCGTAAGCAGCGTTGGTTTGTGCTCTGGCTTGTGTTAGGCGCGGGGTTAGCCGGCCTGCTTCTTTTCGATTCGATTTCCACGTACCGTTTCGTTTCCCGAATCGTGGTCATCAACCAGGTTCGCCGCGACTTGAACAAGCGGGCGGCCCAGATCGAACGCGAGTTGCAGATCAAGCAAGCGCAGACCGACCCCGAAATCGCGGACGTTCTTGACAAGCTACAGGAAGAACACGAGAAGCTCCTATGGCTTGTACTTCGGGCTCCCGACGGGCATGTCATCGCGCAAGCGGGTGCGCCGCCCACTGCTCCCACATTTACCGCGCTCGAAATCCACGACAAAATGCGGGACCACGAGGAGATTCTGACCACCAAGCTTGCTGGGGATGACGAACTGGTGGTCGAGTTGTTTGCCACGCACGTCCGGCGCCAGCATGCGAACGGGCCCCCGCCCGGCCAGCCCGGCACTCCTGCGCAGAACGGCTCTGTGTCACTTAATGCGCCGCACGGCGCGCTACCCTTCCCCATGCTTGAAATCGCCATGTCTATGAAAGAGGTCAACGCACAGTTCTGGCCCATCCTGCGGAACCTCATCATCGACTGCACGGCCGCTATCGCCCTGCTGATTTCCACGCTGATGGCCGGCTTACGGTTCCGCGCGTACGTACGGACGCAGGAATTGGAGCGCCAGCTTCAACTCGCGCGCCAGGTCCAGCAGGCCCTGCTTCCAACGTCACGCAAGGTTTCTGAACGGGCGGAGGTGGCCGCGGTTTGCGTGCCCGCCTGGCAGGTTGGCGGCGATTTCTATGACACCTTCTCGGTGAACGAAGACGACATGGCGCTGGTGCTGGGCGACGTATCCGGCAAGGGCGTGCCTGCGGCCTTATTGGCCGGCTTGGTGCATGGCGCGATACGTTCCAGCAACTGGGTAGCGTCGGCCGCCCACCATGAGCAGGCCCTGGGCGAATTGAATCAACTGCTGCTGGAGCGGGCTTCGGGCGAGCGCTACGTGACGATGTTCTCGTGTTACTACGACCACGTGGAACGCGAGTTGCACTATGTCAACGCCGGGCATTGCCCGCCGCTGCTGGTGCGTAAGACACCCAGCGGGTTCGAATTGAAGCAGCTCGAAGAAGGGGGCACCGTCATTGGACTGATCGCCGGTGCGCACTACCGGCAAGCCAGCGTTTCAATCGCAACGGGCGATCTGCTGATTGTGTTCTCGGACGGCATTGTGGAATCAGCCAATCCGAGGAATGACGAATATGGCGAGGAGCGGTTGGCAGAGGTTATCAAGGCGAACTTCACCAAGGGCGTTGAAGAGATCCGGGCCAGTGTCTTGAAATCCGTTGAAGAGTTCGCGGCCGGCGTTCCGCCTGGCGACGACCTCACATTCCTGGTGGTGCGTTTCGAGGCAGCCCCAGCACCTCTGGTCACGACCGACGCGATCGGCGCGCAGGTACCGGCGTAGCGCCATCAACCGTGGTGTCTAAGGCGCCTGGATCGGCGCCAAGCGTACTTACTTCTTCACCGGCGGCGGGAAGTTCTTCAGCAGCTTGTTTATGCCATTCTGCATGTTCTTCAGATTCTTCTGTTCGTTGCCGCTTGGACTGATGGTCTTGGTTGCCCGTCCTTGCCACACCTGTTGCTTGCCGGCCATAGTGTAGACGTCGAAGACCAGCGTGCCGTTATTGATGGTTGAACTGGTGGCCGTGCCCATGCCGCCAAAACGGAAGCCACCCATGCCATAAGCATTCCACTGCTGTTGTTGCTGGACGGCTACTTGATAGCAAACCAACAAATCGGATTGGGTCTCGGGCGCCACTTTGGTGAATCCTTTCTGGGCCAAATCCGTATCAATGTCCTGTTTGATTTCGGCGTCGAGGATGCCGCTGGGGTGAGCGTTGCCGCAGTTGGCCCATTGATAGGTATGGAAGGCTGAGAAATTCGTGCCAGGAAGGGCATTGTAGGTGACATCCTGTGACAATCCGATGCCGCAGAAGAAAAGCAGGGCGAAGCATAACAATGCCGCCGTGCGAGTCGTGTTCTGGTGTATTTTGGTGTTCATTTTGATTTCCTTATTTTGCGAAGATCTCCCAGTTTTGGCTGGAGAAACACTGGTCGAAGAAGCTATCTCACTTCGACTCTTTGAAGCTAGTATTTCACCGAGTGGGGGCTCGTGCAAGTGACTGGCAAAGGGCGTTGACAGCCGATGTACAGATGTGCGAAGGTGTCTGCCGGAGCGTGGGTCAGGCTAGGAGACAGCGGATTGTCCGGAGCCCGCCAGAGCTTACTTCGGACCGGGGCAAGAGGAGAATCAGGAGGATCAAATGGGCATATTCCGATACGCGACCGCGGTTTCATTGGTGGTCGTGGCTTCTCTGGGTATTGCTGCCGCGCTCGGGCAGATGGGCCCTTCGAGCGGTTCCGGTTTCTTGGGGGACTGGTGTGCTCAAGGCGACAAGACAAAACACTGCTCGATTACCAGTCAGGGAATGCAGGTGACGCTCACGAACGAAGGCGGAAGCACGTCCCCCGGAATGATCGTGGGGTTCAACCAGAACACGATTACCGCCATGATGTGGAGCGGCGTGACCGGTACGCTGAGTGCGGACGGCCGGACCATCAACTGGTCGAACGGCACCTTCTGGGCTCGGTGTAGCGGTGGGGGTGGGGGCGGCGGAAATCACGGCCACAACAATATTCCGGGTCTGGCGGGAACATGGTTTGTGAACGGAGATCAATCCCGAACTTGTCAGGTAACCCAGAACGGCAAGAAGCTGAAGTTACAAAACGAACTTGGCTCGACGGCCACCGGGACAATCCACGCGAAGAAGGTCACAACCAGCGGCTGGCCTGGAAATCCGACTGGGAAGCTCACCAACAACGGGAACCGGATCGATTGGAGTAACGGCACATCCTGGACGCGCTGATGTCAAAGACCGCCTCCCTGACGGTCACGGCTCGCAAACGGCTCTGGGCGATAGGTAAAACTCCTGGGTCGTGAATTGGAACCAGCGTCATAAAGCCTCCAAATTCCCGGGTAAGATGTACCAAGACTGACCAAGGAGCCGGTTCATGAATCCATCGGAAGTACTACTTCTAGCGTTTCTAATCGGTGTGGTCGCGGGACTGCGCTCTTTGACGGCGCCTGCCGTGGTGGCTTGGGCCGCTCACAAAAACTGGCTCAATCTGCAAAACACGCCGCTCTCCTTCATGGGGTCGACTGCAGCGCTCATCATCTTTGTATTGCTGGCCGTGCTCGAGTTAGTTGCCGATCAACTTCCCAAGACGCCGAGCCGGCTCAAGCCTCCGGGTCTCATTGCGCGCATCGTTCTGGGCGGATTGTCCGGCGCTTGCGTGGCCGTGGCAGGAGGACAACCACTCGGTCTGGGCGGCGTGCTAGGGGCGGCAGGCGGCATCGCCGGAGCGTTTGCTGGCTACCAGGCACGGACCGGACTGGTGCGCGCGCTTAAGGTCCCGGATATTGTGATCGCCCTGCTGGAAGATGCAGTGGCCATTGGCGGCGGAGTTTTTCTGGTGTCCCGGTTCTAAGCGTTCCATCGCGCAGCGGCTCGCCGGGGCGTAGAGTTTTTCCAATCCTTATTCAAGAAGCAGAGAGGCTTGCCATGGGTGCGAACGATCAGCAACGAGCGGATCACTACCAAGCGATTGTTATCGGTTCCGGTCAAGGAGCAACGCCCCTGTCGACGGCGCTGGCCGGGGCTGGGCTGCGAACCGTCCTGGTAGAGCGCAAGCATGTGGGCGGAACGTGCATAAACGAAGGCTGCACGCCGACCAAGACGATGGTCGCCAGCGCGCGCGTGGCGTATCTGGCGGGCCGAGGCGCTGACTATGGCGTTCGCACCGGACCTATCAGCATCGATATGGAGCGTGTCCGTCAGCGCAAGCGCGACATTGTGGACAGCTTCCGCAACGGCAGCCAAAAGCGCATTGAGAAGACCCCCAACCTGGAACTGCTGTTCGGCGAGGCTAGCTTTACCGACCCAACGAGCGTGCTGGTGCGTTTGAAAGACGGTGGCGAGCGCAGGCTGACGGGTGAGAAGTTCTTCATCAACGCCGGCGCCCGCCCCGCGGTGCCACCGCTGAAGGGCCTTGGGGACGTACCATTCCTCGACAGCACATCCATCATGGAATTAGATTCTGTTCCGGAGCATCTGCTGGTTCTGGGAGGAGGCTATGTCGGGCTGGAGTTCGGGCAGATGTTTCAGCGCTTTGGTAGCCGCGTAACCGTCGTTCATTCGCACGGCCAACTTCTGGGCCGGGAGGACGTGGACGTGGCTCAGGAAGTGGCCGCCATTCTGCAGCAGGACGGCATCGATGTCTTGCTGAACGCGAAAGCCGCAAGCGTTGCGAAGGCAGGCGCTGGGATTCAACTCGCCGTTCAGATTGACGGCAAGTCCCTTACCGTTGACGGCTCCCACATGCTGGTAGCCACCGGACGCGTTCCCAATACCGATTCGCTGAACGTCGCGGCAGCGGGCATCGCGACCGACAATCGAGGATTCATCAGAGTGAACGAAAAACTGGAAACCAGCACGGCCGGCATTTTCGCATTAGGAGACATCAAGGGTGGGCCGGCCTTCACTCATATCTCTTACGATGACTTTCGCATCCTGCGGACGAATCTCATCGACAAAGGCAGCGCCACTACAAACGGGCGCCTGGTGCCCTACACCGTCTACATCGATCCGCAACTCGGCCGCATTGGCCTAACCGAGGCAGAAGCCCGAGCTCAGAAGAAGCAGATCCGGGTCGCTAAGATGCCGATGTCGTATGTCGCTCGCGCGCTCGAAACAGACGAAACGCGGGGGTTCATGAAGGCGATCGTCGATGCGGGCACGGGTCACATTCTGGGAGCGGCCGTGCTTGGGTTGGAAGGCGGAGAAATCATGTCGATGTTGCAACTGGCGATGATGGGCAAGTTGCAATACAGCCAGTTGCGGGATGGCGTTTTTGCACATCCCGCGCTGGCAGAATCCCTGAACAACCTCTTCGCACACTTTGAGTAATAGTCGGATCATTCAGGCGCGGCGAGCATGGCCTTCCACGAATCCTCATCATGACCGATGCTAATGAGCTTGGCGCCGCGAACCAGCGGCAGCTTTAGTAGTTTGGGATCCCGCTCGATGCGAAGCCGCAGTTCTGCGTCGGACAGCTTGCGGTATTTGAGGCCGGCATCGAGGTAGGCCTTGCCCTCCGTGTCCAGAAGCGCCGCCAGGCCGAACCGGTCGACGAAGCGCTTAATTTCGCCCGGAGACATGGGCTTCTCTTTCAAGTCGACAAAATGAATGCCGACTCTCCGTTCCTTGAAAAACCGTTCAGCGGCACGGGTTGGCGGGGAGTTCTTCACACCGAAGATCTGAACACTCAGCATGTGAATGAATCATAGCGGCTGCAGGCCAACGGGGCGGGAGAAAGAGGGCGACCGGTCACAGGCCGGAGCGTCCCATGCAACCCTAGGGGCGCAGAATCTGCAGGCGCTCAGGAGGCCCGGTCGGGCCTGGACCTTGGTCCAAGCTATTGGTAATAAAACGTTAAACAGGCTATAATACAGGGGATCGCTTTTTTGCTCCCCCGAAATCCGGTCGGAACTCAAAAAGGAATGAATCAGAAACTCCGCGCAGCTAGTCTTATGGGTGTTTTGCGACTAACGCGCCGGGAAACAAAAGGTTATAGTTAGAGGGTATTCGGAGAGGATCAATAATGATGATAAAGAAAATTGCGGTATCGATCGTCAGCTTAGTAACGCTTGCAAGTGGCGCATTCGCGGCGGACACCGTCGCGGAACGGCTGCAGCAGTCAACCGCCGTGCTACAGGCCATGACCCACATGGATGACAAGGGCATACCAATGGACACGTTGCACAAGGCGGTTTGTGTAATTGTGATCCCGAACTTGAAAAAGGGCGGTTTCATCGTCGGGGCCAAATATGGTAAGGGCTTCATTTCCTGCCGCAAAGCAAACGGTGTCGGCTGGACCGCGCCGGGCGCTATGCGAATCGAGGGTGGAAGCTTCGGTTTTCTAATTGGTGGTGCTGAAAACGACCTCATCCTTCTGGTGATGAATAAAGAAGGCGCCCAGAAGTTGCTGGCTGACAAGTTCACGGTTGGAACGGATGCGACCGCGGCCGCCGGGCCAGTTGGCCGCACGGCTGCTGCTGAAACAGATGCCCAGCTGACTGCCGGCATCCTCACGTATTCGCGTGCCCGCGGCGCATTTGCCGGTGTGGCGTTCACATCCGGAACGCTTCGGCAGGATTTGGACGACAACGCTTCCTTATACGGATCCAAGATTGGGAACAAGGAACTGATGGCCGGCGCCGAGAAGGTCCCGCCAGCTGCTCAGGGCTTTATCTCTGCTTTGGACGCGATTTCCAATACCAGAGAGAAGTAGAACTCGTCCCGACAGATCGCTGGGCGGCTCGACAGCGGCAGGGAGATTCTATTCCCTAATGCCTGTAGCCGCATCCCGCCGGTTGTAGTGTTTTTCAAGCGCCGATCCCAAACGGATCGGCGCTTTCATTTTGCAGTGCCCTTGGCGTGACGCTAACGCATCCACTTGCTGACGTGCGCTGTTGCTCTGAAAATACCCTAGCGAGCCATTGCTTGATGGACATTGTCGCGGTGGGGACACCCCCGCAGCGCGCACGGCGGGCTAGCGCTCCGCCGGCGCTTTCAGACGCTGGAAATGAGCATGACATCAGGCCGAGGTGTCCCCGATCAGCTGAGGAGCGCGCGGGCCGCGCTGGAAACACCACGCCCGCTTTCATCATTGGGGGTGAGCTTCCTGTGCGCGCATGCTGAGATCCGTGCGGGAGTTTTTACACGACTCCGGGCCTCGCGTCAATTTGAACATGCTCTGATGGGAGCTACAGTTTCCTGCGCTTGCAGAATGAAAGGAGTTGCAATGAATCGTGTAAGTGAACCCAATCGCCCACGAGGCTGTTACGTGGCGCTCAGTCTTCTTTTGCTTGTGATGCCTGTGATGGCGCAAGAGCCGCAGGCGCCTCAACCGCCTCAACCACCCCCACCAGGCGAGCGCCGGCCCCCGCCTCCGCCCAAGAACCTGAAGTTGTTGGACCCGAGCACTCTGATGCCGACTATGATGTCGTTTAAGACAGCGCTCGGCGTTGAATGCAGCTTCTGCCATGTGAAGGACGACTTTGCCAGCGACGAAAAGCCGACTAAGGAAATGGCTCGCAAGATGATCGTGATGACACGGAGCATCAACGCGAACTTCCCGGATGGGAAGATACACGTCACGTGTTACACCTGCCATCGAGGGTCAACGGAGCCCAAGACCGCACCGGAAGGGCAGTAATTACCGCAGTTGGCGGCTTCTAAACAGTCGGATACGGCACGTCGACGACCTGGTGCTCGAGGTTTTTGTCCTTCTCACCGGTAGCGAAACCCTTCACGAAGCCGATCAGGGTAGTGACGGGGCCCTCGGGCGGATCCCAGTACTCGGCGTGTTCAATCGATACCTTGAGAAGTACGAGTTCCGGATCGCCTAAACCCTTGGGGAACCACGTGCGATAAGCGGCGTGCCATAACTGCGCCGCCTTCGATTTGTCATCGATTAGCGTGCCGATACCAGAAACCGACACGTAGCTGTTGGGATTGGTGACCGTTACGTTGATGCGGTTGTCCATTTCGAGATCTCTGGCCTTCTCGGTATGACGTCCCGTAAAGAACCAAAGCTCGCCGTCGACTTCGGTCGCCTGCAATGCCATGGGCCGGCTGCGGAGATTTCCTGCTGCGTCATGCGTCGTCATCATGCAGACCATGGCCCCCTTGATTAGCGACGCCAGTTTCTTCATACCGTGGGAATTTGATTGGTCGGACAAAGTTAGCCTCTACTATCGATCGAAGTCGAATAGCAAAGGATAAGCAGGCAATTCGGAAGCCACCGATTAGTGGTTGAGACAGTTACTTCATCGCCGACGTTTTCCCGTTCGCACAACGGCTTCCGGCGACAACCGCAGCCGTAACTTCGGGCCAGTAATTTTGCGATGCGCAGAATTTGCAGACTCAAGGCGAAAGATTTGCCCGTTATTTTCTCAACTCCTGCTGCACAAAGTGACCGGCGGTCCACTCGGCCGATGGCTGCCCTCCGCCGACACTCACAAGCGTACGACCGCTTCGAAATTCCGAAGTCTTGAGGGTGAAGGATACGGTTTGGCTCTGGCCCGGCTCAAGGTGAACCCGGGTGAAACCGCGGAGCTCCAGCCGCGGGCCGTCCGCCGCGTCGGGATAGCTCAAGTAAAGCTGCGGCACTTCGCCGCCCGCCACCTTAGAATTATTAGCGACCTTGGCTGTCACTGTAAGTTCGCCAGGAACGCGACTCAACACTAAATCGGAATACTGAAATGAGGAGTAGCTCAAGCCGTAGCCGAACGGATAAAGCGGCTTGCCGGTGAAGTACCGGTAAGTGCGATTCTTCATGGAGTAATCGTCGAAGGGAGGCAAGTCACTGGTTGACTGATAGAACGTGACCGGCAGGCGGCCGGCCGGATTGTTTTGCCCTGTCAGTGTTTCGACGATCGCCGTGCCGCCTTCCTGTCCGGGATACCACGCCTCGAGAATGGCGCGCGGGGCTTGCTGGCTAGCGGGTAGCGTCACGGCGCTGCCGTTCAGCAGCACTAAGACAACCGGCTTGTTCAACGACAGCACTTTGGTTAGCAACTCCTGCTGGCCAGCGGGCAGTTCAAGTGTGGTGCGGTCGCCGCCTTCGAAACCCGGCTCCTTGAGCGGCGACTCCTCGCCTTCCAGCTTCGAGTTCAAGCCCAGGCAGACCACGGTGAGATCGGCCTTCTTCACTTTGTCGAGAGCATCCTTCAGTAAAATCGGCGCCGCTGGATGCCAAACGATTTGCAAGCCCGCGGCGGCGCCCGATTGGCGGTATTCCACGCGGATCTTGTAGTGCTTTCCAGCAGTTAGATCCACGGAGGCCATCTTCGTCGAGGGCTGCCACTGGACCTTCTGATCGTCCGAGACGATTCGTTTCCCGGCCAGATAAAAACTAGCCGAGTCCTTGCCCTTGCAATCCGCGCATTCGAGCCGCGTAAAGCCTAATTGATATGCGCCGGATTGCCCCACCGTCAGCTCGCCAGTCCAGCGAACGGAGAAATGCTCACGCGGAGCTGCGGCGACAATTGCGGAATCCTGCATGTCCCAGCGCAAGTAGCCCTGCCGCTCTGTCCACGTCAGCTTCGGCTTGCCTTTCAGGTCATCATTGTCGAAGTACTCGACTGTCAGACCTTGGGCGCCGCTGGCGGATTTCGCCGGAGTCAGTACATTCGGCGGGATGAGCGCATTCGATTGCGCCGTGTACGTAGCCCCTAATGCGAAATGAACGGCCGGTTCGCCCCAAGCTCGCTCCATTCCTTCCAGCGGAGTAATGATATGCGGCGGAATGCCGTTGTAGTTGCCAAGCAACGCGTCCGGATCGTTCGCAGTCGGCCCGATGACGGCCAGGTTGCCCGGCTTGGATTGGAGCGGTAGTGCGCCTTCATTCTTGAGGAGGACCATCGACTCGCGTGCGACCTTCAACGACAGGGCCTGATTATCGGCTGTGGAGACATCGGCAATGCTCAGGTGCGAGAACGGGACGCGATCGGGAGGATCGAACATTCCCAGCCGGATGCGGGCCACAAACAACTTCTCCACTGCGCGGTTGATGTCAGCTTCGGGAATCAGGTTGCGATGCACCGCCTCGACCAGACTCTTGTATTCGGTGCCGCAATCCAATTGAGTTCCGGCTTGGACGGCTGCGGCCGATGCAGCCGCCATGTCCGGGCTGTACTTGTGGCCCTTGACGAAGTCACCGATCGCGCCGCAATCGCTCACCACGTAGCCGTGGAAACCCCAAGCCTTGCGGAGCTTGTCCTGGAGCAGCATGGTGCTGCCGCAAGCAGGTACGCCATCGACCGCGTTATAAGCGCACATCACGGAATACGCCTCGACCACACTCGCTTTAAAGGCCGGCAGGTATGTATCGTTGAGGTCGGCTTCGCTCGGCGTCACGTTGAAGGTGTGGCGCGTAGTCTCCGGTCCGCTATGGACGGCGAAGTGTTTTGCCGTGGCGATGGCCTTGAAGTATTGAGCGTCGTCCCCTTGGATGCCACGAATGAAGGCCTCGGCCAGACGCGCAGTCAGATACGGGTCTTCCCCGTAGGTTTCCTGCCCACGGCCCCAACGTGGATCGCGAAAGATGTTGATGTTGGGCGACCAGAATGTGAGGCCGAAGTAGCGGCCATGATTGCCCTTCTGGACCGCGTCGTTATATTTGGCGCGGCCCTCGGTGGAAATAGTGGTGGCAATGCGATGCATCAAATCGGGGTCAAACGTCGCCGCCACGCCGATGGCTTGCGGGAACACCGTCGCTAGGCCGGCGCGCGCTACGCCATGCAATCCTTCATTCCACCAGTCATATGCCGGAATGCCGAGGCGCTTGATCTCGACGGCTGTGTTCTGCATCTGGGAGACTTTCTCTTCCAGAGTCATGTTCGCGACCAGATCGGCCGCGCGGGCTTCCGGCGTTGCATTGGGGTTTTTGAAGGTAGCCAGTTGCTGCGCGAAAGCGAAAAGCGGAAGCACGGCGAGGCAAGCGAGTTTCAACATACGCAGGCATCGTATCAGGATGGATGACCGAGAGGCGAGGCAACCTGTCCAGGCTCGCAGGCTTCCCTGATGGAGTAACGGCTAGACGGCGTGCAAAGCGGGCTCGGCTGCCTTGGCACGCAACTGATCGAGAGCGTCTACGACTCGCTGTCGAACTTCGTCTCGCAAGAGGGTACTCTGCTGTTTCTGCCAACCTTCGACCGAAACAGGCTCTAAGACGCGAAGCCGGATTCGAGGAGCGTCTCCAAAGATCCAGGAATGGCGCGGCAGAACATCCCTGGTGCCGTCAACAACCAGCGGCAGGATCGGAATCTGTTCGCGGATGGCCAATTGGAACGGCCCTTCAATGAACGGCAGCACCTCTCCATCGGGTGAGCGGGTTCCTTCCGGAAAGAAAACCACCGAGCAGTGTTGACGCAGGCAGCGAGCTGCCATGAGCAGGGCGTGTCCGGCTTTCCGGCGGTCCGATCGGTCAACCGGGATGTCTTTGGCCATCTGAAGCATCCAACCGAGCCCTGGTATCCGGAAGAGCTCTTGCTTCGTGATCCATTTGGCATCGATCTTCAACTGCGAAACAACCGGGATGTCGGCGAGGGATTGATGGTTGCTGACGATGATGTAGGTTTGGCCGGGGGTTATGTTTTGAACGCCGGACACCTGAATCGGCCGGCCGTAGATCCGAGCGAGAATCCGGGCCAGGCGGCGAAACCAGCGGCCCGTCCGCAGCCGAAGCTGGCTCCGGTCGAACAAGGCGACCACGCCGAGCAAGGGAATCCAAAAGAGAATGGCGATTCCGCCGGCAAGCCAAATCCAAAGTGATCGAAGCAAACTGGTTAAACAATCCGCATAGGCACGCTGGAGAGAATTCCTTGCGAGGCGAACGTCAGGCTCGCCGGCAGGAGGACAGATGCCCGTGCGACTACCAGGATAGCGCGGAGGGGGTTCGGTGCATCCAGGGTGATTAACAGGAGGAACGGGGAGCCGAACGCGCGCAGGCGAAATGCGAAACTTTATCGCGGGTGCTTCGCTCCCTCACGAGTCTTGTGAAAACCACGGCAACTGCGTCTCATTGTCAGGGCTTTATGGAGCACGCTCAGAAGGCGACTGAAATGCCGGAAGTTTTGATGAAAATATCGGGCTTTGAGTGCGCTTCCTGACGGTCGCGGCTCCGTTTACACGCGCTCCGTCGAAAATCACCGGCCGATGATCGGTTTCTGAGGGTCGGGGGACAGGCTCGCTGTGTCCACTCGGCGACGGGCTTCGGTTACAGTCGCGGAAACCGGTGCCCGCCTTGGGACACAGGCGGCGCCTGTCCCCGGTCGGCGTTGGAGGGGCGCTCGGAAGATTTTCATCACATCCCTTGGCCCGAAGGAGCATTCAGGCTTGCTCACGGGCGCGGCTCACGGCTCTTCGGTTTATTCGATGACCATCAGGGTTTCGCCGGCGGCAACGGTAGCGCCTTCTTCCGCATGCAGGCGGGTGACGAGGCCTTCTTTGGGCGCTTTCATTTCGTTCTGCATCTTCATGGCTTCGATGGTGAGAACGCCCTGGCCAGCGGTGACGCGGTCGCCTTTTGCGACGAGGATCTTGATGACCTTGCCGGGCATATGAGCGCGAATCTCCTGGGGTCCGGCAAAGTCTTTCTTGCCGCGCGGGGATCGATCGCGTAGGTCGCCCAAATTGACCAAGACTCGTTGGCCGCCAAATACGACGTCCAGTCCGCCTTCCGGAGATGGCGAAAGGCGAACCAGGGTGCTGCGGTGGCCGGCGATGACCGAATAGACACCGGGCATCACCTCGAGAATGCTGGCGACACCAGCGCCGGCGAGCGAATCCAGGTTCGGGCTTTCCGTTTCGGCGGAACTTAACTTATAGCCAAGGCCATCAGCGGCGGGTGTGATTTCGAGAATGCAGGAATCGTCGTCCCAATCAGCGCGGAGTTTCATCGGAGCATCTCCCGGCGGCCAGTGCGCCTCCATGCGCTTGAGACGTCAGCCGCATGCGAATGTGTTTGAACCAATGCCAGCTGTTGTTCGGACTGGGCGGCAGCGAGCAACGCGGCGGTGAGGCCGGCCGGATCAAGGGCCCGCTCACCGGCCAAAAAGCCGGGCATAAATTGATCGAGGAAGCCGGTGTGAAGATCGCCACGGCGGAAATCGGGGTCATCGAGCAGACCGGCATACAGGCTGAGATTGGTGGTGATGCCGGTAATCTGGAACTCCTCAATCGCGCGGCGCATACGGTCGATGGACTCCTCGCGGGTAGCGGCCCAGACCGAGAGCTTGGCGATCAGCGGATCGTAATCGAGCGGCACGTTCCAGCCCGGGTAGACGCCGCTGTCGACACGAACGCCCGGACCAGAGGGTTCGGCGTAATGAACGATTTTTCCGGGGCACGGGAAAAAGCTGTTGGCGGGATCTTCGGCGTAGACCCGGCACTCGATGGCCGAGCCGCGCAGTTCCACATCTTCCTGGCGAAGGTTGAGATGCTCGCCGGCGGCGATGCGCAACTGCCAGCGGACGATGTCGATACTAGTGACCCACTCAGTGATGGGGTGCTCGACCTGCAGGCGCGTGTTCATCTCGAGGAAGTAGAACTGGCCATCGCGCGTGGCGAGGAACTCCAGCGTACCGGCGCCGCAGTAGCCGACTGAGCGCGCGATCTTCAGTGCGGCTTCGCCGATGCGGTTGCGGAGGTCTGGATGCTCGAGGACGAGCGGCGAAGGCGACTCTTCGACCACCTTCTGATGGCGGCGCTGGATGGAGCATTCCCGCTCGCCGAGGTGGATGAGGTGACCATGTTCGTCGCCGAGAATCTGGATCTCGATGTGACGTGGACGCTCAACGAGTTTTTCGAGATAAACTTCGCTCGAGCCAAAGGATCGCTCGGCTTCGCCGGCAGCGCCGCGCATGGCGCTTTCGAGGTCGCTCTCCTGAGCAACCGCGCGCATGCCTTTGCCACCACCGCCGGCGGCGGCTTTCAGCAAAACAGGATAGCCGATGGAAGAGGCAATGCGCTGCGCTTCGGCGAAACTTGCAATTCCCTGCTCCGTGCCGGGCACGACGGGCGCACCGGCGTCAATCGCCACACGGCGTGCGGCCGTCTTTGAGCCCATGCGTTCGATGGAGGTCCAATGCGGCCCGATGAACTTGATGCCGGCCGATTCGCAGGCGTGAGCAAAGCTCGCATTCTCGCTGAGAAACCCATACCCGGGATGGATGGCTTCCGCTCCGGTCGCGTGTGCGGCGGCGATAACCTTGGCGTGGTCGAGATAACTGTCGGCGGAAGGGGCCGGACCGAGACGGACGGCTTCATCGGCCATCATGACGTGGAGCGCGCCACGATCGGCGTCCGAATAGACGGCAACGCTGCGGACATTACACTCACGGAGAGCGCGGATGATCCGGACGGCGATCTCTCCGCGATTAGCGACTAGAACTTTCTTGAACATAGACGGCAGGCCATCCCGGCCCTTACTTCGGAGACGTCCGGGCCCCAACCAGCCTGGGCGGACCAATAAGCTGCTTGCGCCTTTAGATTACACAAGCCAAACTAAGAATTATGGCGCAGGGAATCAAACAGTCGCTACAGCAGCAGGGAGTGCGGCTCACCCGCCAGCGAAAAATTCTTCTGGATCTAATTGACCAGTCGGGTAAGCATCTGGACGCCGAGAGCCTGTATACGCTAGCGCGTGAGAAGGATCCGAAGCTCAACCGGGTGACGGTTTACCGCACTTTGAAGCTGTTGAAACAGGGTGGGCTGGTGGACGAGCTGGACCTGATGCACTTCAGCGGCGAACAGCACTTTTACGAGACGCGGATGAAGCAGGAGCATGCCCACGTGGTTTGCCTGCGCTGCGGCAAGATTGAAGAGTTTTTTGGCGAGCCCTTGCGGCGGATGCGTGAGCAGGTGGAATCGGATTTTGGATTTGAGATTCTGCTGGCGCGGACGGAGATCGGTGGGTATTGCGCGGACTGCCAGGTAGCGCGAACCCGAGAAGTCGAAGAAGCAGCTGAGGAGAAGGCCGCTAAACCCATACTGGTGCGGGGATAGCGGTGGTGCGGCATGACGCTGCTTGACGCAATCTCTGAAGGGCGTACCGACTTGGTCTTTGAGTACGTCGCGGAAGGCCACTCGGCTCAATCCATCGCGCCCAATGGGATCACGTTGATCCAAACGTGCGCTTACTATGGCGATGTGAGCGCGATGAAGTTCCTGCTGGTCAACGGAGCCCATCTCGAGTCACTGGGAGACAACCTGGATCTAAACGGAGCGGCCTTTCACGGGCATTGGCGGCTGTGCCAGTTTCTGATTGGGCGCGGCGCGGACGTGAACTGTCCATCGCCCGACACGGGAGAAACACCGCTGCATGCAGCTTTGTGCACCACGAACCGTCTGGCTCACAACTTGGTGATGAAGGTGCTGCTCGCGCACGGTGCAAATCCGAATTGCGTAACGAAGAAATCGGTGGAGACTGGCGGATTCATGCGAGACTGCCGAACCAAGGGAGAGACGCCGCTGCATCGGGCCGCAGCGTTTGGCGACGAGGAGAGCATCCAGCTTTTGCTCGATGCGGGCGCGGTGATCGATGCGAAAGACATGAACGGCGATACACCGCTGGGGTGGGCGAGTTGGTATGTGCGTCCCATTCCAATCCTTAGGAAACTGCTGTACGGCAACTTCCGCATCAACCCGAACTACGGGGGCGGGATGGCGGCCAACCTACTGGGCAAGCCTCTGAGCTGAGTCGCTGATCAACTACTCGTCGCGTAACGCTTGCGAGGGCTGAAGACCGATCGCCCTCATCACGGGGAAGAACGTCGCCGCCGCCGAGACCGCCGCGACACCTGCGGCCGCGCCCAGAATGGAGACGGCGTCCCACTGGGAAATGCCATAGAGCAATGCCGCCACCGCGCGCGAAGAAGCTATATAGATGGCAGCGCCAACTATCAAACCCGGAACGACGGACCACGCCGCGTCTCGAATCACAAGGCCGGCAATACGTTGGACCGTGGCACCGATCGCAACACGAATGCCAATTTCGCGCGTTCGGCGGGAGACGGCATAGGCGAGCATGCCAAATAAACCGAGCCCTGCCAAAACAGCCGCGAGGACCGCAAACGCAGAGGCAAGAGCGGCTAACAGACGTTCCTGCCAGAGCGAAGTCTCAATTTCCTGCTCCATGGTGGCGACGTCGGTTGGTACAAGTCCGCTGCCAATGGAGCCGAGCGCCGCACGCAGCTTTTGAATTACGGTGCCTGGATCGGCGTAGGTGCTAACGTGCAGAACCAAGCCGTCGGAAAACTTGATCGTTTCGCGATCGAGCAACTCATAAAATGTAGGCGGCGATTCCCGCATGGTCCGATAGCGTGAGTCGTTCACAATTCCGACGATTTCATCAGAGGCGGGAGCAACTGTGCCGGGAGAGCCCCTCCCAAAGGTGCGTCCAAGCGCATTGACGCCGGGGAAAAACTGCTGGGCGAAACTGCGGCTCACCACAGCCGGGCGAGGCTTGAGCTTGTCGTCGCCGGGCCGGAATCCGCGGCCTTCGATGATACGGATATCGCAGGTTCGCCAAGTGTCCCAGGCTGACGTCGTTCACACTCGTGTTGAGCGCGTCGGCAAAAGTCAGCGAGGAGCCGGCTGGCCCAACGGTGGTCTTCAGGCCGATTCCACGCAACAAGGCTTTGTCGGCTAAGCTCACGGCTTCAACCCCCGGCACAGCTTCAGCGCGACGAACTAATTCGTCAAACACTAGTGGGATCTGCTCGCTCTTGATACCTGCCATGCGCGGATTGACTGTCATCACAATGAGGTTCTGACGACGGAAGCCCGGATCTTGTTCGCGGATCCGATCGAGGGTCCTCACCAGCGACAAGCCGCCAGTCAAGAGTACGGTTGAAATCGCCACCTGAAACGCGACCAGCGCATGACTGAGCCGGCGGCCCGAAAGCCGGTTGCCGCCGCGGGCGATGACTGAATTGGGATCGGTGCGCGCGCTGTTCCAAGCTGGAAAGGCACTGACCAGCAATGCGGTGATCACGCACGCGAGCGCGGCAAAGGCGAGTACACGCACGTCTGGCGTAAGCTCGATGCCGATGGGCCGCCGTTGCGGAAGGAACCGCAAGAGCAATGGGCCGCACCAATAAGCGACTGCCCAGCCACCGGCCGCGCCAGCCAACGACAAGGCGAGGGCTTCAGCCATGGTTCGCCGTACGATGCACCAACGAGTGGCGCCGAGGCTCAAGCGTATGGCTGTTTCGTGCCGTTGCGCTTCACCGCGCGCTGCGATGAGACCGCCGACATTGGCGCAAACCAGCAACAGCAGCGCGATGCCGGCGCCCATCAGAGCGACCACAGCTCCCGCAAACGTCTTTCGCATTGCGGAAACGCCGCGTCCGGCTGGCGAGAGCACTGGCTTCCTGGCTTTGTCATGTTCAATGTCTTTGGCGGTCCAGCCCGGTTGGCCGGTCAACTCCGCTTCGACCATTGCCGGATAGAGGGTCCGAACGACAGCCTCTGCTTGGCCGAGCGAAACACCATTCCGCATACGAAGGTAGAGGTTCGATTCCGCATGGGTGTTGTCGGGCTTGGTAAACCACAACTTCCCTGCCGACATAGTGACCCAGACATCCGTACGCTTCTCTAAATCGAGACCGGAAAAGCCGGGAGAGAGTACGCCAACGATAGTGAAAGGACTACCGCGGAGCCGGATCGTGTGGCCAATTGCATCGCGGCCGGCGAATGCACGCCGCCAGAAGTCGTAGTTGAGAACCGCCACCGGAGCATCGTGCTGCTCGTCATCATTCGTCAGCAGCCGGCCCTGCGCCGCTTTCAGGCCAAGCGCAGTGAAGTAATTCCCGGAAACCGTCTCGCCGGTGATGCTCTCCAGGCGGCTGTCGGCGCCTAAGGCCATCTCCATTTGCCACGATGCGAATACGTCGGAAAAGGTTTTGGAGCGCTCGGCCAGAAAGCGCTTGAAAAGGTACGGGTGGTCGTAGGCGACATGGGTGGGAGAGGCCTGAACGCCCAGCATCAACAACTGCTCGGGCCGCTCAACGGCGAGAGGACGCAAAAGTAGTGCATCGACCGCGGTGAAGATAAGCGTGTTCGCGCCGATTCCGAGCGCGAGCAAGAGTACGACGACGCCCGAGAATAGGGGAGTCCGCGCGACGGCTCGAAGGGCTTGGCGGAAATCGGCGGCCAGAATCCACATCTCGCTCTATCGTACAGTCGCGGGTTTTGGGGCGGAGGGGGGCAACGCAGGGCGTTGGCGGAGGTAAAGTTGAGAACGGGGTTGTGAGCGCTTTTAGCGTGACACTGACCCCCATTCGACTCTAAGGAGGAAATCGGGAATGGCGAGTACCGGACTTTCGAGCATTGGCTCAGGAAAATCAATCGTATGGGCGATTGTGGTGATTATCTTAGGGTTTCTGGCGATTGCCCTTCCGCTGGCGACGTCACTGGGGATGGTGGTGGTTATCGCGTGGCTAGTCCTGCTGGCGGGAGCGTTTCAGTTGGTCCACGCTTTCCAATCGAAGGGGGTCGGCAGCACGATTTGGAAGATCGTGGTCGCGATTCTGTATCTGGTCGTCGGGATTTATTTCTTAATGAACCCGCTGCTAGCGGTCGCCGGATTCACCTTGGCGCTGGCGATTTTCTTTGTGGTGGAGGGAGTGATGGACCTGATCATTTATTTCCAGACCCGCAAGATCGGCGGCTCGGGTTGGATTCTGTTCAACGGCGTGGTCACGCTGATTCTGGGGATCCTGGTATGGAGACAGTGGCCTTCGAGCTCACTGTGGGTGATCGGGACGCTGGTCGGAATCAGCATGATCATGACGGGAACAAGCCGGCTGATGCTGAGCCTAGCCGCGCGGCGAATGGCTACGACGTAGCGCGATTGTCACGTTTTGAGCAGATCGCTGATTTCCCGGTAGCTTACGGCTTCCTGGGCGAAAGAAAACGTACCTAGCTCTTTCATCTCGCGGGCAGCGCGAAGGAAGGCGCCGAGGGCCGCACGAGAAAGCGCACTGCCGACGCTCACACGCTTGACGCCGAGGGCTGAGAGTTCAGCCAAGCTCAATTGAACGCCTTGCAGTCCCATGACGACGTTGACCGGGCGATCGACGGAGCTGACGATAGCCGCAATATCGCCGGCACTGGTGACGCCCGGCGCATACAGAACGTCAGCACCGGCCATTTGATAGGCCTGCAAGCGCTTGATGGTGTCTTCCAGATCGGGCCGGCCGACCAGGTAGTTCTCACAACGGGCGGTTAGCGTGAAGGGAAAAGAAAGAGATCGTGCCGCCTCTGCCGCGGCGCGTATCCGTTCGACCGCATGGTCGACTTCGTAGATCGGGCGGTTTGGCTGCTGGGTGGAATCCTCGATTGAGCCACCGACAACGCCGGCAGCCGCCGCAAGCCGGATGGTTTCGGCGGCAATCTCAGGATCATCGCCAAAACCGTTCTCCAAATCAGCGCTGACCGGCAGATCTGTGGCCGAAGCAATGGCGGCGAGATGCGCCATCATTTGTTGACGATCGACGGTATTATCCGGCTGCCCGACGGAGAAGGCATAGCCCGCGCTGGTAGTGGCCAGCGCCCCAAAACCGAGGAGCGCCAGAAGCCGAGCGGTACCGATATCCCACGGATTGGGAATGATAAAAGCGCGATCGCGGTGATGGAGCGCGCGGAAGGCGTGTCCTTTTTCAGTTTGGGTCCACATAGCGATCAGGCCGGTCCGGCGAAGGTCGAGGGAAGGCCGAACGTGCCGTCTACTACTTCAACAAAGTTTCGTTCCTCGCGCAGGATGAGGCGCTTGCTCTGGGCCATGCTGAAATTCTGGCGGGCCTCCCGGTCGGACTTGAGACGACCGCGGTAAGCCTCATAGGCGGCGAGGCTGTCAAAGGCGATCAGGCCCCATGCGATGTTGTTGGTGCCTTCATGGGGAAGAAAATATCCGATCAAATGGCCGCCGCAGCGGGGAATGATGCGGCCCCAATTCTCGGCGTAGGTTCTGAAACCCTCCAATTGGAATGGGTCGATCTCGTAACGAATGACGCATGTGATGGTCAATGGCGTTTTCCTCGTAGGTGATGTGGGGGAACCGCTGGCGTCCAGTGTCATAGCCGTTCCTGCCGACAGAAAGGTTGCGAATGCTTCGCGACGGCCGATCGGTCTGGCGGACGGCTCCTTTCGCTGCATACCGGCAGTATGCCGGTTGCCGGACATGAACACTTCGTTTACGATCAAAGTATGCCTGCTGAAGAATATTTTGATGCCGCTGTCTCCCGGATTGCCGCGGCAATTGGCGAGCCGGCGCGAGCCCGGATACTTTACTGCCTGATGGACGGTCACGCGCGAACCAGCACGGAACTTGCCACGGTGGCGGATGTGAGCCCATCCACAACGAGTGTGCATCTGAACCGGCTGAAGGAGGAGCATCTGGTGAAGGTGCTGGTGCAGGGGAAGCACCGTTACTACAGTCTGGATGGGCCGCATGTCGCGAGTGCACTGGAAGGGTTGAGCGTGCTGGCAGGCGGATCTCGCAAGTTTGTGCCCCATACGCCAAGCCGCCTAAGGGCTGCGCGGACGTGCTACGACCACATGGCGGGCGCGGCGGGGGTATCACTGCACGACGGCTTGATGACGCTGGGTTGGCTGGAAGCCGGGGCCTCCGATGAGGAAAGCACATACGATCTCACGCCGGAAGGAACAAGGCGGCTGGAAGCACTGGGTATTGACATCGATGCGACGCGGACACTGCGTCGACGGTTCGCGTGCGCTTGCCTAGATTGGAGTGAGCGGCGGCCACATGTGGGTGGGGCGCTCGGTGCTGCGCTTTTGAAAATCGCGCTGAAGAGAAGATGGGTGCTTCAGGAACTTGACAGCAGGGCGTTAGAAGTGACGGGTTTAGGGAGACGAGAGATGTTGAGTCGCTTCGGGGTGCGGGTTTGAGAAGTCAGGATTCTATAGCCGGGTTCGCGTGCCACTCCTTTCTACTTCCCGAATGAGAACACAGGCGTGCCGAGAACCTCGTGGCGCGGGGTGACGCCCAAGCCTGGGGCGGTCGATGCGGACAGGCGGCCGTGCCGGCGCTGGGGCGCTCCTTCGGCAATTGAGACCGTGACGTAACTGTTGAAGTCGGTTGCGGTGAACAGAAACTCCGGCGGGGTGCTGTGCGCGAGATGCGCAATCGCGGCGGTGATGATGTCGCCGCCCCAGGTGTCCTCGATGGTCATGGCAATGCCGAGAGAAACACAGAGGTCGCGAATCTGGCGCGCCTTGGTCAAACCACCGACCTTGGAGATCTTCAGATTGATGACGTCCATGGCCTGATCCGATACGCCGCGCAAGACCATTGCCAAGTCATCAATGACCTCATCGAGCACAAAGGGACGATTGGTATGCCGCCGAACCGCCAGGCATTCTTCATACGAGAGGCAGGGCTGCTCGATGTAGACGTCGACATTGCGGACGGCGTCGGCGACACGCATGGCTTCATGCTGCCGCCAACCGGTGTTGGCGTCGGCTACCAGGACATCGCCAGGCCGCATTTCTTTGGCGACGGCGTGAATCCGTTCGACATCCACGTCGGGATTGCCGCCGACTTTCAGCTGGAACTTGGTATAGCCTTGAGCCCGGTAGCCGGCGACATTGGCGGCCATGTTCTGGGGCGTGTCCTGGGAGATAGCGCGATACAAGGGAAAGTCAGCGGCAGTGCGGCCGCCCATCAGCGTGACCACGGGCTGGCCCGCCACCTTGCCGAGAATGTCCCAGCAGGCCATATCGATGGCCGATTTCACGTAAGGATGACCGCGCATGAGTTGATCCATGCGGCGGTTCAGGTTACCCAGTTCGGTGGGATCCAAACCTAAGAGATCAGGTGCCAACTCGGCCAACCCGCTGCGCGCACCGTTCGCATAGGCCGCCAGGTAGGCCGATCCGAGCGGACAGACCTCCCCGTGGCCGGTGATGCCCGCATCTGTTTCTATGGCGACGACGGTTGAATCGAAGACGGCGACGGAGTTGCCGCCTGACCATTTGTAGCTGCCTTCGTGGAGAGGCAAGTCAATTTTAAAGGCGCTGATTTTCGTGATTCGCATGTGTGTGTTGTTGGATGGAGGAGCTAGCTGTAAGTCGGCTCAGCGGCTGGTTGGACGGTCCGGCTGTCGAGCCAGGCGGAGCGGAGCATGGCGATCGCCGCATATAAGATGACCACCATGACCAGCCAGCGGAGCGCCGTTAACGGAATGGACTTAACAATGAAAGCTGCGACCGGGACGCCGACGAGACCGCCCAAGGTCAGGCCGAGTGCCGCTTGCGGCGAATACGCGTTCCGCAGTACGAAGCGGGAACTAGCGACCGGCATCAGGAAAGCTGCGGAGCCCATCATGATGGGAAAGGCTGCGACGGGATTCATTCCCAACAAACCGACGAGGGTCATGCAGGGCGCGTAAAAGCCGATGCCGAGGGTGCTGATGGCGCCGAACACGGCATTGGCAAACACGGCAAATAACAGTTTGTACCCGGTGAGGCTGAGCGCATCGCCGCCGGCTGGAAACAAATCAAACTGGCGCATCAGCAGGACGACAAAGGCGACCAGCAAAGCGACGGCTACGCCGATCTGGACGCTGCGCTTCGGCAAGGCGGCCACCCATCCGGCTCCGAACCAGGAGCCGACCACCGCTCCGGCGATCATGAGCAACAGTGTGGTGACATCCACCTGAATGACGGCGATGTAGATGAAGGCCTGAAGGATAACGGGCAGCGTGTGGCCCGCATTAAGGGTACCGGGGATGAGACGATCGGGAACCATGCGGGTGAACTTGAAAATCGCCGTGGTGGTGGCGAAGGAGCCGATGCCCAGCGTGTCGAAGAAATTGGTGACGAAGCCGGTGATCAAAAGGAGCGGCCTCGGAGACGGTATCCGGCCGGTAAGCCGTGCCAGGCATCTGACCCAGACGGCCAGGTAGGAAGCGGCAAAGACAGCAAGGGCAATAAGTGTCGCCGGTCGGGCCAAGGGAAGCACTTGGGTAGGATAGCGCTTTGGCATCTCGACCGGCGGCAAACCTGTCGCTAGCGACAGTAGCACCGGCAGCTCATGCACGATACGCTTGCCCTAAATCGGTATGCCCCGGTCCGTTATTTGTAAAGAAGCGGTTACGGCGTGGGGCGGAGCCGGTGGCTTTTGCGCTGCAGAGGCGGCATAATGCAGTGTGAAGACCCGACAGCTGAGACGGTTCAAGGAGAAAACCTAATGACAAAACGCACCACCCTCTTCGCGCTGATTCTCGTCCTTGGTTATTTGGGCGTGGCGAGCGCTCAATATCCAATCATGGACGCGGTAGCGAACAAGCTGATCCAGAAATACCAGTCGTCGACGTGCGAACAGCTGTGGATGAAGAAGGAACAAAAGGCGCCCCCGACTCCGCAGGAACAAAAAGCCATCGCGATGCTGAAGGCCGATCCGCAGATGCGCACCGCGTTCATCAATAAGATTGCTGCGCCGATTGCCAATAAGATGTTCGACTGCGGGATGATTCCATAGGAACGGCGAGGGTAGCGACGGTCGAGAAGTTGCGAATCGAGAACAATTCATGATCCTTAGTAAGCCCTTTGGGCGATCGGCAGTGACCATATGCAGTGTCTTCGTGATGGGCGCCTGCGCCGCGATCGCGCAGACAACGCCTCCGGCGGCGGCACCAAAGCCCGCACCAGCTAAGAAGGCGGCGGCGAAGCCCAAAGCTCCGGCACCCCCCGCGCTGGAACCGAAAGCGCTCGACATCCTGAAGGCCTCAAGCGCCGTGCTGGCCGCCGCGAAGTCAATGACCTTCACAGCGGACGTCAGCTACGAGAGCCCGACGCGCCAGGGTCCACCGCTGGTCTACGTCACGCAATCGAACGTCACGATGGTGCGGCCGAACAAACTGCGGGTGATTACGCCGGGCGACGGGCCGCCTTCCGAGTTCTATTACGACGGCAAGGTGATGATGGCCTATGCCCCGCAAGAGAACCTGGTGGCGGTGGCGGACGCACCACCCACTACCGACGCTATGCTGGAAGCAGCCTTTAAATCGGCGGCCATCTATTACCCGTTTACGGACGTTATCGTGACCGATCCCTATAGGGACCTTTCGGACGGGCTCACGGTCGCCTATTACGTCGGCCAGTCTCACGTGGTGGGCGGCATTACGACTGACATCGTGGCCTACATCACGAATGGCGTGTTCATACAGGAATGGATCGGCACGGACGACAAGCTGCCGCGGATCCTGAGGGCGATTTATTTGGATGACAAGCTGCAACAACGTCACCTCCTGGTGCTCTCCAACTGGAAACTCGACCCTGACATTTCGCCGGACGTGTTCGGGACGCCGAAAGCCGCCGGCGCGACACACATCAAGTTTGCTCATCCGGGCGCGCCGGTTCCGGCGCCAGCAAAGCCTCCGGCAAAGGCACCCACAACTCAGCCACAGCAGTAATTGAGGAACTCTATGAAAAAGACGGTTATCGCGAATTTTCTGGCCATGGTGCTGACCTGCGGGCCGGCCTTCTCGTGGTCACACGCCGGTGGATACAGCGCCGGGGCGTCGCACAATAACTTCGGCGGAAGCTCGGCACATGCCACCGGTTATGGCAGCGAGCACACCAATGCCGCGGGCGGCAACACGACGCACGTCGATGGAGAAGGCACCACTCACACCAGCGCGTACGGAACCAGCTCGACGCATTATCAAGGTGCGGACGGCGGCTATTCTACGCACACGAATGAATACGGCGACACCACCACGGGCAAAGCCGGCTATGGCGCGGTGACAACGACGCCTGGCGGCTCATCGTATTACCATCCGCCGACGACAACCGGCTACTATCCTGCCGGTTCCTATGCTTACCATCCGCCCACGACCGTGAATTACTACGGATCGGGGTGCTACAACTGCGGCGGCTGGTCTGCCGGCGCGGCGGCCGTTACCGGCGCTGCCGTGGGTATGGCGGCGGGCGCAGCAATCGCTTCGGCCAACACGGCAGCGGCGACCTCGAACGCCTACGCGGCCGGTGTTGCGACAGGATCGGCTAGTGCCTATAACGCGGGCTACGCTGCCGGCGTCACCTACACAATGGGCGCGGTCTATGCGACGCTGCCGGCGGGATGTGCAGCTCCGGTGGTTGGGGGCGTGACTTACAGCCTCTGCGGGAACACCTGGTTCTTGCCGTCCTACGGCGCGAACGGCGTTTTCTATCGGGTGGTCGTGGCTCCTTACTAGAGGACTGATTGCAATCGCAGCAGCGGCTACGCCGGGCCGCGGGCGCTCTACGTGTGCAGAATCCTGATCCGGCACAGGGCTTGGCGGGAACGCCGCGTATTGTAGGTGGTTGGAGTAAGGTGCTCTGATTCCGGGAAAGTTCAACTGGCGACTTGGTCGGCTGCTTTGCGCAGTCTCGTTTACGGCTGCCTGCAGCGTTGGTCAGGATCTATCGCCTCGCGCCTATGTGATCACGCCAGTCAATGGAAATGCGGTCACGATCACCTATTCCTTCAATACCGGCGATGTTCTGTTTGATCCCTCCATTCCGATCACGGGCGGCAAAGGACAAATCAACAGCGAGGTTTTCACTTATTACTATTCCGGCGATCTGTTGGGCCGTTCGTTCAACGTCACCGGCTCACTGCCGTATGCCACCGGCGACTTCAGTGGGACAGTCTTTCACCAGAACATGTCGATCTACCGCTCAGGTCTGGCCGATTCGGTTTATCGCTTCGCGGTCAACCTAAAGGGCGGCCCTGCCATGAAGGTGCCGGAGTTCGTGAAGTGGCGTCAGAAGACCCTCATTGGCGCCAGTCTGAAAGTGGTTGCTCCTACGGGCCAGTACGATCCTCGCCGGCTGATCAATCAGGGATCGAACCGCTGGGCATTTAAGCCGGAAATCGGATTGTCGAAACGCTGGGGAAAGTTGGTTCTGGACACCTATGCCGCGGTGTGGTTCTTCACCGACAACACTGCGTTCTATCCGACGGGTAATAATACGCTGTCGCAGCGGCCTACGGCGGCCATTGAGGGACATCTCAGCTACGATTGGAAGCTTCGACTTTGGTTCTCGCTTGACGCCGACTACTGGGCGGGCGGCCGTTCTCTCGTGAACGAGGTAGTCAATTACAAAAGCTTCCAGAACAATTCGCGGATCGGGGCGACGGCGTCGATCCCGATCGGCAAGCATCAGTCTGTGAAACTCAGCTACAGCGACGGCGCTTACATCGTTTACGGAGGCGATTATCAAACCGTCTCTGTGGCGTGGCAGTATTCCTGGGTAGGCACGAAGTTCAAGTAAGCACGGCGAGTTCACCCATGCGGGAACGCAGGCTACTGCGCCCCCGCATTTCAAGTCTGACGTGCGCGTGGCAGCGCTGCCGCTACTTCGCAGGCGCGGTGACCTTAGTCGGCTTCACGCCGCTCTTCTTGGCTTGTTTCTCGGGGAGAGAGATCGGTATAAAGTAACCGCCGCCGCCGCTAACCGCAAAGCTCTTCAGGATGAGCTTGTCGCCGTACTTCAAAAATGTCACTGCCGAAGTAGTGGCGGTCGTGTCGGTGGAGTCGGCTTCGAACATGACCCCGTGCCCGGTGGAGACACTGGAAACCTGGAATGTCATCAAGTCCTCACCAACGGACTGAATCTGATAGGTTCCGGCGGGAAGGTTGCCGTTGCCGACCGAGAACGGGGCTTTCGAGGTAAAGGTGAGCGTCTGGGCTGAAGCGACACCTACGGCGAGCAGCGCCAGGCAAGTAAACATCAGAAGTGTTTTCATGTCGTCGATCCTTTTTTGATGTGGTCTCGTCCCGACACGGGGATGTATCTTGCGTGGAGCCAAACCCGGGCTCTGCATTCCTCAGAGTTTGGCAAGTGAACGGGTGCCGCGTCAAGAGGTAATGGCAGCCCTGCCAAGGTGCCAGTTTGACCCCGCTTCACGCCGCTTTACGGTTCTGCGCCCAGCCGGCCTGGCACGGGCTTCGGTGGACTACGGCGCTATTCGTTCGTAACCGCTGTTCTGAATCGTGATCTGGATTCCCTTCGTCTTCTCGTTCAGGGTAGTGGACGAAACATAGTTGGTGCCGTCCGGCAGTGCTGCAAAAGCCGCGAAGAGCGTAACTGAATCCTTAGCGTCACCCAAATACGTATTGACGAAGACTTTGCGGAGAGACCTGGTGGCGGAATCGAAGTCGAATATGAGCGAATCGCCCGACAAAATGTAGTTCCTGAAATGCAAGGTAATGGTCCCCGCCGCCGATGGACTTAAAGACACGTTCCCAGCTTGGTGAGCTGCCGTCATCAACCGCGGGGAAGGGGGCAAGTACTGGTTGAGGAGAGCAATCAGGCGCTGTGTGTACCCTTCCAGCGTGACACTCTTCATTTCGAAGATTTTTGCTTTCAGTCCCGCTGGAGGCTCTTCCGACGCGCTGACCCGTATTCGCTGCAATTGGTCATCGGGCAGGTAATGGCAGTTGGCGACCTCGGTTCCTCTGAGATCGCCCTTCGCACGGACTGTGGTGCGTTCCGTCCATGCATACTCTCTCAACGAAGCTTGGTTGCGGGCGACTGATTCCTTGACGGTGGCTAGCTTCTGAAGTAGCTCCTGTTGACTGGCCTGAGCCCATGCAGACGCACATGGCCAGACCAACACCCACGCCGCCAAGGCACAGATTGGTTTGTGCATTGCGAGCCTTTCGCTTTAACACGCGGCAGCTGGGTGGGAGACCTAGCCACATCGTGCGCGGCTTATGATGATTCCTGGGTGGCTGTTTTCAAACGCCCAGGCGCGCGTTTTGAGCGGACCATCAAGACTCCTCGTAGGGCTTGAAGCGGCCGGTCGTTAGGTTGGGTCGCGCGCCTGGCGTTGTAAGTGATCGTGGACTCGGGCAGCCTTATTGCTACGCCGAGTCCTATGCAATTTTCTGGTTGCAGCCGATCCTTTACTTGGTTACATCACATCCGGAATTCGATGCCGGCCTGGAAGCGGAAATTGCTCTGGTTGTTGTTGCCGTGCGTGAAGTCGTTGCCAAAGCGGGTCAGAATGTAGTCAAACTGCGCCGGCCGGATCGCAAATTTGGGGGTCAGCGGGATGTCAAGGCCGCCGCCGATGATGAAATCAAAGGCGTTGTTGCTGGGGGACTTGCTGGCAACGACGCAATCAGCGGTCGTGCAATGCTGGTACAGGTTCCCATAGAAATTGCTGTGCGCGCCGCCGAACATCGCCTCGACAAAGGGTTCGAAATGCTTGGTGCGGTATTTCACGATGGGACCGACGTTGTAGGTAAACAGATTTCCGCTCGCGATGATGGTGCATCCGGCACCGTTGCAATATGGGGGAGGCACGAGAACAGAGTGGTTATAGCTTCCATAACCTTCGAACTCGCCTTCGATTCCGATGTACTTGGTCAGGTATGCGGCAACGCCGCCGCCGCCGCCGTTTAGGGCGAAGGATTTGATGTAGTCGTTGTTCTGCGGGGTTGCGTAGATGTAGGAATAGTCGCCCCACACCTCAACCTTGGGCGTGTCCTGGGCAAACGCGACAGTCGAAGCGAGCGATGCCGCTGCCAGTAAAACTGTGACTCGTAATCTCATAATGTTCTTCTCCTGAAGACTTTTGTTTTTTCTTAACCACCAGCCCGACCGCGTGCAAACTTCATCTACGCTACGTTCCCAACTAGCCGGAACAGTGCAGTAGTTCCGCACGAAGCTAAGGCTGTAACAAGAGTGGCACTGATGGGCTTGCGGCGAAAGGGACAGGAGGTGGATTTCACCCCGTGTAACCCCAAGTCAAGTCATTGATTATGAAAGGGATTACTATGTAACCTCCAAGTATCGTACAATGGCAAAAGGTGCTCAGCCTGGCAGAGAAACTCAACCACGTCGTACTCTTCCAAACGGGGTCAACTTCGAGCGCATTCGTCTTTCATTCGTCTGACGTGACTCGCGCGTGGCCTGGGAAGATTGCAGATCCCGTGCTAGAAGGAACGACATGAGCCTAGAGGGCGTCCGTACTAATGCCATTCGGAGAATATGGTTACTCTGAGCCCGGATTCAGACATTGCGGCGCCGGAGATTCTGGATGCCCTGGCACGCATCGAGGCGAGCAAACTTTTTGCGAACTCGAAGCGGCTGACGGAGTTACTTCGTTTCGTGGTGGAGGCTCGTCTCAGGGGTGACACGGAGGGGTTAAAGCAGACCGCGATCGGGACTGAGCTGTACCAGCGAGACCCGTCCTATGACCCCAAGCTGGATGGAATCGTTCGCACACACGCACGACGCCTCCGGGAACGCTTGAGGGACTATTACCACTCCGATGGCATAGAAGACCCGGTCGTGATCGATTTGCCGAGGGGCGGGTACGTGCCGGCTTTCCACCGCCGGAAGGGATCTGCCGGAGAGGCAGCAAAGGCAGGAGAGCTGGACGCATGGGTACCAGCCGAGGGCAACCCGGATTTCGACTTCCTGGATGCCGCGGCCGTCGGCGCCCCCCCACAACAGCGGGTTCACCACAACGTGCTGGCTCGTCTCTACGCAAAGCTGGGCGAGATTCACGAGAAAGTGGGCAAAGCCCACTTCCAGGGCGTACCGCTGCTGGTCCTGATTCCCGTCGTTGTTCTCGCGGCTGCCTTGGCAGCGGTGTTTGTCTGGAACCGGGCGGGCAGCCTTGGCAAATTTGGATCCACTGCCGCGCACCAGCGGTTGCCGCGGGTGGCCGTTCTGCATTTCAGGTCCACGAGGGGTGCTGAAAACGAGCTGTTTGGGCGTGCCCTAGCAGACTCCGTGGTGGCTTCGCTAGCGCGGATGAACGAAATCAGCATCGTGGAGCCTCCCGAATCGTCTTCCGGACCGACTGTCGACGGGACAGACGCGGAAATCGCAAAGCGATTGAAAGCGGACTACGTGGTAACGGGTCGATTCGAGAGAACGAAAAAGCTATCCAGGCTGTCGGTGTCACTCACTGAGGAAAGTGCCGGAAGAGTGATCTGGAGCCGCGACTATTCCTTCCCCTGGGCGAATTTGGTGGAGATTGAAGACTCAATGTCCACGGCACTTTCGCAGAGCCTAGCGCAACGGGTAAAGTCCACAAACTAAACGGTTACTGTTCGCGTTGCGAGCGCGACAGGGATCAAATCCCGCTGAACTCTCATCGGCCAGATCCAGAACATTGATTAGTCCAGCCTAGGGATCTTGCTAGGCTTAAGAGTCCAGGGTTTCATATTCCGAGTGCCCGGAGTCTCGCACTTTCTCACCGCGCAGCCCGGATCCAGGGCGGAGATTCAATACATGTTCCATCGTTGTTTAGAAAAAGACCGCAGTAGGCGTCGACAAGGCTGCGTGCTGCGGCGTGGCAACTGTGCACTCTTCACAGCATTGCTGCTGTGCGGGCCGTTATTCGGCCAGACACCGGAGCAGAATTCGAAGCGCCCAAAGATCGGTGTTGCCTTCGAAGGCGGCGGAGCGCTCGGACTGGGGCACATCGGCGTCATCGAATGGCTGGAAGCACACCATATTCCCGTCGACTACATTGCCGGGACCAGCATGGGCGGCCTGGTGGGCGGCCTCTACGCGACCGGCAAAAGCCCAAGCGAAATACGCACCCAGATTCGTGACATCAACTGGGACGAGGTTCTGCGAGGTCAGGTGCCGTTCCATGAAATGGCCTATCGAAGAAAGCAAGATCGCGAGGCTTATCCCAACTACCTTGAGCTAGGTCTGAAGCACGGCTTGAGTTTCCCGGGCGGCCTGAACTCGGGGCAGCAGGTGCAGTACATTCTGGACAGCGCCTCACTCCCCTACTCCAATATCAAGAGCTTCGACGATCTGCCCATCCCGTTTCGCTGCGTTGCGACGGAGATGAACACCGGGACGGCCCATGTGTTCGATAACGGCTCGTTGGCGGCGGCGCTGCGAGCGACCATGTCGCTTCCTGGAATCTTCGAGCCGGTGACCACGCCGGAGGGCAAGGTCTACGTCGATGGCGGCTTGATGGACAACCTGCCGGTGGATGTCGTGAAGAGAATGGGCGCTGACGTGGTGATCGCAGTCTACCTCAAGACGGCGCCGTTCAATGCGAAGGAAGCGCAATCGATGTTCAGTGTGTTGGGAGACGCGATCTCAGTCATGATCGCCGCCAACGAAAAGCGGAACATGGAAGCAGCCGATATTCTGGTAACGGTCGACCTGGTGGGGTACACGGCGATGGATTACAGCGCCGGCGACAAGATTGCGGATTTAGGCGTGCAGGGCGCCGAGAAGAAGGCGCGTATGCTCTCAACCTTGTCGGTGGACGACAAGACCTGGGCGGCCTATATCGCCCGGCGCAATTCGCGTAAGCTAACAACGATTCCGGCGGTCCAGTTTGTGGAAGTCCGAGGAGCAAGTCCAAAGATGGCCGAGGCCGTTCAGAAGAGCCTGAATGGATACATAGGCAAGCCACTGGATACCGAGAAGATTCAGAACGATTTGGACCGATTAATCGGCATCGGGCGCTTTTCGAGCTTGAGCTACGAAATGGCGGAGCGGGATGGCAAAGACGGCTTGCTGATTGATGCGGTGGAAAAATCATACACGCCGCCGTCGTTGATACCCGGCGTTTTCGTGAACGGCGACGACTACCAGAACGTGAAGATTGACGTGGCAGCGAGAATCACTTTCCTGGACTTCGGCGGGTTTCGGTCGGAATTGCGGACGGATGTGTCGCTGTTCTCAACCTATGGAATCCGCTCGGAGTACTTTCATCCATTCACGCCCTACAGCAAATGGTTCGTTTCTCCGGAAGCGCTGGTTATCGACCTTCCCTTCGATCTCTACAGAAACAATAAGCAGATTGCGGAGTATCGGCTGCAGCAGTATGGGGGCGGCTTGGACTTCGGTTATCAGTTCAACCGTGACAGCGAACTGCGTGTAGGCTATCAAGCCGTTTACGAAACCGCTGCGCTGCGAATCGGCTCACCGGACATTCAAGTCAATGGCGGCAGACTCAGCGGGGCCAGAGCGAGTTACCAATACATCGGCACCGATAGTCCAGTTGTTCCGCGAACGGGAACCGAATTGACCAGCACGTTCCAATACCGGGATACGGCACCAGGCGCCCCCAGCGGTTACCCGGTGGCTGAACTGAGCTTCAACACGTTTAGACCAGTGAGCAAGAATGGATCGGTCTTCTTCGGCGGGGCGGGAGGGTCGACGTTTGGACACGAAGACACGGGCCTTCCTCCGTTCACCCTGGGCGGACCGCTACGGCTTGGCGCATGGGCCAATAACGAGATTCTGACCAATCAGTACTTTCTATTTCACGCAGGGTACGAACACCAGATTGGGAAGCTGTCTCCGTTGATCGGCGGGCCCATCTACGCCATCGGCTTCTACGAGATCGGAAAACCTTATGGCGGATTGACCCCCGTGAGTCTTCCGCAGGATGGGAACGGCGGGGTGGTGGTGACAACCTTGCTCGGACCACTCTTCCTGGGAGGCGCGGTTGGAACCGGCGGAACGCATAAGCTCTATTTCGCGCTAGGGCGGCTGTTCTAGGGCGAGCGTCCCGCAGGCCAAGCAGCCAATCTCTCAGTTGAACGAATAACTGATTCCGGACGTGGCGCCATAATCGCTGCCGGAGAGGGTTCCGGGCGGTCTATTGTCCCAATTCCCGTAGAACGTAAACTTCCACCAGAGGTTCTTAATGATCTGGATAGAATACGACGCATTCGTGTTGAAGCGGACCCGTCCGGGCTGGTTAAGCACGGGCAATAAGGCGCCATCCCAGACCAGGGTAGTCTTCTTGAAAATGAACAGCTGAACACCGCCGGCAATCATCGCGGCTACGGCTTTCTCTGTAGGGTAAACGGTGGAAGAACCGTACTGGGTGTCCTGCCAGGTAAAGCCGCCCGTTAGCGAGATGCGGGTGCGGTCTGTGTTCTTGAAGAAGCGCCCGATGCCGCCTCCTAGGCTAGTCTGCAAGTTAATTCCCTGTTGAGAGCTCTGAAGGAAGCTGCCGACACCGGTGTAGTACCAGTTGTTCCAGGGCAGGAACCGGAGCCCATCAAAATCAACCTGGTTGCGCGTGGACGCAGTCTCATGATTGCTGGTGGATAGGTTGGAGCTGTAGCTGAGGTCGGCGTTCCAACGGTCTCGACGGTAGGTGAGATCCGAGCCAAGATTATATTGGGCCGTGTTGTTGCCCTTTGAATAGATCATGCCGCTATCGATGCTTCCGCTGAACCGGCGCCAGAACGAATCCGAGGCCTGGTTCAGCTCGATGATCTGTCGCCGATCGACAATCTCTTGATTCTGAGGCGTCCCGACAATTTCAATTTTCACGGGCTCTTCCGCAGGCGTGGTCGGGGTCTTGAGAGTGCCCTCGTAGATGGTGCCGTCCTGAGTGTGGACCAGGAACAACTGCGTGCTGTCGATTCGCGCCACTTTCGCCCAGTCGATGGACGTGGTGCCATCGACGTAATCAAGGCTGGCATAGAGGACACCGCGATCGAGACGCTTGATCTCACAGGTGAAGTGGTCGCCGTTCTTCATGACGATGGTGTCGGTTTTTGGGCGCCCGAGCAGGGGAGTGACCATGAAAGCAGAAAGAAGAATAGGAATAGTGAGTCTTATGTTCATAGGAATCTGCGCCCTTGATAGTTACAGTAGCGAACGCGAAAAGAAAGGAGAATGAAGCTAGTCTAGCTTGGGGCCCTGTCTGCAACCTCCTGAACCGGCGAGTTTATTGGCCGTTGCTATGCTCGATCATGAGCGCCACAGCGCAGACTAGCAAGCCTTCCGGCGAGCGAGACGATTTACTCAGACGGTGTTCGATTCCTTGAGCCAAGATTTGAAGAGAACAGCGGGTCACAGGCTGGAGGCTGATAAGGCGCGCGGTTCAGGCGGCATGCGCAGACGAAGCTTCCTGGCGCGGTGCTGGCAGGGACTTTCGGCAGTAGTGGCGTCGACGGCGTTTTCTCGCTCCGCTCTTTCCTCTTTCCGTCCGGTCGATTCACAGATCGCAATTTCCGGGGATGGCCAGTATCATCTTCATCCCCACTTCCAAACGCAGACGCCGCTGGAAGACGCGCTTCTGAAAGCAACGGCCCGGTTGGCGAGCTTCGGGACGGAAAAGCATTGCGACAAGATCCAGGCGATTCTGGCGGATTGGAGCGCGGAGTTACAGACAACTCCTCCAAGAGTTGAAGCAATCGGGAAGGATCTGGCGCCGGCATTCTTAGGGTGCTCGCTGGAACCACTGGCAACCCGGCCGTTGCGCTCCGGTCACGGGCTCGAGGTTGTTCGGCTAACCTTTCCACCAGAACCTTCCTTGAGCCGCGATGCTTTTCTCCAGGAACTGCAACGTGCAACCAGCGGTTTCGCCCAGATCCTGACGGCGGAGTTTCAGGTGACGCGGATTGACGCGAACGGCGGCCCGTCTTCACCCGCTCAACCGCTTCCCATCCCGCTGACAACTCGGGTGCGCTACGAGTTGGTGGGTACTGGCCGGGACTACTATCGTGAACATCGTATAGGCTTCTGGGAACTCGAATGGGAAGGGGCTTCTTCCGGCAGATACCTCCTGCAGCGCTGGAAAACGACAGAAGAGACACGGAGTAGGGCCTCGTCGCCGTTCTATTCGGACGTCACACGGCAAGCTCTCGGCGGCAATGGGTCTTATAAGGGTCAACTACTGCACGGAGTCGATTATTGGCGCACCGTTCTGGATGGCGCGAGCGGCATCGACATCTATGGACACAATGGGGTGTCGGTCGGAGATATCGACGGCGACGGCTTCGATGACCTATATGTTTGCCAACCGGCCGGTCTTCCTAACCGTCTCTACCGGAACCGGGGCGATGGCACCTTTGAGGACATCACGGAAGCTTCCGGCGTGGGCGTTCTGGAAAATACGGCGTGCGCGATTATTGCCGACTTTGACAACGACGGGAGGCAGGACTTGGTGGTGGTGCGGGCGAACGGCCCGCTCTTGTTCCTGAACCAAGGCAACGGGAAGTTTCTCCTAAAGCCGGACGCGTTTCAGTTTGCCAGTTTGCCGCAAGGAACCTTCACGGGCGCAGCTGCTGCTGACTATAATCGCGACGGCCTGCTGGACATTTACTTCTGCCTTTATGTCTATTACCAGGGCACGGATCAGTACAAATACCCAGTCCCCTACTACGACGCGAACAACGGACCACCGAACTTCCTTATGCGCAACAACGGGGATGGAACCTTTCGTGACGTCACGGCCGAATCAGGCCTGAGCCAGAACAATACGCGCTACAGCTTTTGTTGCGGATGGAACGACTATAACCAGGATGGCTGGCCCGATCTGTATGTTGTCAACGATTTCGGGAGGAAGAATCTGTATCGCAATCAGCAGGGAATGTTTACCGACGTTGCGCAGCAGGCGGGAGTCGAGGACATCGGGGCGGGCATGAGCGTTTGTTGCTTCGACTACAACAATGATGGGGCTGGGGATCTTTATGTCGCGGACATGTGGACAGCAGCCGGCGAACGCATCTCCATGCAGGAGAACTTTCAAAAGCGTGAGTCCGCGCGGGTGCGGGCTGCCTACCGCAAACACGCGATGGGCAATTCGCTTTACAAGAACAACGCCAAAGGCACCTTTCAGGATGAGACCACCACAGCTGGAGTGGGGGTGGGCCGCTGGGCGTGGTCAAGCGACGCGTGGGACTTTGATCATGACGGGTTCCCGGATCTCTACATAGCCAATGGGATGGTTTCCGGTCCGTTGCGGGAGGACCTCAACAGCTTCTTCTGGCGTGAAGTGGTGGCGAACTCACCAAACGAGGTGAAATTCTCCTCTGATTACGAACAGGGATGGGCCGCTGTTAATGAGTTACTCAGAACCGACCAAACCTGGAGTGGCTACGAGCGGAATGTCTTCTATGCCAATAACGGGGATGGAACCTTTTCCGACGTATCCGGTGCGGTTGGCCTGGATTTCCAGGAGGACGGCCGGTCGTTTGCGCTGGCAGACTTTGATCATGACGGGCGCCAGGAACTGTGTTTGAAGAACCGGAATGCTCCGCAGCTACGGTTGTTGAAGAACGTGATGCAAAACCTGCCGCCCGCGATCGCTTTCCAGCTGCGCGGCAGCAAGAGCAACCGAGACGCGATTGGCGCGACGGTTACGGTGGAGACCGGCGTTTCCCGCCAGACACGCACACTTCAAGTGGGGTCCGGATTCCTTTCGCAGCATAGCAAGGAAATCTTCTTCGGCTTGGGCGCGGCGAAAGGCGACGTGAAGGCGTCAATTCGCTGGCCCAGCGGGCTTGTCCAGCGGCTCGATGGACTGCCACTGAACCACCGGATCCTGGTTGAGGAAGGCGCCGCGTCTCCTCGCGTGGAACCGTTCAAGAGCCAGTCGCTGGGAGCCGGCGCAGCCGACATCGCCGAACAGACAGAAGAGGATCACCTGCCCACGTCGGTCGAAACATGGCTACTCGTCCCGGTGTCAGCACCCGATTTCTCTCTGCCCGACCTGAAGGGACAGATGCGGACTCTTTCGGCTCTGCGAGGTCGGCCAGTGCTCCTCAACTTCTGGGCGAGCGGGTCGTCAAGTTGCCTGAAGGATCTGCGGACCTTCGATCGCTCTCATGCCAATTGGGCGGCACAAGGCCTCGACGTGCTCGCGGTGAATGTGGATGACGCAGCAGCCCCCGAGAACCTACGTGAGGTCATGCGCGAGCTCAGCCTTTCCTTACCGGTCGTATGCGGATCGGCTGAGGTGGCGGGCGTTTACGACGTTGTATACCGTTACCTGTTTGACCGGCGGCGAGACCTAAATCTGCCAACGTCGTTCCTGCTTGACGAGAAGGGCGACATCGTGAAGGTCTATCAGGGCCCCATCAGGCCAGAAACGGTCGAAGAGGACTTCAAGCGCATTCCGAAAACGGTTCCGGCGCGGCTTGCGCAGGCACTTCCCTTCCCCGGTGCGGCGGACACATTTGAGTTTGGGCGAAACTACCTCTCGTATGGTTCGGTCTTCTTTCAGCGAGGCTATTTGCAGGAAGCTGGAGAATCATTCCGGCTCGCTGCGCGGGCCGACCCCTTTAGCGCCGAAGCACAGTACGGGATTGGGAGCGTATACCTGAAACAGGAAAAGATGAGCGAGGCGACGCAATGCTTTTCAGAGGCACTGAAACTGACGGCAAGCTACCCTGACACACGCACAAATGCCTGGAACAATCTTGGTCTCATCGCGGCGCGCCGCGGTAAGACAGTCGATGCCATCGGATACTTTCAAGAGGCGCTCCGGCTGAATCCCGACCACTTCATCGCGTTGGAGAATCTCGGGAATGCCTATCGCCAGGAGAAACGCTGGGATGAAGCGCGCACGGAACTGGAGAAAGCCCTGGCGGTTAAGTCTGACGACCCGGAGGCGAACTACAGCCTCGGGATGGTATTCGCACAAGCGGACCAGACCGAAGCAGCGTACGAACACCTGCGCAAGGCCTTGCAATATCGTCCCGCCTACCCGGAAGCCTTGAACAACCTAGGCGTGCTTTATCTGAGGACCGGGCATACGGAGGAAGCGATAGCGAACTTTGAAGAATCCATCCGCGTTGCACCGCTCTTCGACCAGTCGTACCTGAACCTCGCCCGCGTCTACCAGATCGAAGGGGCTTTGGACAAGGCCCGGGCTGTGTTGCTCGAGCTTCTGAAAGAACGGCCCGGTCATGCGCAAGCGCAGCAGGCGCTGGCGCAATTGAAGTGAGGACGGGCGGCAGGCAGCCGACGGATTGAAGATCCATCGTCACGGTCCTCAGCACGGGGTCTACTATTGAATCAGGCAGTCATCTATGACGTGGTCGGGGATTGGCGTTGTGTTGTTTATAGCGAGTTCGCTGCTCGTTGGGCCGGCCTCTCGGGCCCAATCCCAGAACGTCCCCACACCTCCCAGCCAACAGGGCTCAGCCACCTTGCGAGGAGCGGTTCGAGACGCGGAGAACCGTGCGGCCATTGACGCAGTCGTTTATCTCAAGCCTGCCGCCGGTGGGCAAACCTTGGTCACCCACACCGACGCCCAAGGAAGCTATCGCTTCTCTCAGCTTTTGAAAGGCACTTACTCGATACGCGCTGAGAAGAGCGGGCTCGGTGAGGCCGTGCTCGATCCGATTTTCATTGAGTTGACGGACGCAAAGCAGGTTGACCTCACGCTGGGGGTTGAGCCCGCCAAGACGAAACCGGCGTTCTTCGACGAGCCAAACTTTACCGTCGCGGGCGTTACGGACAGTACCTATCTCGGCGGACATGGTTCGGGAGGAACTCTGCGTTCAAGTGAAACTCTGGCTAAAGCAACTGCGAACCTCAGCAAGACGACTGTGGGGACTCCGGCGCCCGCGTCGTCCGCTGCTTCGGAGAAGCCGCTGCGAAATGCAATTGATCGTGAACCGGGAAGTTTCGAGGCCAACTATAAACTGGGTCAGTTCCTGATTGCTGACCGAAGACCGCGCGAAAGCTTGCCCTACTTGGAGCGCGCTGCAGAACTTAGTCCGAGCAAAGCCGAACCGCATCGACTGCTCGGTGACGCCAACGAACAGTTAGGAAACGCGTTGGACGCAGTCCGCGAATACCAACGAGCGGTCGAACTGGATCCGAATGAACCCAATTTGGTCGATTGGGGCGCCGAGTTGCTGGTTCATCGCGCGGTAGAGCCTGCCATCGAAGTTTTCACAAAGGGCAATCGGCTGTTTCCGCAGTCGAGCCGGATGCTGCTTGGGCTTGCAGCTGCTTTGTATGCGCATGGAGACTACCATCAGGCTGCGCAACGCTTCTTCGAGGCATGTGACCTAAATCCCAGCGATCCCCGCCCCTATCTATTCATGGCGAAAGTTCAGAGCTCAGAGATCACGCATCAAGATGGCTTTACAAGGAGGCTGGAGCGATTTGCAAAGCTTCAGCCCGATAATGCCTGGGCCAAGTATTATTACGCGACCAATATTTGGAACCTTCGAGAAGAGCCGGACGATGCCGACACGGCGAAGGTGACAGCGCTGCTTGTAGGGGCCGTCCACCTGGATCCGAAACTGGGCGCGGCATACCTCCAATTGGGCATTCTGTATGCGGATCGGAAGGACTACGCCAAGGCGATCCGCGCCTATGAAAAAGCGATTGAAGTCAGCCCCGAGTTAGAGCAGGCCCACTATCGACTGGCGCGAGCATACGCGCGGACCGGGAACGATCCCGAAGCTCAAAGAGAGATGGCGGTTTTTGAACAGCTGTCCAAACAATCGGCGGCGCAAATAACGCGGGAGCGAAGCGAACTCCAGCAGTTTGTGGTTGAGCTGCGCGGCCGGACAACCTCTTCGCAGCCGCAGTAGCCATTGGTTACTGAGCCCGGGGTGTCGGTGCGCTCATCAGGCGCACAAACATCTCATTAAACTTCTCGATATCTAAATCCAATTCGATCTCGACCGGCTGCACGGTGATTTTTGGCTTATCGCTTTCGTGCCAGGTGAGTGTGTTGCCATAGCCGGCACCGTGGTCGACGTCGACCGACATATATCGTGTTTCGCGCGCCGTGATGACGGAAGGGTCGATCCAGGCTGCGGCGGCAAGTTCGTCCCACATGTAGTCGTTGCCTTGACCTGGCTGGAAGAACTTGGCGATGTAATGACCGATCGGCGTTCCGCTCGCTTCGATGCGCTTGACCATGGCCGGCGTGAGCCGGGTTTTGATGGAAATATCCGTTGGTGTGCAGACGATCTTCTTCCAAGGAGCGCGCAACACGACATCGGCGGCTTCGGGATCGAACCAGAAATTGAATTCGTGACGCGGATTGTTGGTGAACTCAGGGTCGGTGGTCTGAGGATTTAGACTTCCACCCATAAAGATCAATCCCTGCGCCAGTTCGGCGAAATGTGAATCCAGGTTCATCGCGACGGCAAGGTTGGTCATGGGTCCGCCCTCGTAAATCGTAACTGCGTTCGGATATTTATGAACCATACGCACGAGAAAGTGGGCAGCGTCCTCGTCGGCCGCTCGGGTAGTGGGTTCGCCTTCCGGGAGGGGCGGCACGACGAAGGGTTCGTGATACCAGCGTGGGTCCCAAGCGCCCTCATAGGAGACTTTTCCGTAACGGTCCTGCCAGAGTTGTGTTTCCTCGCGTGTGCGCACCAGGGGGAAGGCTGCCCCCTTCATCACCGGAATATCCGTGCGCCCGATGATTTCCAATAGGCGGAGCGTATGCGCGACCTCTTCATCGCGCCAGGCGTCCCCACTGACGACCGTGATACCAAGCACCTCGACTTGTGGAGACTGGATCAGCAGCAGCAGCGTCTGCATATTGCTGCCGCCGGGCCCTGAGCAATCCTCGTTGATAATCACCTTTCGCCGCGGCTGGGCGAGCGAGGACGAAGCTGCCATCAGCATCAAGGTGATGGCCAATAGAAACCGGGGATATCGCATCATTAAGAGTTTACGGCGTGCGGCATCGGCTTGCTCTAGCGCGCGGTTGCTCGGAAGACAGCTGTAGTTGACTTGGGGACAGACTCCGGCCTCTGGGGCAACCCGCTAGAACAGAAGCTTCAAGGCGAACTGAATCACGCGTGGGTTGTTGACCGTTGAGCTGATGATGCCAAAGGTAAGCGGCGAATTCAGATCCGAACCTGGTGTAGCGAACTGCGGGTGGTTAAACAGGTTGAAGAACTCAGCGCGGAACTGCAACTGAGTTCCTTCGCGGAATCCCAACGGGAAGTTCTTCACCGCCGAGAAATCGGTATTGGCAAAGCCTGGGCCTGAAACCGGAGTCCGCGAGGCGTTGCCGAGCTCACCGGCAGCCGGACTGACAAAACAGGAGGTATTGAACCATTGACCTAAGGTCGGATTACTGGATTGAGGGTTGCACGTTTGGTTTGGGCGATTGAGGCTGTTTCCGTTGTTCTGGAAATTCACCCCGGAGGAATTGGCGCTATCGACAATAAAGACCGGAAAGCCGGAGGTGATCTTCTCGATCACGTTGAGCTCCCAATTTCCGAGCATCGCGTTCACCGGACCGTTCCAAGTCGAGCCAAACTTCTGACCTTTGCCAAAAGGCATGTTGTATACCAAGCTGGCAGTGAAGTTCTGGTTCAGATTAATTTGGGATAGCGCCCAATCCAGCTTCTGCCAGTTTGGCAGGGGGTAATATGTAGCGCCAAGCAGGCTGCCGAGACCGTCTGTATAGCCGTTATCGTAGGCGCGTGCATAGGTGTACCCAACCAGGGCATAGAGACCGTACTTCCCACCCTTTGTCTCCGCTTTGATCTGAAGGGCATTGTATTCGGCTCTGCCGGTGTCAGTAAAGTTCTGGATGGTTGAATAAGGAAATGCAGGGTACGGCACACCGAACGAAGAACCGCCGGGCCCGCAACCCAGCGTGTAACCGGCCACGGCGCCACAAGCGGAGGGAGACCCGACGTTGATGTTATTGCCATCCACCAAGATGTGGGAACTGCGTGACCCTGCGTAGCCGGCGGTCAAGACGATATCGCCGGGCACCTGGCGTTCAACGTTCACGTTGTACTGCTGGATTCTGCCCTGTTTGAAGTTCGTGTTCTGCGACTGGATAGTCCCGGTAAAATCGGCTGGGACGGGAGGCGCAGTGAAGATCGGGAAGCCAGAGGAGGCGCTTATCGCTGACGGTGTCAGCCCATACTTGGTAGCGCATGCGGCGGTTGCGAAGGTGCAAGCGCCACCAAAGGCAAAGGAATCCGACTCGGCATAGTAGGGTGGGTTCTGCCAAAGGCCCTGCGCGCCCTGATTCCAGGACGAATCGTGGAAGATTGCGTAACCACCGCGTATGGCGGTCTTGGTGCTTCCGAAGGGTTTCCAGGCGGCGCCAACGCGCGGCTCCAGCGCGGTCCAGTCCATCTGGATCCCGGCCCGCGAATTCGTCCCGTTCGGCTCGGCAATAATGAATTGCCCGTTCGTCGGATCGCAGTCCGCCTGACGATTATGAGCTTCCGTGATGGGTGTTACCAGGGCCCAGGCTAAACCCAGATTAAGGGTCAGGTCCCTGGTCACCTGCCAATTGTCTTCTACGAACGGACGAAACAGCTTCCAACGCCGGCCAGTGACGTTGCCGTCGAAGGTCTGATCATGAATAGCAAGGCTCGGCAAACCCAGAAGCATGTCCGCCATGGGCTCTCCAACCCACAGGCCGGTGTAGATCCAATAGCCGTCCGCAAAGCCCTCGGCTAACACGTTCATCTGGTTGGCACGAAAACTTCCGCCGACTTTGATGTCGTGGCGGCCTCGAATCATGTCAAGCGTATCGGACACAGAGTAGACGTTGGTGCCACCCTGAAAGGGACTGTAGCCGCGATCCCCGACAGACCAATAACCACCATCCAATTGAGTCGACGTCAGCCCGCAGCTTTCCCCGCCCAAATTAGCGCCAGGAATGCCAAGAGCGGCGGATGCGCAAGTATAGCTGCCGTACGATGTGATGTAGTTGAAAATCCGGTTGTAGCCACCAGTAACCTGATTGACCGTGGTTGGGGAGAAAACGTGAGTTTCGGCTAAGGCCACATTGCGGCCGTGATTGAGGATGCTCTGTGTGCTGGCAAAAGGATTCGCTTCAGCGAAACCCGGGGAACCGCCGGGAACGTACGACGTCGCCTGGTCGTAACTGAAGCGCGCAAACATCGAATCTTTGGGAGAGAAGTTGTGGTCCAGCCGGATGTCGAACTCACCCTCGTTGAGTCTCCTGACCGGCTGGGAAACATAGTTGTATCCAAGGGTCGGGTTGTCTGCATTCGGCAGCGGATACAAGTTCATGAGCGACTGGCCGATTGGATTGATCAGGCTGGTTGGAATCTTGTTGCAAGGCGTGCCAGTCGGCTGGCTGCCGTCGGGCGCAGCAGGAAGAGGGGCTCCGTTGCTGCCGCACTGGAAATCGGTAGTTGGTCCTCCGCCTACATTCGGATTGGTAATAAAGCCCACCCTCGGGTTGCCAAAAGCGTCGTCGCTAAAGTCGCCATTGCGCATTGCCTGCGTGGGAACCAAGCCTGTAAACGGAATGCCGTGGCGCTGCATCTTGTTTTGAATGTCGGCAAAGAAGAAGGTCTTGTCCTTCCGAATGGGTCCACCGATCGAGCCGCCAAACTGATTCAGGTTGAATTGTTCGGTATACGTGGCGAAGAAGCTGCGCGCATCGAGATCGGTGTTTCGGAAAAATTCGAACGCGGAGCCATGGAATTGATTGCCGCCGGATTTCGTCGTCACCAAAACGGTCGGACCGCCGCGGGTTCCATACTCCGCGGAGTAGTTAAAGGTCAGAACTTTGAATTCTTGAATGGCATCCAGGGAGGGCAAAATAGCAATACCGCCCGCCGTCAACTCGTTATTGTCGACGCCATCGAGCAGCCAATCGGTGCTATTGGCGCGAGAGCCGCCGACCGACAGGGAAAACGATCCGCGCGTCGATACCTCACTGCTGGGGCCACCGTTAAAGAAGCTCTGTGTGTTCGTCTCCTGAGTGACGCCCGGGGTAAGCGTCGCGAGTTGGACAAAATCGCGCCCGTTCAGCGGGAGTTCTGTCACTTGCTGGGATGTGATCACCTGACCCAGGGTGGGATTTTGTGTTTCGACAGCCACGGCAGTCGCATTGACTTCGATGTTCTGTTGCACGGAAGCGGGAACAAGCTTGAAATCGAGTTCGCGATGTTCATCAACTTGTAACCGGATGTTCTTGTCTTCGGCGGTCTGAAATCCTTGGAGTTCGACCCTCACCGTGAAATCCGCAACCGGGAGCAAAGGAACCAGGTAGTGTCCAGCCTCGTCGGTGTTGGAGCTGCGCGAAATGTTGGTCGCCTGCGCGGTGACAGTCACTTTTGCACCCGCCACGGCCGCGCCGGTAGCATCGGTAACAGAACCCGAAATGCTGCCGTTCGCTTGGCCAAACAGCGACGGACAGAACAAAAGTACGGTCGAGAAAACCCCAAGTGCAATTGACGCCCGTCTAGCCAAGATCATGCCCCTTTCACACCGAAGAGTGTCGAACTGGGACGCTCCGTTTTAGCGACACCAAAAGCTGAAGATCATTCAGTATGCAATCACTCTTACGTTTGTGTCAAGGGTCGGACTGTTCGCGTGTTTGATCGCCCGCCAAGCGCAGGGCGTTGATGCCGCGAGCCTTGACCCCGCGATGGTAGGATGCATGAATCAACGTCGCCGCAGTTTCGAGCGAGCAGAAGGCCATGCTTTCACGAACAAGAGGTGAGGAACGCCCGATTACCAGTGACTTGGCGGCCGATCCGAGTTTGTTTAACGAGAATCTGGCGCCCGTGCCCGCGGAACGGCGAACATGGGGCGTCTACAACTATGCCTCGCTCTGGGTTGCCATGAGCGTCTGCATACCCACGTACATGCTCGCTTCGGGTCTGATTGCGGGCGGAATGAATTGGTGGCAAGCGATCGGAACCATCCTGCTCGGCAACGTCATTGTACTGATTCCGATGCTTCTGAATGCACACGCCGGGACCAAGTACGGAATTCCATTTCCGGTATTCGTGCGGGCGTCGTTTGGCGTTCGCGGCGCTAACTTGCCGGCAATTCTGCGAGCATTGGTGGCTTGCGGATGGTTCGGAATTCAGACTTGGATTGGGGGGCAAGCCGTCCACGCCCTGTTAACGGTCATTTGGCCGGGAATTGGCTCGATGCCCGGCAGCGTCTGGCTCTGTTTTTTCGCTTTCTGGCTTCTGAACATGGTCGTGGTTTGGCGGGGCATTGAAACCATCCGAGTGCTGGAAGGGATCAGCACCCCATTCATGCTGGGCGTTGGATTACTTTTGCTGTGGTGGATCACGACAAAGGCCGGCGGTTTCGGACCCGTGCTGAGTGCCAAGGGTAAGTTTCAGAACGGGGTGGAGTTCTTCCGTTTCTTCATACCGTCTCTTACCGCTATGGTCGGTTTCTGGGCAACTGTGGCGCTGAATATTCCCGACTTCACGCGATTCGCCAAGAGCCAGAAAGCGCAGGTCATCGGCCAGTCTCTAGGATTGCCGCTTTCGATGACGCTTTATTCCTTCATCGGCGTGGCCGTGACCTCGGCTTCCGCCATTCTGTTCGGAGAGCCGATCTGGGATCCTGTGGTGCTAATTGACCGGTTTCACCATCCCGGGATTGCCTTCGTCGCGCTGCTGGCGATTCTGCTGGCTACCTTGAACACCAATGTGGCGGCTAATGTCGTATCGCCGTCCAACGATTTCTCCAACTTGAATCCAGGGCTCATTTCATTCCGCACGGGTGGACTGATCACAGGCGTGATTGGCGTGTTGATGATGCCGTGGAGGCTCCTCGGCGATTTCGGTTCGTACATCTTCGGCTGGCTTGTCGGCTACTCGGGGTTGCTCGGACCCATCGCGGGAATCATGATCGCGGACTATTTCTTAGTGCGCAAAAGGGACCTTCAAATCGAAGACCTGTACCGGCGTGGCGGGGTCTATGAGTACCGCAAGGGCGTGAACCCGCGAGCGCTTGTCAGCCTTGCGGCTGGAATCATCGTGGCACTGACGGGCACAGTCGTCCCGAGCCTGCGCTGGCTGTATGATTACGCATGGTTCGTCGGCTTCGGGGTGTCTGCGGCGCTCTATGCACAGTTATCGAGGGGAATCCGGAATTCATGATCGACGCGAAACAGGCGCTGGCGGAGCAACTTCCTCGCTTCAGCGAGCAAGAGGCGATGGTTGAGGCCAATCGATGTTTGTTCTGCTTCGACGCGCCGTGCACGCACGCCTGCCCAACCCATATCGATGTACCGAAGTTTATTAAGAAAATCGCCTCGCAAAATCTGTTGGGCTCTGCCAGGACCATTCTTGAAAACAATCTGATGGGCGCCACATGCGCGCGAGTCTGCCCGGTGGAAGAACTTTGCCAGGGCGCTTGCGTGCTGGGCGCCGAACACAAGCCGATCGCGATTGGCCGTCTGCAGCGGCATGCCATGGACTACATTTATGAGCGCGGCACCGACGTGTTTCAGCCTGGTGCGCCGACCGGGAAATGCATTGCAGTGATTGGCGCCGGGCCGACCGGACTTTCCTGTGCAGGAGAGTTGGCGCGTAGGGGGCACAGCGTCACTGTGTTTGAGAAGCGGGATCTTGCCGGTGGCCTTTCGACGTACGGCATCATCGCACTCCGTGAGCCATTGGAGGCTGCTTTAGCCGAGGTCGAAATGATCCGAGGTCTGGGAGTGCACATTGAAACCGGGAAGGAGTTGGGACGCAATCTGGACATCGGGGAGTTGCGGGCCCGATTTGACTGCATCTTTCTTGCCGTCGGACTAGGGGCGACACCCGAAATGCATGTCGATGGCGAGGAGCATATCTTGGATGGCCTCAAATACGTTGAACAAAGCAAGCTGGATCCGCACAATTTGAAGGTCGGGCGCCAGGTCGTGGTGATCGGCGCGGGAAACACGGCGGTGGATTGCGCCACCATCGCAAAGCGCTTAGGGGCTGGGCGGGTAACCATGATTTATCGACGCGGCGAGCACCAGATGATGGCCTACGACCATGAGTACGAGTTCGTGAAGCGAGAAGGAGTGGAGTTTCGTTTTCTCACCCAGCCTCGTCGCGTGTTGTTAGACAACGGCAAGGTGATTGGTCTCGACTGCGTCCATATGCGTCTGGGTCCGAAGGATGCATCCGGGCGGCCCGCGCCAGAGCCAATCGCGGGATCGGAGTTTGTACTTCCTGCCGATCAGGTGGTGAAGGCAATCGGCCAGACCATGCCTCCCGTTGCCGATCTGTTGCAGCTAGAAACCGAAAAGGGAAAGATCCGTGTGAACGATTCGTTCGAAACAAGCTTGGTGGGCATCTACGCGGGAGGCGACTGCATTCGCTCGAAGGGCGCTGCTTCGACCGTGATGGGCGTCGAGGACGGGAAGCGGGCCGCAAAATCGATCCATGGCCGCTTGATGAAGATTGGAGTTGCCAATGGCTGACCTGCAGATCGACTTCGCTGGTATACGATCGCCGAATCCTTTCTGGCTCGCGTCTGCGCCTCCCACCAACTCGGGAGGGCAAATCCACCGGGCGTTCGAGGCAGGTTGGGGTGGCGCGGTTTGGAAGACCATCGGCGCTCCTGTTCTCAATGTGTCGAACCGCTACGGAGCGTGGCACTACGGCGGTCAAAAGATGTTGGGCATCAACAACGTCGAGCTCATATCGGACCGCCCGTTGGAAGTGAACCTGCGCGAGATGACGGAAGTGAAACGCGCCTGGCCGGACCGGGCCGTTCTCGCGTCGGCAATGGTCGAATCGAAACCGGAGGCATGGCGTGACATCGTTCGCCGCATCGAGGACACAGGGGCGGACGGCATCGAACTGAACTACGGGTGTCCGCACGGCATGAGTGAGCGCGGGATGGGTAGCGCGGTGGGTCAAGTACCGGAATATTGCGAGCAGATTACGCGCTGGGTGAAGGAAGCCTGCCGGATCCCCGTGATCGTGAAACTCACCCCCAACATCACAAACATCGTGTACCCGGCGCGAGCTGCGGTGGCCGCTGAGGCCGACGGTATCTCGCTGATCAACACGCTCAACTCCATCGTTGGCGTGGACCTGGACACACTGAGCATCACACCAAGTATCGGCGGCAAGAGCGGCCATGGAGGCTTTGCGGGCCCGGCCGTCAAACCGATTGCGTTGCACATGCTGTCGGCGTTAGGGACTGATGAAGTGGTATCTCAGTCGCGGATCCCCATCTCCGGTATGGGTGGAATCTCAACCTGGAAGGATGCTGCCGAGTTTCTGCTGCTAGGTGCGAGCAGCCTTCAGGTTTGTACGGCCGCGATGCACTATGGCTATCGAGTCATCGAAGACCTCTGCGATGGCCTTTCGAACTGGATGGACGCAAAGGGATTCAAAAGCATCCGTGAGATCGTGGGGCGGAGCCTGCCTCAGATTTCAAATTTCGCGAATTTCGATCTCGCGTTCAGTGCGGTTGCGCGCATCGACACGAGCAAGTGCATCAAGTGCAATCTTTGTTATGTGGCATGCCATGACACGGCACACCAATGCATCGATCTGATCGAAGAGGCAAATGGCCAGCGGCCGCAGCCGAAGGTCCGTGAGGAGGATTGCGTAGGGTGCCGCTTATGCTACAACGTCTGCCCGGTGGAGCATTGCATCGAGATGGCGGAAGTCGCCAACGGGCGCCCGGCCATCTCATGGAACGAGTTGTGCCAATCCCAGCCCGAGGTCGCCGAGGACTGGGAAGCAATGAAGCTTTATCGCCAACAGAATGGGATCGAGGTGCACTAGATCCCGGTGCATAAGAACGATGGCGCTCCTGATCAAGAACGGTGAGATCGTAACCTCTGATTCGCGCTTTCGCGGCGATCTCTACATCGAAGACGAGACGATTACCCGAATTGGAGCGGATATCGATGCGCCCGCTGAGACAGAAGTCTTGGATGCCGGCGGGAAATTCATTTTTCCGGGCTTTATCGATCCGCACGTGCATATCTACCTGCCTTTCATGGCGACTTTCGCCAAGGATACTCACGAAACGGGAAGCATTGCCGCTTTGATCGGCGGCACGACCACATTCATCGAGATGTGCTGTCCCTCGCGCAATGACGACGCGCTGGAGAGCTATCACCTGTGGAAGTCGAAAGCTGAAGGCAACAGTGCCTGCGATTACACCTTCCACATGTCAGTGACGAGGTACGACGACAGAACGGAGGAGCAGCTTCGAGAGATTGTGAAAGACGGTATCGCCTCGTTCAAAATCTTTCTGGCTTACAAGAACTTCTTCGGCGTTGACGATGCCGAGATGTACCAGACCCTGACCCTCGCGAAGAAACTCGGCGTCATCGTGACCGCGCATTGCGAGAATGCCGAAATCGTCAGCCAGCTGCAGTCCAGCCTGCTCGCTCAAGGCAAGACCGGACCCGAGTGGCACGAACCGAGCCGGCCGGAATCGGTGGAGGCCGAAGGCACGTTCCGCTTCGCGACATTTCTCGAAAACACCGGTGCGACCGGCTACGTCGTTCACCTTTCGTGCGGCCCCGCCTTGCAAGCTGCTACCGACGCCAAAGCGCGCGGCGTCAAACTTTCCGTAGAGTCGGTGCTGCCGCACCTTCTGCTGGATAAAACGTACGCCGAAAGGCCCGGGATCGAGGGCATGAAGCACGTGATGTCACCGCCGTTGCGGGAGAAGCGCAATCTGGACATCCTCTGGAGTGCGCTTGCGGGTGGAGATATCGACACGGTCGGGACCGATCATTGCCCCTTCGACACGGAACAGAAAATGCTTGGCAAGGACGCGTTCACGCAGATCCCTAATGGCATACCCGGCATTGAAGACCGCATTAACCTGCTATACACATACGGGTTTGCGCGTGGCAAACTCGACCTACAGCGGTTTGTGGATGTCACTAGCACCAAGGCTGCCAAGCTATTCGGCCTGTTTCCGCGCAAGGGAACGATCGCGGTAGGCAGCGATGCCGACCTGGTGATCTACGACACGGCCCACAGGGGCGTCATCTCGGCCAAGACACAGACCATGAACAACGACTACAGCGGGTTCGAAGGGTGGCCCATTGAGGGACGGCCGGCGATCGTCGCAGTGCGCGGCAAGGTTCAAGTGAAGGATGGAAAGTTTGTGGGCGACCGAAAGCGTGGCCGTTTGTTGCGGCGCGAGCCCACGCATTTCTGAATCCCCGGAGCGATTATGAGCCTGAACCCGAAGCGAACTATTGCTGAATTGAAGGAACTGCGCGCACTCACCGCGGATGAAAACGGCGCTCAACGGGTGGCCTGGACCGATACCTGGCTGAAGGCCCGTCAGTGGTTTCAATCCAAGTTGACCGGGCTGCCGGTTGAGCATCATCAGGATGCGGCCGGCAATCGTTGGGTTACCTTGCCCGGAGTTTCCGAGAAGGCTCTCCTGCTGGGCAGCCACCTGGACTCCGTGCCGAACGGTGGATGGCTAGACGGAAGCCTGGGCATGATGGCGGCGCTTGAAGTTCTGCGGCGGTTCTCGGCAGAGTACAACGGCCGCCCCCCGGTAACCATTCGCATCGTTGATTGGGCGGACGAAGAAGGCGCACGGTTTGGCAGGAGCCTGCTGGGATCGTCTGCCTTTGCCGGCACTCATAGCATTGAAGCGGACCGGGTTCGCACCGACAAGGACGGAATTCGTCTGGAAGCGGCGCTGCGCCGCTGCGGTGTTGAGATTGATCGCTTCCCCGAAGCGCAACTAGAGCAAAGGAGCGCGGCCGCCTACCTGGAACTGCATATTGAGCAAGGCCCCGTACTGGAGAATCAAGGCTTGCCGCTTGCCGTGGTGCTCGGCACCAAGGGTGTGGAGCGCCATGCCATTACGTTCTTCGGGCAAGAGGCTCATTCCGGCTCGACGCCGATGAGTGTACGACGCGATGCGCTGGCGCCCGCTGCCAAGCTTGCCCTGGAGATCCGGCCGATTGCACTGAAACATCCTAACGCCGTCTCGACCATAGGAAGCCTCAAGACATTCCCAGGCATCGTGACTGCCGTGGTCGGCCGTTGTGAAGCCACACTCGATCAGCGCGACCTCGACGCCGACGTCCTGGCGCAGATGTTTCGCGAGGCGCGCGAAGCCAGCCAGCGTTTTGCCGACGAAGAGAACTGCAGCGTTGAATGGTCGCGCATCTGGAGCATTGAGCCGGTGCCATTCCATCCGGCGTTAATCAAGTTGTGCGAGGAAGCAATTCAAGAAACGGCCGGGCGCTGCCTTAGCCTCCCGTCAGGTCCTCTGCATGACGCCGCTGAAGTGGCGCGAGCGGGAATCCCGGTCGTCATGATGTTCGTCCAGTCGCTGAAAGGAATCAGCCACAACAAAATCGAGGATACCCTGGAAGAGCACCTGGAATTGGCAGTAAGGGCGCTGGATCGCCTGGCCACGAAGACTGTTGAGTGGATTCAAAGAGCCTAGTCAAGGAGTAACGGAGCATGGCAGCCTCGGCAATCGAAATAAAACGCATCAGTCATTGGATCGGCGGAAAATCGACGCCGTCCCAATCCCGGCGCTCCGGCATCGTCTGGAATCCTGCTACGGGTGAACAGCAGGCGAGTGTCGACTTCGCCAGCGTTGAGGAAGTGGATACCGCGATTGCAGTCGCAAAGGAGGCATTCGGCGCGTGGCGGGCTACGCCTTTGTCGCGACGCGCAGAAGTAATGTTCAAGCTGCGGCAGTTGGTGGACAGCAATCGCGAAAAAATAGCGCGAATTCTTACGCTCGAGCACGGGAAGACGTTGCCGGATGCAATAGGCGAAGTCGCTCGTGGGCTCGAGAACATTGAATTTGCCTGCGGGATACCCAATTTATTGAAGGGCGGCTTCTCCGAACAAGCCAGCCGGGGCATTGACATCTACCAGATTCGTCAACCGCTCGGCGTCGTGGCCGGCATCACACCGTTCAACTTTCCGGCCATGGTTCCCATGTGGATGTTTGCCAATGCCATCGCGTGCGGCAACGCGTTTATCCTGAAACCCTCAGAAAAGGACCCCTCCGTAAGCCTGCTGCTGGCCGAACTGCTCCGGGAAGCTGGCCTTCCCGATGGCGTATTCAACGTTGTGCATGGAGACCGGGTAGCGGTGGACCGGTTGCTTGAGCATCCGGACATAAAAGCAGTCAGCTTTGTCGGCTCAACTCCGGTGGCCAAGTTGATTTATGAAACGGCTACTCGTCATGGGAAGCGCGTGCAGGCACTGGGTGGCGCAAAGAACCACATGCTGGTCCTGCCGGACGCCGATATCGCGATGGCCGCCGACGCCGCTGTTTCCGCCGCTTACGGATCCGCGGGGGAGCGATGCATGGCCATCTCTGTGGTTGTGGCCATCGGGAGCGTGGCGGATCCACTCATCGCTGCGATTCGCGAGCGCATGGCCAAGATCAAAGTGGGGCCGGGTCTGGAGAGCGGCAACGAAATGGGGCCGCTGATCACCCGTGAGCACCGCGACCGGGTTGCTTCCTACGTTGAGCGCGCGGCCGCCGAAGGCGCCACCGTGATTGTCGACGGCCGTGAGAACGAGGCCTTTCGCCGGCCTGGCCATTTTCTCGGCTTGACACTACTAGACCATGTGAAACCAGGAATGCGTTGCTATACGGATGAGATTTTTGGGCCGGTGTTGAACGTGATGCGTGCCGCGACCTATGAAGAAGCGCTCCACCTCATCAACGACAACCCGTATGGGAACGGCACAGCCATATTCACCCGTGATGGAGGCGCTGCCCGCCAGTTCCAGTTCGATGTCGAGGTGGGAATGGTCGGGATCAACGTCCCCATCCCGGTGCCAATGTCGTATTACAGCTTCGGCGGCTGGAAATCCTCCCTGTTTGGCGATCTGCACATGTACGGGCCTGAGGGAGTCCAGTTCTATACACGATCGAAAGTGGTGACCAGCCGCTGGCCTGATCCGGGTACCAGCCGGGTCGATCTAGGCTTCCCGCAAGTACGCTAGCCTGACAGTTAGCGAATGAAGGTGGCCGCGGGCGCCATCTTCATCAAGAGCCTTAGCCGGCCGGCACACTGCGCAGTGCGCCTACTTCGTTTGTAGGGAGCAAAGAGTCGAGTGAAGCCTGCGATCGAGCAATCAGGAATACGATTCCATCTCAACGGATCACCCGTGGAAGCGCGGGATCTCCCTGTCTCGACGACGTTGCTGGATTTCGTTCGAGCCCAGGGTCTGACCGGCACAAAAGAAGGCTGCGCGGAAGGGGAGTGCGGCGCCTGCACGGTTGCTGTGGTGAAGAGTAACGGCTCCGGCAGCCAGTATGTACCCATAAACAGCTGCCTGCTCTTATTGCCCATGGCGGCCGGACTTGACATCTACACCGTGGAGGCGCTGGCCCGTGATGGCAAGCTTGCAGAAGTGCAGCAGGCGATGGTCGATTGCGGGGGTTCACAATGCGGGTACTGCACGCCCGGTTTCGTCATGAGCCTGTTCTGCGAGCAATATCGGCCCGGACGGACTGGCCCGTGCGACGTGCATGCCCTGGGCGGCAATCTATGCCGCTGCACTGGTTACCGGCCTATTCGCGATGCGGCGCTGTCCCTTGGACCTGCTCCCGCCGGCGAACTTCGCGACCGGCTAACGCAGCCTGCGCCCCCGCGTTCGACAAGCACCTATACACACCAGGGTGCGGTATTCTACCGGCCAGGCACAATCGCAGAAAGCCTCGACTTGTTAGCGAAATATCCCGAGGCGCGCCTCGTCGCGGGCGGTACGGATCTGGTGGTTGAGTCAAATCTTCGGTACCGGCGCTCTCCGGTGTGGATCAACATCGACGCCCTGCCGGATCTATGCGAGTTTCAGGATGCTCCCGATTCGTTTCGTATCGGTGCGGGGCTTACTTTGAGCGAAATCGAAGCGAGAAGCTTGCAAATGCCGGCATCGTTTCGCGATTGGTTGACCTTATTCGCCTCGCCGTTGATTCGCAACCGGGCAACGCTGGGCGGCAATCTTGCTACCGCTTCGCCAATCGGAGACGCCGCGCCCTGGCTATTGGCACATGATGCCGCGGTAGTGATCACCGGCCACGGAGGCGAAAGGACGGTCGCCTTAAACGCATTCTTCCGCGGATACCGGCAAACAGATCTTGCACCAAGTGAGATTCTCAAGGCGGTGGAGATCCCGAAGCCGTGGCCGGCGAACGCGCGGTTTTACAAGATCGCTAAACGCCGCGTCGACGACATCAGCACGGTCGCGGCGTGCCTGGCCGTTACGCTTGACGACAAGGGCCGGGTCGAGCGCGCCCGCTTTGCCTACGGTGGCGTTGCCCCGACGCCTCTGCGCGCGATCGCTGCCGAAGAAGCGATTCTGGGACGGCACTGGAATCTCTCGACCGTCCGGCACGCTCAAGATGTTCTCTCGAAGACGTTGTATCCTTTGACCGATCACCGGGGTTCGGCCGCGTATCGTTTGGCGATGGCCCAAATGCTGGTTGAGAAGTACTGGCACGAGCACGCCGCGGAGGCTGCGTGATGCCGCACGAAAGCGCTCGCGGTCATGTCACCGGCCAAGCTTTATATACCGACGACCTGGTGGATCAGTTTCCGGGAATTCTTCACGCCTGGCCAGTCATGGCGTCGATCGCGCACGCACGGTTGTCCGCCCTGGACGTCGAGTCTGCACTGAGCGAACCGGGAGTGTTTACGACGCTGACGACGGAAGATGTTCCCGGCGAAGGGAATGCTGGCGCCAACCGCCGCGACGAGCCTCTCTTCCCGACGGAGATCATGTACCATCAGCAGCCCGTAGCCTGGGTGTTGGGTGAAACACTCGAAGCGGCGCGGCGTGGCACGGCACGCGTAAGAACCGAGTACGTCGCTCTTCCGCCCATTCTCAGCATCTCCGAAGCAATCGCGCACAATAGCTTTCACTCCGGGCCGCTCCGCACGAAGCGAGGCGATGCCGCGTCGGCGATCGCAGCGAGCCCGCACCAGATCAGCGGCGAACTGTCCATCGGCGGCCAGGAACACTTCTATCTGGAGACTCAATGTGCCATCGCGCGCCTTGATACCGCAGGCGGAATCGCGGTGGACTCATCCACCCAACACCCGAGTGGCGACCAGGAAGTCATCGCGCGTGTTCTCGGGATACCTTCGGCGAACGTGGTCGTACAGTGCTTGCGCATGGGTGGGGCTTTCGGAGGCAAGGAAGTACAGTCACACCACTGGGCCGCCATTGCAGCCCTCGGCGCGTGGAAAACGAAGCGCCCGGTTAGGGTCCGTTTGCCGCGCGCGCTGGACATGGCGCTCACGGGCAAACGGCATCCCTACCTCGCCCGGTTCACAGCAGGATTTGGTGACGATGGCCAGTTGCTTGGGCTTGAACTCGCCCTCTATTCCGATGGCGGCTGGAGCCTCGATCTGTCCGAGGCCGTGATGTGGAGATCGCTCTTCCATTGCGACAACGCGTATCTGATTCCCGCGCTCGACGCCAGCGGGTACGTTTGCAAAACGCACAAGACATCGCAAACCGCATTCCGTGGTTTTGGCGCGCCTCAAGCCATGCTGGTTATCGAGGACATCATGGATCGCGCCGCTCGCATCTTGCACTTGGAGCCGCATGTGATTCGCGAGCGGAATTTCTATCGCGAGGGTGACGCCACGCACTATGGTCAGCCGGTTAAGGATGCCTCTCGGATCACCGTTATCTGGAAAAAGCTGATCGGAAGCAGCCAATTCCAAGATCGGCAGAATGAAATCCGCGTTTTCAATGCTACACATCCGCATAAGAAGCGGGGCATCGCCATCACGCCGGTTAAGTTCGGCATCTCATTCACCACAACTTTTCTGAACCAGGCTGGAGCACTGGTGCTGGTTTACCGGGACGGCAGTGTCCAAATCAATCATGGCGGCACGGAGATGGGCCAGGGTCTTTATACAAAAACTCGCTACATCGCCGCGCAGAGCCTGGGAGTGCCGCTCGAATCCATCCGCATCATGCCGACGCGCACGGATAAGGTACCGAACACTTCGCCGACCGCCGCATCTGCCGGAACGGACCTCAACGGCGCGGCGATTGTGGATGCCTGCACGCAGATCAAAGCCCGGCTTGTGCCGATCGCCGCCCGTCTGCTCGAATGCGATGAAACGGATGTACACTTCGACGCAGGCCGCGTTTGCGCGAAGCGATCGGACCGCGCGCCGGTCACCTTCGCAAGCCTTGTGGAGGCCGCTTACAAGAGCCGCGTGGCGCTCTTCGCGCACGGCTACTATCGCACGCCCGAGATTTATTTTGATCCTAAGACAGCCACCGGCAGACCCTTCCACTACTTTGCCTACGCGGCTGCGGTGAGCGAGGTCGAAGTGGACGGCTTCACCGGGGAGCATCGGGTCCTGCGCGCGGATCTGCTCGAAGATGTTGGCGATTCGCACTTGCCGTTGATTGATCTCGGCCAGATTGAAGGCGGATTTATGCAGGGCCTCGGGTGGCTAACCCTGGAAGAATTGTTGTGGGATGGGCAAGGCCGACTGGCGACAGCAGGAGCGTCTACCTACAAATTGCCGTCCTGGCCCGAGTTGCCCGAGAAATTCGACGTCGCCTTTCTCGAGCGCGCAACCGAACCAGGGGTCATCTTCGGCAGTAAGGCTGTAGGCGAGCCGCCGCTGATGCTCGCCATCTCTGTCCGCGAGGCCATCCGGGAGGCAATCGCCGCGTTTGGCAATGGCGGACTGGTTCTGCTCGACAGCCCGGCGACGCCGGAGCGCATCTTCTGGGCAATCCAAAGGGCCCGGCAGGAGCAGGAACAGAGCCCCACGGTGGCAGCGGGAGCGATCGCGAAGTGATCCACACAAGCAAGGTGGATCTCTGGCGAGCCACAATTTTCCACACACCCGGGAATCCATTCCACAATGATGGTGCGCTCGTCGCGCTTCCGGATGGCGGCGTGGCCACGCAAGGCGGCAGGGTTGTGGCCTGCGGCGATTTCGACGAAGTTCAGAGAGTCTATCCCGACGTCATAGCGCATGATCTGCGCGGCGGGTTCTTGCTGCCTGGCTTCATTGACACGCATGTCCACTATCCACAGGCCCGCATTCTGGGCGGGCTGGGCTATTCACTGCTCGATTGGCTCGAGCAACTCGCGCTTCCTGAGGAAGCAAGGCTTGCCGATGTTGGCTATGCAACCGCAGTGGCCACTGAGTTTACGCAGGCGCTCGCCAGTCACGGCACCACGACTGCCCTGGTCTTCGGATCGCATTTCCCCGGAGCGACGGCCGCGCTCTTTAAGGCCGCGGCCGACCGCGGGCTGCGAATCTTCAGTGGCTTGGTTTTATCCGATCGCCATCTTCGTCCGGAGCTTCACCAATCGCCCGAGGCTGCCTACCGCGACAGCAAAGCTCTGATCGATTGTTTCCACGGCAAACGGCGCCTTGGTTATGCCGTCACTCCACGTTTCGCGTTGTCTGCCAGCGAAGGGATGCTGGAGGTTTGTCAGTCCCTGTTGCGCGAGACTCCTGGTTTGCGCTTTCAGACCCATATCAACGAGCAGCGCGGGGAAATCACAAGGGTTCTGGAAGCATTTCCCTGGGCCAAGGATTATCTCGCTGTTTACGAGCGCTTCGATCTGATCGGCCGTCGTTCGGTGCTCGCTCATAACGTCCATGCGACGCGCGACGAGTTGACCCGCCTCGCCATGAGCCGGTCCTCGATTGCGCATTGCCCCTGCAGCAACGCCTCGCTCGGCAGCGGCATTTTCCCCATGCGGCAGCACCTCGAAGCCGGCGTGCACTTTTCATTAGGCACAGACGTTGGCGGAGGTATCGGCTTCGGCATGCTGAAGGAAGCATTGCACGCTTACCTCCTGCAACGCCTCCCGGAGTCGCAGCTTGTTCTTAGACCGGGACAACTACTCTACCTCGCCACACGAGCCGGCGCGGAAGCCCTGGCTCTCGAAGAGGACGCAGGAGATTTCACGCCCGGCAAGAGCGCCGACTTTGTGTACCTGCGGGCCGCTGAGGGGAGCCCGCTCGCGGCGGTACTAGATCGTGCAGAAGATCCCGAGTGCAAACTGGCGGCGCTTTTCACGTTGGCCGGAGCAGAGAGCGTCCGCAATGCTTGGGTCGAGGGACAGCTTATTTTTGGGAACGAGACGGCGCCGTGACAATCGATCAGATCAACGATTTCGATAGGAGTACGTTCGTTCAAGCCGTCGGCTTGGTATTCGATCATTCTCCCTGGGTCGCCGAGCGTAGTTGGGAGCATCGTCCATTTGCATCTCTTGAGGAATTGATTCGAACCATGGAAGCGGAGGTTGAATCAGGCTCGCACGCAGAGCAGACTGCGTTACTGCGAGCTCATCCCGACCTTGGCAGCCGCGCTCAAATGAGCCCCTCTTCGGCGGAGGAACAGGCTGGCGCAGGCCTCGATCGGTTAACCCTCGAAGAGTATCGGCGGTTCCACCAGCTTAACGAGGCCTATAAAACCAAGTTCGGCTTCCCGTTTCTGTTTGCAGTCAAAGGAAGTAACAAATTCCAGATTCTCGAGGCGCTAGAACGCCGGCTGGATGCCGGCTCCGAGGAAGAGTTCCAAATGGCGATCCGGCAGGTGTATAAGATTGCTCGATTTCGCCTGCAGGATTTGATTGACAATCATCCACAGGAAACGGAATGAATCAATTCGCGAGTGGCACGAAACGGAATTATTACGGTAAAGGTGACGTGGTTGTTTACCGGCTTCAGCGTCAGGGAAAACCACCGGAAGGGCAGAGTCCGTTCTTCGGCGCCAGCGTCAAGATGCTGCTCTATGGTGACGCCTTCTGGCCGACGTATACAGTCGGCGACAATACCGGGCTCATCGCCACAGATTCGATGAAGAACTTCATCCAGCGGGAAACCCTTCACTTCGATGGCTGCGACTTGGAATCCTACTGCGATTTCATCGCGCGAAAGTTCCTCACCAAGTACCCGCAGGCAGAAGGAGCACAGGTTTCGGCGTCCCAGATTCCGTATGCCGGTCTTTCGAGCAGCGAGGTTTCCTTCGCCCCTTCCGGCCCGGATCGCGCCAACGCTCAAATGGAGCTTCGACGTGACGGGCCGTCTCTCAAATCCCTGGAAATCCGCTCCGGCATCGCCGGTTTCAAGCTGCTGCGGCTGGGTGGAAGCGCATTTCACGGCTTCGTTCGCGACGAATACACCACCCTACCCGACATTAAGAACAGGCCGCTTCATATGTGGCTGGATCTCGATTGGACCTATCTATCGCCCGAAGCGGCTTTCAGCAGGGGACACGTGACGACGCAGGTGCGCCGCACGGTTCACGAGGTTTTTGACTCCTTCGAGTCGGGGAGTATTCAAGAGGTTATCTACCAAATGGGCACGAAGATGTTAGCGGAGATTCCGGCGATCGCTGAGGTTCGCCTGGAAGCGAACAACCGCACTTGGGACACGATCGTTGAACAAGGCGAAGCGATCGGAGTCTACACGGAAGCGCGGCCTCCTTACGGATGCCTGGGCCTTACCTTGACGAGATAACATGGCCCGCATTTCTACACACGTGCTCGATATGGCATTGGGCTGCCCCGCGGCCGGCGTCCGAATCGAGTTGTTCGGCTTCACAGACGGCCAGCGTCATCGGCTGTGCGCCGCAATCACTAACGCTGACGGACGTACGGACGAGGCGCTTGTGGCGACGGACACAATCGCACCGGGCACCTATGAACTCGACTTTCACGCCGGCGCTTACTTCCAAAGTTTCTCCTCGCTCCAAGGCAGTACGCGCATTTTCAATGTGATCACGGTCCGCTTCGAAGTGACTGACCCGCGAAGCAGCTATCACATCCCGATTCTCCTGGCACCGAACGGCTATACCACCTACCGTGGATCATGAAGGAACAGGCTCGAAAGGCAATCCGTTTGTGCCGCGAACTGGCTGCGTGTTCCGAGGAGCAAGGGAAGACCACGCGAACGTTCCTTTCGCCGCCCATGAAGGATGTGCACCGGATTCTAAGCAGATGGATGACCCATGCCGGCATGCGAACTTCGGTGGACGTTGTAGGCAACCTGCACGGCCTTTTGCCGGCTGCTCAGCCGAATGCCCCGCGGCTGATCATTGGCTCACATCTGGACACCGTACCGGATGCCGGAGCCTTCGACGGTGTACTCGGCGTGGTGTTGGGTGTCCTGTTGGCCGAATCGTTTCAGGGCCGGCAGCACGCTCTCGGCATTGAGGTCATCGGTTTCTCGGAGGAAGAGGGCGTGCGATTCGGCACTCCGTTTATCGGAAGCCGCGCCGTGGTTGGCTCGCTTGACGAGCATGACCTCGATCTTCGCGACCGCCACAGCTGCACATTACGAGATGCGATCCGGGACTTCGGCCTGGAACCCGCGGATCTCGCCCAGGCACGGCTTGCCGGAGGAGCGATCGGATATCTGGAGTTTCATATCGAGCAAGGCCCGGTGCTCGAGAATCTCGACTGCCCACTCGGAATCGTAGACGCAATTTCTGGCCAGAGCCGGCTGGAATTTGTATTCCGCGGCAAGGCCAATCATGCCGGCACGACTCCAATGAGCCTTCGGCGCGACGCATTGGCAGGCGCCGCAGAGTGGATTCTCGAAGTGGAAACGAAAGCCGGCGCGGATCACGGACTGGTCGCAACGGTAGGACGGCTCGACGTTGCGCCAAACGCTACGAACGCCATTCCTGGCTGCGTCTCGGCCAGCCTGGATGTCAGGCATGCCGCAGACGATGTGCGTTGCGCCCTCGTTCACCAATTTGTTTCGGCTGCCGAGGCCATTGCGCATCGGCGAGGGCTCGCGTTCACGTGCCGTCAACAACTGGACCAGCCAGCGGTGCTGATGGACGCGGCAATGTGCCACAGGCTGGAACAAGCGATGAAAAAGGTCGGTTACCCGGTCCATCGCGTGGCGAGCGGCGCGGGACATGACGCGATGATCATGGCTCCGCACGTACCGTCGTCGATGTTGTTTTTGAGGAGCCCAGGTGGCGTGAGCCACTCGCCCGAAGAGTCTGTTCGGGAGGACGACGTCGAAGCGGCATTGGTTGTGGGCCTGCAGTTTCTCCGGGACCTTGAGGGCCAGTATGCCTGACCTTGTGATCCGCGGCGGCCAGGTTGTGACCCCCGATGGCGTGATTCGAGCGGACATCGCCATTGAGGACGGACTGATCAGCGCGATCGGCTCTGAAGTACGGGGCGGACGCGAAGAAATCAGCGCCGACGGCCTCACTGTCTTCCCGGGGTTGATCGACGCGCACGTCCATTTCAACGAACCTGGGCGCACAGAGTGGGAGGGTGCGGCGACAGGCAGCCGTGCGTTTGCCGCAGGAGGCGGCACACTCTTCTTTGACATGCCGCTGAATTCGACGCCTTGTACGATAGACAGCCAATCCTTCGATCAGAAACGGGCGGCACTCGATCGGTCGTCAGTCACCGACTTTGCATTGTGGGGCGGACTGGTTCCGGGTAACGCAGCTGAACTGGCGGGACTCGCGGAACGGGGAGTGATCGGATTTAAGGCGTTCCTCTGCGACTCCGGGCTGGCGGAGTTTCCACGTTCCGATGAGGAGACGCTCTTCGAGGGCATGCGCATCGCAGCACGGTTTGGGTTGCCGGTTGCGGTGCATGCCGAGAGCGAAACCATCACGAGCGCACTGACGCGCGAGGCGTTAGCAAATGGCAGGTGCTCGATTCGCGATTTTCTGGCCTCCCGACCGGTCGAAGCCGAAACGGAAGCGATACGGATTGCATCGTCATTGGCGCTGCAGGCCGGAGCAAAACTGCACATTGTGCATGTAAGCTCAGGAGGCGGAGTGACTGCGGCGCTTGAGGCCCGTGCACGCGGAGTTGATATATCCATTGAAACCTGCCCACACTACCTGTTTTTCACCGAAGAGGATTTAGAGCGCCTAGGCGCAGTGGCGAAGTGCGCGCCGCCACTCCGAAGCGAGCTGCAGCGTGCGCATCTCTGGTCGCACATGCTGGACGGCGGCATCGGCATCATCGGGTCCGACCATTCTCCGTCGCTACCGGAAATGAAGAAAGGCGATGACTTCTTCCGCATTTGGGGCGGCGTTGCTGGTATTCAGTCAACGCTGGCTGTCCTTTTGGAGGCCGGTCACCACCAGCGCGGCCTCCCGCTCGCGCGCATTGCAGATCTTTTGGCTGCCAGTCCGGCGAAGCGCTTCGGCATCCGCGGGAAAGGATGCATCGCCGTGGGCAACGATGCGGATCTCGCCCTGGTCAATGTGTCGCAGCCATTCATCATGAGCGCGGAAACCCTGCTGCAACGGCATCCTTTGAGCCCCTATATCGGATGCCGATTCCGCGGCAAGGTTTCGCGAACGTTGTTGCGAGGCAGAGCAGTTGGCGACGCACCCGGACGGCTGGTCCGCCCACTAGTAGAATCGAGGAAATCCGATGCACCACTTGGGCCAAACACGTAGCGCTTATCGCTCCGATCATCTGCTAAGCACCCCGGACACTTTTATTCGTGCGCCGTTGCCGGGCATGCGAAACGCGACGGCGATTGTGCATGTCAGCCCGGCCAGGGGCGCAGCCTTCACGCAGTTCACTGCCTTGTTTGAAACCGGCGGCGAGCTTGGACCAGCCACCTTGCAGCGCTTTTTTTATGTCATCGAGGGCAAGTTAGAGGTAGCCGGCAAGACCTTCGAGGGCGGCGGCTATGGCTATCTGCCTGCCGGCCACAACCAAACGCTTCACGCGATCATGCCCGCCCGCGTCTCCGTTATTGAGAAGCCTTACGTTCCTTTAAACGGAACAGCGCCGCCCGCCGCTTTTTTTGGCAATGAACCGACGCTCCAGCCCCAGCCCCTCTTGGGCGATGATGACCTGGAAGTGCGGACGCTGCTGCCTGCAGATTCCACTTTTGATTTTGCGGTAAACACGCTGACCTACGAACCAGGCGCGACTCTACCCATGGTCGAGATCCATGTCATGGAGCACGGGTTGCTGATGCTGGCAGGCGGTGGCATTTACAGGTTGGGAGACAACTGGTATGCCGTCACGGAAGGCGACTTCATCTGGATGGCGCCCTACTGCCCTCAATGGTTCGGCGCGCTGGGGAAGCAGCCGGCGAAGTATCTCATTTACAAAGATTGGAACCGGTGAATCTTAACGTTCAGGCAGATCAACTCTGGTTCGAACTGGAGCGGTTGGCGAGTTACTCGGACGCACCGCCGCCGGCCGTAACGCGTGTCGTTTTTTCGGGCCAGGATCTACTTGCCCGCGCTTACGTGAAGCAGCTGTGCCGCGATGCCGGGTTAACCGTTCGTGAGGACGCGGTCGGCAATACATTCGCGAGGTGGCTTGGTGAACAGCCCGAGCTTCCGGCAGTCGCCACAGGCTCGCACCTAGACGCCATCCCCAATGCGGGGCGTTTCGACGGGACGGTGGGTGTGCTCGGCGGCCTGGAAGCGATTCGTGCGCTCAAACGCGCAGGGTACACGCCCAAACGATCAATCGAACTGATCCTGTTCACCTCCGAGGAGCCAACCCGCTTCGGCGTTGGATGCCTGGGCAGCCGTCTGATGTCGGGCACGCTTGATGCCGCATGCGGAACGCGTCTGCGTGACCGGTCCGGCCAGTCACTCGATGAAGTCCGCACGTCGGCGGGCTTCGTTGGTCCGCTGGAGACGGTTCGTTTGTCCAGTAATCACTATGCCGCGTTCGTCGAGCTGCATATTGAGCAAGGCGTGCTACTGGAACGCGCCCGAGTTCCTATCGGCATCGTCACCGGCATCGCGGCGCCGGCCGGCCTGCGCGTTTCGATAGAGGGAGAAGGCGGCCATGCCGGGGCGGTCCTGATGCCCGGCAGGAGGGACGCGTTTTGCGCGGCCGCTGAGATTGTGCTGGGCGTCGAGGCGGCCGCAAAGTCGAGTGGTTCGACCGATACGGTGGCTACGGTTGGAACCTGCGACGTATTTCCCGGGGCCGTGAACAGCATCCCAAGCCTGGTGCGTCTTGAGATCGATGTCCGCGATGTGGATGGTGCGCGCCGCGACGCCGCGCTGGTAGCCATTACGCAAACGGGCAACGATGTGGCCGCACGACGGCGGGTAGTAGTTCGGACGGAGGTCGTGAATAAGGATGCTCCAGCCGTGTCCAACTCAGCCATCGTGGAAGCGCTCAGAAAGGCGTGCGAGGCACACGGCATCGCCTCCCAAACCATGGTAAGCAGGGCCTACCATGACTCTTTGTTCATGGCCCAACTCGCGCCCGCAGCAATGCTGTTTATCCCCTGCAGATCGGGCGTCAGCCATCGACCGGACGAATACGCATCCCCGGAAGATATTGCCAAGGGCACGCTTGTGCTGGCCGAGGCGCTTGCTTCACTTGCTTGAGCTTCGATACAGGGCCGCGTCTAAATCCCTGTGATATTCTCGCGGGTGCGAACTCATTGATACTTCCCTGACGAAGGAGTTTTAACCACATGCGAGTCGGATGTTTCACCGCACTGCTTTCTCAGTTCCCCCTCGATAAGGTTCTCGAGAAGCTCAAGACGCTCAACATCAATACGGTTGAGCTGGGCACCGGCAACTACCCCGGCGACCCCCACTGCAAGCTGTCGATGCTCAAGCGCGAGCGCGAATTGAAGGAGTTCAAGAAGAAGCTGGAGGACACTGGGTTTTCCATCAGTGCCCTCAGCTGCCATGGCAACCCACTGCACCCGGACGCCGCCACTCGTAAGGGCTACCGCGATACCAGCAAACACACCGTGGAACTGGCCGCGAAACTCGAAGTTCCGGTGGTCATCGATTTCTCTGGTTGCCCGGGCGACAGCGATACCGCCAAATATCCGAACTGGGTAACTTGCCCTTGGCCGCCCGAATACCTCGACGTGCTCGACTGGCAATGGGAGAAGAAAGTTGCTCCCTACTGGAAGGAACACGGGAAGTTTGCCAAGGATCACGGCGTAAAGATCGCCATTGAAATGCACCCGGGCTTTGTCGTCTATAGCCCCGAAACGATGCTGCGCCTGCGCGCCATCGCGGGCGACTCCGTCGGCTGCAACTACGATCCCAGCCATATGTTCTGGCAGGGAATCGACCCGATCAAGGCGATCCGTGTCCTCGGCGATTGCATCTATCACGTGCATGCCAAGGACACCCAGATTTACGACGCCAATCTGCCCAAGTCGGGCGTGCTGGACACGAAGAAGTATACCGATGAGCAAAACCGGGCCTGGATCTTCCGCACAGTCGGCTATGGCCATGCCTACTCCTGGTGGACCGAGTTCATCTCCACGCTGCGCATGTACAACTACGACTACGTTCTTTCCATTGAGCACGAAGATTCCCTCATGTCCCCCGATGAAGGACTCACCAAAGCCGCGGCGTTTCTGAACCAGATCGTCATTCGAGAGAAAGCCGCCGCCGCGTGGTGGGTTTAGGGTTTCGCTAGCAGCCCGTTTCTCACGGAAACCCTGTTCTAGGCGGATGGCGAGGGCATCTCCCGTAAAAAGTGGCTCGTATTTTTTGCGCGACGCTACAATGAAAGATACACAGAATTCGCCGCAGCGCGCCTTCGCCTAGACCGCGCTCCCGACGGCAGTTCGAGTTCCCGTACTGCCTGGTCAGCGGCAACGATCCACCGTTCTTTACAGGCATTCATAGGAAAAGGAGAACCATGGCAGGCAAGAGAATCGGAATCCTAACTGGCGGCGGTGACGTCCCCGGTCTCAATTCCGTTATTAAGAGCGTGGTCTATCGAGGTTCAAACGATGGTCACGATGTGGTCGGCATCCGGCGTGGCTGGGAAGGCTTGACACATATAGATTTTACGGACCCGACTTCCGTGCAGCGGTACGTCTTGCCGCTGACTCGGGAGAACACGCGCACGATCGACCGTACAGGCGGCACCTTCCTGCACTCCAGCCGCACGAATCCGTCCAAGATGAAGAAGACGCCCGATTTCCTGAAGGGCGTGGAATTCCCTCAAGCGGAAACCACGAAGAAGGGCGTCACTTCTCTCACCTATGACATGAGCTCGCAGGTATTGAAGAACCTGGAGAAGTTGAATATCGACTATCTGGTCGCGATCGGCGGCGATGACACGCTGAGCTATGCCGCCACTCTCGATAAGCTGGGCGTCGGCGTCATCTGCATTCCCAAAACCATGGACAATGACGTACGCAACACCGAGTACTGCATTGGCTTCTCCACGGCAATCTCACGGGCTACCGATGCCATCAACCGGCAGCGCACGACGGTCGGCTCTCACGAACGCGTCGGTATTTTTCGCGTGTTCGGCCGCGACGCCGGTTATACCGCGCTCTACACCGCGTATGTGACCTCGCTTCGTTGCGCCATCCCCGAGTACAGGTTCGATCTCGAGAAGATGATCAGCATGCTGATGGTGGACAAGCGGAACAATCCCAGCAACTACTGCCTGGTGGTTCTTTCCGAGGGTGCGGAATGGCAAGGCTACACGGTGCGCGAATACGGCGAAGCGGACGCCTTTGGGCATCGCAAGAAGGCGAACGTGGGTGAGGACTTCGGCGACGAGATCAAGAAGCATACCGGTGAAGAGACGGTGATCAGCGACCTGACCTACGACCTCCGCAGCGGCGATCCCGACTTCCTGGACAAAATGGTCGCCACCACCTTCGCCACCATGGCTTATGACGCCGTCATCGCCGGCAAGCGAGGCCTCATGACAGCGGTGTCCGACGGCAAGTTCGCGATGGCAGCCATTCCCGATCCCAAGCTTGGGCCGCGAAAGGTCGTTATTGCCGACATGTATAACACCGACCGTTATCGCCCCACCTACACGAACAAGGAAGGTCTGCCGCTGTTCCTCACGCACGCCTGACGTGTGTTCTTGAGCGGGCGGCAAGTGCGCTATGTCTCTAACCAACTCGGGGCATCCCTTGCCGTTCACGGAAGTGGTGGAGGCGCAGGGCCACCTGATCGATTCCCACATCATGGAGAGCATCTTCGACACGGTGGTCGAGTTCGGCGGCCGTTTCGAAGTGGAGCGCTTCTCCATCGGCCGCACCAATAGCGAGCCGTCGAAGCTGCGCTTGAGGGTGGAAACTCCGTCCGCCGAGCAAATGGAGAAGATGCTCGGGCAATTGCTCGGCCTGGGTTGCTCACCGGTGGATTCAGGGGATGCCGAAACGAAGCTGGCAGAACTGGATTGCGGCGCGCCGGAAGACTTCTACTCCACCACCAATCAGCGCACACTGGTCCGGCGCGGTGACCACTGGCTCGAAGCGCACGGCCAACGCATGGACGCGATGATCGTCATCAAAGACGGCCAGGCGTTCTGCCGCCGCTTACGCGACATCAAGAAAGGCGATGCCGTGGTGGTTGGGAATCGTGGCATCCGTGTCATTCCGGAGGCCAAGGAACGTGATCGCCTCGCGTTTGCGTTCATGAGCAACGAGATTTCCTCCGAGCGGCAGGTGGAGACGGCGGTGTCGCAAACCGCGGCCTTGATGCGCCAAGCCCGAAAGGAAGGCAAGCGGATCATTGCCGTAGCGGGGCCGGTGGTGGTGCACACCGGTGGGGGCGTGGCGCTATCGAGCCTCATCCGCGGCGGCTGGATCTCCGCGGTGCTGGCGGGCAATGCGCTGGCCGTGCACGACATCGAAGCGTCGCTCTTCGGCACCTCGCTCGGGGTGCGGCAGTCGGACGGACGTCAGGAAGAACATGGACACCGCAATCACATGCGGGCCATCAATGCCATCTATCATGCCGGCGGCATTCCGGCCGCCGTCGCTGCGGGGCGGCTAACCAAAGGCGTCATGTACGAATGCGTTAAAGCGAACGTGCCGTTTGTTCTGGCCGGCAGCCTGCGTGACGACGGCCCCTTACCCGATTGCATCACGGATATGAACCAGGCTCAGGATGCTTACGCCGTACAACTGGAAGGCGCCGGAGTCGTGCTCTGTCTCAGTTCCATGCTGCATTCCATTGCGGCAGGCAACATGCTTCCGGCCTGGGTCAAGGTCGTCTGCGTCGATATCAATCCCGCCGTGCCAACCAAGGTAAGCGACCGGGGCACAGGTCACGCGGTAGGTGTGGTCACTGATGTTGGTCTGTTCTTAGACCTGCTGGCAAAGAAGATTGACCATGAGTAAGAAGCCCTCGAAGTCATACACCGATGAACACGCTGCGGCCGGCGTCAATGCGAAGCTCCCGGCCATTGAGACTTGGGCAAATCAGTATCCCGGATACGAGATCGAAATCGTCATGCCGGAGTTCACGTCCGTCTGCCCGAAAACCGGCCTGCCGGACCACGGAACTGTACGGCTCATCTATACACCCGGCCGTTCGTGCCTGGAATTGAAGTCGCTGAAGATGTACACGCTCGCCTACCGCAACCTGGGAATTTTCCAGGAGAACATTGTCAACAAATTCCTGGAAGACGTGGTGCGGGCGGCTAAACCGGTCAAAGCGACGGTGATTGGCGATTTCACGCCGCGCGGTGGCATTTCCACCCGTGTCACCGCCAGTTGGCCGCGCAAGAAGTAACTCCTGCTGAGGACCTACGAGGAGGCCGGGCATTTACTCGGTCGTGGCCCGGCCTGAAAAACGCTACCGCTCGCTCACGCGCGGCTCTGAAGATCAAATCGTCTACGGCTTTGCGAAGGTGGCGTCCGTCGCACCGGTATTCACAGCCACTTTCGAAATGGTAACCTCACCCTTCTTCTGGCCGTTCTGGAAGATCAGCACCTTCGAGGGCACCTTAATCCCAGCCGTATCATTGAACTCCAGATACTGTTCCTGGATCTCGCCCGGCGTGCCCATCATATTTCCGGTGTATTCTTTGCCCACCAGCAGACCGGTTGCCGGATCGATCAGGAGCTTGACAGTTTGCTTGGTTTGCGGATCGGTCACCACCACCGCTTCCACTTGCTTATCCCCTAGAGCGACAGCCCCCATCGCTTGGGCTTCGTAGCCTCCGACGTTTGCCAGGAGGAACACGGTTTCGCGGAACCCCTCTTCTTTAGCTTCATCCGCTGCCCCGGGGGGCGCTTCACGAACGCCTTGCGGAGTTTTGGACCACATCACTTTGCCATCGTAACCCTGCACCATTTCGCCCATGGGCGTGGTCATCTTTTGCAGCGATTTGCCGCTGGAAGTTTGGGTAGATTCCACGTTCAACGTCAATGCGCCTTGCGGCAGCTGCAAGGACATGCTGCCGGTTTCCACCAGGTCATTGACCGCGGCCAGTTTGTCGCCGCCCATGGCCTGTCGGGTTTGGGCGACTAACTGTTTGCCTTTGGCGAGCGACTCCGGCGTGGCCGCACTGACAGCCTCGGCCTTCGGCTTGGGGATCGATATATCCCACTTGGTCACCGGACCGAGCGATGCCAGCGATTCATCAAATTCCTTCGTATTGCCGACAATCACGACAAACATCTTGTTGCTGTCCCAATACTGCTTGGCAACCTTCAAGAGCTCGGGCTTGGTCACCTTGCGCACGTTGGCTTCGTATTGCTGCAGGAAGTCGGGCGGATATCCAAAATATTCGTATTGGAGCAACCGGGTCACGATCTTTCCGGTCGAGTCGAAGTCGAACGCGATGCCGTTGAGGATGGAATCCTTGGCCTGTTGTAATTCAGCGTCGGTCACTTCCGACTCACCAATCTTGTGAATCTCTTCCTTAATCACGTTCAACGCCTTCACAGTGCTGCCTGATTTCGTGCTGGCGTAGGCCAGATAGTCGCCGGGCATGTCCCAGCCGGCGCCCCACGAAGAGCCCGTGCCGTAGGCCAGGCCTTCCTTGGTGCGAACACGGTTGAAAAGGCGTGAGCTGAAACCGCCGCCAAGCACCTGGGTCAGCACGCTGGCCGCGTAGTAATCGGGATCGTTGCGTTTGCCGCCGAGCGCGGCAATCATCACCGTGGATTGATTCACGTCCGGCTTATCGATCACATAAATACCGGAGCGCGACTTGGCGGCTGGCTCGACCTCGGGTACAGGCGGCTTTGGATGTCCGCCCTTAGGCCAGTTGCCGAATTCCTTCTCGATCAGCGCCTTCATGTCGGCTGTTTTAAAATCGCCCCAGACGCCGAGAATGACATTCTCCGGCTGGTAGTACATTTTGTGAAAAGCGACTAAGTCGGCTCGCGTAATCGCATTAACCGTGTCGTATTCCTCAAGACGTCCGTAGGGACTGTCTTTTCCGTATAGGATTCGCCGCACCTCGCGCTGAGCGATTGCATCCTTGTTCTCATTGCGGCGCGAGATACCATCGATGATCTCGGTCTTGGCCAGATCGATCTTATCTTGCGGAAAGGCCGGGTTGCGCAAAACATCCGCCAGAATGTGAATCACTTGTGGCGCGTTTTCCTTCAGCGCAAACGCAGAGGCTGATCCTTCCGATTCATCGATGCCCGTCTCAACCTCGGCGCCGATGCGGTCAAGCAGGTCGTCCAACTCATCACCGCTCATGGTGGTGGTACCGCCGGTCCTCATCACGCTGCCGGTCACGGAGGCAAGGCCCGTCTTATCCCCCGGCTCCAACCGATTGCCGGTATGAATCCGGGCCGCAACCGTCACCGTCGGCAGTTCATGGTCCTCCAGCAGGAACAGAACGATGCCGTTGGGCAATTCAATTCGCTCCGGCTTCGGCACTTGGATGTTGTGAAGCGGCGGATACCTGAGGTTCTTATATGTGGTGGCTGGTTTCTGCTGGGCCGTCAGACTGCCGGCAACGGCTAGAACCAGCGCAGCGATGGCAGCGAGTTTTCTTGATGGTTGGCGCATGGTTACTTGGCCTCCGCTACTTCGAGAGGTTCAATCACTCCGATGGTCTCGTTTCCGGGGGTAAACGTCTTTTTCGCTACCCGCTCTATATCTGCCGGTGTCACCGCGTTGATCTGAGCGAGGAATCGGAATAGATTGCGCCAATCGCCGGTCAATACCTGATACTCCGCCAGATCCGAAGCCATCGCTTGATTACTCTTGAACTGAGCAATCAAGCCGGCGCGAAATCGGGCTTTCACGCCGTCCAATTCTTCCTGACTCACCGGCTCCGTTTTCAGCTTGTCAATCTGGGCGTTCATCGCCTTTTCGACCTCGGCATTAGTTTTGCCGGGCGCCGTGACCGCGTAAAAGAGAAACAGGTTCGGGTATTTTTGACCCGGGAAGCCCGGGAATCCGCCCGCCTGTATGGCTACTTTGTCCTTCTGAACCAGCGAGCGATCAAGCCGCGACGACCGGCCTTCGCTCAAAATGCTGCTGATGGCGGTGTACACGGCGTTATCCGGGTCGTTGATGTCCGGCTTGTGATAGCCGATGATGACAAACCGCTGGGCGTTCACTCGCAGCGTCACACGCCGTTCCGCGACTTGCGCCGGCTCAAAAGTTCGCACTGGATCGGGTTTCGGGCCACTCGGGATTCGGCCGAAGTAGACCTCTGCCAGCCGCTTGATTTCCTTGGGATCGACGTCGCCCACAATCACGCTGGTCAGGTTGCTGGGTTGATAATACTTACGGAAAAACTCGATCGCGTCCTGACGCGTAAAGTTGTTCAGGTCGCTGGGAAAGCCGATGGTCGGTTCTTTGTAGGGATGCGCCTTGTACGCGGTGGTCAGGAACTCTTCAATCAGCTGGCCGATTGGATTGCTGTCGGTGCGCATGCGGCGCTCTTCCATCACGACATCGCGCTCCTTATAGAACTCGCGGAACACCGGGTCCCGGAATCTCTCAGATTCAAGGTAGAACCAGAGTTCGATGGAGTTCGAGGGAAGGCTGTAGAAATACTGCGTCGAATCGTCCGATGTTCCGGCGTTCATGCCGCGGCCCCCGGCAGCGTCGACAGCTTTACCAAATTCGTTGCTCACCACGAATTTCCCGGCTGCTTCCTGCGCCGCTTTGAAGTCTGCTTCGAGCTGCTTCAGCTTGGCGGGGTCGGCGTTGCGGCCCTTATCGCGCTCAGCTCGCAACGCCAGAAACGTCTGGTCGACATGTTCGAGCGCCAGCTTCTCTTCGGCGTAATTGGTTGTACCCACAACGCTGGTTCCCTTGAACGCCATGTGCTCAAACATGTGTGCGAGACCGGTGTGACCGACTGGCTCTTGCACGGATCCGACATCGGCGTAGGTGAACAGCGTCGCGACCGGCGCTTCATGCCGCTCGTAAACGATGAATGTCATTCCGTTCTCGAGCTTGAATTGTGAGATTTTCGATTCAATCTCGTGGAACGTATCCTGGCCCAGGCACACTGCTGCTCCGAGCAAGAGTAAGGCGGCTGCTTTCATAGCTTCTCCATAATAAGACGCACCAATATCTTTAAGACGCACAAAACCTCAAACGGCGTCTAATTGCTTTGTTCTAGGGCCCGATGGAAGACCGCGGCGCTAGTTCAGCACGGCCTCGATCGACTCCAGTAGATGATCGACGCGTTCGTCCGTTGCCAGCGGCCCCATCGTGCCGATGCGCAGTATCTTTCCGGCCAACTGCCCCAACCCTGAAGCGACTTCGATGTCGTAGCGGTCGAACAGCCGCTGGCGCAGCGCCGCTTCGTCGACTCCGGCGGGCGGCTTCACCGTGGTTAAGTGCCAGATTCGATCTTCCGGCTTTTCAACCAGCGGTTCGAAACCCAGCGTAGCCAGGCCCTTCAAGAGACGGACGTTGGCGGCACGATGCCGCTCCCAACGTGCCTCGAGTCCCTCTTCTTCGATCACCGTCAGCGCCTGATGCATCGCGTAATACAAGGGCGACGCCGGCGTGTGATGGTAGACAAACGGCGGTTCGAAGTACTTCGCCAACAGACGCGCGTCCAGATACCAACTCCAGGTCGGTTCGGCGCGTTTACCTAAGCGTTCCCAGGCCCTATCGGAAATCGAGAGAGGAGAAAGACCGGCCGGGCAACTCATGCCTTTCTGCGAACAGCTATATGCAACGTCAATGCCATTCTTATCCAATTCCACCGGCATGGCGCCCAACGAGGTTACGCAATCTCCAATTACCAGCGCGTCCACCCGGCGAGCCGCGGCAGCAATGCCTCGGCCGTTTTGATAGGCGCCCGTGGATGTTTCGGCCTGGACAAAGCCGACCACATGAGGCTTCTCGCGTTGGATGAAGTCCTCGGCTTCATCCGCGCTGTAGACTTCGCCCCACGGCTTCTCCAGGCGTACGACGTTCGCGCGCTGCCGCTGGCCCATTTCCGTCATTCGATTGCCGAAGTGGCCGTTGGCAAAGATGGCGAACTTCATGCCGGGTTCTACGAAGTTTGAAACCGCCGATTCCATGGCAGCGCTTCCGCTGCCGGGTACGGTAAACGTCAACCGGTTGGTAGTGCCGAAGACCTTGCGCAGACCGGTCTGGATGTCGCCCATGACCTCCAGGAAGTAAGGATCGCGTATCCCAAGTACGGGCAGCGAGAGCGCCTCCGATACTCGCGGATCGACCATCGACGGGCCCGGTCCATATAGCAGGCGCTGTGGCGGCGCGAGGGTTTTGCGAGTGACTACCGGCATGATTCCAGGGTAGCAACCGGCCAGGAACCAGAGGCCCAAGCATCTGCCGACGCAAGGTTGTCAGTATTTATGGCCGCACCGTGGGGTTGCCGGCGTGATCCAGCGTGGCGAGTTGCTGGCGCACCGCGCCCGCATCTTTCGCGTTGGGAGCCAGCTCCAGGTAAGCGCGGAAATATTTGGCCGACTCGCCGAGATCGGGCTTTTGCAACAGAATAAGGCCCAGCACGTAGCTGAGCCGCGGCACCCGGTGCTCTTTGTCGATCGCCAGCCCCGCGCGCGCCGATTGTTCGGCCTCCGCCATCCTGTTCAGCCTCGCGCACGCGATCGCGTTGAACAGAAAGGCGCCGGGGAAATCGTCCGGATCGAGTTGGATCCACGCGCGTGAATACTTTTCCGCCTCTGCCCAATTCTCCTGCCGGTCGGCCAGTACGGTGAGCCCTTCCAACGGCTTCAAATACAGCGGGTCTTGCTCGTAGGCTGTCTTCCAGGCATCGTGCGCACCCGCGGGATCGTTTCCGTTCTGCCGAACCACGCCAATCTCATACCAAGCCACGGCGAAGCGGGGATAGATCTTCACGGCCGCGTCGAATTCATGCAGAGCCGCATCCCACTTCTGTGCCTTGACGTCGGCTAGCCCCTTCTCTAAAGCCTTCCTGGCGTTCGGGGGGGCCTGCAGAGTTGTCGCGCTTACCGTCAGCGTACCGGCCCGCGATAGCGGATGAAGGATGATTGTTCCGATCCGAGTATCGTCCATCGTGCTCTTCAAGGCCAAATTGATCCGCTCCGATTGAAAACCGGGAAGAACTGCTTCGAGCATGCAGTTTCTGAGACCGCTCGTGATCGGCATCGAATACTGGCTGGCGCTGCCCCAAGGCTTCATGAGGTCGGGAGCTTGACCGGCGCCTTCTCCGGCATCGGCTGTCCCTGTTCCGTGTCCGCCGTTGCCCACCTTAAAGCTAAATTGGCCGGTGGCATCCGTCAGAGCCACGAAACTTCCTTGGCCACCGCAGACCTTCTGTATGTTGACGGCGGATGGGGGCGCGGAGCCATCCTCGAGAGTCACTTTTCCTGTGAAGTAAACCGCTCGTTCCGTACTGCCAGTGGTCACCGGCCCGGTAGGCAGGTTTTGGGCATAGGCTCCAACCGCCCCTAGCACGATAGACGCGAAACGTAAAGCGCGGTAGTTCAAGGCGCCTCCAGGAAGATCTACTCAATTATGGCCCGTTTTCGTGGCCTCGAGATTCGACGGCACGGAAGGGTTTAGTTCACAGTCAGAACCAGCACGGTCGCGTCGTCATGGAAATTGCCGGATGAGAATTGCGTTACGGCTGACATGATTCGTTCACGGCATTCATCGGCACCGCCGGGTACTTGGCGCATCAAATCCCCCAGGCGCTGCTCACCGAACTCCTCGTCCTTGGCATTCATCGCTTCGGTAATGCCGTCCGTAAAGAGCAGCAGGTAGTCGCCGGGCTTAAGCTCCACAGTTCCGCCCACGTAGTCCGCAGCCGGAAATATGCCCAGCACCGGGCCCCCTTCAGCCAGCGTCTCCAGCGTGCCATCGCGGCGCAGCAGCATGGGAGGGTTGTGACCTGCACTGCAATAGTCGAGGCGCATGCGCGCCGTGTCGACCACGGCATAGAAGAACGTGATGTACTTCCCGGAAGCGACATTGCCGGCGATCAGGCCGTTGGCCTTGGTGCACAGTTCCTCAGGTGCGGTTGCCGCCGGGGCAAAAGCCCGCACGATGGCCTGTAAGTTCGACATCAGGAGCGCCGCGCCCATGCCCTTCCCGGAAACGTCGCCGATAGCAATTGCGACGGTAGACTCGCCCAGGCGGATGACGTCATAGTAATCTCCGCCCACGGTGCGTGCAGGTTGGCAGACTGCAGAAAGCCGGCATCCGCGAATCAGGGGCAGCTGTTTCGGCATCAGCGCCTCTTGAATCTCGCGAGCCCGCTCGAAGTCCTGCTCGTGCATTCGCAGCGTTCGTCCTTCGGCTTCCACTTTTGCTTCGAGCTGGCGATTGCGCGCTTCGAGGCGGCTGCGAGTGGTGCCGTACAAACGTATCAGGCACGCTGCGATCACCGATACCACAACCACCATCCGGTTTGGTAGATAGAGTTCCTGCCATCGGCCGACGATGCCGAGCATTAACGCGAGGGCACTCCCGATAGCGGCGCAGGCCAGGCCGAGCACAAGCTTCGCTCCGCCATAGACGATCCAATCGAGCGGGAACCGTGAAGCATCCGCCCAACGCCGCAGCGCTTTTTCGGTGACGGCCTGCAGCGCCAATAGCGGCAACATGTAGACGATCGCGGCGGCAAGCGTCTTGCCGATTTCGCCTTGGACCCTCCCCTCGACGAGGAACAGCGCGAGCAGGGCGCAACTGACGGTCGAAATGAGCGCGATCGCGACCACCCAGACGCCCCGCCTCGCCGCAAAGATGTCCATTTACCCTTGCAGTCTACGACAGTCGCCAATGCGATACGCTCTTGACATAGGAATGTATTACTAGTAAGGTCTTACTAGATGTCCATCGAACTACCCAGGCCGACCGACGCGGAACTCGAAATCCTTACCGTCCTTTGGACGACCGGACCCGCCACTGTGCGGCAGGTTTTTGAGGTCATCAGCCGGCGCCGCACTGCGCAATACAGCACCATCTTGAAGTTCATGCAGATCATGGCGGACAAAGGACTGCTGCTGCGCGACGAGGAGCAGCGCGCTCATGTCTACAAACCCGCCCAGCCGCGAGAGTGGACCCAACAGCAGCTCGCGGGGCATCTGTTGGAGCGGGCTTTCAGCGGTTCCGCGAAGGCCCTGCTGATCGGCGCTCTCTCCGCAAAGAAGACGACCAAAGCCGAACTCGCCGACCTCCGCAAGTTGTTGGACGGATATACAAAGGGGGCCAAATGAGAATCCTCGACGTGTGGGTGCGGACTCCGCTTGCCGAGGCGCTGGGCTGGACGCTGTTTCAATCGCTATGGGAAGGCGTTCTCATTGCGGCGGCACTCGCTGTGGTGCTTGCCGCGGTGCGCTCACCTCGTATTCGCTACACCACCGCCTGCGCCGCCTTGCTATTGATGCTCGTGGTCTTTGCCGTGACGTTGATCCATCTGCTGCCGGACACGCGCAGCGGAGCGAGGTCCCGGATCGCGCTGCCGCTTGATGTCTGGAGATATCCAACGGACGCCCGTGCGGGCGATCGCAAACCGGCCTGGGACGCTGTCGTCTCGACAATCGTGCCATGGCTTGCGCCGTTGTGGATGGCAGGCGTCTGCTTCTTCTATCTGCGTTACTCAGCCGGCTGGATCGCTTCGAGCCGGCTGCGGCGACGCGGCGTGTGTTCAGCGGCTGCATCCTGGCAGGCCTTGACGGCCGTCCTCGCCGCGGAGCTGAAAATCTCGCGGCCGGTGGTTCTGCTCGAATCGCTGCTGGCCGACACGCCGATGATTCTTGGTCATCTACGCCCAGTGATCCTGGTGCCGATGGGCTTTCTGTCGGGCCTTCCGCCAGCGCAGGTCGAGGCGATCCTGTTGCACGAACTCGCGCATGTCCGCCGCGCTGATTATCTGGTGAACGTTTGCCAAAGGGTCATCGAAGGTCTGCTCTTTTATCACCCGGCGGTGTGGTGGATCTCGCGCGTGATCCGCACGGAACGCGAAAACTGCTGCGATGACATCGTGGTCGCCGTGCGGGGCGACGCGCACTGTTACGCCGCAGCACTCACCGCTCTTGAACAGAACCGCTTGGAACAAGCCTGGTCGAATCGCGAACCGGCGCTGGCCGCCACAGGAGGAAGTCTTATGAAACGCATCCGCCGTCTGCTCTATCCCAAAGGGCCGAGCGGGATTTGGGCGCCCGCGCTCGCCACCGTTGTCCTGATTGCGGCCGCCACGCTGGCTATAGCCGCGTTGCAAGCCAAACCGAACCCCGAGACCGCGCAAGCGGCGAAGGTGTCGGCAGAAACAGTCTGGCAGAAATGGCTCAATGAGGATGTGGTGTATATCATCTCCGAGGAAGAGCGAGCCGCGTTCGAGCATCTCCAGACCGATGCGGAGCGCCAGCATTTCGTGGAGCAATTCTGGGATCGGCGCAATCCCGCACCCGGCGCAGCCAAGAACGCGTATAAGGAAGAGCACTACCGGCGCATCGCCTATGCGAACAGCCACTTCGCCGCCGGCAAGCCGGGCTGGGAAACCGATAGGGGTCGCATCTACATTAAGTACGGGCCGCCTGACGAAATCGAATCTCATCCGGCCGCCGACAACAGAATCAATTCGCCATACGAGCAATGGCTCTATCACCACATTGCTGGAATGGGCGATCAAGTCGTTTTCACGTTCATCGATAAGGACGGCACCAAAGATTTTCGACTAGCGCCCGCGAAGCCGCAGTGAAACAGCTAGCTCGGGTTCTACCTTGCCGGCGCCTGTTTGTTCTCGAAATACGGGTGCGGTAAAACGGGTGGCTTTGAGACGCTATCAGTGGGCCCATGTAGAGTGATGTCCTCAAAGAGGAAGGACGGCACAACGTAGGAGACCAGGATCGGGCCGCCCTGAATCGGATTGAAATCCAACGGCGAACTGCTTCGCAATGTAAACGTTTCCGTGTAGACCGTCCGCTGATTTGAAACCGCCGCAATGTCCTTGAAGTTCGAACTGTTGAAATCCATCAGCGAGCCTTTCCGGATCAGTTCTTCACGCCCGTCAGGGTACACTCGCACCGCCTCCACGAGGTTGTGGCCGGAAAGTTTTTTGACGATCACGCCGTAATCCAGACCGCGGCTCTTCACCATCTCCATCATTTGCTTTCTCATGTCGCCGTCGGCAGTCGACTTGGAAGCAGTCACAAAAAGATTGCTCGGGCCTACCCCGCGGCCGCGTAGATTACCGCTGCTTTGCGCGATACCTCGGACGGGTGAGCGCGATGTGAGCAGAGTCTTCAACACGCCGTTTTGGACAAGCAGTGTCTCATGGGCCGGTGTGCCTTCTTCGTCGGCCTTGTATCCGCCCAACAGAGGTTGGCCGTCTTCCCGGCTAGCAGTCGGGTTATCGACCACGCTGACGAAATCCGGCATGACCCGGGCGCCTATTTTCGTGAGGAATGGCGTCGGCGCGGCCGAACCCTGCTGGCTGCGAATGGACTGCAGCACCTGCGGGTTGTCGGACACCAGTTGCGGCTGTGCAGGAAAGTGTTCGGCGAAGCTGCGGGCGAAGAGTTCGGCAGCGGCCTGACCCTCAAAAAGCACAGGCCCGTTATATTGTTCGAGGGACTTTGCATCCCGCCGGCGCGTGAGCAGGTCCGCCATGGCGCGAACGTTTTCCTTGAGAGACTCAAGACTCGGCAGATCTTGCATGGAACGGGCGTAGATCCGGTAGCCGTCGCTCATCGGAGTGCCGTCATCGGCCTGTGTTTCGGCCGTGACATGCAGTAACACAGTCCCCGACCGGCGCAATAGTACAGTACCTTCGCTATCGATCAAGCGCTCCAGCATGTTGTCGGCCGAAATATCCGCGCGCGACATTTGAATTCCGGGGAACTGCCGAAATAGGGATGACAACTGACGGGCCAGTTGCTCCGCCTGCGGCCGGTCGAAGGCAACAGCCGGCGGAATGTCCACAATCGAGACCGGCGTTCCTTTCGTAAAGTCCGGAATGTTTTCGGGCCGGTGCTTGTTCTCGAGCGCGGCGCGCTTTCCGGAGTAATCTTCCAGTGCTTTCTTATAGACGCCGTCGGTAGCGAGCCAGATTTGCCGCCGCAGTTCGTCGTAATTGTCGTCCAGCGGCAACTCTACCGTGCCCCCGAACATTCTCGCTACGCCGGTGTTGCCGAACGGCATAGAAAAAAAGTTGCTGTTGTCGAGCGCGTAATCTCCGACACGCACCGACACCGAGAGGAAACGGTTGTTGTGGTCGGAACTGTTCATCAGGCCGCCGAATCGCGCGGCCGCTTCCTGATGCCTGGTCTCCAGAATTCGGTAGGAGATGAAGTAGGGCCGCTGCAACTGTTCCAATTGCAGCTTTTTCATCGACCGTTGCAATTCATCCCGCATAGCGCGAAAGGCCACGTCGTCCACCGATTGCGCGGGGAGCTGGGCCGCCGTCACTAACAAGGCGATAAGAAATATATGCTTCACGACGGACGCTCCTTACCTGTCATCAAACGGCGGCGCAAGGATGGGCGACCGCTCCTGCGATTTGACCTTCTTCTGCACCTCGACCTGAGCGAGCAGAATAGCCGGCCCGGCTGCCGATACCGGAACGCCGCCAGACTCCGCGCCGCAAATCCCATTAAAGACGTCCTTTTCATCGTCCGCCGCCAGTATCTTGCTGAAAACGGTTAGCGGTGTGCCAATTAAATCGACGCCCCGCACGAGTTCTTCCGTGCCGTCCGGATAGATCTTATAAACCATGATCGGAAGAACATTAAACGCATTGGGAATCATGCGGCCCGTCATGGTGAAGCCTCCCTCGATGTCGTCAAACAGCAGTCCGAATTGCTTGTCTTGTTTCTTCATCTCCTCAATCAGCATGTGCTTCAGGCGTTCACGCGAAACAGGTTTCGAATCGATCACAATCAAGTTGGATTGACGGGCCGCCGGGACGAAACCGGCTTGCGCGCGGCCGTGCGCGTTGGAATTCGGAAAACCGTCGATCGGTGCGCGGGACATCAGGAAGTTCTTCAAGACTCCGTTCTCTACGGCTGTGACGCGACTGGCCTTGACTCCCTGATCGTCGTAGTCATAGGAGCCCACCAAGTCCTTTCCGCCGTACTGCCGAAGGGTGGGATCAAAGTAAACCGTGAAGGATACCGGCAGCACCGTTTGGCCCACCATCTTCTTGAAGGTCTGGCCATCTACATCCGTCTTTTGGCGCTGACCTTCGATGCGGTGGCCAAACACCTCGTGAAAGAATACGCCCGTGGCACGTCCCGAAATAATTGCCGGGCCCGTGTACGGATCGACGATCGGCGCAAGCTTCAACGCCTTGAGATCCGCGATCATTTTGTCAACAGCCTTGAGCACCGTGGCGTCGTCGGGCAGACCTTCTGGTGTGAAGGAGAAAAAAGATTCGTAGCGCGGCAGTTCCATGCCATCATCGGCTTTTGCAAACGCGTAAATGAACAGCCGGTAATATGTCTGCGAATACTGGAGTTCCGATCCTTCGCTGGAAACGAACCAGTGAGTGTCGCGCGTAGCCATCAGCAGCGCACTGGCCTCATAGATATTGCCAAAACGCTGGAAGGGAGCCGTGTATTTCCGCACCTTCTCTTCCCACGCAGGGCGGTTGACGTGCAACGGAGTGATGGCTTCGATCGCTTGCTCCGGCTTCTCTTTTGAGAAATCTCCCGCCTTGTCTTCCAGCTCCACCTTCACTTGACTGTTGGTCTTGACCTTGGTCAATTGCTCGACCGCGCGCTTGTATTTGCGGTCCGTTTCATACCAGAGCACGGCTCGAAGCGAATCCGGATCGTCCTCGATGGGCACAGTCAGGTTGGAGTACTGATCGGCGAAATTCGTCATGCCTCCGCGAATGCGCCGCGTGTTGTCAAGGCTGTAATCTCCCACGCGAAGATCAACCAACAAATGACGAGTGCGGTTCTCACCGCTGTTGGTCAGGGTTCCGAACGATCCGGAAACGTTGATAGACTCGGCGTCGGTGATTTCGTAGCTCAGGAAATAGGGTGGGACAGGCTGCTTGCGCAGGGCGTTGAAACAGCGCGAAAGCTCCGCCTTGGCGGCCGGCAAAACCGGCGAGGGCGACGAGGACTGCGTCGCGGGCTGGACGGCAATCGCTGCAAGGGCCAGCAGCGCAGCGGCAAACAGAAATCGAAAGCGCATTCCGATCCTCTACTTATCAGGGTAGTTCAGTCCAGTCAGCGCCCATTGTTTTATCGCCTTAGCCAATCCCCCAAATCTCACCCAACACCCGCTGGAAGTTTGCGCCGAGCACCTTCTCAATTACCGACGAGGGCTGGCCCCGCCGCGCCAGTTCCGTGGCGATTATCTCCATGTGGTCGGGCCCGTTAAGATCGGGCACATACGGATAGCGATCCTCGCCCGGCGCGCCGATGCCGAGCTTCTTGCGGCGGGCAATATCGGCATCGAAGGCGCTCTTCTGCGCGGCGCTGAGCACAACTTCCTGGATGGATCCGTCCGAGCCGATTCCAACATGATCCGCGCCGCACACATTGATGGCGTGAACCAAGTGATCGAGCACATGTTGCCGGGTGGGAACGGTCGGCGATGCGACCAGATAGGGCATGAGATATACACCGAAGTATCCGCCCCGATCCGCCAGGGATTTGAGGATTTCGTCGGGCTTGTTGCGCGGATGCGCATAAACGGCGGCGCAGCCCGAGTGTGAGATCAGGACTGGCTTCGCAGACGCGGATATAGCTTCCGACACCGTGCGATATCCGCTATGACTCAAGTCAACGGCTACTCCGATTTCGTTCATCTTCCGAACTGCGCCAACACCTGCCTTGCTCAATCCCGCATTACCCGGCTCCAGGCACCCGTCGCCAAAAATGCTGCGATTGTTGTAAGTCAGTTGCATGATGCGCACACCAAGATTGCGAAACATCTCGATGCGTCCCGGGTCGGCTTCAAGAAACGCCGTGTACTGAAAGCCGGGAATGATGCCCAATTTGTTCTCTTGCTTGGCGCGGGCGATATCGGCGTGTTTGCGAACGAACAGGAAGGCCTGCGGATACTTCTCGATGAGCGCTTCGACCCAGCCGAGGTTCTTGACGGTGCCCTCAAAATCCCGGTCCGAGACGGTGAAATTAACCGCTGTGATCCCGGATTGGCGAACCATTGCCACGAGCGCGGGACTGGGGGAGATTTCTGAATCGGCAAATGGGCCACACAGGGAATCGATGACGACGGCCTGTTTGTACAGGTCAGCTTCGGCCGCCGGAGAGGCAGCCTGCGCATTTGCGCGCAGACGCGGCCAAGCGAGCGCCGCCGCGGGAAGCTTAAGCAGAGTGGCGTGAAAGTGGCGGCGATTCAAGAGTCAGGTCTCCGAAGGACGAACGAAAAGGATTATACAACCCAGGTTGAGTGAGTCGCCGCTTTGCCAGCCGGTTCTGCCGCCCATGGGAGGGCCTGCGGGGAAATGATGGAAAATCTTAAGAGAGGGTTTTGCCATGCTCCTGCAGATCCAGTCCAGCCAGGCGCCCGAGGTTGACTTAAAGACGGTCTACGACGCGGTTGTGGTCGGTTCCGGAGCTGCCGGCGGCATGGCCGCGCATGTCCTCACCTCGCTCGGCTTCAAGGTTCTGCTGCTCGAGGCCGGAAAACAGTTGGACGTCACCAAAGAACTGCACTCCATGCAGTGGCCTTACGACAATCCGTATCGGGGCAAAATGCCGCCGCAGTATCATGCGCTCACCTATAACGAATACAATGTGCGCAATCCACCCTACGGCCAGAACTCCAAGTACGAAAAGGTCATGTCATATATCCAGGACGGTAACGGCTCCGACTACAGCAAGAACATCCTGGTAGACGAAAAGCAGCATCCGTACTCCGGCACCAAGTACGCTTGGGTCCGCGCTCGCTGTGTCGGAGGAAAGACCAATATCTGGGGCCGTCTCGCCCTGCGCCTCTCCGACCTCGATTTCAAGGCAGCCAGTCGCGACGGCTTTGGCATCGATTGGCCCATTTCCTACGCCGACCTGGCTCCTTACTACGACAAAGTGGACTTGTACTTAGGTGTCTCCGGGGTCAAGGAGAACCTCTCGTACATGCCTGACGGGCAGTTCCAGCGGCCCATCAAGCTCACTCCTTCGGAATTCCATCTTCGCGAAACCCTAAAGGGCATGGGACGCATCCTGACTCCCTACCGCGCGGGCGTCACGACCGACGGGTTGAAGCACAACAAATACCGCAGCCGGTGTTTTGGCCGCGGGGCCTGCGATCGCCACACCGGCGGCTGCGACATTCATGCGGCGTTTGATTCGCCCACCGGCTTGATCCGTCCCGCGATGGACACGGGCAATCTCACGCTGCGGCCCAACTCTACCGTCTACGAAGTCACCGTCGATAAGAACACCGGCAAAGCTTCCGGTGTTTCGTTCATCGATTCCGAGACGCGCCAGAACTATCAGGCCAAGGGCCGCGCCGTAATTCTAGGGGCGTCTTGTCTTGAATCCACGCGCTTGATGCTGAATTCAAAATCATCCTTGCATCCGAAGGGCATCGGCAATTCGAGTGGCCATCTGGGCCACAATTTCTGCGAACACATGATGGGCCCCTTCGTCGCGGGTTTCTGGAAAGACTTGGTCGGCAAGCCCAGAACACTGGATGACGGCAGGCCCGGCTCGTTCTATATCCCGCGCTTCCGGAACATGGACAAGCAATCGTCGGATTTCTTGCGCGCCTACGGATTCGAAGGCGGCAGCGGCACGACCATGATCCCTGGATCGGCGTTTGATACGCCGGGCTTTGGCGAAGAATATAAGAAGAACGTCCGCGACTACGCCGGTGCGATTATCTCGATGGGAGGGTTCGGCGAGGTATTGCCCCGCTTCGAGAATCAGGTGGAACTCGATCCACATTTGAAAGACGCCTGGGGCATCCCGGTTCTCCGCTTCAACTACAAGTTCGGCGAAAACGAAAAGAAGATGGCGCGCGATATGGCCGCCTCCGGCGTCGAAATGTTCAAAGCCGCCGGCTTTGAGGTCGTCTCTTCGTCGAACAACATGTTGACCGAAGGCTGGTCCATACACGAATTGGGCACGGCGCGGATGGGAAGCGACCCAAAAACATCGGTTCTCAATCAGTTTGAACAGTGCCACGATGTCAAGAACCTGCTCGTGGTCGATGGCGCGGCTTTTACCTCTGCCTCCGCCCAAAATCCAACCTGGACCATTATGGCCCTATGCTGGCGGGCCTGCGATTACCTGGCTGATCAGATGAAGAAACGAGAGGTCTAATGCAGGGAAGCATGAATCGACGGGAACTGGTTCAACTCTTCGCCGGCGCCGCACTGGCATTGCAGCTTCCTGCCGCCGACCTGTCGGCTCCGTTGTTCTTTACCAAGGACGAATATGCTCTGCTCGAGCAACTGACGGAACTTATCATACCCACCGACGATCATTCACCAGGAGCCAAAGCTGCCGGTGTGGCGGCCTATATCGACAAAACCGCCGCCCAGGCCATCGACCCGGCGGATCGAACCTCCTGGCGAAACGGACTGAAAGAAGTGAACAGGCTTTCCACGCATCTTCACGGCAAACCATTCCTTGAGGCGTCACCCGCGCAACAAATCGCGACGCTTACCAAGATGTCCGTCAACGAGAAGAAGCCCACTACGCCGGAGGAGAAGTTCTTTACCCAGTTGAAGCAGTCCACTGCCTTCGCTTACTACTCATCCAGCATCGGTATTCATCAAGACATCGACTACAAAGGCAACGTCATTTTGCAGGAGTTCGTTGGTATTGCGGTGAGTTAGCCGTCCCGTCAAGGCGTCATTTACGGGATTCACTCCAGCTCTCGTCTCGCGACCAGGTCGAACGTTAGCTTTAGCTCGTCTTTCAGCTTCAGTGCGCCTCCTGCAAACGAAACCGGGCGAATTCCGAATTTGCTCTGCGAGAGAGAGAAGTCGCCCCATGCCCGAGCCTGCTGCTCAGCCAGGCTGAAGTAGGCGACAATCTGCTGATCGACGGTGACACCATGCAAAGAGAAATCACCGACCAGGGTGATGCGGTACTGGCCCTCACCGGTTTTGTCGGCGCCTACCGCCGTGCTGCGGAATGCGATCTCAGGAAATGCGGCCGATTCGAGAACCTCGCGGTGCATGAGTTGCTCGATCTCACGGCGGTCCTTGTCCTTAATGTCATCCGAGACAACCAGCGATGCCGCCTTGACCCGTAGCTCCAGCGACGCTTCCGCCGGACCATTGGGCGGAATGCGAATCTCTCCCGAGAAATCGCGCACCGAGAAGGTTGGATTGTGACCGAATCCGGAAAGCATGCCGGTTGCAAACGCGCGCACCTGCAACCGGCTGATCCCCGGGTCGAGCGTGTACCGGGCAACGCCCACTTGCATCGCTGTCATGACCCGCCGCTTACATCGACCTCAACTTCATATAGCGCTCCACGTCCGGCATCAACGTTGACAGTAAACCGGCTGGGTTCGCCTGGCCCAGATAACGCCGCACCACCGGATTCGAAAGAATCAATCCGGCGCCGAAAATCATCAGTGCCACGCCGCCCATCATGAACAGCGTGTCCCGTGCGTCGTCGGCAGCATGCATCTCGCCGTTGTGACTTAGATCCATTGCCATAATTCGTCTCCTTTGACGAAAGCTTCAAACAACAACGCCTGAGCGTTGCGCGGTGGAAGGTCCGTTGGAAGCAAGGTAGCCGGCCACCAGCCCTTCAATCTTTACGATGGCCGCCTCCACGGCCTTCCCCACCACGCCACTCAAACCCATGTGACCCTCTTCGGCCGGCCCGAATGTTTCCGGTTCGCATCCCACCAGCAACACCTTGCCGGTAGGGCCGCCCAATTCTTTTGCCAATCGCAACACCCGCACCGGGTTCATTCCATGACCGTCTCGCTCTGCTGCCGTTGGCCCCAAATGATCCAGGTCCGGCGCGATGACGTACAGAGTTCCGGGCAATCCCCCTCGTTCAACAACGTCAACCAAAATGTTGATTTCGTAGCCGTCCAGCAACGCGAACGCAAGATCAAATCCGCGTATGCCGAAATCGACGACCGCAACGCCGGCCGGTCTGGGCCGGCTAGACATACGCTGCGCCACTTCCACGCCGAAGGCATCGTCACCGTGGAAAATATTGCCGATACCCGCCACCAGAACGCGGTCTTTCATCCGTCAACCTCCTGGGCAACAGGCATAACTTCTTCGGGAGCGAAGAAGAACAGGTGTCCGGGCTGGCGCATTCTTCCAATGTCGCTGCCGGGATCGTCCTCCACCACGACCGCCAAGTGGATCTTCTCCTCGTAGTCCTGTTCAATGCTCTCGACCGTCGCGATCCGGCCGGCCAGCGCCAAATCAAAGATGTCGCCGCCGCGACGTGGCTTCAACTGGACGCGCCCACCCGGCCGCACCGCCGCTCCGCCCACCCAGACTTCATTTAGTGGCGTTTTGTCTTCGAGTAACTGCCATTCCCATTCGTTCACGAATTGTGCCCTCCCAACGACGCGGCACTGCGGAGCACTCCATGCAACCGCATGAAGTCTTCAGCCGGCAGCGTTTCAGTCCGCTCGAGAAGCTGACGCGCACGCGGGTCGGTTCGGCGGACTTCTTCTTTCTCTTCGTCGGTCATAGTCAGAATGCGGAGGGTAAGAATCTCGTCAATCTCCGTCCCATCGAACAGATCGCCCGGACTCTCCGGAGCAATCTGAGGATAGTCGTACAAGATGATGGGCGATGAGAGAAGCGTGTCGCGCTGGCCCGCATCACCGGCCAGCACGGGCCATGTCCCAAGATTGGTGCAGGAACCGGCAACCTGGCGCACTTCTTCAGGCGGATCGATCATGGAGATGAAGTCACCACCGAGCAAACGAAGGATGGTATGCGTTGACACCAGCGACTGCAGTAGGCTCTGGTCCGACCCTGATGAAGAAAGGTGGTCTGCCATAATCGGCGTTCGATTCTCGATGCGCACCGTGACTTTCCACGGACCCTCCTCTGTTTCCGAAGTCTGCGCCGTGACAGCTCCATCGAGGGGAAGTCGCCGCCGGCAGATCGGTCCATGCTGCTCCACACCACCTGGGAGCGAGAACTCCCGTATAACCGGATTCGCCATCAACTCCACAAAGCGCCTTGTGGGCAGTTCAATCGCAGTGTCTTCCGCATCTTGGAAAACCGACGCGGTATCGGTGTTCGTTTGTTCAGCCAAGCGCAGGAATCGGACCTTGATCTGGATCGATGACAGAGGCTTGGCCTGACATAGACACTCCGTTTGCATGGTCCACGGGTTCATGCCGCCCGGTTCGCCGCGAGGGTACACCACGCCGAAGTTCCAGCGCCGCTGGTTCTTCAACGCCGAGGCGCGATAGGGATAGAGCAAATACCCTTCATAGAGAATGGCGTCCGCGATCTGCTCCACCGTTCCACCGCTCATTGGGGCACCGTTTCCTCCGCAGCGTCCATCAGCCGCTCCAATGCTTCCTCCCAGGTCGGGATGCCATTGATCGTCTTGTAGGCCAGAAGCCGCTCGAAAGCATCTCTATGCAGGCACAACCATGCGCTGTTCGGATAATAGGCGTCCATCATGTCGCGCCAGATCTTCAGCGGCAGGCGAAACCGGGCCTCCTTGTCCCACGAAATGGGAGCCACCTGAAATGCTCCGTCGGGACCCTCGTAGAATACTGATCCGCTGAACAACAGAAACAGCGGGATATCGCCATCTTCGAGAGCCGCGAAATACTTGGTCGCCGCCACGTTAAAGTCGAACGTGCAGGGCACGTGCAAATCGGTGACGACCCGCATAAAGAAAGAAGGGACGACCGCTTGCGCATGAGTCCACAGCGTGCTGCGAAGCGTCTGGCTCCAGCGGTGCGGCTCACCAAACAGATCCCGCAACTGACGCTGATCCTCCTCTGTATATTTGCGCCGGGTAGGCTCGATCTGGATCTGACAGCGCAACACCACTGAGTGAATCAGCTCTCCCCCGGTATTGCTTATCTCCAACTGAAAAGCGAGCGTGGGGCTGGCGGCGTGAGGCACCACGGAGGCGAGATTCACCTGGAATTGAAGATCAGGCATAGGTGCCTCGGGGGATTGCGATAGCCCGGTCCCTCAGGCTCTGGAAGAATTGCTGCAAAGTTTCCCAGACCTCTGTTCCACCTGAAAGGCCGCGCCAACCGGAGCGGATAAGGCCCACCAACCGGTAGCACTCATCAACCGGGAGCACATAATATTCGGGCTCTCCGAAGCCACGCGGCGCTCCCAGCCGATTGGCGAGCAGTGCTTCGACGTCCGGCTCCATGTCGGCCAAGCGCGGGTTGCGGGCAGCGATGTCCTCCCAGGTGTCGAGCGAGAGCAGGGACTCCGTGGCCCCGCCCGGGCCTGGATAAAGCGCCGTGAGCTTGCCTGTCTTGCCGCTCTTGAAGAAGAAGGCCATGCCAATGGGAATCATCATGCCGTCCCACTCGGCGTCGCTCAACTGAAAATCCGCCAGCAGTTCGACTCGGCGCGGGATCCTCTTATAGCGGCCACCGTGAGGGGTCATTAGAAGAGCGCAGGCATCACAAGCGCACAGAATTCGTCGGGCCTCCGTTTCAAGTAAATGCGGATGACCACCGCCCAAGGGAGCGCTGCAAAGTTCACAACGCTCCACGGGGCGGCTGGGCTGCGCAAACCGGCGGAGCGCGCCGAACGCTTTCCGGTATTCGCGCGCCTGATCCATTTCCATCACGTGTCAGCGCCTTCTGAGGATGCCATCAGTCTCCGCTCTTGCCCGCATAGGCGGGAGCGGCTGCCGGCGCCATGCGGAGCTGGTCCAGCGCGACAAAATCGGGTGAAGTGAACTGCTCCAGGCCCAGGATCGCTAAGGAGGCCGCGTCAGGGGCGGTTCGGTTGATCGCCTCCTCAATCGCCGCGCGTGTCGCTTTCGCCATCGCGGCGCTGGTCACGCCCCGGACCTGCAGCCGTATCTCGCCGCCGGGCAGCCCCAGGATCTCCGCATGTGCTCCGTATCCGCGCAGGATGCCCTCAATGCCGGCCAGCGCCCGCTCCACGCGCGTTTGAAGATCGACGGGATGGAGCCCGTGCAGGATGAGCAGGTTCCCGGCCAACTCGTCGTTTGCCAGCGCATCCATCAGGCCCGGCGCTTCTGCCGCACGCTCGGAAACCAGGGTCATCAGCCGGTCGAGCGCCACACCGTGCAGTTCCATCACCGCCTGAAGAAGTTCCTGCACATTGTGACGAAGTTTCGCATCGGGAATGGCTTCGCACTGATGCACCAATGCCTCAATGCGCCGGACGCGCTCTTGCACTTCCCTGTCTGGGGTCATATCAGCTAGTGACCCTGCTGCAGCCCAAACATTGGCGAGTGATGCGTCTCCAGAACCTTGCCGTCGCCGAGATACATATGGACGCCGCACGGCAGGCATGGATCGAAACTGCGTACTGCGCGCATGATGTCGATGCCTTTGAATTTGTCGGGTCCGTTCTCTTCGAAGATAGGCGTGTTTTGCACTGCGTCTTCGTACGGGCCCGGAGTCCCGTAAACATCGCGCGGATTCGCATTCCACGGCGTCGGTGGATAAGGATGGTAGTTGGCGATCTTGCCGTTTCGTATCACGACGTGATGCGACAACACGCCTCGGACTGCCTCGTGGAACCCGCAGCCGATGGCTTCATCGGGAACTTTGAAATCGGTCCATGTCCTGGTGTTGCCCCGGTGGAGTTCGGCCAGCGCCTTTTCAGCAAAGTGCAAGGCGCAAGCGGCCGCGTAGACCTGGAAGTAAGTGCGGGCGCGGTCCCGCTCGATCGCGTTGCTCCATTTCGGGATCTTCCACTCGAACTCCGCCTCGGGCAGCGAGACGGTCTTCGGCAGATACATCTTGACGGAATGGCCGGTCGATTTCACATAGCCGATGTCCACCATTCCGGCCAGAGCGGTCGCCCAAAGCCTCGCGATAGGACCGCCGCCGGTGTCCAGCGCCAGGTGGTCACCGGTTCGCTTGTCGAACCAGCGCGGCGACATGACCCAGGTGTATTTCCCGCCGAAGTCGCGCTTTTGCGGCCGGGGAAGAGTGGTTTGATTCCAGGGATGATGCTTGTCGACTGGATTGCCGAGCGGATCCTTCTGAACGAAGGTTTCGCCATTCTGCCAGTCGTCGTAGTAGGAGCTACCAAGCAGGATTCGAATGTTCAGGTTGATGTCGACCAGGTCGGTTGTCACTAATTGGCCGTCGACAACCACGCCCGGGGTGACGTACATTCCACGGCCCCAGTCGGTCATCTTCTGATAGGTGTAATCGCACACGTCGGGGTTGTTGAACGAGCCCCAGCAGCCCAACAATACGCGGCGCTGGCCGACCTTTTCGTACCCCGGTAAAGCGTCGTAGAAGAAGTCGAACAGATCGTCATGCAGAGGCACAACCTTCTTCATGAACTCGCAGTACTTCATGAGGCGCACGATGTAATCGGTGAACAGCTGGACGGTGGGCACAGTGCCTACGCCACCTGGATAGAGCGTCGACGGGTGCACGTGCCGGCCTTCCATCAGGCAGAACATCTCGCGCGTCATACGGCTCATCTGCAAAGCTTCGCGATAGAAAGAACCCGTAAAGGGATTCAGCGCCTGCATGATGTCGGCGATCGTCCGGAAGCCATGCGCGTTGGAGTGGGGCGCGGCGGTTTTTTCGGCCTTGGCATAGACGCTCGGATTGGTTTCCTTCACCATCTGCTCGCAGAAATCCACGCCGACCAGGTTGTCCTGGAAGATGTTGTGATCGAACATGTATTCGGCAGCTTCGCCGAGGTTTACAATCCACTCCGCCATCGGCGGTGGCTTGATGCCGAACGCCATATTCTGCGCGTAGGTGGCGCAGGTGGCGTGGTTGTCGCCGCAGATGCCGCAAATGCGGCTGGTGATGAAGTGGGCGTCGCGTGGATCCTTACCCTTCATGAAGATGCTGTATCCACGAAAGATGGATGAGGTGCTATGACACTCGGCCACCTCGCGATTGTCGAAGTCGATCTTGGTAAAGATCCCCAGGCTGCCGACGATCCGCGTAATCGGATCCCAATTCATCTCGACGAGTCTGCGCTGTTTAGTAGGGGTTTCGGTAGTGGTAGCGGTGATGGTGCTCATTCGATTCTCCCTTTAGTTCGATCGCGGATGATATCCGGTAGTCAGCTCGGCGCGCGGATGACGCCACTTCGGTTCTTTGTTCACGGTTGCCTGAGTGATGGAGCGAAGCGCAGTGACCGCTTTGCCATAAATACTCGATGCTCCCGTCGAGACCTTTCCGCCCGGCGGCTCGTCCATGAACGGCATGAACTTGTCGGGGAAACCCGGCATGGTGCACCCGATACAGATGCCGCCAACATTGGGGCAGCCTCCGATGCCGGCCATCCAGCCGCGTTTGGGAACGTTGCAGTTGACCACTGGGCCCCAGCACCCCAGCTTCACAATGCACTTGGGCGACCCATACTCCGAGGCGAAGTCTCCCTGCTCGTAGTAGCCAGCCCGGTCGCAACCTTCGTGCACCGTCTTGCCGAACAGCCAGGTGGGCCGGCCCGCATCGTCGAGAGGAATCATCGGCGCCAATCCCGCTACCTGGTACAGCAGATACAGAACAGTTTCCATGAAGTTATCCGGCTGCACCGGACACCCGGGAACATTCACCACCGGGATGCCGGCCTTGGACCGCCAGTCCCAGCCCAGATAGTCGTTGAGACCCATGCAGCCAGTAGGATTGCCGGCCATGGCATGGATCCCGCCGTAAGTGGCGCACGTTCCACATCCAATCACCGCCAGCGCCTTAGGAGCCAGACGATCGATCCACTCATTGGTGGTGATGGGCTGTCCGCTGTTAGGGTCGGTGCCGAGCGCGGCCCAGTAACCTTCTTTCTTGATCTTCTCGTTTGGGATCGAGCCTTCGACAACCAGGACAAAAGGATCGAGGTTTCCTTTCTCCGCCTGGTACCAATAGCTGAGAAAATCGCCACCGTTTTCATACGCCAGCACGGGATTGTGTAAGTGGACTTTGGGGAGGCCGGGGATGGCTCCGAGGAGAACGTCTTCAATGCTGGGCTGAGTAGCGGCTGTGATCGAAACCGAGTCGCCATCGCATCCAAGCCCTGCCGTCATCCAGACCACGTGAACTTCGGGAACAACCGACGGCCTTTGTGTCTTGCGGCCGTAAGGAACTGTTTCAGCTGCCATCGCGGGCTCTCCTTCAAACGTGGAAATGATAGCCGCAGCACTGCGGCTGTTTACGTAATCCGCTTCACGATTCTAAATTGAGACAGAATTGGGTTCAATTAGAGCAGTCCTGATTTAGGTATCCGGGATTTCCGCTGGGGAAACTACCGTATTCAGAACTGCCCAGTGACTTACATGGTGGAGATTCGAATATAACGCTTTATATCCGGCAGCATCGTAAAAATACTGTATGCCAGTAAACTCATCGCGACTATCTTTACCACGCTCTTAGTCATAGTTCAGACTCCTTCCTCAGGTAGACGCTAAGGGACACGTTCATTGGTCATCCACTGTACTGCGCGTTGTACCAGTTCCCGCGAATTCTTCAGTGACAGTTTCTCTTTAATGTGCGCCTGGTAAGATTCCACGGTTTTAATGCTGAGGTGGAGTAACTCGGCGATCTCCCGGGTGCCGTGCCCCTGACCGACCATCCGGAAAACTTCCAGCTCGCGGTCGGAAAGGTGCTGGACGGGAGACTGCTCGGCGTCCGCGCCGCGCCGGGCGAACTGGCGCAGAACCCGGGATGCGACCCGATCACTGACATAGATATCGCCTTCGAGGATCCTCCGAATCGCAACCAGCAGCCCATCCGTCGCCGCCTGCTTCATGATGTAGCCGCGCGCCCCGGCCCGCAGCGCCCGCTCCGCGTACAACGATTCATCGTGCATGGAGAGGATCAGCACGGGGAGTGTCGCGTTCTGTGAGCGAACGGTTTTTAGCAAATCCAGCCCATCCGGTCCTTCCAGCGAGATATCGACAATCAGTAAATCCGGATGCGACGTCGCGATGGCCTCTAGCGCTGAAGTCGCGTCCTTCGCCGCGCCGCATACCACCAGGTCTTCTTCCTGGTTGATCAGCTGCGACAGCCCTTGCCTGACAATCGGATGATCGTCGATGACTAGGATTCTCTTCTTGCGAGTCGGTGTGGTTGTTTCAAGGGTCATACCGGCATCCTTCATCGGGGCTGAAATACGCAGGTAACCAGGGTACCTCCGTTAGCGCGGCGTTCAATCGACAGCGATCCGCCGATCATTTTGGCGCGGTGACTCATAATATGTAAACCCATGCCGGTCGAAGGGGCAGGCTGTGATATTCCAATGCCGTCGTCCTCGATTGTCAACCTGCAGTGCGCGCCGGCGGGCCGCAGGCCAATCAGAATGTTGCGCGCTTTGCCGTGCTTGACCGCGTTGTTTACCGCTTCTTGCGCGATGTGGTAGAGATGCATACCCACTCCGTTATCGTGGATCAGGACCGTCTCCGGGCACTCGAAACGGCAGCCGATCTGGAAGACGTCGTCCACTTCGACCGCCAGCTGCTCCAGGGCGGACATCAGGCCGAACGCATCGGACATGACGGGGACCAGCCCGCGCGAAAGGTCCCTGGTCTTGCGGATCGCCTCATTCACCAGCTTTACAATCTTTTTGGCGGCCGCGGATTCAGCCAGTGATTTTTCCGCCAGCTTTTGTTCCAGGACTTTGCTCATGAAGGCGATGCCGGTTAGATGCTGGCCCAGGCCATCGTGAAGGTCCTCGCCAATCCGGCGCTGCTCCCGGCTGCTGATATCGAGGATGGCTTTCTCCAGCCGCTTCGACTCGGTGACGTCGATTCCGGTAACGATGATGTACTCGACAGCGCCGCTGCGTCCGACGAGAACCGTGCCCGACCACGAGACGCGGCGTTCAACGCCCTCCCGGGTGGCAAGAGAACTCTCAAACGAATCCAAAGGTTCTCCCCCGGCGAGGCGCTGCAGAAGCGATTCAAAGAGGGTGCTCTCACCGCGATCCGCCAGTAATTGTTCGAGGCGCAATCCCTGGACGTCGCTGAAGGTCAAGCCGGTGGTTCGTTCGCAGGCTCGATTGAAGCGCACGATGCGGCCGTCACGATCGAGCACCACCACCAGCGCGCCCAACGTATCCAGCAAAGCGGCGGCGAAGTTTCGTTCCTCCTGCAGCGCATCTTCAGCCTGCTTCAAATCGGTCACATCGAACGCCACACCGTGAATGAAGGAGGGCTGTCCTCCCTGGCCACGCACCATCTTGGCCTCGCAATGGAACGATATGACTCGTCCGCTCCTTGCGATAACGCGATACACCGACCGCAGCGGCTTTGCCGTCAGGAACATTTCGGCGGCCTCGGCGTTCCAACGCAGTTTATCGTCCGGATGAATCCGTTCGTACCAGCGAATGGGATCTTCCAGCCATTCCTCCTGCGAGAAGCCCAGCAGCTCCTCAATGTGCGGGCTGACATAGGCCTCGCCGCTGCCGCGGTCGAGCGACACCATGAAGACCACCGCCGGAAGCTGCTCAATGAGGGTGCGGTACTTGGCATCGGCGTTAAGGACCTCGCTTCCCCCCTGCAGCACCGAGGATCCATTCGAGGAGGAATTCTGGAGAAACACCTCGGCGATGCCCTGCAGTGTGGCCTCCGGGTCGCCCAGGTCAGCCGGGCCCGTCGGAAGCGATATGGTTCGTTCGATCTTCATGGTTGACCTAGCGGCGCCTCCAGGCAGGTTCCTTGTTGAGCGACGCTTGCGTAAAGCGCCGCAGCGCGTGCACGGCCCTTCCATAAGTAGAGACGGCATTCGAGGACAATAAAGAACCGGGAGGTTGATTCATAAACGGCATGAACTTATCCGGGAATCCCGGCATGGTGCAGCCAATGCAGATACCTCCGATGTTGGGACACCCGCCGATGCCCGCCATCCAGCCGCGTTTGCCAACGTTGCATTGCACCACCGGCCCCCAGCACCCCAGCTTGACGATGCAAAGTCGCGAACCGTACTCTTCGGCGAATTCGGCCTGTTCGTAGTAGCCTCCGCGATCGCAGCCCTCATGTACGGTTTGACCGAATAACCAGGTAGGACGTAACGCATCGTCTAAAGGAATCGCAGGAGCGCGCCCAACTGCCTGGTAAAGCAGGTAGAGGAGTGTCTCCATCATGTTGTCCGGCTGCGCCGGGCATCCCGGGACGCACACGATGGGCACCCCCGCCTGCGACTTCCAATCCCAGCCGAGATAATCGAGCAACCCCATGGCGCCGGTAGGATTCCCCTGCATGGCGTGAATGCCGCCGTAGGTGGCACACGTTCCAACCGCAACCACGGCCCAGGCTTTCGCGGCCAACTTGTCGATCCAGTCGCAAGTAAGGATGGGCTGTCCCGTGGCCTGATCGGTCCCGAGGGTTGCCCAGTATCCTTCCTTCTTGTTAGTCTCATCCGGAATAGAGCCTTCCACGACAAGAATGAAAGGCGCGAGTTCGCCTTTGGCCGCTTGATGAAAAGGCAGCAGAAAATCGTCTCCGTTCTGATACGCGAGCACTGGATTGTGGAGATGGACGCGCGGGATGCCGGGCAGAGCGCCGAACAGCACATCCTCGATGCTGGGCTGTGTCGCCGCAGTCATCGCGATGCTCTCGCCATCACAGCCCAGACCGGCCGTAATCCAGAGAATGTGAAGCTCCGAGATATTGTTATTGACGGGTGTGCCTGCCGTCCCCATCCTCCAGCCTCCTCCGAAGGGACTGCTCATATCCCCGTTTCCGAGAAATTGTATCGGATCTAAATTGAGCCGCATGCGCTGGTTGTGCCCGTTTGCAGTGTCTTCGCTCCGGCGCTGTCGCAATGCTTCCGTTCGCTCCTTCACAATCGGGGCTCCGTTTGCGTTTGCTTGTGGTTCGGATGGAGACACGTTGGGTGGGACTGTTTGGCGCTTCGATTTGTTCAAGGGGTTTCTGCATCGTTTGGGAGGTGACTAGGCGGCCTTTTTGGGCACCTTGGCAACGTAGTCGACAACTTGTTTCTCGATTCGACCGTCTCCGACGGAGAACTGAGCCAGTTTCCTGACGCTGAACAGGTGGGCTTGGTTGAAGACAAAATCGCGTGAAATAACGAACCCAAACTTGGCCGGATCGAAGCTGGCTTTTTGCTGGATGTGCGCGAGAGCAATGCCTTTCAGTTCCTCGAGTGCGTGCAGTTCCTTGTCTTTGCGAGCTTGCTGCGCCTTGCGCAGTTCGTCCATGGTGATCTTGAAGACGCGCTGAAAACGCGAGTCGTAGAGCGAAGCCAGTCCGAGCGGGTTCTCTCCGTGGAGCACATAGCCTTCCATGGTGGCGGCCGGGATGCCTTCTCCGGAATAAATCTTCAGTTCGGCCGCGAAAAGCATGTCGAGCCGGAACTGGATGTCGGCGACACGACGGGCCAGGGTGGTTTCGAATTCCCCCACCGGAAGCAGATCCTTGACTATGCCGTCGACGAAGCGATGGTAGCGTTCGGATTCTTCGTCGGTCCGGAAGTACTTGGTGACGTCGGCGGCGAAGAGGCAGTGTCTGGCCGCGTTCCTGGAAGAAGCGGCGCGGCCGGCATCGGTAAGCGGGCCAGTCGATTTCTGAGCGTTCTCGCGATTCGCTCGGGTTTTCGCGTCGACCACCGGGTCCGTTTCGTTCCGGGCGGAGCCAGGCTGCGGCGGAAGTTCTGTATTTGTTGTGGCGTCCGGAGTCTCCGGGACGTCTAAGGTTCGATCTGTCATTTTCTTTGCACCTTGAATATTAAATTGAGACGGAATAGCCGCCCTTCCATGAGCATGCGCCCGACATCGGCTCGACGGATGCGGGCGGGAAACGCAGATGCCGGAAGGCATTGTGGCGAAAAGGGTTGCGGAGACAAGAAATGTTTTGTAAATCTGTGACTGGTTTGGGAGCGAGGTATCAGCGCGGCGGATAACAGCAGCGCGCCACCCGATAACGTCCATCAACCGATGGCGTTTTTAGGAGCATCCCCGCGTAGCTCTCCGCTTCGGTGCAAGGCAATCGGATGCAAGCGGAGCCGCAACTGTTACGAGAGGATTGGCCGGCGCCTGATAGAGCGTCAAGCGTTCTCACGGTCGCGCCTCAGAACGGTTTTCGCGCGCATCGGCTTTCGGTGTTCTTAGAACAACGCGGAGGGACCGCGGTTAGGTCGCACGCACGAGGGGCTGATGACTTACCTGCGCCGGGTGGACAGGTGAGACCCAAATTCGCCATCTCCCTAAGAGGCCATTACGCTGACAAGCGGCAAGCTTTCGCGAGGCGTATAGTTGGGAGGTCCGAGGAGTCCAAAGTGAGCACTGTGTTTTCAGCCGTGTTGCGCGGGAGTTTGATCTGTGCGATGGTCCTGGGCAGCATCGTGCTTCACGCAGCAACGCCGGCTGCCACGGTCACCACGCTGTCGTTTTCCAGCACCAGCGTCGCGGTCGAAACGGTTGTTACCTTCACTGCGAAAGTCACCGCCGGCGGCAACCCGGTCACTTCCGGCTCGGTGATCTTCATGGATGGCAAGCGGGCTTTGGGATCTGCGCAAGTGGTGATCAGCGGCTTGACGGCCGGCAGCGCGACAATGAAGACCGCCTCGTTTGCTCCCGGCTCGAATACCATCATCGCTATTTACAGTGGAGCGCCGAATGCGGCTGAGCCGACCGCGCCCAGTTCCTCGGCCCCAGCTGTGGTGACCGTGACAGGCATCTTGTCATCAGCTCTCTCCCTCAGCGCCGCGGGCGCTGCGGGACGTGTGGGGGAATTCGATCTGACCGCGAGTCTGTTTGGCTTTGGACCGGCGGCATTGAACGGAACGGTCAGCTTCTCAGCAGCGCCCGGGAGCATCCTCTTGGGGACTGCGCCGGTCGGTGCTTCAACGTATACTTTTGCGGCGGTTCAGTCTTATAACGCCACATCAACCACCACGGCGGGACCTGTGGCGCTGCTCGCTGATTTCAATGGCGACGGCTTTCTGGATGTGGCAGTGGGAACAGCTTTGTTCTTCGGCGACCCCACTCATCCCGGACAGTTCATCCTCTCGAGCAATCCGCTTCCGGGCGTGGCTATCGCGGTGGGCGACTTTAATTCCGACGGCATTCCGGATCTCCTTGTTTCGCCCGATCCCGGAAGCATGCTGGGCATTGCCCTGGGTGACCCCAAGCACCCTGGTACGTTTCTGCCCGTGACGGAGTTCGCAGCCGCGGGGGGCGCCGCAGCCGTGGGAGACTTCAACGGCGACGGCGTGCTGGACTTCGCGATGTCAAGCGGCTACTCCGTGTATGTCTTTCTTGGCGACCCCGCCAATCCAGGACAATTCCTGGCGCCAGCCGGGTACAGCCTCCCGGTCCCACCCGAGGATGCAACTCCAACAGACGTGGCAATCGGCGATTTTAATGGCGATGGTCTTCCCGACCTCGCCGTCACGACCGCATCATCGATCCATCCTGGATACCCTCAAGATACGGTGAGCGTCTTGCTCAACGATTCCGCTCATCCCGGGCAGTTCCTGCCGGCAACAGCCTACGCCGTCGGCTATTCGCCCACTTCGGTAGCAGTTGGCGACTTCAACGGCGATGGAATTCTCGACCTGGTCGTCGCAAACAGTAACGATGATGCGGTCTATGGATCCTCCCCCGGAATCAGTATTCTGTTCGGAGACCCCAGTCATCCTGGGCAGTTCCTCCCTCAGACTCAAGTCGACATCGGAGAGTTTCCGAACTTGGTGACAGTAGCGGATTTCAATCACGATGGTGTGCTCGATTTGGCGGTCGCCTCTACTCTCTCAAATAACGTGGGCGTAGCGTTTGGTAATCCCGCTAGCCCAGGCACATTTCTGCCGGCGCAGTTCTTTCCGGCCGGCCCCGTCGCGTCCGGAAATTCGACGGGCCCCGCCTCTGTGGCCGCCGGCGATGTGAATGGCGATAGCTTGCCGGACTTGATTACCGCCAACAGCGGAGTCACACCGGCAATGAGCATTTTTCTAGACTCACAAACGGCGACGGCTCAACTGGAGAACATATTGCCGGGTGCCCCCGGTCAGTATTCTTTGACGGCCGGCTACTCCGGAAATTCCGGTTTCGCCGCGAGTGCAACGCCTCAACCCTTACCCGTGGTTGTGCCTCATCCCACGACCACCACCCTGACGGCGAATCCCGATACCGGCGCACTCGGCACTGTCTTCACGTTAACGGCGACAGTAACCGTCAGCGGGAAACCGGTCACGGCAGGCTCGGTTCAGTTCAATGATGGGAAACGGTTTCTGGGGGCGGCGCAGGTCATCCTCAGCGGACCTTCCGCTGGAACGGCAGTCTTGAAGACCGCTTCATTCGGTTCCGGTTTGCAGAGCTTGACTGCGGTCTACAGTGGCGCACCGCTCTCGGCCCAGTCCACCGCGTCCAGTACTTCATCCCCAGCAGTAATCGCGGTAACCGGGATCTCCCCCACTACAACGAACCTAAGCATCTTGCCGAGCACACTGCTGCCGGGAACCTACGACATCACGGCGACGCTGCTCGCAGCCGGTTCCGATATCGGGCACGGAACATTGTCCGTGAACGAACTCAGCACTGCAACCACTTTGGCGAGTGAATCGGTAATCACGGCCGGCGGCTTCCTGCCGCCTCAAGTAATAGCTCTCAACAACAATCCGAACACCCAAATCCTCGCTCTTGGGGACCTGAACGGCGACGGGATACCCGATCTCATTCAGTCCACAGATGGTGGTCTGTCGGTCCAATTCGGCGATCCCAGGCACCCCGGCCAGTTCTTGTCGCCGGTCACGTACGCCTTGTCCAGCCCCGCTCTTTACATCGTGGTCGGGGATGTGAATGGCGACGGCTTGCCGGATGTGCTGGTTCAATGGGAGACTCAGTCTTCCGTCGAAGGTATCAGTCTTCTCCTCAACGACCCGAATCACCCCGGCCAGTTGAAGCCGGAGCAGACCATCGCAAACCTCGCGACGAATAACGTGGTCCTCGCCGACCTGAACGCAGACGGAGTACTCGACATCGTGGGCTCGACTGCCTACGGCGTCACCGTCATGTTTGGCGACCCTGCGAACCCAGGTCAATTCCTGGCGGCGCAAAACCTAAACCTTGTTCTCGGCTCGGAGGCATCTATTCTCGGGGTTGCAGACTTCAACCACGACGGTTTCAACGATCTCGCTCTGTCTGACGGCGCCACAACATACATTTTTTTCGGCGACCCCGCTCATCCGGGACAGGTCACTCCAGGCGGTCAATACCCGCAATTTGGCCCCATTGGAATTGGTGATTTCAATGGCGACGGCTTAGCCGATATCGTTGGAGATTCCGTTTTGCTGCTCAATGATGCTGTTCAGCCGGGTAACTTCCTGAGCGTTCCGTCCAATGCCGCGAATGGCGGCACTGGAAGCATAAGCATTGTGGACGTCAACGGCGATGGCCTCTCCGATCTGGTCTTCGTGGTTGATTTGGCCTGCAATGGCTTTCAATGCAGCACAATACCGGCGACCGTAACGGTTTACTTGGCCGACCCTACCAATCCAGGCCAATTCATCGATTCGGGAACTTATCCGCTGGGCTCTTTCAACCTCTCCTCGGCGGCCGCGATCGCGGACTTGAATGGCGACGGGCAGCCGGACCTGATTGTAGGGTTCAGCGGGTTTGCCCCCGGCACCACTATTGGAAGCGGCGGCGGACTGCTCGAGATGCTCGGTACCCAAACCGCCAGCTTGAGGTTGCAGAACACGCAGGTCCCCGGCGCTGGAATCAGCTCCGTGGGGGCGTCCTATTCGGGCGACGTTCATTATTTGCCGAGCAGCGCCGGCGCCATTGTTATTGGAACTTCGGCTTCCGTCACCACCACACAGCTGACAGCCTTGTCCAATGTCGCCGTAGGCAGCCAGATCACGCTCAACGCGCTGGTCCAGGCCGGCACTCTCATTCCGGCAGCATTGGTGGCGTCCGGCTCGGTTACTTTCTACGACGGCACTTCGGTCCTGTGTACGGTCACGGTGAACGCGTTTGGGCAGGCAACGTGCTCCGCCACATTGACCAGCCTTGGCACGCATTCCATTTACGCGGCGTATTCGCCGACCGGCCTTTATGCGCCGAGCGCATCCAGCACCTTGGCGATCGTCGTGACGGGCGGAACCGGCACGGCCACGCTTAGCGCGTCTCCCAATCCGATCCCGGTTCCGCCAGGCAGTCTCTATGGCGCTACCACGATTCAATGGAGTGCTTCTTCAGCGCAGAGAGTGGAGATTCACGTGGGCAGCCCAACTGGAACGCTCTTTGCGGGCGGCGGTAGCACAGGCTCAGCCACAACAGGCGCATGGGTCACCGACGGATTGTCGTTTTATCTACAAGACACAAGCGGTGGAAAGCCGTTGACGGCGGCCAACACGCTCGCCGTCGTCGTCGTTCAGTTACAGCAACAGCAGCCGATCTCCGCAAGTCCCAACCCCATCCCCGTGCCGCCTGGCAGCGTCTTGGGCACCACCACCATCCAATGGAACGCTCCCTCCGCACAGGCAATTGAGGTTCACGTCGACAGCCCAACCGGGCCTCTCTTCGCGGCGGGCGGGAGCACCGGTTCTGCCATCACCGGCGAGTGGGTAACGGACGGCACCACATTCTATTTGCAGGACGTAAGCGGCGGTAAGCCGCTGACTCCGACCAACACTATCGGGACGGTTGTGGTTCACCTCCAGCAGCAACTGGCTGTCTTCACCGCCAACCCCAACCCCATCCCGACTCCGCCGGTCGGGGCCACGACGCTGAATTGGAACGCTCCCACGGCCACGGCGGTGGAGATTCATGTGGGCAGCCCGACCGGAACGTTGTTCGCGGCGGGCGGCAACGCTGGCTCAGCGGTCACCGGCGATTGGGTAACGGAGGGCTTGGTGTTTTATCTTCAGGATGTCAGCGGCGGCAAGCCGCTGACTCCTGCGAACACCCTGGCCCAGTTGGTGATGCACGTCGGGCAGATCGCCTACTTCTCGGCCAGTCCCAATCCGATTACCGATTGGGTGGTGGTGAACGGAACCGAGGTGGGGTCGACCACGCTGCAATGGAACTTGCCTACTGCGACTCCGGTCGAGATTCACGTTGATTCGCCGTCAGGCCCGCTCTTAGCCACCGGCAGTTCGCCGGGTTCGGTGCAGACGGGACTGATCGCCACGGACGGCAGGGCATTCTACCTGCAAGACGCCAGCAACGGCGATGCGACGTCGCTGAGCAATACGCTGGCCATGCTTATTACGCATCTCGCGAAGCAGGCGACGCCATTCCTGACAGCCAATCCCAATCCGGTCAGTAGCAATGGAACCGGCGTCGCAGCCACAACGCTGCAATGGAGCGCTCCGAATAGCGGCACCGTGCAGATACGTGTGGGAGCACCCGACGGACCGCTGTTTGCGCAGGGCGGCAGCACCGGCACAGCCATCACCGGCACTTGGGTGACGAACGGCGAATTATGTTATCTGCAGGACATCACGGGTGGCAAGCCGCTCACCGCCGCTAACACGCTGGCGGTGCTGATCGTGGCGCTGAGTAATTAAGCTGGCCGTGTTATCGGCCGCTCATAAACGCGGATGAACGGGGCACGGCCTTCGGCCGACTTGGGAATGAGAACGCTGTACAATTCTGAATACATAGCCCGAAGGTGTATTACTAAATCTTTGTTTGTCTGCGCGGAGCGATGATTGCTAGGAAACGAAGCGGAGCCGGTCGTGGGCGACCGGCGCGGACGCGGGCGTCCAGCCCCACCTCTGCATCCCGTTTGCGGCATAGCCGCACTGTGCCACGGTGCTATGTCGGAGCATGTGGGGTGTGATGGGCGAGCGCTCCATTACTGCCGCGCCTCAGAAGGCTTTCTGTCGCCATCCGCTTTAGATGTGGCCCGCGTTAGAATTGCACAGTGTTCCGCTTCACCTGCAATCTTTGTAATTCGCTGTGTGCCGTCGATTCGGAAGCCGGCCTAACCAGAGAAAAGCCGTCTTGCAACAGCTGCGGATCGTCGGTGCGCTTCCGTTGGATCATTCACGCTTTATCAATGGAACTCTTCGGCGAGAGCATTCCGCTGCCACTGTTCCCACTGGCGAAGGACATCACGGGCATAGGCCTCACCGACAGCACATCCATTGCCGGCCTGCTCGAAATGCAGCTCAGCTACGCCAACACGTTCTATCATCGGGAGCCGCGAATCGACATCATGGATTCTGCCTCGGGAGCGGATGGCGCCTACGACTTCATCATTGCGAGCGAGGTTTTCGAACATCTCCCACCGCCCGTCCAGCCGGCGTTTAATAATCTGGCGCGGCTCCTGAAGCCGAACGGATTCGTTGTGTTCACGACTCCATGGACTCCCGAAGGGCACACCAAGGAACACTATCCGGATCTCTACGATTGGCAAATCGCAAACCTGCGGAGCGGCCCGGTGCTGGTGAATCGGAACACGGCTGGCGAACTGCAGACCTTTGACAACCTGTGCTTTCACGGCGGCCCCGGCGAAACGCTGGAGATGCGGTTGTTCTCGAGGGGTGACCTGCTGGAGCACTTCCAAGAGGCCGGTTTTCACGAGACGGCGTGCGCCGAGAACTGTCCTGAATACGGCATCATCAGCAAGCCATGGACCCGGGGATTCGTCGCACGGAAGACCGTTCGCAGGGTAGCGTGGTCGCCGCCTCCGGTGGAGAGCCTCTGAGCCCGCAGCGGACGGCGGCGGCGCACATCCGGATCTTAAACGATCAGGAATATCGACAAGATGATGAGAATCAGGGTGGCTAACAATGCCCACGACCAGCGATTCGCGAAGTTAAAGGTGTAGCCGGCGCCGAAGCGCTTCTCCACCATCAGCGCCGGATCATCGGGGTTGTAGTAGATGACGCCGCCACCTTTCCAGCACTCGTCCGGAGTCGGTTCCGGCGGATCACTGGGCCGTGACATTGCGCGCGTCATGACGATGACGACCGGCACAACAAAAAGCATAGGGCCGAGAGCGATGGCCCAAACCGGAATGCGAACCAACGGGCTGATGGCGACGATGCTGAACATCAATCCAAGCAGGTATTCGACCGCGATCAGGCAACCGAGGACGGCGGAGCGGAGACGGGAGCGGCGGGCGCCGAACCAGGAAGCTAATCCCGCCGCGACGAACCAAAGGCACAATTCCAAAGCAAACAGCAGAGGCCCGTAAACGCCCTGGACGTTTCGTTCGCTCCAGCGGTTGGGCTGCCCATTGGCGCCCCAGTGAACCGGGAAGCGCTCGGGAATGCGGTCCCAGTTGGCCTGCAGAAACAGCGCGGAGGCGGTGAGTATCGCGAAGGGACCGGCGGCGAGGCAGGCGAACCAGGGCAGCCGATCAGGCGCGGTGCTCAGAGCCGCTTCACGTGGAAGTTGGGTATGCACCGCATAGGGTTCGAGTGCGTGGTGCTGCCAAAAGAAGCCGAAGCCGGTGGCCAACATGAGGAGAAACGGCGCGGCTACCGCGACAGGTCCAAGGAGACGGTCGGGCGAAAAGAGCATGCCACAAAGCACGGTGAGAAGCGCAGCGATGATCAGGCCACGGAATATTGTGATGGCGCGTCGGCCAATCGGGCCTTCGCGAAAATCGGGCGGCACGGGCACGGCGAAGAGTATGCCACGGCGGGTCATGTTCGGGACTGCGAACATCACGGCCCCGACGAACATGTAGATGCAGACCAATGCGAGTTTCATGATTGTAATACCACCTTTGCCGCGTCGCGTAATTCGGCGGCGATTTCGGCGGGCGCTGCGCCTTCGGCACGGACTTGAGCGATCAGGCCGTGGAGACGGTCCCGAAACTCTTCAACCCAGTCGTGCGGGTGGGATTTCGGGAGGGCGCGGGGGATGACCAACGCGCCGCGGCCATGTTGCAGGTCGAGCCATCCTTCAGCGGCGATTTGCCGGTAGGCTTCGGCCACCGTATTGAAGTGAACGCCCAACTCCATGGCCAGACGGCGGACGGACGGCAGCGAGGCGCCCGGGGCCAACTGGCGATTCACCAGCAGCACGCGAAGGCTGTCGGTGATCTGGCGGACGGCGGGAACCGACGATGCCGGATCGAAGCGGATGGTTGGAGTTGCGCCCATCTGTGTATACTGTACATAAACAGTATACAGTTGTCAAGGGCTACATCTTCGACAGCAGCGGAATTCTGGGCGCAATGGCATAGATCAGCTGCACCAGCACAATGAACCCCATGCTCCAGTAGGTGTTCACGATGCACAATAAGGCGCCGAAGGCGTACAGCGATTGGGCCACCAGAATGCGGCGTTCCACGGCGCAGGCGAACTCCCGGTTGGATTCGTCCTTCAACAAACCGGCCCGTTGGACATAGCGCCAGCTGGCGTAGAGCGCCACGCCAAGAATCAGAATGTTGGCCCAGTAGATCAGCAGCGCCGTGCGGAAGGTGATGAATTCAGCGAGCAAGGATGTGGAAAACGGCGTGATGGAAACTGCTGCCAGGAACACAATATGAATCCATGAGAGATCGCGGTCGGAGCGGGCCAGCGCGTTGAACTGCGTCTGCTGCCCGGTCCAGAAGATGCCGAGTGTCATGAAGCTCATCAGGTACATGGCCACACGCGGCAGCAGGGCGCTCAAGGCATGCCAGAGGTCCTGCTCGCTGTGAATCGCTTCGATCGAGGGCGCGTGAATATCCAGCACGAGCAGTGTCATGGCGACCGCGAAGATGCCGTCACTCAAGGCCGACAGACGTTCCAAGCTTTGGCCGGCGATGCGGTTGTAAGTCGTCGTCATGAAAAAGAGCGTAGCAGTGTCGGTGCAGACGGTAACGGGAGTGGCGACCTCTGTGTGAAAACCACGCGGCGAAGGGGCTGCGACTCCGGGAAGCTATCGGCTTGCTCACGAGTCTGTGTGAAAACTCCCGGCACAGAACCGCGCGCGTGAGCAAGCGGATGCCTTTTGCGAGCCGCGACCGCGAGCGTCTCCGACTCATGTGATAGTCTCTCCGGGGCGGTCCATTCTCTATAAATATGTCTAGCTACATCGCAGCTGTTGACCAGGGAACCACCAGTACGCGGTTCATCGTTTTCGATCGGGCGGGACGCATCGTCTCAGTTGCGCAAAAGGAGCATGAGCAGATCTATCCCAAGCCTGGTTGGGTTGAGCACGATCCTGAAGAGATCTGGCGCCGGACGCAGGAAGTCATGGAAACGGCGATGGCCCAGCGCGCGTTGCATGCGCCGGATATCGCGGCCATCGGGATTACCAACCAGCGGGAAACCACGGTCGTTTGGAATCGCAAAACGGGTGCGCCCGTGGCGAACGCACTGGTGTGGCAGGACACGCGCGTGGCGTCCGAGGCGACGCACTTTGTGAAGACGGTCGGACACGATCTGTTTCGCCACAAGACCGGCTTGCCCCTGACCACCTACTTCAGCGGGCTGAAGATTCGCTGGATCCTGGAGCATGTGCACGGCGCGCGGCGGCATGCCGAAGCGGGCGACCTGCTGTTCGGCAACATCGATACCTTCCTGGTCTGGAACCTGACCGGCGGCGTGAACGGTGGCATCCACGTTACCGATGTCACCAACGCGAGCCGCACCCAGTTGATGAACCTGGAAACACTTGAGTGGGACGACGAGATCCTGAAGCACTTTGGCATCCCCAAAGCCATGCTGCCGAAGATCTGTTCCAGTAGTGAGGTGTACGGCACGGTAGCGGCGGGACCGCTGGCCGGCGTTCCCATCGCGGGCATCCTGGGAGACCAGCAGTCCGCGCTGGTGGGTCAGGCGTGCTTCGAAGCAGGCGAGGCCAAGAACACTTACGGCACCGGCTGTTTCCTACTGATGAACACCGCCGACCGGTTAGTGCGCTCGGAACACGGGCTGCTGACGACCGCGGCTTACAAATTCGGCAAGGCACCGGTGCAGTATGCGCTGGAAGGCAGCATCGCCATTGCCGGAGCGCTGGTGCAGTGGCTGCGCGACAACCTGGGACTGATCTCAACCAGCACGGAAGTGGAAATGCTGGCACGCAGTGTCAAGGACAACGGCGGGGTCTACTTTGTGCCCGCGTTTTCCGGACTCTATGCGCCGTATTGGAAAGACAACGCCCGCGGAGTGATCGTGGGTTTGACACGTTATGTCGGTAAGGCTCACATCGCGCGCGCCGTGCTGGAGGCGGTGGCCTATCAGACACGTGAAGTGCTGGAGGCGATGGAGAAGGACTCCAAGATCGACCTGCAGGTGCTGCGCGTCGATGGCGGCATGGTTGTGAATGACGTGCTGATGCAGTTCCAAGCGGACATCCTCAATCGCCCCGTGGTGCGGCCGGTTATCAAGGAGACGACGGCGCTTGGGGCTTGCTACGCGGCCGGCCTGGCCGTGGGTTACTTCACCGGCCTGCCCGATCTGAAGGCGAAGTGGGAGGCCGATTACACCTGGACTCCTAATCTGGACGAGGCGTCGAGGGAACAGTACTACAAAACGTGGAAGAAGGCAGTCACCAGGTCGTTCGATTGGTTGGAGTAGGAAGGCCCCGAGTGGGAACCGGACACTAAGACCCAGTGGTTATCGGCTATCAAGCGTGGGACAGGCCAGCTATGTCCACGCGGCGATGGGCAAGGGTGACAATGCGTGGATTTCGCGACCGCCTTGGGACACAGTGGCCAGTCCCGGATCAACACTACCGCATCGTTGCGACGGCTGGCGGCACTGCGGGAACGGCCGAGTCACGAGCGGCTGGATTCGAGCCGGTACGCAGCGTAGACATGAAGGCCACCAGCGATTCCACTTCCGCGGGGTTCAGGTTCTTGCCGTAAGCGGGCATGTTGCCGCCGCCTTGAATAACTTGCCGAACCAACTGGTCGCGTGTGAGTCGTGCTGCGACGTCATCGAGCGCCGGTCCTCGCTCTCCGCCCAGTCCGCCGAGCGAATGGCAATTGCGGCACTGTTTAGCTTGGAGTACGGCCGCGCCTTCTAGCTCAATAGGCGTTCGACCTTTGACGAACTGCACCGGAACCGGATCGCCGGTCCAGGCATTCATGTGCGGTGACCACGGCGACCCAATTCCGAGGTAGCACAGAACGCAAATGACAAGCATGACCAGGATGACGGTCAGGACTGCGGCGGGCCGCTTACGAAAGCTCTTCTCACCGTCTGGAGAAATAAACGGCAAGCAGATGAAGATCACCACCAAGACGCCCGGCACCACGAAGAGGACGAAGGTTTCCATCCAATCGGGCAACAGGGCCAGGGACGCGAAAAGAAACAGAAAATAGAAGTCGGGGCGGGGCGCCGTATCGACACGGGCAGGCGTTGGCAGACCCATGGGGCCGTGGGGGCCAAACACAATCGCGCATATCAGGATGGCGGCGATGGTGATCGCCGAAAAGATCAGGTCTTTGCCGATGGCGTGAGGTACAAACGCTACGCCTTCCTTGCGAATGATCTCGGCGTATTCCGCGTCATAGGTCGACTTGCTTATGGGATGGCCGGCCTTCGGATACTCGTTGATGCCCTTGCTGAGAACCAGGCGCAGGTGGATACTCACCAGCGCAATGATGAAGCCCGGAATCATGAATACATGCAGCGTGAAAAAGCGGGAGAGCGTTTCGCCGGCGATAATCGGGCCGCCTAACATCAGGTGGACCATGTTGCTGCCGATCAAGGGTAATCGGCCCATGATGGAAGCGCCGATACCGAGGCCCCAGTAGGCGTCTGAATCCCAGCGGAGAACCTGGCCCGTGAAGGCCATGCCCAGCGTCAGGAGCATCAGAAAAATACCGCTGATCCAGGTCATCTCGCGAGGGTACTTGTAAGCGCCAAACAGGAACACCTGGATCATGTGCAGGGTCATGATGGCGACCATGAAGTTCGATCCCCAGTAGTGGATGCCGCGCAAGAGCCAGCCAAGATACTGCTCCTGGTTCAGATACTGCAGGCTGGTCCAGGCTTCGTTGGTGGAGGGAACGTAGACAAAGGCCAGGCAAGTGCCGGTGATGATCTGGATGATGAAGCACAGCAAGGTAGCGCTGCCGAACACATAGAACCAGCTGCCGGCGCTGGCCGGGACATGGTGGCCGGCGGTGGATTCGAACAGCTTCGTCACGTGGAGCCGATCGTCGATCCAAAGCGCAATTGACCGGAGTGTGTTCATAAGGGTTCCTGTTTAAACGGGGTTAGCCAGTGTGGGCATTTCTCCGCCCTTGACGAACAGTTCGCCGTTCTCGACCTTGTAGTGGTATTCAAAAAGCCCGCGCGGTGGTGGGCCGGAAGCTCGAGAGCCGTCCGAGTAGTAGACGCCGCCATGACAGGGGCACATGAAGAGGCCCGATTCCTCGAACCACCGCACAGGGCAGCCGAGGTGGGCGCAATTCACCGCGAACACCTTGAACTTCTGGTCCGGCAGTTGGCGGACATAGCAGGGAATGTCGGCGGTCTCACCGTCCCACGGACGAGTGAACGGGTTGCGGAAAATGGCCAGCCTGGTTTGGTTTACGGGAAACTTGTCCAGACTTCCCAGCGAGATCCAGCTGTTGCCCAGATGCTTGTGAAAGAAGCTGGAAAACACGAAACCGATCAGCGGCAAGCCCAGGAGCAAAGCGCCGATGGCGTTCAACGCCGTACCCGCTTTGAACAGAAGATTCCGGCGTGTTGGCTCAGACGCATGGGGCTCGGTCTCCGGCGAGCCGAGTACGGGAGGAAGGGTCGGGTTCATGGCTTAGGCTCCTGGGCGGCCGTCGCTGTAACGGGCGCCGGCAAAGACGCAGTTACTGTCGGGACGACGGAGTAAGCCGGTCGTTGCGAAGCCAGCCAACTGACGACGTCTGAGATTTCCTGATTGCTCATGCTGTGGTTGGGGATGCGGTTGCGCCAATCGGGCATGCCCAGATCGGACCGGCCGATGATGGCCGTCGTGCGCAGGCCCTGATCGCTAACCAGGGCCAGATAAGAGGGATTGGCGATGGCGCCGCGCGGCGATTTGCCGGTTCCGGTCCCATGGCAGTGCGCGCAATAGGTGAGATAGGTATTGTGGCCGCGCTCCGCGTCGCCAGGCTGAAGACCGGCGGCAATCGAATCGGCCTCGCTATAGGGAGGCAGCGTCGCGCCATTCAGATCAACTGGCGTTCCCCACGTCTTCTCGATGCCATCGACCAACGTATCGATCTGTTTATCGGAGAGCGGACCGCCCAACTCAGCGGAAAAGACCGGCATCGGCGTGCCGCGGCGACCTTCCGCGATGACTTTGCGAATGACCTGCGGGCTGGCCAGTTTCAAGTACAGCGGATCGCTGATGTGGGGCCCCGGGCCGAAGCCACCCTTCTCGCCGTGGCATCCCTGGCAATTCTGTGCGAACAGATCTTTGAAATCGCCGATCTCTTCCGGATGCAGTGGGGCTGGTTTGGGCTTGCCAGGGGCGTAGTCACAACCAAGCATCAGCGTGATTAACGAAACGGCGAGGACTGCCGGCAATATCCTTCTCATGGCTCTTTCGGAGCCTCCCCGGAATCGCCAGGTTTTTCTTCAGCCAGGCCGGGCGGACGAATGCCTCCGCCCGCAACGGAGGCGCGATAAGCGAATGGCCAACTCTGCATCGTCTCAACCCGCTGCGTGCGAAACACAACAAAGCCCGCTACCAGGCCGAAACCGAGCTGACACACGATAAACCAGGGCCAACTGATCCGCGAGTTCAGTGCGGGATTGACAAGTTCGAGGCTGGCGGCAACGATGCCTGTCCAGAACAGCGGTGCGATGATGCCGGCCCAAAGGGGCGCTTTTCTCGGGAACATCGGCAGTGATACGGCATACAGCATGCCGACCAGCAGGGAGATCGCGCCGTGTCCTATGAAGGCGATCCCGAATGCCATTCCGTTGAAGGCTTTCAACTTTTCCAAAGAGGCGTTAGCCATGGAGGGGATCGCGCCCGCCGCCAGCAGGTTGATGGGATACCAGATGCTGCCCTCGACGAACTGTCCGTAGAGACAGGCCAGCACAGCCATGGCTACGCCGCCGGCGAGACCGCCCTTGAGGCCGGACGAATAGGGATGGATTTCCTCCGGGATGTGAACCCGGTGCTGCTGCTCCCCAGCCTTCAGGTGGACGACGCTGCGGACACTGGTGCGTATGGGTGACGCACGTAAAACGTGGGCGCGAAGCGGCACCGTCTCGTGCGCTTCATGCGGGATGACGTTGTGCCACCAGCCATAGCCAGCGCGGATAAAGATGATCAGGCCGACGACGCTGACCGTAATCTGCGTGACGAGGCCGGCCATTAGCAGCGTGAGCCCAAACGCGAACACCATGGGCCAGAACGTGGGCGCCGGCAGCTGCACGCCGTCGCTGGCGTGGTGCGGGTCCGGATTGTGAGGATTCGATTCAGCGTCCAATGACATACACCACCGTGAATACGATTACCCAGATGGCATCCACGAAGTGCCAGTACCAGGAAAGGAATTTGACACGCCGCATCTGCGTGGCAATGGGAAAGCCCGCCAGCGTAACAAAAAGCGTTAGCAGCAGGAAACTCATGCCGACGATCACGTGGCTGGCATGCAGGCCAACCAGCGAGTAAAAGGTGGTTCCAAAGAGGTTGGTTGAGATCGTGAAGTGCTTGTTGACGATAAAATCGTGCCACTCAATCCCGGTTTGGCGTAAAAACTCGAGACCAAGCAAGATGGTCATGGTCAACCATCCTTTGAACTTGCCGATTTGTTGATGCTCTAGAGCGTGTTCGGCAAACACAATAGTTCCGCTGCTGGAAAGCAGGCAGAAGCTGGCCCACCAGGGGTATTCGAGAAGATCTTTCGGGTACGGCCCATTCAGGCTCTTGCCGATGTAGAACAGGTAGGCGACGACGAAGATAGTGAATAGCGACGACTCGGTGGTGATCAGGCAGAAGATGCCTATCGTTCCGCGGTCGGGCAGTTTCCAGGTTGAGGTTGCCGGTAATGAGGCTGTGGCCATCGGTCGTTACTCGTTTTCCTTCCTGTGACGCTAGTGCTGCGCCGGAACGTTACTCATACTTCCAGTCGGGGTCTTCAGGGTGCTTCAGGTCCCACAAGGGACGGGTGCTTCGGATTTCCGGGAGGTCTTCGAAGTTGTACTCCGGCGGGGGCGAGGTGGTTGCCCATTCCAAAGTCCAGGCATCCCATGGGTCGTCGCCGGCCGGCTTGGCCTTCCACAGCGTCCAAATGATGTTTACGACGAACAGCGCGACTCCGAGAGCCTGCAGTGGGGCGCCGAGTGTTGAGATCAAGTTCATCGTGTCCCACCCGCGACCCGCTTCGTACGTGTAAATGCGGCGAGGCATTCCCAGGATTCCCAGGAAGTGCTGCGGGATGAACGTCATGTTGAACCCGATGGCAAAAAGCCAAAAATGCCATCTGCCGAGCGTGTCGTTGAGGCATTTCCCCGATACCTTCGGGAACCAGTAGTACATTCCGGCGAAGAGGCCGAAAATTAGACCCCCGATCAGGACAAAGTGGAAGTGGGCGACTACAAAATACGAGTCGGTGAGCTGCCAGTCGAAGGGAGCAACGGCCAACATGATTCCTGTGAGTCCAGCCACCAGGAACTGGAACAGAAACGCGCAGCAGAACAGGAGCGGCGTTTCCATGCGCAGCTTTCCACCGTACATCGTGGCCAACCAGTTGAAGATTTTAATCCCGGTGGGAATGCCAACCAACATGGTGGACGCCGCAAAGAAGGTGTTACCCGCGGAGGTCATACCGACGGCGAACATATGGTGCGCCCACACGCCGAGGCTGATAAAGCCAATGGCTGCGGTAGCGCCTATCATGGCCGGGCGGCCAAAAATCGGTTTACGGGAAAATACCGGGATCACTTCAGAAATGCAGGCAAAGCCGGGGAAGACGAGTATATAGACTTCGGGGTGTCCGAAGATCCAGAAGAAGTGCTGCCACAAGACGGCTGAACCGCCGGCCTGGGTATCGAAGAACGTCGAGCCGAGAAACCGGTCCAGCAGGAGCATGATCTGGCAGGCCGACAGCGGCGGAAGCGCCACCAGAATCATCCAGGAATCGATGAACAACATCCAAACGAATAGCGGCATGCGCACCATGGTCATTCCAGGAGCGCGCATCGAGAGTGTTGTGGCAACTACGTTGAGGGCACTGGCGATGCTGCCAATTCCGGTGAGTAGGATGCCCAGGATCCAGTAGTCGGTGCTCGATCCGCGCGAAAAAGCGCGGCCGGTAAGGGGAGCATAGGCGAACCAGCCAACATCGGGTGCGGAGCCCGCGCCGTAGAGCCCGTCGCCTCCCAGATAGCTGAAATACAAAAGCAGGGCGCCAAACAGGAAGATCCAAAAGCCGAACGCGTTGAGCCTCGGAAAGGCCATGTCCCGCGCTCCGATCATGAGCGGCACGAGATAGTTTGCGAAGCCGGCCAGGATGGGCATTCCGACCAGGAAGACCATGGTGGTGCCGTGCATGGTGAACAGGCGGTTGAAAGTTCGCGGGTCAACAAAATGATTGTTGGGGAAGGCGAGTTGGATCCGCATGACCGTCGCCATGAGGCCGGCGACGACCATGAAGAGCAGCGCTGAGACGACATACATCAAGCCAAGTTTCTTGTGGTCGACCGTCGCAATCCATTCAGAGACGACCATGGATAGCGAGAACTCCCTTCGCTGCGGGATCGGCCTATCGAGTGGATAATCTAGCGTCGCCATCCAGGTCTCCTATTTGAGGGTCTCGAGGTACGAGACAATCTGGTCCACTTCGGTGTCGGAAAGCTGCATCGCCGGCATCAGGCTACCGGGCTTGGCTTGGTCCGGGTCATGTATCCAGGCTCGTAGGTTCTCAGGCGTGTTGGTGAGCGCTCCGGATGCGATCACTTGCCGGCTCATGATGTGAGTCAAGTCGGGTCCGAAAGCTCCTGCCGCAACTGTCCCGCGAATGGCGTGGCAGTTGACGCATGAGAGCGACTCAAAGGTTGCGCGACCCCGCGCGACAGCCGGGTCGTTTACGGCCGGCTGCTTCTCATTGGCCGCCCACGCTTCGAACTCGGCCTTGGGGTGCACGATAACCCGTATTAGCATTTTGGCGTGCTGTGTGCCGCAATACTCGGCGCAGTTGCCGAAATAGATGCCCGCCTCGCGCGGGTCGATCCACATGTGGTTATCGCGGTTCGGAATGACGTCGGTCTTGCCGGCGAGTTGCGCTATCCAGAAACTGTGAATCACGTCGACAGACTGGAGGGTTAATACTGTCGGCAATCCTCCGTCCGCAGAACTTACCGGGACGTGAAGCTCGTTGGCTGTCACGATACCCAGTTCGGGGTAGCGCAGTTCCCACCACCATTGGTGTCCAATGACAGTGGCATGTATCGCATCGGATGGGAAGCCTTTATTCTGGACTGCCGAAACGACTCGGGCCGTGGGCATAAACAGGACGAAAACGATCAGTATCGGGATCACGGTCCAGGCGATTTCAATTTGGTTACTGCCGTAAACCTGAGGTGGCTCTGCTGTGTCGTCGCCAGGCCGGCGTCGGAATTTGAAGATGATGAAAGTAAGCAGTCCAGCCACAATGACGAAAATGGCACCGCAGATCAAGAGCGCAAGCGTCGCCGTCTTGACCACTTCGTCCGCGGGGGTGGCCAGCGGGTTGAACATGTTGGCGATGCGCTTCTCTTCGAGACCGAAGGCCATCGCCGGGGTTAACAGCGCTGCCGCAAGCTTCAATGGACGGGCATTCATGAGATTTCCTGAGCCGAGGCGGCTGGAGTCTCGCTTTGAACCGGCCTGTTTCACCGCCGGACCTCCATTCCCAATTTCGTCGAAAGCCAATCGCACTACTCTACTACTTCTTCCCGCACTGCGCGGGTTAGTACCAGGTACGTTTTCTTATTAGACGCCGAACAGCTTTTGTGGGTCAAGTGAAAGTCTTGTGGACCGCCGGAGGAAAAACCGGCGTCGCCAGAACCGAACTAGCTTTGGGGTTCCGGGCGACCGCTCCTTAAGTCGCCGTCAAGAATTAGGATCATGGCGAGGCGCGGATTGTTTGATTCGTTGAGGCGATTGCGCCTCGGCTTAGTTTTCACAGAAACACTGACAGTCATGGCTCCGTTTGAGATGAGATCTAGCGAACCGGTCACAAGTGTGCCTGTGCTTGTAGGAGACTGTAGTCTTATGCCAAAGATCATCCGCTGGGGAGTGCTGGGGGTAGCAAACATCGCGGTGAAGAAGGTGATTCCCGCCATGCAAAAGAGTCGCCTGACTCAGGTATCAGCCATCGCCTCGCGGGATCCGGACAAGGCCCGGGAAGCCGCTCGCCATTTGGGGATTCCCAAGGCCTATGGCCGCTACGAGGACCTGCTGGCCGATCCGGATATAGATGCCATTTACAATCCATTGCCCAACCACCTGCATGTGCCCTGGTCCGTGAAGGCGGCCGAGGCGGGCAAGCACGTCTTATGCGAAAAGCCGATTGCGCTGTCCGCCGAAGAGACTCGAACGCTCATTCGGGCCCGTGACGCGGCGGGCGTTCTGATCGGCGAGGCGTTCATGGTGAAGACCCATCCACAGTGGCTGCGCGTGCATGAGATTGTCCGCTCCGGCGAACTTGGCGAGCTCCGCAGTATCGTGTCGGCCTTTAGCTATTTCAATCGAGACCCGGCCAATGTGCGCAACGTCCCGGCCTACGGTGGCGGCGGCTTGATGGATGTGGGTTGCTACCCCATCACCATGTCGCGTTTCCTCTTTGAGAGAGAGCCGGCCCGGGTCTCGGGCTTGGTGAGCGTCGATCCCGATATGGGAATAGACTACCTGGCCTCGGCCATTCTTGACTTTGGTCCCGGCGAAGCGCTGTTCACCTGCAGCACACAGTTGGTGCCGTACCAGACCTTCCAGGTCTTCGGGACAAAGGGCCGGGTGCAGATTGAGATACCGTTTAACGCTCCGCCCGACAGGCCCTGCCGGATTTTCGTCGACAACGGAAAGGACCTGTTTGGCGGTGGAATGCGGACGGAAGAATTACCGGTCTGCGACCAGTACACGATTCAGGGCGATGCCTTCTCGCAGGCGATTTTGGAAGGCACGCCCGCGCCCGTTCCGTTGGAGGATGCTTTCAGAAATATGACCGTGATTGACGCCATATTCAAGGCAGGCCGCGGCCGGAGGTGGGAGACGCCCACTCAGGAGGACCAGTGAATCGCCGCGACTTCCTGGGCGCGTTGTCGGCCGTGCCGCTGTCCGGGGTCGCCGCCGATGAGTATCTGGAAGCCTCAGAAGGCGCCGACCCGGTCCCAATCTTCAACGGGCGCAACCTGGATGGATGGACCATCACCGAAGGGCCCGAGAGCGCCTTTTCCGTCTCGGACGGCGCGATCGTGGTGAACGATAGCGCGAGCTACCCTACCTGGCTGCGGTCGAACCGCCAGTACGAGAACTTCGACTTCCGCGCGGAGTTCTATATGAAGGGCTGGATCGATTCAGGCATCTACTTGCACGCACCGGAAAACGGCCGCCCGACCTGGGTTGGCGTGCAAATCAAGCTATTCCATCAGGTTGATGAAAAGCCGATGTCGAACTCGATGGGTTCCATCTTTCCGCTGGTTGCACCGCTCAAGGTGAACGTGAAGAGTAACGGCGATTGGAACGACATCCGCATCTTGATAAACTGGCCTTCGTTGCGCGTTTGGACCAATGGAGAATTGATCCAGGATATAAACGTGGAGGAGAATTCGGAACTCCGGCACCGTCTGCGCCGCGGCTATCTTGGGCTCGCGAGCCTTTCCTACCCAATTCGGTTTCGCAACCTGAGGATTATCGAACTCCCCTCCAAGGATCGGAGACAGCTGCTGTACGGCTCAGCGGAGGATTTCGACGGCTGGTTCGTCTCGGAGAACAAGCCCAACTTCCAACCGATGGGAAGGATATTGCGCGGAGACGGCGTGGGCCACCTGGCCACCAAAGCGAAATACCGCGACTTTGAACTGACCATGTACGTTCGCGGCGAGCGTGAACATAACAGTGGTGTTTTGTTCAGGACGGAAGGGAAAGGCCTTTCCGGTAAGCACTACGAGATCCAACTGCATAATGTGGAAGACGCGCACTATCCCACCGGGTCGCTGTATTACTTCAAGCGCTCCCTCTATCCACGGATTGAGCCGGAGGTTTGGTTTCCGCTACAACTCATCGTGAAGGATGCGTATGTGATGGTGCGCATCAATGGCGACACCGTATTGGATTACGAAGGTCTTGAGAACCTGGACGCGGGGCATATCGAACTACAAGCGCATCGGCAGGATTACTGGACCGAGTTCAAAGAGATCGAGATCAAGGCACTCTAAGTGGGCTTTCGCCCAAGCTATTCCGAGTCCGGGATTTCCCGAATCCAGAGATTACGGAACCTCACCGGGTGATCGTGGTCTTGCAGCCGCAAGGGCTGCTTCGGCGGATGAGCTTTGTAGGGCGGCCTGGATTCCCACTCCGTGGGGCCGGTGAGTTGCACATGGTCCTGCACCAGCACACCGTTGTGAATCACGGTCACGTTCGCCAGCCTGGTGAGCGACCCGTCCGCGGCAAAGCGCGGGCCATGAAAGACGATATTGTAGGTCTGCCATTCTCCCGGCGGGAGACTGGCGTTGACCAGCGGCGGATATTGGCCGTACACAGCGGCGGCTTCGCCATCCGCATAGGTCTTGTTGTCGTACGAGTCCAGCACCTGGATTTCGTAGCGCTTCATCAGGTACACGCCGCTGTTGCCGCGGTCCTGGTCCTGGCCGTGCGGCGGATTGGGCGCCGCCCATTCGACGTGCAGCTGGCAATCGCCGAACGATTGCACGGTGTCAATGTCGCCGTTCCCTTTTACCGTTTCAAAGTATCCATCGCCGACTTTCCATTTTGCCGGCCCGCCTTTCGCGCTGACCCACCCGCTCAGATCCTTGCCGTTGAATAGGACAACGGCGTCGGACGGCGGCTTCCCAGGTTGAGCCTGGGTGCTGGGAGTGCCCGGCTGAATGATGGGCGGCAGTGGCCGGTTCCGATCGTTCGGCTTCCAGGGGATGTTCGGGATCGTCACCGCGGCTACGGCTGCTGTAGCTAAGGCTAGGGCAATAAAGGTTTTCTTCATCGACGGTTGCGATTCTATCAAAGCGGGAACTTTCTTGGGCGGCGCACGTATGCTTAGGTTAGGGCGTTCACCATGCTGACCTTTATTCTCTGGTGCTTACTCTTCCTGCTGTCCTGGCCACTTGCGCTACTGGCACTGGTGGCGTATCCGATTATCTGGCTCGTGCTATTGCCGTTGCGCCTGATCGGCATCACCGTGAAAGGCGTTTTCAGGCTGGTGGAGTCAATTATTATGCTGCCGGCCCGACTCGTCCGGCGCGTCGCATAGACGAGCCGGTTTACGCTCGGCGCTCTCTGTTCCAGATTTCGGAAAACACGAAACCGCCGAGGTAGGTCGCATTCCTGGACCGGATGAAACCCAGCCCTTTCAAGAAAACCGTGTAGTCTGCCAGCCGCCTGGTCTCCAGCCCGCTGGTATAGCGGAAGAATCGAAACATCAATCGCAGATAGAATCGAAACACTGGGGCCATCAGGCCGTCGCGGGGCTCGCTAAAATCGGAGACTACCCAACTGACATTGGGCGCCAGGTGCGGACCGACATGATCGGCCAGTTGTGCGAGTCCAGGCTCGTCGAAGCAATCCAGGAAGAAATGCGAAACGACCAGATCGTAATCTCTTCCGGGAAGTGCAGTGTTCTGCGCATTACCCAGCGTAAAGATCACGTGGCCAGAGTTCTCCAGCGTGGCTCCGCGGATGCGTTTGCGCGCCAGGTCGAGCATGCGTGCGCTGGCATCGATGTAATGTACCTCAGCCGCGGGATATGTTGAGACGAATTGCGAAAGAAAACGGCCGTCCCCGTCGCCCAGCAGCAGCACGCGCTTTGCGCCGCGCAATTCTCTAAGCCAGCACAGGCGCATGCGCTGCAGTACCGGACCGAACGCTGCGTACTCAGTCCAGCAATAGATTCGCGCAATCGGGTCGCAGTTCATCATCACAGATATCGGGCTGTTATGAGCCAACGGCGAGCAGCAACACTGGGCTCAGCAGTGCCGCGTCCGCCAGCAGCCGGAGGGTGTCCAATGGCAGGGAATCACCTCGTGCGCCCAACCACACGAAGCTTGCGGCACTGAAGGTACCGGCCACAAACAGCGGCCGCAGCGGCTCCAACGGCATGAGCACAAGCGCAATCGCTGCAATCGCCAAGGCGGTCCAAGGCAGACGCGCGCCCACCCAGGCAGTCAGCGGATGAATCGGCGTGGCCCTTCCGGTTCGCCGCCATTCCCAGAACTCGATGGCAATACAGTTCAGCGAGCAAAGTGCCGCAAAAAGGAGCGTCGGGGGAATCAGCGACAGGCGCGACAACGGCTCGGCACGTCCAACGAGCGACCATGTCGCGACGCACGTACCTAACGCAAACAGCACGCCCACCACAATTTCTTTCGGCCACAGGCGACGAATGGCAAGTGGTGCGAAATGCACAATCGCGAAGTAGACGGCCACGGCGCCCAGCATCCAGATGCCGTTCTGAAACACAACAGGCCGCAGGTGCAAGCAGGTCCAAAGCAAAAATGCGATCGCAAAGCCAACCGAAGTGAACATCAAGGTTCTGTGCTGGCGCGAAAACTCATGGCGCAAACTCACGGGGCCGGCGCTTGGCAGACGGGCGTCCAGCAGCCGGTCTACCGCGTAAATCATCCAAGTCGAAAGCGCAAGTGCCACGATGGCGGGCCAGCGAATGTGGACGTGAAGGCACCGGGAAAATAGCGCCTGCCAGAGCAGTGCCACTATCGGGGCATCAAGGCTGAGAATGTTCAGCCAAATCCAACCGCGATACGGCGACGATGATGCCCAAGCGGTTGCTGGTTGGCGTGTTGGGAAACTACTCGTCACGCCGCGATTGGTACTTTCTCATTTGGCAGGTCAAAAGATCAGGCTAACAATTCGCTTTCGGAGTGCCTGGCGGCTTTTGCTGCCCGTAAGCGTTGACCGTCAAAACCGGCAAGGCATAGAATAGAAGTGTTCCCCGGTGCGGGAGTAACTCAATGGTAGAGTCACAGCCTTCCAAGCTAAGAAGCGACTCCACTTGTGAGTCACAGCGTGTTTTCCTGCGGTGCGGCCGTTTTTTGGGCGGGTGTGGCCTAAAGGTTGGGCAGTAGCCTTCCAAGCTACCCATACGGGTTCGATTCCCGTCACCCGCTCCATTGCTGTGCGGAGCGTCAAAGACCGGCTCTACTCAAGAAAAACGGGCCTAGCCGTTATCAAACCGATAGGTCTAAACGGTGATGGAATGTCAGGCTCGGTCGCTCAAGTGTGAATGCTGGCGTCCTTCAGGTATGCCCTCCGGGACGATTACACCGGCTAAGACCTATCAGGCTCCGTTTTCTCGTGAAGCGCTACGCTCAATCGCCCGCGGAACTCCTGGAGAATGGCAAAAGCATCCGCCACGGAGAGTTCAAGACGGCACTCGGCGGCGAGCCTCGCAAACGGCGAGACCCATGCGTCCGGCGGCGGAGCCAGGATGTCGGGAACCGGATGCGTCGCGCGCCGCCCGAAGGTCGCATCGAGAGCCTGGATGACACGGCTCGGCTCGAGTGTGCCCGACTCGATCAGCAGGACCAATCGACCAGATCGCGCACGCGGCTGTTGGGAGCTTGGGGTCTGGGCAGCGTATATGCATGGAGCTTCTCTGCGAACTGCTGTTCGCGCTGAATCATGGGAACTTCCGGTGGCGCAATCCCGGCGAAGCCGAGCCAATCCCGCATGTTCGCCTGCTCTGTGGGATCGAGGACTACGTCGCCAACCCCGACGTCGAGATGGAACTTCACGAAAGTGCGGCCGCCCATCATGGATTCGACCGGATATCGCGCCCCGCCGTAAGGAGCGCCGTCGAGATCCATCATCGCCTCGCCAATCCGGTATGAAAGGAAGTCGCCAACGTCGGTCGCACCCGCGTCCTGCAGACGCCCGAGCAAAGTATCATTCCGGTCGGACGGCGCGAATCGTACGGTGAAATCGAGATCCCTGGTTGCCCGGGCGGTATGGAACCGGAGTTCCATGGCGTAGCCTCCTTTCAACACCCAGCCGGTGTCCGGCGCACGAAAGAGTCTGGCAAGAAACCGGTCGAACGCCACTTTTCGGCGCAACTTCTGCAGATCGATGCTTTCTTCGCGGGACTCCCGTTTGAGGCGTTCTTCCAGCGCGGTACGGAGCGCAGCACCGGTCGCATACTTCGATCCGGGAGTCACTGCTTGCCTTTCCGGATCTGCGCGAGGATCGGTGCACTCTCAGGATCTTCTTTGCACTTTGCGATCTGCGAGCGCGTGATCGCGCCCCGGTGCACGGCCTCGCGGAACGCCTCTCGCAGATCGGCGTGGGGCATGGAGCCTTCCTTCCAGACATCAAGAATCGTTCGCATCGCAGTCGTGACGGGAACGCCAAAGAGCTCAACGCGATCCGCAGATGGGACGTCGCCGCGATGCAGTCGAAGCACCTTCGGAATCGGTACGCCACGGCGAAAGGTGGCGGGAACCGTGAGGTCGAGCCGCGCCGGATTCACATCGGTGATTTCGTGGAGGCTTAGCGCGGTCTGGTGGCTGAACACGCCATTAGGTCGGTCGCTCCGGTCACGCGACCAGAGCATCCAGAGGATCAAATCCGGTCGCTCGGGCTCGGGGAAGCGCGTCAGCCGGTAAATTCCCCTATACTCGCGCGCCCAGTTACCCGCGCGGACGTGGTATACCCGCTTGTTGCTTTGGTATCCGAGCGACGCTGCCTGCTTGGCGGTGAAGTAGCCGCTCTGCGACTGGGCAAGGTTGTAGAGTTCCTGCTGCCTCTCGGATGGCGTGGCCGCAAACCGCATAAAAGGTCAACTTTCTAGACTCATTATGCGGACTGAATGACCTCAACGCAAGCGCCATAAGCGATTTGCGAACTCCACTCCCCACCGAACGTTGCCCTGACTCCGAAACTACGCTCTCTGCGCTCGCAGATGCGGAAATTACGAATCAGCGGCCCTGTTCGCCTGTCGTAGATCCTTCAGTACCCGTTCAGCAACCTGGTCGGCAATCGTGTTCAGAAGCTCTTCCCTGGCAGCCACAGCGCGGACGGACGGCATTGACATGTGTCGGTTTCTTAGCAGCATTGCCTCAGCCTCCTCAAGGATGCTGTCCCCGCCGAGAAGCTGAGCTTTGAGGTGCGAAACTAAGCAGTCAATTTCAGGACTGCTCTCCCGGAGCGCCTCGACTCTCTGCAAGGCATAACAGACCGTAGAGTGGTCGCGACCATTGTAGAAACGCCCGATGACCGTGGTGCTCCAGCCACTGACGTGTTTAGCCAAGTACATCGCGATCTGACGGTTGAACGCCGCGGGTTGGGCATTGCCCGGTACTCGAGTCGGTCCAAGATGAGCTGAGACCACGTCGTTGATCCGTGCAAGCGATATCCGGCGAAGACGTGGAGTGGCAATCCAGGTTGAATCTGACATGCAATACCTCTTTATCTCTATGTCGTTAGGGATTGGGAAGACAAGACCGCGGAGGCTCGGTCCACATACAACCCGGTGCCATTCCGATCGATGGCAGCCGGACAGTCTGGCCACATGGCTCGCACAAGATGTAACCAACCCTCCAACTTCTCGCGGAACTTTCTCGGTCGTGCATACTTGGCACTGCCCAATTGGCTCACCAGACCAAACTCTCCGAAGAGCGGAACGCGCTCTCGTGCTTTTGCCGTAAAGCAGCGGTAGGACAGCCACATATAGAGGTCGAGAGCGGCAGGGCAGGAGGACAATGCTTTGGTCGCTTCCAAGTCCGTCGGGATGGGATGGCCCGTGATCTCCCGATAGAACTCGTCGCTGAGCAGGATCGTGTTGCGGCAGTCTCCAGGAAGATTCTTTTGAGCCAGATCCTTCGAGTACCAGATTCGCGCTTCCGTCATGAAATTGAAGCGTGCCCGATGGACAACCTCGGCCTTCTGCTTTTGCACGTCTGTGCCGAAGAAGATGGTCGCTCCGAAGATTCGTTGAAAGGCGGCAATCAAGCGGCGGTACTGCGAACCGCCCTGCTGCATGCCAAACGTATCCAACATCTCAGCGGCACTCTCGAAGGTGATTTGGGGAGTCTGCTGTCTCGTGGCCAGTGTCGCGAGAAAGATGGGGACTAAACGGTCCTGTCCCCAGGGCAGCCCATAGCTCGGATGCCCGGTCACCTGTAAAACGAATGGCCCATTCCGACGTTCATGCAGGAGCATTCCTTCGGCGGGTTTTTTGATGGGCAAGCCACAAAGGACGAAGGGCCGCGACGAGAACCCCAGATTCTGGTACGCGTTTTCTCGCCGGAGCCGAACGCACTCGATGGATTCGGCTTGGCGGAGCGTCCGCTTCGATACGACGAAATCGGGATACCGTTCCGCCAAATCGGACCCGACGCGCTGAAAGCCGGCGTGGGTTAGAATACCTGTCATGAATAGCTCCAGGCGACCCGCCCGAGGCGGCGCAGTTGGGCGATTCAAATGGGGATCAAGAAAGGAATTGGAGAGCGCTTGACGAGGCAGCCGGATTTTACTCCGATTACTCCGTTAAGCGCCGTTTCGGGTCAAGGGCTGTGTTTTCAGTGGTTCGCAATTGTCAGAATGCTTCGCCGTGGCCGCATTTGTTCTTTGTTTTCAATTGCGACACAATCTTCCAAGCTGTTGGTTGCGGGTCCGATTCCCGTCTCCCGCTCCATGTTTTCAACAATTTAGCGCCGACTTATAGCTCTGCGGGTGAACGCAAGCGGACTGACGGAGTATTGGTCCGCAGCTAGATATTTAAAACAAAGCCAGAATTTGGCTGGAGTCTCAGCCTTAGCACATTGTTGATCAATCGAACATGAGGAACATAAGGAAATGAGGCTCACGCAAGGCGCTCGAACGGCCAGGCCCGTAAATAAAGGTTTTGGCATGTTGCAAATGTCTACTGCAGATTTAAGTCCAAGGCCGCTGCTCTTGAGGCATTTCGCTATGAACGTTGCGGCCCCGCAAAACCACCCGGAGGCGTAATCGGCATGTTGGACTTCGGCCCCTCGGGGCCCGAAACGGTTTTGGGAGAAGGTACGACAAAGCCAGGAGACGGGCTGGCACTCTTGCAAGGCAACACGGTGGATTGGGCAGGCACATCGACGCTAATTCTCGATCGGAACATAGACTCGGGATCGAATACCCGAAAATGCCACTTGGTCGGAATCTCTTATAACCCCAAAAGTCGCTCCGCGTTACCGTGTGCTATCCGTTCCCGGTCGGCAGTGCTGACAGGCAGTTGGTCCAGGAATGCACGCGCCTGGACCATCGACGCATAGGGATAGTCGGCCGAAAACATAATCCGATCGACACCAACTTGAAGCAAGAGGTCGAGAAATGTTGGCGTGAAGTTAAACCCACTGAACGTATAGTAGAGATTTTCCCGGAGGTAAGAGCTGATCGGGCGCTTCAATTTCGTCATTGCCATCGGCATGACATCAAGTCGCTGGAGCATGAAAGGAAGCGTCTCGCCCATGTGTCCTACCACAAGCTGCAGCCTCGGATAACGGTCGAAGGCTCCGCCGAGAATAATACGGATCACGTGGACCGCGGTTTCGATGTGCCAACCCCATCCCGCGCCCGACAGCATATCCGTCACGATCGGCGCAAACCCACCGTAAGATGCCTCGATCACAGACTTTGGAGGATGGGTCGGATGGAGATATATCGGGACATTGAGTACTTCGGCACGCTCGAAAATGGGCCAGAAGTATTTGTCATCGAGATAACGTCCCCGGATATGACCATTGATGACCGCTCCCTTGAAACCGCAATCACCGATCGTTCGCTCCAGTTCGGCGGCAGCGGCGCCGGGGTCTGCGGTTGGCAACGTGGCAAATCCGGCCAAACGAGTAGGATGACTCCGCAGTGCATCGGCGAGGAAATCGTTCGTTTTGCGGGCGAAAGCCGGCGCCTCAGTGGCTTCGAGTTGCTCTGCGCCGGGGGAAGTAAGCGACAGTACTTGCATGTCGATGTGAGCGGAATCCATCTCGGCGATCCTCCTGTCGCCGAGATCGCAGAGCTGTTCTAAGAGTTTCGCAGCGGGACCGCCGAATCTCAAAGCTTGTTCTTTGAGTCCTCGCCCCGGACCATCGAGGAATTCCGGGCCTGCGAAATGTTCCTCAAGGGTTATCGTTCGCATAACGCTACTTTATTAGAATTCTCAGTTGCGAGACATCGTCAGTTCCAGGCGAAGTCCTACGAATGCGGGTATCCGGATGGGTGTGAAACGGCGGAACACTGTCGGAAGTACCCGGCAGGATTAATCCCGACATCCTCGAACAAAAGCTTCACAGCCTGCGCGCCGTCGTGCGTCGATCCAGTTACCGCGTCCAGGCGCAAAAACGCTGGGCCTCTTCGTGACGATCCAATAGCGGGCTCACGAAGCTGCGGAGCTTGACCGGCGCGGCTCTTCTCCGTCGTCATCGTTCCAGTTGATGTTTACCTCGTCGTGGCGATCGAGAACCGGATCGCCGTGCACCCTACCAAAATAATCCCAAGCCCATTCGATAAAGGCTTCGACCTTCGCGCGCGTCGTCGTGAGCAGGAGCGCATGAACACCGAGCCATGCGGAAAAAGCAATCGGGCCGGTGAGTTCGTGGCGGTGCCCGCCAACTTCGGCCACGGCCGCGTTTCGTCCGACCATCGCCATAATGCCCTTATCGAAGTAGTGGAAAGGCTTGCCGGCGCCACCCGCCATTATGGCAGCGATGTTCTTCGCACAAGACTTGCCGGCCTGTTGAGCGACGGAGGCAAGCTGTGGCAGTGGTTTGCCGTCCGCCCCGACGGTGTTTGCGAAGTCTCCCAGGGCATAGACACCGGGAAATCCTTTGACACTGAAGTCAGGCTGCACATCGATTCGCCCGCCATGCCCGGGCTCGACACCAAGGCGCCAGACAAGGGAGACGCTTTCAAGCCGCCGGCCCAGATTACAGCGTGAGTTGAAATGGTAGTTCCATCCGAGAGCACGACGTGACCTGGATGCACTTCCTTGATGGCAATTCCCAGACGCACTTCAACACCACGTTGCTGGAGCATCCTGGCCGCGTAGGTCTGTGAATGCTGAGAAAACCCGTTCAAGACATTGTGGGCCATGTCCACCAGGAAGACTTGAATTTTGCTGAAGTCGAGGCTCCTGTATAGGTCTTTCAGCGCGCGCTGCGCCAAATCCCCGATTGCGCCCGCCGTTTCGACGCCCGTGGGCCCCCCGCCCACGACAACGATGTTCAACGCTCCTTGGGCAATCAGCGAAGGGTCGCGATCGACGGACTCCAGCAGAGCTAGTAGATGGGACCGCAGCAGCTCAGCGTCGCGAAGCGAATACAGAGGATAGGCAAGCTTCTCCGCTCCTTGAGTTCCGAAGAAATTCACCTGGGACCCCGCTGCGAGGACCAGGAAGTCACCCTCATACCTTTTGCCATCCGCCGTCTCGACGGTTCGCGTCCTGAGATCGGCCGAGACCACCTCCGCCATCTTTACATCCACATTGGTATGACCCTTGAGGACGCTGCGTAACGAAAATGCGGCGTTACTGGGCGCCAATACGGCGGTTGCCACCTGGTAGAGCAACGGCTGGAACTGCTGATAGTTGTTTTTATCGATCAGCGTGATCTCGACACCCGGATTTGAGGCCAACTGGCGGGCGCAGCTCAAGCCGGCAAACCCGCCTCCGACGATTACCACCCGCTTCTTGCTACTCGGCCCCTCTTCGCTTTTCATCGGTTCCTTCCTGGATAACACGGTGCGACTTTCAGGCTCCATCTTAAGCCAGCCACGGCTAGAGTCGCACGTCTGCAGTTCGCCGAACACCAAGGCAGAGCCTGCTGTAGGCTAGGAAAGTCCGCTGCTTGGCGGGAGCCGACCATGACTGGGCTGATCGTCTCTCATCACCATGTGCTCAAGAAACTCGGCGAAACCGGCATGGGTGTCGTGTACCAGGCCGAAGACCTCAAACTGAGCCGCGAAGTCGCGCTATAGTTTCTGCCGCAAGACCTGACTCGCGATCGCCTGTCAGCGGAACGGTTCGAGCGCGAGGCTTGCTTGGACGTCACAATGCTGGCGGCAAGCATACGGGGAAGCAAGGGCAGCGGCGTAGACCGATTTCGTGTGCTGGGGAAACCGAAGTGACGGATGCGAAAAAGCCTGGCGGCGGCACATGCAGTAGGAATTGGCGCAGGAACTCAGCGGCGGGGTAGGGACCATCAGAAACTGACGCCATTGTACACACCAACCCCGTTCCAGCAGTTTCCGCGAGCACAAAACCGGGGATTCGTGTGGTTTGGACCTGGACGTCGTCGTGGTCTGGATTCCTCCAATTCCGTTGTGCCGGTCAGTCGTGGCGACCGAACTGAATTGCGGCGCATGCGAGGCGACATGGGCGTGATGAGCGGCTTGGCGGCAACAAATGGCAGACTCAGATATTACGTGATACGGGCGATCGCTGGGGGCCTCTCGCGACGGGTTCGCGGCGGGAACCGACCCGGTCACTGCTCCGAAGCGCGTTTGTTTGGAAGCGAAGAGAAAATGGCCTTCTTCAGCAAGCCGCCATGTCCCGGACGGGCACCGGTTTCCGCGACTGTAACCGAAGCCCGTCGCCGCGTGGACACAGCGAGAGCCTGTCCCCAGCCCCTCAGAAGCTGACCATCGGACGGTGATTTTCGACGGAGCGTCTAGAACGTAAAGTGAGCGACGAGCTGGATTTGCCGTGAGTTGCTGCTATAGAACTGATCGAATCGACCGAACAACGGATCGCCCGGCACCAGGTCATTCCGCGCCCCCGTGAAGCTGTTGAGATTCACGTCGCTCAGATAGCCGCCGGTGTACTGCGCGTGGTTGAAGATGTTGAAGAATTGAGCGCCAATATCGAAGGACATGCTTTCGGTGACATTGAAGCGCTTTTTGATGCCAAGGTCGATGTTGTCGGTGGGTTTCAGCGGGAAAGTGTTGCGGCCACCGTTGGCAAGGGCACCCAGACCGGCTACGACGTAGCGGGCGTTGGCGCTGTTGGCGACGTATGCAACCGTCGTGAGGTCGCCCATGGGGACGACGTTTCCAGCGGCATTGTAGGCCGTGACACCGGTGCCCGCACTCGCTGCGCCGGCCGGATTGATAATGGCGCGGTCACCGGCGCTGTCGTTGTTCAGATTGGAATCAATGCCGCTCTGAACTGTAGCGTATTCGGGAGTTTCGTACGTGTACGTGCCGGAGATGTTCCAGTTGCCAAGGATGTTCTTCACAAACCAATTGCCACTCTTAAACGGCTGAAATTCATAGATCGGCGTGAAGGTGAACCGTTGACGATGGTCGAGCGCAGAGTTGGACCATTCCGCGTGAAGGTCCTGGAAGTCCTGGGCGCGGCGTGGCGTGAGGTAGGTCGAGAAATTGGTGGCAGTAGCATCGTCTTCGAGGTGGCTCCAGGTGTAGGCCGCTATGAACGAGAAGTTATTCGAAAAATGCTTGTTCAATTGCAATGCCAGTCCGTTGTATAAGGAATTCGCCTGAGGCGCAAACGAGGTGATGTTGGCCTGGCTGCCGAGGGTAGCGAGCGAGTTGTATTGGTCGTCGACCGTGCCGCCGGGCACGATGTAGGAGGATACGTCCTTCAGGGTCTTGGTGAGCGAAGCCAGCGTTGATGCGGACGGCATCGTGAAGAACGTGGGGATGTAATTGGTCGGGCTGACCTGGGGATAGATATTCAGGCGGGATTGATTCCAGAGATGAACACCGCGAGTTCCGACATAGCGGGCTTCAAAGGTGTAGTTCTTATGAAACACGTGTTGCACACCCATGGTCCAGGTGAGGCCATAAGGCCGCTGGCCACCGAAAGTGTAGGCTCCAACGACACCCAAGGCAGCCGCTGGGGTTGTCGGCAAAGGCACCAGTGCCCCAGACAGCCCGCCGCCCGCCAGGAAACCAGGGGCGTTGGACGCAAGGTTCACATCGTTTGTCTGCTGGAAATAGGCCGGTGCTGCATTCGAGGTGAGGTTGGCATAGGACAGATCATATGACTTACTGAAGCCTCCACGAATGGCCCAGGCGCCGTCTTTGCCGGGCGAATAGGCGAAACCGATGCGTGGAGCAAAATCCGTGGGGCTTGGCAGCGGATTCGCGAATGTGATGCCACCGTAGACGTTGGCCGGAGCGCTATATATCTGGTAGCGCGAAGCCACGGGAGTGGTGACGTACTCGTAGCGTAAGCCAAGATTGAGCGTCAGGTTCGGCAGAATCCGGTAGTCGTCATTGAAGAACGCAACGTTCTCCAGGAAACCCGTTGGATAGTGGGTGGGGCCTGCGCTGCGCTCGCCGAAGACATCGGGCGTGAGATCTTCCAGATACTGCTGTAGCGTGGAATATTCGTAATTCCCATTCACGCGCTGGATGAAGTAATTGGTAAGGATCACGTCGGTGAAGTGGTAGCCGAACTTGAGCGTGTGCTTACCCAGCACTTTCGTCATGTTGTCCTGCACCTGGAACAGATTCTGGATGGAGCCGCTGGGGCCATCGGGACCGATGGTAAGGCTGTTCAGCTGGTCAATGGTGAGGGTGGGGAACATGTCGAGTCCGGGAAAGGTCAAGTTGGGAAAGCCGAGTTGATTCACGTTGCGGCTGAAGGATGCCCGGAATTCGTTCTGAAGCGTCGGATCGAAACTATGGAATTCCGAAATAGAGAGCAGATAGTTGTTATTCGGATAGAGCAGGGCGAAGGCGGGAATCTGGGGGCCGGGGACTTCGGTACCTTCGCTTTTGTTGTAGATCCAGCGGCCACGGAGCTGATCCTTGTCACTAACGTTGTAGTCGAGGGAGACAATCGCGTTGTAGTTGTTTGCGTATTGCCGCGGAAAGAACGAGACCGACCCGACCGGGATTGCTACTCCCGAGACAGTAATGCTCCCTTCGTTATTCGTGGCGGCGGCCGGAACGTATTTCTGAAACTGCTGCAGGTTCGTCGCGCTAAGACCGGGGATGTTCGCCAAGGCTGAATACCCGGCGGCGGTGGGAGCAAAGAGGGGCGCACCGGCTGTTCCGACCTGCCCGATGGGATTGTATTCAAAGTTGCCGAAGTAAAACAGCTTGTTTTTGATAATTGGGCCGCCGATGGTTGCACCTAGCCGGTTGTTGTCGTAGCGCGGGTTGGACGTGAGACCCTGCGTCCAATCGAGCGCATCGACTGCGTTCAAATGACGGTTCTGAAAGTACTCATAGATGGAACCGTGAGTGGTATTTGTGCCGCTCTTGACGATGGCGTTGAAGACTCCGCCTGATGCGCCACCGAATTCGGGACTGAATTGGTTTTGCAGAAGGGACACCTCCGCGACCGATTCGTTGGAAACGTAGACCAGTGGGCCGGTCGTGTAGTGGTTGTTGTTGCTGACGCCGTCGAGGTTAAAGGAGTTGTTCTCGGGCCGCTGGCCGGAGATCGCCGGGCCTGTCCCTTGGCCGACGCCCCCTTGCGAAGCGACACCGGCGCCGAGCAAGCTGAGATTCCAGATGCCGGCACCATTGATTACCTTCGAGAGGCCCGCCGAAGGAAGGTCAACTGATTGCTTGGAATCAAAGGTGGTCTGCAGTTGAGCGGTGGTTGTATCGACAGCGACGGTACCACCACTTACCTCAACCGTGGTGGCTGTCGCGCCGACCGCCAGCGACAAGTTGGCCGTAACGACGGTCGTGAGCGTGACCTCAAGATTCTTCAGTGAGTTGGACGCGAAGCCCGAAGCTGAACCGGTGATGGTGTATTTGCCTACCGGCAAATTCGTAAGCCGGTAGACGCCCTCGGCGTTGGTCGCCGCCGTAGCCTTGACGCCCGTCGCTTCGTTGACGGCCGTTACGGTCGCGTCGGGGATGGCCGCGCCGCTGGCGTCCGAAACGGTACCCGTCACATCGCCGCTTATCGCCTGGCCGCGGACGAATGCCGGGCCAGAGCATAACAAGATCACTAGAAAGCCAGAACTGATACTGCGAAGATACCCACCCATGACTAACCTCCAGACGCGGAATTGATGAGGAAACTACCTGGTCCCACCGGACGGCCCATTGCGCGCATTTACGTCAACGCACGCGGGAGGGAAGTCCGCTTGCGAAGACTGTAAACCTAACTGTGGCCGAATCGGTTCTAACTTGTCGCTAAACCCGGTTTTGATGAGCCTGCGGTTGATTCATAGGCGGCAGATATGCGGTTTCAAGTTAACTAGATAGGGCGTTAGGGGGTTGCTGAAATGAGGCGGAAAACCTACTGCTTAATGGTTAGGACTACGTCAGGTTCGTTCGCTCACTCAGGATCTATAAGAAATCGCTAGGGCCTTTAAGAACCGAAAGCCGATATTAGGGTCGGCTCAGCAGGCTTAAGCTCGCACCGCGTCGGCGCACGTCCGCTTGTTGTATGTCTGCGTGAAAACTCCGGGACAAAGTCGAGAGCCAGTCGACCGTATTGCGTCTTGGGACTCGCTCTGTCCACGCGGCGGCTGGCCAGGGATTGACGAAAGTACGTGTCTGGTCGCCTTGGGAACAAGTTTCCGAAGCACAAACGAGATGAGGCTGAAGCGGCAGGGTCGTGAGAATTCCGAGCTTCACAACTGCGGTCGCAACCCAGCCGCCCGGCCGACTCTTTCCGCCAATTCCAATAACGGGCTGCTTTCCGCAAGACCGCTGGCGATCACCAAATCGGATTCGAGACTGCGCTTGGAGAAGACCAGGGTGCTCCAGTCCCGAGATGTGAACATAGGCACCAGGCCTTTGGGCGCGTCGGGGTCAGAGAGATGGCGGTACGGCGTCATTCCTCCCGTGGAAGGGTTCAGCAAGAAAAGAGAAACATAGCCGCGGTCGTGAACTCGGACGAGAACTTTTTGTTCGCTAGCGATGGCAACAGGCGTGATGTGCTGATTGATTTTGATCACGCGCTTAGCGCCTGACCCGAGATTGAGCACCACCAGGCTAGGACCGGGGGCCCGTGCGATCACAAGCTGCCCGCCAGGATCGATGACCGGCTGCTCCATCAAAATATCCTCGAAAACCAAGCTTGAAGTTCCATCGTGCAGTTTCTGCCGGTAGAGGTTGGAAGGCTGCCCTGGCGGGCTACCGTAGAACAGAATCTCGTCGCTGGTGGGGAGGAACTTTGCCCAGACGTATTGGATGCCTTGCCGGGACAAGGTGTAGCGGTGAACACCGTCGACAGAGACGAGGTCGAGGCGACCGGTCGTATCGGCAGGCTGCGTAATGGCCCAGCGCCCATCAGGAGAAAGGTCCATTGCGCGACCGTCTCCGATGCGGTCGAAGGCATGCGTTCGGGCGTGGAAGAGATAAACGCTATACCCCTTGCCGCCGCCCTCTCCGGATTCGTCAAACAGAACGGAGTCACCGTCAGCGCTGATGGCGGCAGCGCGCGACCAGTCGAAACGTGCCACGGATTGAATCGAACCCTGCTTCATATTGACGAGCGACATGCTCATTCGCTCGCTGGATCGAGCGAGCAACACTTTTCCTGACTTCGAGATGTCTTCCAGATCGAGACTTCCGGGCGTACGCATGACCTGGTGCGTGCGGCCGGCAAGATCGACGCTCATCAGTTGCCGCTCCAGCCCAGAGCGCGCCGCCGTAAACCAAACTTCGTTGCCCGAAGCGGACCAGGCGAGCCCCTCGGCGGACGCCCAACCCGAGCTGAGTACCCGGGAGCGGCCGGTGGTATCTACCAACGTGACATCACCGGCATCATCGGCTGGGATAGGGTGTTCGAAGAACGCAACGGCGTCGCCGTGAGGAGAGACGCGGGCATCGCTGATCCAATGGTTTGTTGTATAAAGTCTCCTGCCAGGTGGGAATTCCAGCGAATACTCGCGACCATGGACCGCCGTTAGGCAGAGAGCGCGATCGGGTCCAAAGTCAGCGGCCAATACACCCTTGGAGATGATGTGAGGCTTGCCTCCGGCTAATGGAGCTTGCGCAAGCATCGGATAGTCGTCGCCGGACTTCTGAAACAGCGCAAGATCGGCGTCGGGCGAGACGGCCGCGAGCCACGCATCGCGGTAACCCAAGTCGTGGGCGTCGGGATTCGCCACATCGGCTTGATACAAACGGCTGCCATCGTCGCCCCACTCGGCGCTATAGACGATGCTGTTGCCGTCGGGAGTAAACCTTGCCTGGCCCACGGCACCCGACCTGAAGGTGACCTGACGAAATGCAAGCGGGGGTAGGGAACGTTTGTGAGCAAGCCAATAGACGCCAGCTGCTACCGCCAACGTGAGGACAAGAACGCTTGCAATCCGCAAGCCAGATGGAAAGGGCCGCCGGGCGACGGGTGGATCAGGTGATTCGAAAAACGGCGGAGCGCCGTTTGTAATGGCAGTCGGCTGTTCGAGCTCAAGCGCTTTGGAAGTGTCGTTCACCTGGGCGATGTTTGCGGCCTTCCGAAGGATCACGGGCGCTAAGAACCGATAACCGACGCGTGGAAGCGTTTCAATGTAGATGGGGTTGTCAGCTGAATCGCCCAACGCGCTTCTCAGGCGGTTCGCGGCGGTGTTCAGGCCGCTTTCGAAATCGACGAACGTATCAGCCGGCCAGAGGCGCATACGCAATTCGTCGCGACTGACGACGCGGCCCGGGTTCTCCACCAGTGCCCTGAGTATCTGGAACGATTTACCTTGAAGCTTGACGCGAACGCCATGCTTCTTGAGTTGGCCGGTGTCGATAGATAGCTCAAAGCTGCCGAAGCTTACTATCTGGCCTTCTCGAACAGGACGGATTTCGGACATGAGTTCATCCATACATCTCCTGCGCTTCCGGGTTTGACGATCAAGACACGGTTTCGTTAGGAGCGATCCTCCACAATCAGCAATCGACCTTCCACGATTTATGTGGCTACTGCGTTCGCTTGTATGAGTGCTTAGAACGTAAGGGGAAAGTTAGATCGAATCCATTGAGCTTGTCTTCCAACGAGCGAATACTGCTGCTCAGACCTTAGGTGCGAAGGAGCAGTTATGAGCCTTAAGATCGCGCGACAAGGGTGCCTGGTAGCGCTATTCAGTTCGGTGCTGTGCGTTAGCGCCTCTGGCTCGCCACGTCTGCCGGAGACACCCGAGCAGTCGCCGAGTTCGTTCGCGGGAGGCTTTGAACTTCGACTGAAAGCGATTGACGCTTACCGTGCGGGTGCTTATGGCGAATCGGCGACGCTATTCAAACGAGCGCTCGGCGCGCTTAGTGATCCAGGCGGTTTGGGCGCAATTGTGTTGTGGAACGAGCTAGGGGCGGCAGCCATGGCGAATGGAAAAGCCAGCGATGCCGAGGAAGACTGCCTGACTTCAGCGCGCCTGAACGAAAAGCGGAGCGCACCAAGCCTGCGCGAGCTGGCCATCTCCTATAGAAGTTTAGCGGTGATCGCCGAAAAACGGGGCCAGCTAAGACGAGCCGAGGAGCTCTACACACAGGCTGAAAAGGTGGCCGGCAAGGGCGGCTTACTAGGCAGCGCGGAAGGCGCCGCCATACTGCGTGGCGAGGCGATCTGCCTGCTCAAGCAGGAGCGCTACGAAGAGGCCCAACCACTCTTGATAAGGGCGATGGATATTCTTCGTCCAAAGGACGGGCAGAGCCCGGATTATGGGAACTCGCTTTCGACCTATTCGCTGCTCGAACTTCAGACCGGCCACTACCAAGAAGCGGAGACGGCCGCGCGCGAAGCATTGGCCATGTTGGCGGGGTTAAGCGGCGAAGAATCAACTACGATGGCAACCTTGAACAATCTGGGTGTGGCGCTAACCAATAAGGGCAGGGTTGCCGAGGCGCAGGTAGAGTTTCTCCGCGCCGCGGATATCGGCCGAAAAAACCCTCAAGCACTGGCTGTCCCGCTCGCAGAAGCGCTGAACAACCTGGCAGCGGCCGAGAAGTTGAATGGTCAGGTGGCAATCGCGCGGGATCATGACCTGGAGGCCCTAAGGCTTACCGGGCAGAGCTTTGAAGATACTGCCGCTCTGCAAGGGACCATTCTTAATAACCTTGGGCTGATTGCATTGGCGCAAAAGGATTTGGCGAACGCCGAAGCCTATTGCAGCAAGGCCGGCGAGGTGTGGGCCCAATGGGGTGGAAGGAACAATTCCAAGTACGCGGCAGCACTTTCGAATCTCGCCGCGATCGAACGAGCTCGGCGGCAACACCGGAAAGCATATGAAATGGAGTTGAAAGCACTGAGCATCAACCAGACGGTTCTCGGGCCGGATCATCCGGCAGTTGCCTTGAACCTGGCGAATCTGGGCGTAGATCTATTCTGCTTGAAGAGGTTTGACGATGCGATGGCAACGCTGGGGCAAGCAGAACGCATGCAGGAGAAGCGTTTGGGCGAGGAGAGTGTTGCGACTGCCTACACGCTACATAACATGGCGGCGATGCTGGCCCAACTCAAACGCTATGGCGATGCCTCGGAAACCTACGACCGGGCCATTCGCGCACGAGCAGGGGCCGTTCCGGACCCCTACGATGCGACGCTGGGCCAGTGGGTGCGCGAGGACGCGGTGGTGCTTCGCAAGGCGGGCCGATTCGGTGAGGCAGAAATGGCGGAGGTGCGCGCAATGAAGATCGAAGTAAAGAACGCCATCGGGGCGACCGCTTCGGAGACGACTGCAGAGCGCAAGCCTGCCATTTCGCCGCCGCCTGGAAGCGGGTTTCAAGAAAGGACACCCGAAGCTCCGCCACTATGAGGGTGTCATGTTTCCGGGACTCGGTTGTGCGGATTTGGGACGTCTGGTCTGCTGTTCCGGCTCGAGTTTCATTTCCATCACAACCGGGCAGTCCGTGGGTTTACCAGGTGTTAGCCGGCCATCGTCGCTCATGCGATTCCATCCGCTGTTGCCAATAAAGTAGAACGAGTTCCCGACGATGACACCGTGAGTCGGATCGCCAAAGGAGGCGATGCCTGCTCGAGCAAAGAAAAACGTTCGGCACGGGCGAGATCGGGCGTGAGCGATGCCTGAACGATCCGGGAAGGTGTAACTCCATTTTGTACGGCACTCAGAGAATGACCTCTCAGATATAGGCCGAGGGAGCCCTCGCGAGCAGTCTCCTTTGCGAGCGGCAGCCAGGAGAGGCGTTGCGGCCATGGGCGGCTCACGCCCCGCCGTGTCCGTCGCAGCGAGTGCGGCACTCCTCGCATGCAGCGGTGTTTTCGAGGATGCAGCGCTCCTGTTGCTTTCCCAGTGAAACTGTGCAATGCTTCCTGTTGTGAACCCAATGAAGAGTAAAGCCGACGTGCAGCAGGGCACGCTGGCGTTGATGGTTCTGAAAACGCTTGCGGTGCTGGGGCCTCTGCACGGATATGGAATCGCGCGCCGCATCGGGCAAATTAGCGGCGATCTTCTCAACGTTAATCAGGGCACTTTATATCCTGTCTTGCTGAAGCTGGAGCAGGAAGGTTCAATAGCGTCCGATTGGGGCATTTCCGAAAACAATCGCAAGGCGCGGTTCTACCAGCTGACGCGCGAAGGACGCAAGCAACTGCAGGCCGAGAGGCGGAGCTGGGAACAGACAGCGTCGATTATCGCGCGCTTTTTCGCGGCGAAAACGGAGGATCTCGGATGAAGATTTTGCGGCGACTCTTCAAGAGGCTGAGTTCCTGGGCCACCGCCCGGAAAGACGAAGATCGGCTGCTCGCGGAGATTGAAACACACCTCGCGCTTCAGGTTGACGAGAACATTCGCGCCGGCTTACCTGCGGACGAAGCCCGGCGCCAAGCAATATGGAAATTCGGGCCTATAGAAACCGTTAAGGAAAGCTACCGTGAGCAGAGAGGATTTCCGTTTATGGAAACTTTGATCCTGGATACGCGCTATGCCGTGCGGCGATTGCTAAAGGCTCCGGCGTTTACCATCGCAACGGTGCTGACGCTCGCGCTGGGGATCGGCGCGACCACTTCCATCTTTACTCTGGTTCACGCGGTCTTGTTGAAGTCGCTGCCGGTGGCGAACCCATCGGAATTAGTCCGGTTGGGCAGAGAGACACGGTGCTGTTATTGGGGCGGGTACGATCAGGACAAGGAATTTTCTCTCGCCTCTTACGATTTGTACAAATATTTCCGCGACAATACCAGGGAATTCGCGGGGCTAGCGGCCTTTTCAGCCAGCACTCACCTCTTGGGCGTCCGGCGGCCAGGCGGTACGGAGCCTGCCCAAAGCTATCCGGGCGAATTCGTCTCCGGAAACTACTTCGCGACGTTCGGCATCCCCGCGTACGCGGGCCGCTTATTGACAGGCGCGGACGACCGGCCTGGCGCCACGGAGGTCGCGGTAATCAGCTATCGGTTGTGGCAGCAGAAATTCGGATCGGATCAGTCGATCATCGGCGCCGCCTTCACGCTCGACAACAAGCCATTTACCATCGTGGGGGTCACGCCACCTGGATTCTTTGGCGACACTTTGCGCAACAATCCACCAGATTTTTTTATACCGCTAAACTCATCGCTGGTGGCTGACGATCTGCACGATCAAGGGCTGGCATGGCTGGAGTTGATTGGTCGCATTAAGCCGGCAGCAACGTGGGTATCAGTCGAAGCCGAAATGCGTATGGAGCTGAAACAATGGCTCCTTTCGCACTGGGGCGACATGAGCGCGAACGCGCGCGCGAACCTGCCGGGTCAGACCCTGTATCTCAGCCCAGGCGGCGCCGGCATCACCAGCATGCGCGAACAATATGAGCACTGGCTCCGCATCCTGATTACGGTCACCGGATTCGTGCTGCTGATCGTCTGCGCCAACGTCGCTAATCTCATGCTGGTTCGCGGCATGGAGCGGCGGCGGCAGACGTCATTGAGTATCGCCTTGGGCGCACGCACTGCGCGCGTGGTGAGGCCGCCGCTCATCGAGAGTATCCTGCTGTCTTTGTGCGGCGGAGCAGCCGGGCTGGGAATCGCATTTGCGGGCACCAGCCTGATCTTGCGATTCGCGTTCCCCTCTCTGCGCGGCATGCCCGAGATACCCATTAGCCCGTCGCCATCCCTGCCCGTGCTCCTGTTTGCCCTGGGAATTTCGGTGATCGTCGGATTTGCGTCCAGCATGATACCGGCATTTATGGCCATGCGAGTCGATCCGATTGAAGCGTTACGAGGCGCCAGCCGTTCCACGGTGCGAACCGGTTCTTTCTCTCGCAAAACGCTGGTGGTGGTTCAGGCCGCGCTGTCGCTTGTCTTACTCGCTGTTTCAGGACTGCTCACCGCCACGCTGCACAGGCTGGAAGCTCAGGATTTCGGATTCGATCAAGATCGCAGGATCATTGCTCACATGGACCCACGGCTCGGCGGCTACCATCCGGCGCAACTCACACCGCTGTTTGGTCGCATTCACGATTCCATCGCCGGAATTCCCGGCGTCGAGTCGGTCGCGCTCTGTATGTACTCGCCGCTCAATGGAAACAATTGGGGCAGCAGCGTCTGGGTGGACGGACAACCGCCTCCCGGACCCAAAGAGGAAACCTTCACGTCCATGGATCGCACCACCGCCGGGTACTTTGACGTCATCGGAAATCCGATTTTGCACGGGCGCGGGATCACGGAGCAGGATACCGCGGAATCACGACATGTGGCGGTGGTCAATGAGGCGTTCGCGAGAAGGTTTTTCGGAAGTCAGGATCCGGTCGGAAAACACTTTGGGCGGCTTGAGAGCCAATCGTCTCGTTTGTACGAGGTCGTAGGCGTCGCAAAGGATGCGCGTTATTTAACGTCCGATCTCGGCAAGCCTGTGACCCCGATGTTTTTTCTGCCGGGGGTACAGCACGACGTTCCGGACAATGACCCGGGGTCCCACTATTTGCAGGACATTGTCATCGTGACCAGGCCTGGGGCGAATCTGTCGGTAGCGCAACTTACTCAGGCTATGGCTTCGGTAGATCCGAATCTGCCGCTGATTTCGATCCGGCCCCTGCGCGAGCAAGTGTCCAATCTATTCCGGCAGCAGCGTCTGATCGCACGGCTCACCTCATTTTTCGGAATTCTTTCGCTCGTATTGGCGTGCATCGGCATGTATGGGGTTACGGCCTACAATGCCGGGTCGCGCGTGACCGAGTTGGGCGTGCGGATGGCTCTGGGCGCGAGCCGACGGGATGCGGTCGCGATAGTCCTGGGCGGGACATTGGGGCTGATCGTCATTGGGCTCGCTCTTGGTCTGCCGTTGACGTTTGTCGCGGGTCGATTTTTGGGCAATCAGCTTTACGGAATGAATCCGTACGATCCCTTTGTGGTGCTGTCAGCCGTCGGGGCGTTGGGGTTGTCGGCGTTCTTGGCCTCGTTACTTCCGGCGCTCAGGGCAAGCCGCATTTCGCCGATGGAGGCTCTGCGCGCGGAGTGAAGCCGTAGCGCGAACAAGACGTGACGTGGTAGACGTCTGGGTGGCAGCCAGCGCGCTCCATTATGAAGTTCCGCTGATCACGAGCAATCCGAGGGACCAAGAGATGCTCGATCGGCTGCCGTTGCTCTCGGCTGCTGATTAGTCCAATAAACGCCCTTCCGCGCGAATGGAGTAAACGGAGTAAGGGACTCGCACCCCTGATTCCAACTTCACTCTCAAGCGTCAATTCCCGCCTACTTCTTAGCCGGGCGCGAAGCCGGCATCACCCCGGCCTGTTCCTCCGCCGTATACGGCGCTCCATAATACGGGAAATCCTTGCGAATCCGCCCGCGGTCGGGAACAAGGCCATCGACAATTGGCGTGTTGGTAGCCAGCGTCAACATCACATCCAGCACATCGTCGCCGAGCGCGCGTCCATTGAAGCTGGCCAGCTCAAATGCGGCGGACGTTCCAATCTCGTAAGGCAGAGTGTCGGGACAAAGCCGTTCAGCGATCAGCTTCCCGTATGCATCCGGGTCCGCCGTCGAACCGGCATAGGTCGTCATCTTCTCCGCAACATCCGCGATCGGCTTCGCGAAACGCTCTAGATCTTCAGACGGAACCGACGCATTGAATTGTTCTTTCACCTTTTGATCGCTTGGGTCGTCCAGGAAGAGATGGGTAACCATAGGCAGGCCCCAACGCGAAACTTGTACTTCCGGCGCGTGGCCAATGAGGGAGATCGTCGCCCATGCGTTGATTTTTCCCTTCCCAATCAGTTCGCTCGGCACCTCCAGCACAATCGCCGTAACATTCCGCTTCGCAAAGGGATCCCTTTGATGCAGAAGGGCGTCCCGATCGTAGCGCTGGTCCTTATAGAAGGCAGTCATGAATGTGCGGAATCCAGTATTTGCCGCAAATAGCTCTGGAGCAATCCCAACATACGCACGAAGATCCGAATCAGTCGCGACCGAACCGGTTTCACCCTCAATCAGACTCTCTCCGTCGTCACCACGAAGAGCCTCGTCACCCGTCGCCTTCCTCACCACAAACGGCTGAATGTGCTCACTACCGTCTCCGTGTCGTGGTTCACCAAACCTGAACTTGAACGTAACCTCTTCCCTCGCATCTCCGTTCAGGTCGAACCGGAACGCGTAGAGCCCTTCTGGATGAAGCGTGTCCGGAGCAGATACTCCCACATTCGGATTCACGGTCATCGCCATCACCGTCTTGCTCGAGGGGCCGTCAAATAAATAAAAGTCGCAGAGGTTGAGGCTCGGATCTTCCCGCGCCAGTTTGGTATCGAAATGATGTGACATACAGAATCTCCCTGAAAAGCATTGGCAATTAAGATCACCGGCCTACTGTACCGTCTTAAGCTGGGCGCGTTTCGTCAAACGGCAAAGCCGACGCCGGCGATCAGGCAGGCTAGTTATCCGTGTGATCGTCGTCCGCCTGCCCGAACGCAGGGAGGTACCGGCCGAAGTTCAATTCGAAGTCGCTCCGAACGCCGTAGCCGATATTACGGAGCTTGGCACGGCGCGCCTGCGCAGTGGGCCAGGCCAGGGTTGGGAAAAACAAGTCGTTGCTCGACTGAAGCTCGCTAGCTGTCGGCGTCCCGAACCGATTGATCTGGGCCTTCGCCGCGCCCAGCGCTTCACGGTCGAACGAGACCAGACGCCGGACGAGAGTATCGACAAACGAGTCGAGGTCGCCATCGTCCAGCGTGCGGTTCACCCAGCCATAGCGCTCGGCGATATCCGCATCGAAATCGTCGGCGCTGAGCACGATCTCAAGTGCCCGCGAGCGGCCGACCAAACGCGGGAGCCATTCCAGCGCTCCGCCGCCCGGGACCAGTCCGACGCCGACCTCGGGGTTGCCGAATACGGCGCTTTCCCGGCTGGCGAAGCGCATGTCGCAGGCCAGCACAAACTCGTTGCCGATGCCGCGCGTGCGGCCGCGAATTTTGGCGATGCTCACGACTGGCGTGGACGAGAGGCGCACCACACAGTTTCGCCACAGGCCCAGCGTCTCTGGCCGTTCAGCGGCCTTGGCTACGTCCAGATGGGCGATGTAAAAATCGGGATTCGCCGACTGGAACACGACGACCTTCACGGACGGGTCCGCCTCCAGGTCGGTCAATAGCTTCCCCAATTCGACGATCGTTGTGGGAACAAACATGTTGATGGGTGGGTTACTGAAGGTGATCGTCCACAGGCCCGGACTGGTGCGGTCGATGTTGAACTGCGAATGGTCAGACATGGTCAACCACCCCTTCGCCGCCTCGTTGTGCAGCATTGGCTTGAGTCATGACGTCTGGCTCCTTTCATGCTGAGTTGAGCGTTCTATAAAGGCTTATCAATATGTACGCGGTTGGAGGAGTCAGCAAAATCACGAGGTGGTAGGGTCTTTTTGAGCAACCGGTTTTAGGTGACGGGAGAAGCCTGTCTTTTCAAGGCTTTCTTCGGTCCTGGCGCACGCTGTGAGTGATCCGCGCTGTGCGGCCCGAACTCAATTCATAAAAACTTATGCAGTTGGGGCAGTGCGTCTTCGAGATAATCCCGCTGACGTCTAATCCGAGAGCGAGAATCCTTGCGAATCTCATCCATCCGCTCTTTCGAGAAACCAGATTCTAGAAGAGCCGCATGTAGTGAAGTAATCTCTGTATCGCAGTCCATTATCGTCTCGATTATCACTTTCCGAAACTGCTGAAATGCTTCTTCTATGGCGGGGTGTTTATCCATCGGCGTATTTATCCATCGCAAGAGCCCTCAGTCTCGTTCCCAGCGGGGATCACCAAAGGCGGAAGGCCGTTCCTTGAGTGGCCTTCCGCTGCCTCCGATTCACGACTACCGTTTTGGGCTCGACTGAGAGTCCGCGTCGTTTAGCACTTACACATCTGGCGGGCGCCCTGATCTTTGAGCACGCAAGTAGCCAGTTGGAGTTCGCGCGCTTCGCCCCTTTTGGCTGTGATACTCAACCTAGCCAGTCGTTCTCGGATTCTCTGATCGACCTTGCAAACAGCTGCATTGCTGAGTGCGATGCACAGGATGCCTCAGCAATTCCTGCGGACCAGACCCCAAGAACCTGCAAGAAATGCGGCCAGCAAGCCGATCGCACACCATCGATAACGAGCGCTGTCGTCCGGGCCGGACTGAGATTGAACAATATTTGCCTTGCCTGATCGTCGTTCCAATGAATAAGCGATCTTTAGCAAACGGCGTCTTCGCGCCCGGATGACTTATGGCCCTTCCGATCTTTCAGGGCGCTCTGGATGAAGAACCAGCCACACGCGCAAGCAAACCCAAACGGAGCCGCGACGGTAGCTCTCCGCTTCGGAGCAACGGAGCGAATGCAAAGCTCCAGCATCATTACCATCTGGAGCGAAAGCAGCGAACCCTCCGGTCCCGTACGAGAAGGAAACATGAGCGCGGAGTCGACACCCGCAATGATGAGAAACGATGTGGACCTTTCCGAACGTGGCACAGGCCTTCAGCCTGTGGGTTTTTCAGAGCGGTCGCGCGCGGAGCTCTTCACACAATGTTTGTGCTTGCTTGCAAAGCTGTAGCTCGTCAGCAGTGGCCAGAAACTGTCGGCGGCTCGTCCTGTAGTAGCCGCGGCCGCTAGCCATGCAGTCCCGCCTGCATCATCATCGCTCTCGTGCTCGCCAGGTCTCGCCGCACTTTATCGATGAATTCCTGCCGGCCGATGCCGATGGTGCGCTTACCGTCGTTGGCACCGGCCATCTCCGGATACTCGAAATGAAGCTGGATCGGGCCTGCGAAATTCTGCTTGCGCAGAAACTCAAAGAAGGGGACAAACTTCACCATGCCTTGGCCGATGGGGCAAAATCGCGGCTCCCATTGGCCATTCGCCGCCTTCTCCCAATAGAAGTCCTTGAGCGCCACACCGCGCATCATGGGTGCAACCAGGCTGGCGCTGTTGATCCAGCCCCCCAGGCCGCCTTCGATGGTGGCGTGCGCGACGTCGAAGTTGACGCCGAGCCGGTTTGGGTTGAAATCCTTCAGCAGCAGATAGAGGTCCCAAATAGAAGCACCGAGCACACCGGCGCCCGAGTGTGTGTGGTACATGGCGCATTCGCCGAACTCATCGTTGAGGATCGCCAGGTCGCGAACCCGCCGCTTGTCTTCTTCGATCTGTTGCGGAATCGATTTGCCGGCGTCCAGGGGCAATCCGCCCCAGCGATAGTAACGAATGTTGAGCGCGCTGGCGGTCCGCAGAATCGCTTCCGCATAAGGGGAACGGGCGTCCACGATGCCTGCGGTGATCATGGGCACATCTAGCCCCGCTGTGCGGGCGGCCTCGACCGCTATCGGAAGATCGGCAGCGGCGTTTTCCGGTGCGACGTGTCCGCCCGAGCGCACAGTTATATCGATTCCGTCGAAGCCGGCTTCTTTCGCAAGCATGGCCGCATCCGCGATGCCGAGCCACTGCAGGTGTTTCGAAAAGATGCAGATCTTCGGCGTTGCCGGTTTTTCCGCGGCGAACCCGGCTAGCGCCCCGGCTCCGGCGACGAGAAACTCGCGACGAGAAGTCACTACTAGACCTCGACTTTCTGAGTCTGAGCGTTCCACTTGACCCGGCGTCTGGCTTCAAGCGAGAGGTTCGCCATCTGGATGACCAAGGCTGCTTGAAAGCCCTTTTCAACCGGGGCGTTGGGTTCCTTGCGCGTCCGCACACACTCCAGGAAGTTCTGAATGTGGGCGTCGGTGGCCTGAGCGAAGGATCCGGAAGCGGTAATGGACGGAGTATCCAGGTTGGCCTGCGGGAAAACCGAAAGGAACTCGCGGCCAACGTCCATGCGGGCTTGGTCCCCGTCAAACTGATTGAGCTGGTCGAGCCGCGTCGGGTAATGCATGCCGGCGTAATTGATAGTGAATACACCCAGGAAATCCTCCGGATACTCGGCTACGACGACCACCGTCTCCGGCGTTTCGCTTTGCTTGCTATGTACCCTACCGGCCGACGCGTTCACCGCGCTCGGAAAGCCGACGCCGCGAATAAGATGAATGCTGTCGTAGATGTGCGCGCCCTGGTCGGCAACGATACCACCTGAATAGTCCTTGTAGTTTCGCCAATTACGAAAGCGGTCGAGTTCCATCGCGTGGCGGGGAGCCGGACCCTGCCACTGTTCCCAGTCGAGCGGCCCCTCCAGCTTCCGGTCAGGCCCGCTGGTGAGACTGTTGTTCACCCACCAGGTCCGCACCAGCCGGACGTCGCCCAGTGTTCCCGCAGCCCGAATATCGCGCGCTTTGAGATACAGCGGATAACTGCGCCGCTGCATTCCGACTTGCACGATCCGGTCGGACTTGCGCACTGCGCTAATCATCTCGACACCTTGTTCGGGCGTGTGGCAGAGCGGCTTCTCCACATAGACGTCCTTGCCGGCGGCCAAAGCATCGAGCAGCATTTGATGGTGCCAATGCTCGGGAGTCGCAATGATAACGACCGGGATACTCTTGTCGGCCAGCAGTTCTTGGTAATGGCGATAGGCTTTCGCCTTGCCCTTGGCAACGGAAAGCCCGGCCTCCAGGTTCGGCTCATAAACGTCGCAGACGGCAGTCAAGCGAACGGCTGGATCCTGCGCGAAGCGGTCCATCAGCGTTTGCCCGCGGCCGCCCGCTCCGATCACACCGACGTTGATCTGGTCGGACGGGGCCGCTGCCGCCGGCATGACGGCGGTCGCGCTGAGAACGCCAGTGCCTGCAAGAAAGGTTCGTCGATTCATAGAAGCCCCGTTCTAGTTGCCGGTGCGGACGCCCGCAAGAGCGGCCATCAGATCCTTGCCAAGGGTGGATGGACACCAATACTTCTCTATATATTCGATCACCAACTCGGTCCCTCGGGCGTGTGAAACGTGGGGCGCTTGCGCCGGATTGTACATGGCGTCGGTCAGGTCCCGAACCAGCACGCACTTCACGCCCCAGCGCGTCATCTGCTTAATGGCAAAGCTCCGGTTCAGGATGCACATGTTGGTGTGGACTCCCATCACGAACAGCGTGTCGATGCCTCTTTGGCGCAAAAGGTTGTAGATCTCGGCGCCGTTGTCGGAGATGGCATCGTTCGGGCCCATCGACAGAATCGGGTTCTCGCGGGACCAGGCCCGGTGCTCGTGATCTCCAGGCGTGTCACAGCCTCCGTCTGAGTCGTCGATGGGCAGAGGCGGATCGGCGATTTTCAAGTCTGATGGTGGCTTAACCTTCGGCGCATTCAGGACCAATAGGCGCTGGGGGGCGTTCTTGTAAAAGTCCATGGTTTCCGAAGGGGCATGGATCACCAATACTCCGGCCACACGGGCCTGCTGAAGAACAGGGTCCATCCGGCGCGCCAGCTCGGCGACGCGCAGGTTTGCGCCCCCGCACCAATGCTTGTCCCACATATCGCAAATGATGATGGCCGAGTGAGCGGCAGGGAAACTCCCATTCAGCTCGGCAGACTCCCATAAGTCAGTACCTTTGAATGGCTGGACACGAGTTCGCAGGGGGATCCGCACGTCTTGCGCTGCCAGGGTAACAAACGCGAAGAGCACCAGCGATAGAAGGCGCATGGTCGATGGCGGCTTTGCATTACACGTCACGTGTCTCCTCTTCGAACGGCGACTCCCCCGGAGCGTATCACAAGCCGCCGGCTCTTCAATCTTAGGTTTCGGTTTCGAAGCTGAAGCTATCGAAGCTCAAACGAACGTCTCTCTTCACGGTGCGTCGAACGAAAGCAGAATTCCCGACGGATCGCGGACCTCGACCCGGTTCGCTGCGCGTTTCACGTCGGCGCCGAGAAGTGTCAGGCGCAAGGCAACCGCGTCGAGATGATTCTGGCTGCTCAGGCGGATGTGTATGCGCTCCAAGTGCGCTGACTGAGGAGGAGCCGGGGCGCCACCGCGGCTGTGCCAGATGTTCAGGCCGAAATGGTGGTGGTAGCTGCCGGCGGAAGCGAAAAGCGCACCGGGCAGCGAAGCCGTTATATCGAGGCCAAGCGCGTCCGCATAGAAGCCTTGTGCCGCCGCCAAATCAGCCACCCGCAAGTGAACATGGCCCATGACGGCACCGGCGGGCAAGCCCGTCTCCCGAATCGGCGCCTTTTCCGGCTCCTGCAGCAACGCTTTCAGATCCAGCGGGTCAACCGCCATGCGGACCGTGTTCCGGTCCCAATGCCAAGCCGACCGGGGACGATCGGCATAGACCTCAATGCCGTGGTGATCGGGATCCGACAAGTAAAAGGATTCGCTGACCAGGTGATCGGCCGTGCCCTGGATGCGATGCCGGCCGGCCAGGATGTGGCGAGCGAAATTGGCGAGGTCCGCTCTAGATGGCAGCAGCAATGCAAAGTGATACAGGCCCGGGCTGCTGTCGGGTGCGGGAGGCGCGCCTGCGATTTCCCGAAGGTGAAGCAGTTCCGTCCTATTGGCCGCAAGCGTGGCGTGTCCTGGCAGACCCGGAACGGACTCCAGCCCGAGAACCTCACGATAGTACCGTTGAGAGCGGCCGAGGTCGGCGACCGACAGATGCACGGGACCTAGGCGGAGAGCGGGATCGATCTTGTCGTCTGCAGGCGGGACCACGGAACCTCCGAATCCGATTATGCGGCAAGCGCCCGCCTTGTTCACATTCGCCGGACTCCTTCCCGAAAGCGGACAGTTACCGGAGTGCGCCAAACCGCCAAGTGACGTCGCCTGAATAAGCCTTCACAGCTGACGACGTGGTGGGCAAAGGCCATCTCCCTTGGTGCCATCGTCCCGACTTGACTGGCCACTCAGTTGCCTCAGTACCCTTGATGAACAGCCTTTGGAAAGACGCGCGTTACGCGGCGCGGGTCCTGGCGAAATCCCCTGGCTTCACGCTTGTGGTTGTACTGTCGTTGGCACTCGGAATTGGCGCCAATACAGCGATCTTTTCCCTTGTGAATGCCTATTTCTTGCGGCCCATGCCCGTGGATCATCCGGATCGCCTGGAAGCCGTCTACTTAACCTCTCCGGCGCGCTGGGGGCGCGACATTGGTAACTTCTCCTACCCGGATCTGCTGGACTACCGCCAGGCCGATTCCGGCTTCTCGGACTTGATGGGTTCCAGCGGATTGCCTCTCACCATGACCGATGGCGAAAAGCCCGAACTCATCTGGGGCGAGATCGTGACCGGTAACTATTTCTCTGGCCTCGGCGTTCATCCGGCACTCGGCCGCGGGTTTCTCCCCGAAGAAGATCGCGCCCCCGGCGAACATCCGGTCTGCGTGCTGAACTATAACTTCTGGCGCAAGCATTTCCAAAGCGATCCGAATATCGCAGGAAAGTCGATCCAGATCAACAGTCACCCGTTCACGATTGTGGGCGTCGCACCGCACGGTTTCATCGGCACCAGGCTGTTCACCTTCATACCCGACGTCTGGGTCCCGCTGGCTATGCAGCAGACCATTGCCCCGGAATATGGTAACTACCGCGATGGCCGCGATAAGCGCTGGATCGAACTGCGTGGCCGGCTCAAACCCGGCGTCACTCGGGAACAGGCGACCGCCGCGATGAACGTGGTGGCGCGCCAACTCGCCCGCCAGTATCCGCAAACCAATCAGGATATTCGGGTCAATATGGTTCCGGGTGGAACCAGAACCCAGCCTGTGTTTGTCGCTCTGGGACTGATCTCTGCCACCACGGCGATTATGTTCGGCGCAGTCGGCTTAGTGCTATTGATCGCGTGCACCAACGTGGCGAATCTGATGCTGGCCCGTGCCGCCGGCCGTGCCCGCGAGATGGCCATTCGCGTTGCCGTAGGAGCTACACGGGTTCGCCTGGTGCGCCAACTCCTCACGGAGAGCTTGCTCCTGTCGCTGCTCGGCGCCGCCTTGGGAATTGTGCTGGCATTGGGGTTCAACAACCTGCTGTCGGGCTTCTATCCGACACTCGATTTCCAGACCGCGGACCTCGAGTACGAAATGCAGGTGGACCCGCGCATGTTCATTTTTAGTTTCCTTCTTTCGCTGGTGACGACAATCTTGTTTGGCTTGGCGCCGGCGCTGCGCGCCTCCAAGGTCGACCAGGCGGCGGCGATGAAGGGAGCAAACGCGGCTCCGATTGGCGGATTGCCGGGCCTCACTCGGGGCAACGCGCTGGTTATGGCTCAAGTTGCCCTTTCCTGCGTGCTTCTGGTTAGCGGCGGTCTATTCCTGCGAAGCATGCAGTTCGCCCACAATGTGAGCCCTGGCTTCGATCGCACCGGGCTTGAAATGTTTTCCGTCGACTTGGGTCTGCAGGGTTACGACGAGCAGCGGGGGCGGCAATTCCAGAAGGCTCTGCTGCAACGCCTCGGTAGCTTGCCGAAGGTCGAATCGGTGAGTCTCGCGTATCCTTTGCCGCTGGATGCCTATGATGAGTCCACCTCGGTTCGGGTCGAAGGCTACGTTCCTCGATCCGGCAAGGAGGAGAACATCTCGGGATTGAGCCGCGTGGGACCTCGCTATTTCGAGACCATGGGCACCAGGCTGGTGGCTGGACGCGGCATCGATGAACGCGATACCGAATCGTCACCCCCGGTGGCCGTGATCAATGAAACCATGGCGCGGCGCTACTGGCAGCCGGATGGGAATGCGCTGGGGCGGCGCTTCGCAATCAAGAAGGACGGGCCCTGGATCGAAGTAGTGGGTATCGCGAAAGACGGCAAATACATGACGTTTGGCGAGAGCCCCACGCCGTACATCTTCCTTCCGCAGGCGCAGCACTACAAGGGCCGTGTGGCCTTTATCGTGCGCTCCAAGGAAAGCTCGGATTCTCTGGTACCTGCGATCCGGCATGAAGTGAGAAGCCTCGATGCGAGTCTGCCGATTTTCGGCGTGCGCACCATGCCGCAGTTCCTGAACCGGATTGTGTCGGTGTATGACATGGGCGCTTCCCTCATCGGCACTTTCGGGGTGATCTCTTTGCTGCTGGCGGCCGTCGGCATTTACGGCGTTCTTCACTTTGCCGTCACACGCAGCACGCGCGAGATCGGCATCCGAATGGCATTGGGTGCCGCAAGCGGTGACGTGGTCGGACTCATCCTGGGACGATCGATGGCGTTTGTCGGTGTGGGCTTAGTACTGGGAATCGGGGGTGCCTTCGCAGTTACCCGCCTCACCGGTTCGCTGCTCGCCGGCGTCGGTCCCACTGATCCGTTGACCTTCGCGGCGGTCGCTCTCGTCTTCGGGCTGGTCGCGTTGCTGGCATGCGCCATTCCCGCACGGCGGGCCTCACGTGTGGATCCGATGGTTGCGGTTCGATACGAGTAGGGCGACTGGCGCTACCCTAATATTTCAACCTCGCCCGACGGCCACATAGTAACTTTCCCAGTTCGGACAACGCTCCTTCCCGTTTAAACTGATCTTCACGCTCGGAGGAGCCCATGAGAGGATTCGCGGCCATCGCCGTTCTGGGTGTATTTTTGTGCCCCATTACCTGGGGCGCATCTTGCGGGGTGGGGACCTTGGCGACGTACGAGGCGCTAGGATCGAGCGGCTGTACCATCGGCAACGACTTAGTGTCATCCTTCGCCACCGTGCCGGGCACGGCCGGTGCCACTGAATTGGCCCCGTCGTCGGTTTCTATCACCCCGTCCGGAGGCGCGGGCGATCCTCAGTTACTGTTTAGTGTCGACGCCGGCGCTTCAGCTAATCAATTGATTGAGACGATCTTCACCTACCAGATCTCCGGCAATCCCTACCTTCAAAGCACGATACTCCTGGCGAACTCCAGCGAAACGGTTGACGGTGCAGTGACTGACATTCAAAACCTGTGCGAGGGGGGAAGCTTTGGACCCGATGGCGTCACGGGTTGCCCGGGAACATCAGACACCTTGCTTACCATCGATGGCGTCCAGAACACCGACATGACGCCATTGGGATCACCCACCTTGCTCAGCGTAACGGACGATTTCACGTTAGACGGCGGCACGGCTGGAACCGCCGCCGGGGGAACGTTTACCGACCAATTTCTGGCGCAAACAGCGCCGACCGCAGTGCCCGAGCCCACCGGCACTCTGCCGCTAGGCGCATGTATTCTTTTCGTCGCAGCGATGTGGCGGCGGCGATCAACCCGCAACAATTCAAATTAGCTTTGAATAGCATCCGGAGGAAGTGATCCATGAATCGACGACGAGCGATTACGAGCACGATTCTCGCAGCAACGCTGGCACTCGGGCCTACGGCGCTCCAGGCCGATCATCGCGATGCGCCCGGCGTCGCCCTCGATCAAAAAGCGAATATCACCGACTTTTTTGCCTTCGTCAGCTATGACGATCCCACGAAAGTGACATTCATCATGAACGTGGACCCGTTCCTGGAGCCCGGCAATGGTCCCCTGTACTTTCCCTTTGACCCTGGGATTCAGTACACGATCAACATCGACAACAACAACGACGCGATGGCGGACATCACCTTCCAGGTCGAATTTGTAACGGAGATTCGAGCACCTGGAGTAGTCACGGGATTTCTGGGCGCGGGCGCCGGCGTCAACGCCCCCCTCAATTCCCCGCCACCGGTAGCACCGGGCACGCCAATCATTCCACCCGCTATCACGGCGCTCGACGGAGCAGGCGCAGCCGGACTCGTCCTCCGCCAGTCCTACACGGTCTCGATGACCAAGGGTGGCGTGACGACGCAGTTGGTCAATCTGAACGGTGCCCCCTTGTACGCAGTCCCGTCCAACGTCGGACCCCGCACAATGCCCAATTACCCCGCCTTGGCGGAACAGGGAATCTACACCGTTACCGATGGGATTAAGGTTTTCGCCGGGACAGTGGACGACCCGTTCTACAGCGATCTGGGAGCGCAATTCGACAGCTTGAATTTCAGGACCGGCGCCGGATCTGGAGTTCTGAGTGCGGCGGCGGATGCAAATGACTTCGTGAACACCGCATCCGATTACGTCTCCGGTTACAACGTGAACACCATCGCGATTGAAGTTCCTATCACGATGCTGACGAAAACCGGAACCATGCTTCCATCCACGAATATCGCGGCCACCATCGGGGCATGGGCCTCGACCGCGCGACCGCGCATTTTGACACGGCGCGCGCCGCTTCCCAGCGTGACCAGCGGTAGTTTCTCGCAGGTCCATCGCATGGGGAATCCACTGATCGACAGTCTGGTCATCGAACTGGGGTCGAGGGATCTTTGGAGCATGAGCCAGCCGGTGAACGACTCCCAGTTTTCCAGTTTTTATCTGGATCCCCTGACCGCGCGAATCTTCAATGCCATCTACGGAATCGCCGTACCGCCGCCGCCCCGTACCGACCTGCTTCCATTTGTGACGTACGCGCCACCGATCGCGGCGCCGGGCACACCTGCTGGACCGATTGCAGACATGCTGCGATTGAATACCGGAGTTCCCCCCACGCCGATGGCAAGCCGGAAAAGATTGGGTCTGCTGGCCGGCGATGCGGCCGGATTTCCAAACGGCCGCAGAGTGTCTGACGATGTGAGCGATATCCTCTTTCGAGCGCTGAGCGGCATCCTCGCCGGCCCGCAATACAACTATCCATTGGGTGACGGGGTGAACACGAATGACGTTCCTTATCAGGAAACGTTCCCCTATGTGGCGTGGGCGCAGAGCGGGCGCCAACGCCGCCATATCGATCCGGGCGAAGCGGGCTGCACCATGGGCGCCGGCGCCGCGTGCCCAACGAATTAGGGAAGTTCCGTCGTGCTTCGCACCGAAGTTCGGAAGAGTCAGGCTTTCTTCTTGGTTTTAGTTGGCTTCGGTTTCAGCGAACTCACGAAGTTGTAGCTGCAGTCGAAGAACCTCTTCAACTCGCCGGTGGCCGCGAGCAACGCGTCGGGAACCTCGACGTATTCGGGTTGTACCCGCCCGTAGGCCTCGCACAGTTTGGCCTTGTACCGTTTAAGGAACGCCTCGCGCTCTCCAGGCGGCAGCCGGAGCGCCAGCTTGCCGTCCTTGCTCAGGTAGCTAAACATGTGACCGTTGACAGATGTGTAGGGCACGGTCGCGCCCTTGCGTTCTACCTTAGGGTTGGTCGCCACCAGTCTTTCGTATAAGTCGAGTTTGTCTGACGGTGCGTTTCCCGTTGCCGGCTTTGGCATGCAGTCCTCCCTTCCGTCTCGTCGCGACGTCGTCTTTGATTTAGCCTATCGCTGGCTAGCTTCCCCGGCAAGCACGCGGCGGTTGAGTTCCGCCGATTGACGTCGGTGCACACTCAACGATTTCCACTCGGCATGCTTGAAGTGTTTGGCGACGAGCATACTGGTCATTTTTGCGCTTTCGTGGCGAGCGAGCGTCGGCCGCGCCCTTTTTCCAGTCACAGAGGCAGAAAATATACCGTGCGCTCGCAACCTCTTTCGCTGCAACGCGTTCCATTGCCCCCAACCTTCAGTCCGCTGCAGTCCAGTCCCAGGCCGGGTTGAAAATTCCTGTAGGCGTAATCAGCCAATCCACGCGGGAAGGCCGTTCGGTCGCTTCTTCCGCGTGTAAGTCAAGTTGAATAGGAGAATTTCATGTCGCGTAAAGAACGCACCAAGATCCGGCACAACAACTACCGCACTTGGAAGCAAAAGCAGAAACAGCAGTCGGCAGCTTCGGCCCAGTCCGCCGCACCGGCTCCTTCCACAGAATCAGCCCCAACGGCCGCCGCGGTACAGGTCGCGCAAGCCGCCGCTGGCACGTCAGCCAATCCGAACGCGCCACTTCCGGGGGCGTTGATCCCGTTCAATCCCAAAGCACCTGTCAATGCCGTACTGCTCCACCAGCGTCTGCGCTACGGTGGCCCGGAGGTAACTGACGAAGAGCGAATCGCGATTGCCCATCGGCTTGAGCAGTACGCCGCCATGGAGGCACCAGGGGACGAAGTCGATCCGAAGAAACGCGAAGAGTTTCGAAAGAACATGCGCTCCATGGTTCGCGACGATCTACGCCGCTTCTGCATACCGTGGCCGCCGGCCGGTGATTCGGAGCCTGTTCCACCGCCTTCCGCTCTCGGTCGCAGCACGGGTCCGCGTAGCCCCGCAGGAAAAGATCGCTCTAGCCAGAACGCGCGCACCCATGGCCTCTCCAGCCTTACGTCGGTCTTTGTCCTACTTCCCGGCGAAGATGCGAAGGAGTGGGTCGAATTGGTTAACGATCTCAACCAGGAGTTCCAACCTGTGTCACGCACCGAGCGCATCCTCGTCACGGACATGGCTCAGAGCCACTGGCTCACCCAGCGTGCTATCAATCTGCAAACCAGTTCGATCGAAGATCCCAAAGCCTTCGCTCTCTTCCTTCGCTACCAGACCACGCATCATTGCGCCTACTATCGCGCCTTGAAGCAACTGATGGCTCTGCAGAAGGCTCGCCCTCAATCCAGCGCGCCACATACCACCGAGGGACCAGGGAACGATTTCGACGGCACCATTGATCTCGATACCATCCGACGACGTTCCAACCCGGCATCTGAACCTGCACCCGCAGACCCCGCCACAACGACAGAATCCATGACACTGCCCCAAGCTGCGTAGGAGCCTCTAGGGCTCGAGATCTTTGACAACTGAATATCTCAGTACGACCCTTGTGGGGCCGGTTGGAAACCGGCGGCGGGTTGTTAACCCGCCTCCTGTGGCGGCTTCCTTAGCCGCGCAACTCACTTCGTTTCGCAATCACCTTTCCGTGGCACAGGCCTTCAGCCTGTGGCCGCCGGTTTACCACACGCCCAACTCACTTCGTTTCGTAATCACCTTCCGTTGCACACAGTTCGCCTCTGAGCACAGGCCTTCAGCCTGGGGTCGCCGGGCCGTCAGCCACCTAAGCCGAGATTCATCCCGGCTTTGGCAGTTCGTTTCGCATTCCATGGTGGGGCGGGACGCCCGCGTCCGCGCCGGTCGCCCACGACCGGCCACTTCGTTTCGCAATCGCCGCACGCTCTCCCCTTAGAAGCAGCGTTTCAGCTTCCGCATGGCTTCGTCAACCAGCCCAGGAAGTTCGTTTCGCACAGTCGACGCCGCGCAGTGCTCGTCTACTTCTGCCCCAGCAGCCGATACACCTCTTCCAACTCCTTGCCGGCCTCCGAGAACTTTCCTTCCGAGTTAAGCTCCCGGTATTTGCGTAAGTGTTCGCGGGCTTGTTGGAGCACGGCGTTGGGATCCATGCCATTGTCGGCTGCGCCTTGGCGGACAGCGGCGCCGAGCTTCGTCTCACGCTGGGCAGGCAGTCCCGGTGAACCTTCCTCGGAGCCCGCCGGAACATTGGCCTCGTCTCCGATCAACTGCACTAAGGCCTGCTCATAGGTGTCGGCGTAGGCCAGGCGGTTGCCCATGGCCAGCGCCACCTTCTTCAGCTGCGGCATGCGCGCTTCGGAGGCTTGAATGTAGATAGGCGCCACGTAGAGGAAGGTGTTTTCGATGGGGAGCACCAGCGTCTGGCCGCGCAAGACTTGCGAGCCTTGCTGGTTCCAGAGAGTCAAGTCTTTGGAGATGACCTGATCCTGGTTGATGCGAGCTTCAATCTGCATCGGACCATAAATGATGTTCTGCTTAGCGAGTTGCTGGAACACCAGTTCGCCATAATGCTTGCCGTCACAACGCGCGGCCATGAAGCCAATCAGGTTGTCCTTGTTGGCCGGTGTGAAGGGAGTGATGAGAAGAAACTCGGGCTGCTCTTCACCCGGTAGAGCGGCAACCACGTAAGTGGGCGAGGCGGTTCCCGAGCCTTCCTTGCTGCCGGTCTTGGCCAAGTCCCACAGGTCGGCTCGATTGTAGAAGGCTTCCGGATCGCGCATGTGGAACGTCCGGTAGGTTTCGGCCTGGATGCGGAACAAGGTCTCGGGATAGCGAATGTGTTCGCGCAGGTCGGCCGGCATCTTCGACTCGTCCTCAAGCAGGTCCGGGAAGAGCCGGGCGTAGGCGGCAATCAGCGGATCACCGCTGTCAAAGATGTAGAGATGCGTTTCGCCGGTGTAGGCGTCGACGGTGGCCTTTACGGAGTTGCGTATGTAATTGAACTGTCCGATGGCTTCAGTCGCCAACTCGGCGGAATAGGGGTGTTGCGCAGATGCCATGTATCCATCGACGGTCCAGACCAGGTGGCCCTCATTCGTCACGACCAAATACGGATCGGCGTCCCAGGACAGAAAGCCGGCCAAGGTCGAAACGCGGTTCAGGATCTGGCGATGAATCATCATGCGGCTGCCGGATGTCAGGTTGCTGGTGAGGAGAATGTTGGGATCGGAATAGGTCAACGCGGCGGCGATCCGCAGGAAGAACGAGGAGATGGGAAAACCGCCCTTGCCGGAGTAGCGGACGTGAACATTCTGTGAACCGGACGGATAGTTGAATTCCGGCTGGTCGGTATCGACGAAGACAGGCTCATGGGCAATCTCGCTGTAGTACAGCTCAGGTACTGTCAGCTTCAGGCTTGTGGTGTGCACCACCGGCGGGGCATTCTCAATGAACAACTGCGGCAAACCGTCGGTGGTGATGCGGTTGGCTTCTGCCATGACGATGCCGTAACCGTGGGTGTAGACGAAGTGCGGGTTGATCCAGCGCTTCTGTGCTTCGCCGATCTGCTGGATGTCGAGCTCGCGCGGTGTGAGCAGTACCTGGCGCAGCTTCCCGTCGATGGTGTAACGGTCTACGTCGGTGTCGCGGTAGATGTAGGGGCGCAGCGGCTGTATCTGCGAGATGGTGTCGTGAAACGCACGCCAGTCCCAGAGCCGGACGTTGTCGAGCAGCCCCTTGTGCTTGGCGTAATCGATTTTGATTTCGGAGACCGCAGCCAACGTCTCTTCCTTGATGTTTGTGCTGAGTCCGTAAGCGGAACGGGTGGCTTCGATGTGCGACGCGATGTAAGGCTTTTCCAGATTAAGCTCATTGGGCCGCACGTACACGCTGCTGACAATGGGGGGCAGCAAGTAACGGACGGGGAGGGCCAGCAGAAAAACAAGGGCCAGTTTCGGCCGGCGCGAGAAGACCAACCCGGCGGCCGCCAAGGCGGAGAGGACGAGCAGCCACTGCAGCGGCAGCGTGACGTGATCGACCACCCAATCGATGCCCACCAGATAAGCGCCATGATTCTGGGTCAGAAAGTCGTAGCGATCGAAGTAGAACTTAGCGGCCAGGCCGATCAGAAGGATAGTCAGCATGGTACGCACAAAACCGCTATCGAAGGCGCCGCCGAAGGTCAATTCGTTCAAGTCGATGGTGCCCGGCGTAGCGAACTGGGGCAGGCGGTTCTGGAGCTGGCCCAGATGCGCGCCCACCCAGAACACCAACAGCGATACGACGGTTCCAGCCAGAACGACAGCCAGGGCCATGTTGTAAAAAGGCAGCTCGAAGAAGTAAAACCTCAGTTGTTGATGGAAGATTGGATCGGTATATCCGGCTGCGCCCGCAGGCAGCTTCAAACCAGCGAAGTAGCGCACCACGGTCCACGAGTCGACGGTTACATTGGCCACGATGATGGCTACCAGCGCCAGGATCGCGATGACCACCAGGTTGGTGGTCCGGCCGGTACGCATCATTTCCGTGGCGCGCCGTGTGCCCAGCTTATACGCCGCCCAGAATGCCCCGAAGTAAATGACGGCCACGACACAGAGGGGGACCGTACCGTACATCAGGAGACTGACCCAGGTATCGAGCTGGCGCATTTCGCGCCACCACTCAAAGTCAATCAGGAAGGAAGCAGCGATGAATTTCGAAAGGATGAACAGAACGATCAGCGCAATGAAAACAGCAATCGGTGTGACGCGGCGCCGCGTGGGACCAAACGTCCGTTGTGACATGTCTTACCGAATCGTAGCAGTTACGGGATTTACCGGGTATGACTGTCGATCGTGGGATGGCCTGGATTGACGTATAGTTGTCTGACCGGGAGCGGCGAATGAAGCAATGCGTGTTTGTCGGATCTTCAACCGAAGGGCTTCAAAAGGCGAATCAAGTGATAGACCTCTTGGCGTCCATCGGAGGCGTTGAACCCCTGTTGTGGACCGAGGTCTTCGAAGCGGGAATGCTGACGTTTGAGGCGCTCGAAAGCATGCTGCTTCAGTGCAGCGGTGCGGTCTTCATCGCCACGCCGGACGACGAAAGTACGGTGCGAGGGGCCAAGATCATCACCCCGAATTCGAACATCCTACTGGAGTTCGGACTGGTGGCCGGGCGTATCGGCAGGCACAACATCGCCCTGTGCGTGTTTGGCGAAGTGACCTTGCCTTCCGATCTAACCGGTTTGACAGTCATACAAATGGATCAGGCCGAAGGTCCTCGAGTGGCGGGTTCGGAATGCTTGGAGCAAGCCAAAGACAAGCTGGAATTGTGGGCCTCCACGTTACTGGCCACGGTGGACATGATCCCGCGCACCGATATTGTTCACGGCTACACCGGCCGGTGGGCTTTTGAACTGCGATTAGACCATTGGCGGAGCGTTACGATCGCGGGGCCGAATTGGGTCTATATAAAAGGGACGTTCACGCTGGTGATTCCGGCGAACGGGCAAGCCGGCAGCGGTCTGGCTCACGGCCGCTTGTACTTTAAGCTGGTCGATCGGCCGGACATAAACCAAAATCCTTATCAAGGCGAGTTCCGTACGGCGCACGAGATCACGACCGCTGCTTGTGAACGCGACGGGTCACTCTGCTTCACAAGCCAAGCGTTCGCGGTCGAAAAGATGAATGTGCTTGGTCCGGCGCCGCCCGCATTGGCGGGATTGGATGTTGCGGAGCCATGGTCGGCGCAGTGGAAGCTAAGCCCGACTACCGAGCCACGGAACCTGGAAGGCGTCGTTTCGACCGACAGCATGATCGGCACGCACGGCCGAGCCAAGGCGGTCCGGATTTAGGAAGGCCGCTTGCTGACGAGCCTGAAGTCAAACTCCAGCACAGATCTCAGCATGAGCGCGGGAGTGCACACCCGCAATGATGAAAACAGGCATTGACCGACAGGCGCTTTTCGGCGTGGCACAGGCCTTCAGCCTGTGGCGGTTTCAGAGCAACGCCGACCGGGGACGGGCGCCTGTGTCCCAAGGCGCGCACTCATCCCCATATCTCGCCACCGAAGCCCGTCGCCGCGTGGACACAGCGAGCCTGTCCCCAGATCAACCACAGCTGTTTTCAGAGCAACCGCGCGCGTGAGCAAGCGGATACACGCCCAAGCCGACCGGGACAGGCACACCTCTGCTCCCAAGGCGACCACAACACTCACTACCCGTGAAGCCTAGCCCCTTCGCCGCGTGGACAGAGCGAGCCTGTCCCAAGATGCAGTACAGTCGACTGGCACTCGTCACTACGGCCCGGAGTTTTCACACAGACTCGTGAGCAAGCGGATTCTCACGGATTTTGCCCCCAGCGCGCGAGACCACGTTAGCATTCTCAGAATCCGTCCCAGCGCCAGACGACTTGCCCGTTCACGATGGTGGCCAATGGGCCTCCGGTCAGCGCGCGCCCATGGAATGGCGTGTTGCTGCTCTTCGAGGGGGACTTGGTCACGTCGTACGTCCACTTGTGATCGAGGCTGAAGATGGTGACATCGGCGTCGGAGCCAATTGCGAGAGAGCCCTTGGGTAGGGCTAGAATCTTCGCCGGGTTTTGCGTAAACAGGGCGACGAAACGCAAGAGTGACAGCTTCCCGGCATGGAACAAACGCTCCAGCGCCAGCGGAATTGCGGTCTCGAGCCCGATGATGCCGAACGGGCAGCGCTCGAACTCCTGCATTTTTTCACTACCGGGGTGCGGCGCATGGTCAGTAGCGATGGCGTCGATAGCGCCGCTGAGGAGCCCGTTGGTGACCGCTTCCACATCGCGGGGCTCACGCAGCGGCGGCTTCATCTTATAGTTACTGTCGTACGGCTGCATGTCGGAATCGGCCAGCACAAAATGGTGCGGCGTCGCTTCCGCGGTGACTCGCAGGCCACGCGACTTGGCGAATGCGACCATCTCGACGGAGTGCTGGGAGGAAATATGGGCGACGTGATAACGCGCGCCTGTGACCTCCGCGAGGATAATATCGCGGGCCACCATGACGTCTTCGGAACTGCGGGGGATGCCTCGAAGGCCAAGCCGAACCGACTCCAGGCCTTCGTGCATGTCACCGCCAGCGCTTAGGTGCAGGTCCTCGCAGTGTTCAATCAGCGGGATGTCCAGGGACCGGGCGAACTCCATAGCGCGGCGGACCAGGCGCGCGTTCATCACAGGTTTGCCATCGTCGGAAATGGCAACGATGCCGGCCTGCTTCATGGATCCGATGGCGGCCAACTCCTCGCCCGCGCTGCCTTTGGTGATAGCTCCGATGGGGTAGACATTCACCACGGCGAATTGCCGGGCGCGCTCTTTGATATAGCTGGTGACGGTCGCGTTGTCGTTTACGGGGTGCGTGTTGGGCATGCAGCACACAGAGGTGAAACCGCCCGCGGCAGCGGCCCGCGACCCGCTCTCGATGGTCTCGGCATACTCAAAGCCAGGCTCACGCAGGTGGACATGAATATCCATGAAGCCCGGCGCCACAATCTGTCCGCTCGCATCGATCACTTCACTGCCAGTGGCGTCGATCCCCTCGGCGATCTCGCGAATGCGGCCGTCTTCTATCGCCACGTCGCAGACACGGTCGACATTGTGGGCCGGATCGACAACACGCCCGTTCTTGATTACCAGGCGTCTACTCATTGGCCCAGTACCCTTTCCAGGACCGCCATGCGCACGGCAATCCCATTCTCAACCTGATTCAGGATGGCGGAGCGCTGGGAATCGGCCACTTCGGAGGAGATCTCGCGCCCGCGGTTAATCGGCCCGGGGTGCATCACGATCACATTCGGCTTCGCCAGCAAGATGTGCTCAGGCCGCAGACCATAGAACGAAAAATACTCATCGGCCGGAAAGGCGGCTTCATGCTGCCGCTCCAGCTGCACGCGCAACATCATGATGACGTCCACGTCGCGGATCGCTTCGCGCATATCGCTAGTCAATTCGACGCCGGGTGCCATTTGCTGCATCTCGCTGGGCAGAAGGGAGGCCGGTCCGCAGAGCACAATCTGCACGCCGTATTTTGAGAGGAGATAAATGTTCGACCGCGCCACTCGGCTGTGGGCGATGTCACCAATGATCGCGATGCGCAGATTGTCCAGTGTCTGACAGCGGTCGAGGATGGTTCGCGCGTCGAGCAGTGCTTGGGTCGGATGTTCATGCGTGCCATCGCCGGCGTTGATGATGGGTACCGGCAAATAGCGAGAGAGGAAGTGAGGCGCACCGGAAGCCGAGTGCCGCATGACGATGGCATCGGGCCGCATGGCGCCCAACGTGTTTAAAGTGTCGACCAGCGACTCGCCTTTAGAAACGCTGGAGGCCGAGGCAGTGATGGAGAGGACGTCGGCGCCCAGTCGCTTCGCGGCTATTTCGAAGCTCGTCCTGGTTCGGGTCGAGGCTTCGAAGAACAGGTTGACGATGGTCTTGCCTTTCAGAACATCAAAGCGCTTGAATGGTTCATTCGGCGGTGGTTGAAAGTCGTGACTGCGCGACAGAATCGCGTCAATGTGAGTGCGGCTTAACCCCTCGATACCCAGCAGCCCCGATTTCATAACCGCCACCTAACTTGTTTCCACCGGTTCGGCGACGCGCTCCACCAGCAAAACTCGCTCCTGCCCGTCGATCTCCTGGAACTTCACCTCGATGATCTCGTTTGACGTGGTCTCAACCACCCGGCCGATATAGCTGGCCGCGACTGGGATTTCACGATGGCCGCGGTCGATCAGCACCAGCAATTGGACACGAGCCGGACGACCGTAATCGAACAGTGCGTCGAGCGCGGCGCGCACGGTGCGGCCGGTGTATAGAACATCGTCCATCAGAATGATGTCACGCCCCACGATGGAGAACGTAATGTCGGTGGAATTGACGACCGGGCGTTCCGCAACCGTCGATAGATCGTCGCGATACAAAGTGATATCGAGGATGCCGACCGGAATCGTACGGTTTTCGAGGCTCTTGATCTTGGCTGCCAGCCGCTGCGCCAGCGGGACGCCGCGCCGCCGGATTCCGATGAAGGCCAGCTTGTCGAGATCGGGACTCTTCTCCAGAATCTCGTGGGCCAGCCGGACGAGGGTTCGGTCGATCTCGGACGCGCTCATCAGCTGCTTCTTTTCGCGTGTAATCGGCATACTCTCCTCCCAGTTCTTGTACCGAAACGACAGAGTATCAGACGCTTGCTCTTACCTGCGCCCGATTCACTCTGTCAGGCGGCTGCGAATTCGCCGGGCCATCTTCTCAATCTCTTCCGTCTTCTTGACGGACGACATCGGAACCACGTGATCGCCCGCCTTCTGAAGCTCATCCCTTAGCTGCTGCGCCAGGGCCAGTAAGTCGTTCGCCTCCTTTAGCGCTTTATCGTGCTCGGACTTCGCCATAGCGTCTTTCTGCGATTTGCCGTTCGGGAGTTTGTGGTCTTCGTTGTCGTGGAGATCGGGCAACTGCAGGCTGGGATCCTGGGGAACTTGGGGCCAGGCTCCCGTCTGGAGAACCAACAGGCACAGCACCGCGAACGCAGCCGGTATCGAGCGGGATAAAAGCGCACAGGCCGTGCGCCGCGGCGCCAAACAAATGAGCAAATCAACGGACCTGGGCGCGGCGTGCGAGTCCGTTGTGCGCTTCTTACTCAGAAACATACCGTTGCTATGATAAGGCACACATGAACCTGCATGAAAGCGCTTCAAATACCCACTCAGGGAGCTTCCCGGGATGGAAGTAGGAGTCGGCATCGTCGGCGTTGGGAACGTGGGCACAGGCACGCTCCAGATCCTGGCCGAGAATGCGCATTCGATCGAAGAAAAACTGGGCTTCCCTCTGCGAGTGAAGGCTGTCTGCAGCCGCAGCATTCAGAGCAAGTCGTTGCCGGGGCTGGACGCTTCTATCCTAAGGACGACCGACTGGCGCGAGGTTGTAGCGCATCCGGAAGTGGATATCGTTGCTGAATTGATCGGCGGCGTCGGGACGGCGGGGCAGCTGATTGAGGGCGCGTTCCAGGCTCATAAGTCTGTGGTTACGGCCAACAAAGAGTTGATGGCGTTGCGTGGCGCCGAATTGTGGCAATCGGCCATTGCCGGCGGGGTCAATCTGGCGATGGAAGCGAGCGTGGCCGGGGGCATCCCGATTCACGCCGTGCTGCGGGAAGGAATTGCGGGTGATCGCGTCACAGGGCTCTTCGGCATCCTGAACGGCACCAGCAACTTCATCCTTACTGAGATTGAGCGCAGCAACGCGTCGTTCGAGAGCGTCTTGTCGGAGGCGCAGCGCCTAGGCTACGCGGAGGCCGATCCATCAGCCGACGTCGACGGCCTGGACGCGCGCTCCAAACTCGCGATTCTGGCCGCGCTGGCGTTCGGCGAAAAACTGACACCTGCCGACATTTTCACAGAAGGCATCCGGCGCATTTTGCCGGTTGATTTCGACTACGCCCACCAGCTTCGCCACACCATCCGGTTGCTGTGCTCGGCACGGCAAAACAACAGCGGCCTGATGCTGTCGGTAAGGCCTTGCCTGGTGCCTACATCGACCATCCTCGCTAATGTCAAGGGCGCCTACAATGCGATTTGGGTGAAGGGGCAGTACGGCGAAGATACCTTTTACTACGGCCGCGGCGCGGGATCGACACCAACCGGCGTTGCCGTGGTCAGCGACCTGATGAAAGTAGCCCGCGAGATCCGCTTCGGCAGCCCCGCTCGCGTCAGCCCCTTCGCTCACGAGCGGCTGGGCGAATTCCGGCCGCTGCCAATCACCGAATTTGAGTCTGCCTACTATGTCCGCTTTCGCGTAGAGGATCGCCCCGGCATTATCGCCACATTGGCCGGAGTCCTCGCTAAACATAAGATCAGCCTGGATGCGATCCTGCAATTGCCATCGGAGAACTGGCGCGATCTCCCGTTTGTGCTCACGACCGTTCCCACCAGGGAGCAATCCATCCGCGAGGCAATTGCTGAAATGAGGACGGCCGATTTCTTACTGGAGTCACCGCTCGCAATGCCCTTGGAACGAGGGTTTTAGCGGCATTCTTCCAGGAGGCCGGGTGGTTCGCCTCCTATGCTAAACTTCGAGAGACCCACACCAGAGGACGGAGAGGTGGCTGAGTGGTCGAAAGCAGCGGTTTGCTAAACCGTCGTACTGCCTTAAAGCGGTACCGTGGGTTCAAATCCCACCCTCTCCGCCAGACGTTCGTCCTTTAGGGCGGACAATTTGCGTAGGTTGCGATCCCTGAGTCGCTCTTCGGGGTTCTCTAAACACGCCGCACTTCCACCCCAGCTTTCAGTAACGGAGCGAGGACCTCGTCGGTTGCGCCGGTATCGGTAATGATCAGATCAATTTCGGCGATTTCACAAATCAGCCAGCTTGCGCTCACGCCGAACTTGCTGTGATCGGTCACGACGATCTTCCGCTTCGCCTGACGGACCATGGCGCGATTGATCTCAGCCTCGTACGGGCTGTAACAGGTTAGGCCCCGCACCGAGTCAATTCCATTGACGCCGATGAAAAGGGTATCCACGAAGATATTCTTCATGCTCTCGATGGCGGCAGGACCTACCAGCGAGAACCAGTCTCCGCGAAGATGGCCGCCAGTAACATGAACTTCGAGATCCTTTCTCTTGGACAACTCCATGGCCACATTTACGGTGTTGGTAACCACGGTGATATGCCGGTTTAAGGGTAAATTACGAACTGTCTCCGTAGTTGTCGTCCCTGCGGTAAGAGCGACTACATCTCCTTCGTGAACCAGTTCGGCCGCAGCCCGTGCGATTCTTCTTTTTTCCTCCCGGAAGCTGCCCACCTGCTCTTGAAAAGACCGGTCCAGCCTGAATGGCTCATAGAAGAGAGGCTCAATCGGCACGGCGCCTCCATGCGTCCGTCGAAGCAAGCCCCGGTCTTCCAAGTCCTGGAGGTCGCGGCGGATAGTGTGAACGGAAACCTCCAGTTCCTGACAGAGTTTCTCGACGGTAGCCGCGCCGTCCTGACGCACTCGCCGCAGAATCGCCGACATCCGAATCTCCTGTTTGGAGCCTTTGTCCTGTGTCTCTTCCACGTAACTCATGTCACTCCCTCGCAGCGGTAGGCAATTCAGCGGCTATGGTTCAAAGTGCTTCCATCGCTCTGAAAAACGGCCCGGATCACTTACCCATGCGACAGATTCCGGGTCATTCTTATACTGACGATAAATAGGCACTCCCGATCTAAGTCCGAGATCCGGATAGGGGCGGGCTGAGCGTACCTCAACGTCGTTGCTTTTATAGCGAGGATTTGACGCCCAGGCGATCTCGTTGCCGTTTGCCAGGACGGGAAAGCACGCAAGGCCGCCGTGTGCCCGAACCCCGTCATAGACGAATCCGTATTGACGATCGCACCATGCGCCAAAGACCATAACACTGTTTGGATCGCCATTCACCACCGCGTGAGCCCATCCTGGAGGAACCACCACGACGTCTCCAGGCAAGGCATTGATGGCAAGGCAGCGGCCCGGATCGTCTGTGGTGAATTCCTGCATGTAGATGACAGCCTTCCCGTCCCAGATTTCAAACAGCTCGGGCGTGGACCACCCGCAATGAGGGGAGATGTGGTGGACGTGTCCCTGACTGCGAACGGGTTCTTCTCCTAATCGTCCGGCAGCATAGGCAACCGCGCCAAACAAGAGCATCCGGCGCGCGAGGTCGGCGCGGTCGGCTTCTTCGCCAACGTCCATCACGATGCCATAAACCGGATCGGGCCCGTCACAACGCGCATCCTTGAGGCTGGGACGTATAGCCTCCAGAGAGCGATACTCCGGCTCCGGGCCGAAGACGCCCGCACCATAATCGAAAGCCAGGCTATGTTCTCTGAGCCGCAAATCGAATCCGGGATCGAACTTCATGGCCGTGCCTTTCGCACAAAAGCCTTCATGGTCGCCAGGGGGGAAGCGGTTGGCGTGGCCGGGCGGATTCGGTACGGACCCACCGCTGCAGGCACAATGAATGTTTCCGCATAATGCACCGCGAATGCATCGAAGGCGCCGGTCGGACTCTCGACGATCGCTTCATCTCCCTCGACCAGGTTCAAGACGTTCACTGTCCCGCAAGTGTCATGATCGATCGGTACCGTGAACCAATGCCGCCGCGTTTCGATGAACTCGAGCGCATGCAGGCCGGTTGACTCCTCGCGCCACCCGGGCCCACTGGCAACTGGCGTTAACGGGTTGACGAGATTCGTGCGCACCCAATCCGTGGTTCGAGACCACTGCAGATTGGCTAACCCGTGGTCAATGTGGATCGGGCGAGGCTTTCCGTCCAGCCCCATACGGTTCCAGTCCCACAGCTTAAACGTAAAGATGTAGGGCGTGGCGCTGATTTCAAGCACCATGGCATTCCGGCCTGAGCAATGAATTGTGCCGGCCGGGATGGACAAGTGGTCGTGTTTCTGGACCGGCCACGCATTGACGTACTGCTCCGCTGGGAACAGCATGCCGCCATCCTGAGCTTTTCGCAGATCTTTCTCGAACTGATTTCGGTCTACGCCTTCCTTGAAGCCCAGGTAGACGACCGCATCGGCTCCCGCATCCAGCAGGTAGTAACTCTCATCCTGCGTATAGGGCATGCAAAAGTGTTCTCGGATGTATTCACGCAGCGGATGCACCTGAAGCGACAGGTTGCCTCCGCCGACCGTGTCGAGAAAGTCGAAGCGGATCGGGAATTCAGCGCCGAATCGGTGGAGGATATCTTCACCGACCAATTCCCGCGGATGCTCATGAACAAGCGTGGAAGCGGGAAGCTCAATGGTACGAGATCCAAACCCCAGCCGGAGACTATTCTCTTCGGGAACGCAATCGAAGCACCATGCAAAGTTCGGTGGCTCCGGGGGAAGATCGAAATGCGTGCGCATCCACTCGCCTCCCCAAGGACCCGGATCAAAGAAAGGCACCACGCGAAAGGGCCGCTGACAAACTTCCTTTAGTCCTGCCCGGTAAAGCTCTCCGCTAATCATGCCGGGAGCATCTGTCACATTTGTGTCCAGCAGATAATCGATTTGTTCGAAGACATCGTGGCGGGTTCGATCCGCCGCTCGCCAGTCAACAAAATAGGCGCGCTTGTATAGCTGGCTTGCGGGCGCCGAAGAGTTCCCTGCTCCCAAATTCCCGATTTGATGTGCCCTTTGCCTTCTCTGAATCTCCCACCGTGCCAAGTCTGCGTAAACGAGAACGTCCCACTGTTCAGAGATGACGGTTGCGCCCGTTCCGAGGATGACCGTCAGTCCATCCCGGGACGAATGCAGTTCGGAGCGGAGCGTTTCAATCCGGCTTGCCGACAGGAAGTCTGAGATCGTCCAGGGCTGCATTTTTCCGAAGACGGCATCCTGCCCGAGGCAGTCCGCAAATTGGCTATCTAACTCAGCGGGACTCTTTAAGGCGTCCGCCGCAAGAATGCACCTACGTGGCTTCAGAGGATTGACCAGTTGCCGCTGCAACGTGTCGATATCCACGCCGGGATAGCATTCGATCACCAGCACGCAGCGGAGTCGAGACATCACGTCCCGAGATAGTTTATCCACCACCTCCGCCCAGCCGGTGGCGCAATCTTCGTCGTTGGCCGTAACCGGCACGCGGGGGAACTTATCGTAGTTCGTTTTCATACCCACACCCTTCGGTTAGTAGAGGGATCGCGCCATACTGCGCAGCCTGCGACGATAACTGCGCCTCAACAATCGCGATCGATCCGGCGGGAATCCACGCATGCTGCTCGACATGCTTCCGTATACCGCAAAAGCCGACCGCGACCCCGAGGCACTCCGACCGGGCAATTCCATGCAACTCCAGCAGTCCTTCGAGTTCCACCTGGATACGTGGGAGCACCGCGTGCAGCGACTCATCGGACGTATCGATCGACCGGAAGGAAAGCATCTCCCGGTCTCGAAGCAGGGCAACACACCCCAGGTGAGATCCGCCTATGTCGATCGCGATCGCCGGGGCCGTCATGGCTGCGGGACGATGGATGGCCGCCCATCGATTTCGAGAATGCGCACGCTGAATCCTCGTTCCTCGATAGCGCCGTAATCATAGCCTGCATCGCTGCTCCAGCAGGCAAGAAAAACAAGCGGCGCCGCTCCAGTATTCACAACGCGATGGGCCGTTGCGCCCGGAATGTAGTGCACCCTGCCCGTCTTCATGGGGAGACACACCATCTCGCGTTGCACATCCATGAGCAGCAGCAATCCCTCCCCCGACACAGTTGCGTAATACTCGGCCCGATCCAATTGGGCGTGGAAGTGCCCCTTCGTCATGAAGAATTCGTTGCCCACTTTGCCGGGAAGGATCGTCGAGTTCCCCCAAAACAGGCCGCCGGCCGTTCCATCCGGCACAGGCTTCCAATACTGAACCCGGTATACCGGAATGGTCGGGTCCATCTGTTTCCATCTCTCCGTATCCTGAAAAACCCCTTGCAATTGGCCAAGTAGCTTGGTGGACTCCTGGATGGCATGGCCTTTTAGCGCGCCACTTCCCCAGTCCACGACGGCCGGGAACTCATCGATTTCAGAAGGCATATCCGACATCTTGATGGCACTCCATCGTAGTTTCTTGCTCGAAATGCTATAAATCGAGCAATGGGATGCTCTTTTATGATACATTCCTCCTTTGCAAATCCGCTAGCTTTTGGAGAGGATTAGTCTTGAGTAGCCTGCCCGATTCCCACCTCGAAATCTCTCGAAATCCTCCCGTTTCAGGCGGCCTGAACCGTTCGATCTATCGCATTGTCGCGGTGGCTGGAGCCGCTGGCCTGCTTTTCGGCTATGACACCGCTGTGATCAACGGAGCGCTTGTATTCCTTCGTGTGACATTCCGCCTCTCGGAGGGCCAGACGGAATTCGCGGCCAGCAGCCTGCTGTGGGGATGCCTGGCGGGAGCCTTGTTGGCGGGCCCGATGAGTGATCGCTACGGACGCAAGAAGCTGCTGCTTCTCAGCGGAGTTCTTTTCTTCCTCTCGGCCTTGGGTTCGGCTGTGCCGCGCACGTTTGAGTTCTTTCTTATCGCGCGGGCAATTGGAGGGCTCGGCATTGGAATGGCATCCACTCTCGCCCCGGTTTATTTGGCGGAGCTTGCGCCGGCCCGCCAGCGCGGACGGCTGATCACCGTGAATCAGCTGGCTATCGTTACCGGGATTCTGGTGGCATACCTGGCAGGCTGGGCATTCTCTTTCCTTGGAACCTCAAGCTGGCGCTGGATGTTCGGCTCGGCCGCTTTACCGGCAGGTGTCTTCGCTTTGTGCGTCCTGACGATTCCAGAGAGTCCTCGATGGCTGTTAGAAAGAGGGCGCGAAGGTGCTGCGCGAGCCATTCTGGAAGCTCTGCATGGTCCACTGGCGGCGGAGGCGGAGGTTCGCGAGATAACCGAAGCTGCGTTGGCGGAGAAAGCCGGCCTAGGCGCATTGCTGGGGCGGCTTCGCAAGCCGCTGGTGCTGGCCATTTGCCTCGCGGTGCTGCAACAGATCAGCGGCATCAACACCGTGTTGTATTACGGCGCGGTCCTGTTCAAGGAGCATACAGGGGTAAACAGCCAGAGCGCCGTGGGTGCGAATGTCCTGATTGGAGCAGTGAACTTCGTTTTCACCTTGATAGCGATTGCAATCGTTGACCGAGTGAAGCGGCGGGTGCTGCTGGCAACTTCCGCCGGTATTATGGCGTTTTCTCTGATCGCCTTAAGTCAGGGCTTTCACTTGGCTCCCACACCTTTTCCATTTGTAATCGGTTGCATCCTCGTCTATGTGGCCGCGTTTGCGACTGGGGTTGGACCGGGCGTGTGGATTTACATCGCTGAGCTATTTCCAACGCCGCTTCGCGGGAGGGCCATGTCGATTGCAACGGCGGCTTTGTGGGGCGCCTGTATTTTAGTTACGAACACGTTCTTAACCGCGGTAAGGCTACTCACTCCATCCGGGGCCTTTCTTTTCTACGCTGCTATGTGCGGCATTCTCGCCGGCTTTGTGTTCCTACTGCCGGAGACCCGCGGAAGATCACTCGAAGAAATTGCAGGCTCCTGGCAAAAAGCAGAAACAACGTCGGAAATCGGCGAATAGCGGGATCGGCTGGGCGATTCAGGGTTCGAAACGCCCATTCGCCGCCACATTGCTCCACTGCCGGTCTTTGATATCCTCGAAAGTTAAGAGCAAGGTAGAGGTTTTCTCATGTCCGGACACAGTAAATGGGCCACGATTAAGCACAAGAAGGCCGCACTCGACTCCAAGCGCGGCAAGGTCTTCACGCGTCTCATCAAGGAAATTATGATCGCTGCCCGCGGGGGCGGCGGTGATCCCGACGGTAATCCCCGTCTGCGGACCGCCGTTCTGGCTGCCAAGGCGGCCAGCATGCCGGCCGACAACATCAAACGCGCCATCATGCGCGGTACAGGTGAGCTGGAAGGCGGCCAGATCGACGAAATCCTGTTTGAAGGTTACGGTCCGGGCGGCGCTGCCGTGCTGGTATCCGTTGCGACCGATAACCGTAACCGAACGGTCAGCGAGATCCGTCATGCCTTCTCCAAGAATGGCGGCAACCTCGGTGAGCACGGCAGCGTCGCCTGGATGTTCGAGCGTAAGAGCCAGATCTTCATTGAAGGCGATAAGACTACCGAGGATCAGTTGATGGGCATCCTCTTGGAAGTGGGCGCCGACGATATCCGAGACCAAGGCGATACGTGGGAAGTCCTCTCTCCACCAGAGGCCCACGACGCCGTGTTGAAAGCGTTGGCAGATGCCAACATCCCGACTGAATCCGCCGAAATCGCGATGGTTCCCAAGAACACCGTGAAGCTGGAAGGCAAGAACGCGCAAGCGATGATGAAGCTTTACGATGTTCTCGACAACCAGGACGACGTTCAAAACGTGTACGGCAACTATGAGTTCGACGACGCCGAAGTCGAGGCGCTTACCTAGGTTGGGCTAGCCGGCACGAGCAGCGGCAGCTACCGAAATGCGAATCCTTGGCGTGGACTGCGGGACTGAACGTACCGGCTATGGTGTGATCTCCAGCGATGGCCGCCGCCATCAATTCATCGCTGCGGGCGTGATCCGCACGCAGACGCCGGTTGATCTGGGCAGGCGGCTCGCGATGATTGCGGCTGAGCTGCGGCAGATTTGCCGCGACTACCGGCCGGAGATTGTTGCTGTTGAGGAAGTGTTTCACGCTGTCAACGCGAAGTCATCCTTGAAATTGGCCCACGTTCGTGGAGTGGTTCTGTTGGTGGCCGCCGAGGCGGGCCTTCCGCTGGGGGAATACTCGCCACTCGAAGTCAAGATGAGCGTGGTTGGCTATGGCAGGGCTGAGAAGCAGCAAGTACAAATGATGGTTCGCTCTATTCTTCAAATCGACACGGAGATGGCTTCACACGATGTTTCGGATGCCCTCGCCGTCGCTATTTGCCATGCCACGAGGGCGCCTTTTACCGCAGCGATTGAGGCTCGTTTATGAACAGAATTGTCAGCGGGGCCTTCCGAGTCCTATTTGCCGCAGTCTTCGGGGCGGTCTGCGCTTGGGCCGCCGTTGGCACGCCGCGGGTCACATTTACCAAGAGCTTCCCGGGCAGCGTTCCTGCTTATGTTTCGATCGCGGTCGACAAGGCTGGTAACTTCGAGTACAAAGAAGCACCGGACGATGACCGGCCGCTCACCTCAACGCTTCCGTCTGCCGACACAGCCAAGCTGTTCTCACTCGCCGAGCAACTGGGTTTCTTCAAGTCCCCCTTGGAATCGGGTCTAAAGGTCGCCAACACCGGCAAGAAGACGTTTCGCTATGAACCCGAGAGCGGAGCGCCGTCGGAGGCAGTCTTCAACTGGAGCGTTGAGATTCCGGCGCAGCAGTTGCTGGCGCTGTTTGAGAAGATCAGCTCGACGGAACAGGCTTGGGCATATCTCGATCGCACTGTTCATTTTGATCACCTCGGCGTGAACCAGGCTTTGAGCTTGGTCGAGTCCCTTTGGATAGAAAAAGAGCTGGTTACTCCACAGCAATTCCTGCCACTTCTGACACGCATTACCAAGCAGGAATCGATTATGCACTTGGCCCGCGATCGCGCGGCTCGGTTGAAGGACGAGTTTGAGGCCGCGAACCCTCCTGACGCTAAACCGGATGCTAAAGGGGCTGGTGCGAACGGTGCTGACAGCAAAAGTTCAGAGGCCAAGAATCAACGATGAATCGGGTTCTCTGTGCGTTCTGCTTGTCCTTGATTGCGTCGGTTGCGTTGCTTTCCTTTCCGGAAGCCCAACAGGCCGCGCCACCCGACTCCGGCCAGGCGCCTCCCGCGACGGCCGGCAAGACGACGCCTCCTGAGCAGACTCCGCAATCGGAAGATCAGGAACTCGCACTGTTGATCCAGGAGTCGAACCGGAGCCCCATTGATTTTGTCCGCGATATGGAGAAGTTCCTGCTCAAGTATCCCGAGGCGAAACGTAAGAATGAGATTACGCGCGGCCTGTTCCAGGCTTCGCGGGACCTAAAGGACAATCGCCGCATCGCCATTTATGGAGAGCGTCTGCTGGCGCTGGATCCGAACGACATCAGTGTCTTGGGGGTCACCGCCCGAGCGCTGAATTCATTTGAGGATCCGAAGGCCGCCGCCAAGGCTCTCGAATTGGGAAAGCAGTTGGAGCAGGAACTCCGGCAAAACAGTAAAGTGCTCGAGCACGAGGCGAACTCCCGCGAAAAAGGGCAGCGGCGTTTCGAACTCGCCCGGCAGTTGGGCGATTCCCTCGTGATTCAAGCCAATGCGCTGGGGACACTAGGCCAGGTAGCCGCAGCCGTTGTGGAGGCGAGGAAGGCTTTCGACGAGTTTCCCTCCGCCGATTCCGCACGGGCAACTGGTCGTTGGCTCGAGAAGGATGGGAAGTACGACGAAGCAGTAGTCTGCTATGCCAACGCCTTCGCGATGCCCGATTCCGGTGAGAGCCATGCACACGACCGCCTAAAGCTCGCCGAACTCTACGCCAAGACGCATAGGTCGGAAGCCGGCTTGGGGGACATCGTCCTGACGAGCTACGATCAGATGACCATACTGGCGGAACAGAAGCGGCAGCGGTATGGTAACACGCCTGACACCCAGCCGATCAATTTTCAGCTCTCCGGCCCGGAAGGGTCAAAACTCCCGCTATTGTCCTTGAAAGGCAAAGTGATCGTCATGGACTTCTGGGCCACATGGTGCGAGCCATGCCGGATTCAACATCCGCTGTTTGAAGAGCTGAGAACTCATTTCAAGACCGACGACCGGGTGGTGTTTCTGGAGATCAATGCCGACCAGGACCGCTCGGTGGTTCCCCGTTTCCTGCTGGATCAGAAATGGGATTCCGGTATCTACTTTGAGGACGGTCTGGTTGCCGCGCTCAGCATCCAGAACCTCCCAACCACTGTGTTGCTCGGACGCAATGGCGACATCTACAGCAAGTTGATTGGCTTCTCGCCCAGGAATTTCGTTGATCTAGTCACTGAACGTATTAACGACGCCCTGGCCGCGAATGCGACCAGCGCTCCACCCATGTCTACACAGGCAAATTGATGATCCGGACTGAGACACGATGAGTTCCCCCTTTGGCCGCGTGGTCTGGATTGTGCTGGATAGTGTGGGAATCGGTGAAATGCCGGACGCCTCGTCTTATGGGGATGCCGGGAGCGACACGCTCGGCAACATAGCAAAGCAACGGCACCTTACGCTACCGAATCTTCGACGCCTGGGATTAGCCAATATCAAGCCTCTAACTGGAGTGGATCCGGTCGAGCAGCCCGCGGGCGCGTTCGGCAAGTGTGCCCTGGCTTCACCGGGGAAGGACACGACCACCGGTCATTGGGAGATGGTCGGCATCCATCTTGCGAAGCCATTCCCACTTTATCCGGAAGGCTTTCCGCCTGAGATTATCCGCGAGTTTGAAGCGCGCATCGGTCGGAGGACGTTGGGCAACAAAGCCGCCTCTGGAACCGAGATCATCAAAGAACTTGGCGAAGAACATGTCCGCACCGGTTTCCCTATCGTTTACACGTCTGCCGACAGCGTGTTTCAGATCGCCGCGCACGAGGATGTGATTCCCCTCGATGAGCTCTATCGTATCTGTCAGATTGCGCGGGACCTGTTGCGTGGACCGAACGAGGTGGGGCGGGTAATAGCCCGCCCGTTCCAGGGTAATCCCGGGGCTTTTGTCCGAACGCCAAACCGCAAAGACTTCGCCGTGCCTCCGCCACCCGGTATGCTGTTGGATCAACTCAAGGACAAACACGTCCCGGTCTATAGCATCGGAAAGATCGCCGATATCTTTCTGCATCGAGGCATCGACCGTTACGTAAAGACCAAGAATAACGGCGACGGCATGCACAAGATCAGCGTGGCACTCAGGGAGCAGACAACAGGCCTCGTGTTCGCTAACCTGGTCGATTTCGACCAGCTGTATGGTCATCGCAATGACGTGGAAGGCTATGCTTCGGCTCTGGAATCCGTCGATGTGTGGCTGCCCTCGCTGAATCTCAGGGAAAAGGACTTGGTGATTCTCACGGCCGACCATGGCTGCGATCCCACCACGCCCTCAACCGATCATTCGCGTGAGTACACACCATTGCTGGTGTTCGGGCCGCAGGTTAGACCCGGCGTGAACCTCGGCACGCGCGCAACTCTATCCGACATCGGCCAGACCGTGGCCGAGAACTTCGGCACCCGGATCCCGGAAGGGACGAGCTTTTTGAATGACATTTGGAAAGGATCGCAAGACAAGCCCTCATGAGAAGACGAATCATTGCCGGCAATTGGAAGATGTACAAGACCGAACAACAGACGGTCGAGTTTTTTCAGCACTTCAACCCTTTAGTGACAGGCATCAGCACCTGTGACGTGGTTATCTGCCCCACGTTTGTGACGATCCCTGCAGCGGTCCGCGCCGCGGCAGGAACGGCGACACAGATCGGCGGCCAAAACCTGTACTGGGGCAAAGAGGGCGCGGTAACCGGCGAGATCTGCGGTGAAATGCTCCTGAGCGCGGGCTGCCGCTGGGTGCTGGTCGGGCACAGCGAGCGACGCCAGTACTTTCATGAGTCCGATGCGGACGTCCTTCGCAAAACACAGGCCGCGCTCGAGGCGGGACTTGCTCCGATCATCTGCGTAGGCGAGAAGTTGGAGGACCGCAAGGCGGGCAAGACTGAGCGAGTGCTGATTGAGCAGTTTGCCGCCGGCGTAGCCGGACTGACCGAAGAGCAATTCTTCAAAGTTGTGATTGCGTACGAACCGGTCTGGGCCATCGGAACCGGCCAGACTGCAACGCCGGAGATCGCCTCTCAGGCTCATGCGCTGATTCGGGCTGAGGCTGAAAAGCGCTTCGGAGCCGATGCGGCGCAACTGCTACGCATACTGTACGGCGGCAGCGTGAAGCCGGACAACATCGAGAGCTTGATGAAGGAGAAGGAACTCGACGGAGCGTTAGTGGGCGGTGCCAGTCTCGATCCGCAGTCGTTCATTAAGCTTGTCAAAGCGGCGTAGCGAAGTTCGATCCGCCGCCAACTGATGTTACTCGTGCCGGAGTGCCACCATCGGGTCGACCCGGCTGGCGCGGCGGGCCGGTATCCAGCACGCGCCTGTCGCTACCAACATCAAGATGACGGGCACGCCGATGAAGGCTGGAAGGTAGACTGCTCCACGGGCGACGTGAATATCGATGACGAAGGCAATCAGCAAGCCTGACATTGCGCCATAGTAGACGACGCGCAAGGTTTCGCCTACGATTTGACCTACCACCTGCCTGGTAGTAGCGCCAAGCGCAAGCCGTACACCGATCTCGGCGGTTCGTTGGGCCACGGAGTAGGCAACGACCGCGTAGATGCCGATCGCAGCTAGTGCCAGCAGCAGAGGACCCAGCACTACAAACATCTGGGCCGGAATGCGGCGCAGCATCGCATTCTTCTCAACGTGTTCGTTCATCGTCCGTATGTCGAATACGTTGAGGGTGGGGTCGAGTTCGCTCACAATTCGCCGCAGGTCGGACGCAAGCAGTGACTCGGCGCCGGTGCGGGTGCGAATATGAACCTCGCCCATTGGCGCAGGAACATCGCGATAAGAAAGATAGATGATGGGCGCCGGACGCGCGCCGAAGGATTCGTAGACTGAGGTTCGCACTACGCCGGCAATCCGATAGTTCCCTCTTCGAGTTTCGATGCGCCGTCCGATTGGCTCAGCGTTATCCAGATACCGCCGGACGAATTCTTCATTCACAATGGCCTGAGGCGGCGTCACCGCATCGTCTATATCTGCGAAATCCCCTCCGGCGCGAAATGGAATACCCATTGTTGCGAAGTAGCCCTTGGTAACCGTGTTACTCAGAGCCTGATCTTGAGCCGCGTTGGTCCGGGATCTTCCTTCGATCGAGAAAGCTCTGAGCGGCAAGCCGTGAATATCGAGTGGCACGGACGTCGCAATGGCCGCCGATTCCACGGAAGGCAGAGTGCGAATTCGCGCCAGCAGCCGGCGGGCAAAACTTCGCTCGGAAGAGGCGTCAAGGCTGCGTCCCGTGAGGTCGTAAGCGGCCAGCAACACGCCATCGCGCCGGAAGCCGGGATCCATCGCCCGGGTCTCCCGAAAGCTCCGGAAAAACAGCGCCGCAACAACCAGCACCATCAACGCGAGTGCAACTTGGGCTCCCATGAGTGCGTTTCGAAGCCGGCTGGGTGTGGCACCCGTACCTGAGCCCGTTCGAAGTGCCAACTGCGGGTTGATGCGAGCGAGTTGTGTCGCTGGAAGTATCCCGAAGATGAGGCCGCAGATGAGTCCCAAAAGCATCGCGAATGCGAGGCCGAGTCCATCCACCCTGGTCTGAAACTTAATTGGAAAAGCGCCGATCGTGGGCACCGCGCGCAGCGCCTCTGTGCCCCAAACCGCGATTGCCGCCCCCAGGCATGCACCGAAGAACGCCAGCACCAGGTTCTCCGTGAGCAGCAGGCTCGCGACGCGCCAAGGTCCGGCGCCGATCGAGAGGCGCACACCAATCTCACGAACCCGTGTGCTGGTACGCGCGAGCATCAGATTCGCGGTGTTCGTACAGACCGCCAGGAGCAAGAGCAACATGATGCCCTGCAAGAGCGCCAGGCTACTAGCCAGCAGGCGCTGCGGTCCTCGCGGCGCAAGCCAAAAGGGAATCACCTCGCCGTGCATGTTCGAATTCGTCTCCGGATAGGCTTGAGTCAGCTGCCGCATGGTTCCATCCAGCTCAGCCTGTGCGTTCGCCCGGGTTTCGTCGGGCTTCAGCCTGCCCATCACCGCGTAGCCGCGCAGGTTTCGGTCGGCCAGCTCAGGTGATCCACCCAACAAGGCTGGTGCCAGCGTCGCAGGCGTCCACAAACTTAAATTCAGTCCCAGTACGGTTCCCTGAAACCGCTTCGGCGTGACGCCGACGATGGTGAGCGGGTAATCGTTTACGCGAATTGTCTGTCCGAGCACATTGGCAGCTGATTGGAAGTGCGTCTGCCAGAACTCGTAAGAGATGACGGCAACCGGCTCGCCGCCGGGGCGCAAAACCTCCTCCGGCTGAATAAATCGCCCAAGCGCCGGAGTGAGACCAAGGGCAGAAAAGTAATTGCCGGAGACGAGCAGACCATACAGGCGTTCAGTACGCCCCGGGTCACCCACGTAGAACGGAACCATGCGAAAGGCAAGCAGTTCGCGGAACGAACCCAATCGCTCTCGCATATCGCCGTATTCGAGCCACGACAGGCCGGGATAGGAGCCGGTATCCGATCGAACTTCTACATGCTGAAAGCTGCTCCCCGCGACAACACCCGGTAGGGGCTCTAGTACTACCGCCTGAATCCAGCTGAAGATGGTCGTGTTCACGCCGATCCCAACGCCAAGCGAGAGAATCACCACGACCGCCGTCAAGCGCATTTTGAAGATCATCCGCCAGGCGTGGCGAACATCGGAAGACAGGTTCTCGAGGAGCCGCCCGGCGCGCACATCACGGATGCCCTCTTTCACCTGCTCAACCCCTCCCAATTCCATTAGGGCCTCGCGGTGGGCTTGCCGTGGGTCGATTCCGGCCCTAATTTTCTCTTCTCTGGCCAGTTCGAGGTAAGAGCGCAATTCCGCGTCGATATCTTGATCGATGTCTTCCTTGCGGACTAGATTGCGCCAAAGGTGTAAGAGGCGACGCATGTGTGTTCTATAGGGAATCTATATGAAGAGATTACAGCGTGGCCCTATAGACTGTCAATAGGAGGGGCTCGGCCCGCTAATCGGGCTTGATGAACTGCTGAAAGTTCCGTCGGAACAGCCGGTCAACGTCCTCGTCGATGTCCCGTTTGGAGACTGGCCGCCCGTCCTCGGCCAATAGCCGATAGGTGTTCGTCAAAATCGGCGCGAGCGTACGCCGGGTATTTCGCCACTTGTAGATCACCTGTTCGAGTATGCGCGCGTCGGAATGCTGGGGAATAAATGTCGTACCAAGCATCTCCAGCCGCTCACGCGTCACCTCCTCGACGATGGACGGGTTGTTCAGGAACCACCAACATCCAAACGGCAGCAGGTTCGAAAACTTACGCGCATACACGCACAGTTCGTGCTGGTTCTCACGGCTCAGGACGCTCACCAGAAATCGATTGTTCGGACACGAGCGGCACAAGTATTCGAGCGCCCTCAAGTCAGCCATGCCGGAGGCATCACCGGCAAGACGAAGTGCCGGATTCACTTGCAGGCGGACCCCAATCATCAGCGACAACGGAATGTCGAACTCCCGGCAAACGGGCAACACAGCGCCGCTAAGGAAAGAAGTTCGCAAGTCGTCGGCCGGACAGCGGAATGTATCGGGTAGGGAAACGGCCATATAGACCGGCTTCATCCGTTCGCACCACTTGACAAGAAACCGGCGGACCTCGGTGACTGTCTTGCCGGTTCCCTTCGCCTCGACGTCGAATCCCTCGGCGGCCACAGACTGCCAGTTTTCAGGCCATTTGTTCAGAATTCGATCCAGACGTAATACCGGATGCAGGAGCGGATGCTGATGCGACCCCTGCTTCCACAACGGACCCTCCGCAGGATCGAGCGGGTCGTTGGTCATCGCCGCTTCGCTGATACCGGCGAGCTGAAAAACGCGCTCGATGTGTGAGCCGATCTCCTGTTTGGCAAACCACGCACGGGCCTCGCGCAGGTCGTCCGAAGCCGTTGGCAAATCGAAGGCCTTCAGGACCGCGACCACCCCGCGTGATGCCTCGGAAACCGGTGGATGCTCAACAAACAGCGTCTTCCAGATGAGATCTGCCTGCTCCGTCTTCGACAGCGCAAAGTATCGACCAGGCTTCACCGCCGAAGAACGGAACAGCTCCGCCTCGAGGTAGTGGTAAGTAATCAGCTCGTCGATCCCCCACAGGCCAAGCGACCCAAGGGACGGCGTGAACAGATGGGTGTGAACATCGATAAATCGCGTGTTCGCCAGCGCTGCGGTGACGGCTCCGGCAATCTGATGGTTGTCAAGGGATGGTTGCTGCATCGTTATTTGCCCGTTCATCAGCATATCGTTGCCAGTCGCGCCGCGTTTGTGATTTCCACGCCTCGACGGCCCAAGCCCAGAGTTCGGGTAATCCTTCGCTCCGCAAAGCCGGCGGCGGGGTCAAGCCGAGGAACGTAAACGCACCGCATAAGAGCGTGACGGCCTCACTTCTCCGTAACGGCTCTGCGCCCGTCTGCTTGCTGAGTTTCTGTCCCCATGCGTTTATCACCACCGGCAGGTGCAGATACTGCGGCTGATGGTAGCCAAGTTGTCGCTGTAAATAGATCTGGCGCGGAGTTGAATCGAGCAGGTCCGCCCCGCGCACAACGTCCGTGACGCGCTGGTCTGCATCGTCCACGACCACCGCCAACTGGTAAGCAAACAGGCCGTCGGATCGCTTCAGTATAAAGTCGCCGACGCTCGATTCAAGACATTGTTTGAAGAGTCCAGCGCCGCGGTCGACGAAGGCCACTGAATCATCGTCGACGCGCAGGCGCCATGCGCGAACAGTCTTGCCTTCGCCAAGGCCATTGCGACAGGTCCCTGGATAGCGCGCGCTGTGGTCGGCCAACGGACCGGTCTGCGAATCGAGAATCTCCTTGCGCAAACAGCCGCAAGGATAAAGAATACGCTTTTCAGCCAGCTGATCGAGTGCGGCTACGTAAGCCCTCTGGCGGTCGGGCGAGGACTGATAGAGAACCTCACCATCCCATTCAAAGTGGAATGCTTCCAGCGTCCGCAGGATGTCGGCCGGCCAGCGCCCGGAACAGCGCGCGGTGTCGACATCTTCCATCCGGACCAGCCATTGACCCTGGTGGGCACGCGCGTCGAGATAGCTGCCGGCCGCCGCCACCAGCGAGCCGAAATGTAGCGGCCCGGTCGGTGAAGGCGCAAAGCGCCCGCGATAGGGATGGTTCACGCCATCATTGTAGAAAGACGATCTCCGCCCTATTCTTCGTCGGCGCGCAGCTTAGCTACCACGGACATGTCTTCGAGCGTGGTCGTGTCACCCTTCAGTTCGGTGCCACTGGCAACGTCTCGCAGTAGGCGCCGCATTATTTTTCCGCTGCGCGTCTTCGGAAGCGCGTCGGTGAAACGGATATCGTCCGGCCGGGCGAGGGAGCCGATCTCGTGCGCTACCCAGGCCCGCAATTCGTTCTTTAGTTCTTCCGACGGGTGCAAGCCGGCCTGTAAAGTGACGAAGGCCGCGATGGCCTGACCCTTTATTTCATCAGGGCGGCCCACCACGGCCGCTTCAGCGACCTTTGGATGCGCCACGAGCGCCGATTCAACCTCCATTGTGCTGAGGCGGTGTCCGGAGACGTTGATGACGTCGTCAATGCGCCCCATGATCCAGATATAACCGTCCTCATCCTTGCGCGCACCGTCACCCGTGAAGTAAATCCCCGGCAGTTGTGACCAGTATTGCTGCCTGAAGCGATCCGGGTCACCGTAAATGTTGCGAAGCATGGCCGGCCAGGGCTTCGTCACCACCAGGTACCCGCCGCCGCCCAAAGGCACGGAATCGCCTTCACGGGTCACCACGTCGGCCGCAACGCCGGGCAATGGCCGTGTCGCCGAGCCAGGCTTGGTCGGCGTCGCGCCAGGCAAGGGCGAGATCATGATCATTCCCGTTTCGGTCTGCCACCATGTGTCGACGATCGGGCAGCGATTCCGCCCAATTTGCTCGCGGTACCACATCCAGGCTTCCGGATTAATCGGCTCTCCGACCGAGCCCAGCAGCCGTAGCGAGTTCATGGCGTGCTTCTGGGGCCACTCATTACCCAAGCGCATGAGTGCCCGAATCGCAGTCGGCGCCGTATAGAGAATGGAAACTCGATGACGGTCGATCATTTCCCAAAAGCGATCGGGCTTCGGCCACATGGGACCGCCCTCATAGATAAGTGTGGTGGTGCCATTCAGCAGCGGGCCATAAACGATGTAGCTGTGGCCCGTGACCCAGCCAATATCCGCGGTGCACCAGTAGATATCTTCCTCGCGCAGATCGAACACCCACTTCGCAGAGGCGTAGGTTCCGACTGCGTAGCCGCCGGTGGTGTGCAGGATTCCCTTCGGCTTGCCGGTTGTGCCGGACGTATACAGCAAGAAAAGCGGGTGCTCAGCGTCCAGCGGCTCGGCTGGGCATTCGCTCGAAGCGAACCTCATTGCGTCGTGCCACCAGACATCGCGGCCTTCCACCATAGTCACGTTCGACTTTGTGCGCTGGAAGACCACGCATCTCTTGATCGACGGGCACGAACTGAGCGCCTCATCCACAGTAGGCTTCAGCTTGATCTCGGCGCCGCGCCGGTAGGTCCCGTCCTGGGTGATCACGAACGAAGCCTGGCAATCGTGAATGCGATCCACCACCGCGGCGGCCGAGAAGCCGCCGAAGATCACTGTGTGGGGTGCGCCGATGCGCGCACAGGCGAGCAGGGCGATGGGAAGCGCGGGCGTCATGCCCATATAGATGGCTACGCGGTCGCCCTTTTGAACGCCCAGCGACTTGAGGACGTTAGCGAACTTGCAGACTTCGATGAGCAGCTGCTGGAAAGTGAGGGTTTGCACCTCTCCCGGCTCACCCTCCCAAATCAGGGCCGCTTTATTGCGGCGCCAGCTTGCCACATGCCGGTCGAGGCAGTTGTAAGAAATATTAGTCTGGGCGCCCACGAACCACTTGGCGAAAGGAGCCTCCCATTCGAGCACTTTGTTCCACTTCGTGAACCAGTGCAAATCCTCGGCGATTTTTCCCCAAAAGGCCTGGGGATCTTCGTCAGCTTCCCGGTAAAGTCTTTCGTAGTCGGCGATGCTGGCAATGTTCGCTCTGGCCTGAAATTCCGCCGGCGGATTAAAGACGCGGGTCTCTTTGAGAACGGAGTCGATTCCAGACTGCGTGGTCATTGTTGTGTCCTTCTCGATGTCTTGACGCCTGAACTTTTCTCAGGGTATCGCAGGGGTTCGTTCATTCAGAGAGCTCTGCACCCGCCGGCTCGGTGTCCGGCTATTGCCAGTACTGCCATTGGCCGGCCCAGATGACGTAGCCGCATAAACAGGCGTTGGTGACAGCATGGACCAGAATGCAGTCGGCTACGGACTTGGTCCGAATCATCCACCAGTTGTAAATAAAACCAGTGAGCAGTCCTACGTCCCAGTAGGGTCCATGCTCCAGGGCGAACAGAACGGCCACGGTGAAGAATGCGGTAGTCGAATACGTCCCCATCGGAACGCGTTCAAAGTCGGGGCGGATCAGCCATCGCATCAGCCAGGCGCGCCAGAATAGCTCTTCGACGACCGGCACGATGACAACCGCCCGGATGGATCGCCAAGCCAATACCCACCAGTTCTGCAGATCGGCGGCCGGGATCGAGGAATGCACCTGGCCGATGAGTCGGTTTTGGAACAGAACAGAGTGGCGATAACCGGGAATAAGGACGTCGGGCGCAATCCAGAGAAAGAATACAGCGATCCCCAGCACGATCCCGGCGACGGGCGCTGTCATTTGCCATTGGCAGTTTCGGGGCCAACATAAAAGGCATATCACCCCCATTAAAATGACCCGCAGCGGGCTTTCCCACGCCGCGTTCATGGGAACTCGGTCGGCCACTGCGAGAAAGAGCAAAAACGAAGCAAATGGAATGACGTAGGGGGCCGATGGATAGCCGCGAATTCCACCGGCCAACGCTTTGAAGGGCAAGCGGATCTAACCGATCTGACTCATAAACGTACGGATCTTAGTCTGTTCCTGTGGTGTTGCCAGCGCCAGTGCGCGGTCCGCTTCGCTCTTAGCGCCCGCCTTGTCCCCGGTCTTGAGTAGCGCCATGGCCAGATGCAGCCGGAATGTGGCATTCTTTGGGTCGCCCCCTACCGCTGTTTTGAGCGCCTGAATGGCCTGTTGGTTGAGGTTCTTCTGGTAGTAGATGTAGCCGAGCGTGTCGGAGATATCGGGGCTCTCAGGCTTCTGCTTCTTCGCTTTTTCCACCATGGTCAGGGCTTGATCCAGGTCCCGTCCGGCTTCCGCGTCGATGTAAGCAAGGTTGTTCAAGGCCGCGACATTTTCAGGATCGACTCCCAATACCTTCAAGTAGGCATCCCGAGCTTCTTTCTTCTGACCAGTATCGTCCAGCAAAAGGGCCCGTTGGAGCGGGCCTTCGACGCCTTTTGGATTTGCGTTCTGCGCCTGTTCAAAAGAGGCCAGCGAGGCCTGGTTCTGGCCAAGCCTCCGTTGCATCAATCCCAGCCGCAGCCATAGATCTTCTGAGTTGGTAGTGGTTTTGAGGATGGTCTTGTAGTTCTCGGCCGCGTCGGAGTATTTCCCAAGTTGCGCTTGGAAGTTCGCCAGGGCGTACAGGTAGTCCAGCCGTTTGGGGTTTTCCTTGACGAGTTGCTGGAGATTCTTGATCGCCTCTTCACTCTTCCCTTGTTTGATCAGCACCGTTTGCATACCGAGATAGCCACGCGAATCCGGTGGCGTTGCATTCCAGAGCTTCTCGTACTCAGTGTTGGCCTTAGCCAGTTCCTCTCGCATCAGGTAAACATTGGCCATGTAGTAACGGGCGTCGGAGAAGGTGGGATACTTCGCGACCAGATCTTCGAGATCGGGCAGCGCCTTATCCGACTCGTTCAAACCGATCAGTGCGCGGTCCTTGATCAGGCGGGCGTCCGCATTCCCAGGGTCGCTCGCCAATACGCCGTCGGTCTGCTCGAGTGCCTTTCCGTGCTGGCCACGGTCCTCATAAATTCGGGCCGACACGATACGTGCGCCCGGCAGGTTGATCGGGGGGGTATGGGTTTCGGCCAAGCGGCTGGCCTCCAATGCCTCATTGAGGGCTTTGTCGGTTTCGCGGGTCTCAAAGTAGGCCCGCGACAGATAGAAGTGCAGCAGCGCTTCTTTCGGGTTCTCGGCTACCAATCTCTTTAACTCCTGCACGGACTGCTGAACGTTCGCCTTCATCCCCGAATCCAGCAGCGTCCCAGCGTAAAGCTCGTTCACACCCAAGTCTTTCGGGTACTTCGCCGACAAGGCCTTGGCTAGTTGCAGCGCCTCGTCCTGGCGCTTCAGCATGATTAAAGCGGACACAGCCTTCTTTTGATAAAGCAGGTCTTTGTCAGGCTGTTCTTTCGCGCCGGCCTGGTATTGCGCCAACGCCAGATCGTATTTCTTGCTAGACGGCTGGGCGTAAAAGTCGCCGATCATCTCACGTCCATTCGGAAAGCTCTTCGGATCGTTTAGCACCGTCTTGATGACAGCCTCACCCTGCGCTTCGCGATTCGTTGCGAGGTAGTAACTGGCTAGGTTTTTCACTGCCAGCGGGCTGGTTGGATCGTTCTGCAGCCGCAGCTTCAACACTTCTTCTGCTTCGGAAGGCTTCTTTTGCTTGGAATACAAGAGAAACAGGAAGTCGTAGCTGGGCCCCCAGGTTTTGTCATGCGCGATCATCTCCCGGCAAAGCTTCTCGGCATCGTCAGAGCGGCCCGAGGATGCGTAAGCCTGCGCCAGCCAGCCCACCACTTCGCGCGAGTAGGGCTTGATTGTCAGCGCCTTCTCAAAATATTCGATGGCCTTCGGCATATTCTGATCGGTGAGATAAACAAAAGCCTCGAGGCGCGTACCCTCGAACGAGTTGGGCTTGTATTTCAGGATCTTGTCGGTCAGTTCCTTAATCTCGGGCTGCAACGACTTGAACTTCTTGGGATTGCTCGCGTACGCAGCCAGGTAGATCTCTGCCAGTTTGCTGGCGGCGTCGACATTGTCGGGCTTCAGATCTACCGCCCGGCGAAGGAACTGCGCGGCCTCGCCGGGACTGCCCTGGTCGAGCATGTTCAGTCCTTCCCGGTAGTAGGCTTCCGCATTCGTTTTATCCTTCGCAATCGCCTTGCGATACAGGATCGACGCTTCTTTGTACTTTTTATTGTTGTGGTACTTGTTGCCGGATTCGACCATCCGCTCAGGACTCTGCGAGCATCCCGAGAGGAACAGAAACCCGGTAACCGCTACCAACGAAACGAAACGCTTCATAACACTTGAATTGTATGAGGAATTGCCTGGTAACGGCAATTGCTGCCGCTGATCTGTGCCGGGAAATACCCGAAAAGCACCCGCAGCCGTGCCGAAACGAAACCGCTGATGGTCGCTATTTTGAGGCCGCTATTGGGCTTGTGCAACCTGTTTCTGGTGGTACGCCAGGAACGCCGCAGCACCCGCTTTGCCCATATATCGATCCAGCAAGCGGGGATCGGTTTTGACTAAATCCACCACAATCAACCCGTCCAGCGCCTTCGAGAAGCGGTAATCGACATTGAAGCCCAGCAGCTTCCCGCCCAGTTTCAAGTACTGCTTGAGCAGCACCGGCACACCCTTTTGGTCCGTCTCGATGTCGGCGATAAACGTCGAGAGTTCCTCTATATCCCACGCCGTGCCTTCATCGAGGACGTTTTTCCATCGGTTTATCGGTCGTGTGCGGAACGGGCTCCGGGCTCGGACCAAGTGCTCCAAATCCTCGGCCCGGCAGTACTGTCTCAGGAAGTTGACCATCAACTCGCGGGAATTGGGATGGTAGTCGTTGCTGATGCTCACTGGACCGAAGAGTATTTTGTATTGGGGATTCTGCCTCGCGTAGACGCCGATTCCCCGCCACAGCAGCAGCAGTGGCGCGTAACTGCGTTGGTACTCAGCCCGCACAAACGACCGGCCCATTTCGAGCGCAGGGTTGACCTGCTCGATAAAGGCGCGGTGATAAGAGAAGAGCGTGGCTGTGTAGAACCCCTTGATCCCGAAGTTCTGCAGGATCCGGTCAGACTGGCCCAGTCTGTAGGCGCCAACTATCTCGTGCGCCGACTGGTTCCAGATAAACAGGTGCAGGTAATAGCTGTCGAATTCATCTAAATCGACCGACTTCCCCGTTCCTTCCCCGGTTTGCCGGAATGTGATCTCGCGTAGGCGTCCGATTTCCCGCACTACGTTGGGGGCCCGATTCGCCGCGACGATGTAAACCTGGTTGTCGCCTTGCTGATCCAACAAGGCTTCCTGTTCCAGGCCCTGGATTTCGCGCTCCATCAGGACAGGGTCCGTGGCGGCTATGATGGGTTCCTGTTCGGCTTTCGGCCAAGCCTTGCCAAACTTCTCTTTTAGAGGCATATAGAGGAAGGGCAATGGCTGCTTGGGCTCCTGTCGCTTGGCGAGCACAAAGGTCTTCCGGCGTAGGTAATCAGTTCTCTCTTCGTCGCTGGCGAAGCCTTCCAGTTTCTTCGCGCTCACCAGATTACCGACGCGCAGCATCAGCGTTTTGCCTGATTTATTCAGGAATTCGCGAGTGAGAAGCACGGAGCGCAAGCTCGGGTGGACCATCCCTGCCACCTGGAAGCCGAAGCCATTCCTGCCGTCAAAGAAGACGGGAACCACCGGCGCTTTCACTCGCGTGGCCATCCTGACAATCCCCGTGTTCCAGGGAGGATCGGTTATGACCCGCTTCCCGGCATCGAAGCTGGCCACTTCGCCGGCGGGGAAGACCACCAGCAAGCCGCCGCGGTGCAGCCACTCAAATGCTTCGCGCATGCCTTTGCGGTTCGATTGTTTGGCCCCTTCGCCGCCAAACGGATCCACCAGGATGCACTTCTCAGCCACCTTCGGGAAATGGCCCATTAGGGAGTTGGCCATGATGCGCACGTCCGGCCGCACGCCCTCGAGCAATGCGCCTAGAACCGTGCCCTCAATCATGCCGAACGGGTGGTTGGCCACTAGCAGACAGGCACCCGTCGTCGGGATTCTCGCAAGATCGAGATCGGAAATGCTCCACTGGACCCCCAGTACTCGAAGCAGAGCACAGTAATAGCTTTCTCCCGGCAACTGCTCGGCCTCCACGCGGGGATAAAGGGCCTCTAACTCCGGAATGCCTACGTACCGTTGCAGCAGCCGCACCGGTAGCGACGGATTCAAGGTGTTGAAAACGCCCGGGCCGACGGCCCGCGGCAAGTGCGACGGAAGATGCAAGGGGGTCGATTCATGACTTGCGTTCATGATTTCCACCCAACCTTAACCGCTTAATACCAAAATCAAATAAACGTGCGGTAACAGTCTGATGACCGTCGTCTGATATGTGTTACGGCCGAGGCTGTGCCCGGCTTACTTTCGGGCCAATTCGACCATTACCGGCTTGAGGTTCCAGATTTCGTCAGCGTACTCACGGATGGCGCGGTCTGAGGAGAAGTATCCCATTCGGGCGGTATTCAGGATCGACATCCGGGTCCAGTGTTCCTGATCGCGGAACGCCCTGTCCACCTGATCCTGGGTGTCCACATAGGCGCGGTAGTCCGCAAAGAGCAGGTAGGGGTCGCTATTCATCAGGTTATCGACCAGCGGCCGGAACAGCTTGCGATCACCATCGGAGAAATGCCCGTTGTCGATGGCGTCCACAGCCTCTTTTAACTCACCGTCCCCCTCATAGAAATCATGCGGATGGTAACCCCGGGCCTTCAGCTCGTTGACCTGGTCCACGGTCAGACCGAACAGAAAGAAGTTTTCGTGTCCGACGCGATCGCGGATTTCGATGTTTGCCCCGTCAAGTGTACCGATCGTCAGGGCGTTGGTCAGGGCAAACTTCATGTTCCCCGTACCCGATGCCTCCTTGCCGGCTAGTGAGATCTGCTCCGAGAGGTCGGCCGAAGGGTAGAGCTTCTGCCCCACGGTCACGTTGTAGTTGGGAAGGAAAACGACCCGCAGCCGCCCTCGCAAATCGGGATCGGCATTAACCACTTCGCCCACCGAATTGATCAGCTTGATGATGAGCTTCGCCATGAAGTACCCCGGCGCTGCCTTGCCGCCAAAAATGAAAGTGCGAGGCACGATGTCCAGATTGGGGTTCTTCTTGAGCCGTTGATACTGCGTGATGATGTGCAGCACCTTTAGGTGCTGGCGCTTGTATTCATGAAGCCGTTTCACCATCACGTCGAACAGAGAGCCCGGGTCGACCACAATACCCGTGGTGGTGTGGATGTACGCCGTCAGATCCGCTTTCACCTGCTTCTGCGACTCGCGCCACTCAGTGCGGGCTTGGGCGTCATCGGCCAGTGGCTCCAACTTCTTGAGCTCGTCCAAGTTTGTGACCCAGCTGCTCCCGATGCGCGACGTGATCAGCGCGGCCAGCCTGGAATCGGCTTCGAGAAGCCACCGCCGCGGTGTGATGCCGTTGGTCTTATTGCTGAACCGCTCCGGATACATTTCATAAAAGTCGTGGAGCACGTCTTTCTTCAGCAATTCCGTGTGCAAAGCGGCAACACCGTTAATGGCGTGGCTGCCTACGCTGGCCAGACTGGCCATACGGACGTATCGCTCGCCCGATTCGTCGATTAATGAAAGCCTTGCTACCTTGCCTTCATCACCGGGGTACTTCGCGCGAACCTCATCCAGGAAGCGCCGATTGATCTCATAAATGATCTCCAGATGGCGAGGCAGGAGGCTGCCGAACATCTGAATGGGCCAACGCTCCAGCGCCTCTGGCAGAAGCGTGTGGTTCGTATAGCCGAACGTATTGAGCGTAATGCGCCAGGCAGTGGTCCAGGCCACGTGGTGGATGTCCACTAGCAAGCGCATCAACTCCGCTACGCCCACCGAAGGGTGAGTGTCATTGAGTTGCAATGTATTTTTCTGGTCGAATTCTTCGATCAGCCCGCCTCTGTGGGTGTGATGCTTGATCATGTCCTGCAGCGAGCACGAGACAAAGAAGAATTGCTGTTCGAGGCGCAGTTCCTTGCCCTTAATGTTGTCGTCGTTGGGATAGAGAATCTTGGAGATGTTCTCTAGTTGAACCTTCTCCCGTACCGAGCCGTAGTAGTCGCCCACGTTGAAGGCTGCGAAGTCGAACCGCTCGGGGGCTTCGGCCTTCCACAAACGCAGCGAGTTCACAGTGTTGGTGCAATGACCCGGTATCAGCGTGTCGTAGGGAATGCCCCGCACGATACGATCCGGGACCCAGCGAACCCGTTGTTCTCCCGAGGCGTCCGAATACGGTTCGGTATGGCCTCCGAACCCGACGTCAGCGCCGCTCTCCGGCCGCGCAATCTCCCACGGATTCCCGTACTGAAGCCATTTGTCTGTCGTTTCAACCTGCCATCCATCGACAATCTTTTGCTGGAAAATGCCGTATTCGTAGCGCAAACCATAGCCGATGGCCGGAAGATGCAAGGTGGCGAGGGAATCCATGTAGCAAGCCGCCAGCCGGCCTAATCCACCGTTGCCCAAGCCAGGCTCCGGTTCGGTCTCGACAATGTCACTCAACTTCAGCCCCAATGCATCCAACGCCCGGCTCATGGGCTCGACCATGCACAGGCTCAGCAGGTTGTTCATCAGGTGTGGGCCCAGCAGGAACTCCGCGGAAAGGTAGCCCACCATCCGTACTTGTCTATCCCGATAAGTTTCCACGGAACTGATCCAGCGCCGCAGCAGCCGGTCGCGCACCGTGTAGGCCAGCGCCATGTAGCGATCATGAGCCGTCGCCACTTCCGGGAATCGGCCCTGCAGGTAAAAGAGGTTGTCGAGGTAGGCCCGTTTCAGACCCTCGACGTCAATTGTGGTCCGGTCGTCCTCAATCGGATTCTGTACGGCGGTAATCGATGACATTTAAGAATTCCTCGTTCTTGGCGATCTTAGGGCTTGACGGCTTTTCGTTGGACTTCTACTTAGTCCACTGGCCTCTTCTAGATTCTCACCGGAAACACTAGTAGCGGTGTGTAAAACTTCCATGACATTCCGCTTAGATACACGCCCGATATGAGCCGATTCACCCAGTTTTTGCGTTTGCTCGCGCAGCCCGTCAAGGAGAATCCTCCTGCTAATTGATTCCTGGTGGACTTAAGATTGGTATTTCTGATGCACCGTGATCTCTGACGGCATTTCACGGAGGCATAGTCCATGTCGAACGTTGCAATTAAGAGTTATCAACCCTCTGAGGCGGGAACATCCCAGTTGTTGGAACATATCACAAACGTCATCGACCAGATCAGGCGCCGGGCGTTCGAGCTCTCGACCATGCATAGCCAGGAAGGCCTGAACGAGTTGGATGACTGGGTCCAAGCTGAGCGCGAGTTGCTGGCCTGCCAGCGCAGCGAAGTTCATGAGGAAGCGAATCACTTTGTCGCCGAGGTGGACGCGGCCGACTTTGAACCGAACGATCTGAAGGTCTCCCTGCTGGGCAGCGACCTGATGATCGAGGGCACAAGCCGGACCCAGAAGACCGTGGAGGGTAAGGAGACGGAAATCACCGGCCGGTCGATTATGGTGCGAGCGTTCCTGCCGGACGCGTTCGACCCGGCTACTCTGAAGGCTGAATTACACCAGGGTGTTCTGCGTGTCACTGCGGACAAGCGGAATGCCGAAACGGGCGGTGTAGCAGCCGAGTGCGCCAAAGCGGCGGCCGCAACATCGTAGGCTTCGGCGCAGCGAACGCCGCTCGCATCTGACGGACGGCGCCACGGTGCATGGATCGCGACGCAGGGGTCCCTTTTCTGAAGGTTCGGCGCAACAAAACTGCGAAAACTCGTCCGCTTGGGGTGTCGTTCGCTATTACCGAACTATTACGTAGACACCCTCGTAGAACTGCTAGCGTCGAAGTATGTCAGATCGAGTCAAGCCGTTGCGCACCGGCATAGAACGTGGAACCGGCACCGCAACGCGCACCTATGCCGCCGGTGGACCCGCCGCCAGCAAGGACGAAAATGGCCATTATAGGATCAACTGGATCTCAGCCGTCGCTCTGACTGGTTTTCATCTTGGTGCAGTGGCCGCGTTGATCTTCTTCAGCTGGAAGGCGCTCCTATTCGCCGCTATTCTCTACTGGATGACCTTATCTTTCGGCATCGGCATGGGCTACCACCGCCTGCTGACCCACCGCGGTTACCAAGTCCCTAAATGGTTGGAATACACCTTCGCCATCTTCGGGACGATGGCCCTTGAAGGTGGCCCCATCGCCTGGGTCGCCGTGCACCGCATCCATCATCAGCACTCCGATCAGGAAGGTGATCCTCACTCCCCGCTGGATGGCGCGTGGTGGGCTCATCTGCTCTGGATGATCACCGGGGATCCTCTGCACAATCAAACCCAAGTCCTGGCTAAATACGTCCCGGACATGGCGAAGAACCGGTTCTACGTTCTACTTAGCCAGTATCACTGGGTGCCGCTCGCCATTTCGGGTGTCATCATCTGGGCGACGCTGGGCTTTCCCTTTGTGTTGTGGATGTTGTTCCTTCGCGTCACGTTGGGGCTCCATGCCACCTGGCTCGTCAACTCCGCCACGCACATGTGGGGCAAGCGCCGGTTTGCGACGCGCGACAGTTCCCGCAACAGCTGGTGGGTCGCGCTGCTGACGTTTGGCGAAGGCTGGCATAACAACCACCACGCGCATCCAACCTCGGCTCGCCACGGGCTGGCCTGGTACGAGCTCGATATCAGTTGGATCCAGATCTGGCTCCTCCGCACACTGGGCGTCGCTAAAAAGGTGCAGGTAGCGAAGGTCCCGGAGGCTGTTCGTCCTCAGGTAAAAGCCGCCTAGCCGTCAACAAGCACTCAGAAAGTGATATCGTTTGGGCCATGTTGCTCTGGCTGCGCGGGCTTGTGTTTACGCTGCTGGTACCCGTCGTCGTCGGCTTCTACGTCCCATCCTTGTTTCTTGATGCACGCCACCTACAACCGGGCGCGTGGCAGGCCGGATGGATTCTCATCATCCTGGGAACGGCCACTTACCTCGTCTGCCTCATTCAATTTCTGACGGCCAGCGGTACACCTGCCATCTTCTTCACGCGGCATCTGCGCTTCTTGATCGGTGAAGAACCCACTGCGGTGGTGCGGCAGGGCATCTACCGCGTTTCGCGCAACCCGATGTATCTCGGGGTGCTGTCGGCCATCTTCGGCCAAGCCATCCTCTATCGCTCTCGAGAAGTCGCCCTGTACGGGCTCGTCGCCTGGCTCTTTTTTCATCTGGTCGTCGTCTTCCTGGAGGAACCGCACCTGCGCGCGGCGCGTGGTGAAGAGTACGAGCGTTACTGCCGCCAATCGCCGCGCTGGCTGGGTTTGGGCAGACGTTAGCTCTTTTGCCTCCCGCGAGCATCCTAAACTGAGGATGCCGCTCGTCCGCAGGGACGGCCGGCTTCTACAGGAACCATCATGCGCATTCTTCTCTTCAGCGGCAAAGGCGGCGTCGGCAAGACCAGCGTTGCGGCCGCAACCGGCGTCCATATCGCCTCCCTCGGCTACCGCACTCTAATCATGAGCGTCGATCCCGCGCATAGCCTGGCCGACGCCTTCGACCTTGGTTCTGCGCTATTCCACGGGGGCACTTCCGACCCGACCCGCATTGCCGACCACCTCGAGATCCAGGAGGTCAACATCAACCAGGAGATGAAACGGCATTGGAGTGATGTCACGGCCTACCTCACCACCGTCCTACGCACCACCGGATTGGGCGACGTAGAAGCGGAGGAAATGGCCATCTTTCCCGGCATGGAAGAACTCAGCGCAATGCTCTACGTCAATCAGTACCGCCGCGACAACGCCTATGACGTGATCCTGCTCGATTGCGCACCCACAGCGGAGTCGCTCCGCTTCGTCAGCCTGCCTACCACTCTCGATTGGTACATGAAGAACATCTTCGGCTTCCAGCGGACGATGCTGAAGGCCGCGCGGCCACTCCTGAATCGCATTGCACCGGTGGAGCTTCCGCCCGAGAAGTACTTTCAGAACCTGGAGAGCTTGTTCGAGAAGATCGGCGGCATCGACACCCTCCTTAAAGACCCGCTCACCACCAGCGTCCGCCTGGTAACCAACGCTGAGAAGATGGTCTTGCGCGAAACGCAGCGGGCCTTCGTTTACTTCTCGCTGCATGGCTTGACGGTAGACGAGATCATCGTTAACCGCGTTCTGCCTGACCAGATCCACGATTCCTTCTTCGATTCCTGGCGAATCAGCCAGCAGCATACACTGGGAGAAATCGATCGCTACTTTAACCCCGTTCCAGTCCGGCGAATCCCTCTGTTTCCACATGAGGTGCTGGGTTACGAACGGCTTCGCCTTCTGGCCGACCATCTCTATAAGTCAGGCAACGATCCGGTCGCCGTCACCCGGACCGAGGCGCCTTATTCCTTCGTTCGATGCGATGGATACTACGAGGTGCGCCTGCTCTTGCCTTTCACGGATAAGGGTGAGGTCGGCCTTTTCAAAAAGGATGACGAACTGGTGGTGGAAGTCGGCACACTGCGCCGGCACGTGGGCCTGCCTACATCGATGGCCGCGCTGACCCCCACCCGCGCACGTTTGGAAGACCGTATGCTAATCGTTGAGATGAGGAACACATCATGAGTGAAGCCCCGCAACCCGAAACCTCGGGCAGCCAGCAATCCGCTCGAACCGGCCCGGAACATTTCTGCGTGCAAGTCGGAGAAGCCTTCCGAAGGCTCGCCGACATCCTTACCCCGCCCGAAGAAGCCGAGAAGCACTTTCGCCAGGCGCGGATCGAAATGCTGAAAGGCGTCCGCAACCTCATCGACCATCGCATCGAGGTGCTTTCCCGGTCCCATGCCAGGGGCACCAAGATCACAGTTGAATAGAGCCGGCGAAGCTCTATTGGATGTTTTGATAACTGACAAACGCCACGCGCTTGCTATCGGGCGACCAGGAAGGTGAGTCCATAGATCCTGCACCGCCCACGAACTTGGCCAGCACCTTCACTTTCTGATCCGCCAGCGACATTAGTCGGAGAAGCACGTCTTCGGAATACCCGTAGCCTCTCTTTCCTCCCGGATAGTTTAGAAAGACGAGTTGAGTTCCATCAGGCGAGACGTGCGGGAATGCATTATTCCAGTCTTCGCCGGCAGTCACTTGTTGAGGTTCGCTCCCATCGACCTTCATTCGCCAGATTTGCGTCGAGCCGCCGCCGCGGTCCGAAGTGAAATAGATGAACTTCCCGTCCGGCGAAAACTCGGGCCCATCGTTGAACGCACCGGCGTCAGTGAGCTGCTTCGGCTGCCCCCCAGCGACCGGGATCGTATAGACGTTCCATTTGCCGCTTACGAGTCCGCTGAAGGAAATCGCGCTCCCGTCTGGCGACCAACCATGGAAGTAGGAATCCATCTGGGACACCAGGAGCCTTGGCTGGCCTCCGCCCACGGGCACAATAAGTATCTTCGACGGACCGTCCGTCGCGCCCGCGCTCACGGCCAGTAGCTTGCCGTCAGGGGAAATGCCATGGCTGCTGTTACAGCCGAACAACCCGGTGTGAACCGTTTCCGCTTTGCCTCCGGCAACGCCTAAGCGGCGAATCTCGCCGTTACTATCAAACAGCAGCGTCTTCCCGTCCGGGCTCCAATTCGGCGACCCAATTGCATTGCGTGATGCTGGCGATACATAGGTTGCACGGGCGTCCGTCGACGCGACCGTGATTGTTTCGAGAGTGCTGTAGCGCGCCGGCTTCGGTGCAGGCTGGCGGCCGGTGGCAATCTCCACATTCGAGAACGACGCCTTCTCCACCGCGTCCTTGTTATGCGCGCAAACCCCAATCCCCACATAGTAGTCGCCAGTTAGTGGAACCATCGTCGAGCAGCCGGCGAATTGCAGCGGCTCTCCGGATGACGCAGTCCACATATAGAAGCGGTTTCCGCGCTTCATCAGCCGAAGGCGCAGGGGACCCGAGACGTTGGCCTGCACTTCGTGTGTATTTGCCGCTTTCTGGTCGCGAAACTGGAGTGATGTTAATCCGTCGCCATGCAGCGCCGCATCGGCATACGGGGTACCAACGAGTGAGACGTCGGCCGTTATCATGACGTCGCCGGAAGCCTTCTTCCAGACGAACTGGAAGGCGTCGCTGGCGAACCACATGTTCTCACCGCTGCCCGTAACCGTGTAGGCCTTGGTCCGCGGGTCGAATTCGACTGATCCCGGTTGGAGAACCGTGCCCACGTCTCCGTTGCCTTCGAAAACGCCAAGCGGAGACGCACCGGCCTGCGAATGCGAGTTCGCAACCGATGGGCCTAGCAAGTAACTCGCAAGCAAAAGCGGGAGCAATGGAACGGTTTTCAGCTTCAGCACGGAAGGCGCCCTCGGAAGTAGTCTATTCCACGCGCCAGGTCCAGCTGCTATCCTCCAACCTTGCGATCCATCAATCGGGCGGCGCCTACCGACACCAGAAAAGCCGCATAGGCAAGCGACAAAAGGATTTCGGCCATCACCAGCGACTTTGCCCAAACACTAGCTGGCGTAATGTCGCCGAATCCGACCGTCGAGGCGGTCGTGACGCTGAAATAGAAGGCGTTGAAGAAGCTCAATGAACCCAAGGTGCCGTTTACAAAATAGGCACGGCTGTCCAGGATTGAGGTGGTACGGTAGAGCACCGCGAATAAGTAGACCACCAATAAGTACCCAATCCCCAGATTCACCGCAACCCTTCGTTCTTTGCCGGAAATGCCGAAAATCGATCCATCCCAGTTTTTTTGAGTGTCTTTTCCCAACAGCACATACATCGCCCGGAAAGCGTATCCAAAAGTCAGGTAACCGGTCAGCAGCAATCCGACGGCGAGATCCACGACGGCTAACCAATCTCCCAGGACCCGCGGCGGCCAGAGTGACAGCTTCGGGTCTTGCAATACAAAGATCGGGATGCTCACAAACAGTACGGTCACGATGATCGCCGTTGCGGTCAGCCACCGGGACGTCATTGAAGGGTCGCGGGCGGCTGAATCTTCGGTCGCTAAGTCCGGCATAAACGAAGTCAATTCTAGCGTGTTGGCCCAGTGCCCAGGCACCGTCTTCGCAGGATACGTCTGATAGTCTTGCCATCGTGATGAATCTCAGCGTTTATTTGGGCGGCAGCTTGCTGCTGATGGCGGCGGTGCGGGCTGGTGCCGCCCTGCCCGAGCAGGTCCGCGTAGAAGGCGGCGTTGTTCAGGGCGCACCGCCTAGCGCTTCCACGGTCCGTACCTTCAAAGGCATACCCTTTGCCGCCCCTCCCGTGGGCGACCTCCGCTGGAAGCCACCGCAACCCGTCCAAAAGTGGGGCGGTGTACGCATGGCCACCGAATTTGGATCGCACTGCATGCAGAACAATGTCTACGGTGACATGGTGTTCCGCGACAAAGGCCAGAGCGAAGACTGCCTGTACCTAAATGTTTGGACACCGGCCAAATCGGAGAAGGATCGCTTACCCGTACTGGTGTACGTATACGGGGGTGGCTTCGTGGCCGGCGGCGCCTCCGAGGCCCGGTATGACGGAGAGAATCTCGCCAAAAAGGGCGTGATCGTAGTCAACATGAATTATCGGCTTGCTACCTTCGGCTTCTTCTCCCATCCGGAGTTGACCAAAGAATCGGCTCACAAAGCTTCAGGCAACTACGGTCTCATGGATCAGGTCGCCGTTCTGGAATGGGTTCGCAAGAACATCAGAGCCTTTGGCGGCGATCCCGATAAAGTTACCGTCGGCGGCGAGTCGGCTGGGTCGTTTTCGGTGAGCGCTCTTATGGCTTCTCCCCTTTCGAAGCGCCTGATTCACGGCGCCATCGGTGAAAGCGGCGCCTTCTTCACGTCGGGCGAGGGGACCTTGGCGGCGAGCCCGCTGGCGGAGAGCGAGAAAGCCGGCGTCGAATTCGCGAAGAAGCTCGGCGCCGATTCGATCGCCGCACTGCGGGCGAAATCAGCCGACGAGATCCTGAAGGCATCTCCCAAGGGAGAGGAGGGAAATTTCCAGCCGAACATCGATGGGTATTTTCTGCCCCGCGAGGTGTCCCTCACCTATCAAGCTGGAGAGCAGAGCCACATTCCGCTGCTTGCGGGCTGGAATGCGGACGAGGCCAAGATCTGGTTTCGTCAAAGTCACAAAGTCACGGTCGCCCAGTTCACTGAGCAGGCCAACAAGCTGTTCGGCGATAAGGCCGGTGAGTTTCTTAAGCTCTACCCGGCAACCACAGATGCGGAGGCGCAGCGATCGGCCGAGGATTATGCCGACGATGAGTTCATCGTCTACTCCACCTGGGCTTGGCTGCAGGCGCAGGTCAAGACCGGTAAATCGCCGGTCTATTGTTACTCGTTCGATCAGATCCGCCCCGTGGCAGCCGACTCGAAGATACCGCAGAGCGCAATGGGCGCTGTTCACGCGAGCGAACTGGAATATGTGTTCCAGGCGCTAGCCTCGTTGAACGTTCCTTTGAGAGACGAGGACAACAAGGCGGCTGACACCATCTCTTCTTACTTCGCCAACTTCGTTAAGGCCGGCAATCCGAATGGCTCCGGGTTACCGGCGTGGCCCGTCTATGCGCCGAAAGAGTACCCGGTGATGCACATTGCTGCAGAGAGCCACGTCGCGCCGGAATTGCATCGGGCGCGCTGGGAGTTTCTGAACTCCTACGCCCCGTTTCGAGCCAAACAATAGGCCGGGCGATCGAAGTTGCCAGACGGCGATCAGCCCATGCGGGGGCGGCCTTTGCGAGGCTTCTCTCACCGCGCCAATATGATCCTATAGAGCCAGGACGGGTTCCTCGGTGGCGAGGATCTGCCCTGCCACCCAGAAGTTCGTCTCGCAAGAAAGGGAATACGGAATCTAGTCTTATGCCTATCGGAATATTTGTTTTGCGCCGGCGCCTGACGCGCCGGGTACACATCGGCAGCAGTTTCGCGGCAATCCTCTTTTCCTTTGCAGCCGTCATCGCGCAGGCGCAGACGCATCCCAATGCCCAACTCGCCGACCCGAAGATTGAGGCGCGCGTCAACGCCCTGCTCCAGCAGATGAGCCTCGAAGAGAAGGTCGGGCAGCTTGTGCAGTACAGCGGCCAGCCTGCGGCTCCTCCTCCGCTTCCTGGAAAGGATAAAGCTCTGGCGGCCGACGTCAACCCGGACGTGTTGCAACCCGACGCCATGCGGCTCGCGGAGAAAGGCTTGATCGGATCGATCCTTAACACATGGGGCGCGCGGAGCGACGCTCTGCAACACGCGGCTGTCGAAAAAGGGCGCCTCCACATTCCCCTGCTCTTCGGCACGGACGTCATCCACGGCTACCGCACCATTTTCCCGATCCCGCTGGCCATGGCTGCCTCTTTCGACCCCGACCTCGTCGCACAGGCCGCACAAACCGCAGCCGCTGAAGCGACAACGGCAGGAGTACGGTGGGTCTATTCTCCGATGGTCGATATCGCGAGGGATGCGCGCTGGGGCAGAGTCGCCGAGAGCGCCGGCGAAGATCCTTACCTCGGCTCCGCGATTGCGCGCGCTTATGTCCGTGGCTATCAGGGCAGCGACCTGTCAGACCCGGAACACGTCGCCGTTTCGGTGAAACATTACGCGGCCTACGGAGCAGCCGAAGCAGGCCGTGACTACAACACCACTGATATGTCCGACGTGACGTTGCGGCAGGTTTACCTGCAACCGTACAAAGCCGCGGTGGAAGCGGGAGCGGCCACGCTGATGAGCTCTTTCAATTCGCTCAATGGCGTCCCGGCTACTGCCAATCGCTATCTCATGACGAAGATTCTTCGCGACGAGTGGCACTTCGATGGATTTGTGGTCAGCGATTACAACGCCGTCGAAGAGTTGATCCATCACGGTGTCGCGATCAACGCCGCCGCGGCCGCGCAGAAGGCCCTGGAGGCAGGCGTCGAAGTGGACATGATGGGGCACATCTATGACCGCGAACTTCCCGGTCTGGTCAAGTCTGGCACCGTTTCAGAGGCGACGCTCGATGAAGCCGTGCGCCGCGTGCTGCGTGTCAAGTTCGCCCTCGGCATCTTCGACCACCCTTACGCGCGCTCAGGCGCTGAGGTGACTGCGGCTGTGGCTGAGCATCGTCCCTTGGCGCGAAAGGCCGCGGAGGAGTCCATCATCCTGCTCAAGAACGACACTGCGAATGGCGCCGCCGTCCTGCCGTTGCAGCCTGCTGCAAAGAAAATCGCGTTAATCGGCGCGCTTGCGGACGCTGCCGGCGAGATGGCTGGCACTTGGGCGATGGGCGCCCGCAATGACGACATCGTCACGCTGCGCAGAGCCATGGAAGAGCACTGCAGACAGGCTGGCTGCTCGCTCGACTACCAGCGGGGAACGGAGATCGACAGCGCCTCCGAAACCGGCTTCGGCGCCGCTCTGGAAGCCGCGCGCAAGGCCGATGTTGTGGTGCTCACGCTCGGCGAAGGCCAAGGTATGAGCGGGGAAGCTGCCTCGCGAACCGAGCTCGACTTGCCCGGCAATCAACAGCAGCTACTGGAAGCCATCACCAATCTCGGCAAGCCAACCGTGCTGGTGGTCTTTTCGGGCCGTCCGCTGGTGCTCGACTGGGCGGCCGCGCACGTTCCGGCCATCGTGGAGGCCTGGTTTCTCGGTGATGAGGTCGGCCCGGCCCTCACCGGCGTTCTCTTCGGAGACGTGAACCCGAGTGGCCGCGTTCCGATGAGCTTCCCACGTGCCGTAGGCCAAGAGCCTCTCTATTACGCCCAGCTTCCTACAGGCCGCCCGGCGGATGGCCGTGACCTGGTCCCGTCCGACGGCGCAAAGGGGACCAAGTTCTTCTCGCGCTATCTCGACGTACGCAACGACGCGCTTTTCCCGTTCGGCTATGGGCTTTCCTATACACGATTTGTCTATTCCGACGTCACTGTCAGTGCCGCGACGATTCCCCTCTCGACGGCAAACGGAGCCGGCCATATCTCTCCGCTTGTCGCCGTAACCGCAACGCTCAAGAACACTGGATCCCGCGCAGGCGCGGAAGTCGCTCAGCTTTATGTGAATAACAACGGAACCAGCCTGTCCCAGCCTGTTCGCCAATTAAAGGGCTTCCAACGCGTGACTCTGCAGCCGGGCGAATCGAAACAGATCACCTTCAACCTCGGCTTCGAGGAGCTCTCTTTCTACAACGCCGAGAGCAAGCAGGTCATTGAACCGACGCACTACAGGCTATGGGTCGGTGGAAGCTCTTTGGCGTCGCAGAGCGCTACCTTCGAGGTCAGGCAATAGGCCGGTGATATGGCGAATGAGCCCGATGAGCACGAACAACGTCAGATCACGATTCGACCGGCGCGGGAGGCCGATTTTGAGGGGATCTGGCCCATTCTGCGCGAGGTGATCGAGCGCGGCGACACGTTCGCCTACGACCCGGCCACCACCAGGGAACAGGGACGGACCATCTGGATGGAGACGCCGTTTGCGACCTACGTGGCGGAAGCCGACGGCGTCATCGTGGGAAGTTACGTCTTGCGCCGGAATCAGCCGGGTCGTGGATCACATGTAGCGAATGCCGGGTATATGGTGAGTAGCGCTCAACGCGGCCGGGGAATCGGGCGCGCGATGTGCCGGCACTCGCTGGCCGAGGCGCGACGCATGGGATTTCGAACCATGCAGTTCAATCTGGTAGTCAGCACCAACGAGACGGCGGTTCGCTTGTGGGAAAGCTGCGGCTTCCGAGTGCTCTGCGTGCTGCCGGAGGCGTTTCTACATCCGGAGAAGGGGTATGTAGGGGCGTGTTTGATGCACCGCTTCCTCTAGCTGTTTTGTCGAATTGTGCGCGAAGACTTCGACTCCCTACAAAGCCACATGCGCCAGGGTGGCAGCGGAACTTCGATGAGGTAAAAGCTCATCCCCGGCGATGTCCACAGCCCACTAACTACTCATCTATTCCTTCAAACCGAAGGCGTACACGGTGGAGTCATAGGTAGTCACGTAGACCCGTCCGCCCGAGATCGCGATTCCGCTGAAGTGCGTGAACGACGGCATCGTGTCGCCGCTTGAGAACAACTGCTTCCCGGTCTTCATATCGAAGGCATACAGTACGGTGTTGCCAACGTGCTTTGCAATCCGTTCGGCGGATGAGTACAGGGCTCCATCGCCCTTCGACTGCCGCGCAAATTCGCCGTTCGCTAAGGCAAACACCAGACCGCCCGCAACGATCGGCGGCTCCGGTAAATTCAAATCGCGCGAGATCCACGCTGGCGATACTTCGTAAGCGCCGGCATTCTCATTAATCTTGAAGGCCATAATGCTTCCATTGCCGGCATCACCGTTGTTGATGCCAAATTTGGCCTTCGCGGAAGGAGCGCCCAGCGCAGGCGCATAGAGCCAGCGTTGCTTGCTGTCATCTTCGGCCGTGGCGAAAGCGCCCCAGAAGCCCCGGCCCGCAAAATCGGCTTCTTCGTTCACCATCACGGGTGTGCGGCTTAGGTAACTCTTGTGGTCCGTGCCGCCGACATGCTCCGCATCGAGTAGGTAAACCACGCCTTCCTTGCCGCCCGCTGCCACCACTTCCTTGCCATTGAGTGGAAAAACCGTGGGCGAAAAGCTGCCCATGTCCAGATCTTTGCGCGTCAGGTAATTGTGATTCGCGGGAGTGAAGTAATCCACTACCGAGAGATCCTTCGCGGAAAGCTGCAAAACGGTGTCGGGGAAATGGCTCGTAGTGGGATCGTAGTTCTGGCCGTCGCCGGTCAAGGCGTACACGTTCGTGCCTTCTTGGTTGATGGCCACGCCTGCTCGGCCCCAAACGCCGCCCGACGACATGGTGAATGTGACCTTATGTTCGGGATTGCCGAGATCCATTGACCACACACCGGACTTGGCGCCGCCACATCCCTGCGACGTCGCGGTATAAACCGTGTTGCCTAGCAGGTTCAAGCTCCATGCCTTGGCGTAGGCAGGAACGAACGGAATTGGCGCCATGCGGTCTTCGCCATCGATGATGTTCAACACATGCAGTTTGCCGTCGGTGGCGATAGCCAGGACGCTGGCTTTCAACCCTTCCTTCCGGATCAGGGGCGTCGCATTCAGTGCGTTCGGGCACAACCAGGAGGGTTCCTGCTTGGGCTTGTTCTCATTCGCAAACGTCTTCTTCCACATCAGCTTGCCGGAACCGGCTTCCATCGCGTAAAGGTTGTCGGAGGCGCCACCGACGACTACGATTTCTTTCATGCCCTGGTCGGTCACCACCCACTCGACCGCCACGGGAGCAGTGAGGCCGCTTAGCTCGCGCGGTTGATTGTCGAGGTGCTGCTTCCACAGCAGGCTGAGCGACTTTGCGTTATCCGGTGTAATATCGGTTTCCTTCGGGCTCCAGCCGGTGCGTTGCGGATCGCCGCCATACGAGAGCCAGTTGGCCGCAGTCAGCGTGACAAGCAACAGCGGAACGCTAAGGACGAGGAAGAGTTTTGATTTCATGCTCAGGTGGCAATTATATGTCATGGACTTTCGAGCTCTGCCCGGCCGCTGAGCTTGAGGCGGGTGGTTCGTTCCCGACTACGTTTGTTGTAAGATCGCAGCACTTGTGCCGCTCAAGGATGGGATACCGGCTTTCGTTGCCTCATGGAAAAACATCGATTGGAAGCGCCTGGTAGCGAACTTTTTCGCGGCCCGGGTTGCGGTAACGGTGCTGGCACTCATGTTGGCCAGCGTCTTCTTTTTCCGTGAAAGCCCGATGTTCGAAGGGCTGCTGCACTTGCAGTCGTCGACCGAGATTGGGCTCACCGTATTCACGACGTTCCTGACAGCCTTCAGTTGCCTGGTTTCCATCAACCTGATTCGAAAGTACGGCTTCGAGCGATTTACCGGCACGGCGATAGAGGAGACCAGCCCAACCGCGTCCCCGTCGACTGCGTGGCTTGTGGCTTCGCTCGTGCCGCTGAGCGTTCTCATTTGGACAGTCTGCCAACGAAGTGAATTGTGTGAGGCCGATGAGGCGCTCGGCGTGCTATTTGGCTTTCTAGCGGCAACCGCATTGATCCTCTTGGCGCAGTTGCTGCAGTTTCTATTCACTTCCCATCAGCACACGGGTACGCGGCAGAAGCCGGCCTATCTGGTGTTCCCGTTCGACCGGGTACCGGTTTTGAGCGCCCTGCTCGAATGGGCTTATCACACGCGACCTCCTCTTGACGGGCGTCGCAGGCGCCTGGAGGAGCGGGTTGCGAACAGACTGACATTCCTCGGACCTGGCTATCTCTACCGGCAGGCTGACGGCCGGGTCAGCTTTCATAGCGGCCACATACTCGCATTCGTGCTGGCGTTGTTTTCCTTCCTAGCCTGGATTGGCTTGGGTGCAGGGCACGCATCGCGGATTGGCGCGCTGGATCGCGGATGGTCGACGCCGGCGCTGGCTTACATCATGGTGCTGCTGATGGTGGTCTCGTGGGTGCTCTCCGGCATCACCTTTTTCCTTGACCGGTACCGCGTACCGGTGCTGTTGCTGTTGGGCGCATGGATCTTCGTCACCGGGCAACTGCCGCAGTCGGATTTCATCTTCCGTGTCTCTGCCGGCGACGCCACTTCACGGAAGCCTACCAGCCCGAGTGCAACGTGGCCAAACTATCCGCATCCGGTCATCGTGGCAGCGGCAGGAGGAGGTAGCCAGGCGGCCGCATGGACCACCAAGGTGATCAGTGAACTGGCCGCGCAGATTCCGAACACGAACGGCGATAGGGATGGTTTCGCAAGCAACTTGGCTCTTATCAGCGGCGTTTCCGGGGGCAGCGTCGGAGCACTATACGTGGGAGCTGCTCTTTCCGGCAAGCTGGACGACGATATGCGTAAGCAGCCAACCGGCAGATTTTCGTTCGACGCGGCTTGCGATCGAACTGCGCCTTTCCGGCCGCATACCCCGCTGGCCCTGGCGTCACTGCTGGCTCGCCAGTCGAGCATCGATGATGTGGCCTGGGCCCTCGTAAACCCGGATGTGTGGCATGTTCTGCAGCCGTTTTTTCGAGACCAGATTATGGATCGAGGCTGGGCGCTGGAGCGCGCCATCGAGCAGCGCACGCATCTCCAGGAAACCTATTTGTCGGATTGGGCGGCACTGGCCAGGGATCCTGCTCACCCATTCCCGGCATTCATCTTCAATGCCACATCGGCGGAGTCGGGCTGGCCCGTGGCGTTGGGCAGCACAGACTTTCCATCCTCGCGGAACCTGCGGGCGCGTATTCGCAAGGTGCAGAGCATCGCGAAGCTCTTCGATGGCGATGTAAAACTGCGCGTTTCAACCGCCGCCCGCCTGTCGGCGACCTTCCCCTACGTGTCGCCCGCCGCTCGGCCTGAGCGTTGGGGGAAGGAGCCACATCACTTGGTCGACGGCGGGATCTATGACAACTTCGGCCTTCTGGCAGCGATGGATTGGTTGGACGACGCACTGCTTGGCTCGCGGCAGCAGCAGGCAATCGCACTAGTGGAGATTCGGCCTTCGCCGGGCCGGACGGAGCCTCCACTAGTCGACGCGTATGAGTATCTGCGGTTGAAGAAGCGAGGATGGTCGTTCCAGATCATCGCGCCGTTCATGGCTGTCTTGAAGGTCCGCGACGACGAGCAATTGAAGGCAGACCATGTCGAACGCGACCTATACATAGACCACCTGGCCAGCTTGAATCCGAGCGTCACCGTTACACCCTTCGAGTTCGCCTACCCGGTGATGGGAAACGATTGCGATGCCATTGTGCCGGAATCGTGGAAGATGACGGCCCGGGAACAGCGCTGCGTGGACGAAGCATGGCAGGAAATCGAGCGTGGTGGGAAGGTGGGGCTCTTGAGACAGTTCCTACATGGGGGCAAGGCGGATCCAGCGAGGAGGCCACGGTGAGCAATCCGAAATGGGCCATAAAGGTCGTTAAGATTGCGCTTCTTTTCGCCATTGTGGCGTTGTTTGTCTGCGGGTTCTCTATGAGCCGGGCGGGCTGTCCAGGTTGCCTCGAGGAGTTTGCAAGCAACGGCGTGAAGCTCGATGTTCTGGCGCTGGAGATGCCGGCAAACGGAGACGAGCTGCGGCGCACGTTGCGTGTTTTTAAGCCGTTTTCTCAAACTGTCCGAAACACCTATGAGAAGCAGACCAACGTCGACGATGTTTTCTTATGGCTTTATCCGGCGCAGTTTGTGCTGGCCTGCTTCTATTTCGCCTTGACTGGCGGCACTAAGCTGAGCCGCCTGCTGTTGATCGCCGCAAGCCTGGCCATCCTCGTTGTAGGGTGGCTGGATCAGAGTGAGAACGTCTACATCCACGCCACCTTGCGGGATTCTGGCGCGCACTTCAATCAACTCGCACGCGAGGTGGCCCGCATCTCGATGCAGAAATGGCCGTGCTTCGGCCTTTCGGCCTTCTTAGCGGCGGCCGGGCTGGCGTTGCGGATGAGGGAAGGCGGCCCCAACGGCCTGAGTGGGAGCGCTACCGGCCTACTCTGCGCCGCGCTCATGTCGACTTGTTCACTAGTAATCCTAGGGTTGGCAACTGGTAACCGGAGCATGGTCGGGTGGAGTGCCGTTCCCTTCGCGATCTTTCCTCTGGCGGTGCTGTGGCTGCTCTATTTGAAGCAGTGGGCGGAGATCACCGACGGCTGGCTGCGAAGCAGGCTTGGTCTGCCGCGTCGCTTTTCCTCTGGAACAATATAAGCAGACCGCAGACATCAGTGGCTGCTTGAAGAGCATTCGTGAGAGCGCGTCGGCTAGTTCCGGTTCATCTCGTTCTACTAGCGTCCCTCCTTTGTCTGCTTGCCGGCGCCGCACCGGAACCAGCTTGGCGGGTGGCCCGAAGCCCCCACTTTGAAGCGTATTCGCAAGCTGACGATACGACAACGGCGGAGACACTCCGGTGGTTTGAGCGGTTGCGCCAGTTCTTTCTGCAACAGACGGGATTGAACGGCGAGCAAATGCCGCCCGTGCGCGTGATTGGATTCAGTTCGCCGGGCGAATACAAGCTGATCCAGCTGCGGCCTACCTCGGATGCCTATTACGTGGGTTCACCAAACCGCGATTACATTGTGATGCCGGCCTTAGGCGCCGCCGAGTTGCGGATTGCCTCGCACGAATACACGCATGTGGTCCTTCACGCCCTGGGGGTCCATCTGCCGCCGTGGCTGAGCGAGGGGATCGCCGAAGTATTCTCGACCGTCCGTATTGACGATCGAATGAGCACGTTTGGTGGAGCAATTCCGGCGCATGTTCAGTTCTTGAAACGGCACGCGAGAATGCCACTCTCCGAACTTTGGTCGCTCCCAGCCGACTCGGCCGTGCGCGACAACCGTGACAGTGCCTCGCTGTTCTATGCCGAGAGCTGGGCAGTCTCCGGCATGTTGGTGCTTTCTCCTGAGTATGCCCCGAAGTTTCAGCAATTGGTTGCGTCGCTAAATGCCGGATCATCGGCCGCTGAGGTCTTCGAGAGAATCTACGCCAAACGCGTCGAGGATGTCGAGAAGGATGTGGCTGGCTGGATTGCAAACGGCACTGCAACCACGAAGGCATCGCCGATGGCTGCGCCCGAGGCCATTCCGATACGAGCCTCGGAAGTGCCGGCCTTGACTTCCCAGGCCATACTGGCAGATCTTCTACTCGCGGGGGGCCAACTGGAGCGGGCCGAACCGCTGTATGGGCAACTCGCGCGCGAATCACCCCAGTCGGGAGACTTCTCCGCCGCTTTGGCTCTAATCGCGATGCGGCGTGGAGATGTCCAGAATGCTCAGCAGCTGTGGAACAAGGCGATGGCAAGCAGCTTAAGTGACGCTACGCTCTGCTACGAATACGCCATTCGACTCGGCGAAGCCGGGCTGCCGGAAGCAGAAGCGCGCGGAGCGCTCCAGAGAGCTGTCGAGCTGAGAGGGGATTTCGACGACGCTCGTTACCAGTTAGCCCTGCTGGAACTCAGTGCCGGGCATTTTGACGAGACCATCACGCAATTACGGGCATTGAAGTCGATTGCACCGAGGCGCGCCTTCCAATACTGGGCCACGCTCTCCTATGCGCTGGAGGCAGTTGGAAAAAACGAAGACGCGAAACAGGCCGCGAATCGTGCAAAGGAATGCGCCGCCACGCCCAGTGAACGGGCGCGCGCGGAACGCCTCGTTTACACGGCTGATACCGAACTGGCTGTCCAATTCACTCGTGATGCAAACGGCCGCATGCAAGCCGTGACAACGCGAGTGCCGCGAGGCATGGCCAACCACAATCCATTTATCGAGCCCGGAGACCAGATGCACCAAGCCCGTGGACAGCTGAAAACGATTGAATGCCAAGGCCAGATCACCGGCATCGTGGTTGATGCGCAGGAAGGCACGCTGCACCTCTCCATACCCGATCCGCTTCATGTTCAGATTCTGAACGGACCCTCGGAATTTCAGTGCGGAGCACAGTCGCCCCTCCCGGTTGTGGTCAGCTACGCATCGGCCTCCGAGCGTGACAGCACTCGTGGCGTGGTGAGAGGCATCGAGTTTAGCAACCCGAAGTAGTCGCCGGGTCGCCCACAATCGCCGCAGTTGGCACCGTTGTAATTGCTTTTAGAACGTGAGCCGAACACCGATCTGTGCAGCGAAAGGAATGCCCACCGTGGTACCGGGTCCGAAGAAATCGCCGAGCGCGCCCGCCGGCACTCGCAACTGGTTCAGGCTCGTGATGGGCTGCGTTTGCGTGCAGGCCGCGTTGAGACAAAACGCTGTGATGTTATACGGATTGTTCACCGGCGTCGGGAAGGCGGCTATGTTGGTTACATAATTGGCGCCGGGGTTGTTCCGATTAAACAAATTGAAGAACTCGATGAATGGGTTGATCATAAAGCGTTCATTCACTTTGAAAGGCCGGCTGACGCGTAGATCCACCTGTATATAGGGGGTGCCCCGGAATTGATCCAGCGTGGTTTGAACGCCGTTCACGACGGCCCGATCATCGACGGTGTCGCCCACACCGTTCACATCTACGGGAGTTGTCAACGTAAAAGGCCGGGCACTCTCCGCTTGCATCAGCGTCGTCAGTTCGAAGCCGCCTGGAACGTGGAAAGCGCCCGCCAGCACGAAGCGTGAAGTGACGTTCTCACCGGAAGGACCGTAGTCCCCTTTGGCAAACGCATTGAGCGGATTGCAGACGCCGTTCACGTAATCAAACAACTCTCCCAGCACGCATCCCCACGTCTCTGCGCTGGAGAGCGTGTAACTCGCGCTGAGGTTCATCCAAGGGGAAATGTTCCCTTGCAAACGGAGGGAAAGCCCGTCATAACGGGAGCGATTATCCGATCGAAAAACGCTGATGTTGGGAACGTACTGCTGCTGGGTGGCGACGTCTTGCGCGTAAAGCGGCGAGAAGAGCGTGTATCCGGCCTCGTAATCGTAACGCCGGTAAGCGTGGACGCCCTCTTCGTGGGTGTAATCGCCGCTGAGAATCCAATGGGTATTGAATGCGTGCTGGATGCCGGCAGTGACGTGAATCGCATACGGCGTCTTGTAGCCGGGATCGATCAAAGCGCCGGCGCCGCCGCTCGCAGCACCTGGAAGGCAGCCGGGGTCGCCTGGTTTGACACACGGCGCGGTTGGCTCGTTGACCGCCTGGAAGGCCGTTACCCAGCCGTTCTGAGCAAGATCGTTGTAATACATACCGAAGCCGGCACGAAGGACCGTGTTTCCGGATGATGTCAGCTGGTAGGCGATTCCCAGGCGGGGACCGAAGCCGGCTCGATAGTCGTGCGGCACAGCGGGCTGCGCAAAAAGCGGAATCTGCAGAGCCTCCATGGTCAGAAGAGCTGGGTTGTCCCACTGGCTGCGCCCCGACGCCGTAAAGAGCCCGAAGGTTGTGTCGTAGCGCAATCCGTAGTTCACCGTGAGGCGCGGCGTCATCCGCCATGAATCCATCACATAGAGTCCCAGCCGCTGTACATTCTGCGAGAAGCTTCCGTTGCCGGCCGGCGTGCCGGTGCACGCTGTGCCAGGCGTTACCTGCAGCGAACCGGATGGTGTGCACGTGAGATCGACACTGAATTGCGCCGGGTTGTTGAGATATTCAGTGGGATTGATAGCGAAGGTGGTAAGGCTCTCGGCATTTGCGGAAAGCGCTCCGCTGAGTACTGGCTCATGAATGAAGTCGACGCCAAAGCTGGGCGCGTGCTTGCCGGAAGAATGACTGACGGCGTAGCGAAATTGATATTTCTCCTGATCACGCAGGATAGGAAACGCGGCAATCGGCGTGACGAATTGATTGTCGCCGAAGGTTTCGTAACCGGAGATGGTTTGGGAGGTGGAGCTGAAGGGAAAAGCCAAAGCAAACCCAAGATTGGAGTTTCGAGCCTCCGTCAAGTGCAGATAGCTGGCATCAAATGTGAAAGAGCCAACCCAGGTGGGATTGAAGATGAACTGCTGGCCCAACACGAGATTCATGTAATTGGAATGCCAGTCGGCGCCGGTCGAGGGAAGCGTCGCCTGCTGAACCAGGAAGTTATTGGTGGTGTAGTTGTCGATGGCTGCGCGCAGGAACCACTGGGAACGCTCGGACTGCGACCAATCGAAACGGGTCGTCGCGAGAAAGTCGCGAAACGGAACCAGCACAAAGGTAGGGACCGGGATGGAAGAGACGCCGGGAATCAGTCCTTGCGAGGCCAGCGAGGCCAATGCGTTGAACTGAGTCAGACTGGCGGGGCTGTAAGCGATGCTGGCGTCCTCATGAACATACTCGATGGATGAAAAGAAAAAAAGCTTGTCCTTGATGATCGGGCCGCCGACCGAGCCGATGTAGTTCTGGCGCGAGAAAGGCTGCTTGGGAAGCGGAGCTGGATTCTCAATCGGGAACCGCGCGTTCAGTGCAGCGGCACGTTCGTAGAATGCCTCGTCGCCGTGCCAGTCATTGGTGCCCCGTTTGGTAGTAATCACGACCGACCCGCCCACCGTCCGTCCAGTGTCGGCGTCTTCTTGCGCGGTGCGGACCGCGAATCCCTGAATGACGTCGGGGGAGAAGTTCTGGAGGAAGCCGCCGATGTAGTCGTCGGAGTTATCGCCGCCATCGACCGAGAGCACGTCGTTCAGGCCCGAGCTCCCGCCAAAGGAAACGGCGGTGATGCGCGCTTTGGATGGATCGGACGGTTCAACCGGTTCGGTGCCAGGCACCAGATACGCGATGTTCGCGAAACTTCGGGCCGCCAGCGGAAATGTCTGGAGGTCCTTCGCCGTCACCTCACCACCGTGGACCGCGGTCGAGATGTCAATGGGCTGCGTGGTGATGGACGAAGCCTCGGCGTGGACCGTCACCGATTGCTGTGTCGAAGCAGGACTCATGGTGACTTCGATGTTCCTGACCGATGCGACCACCACGGTTACCGTGGATTGAGCGTCCGCAAAGCCTTTAGCCTTTACGACTAGCACGTAAGAAGCAGGCGACAGGTCGTCGAAGCGGAACTCGCCATGGTTATTCGCGACCGCGTGACGTTCGATGCCGGACGTATCACTCCGGAGAAGAATGTCCGCTGTCGCAATACGACCTCCGCTGGTGTCGGCTATAGTTCCTACCAAGGAGCCGCGGAAGCCCTGCGCGACTGCAATAGACGGACACGCAACCGTCAACAGGAATAAAAGCAGTTGCTGGCCGAAAGACCCACGCGCCACATTTCACCTCCCAACTATCATCACAAATGAAAAGTGGGCATCACACAGGTTTTTGCGCATGCTATTAAGCTTGTGACTTTCGGCGTTACAACTGACAATTTACCCCGTCCAACACGTTTCCTTTTTCTCACAATTCTTCGGACACCGGAACGAAACATTAACCGTGAGTTGCACGACTTTTTCCACAACCCCGGACACGTCGTCATTGAAACCGCATTGAATTGCGCCGATAGGCACGCCCAGAATTCGGCCCTCTGCACAAGGAAATCTTCGGGGGCTCCGAAGTTGATCCAACAGCTTGGTCCTTGACGCTTGAATGAGTTAGAGGCCGTTTTGCCAACAATAGGCCATCGAGCCATCAACCCACTCAGCCGGCAATCAAACTGATTATTTTCGGCTCGCACGCGACTTGTGTCACGTTTCTTTTTGATCGAGCAAATAAAACAAACCTTGGGCAGATTGTTTCCGTCCAGGGTAAAATACACCTTATGCAGTCTAGTAAATCCACCAAAAAGACCAAGAAGAGTTCCATTGAATCCCAGGCCACCCCTGAGGTGATCGACGCACTAGAAGCTCCTAAAACTGTGGCGCGACCTGCCAAGCCGCTCGCAACCGCTCCTGCCCCCGCCAAAGAAGCGACTATTTCCAAGCCGAAGTCTCTCACCGCGAAATCGCGCGTAACCTCCTCGGAACGCCCCGCTCGGTCCACATCTCTTCATCGTGCTGCCAAGCCCGCCACAGTGGCCTCCGAACCCCTGAGGGAAACGCCCCCGTCGATCGCGACTGCCGTTAAAGAACCCGCCATCGGGACTGCCGAACATCGTCGCTTCACCCACCACGATGTCGCGAAGCTGGCCTACTCCTACTGGCTGGCCCGCGGACAGCAGGGTGGCAATCCCCACGACGACTGGATTCGCGCTGAACACGAGTTGCGTTCCAGGCGCTAGGCGAGGATAGCCTAGTCGAAGGTCTCCTACAGCGGTTCGGGCAACCAAAGCGCGCCCTGATTCGTCTAATCGAAAGACGCCAGACCCGTTCAGACTCAAACTCCGGTAAGCTGGAGTGACATTTGCTTTTATCGCAAGTGCAGCCCCTCGCCGTGAAGTCTCGCGGCAGCGACGAACAGGAATGAACGAACCGCTAGACCAGACCGGTGCCCCAGACGCCACGCAGATCCCGTCCCGGACCCGATCAGCGCTCCTGACAACCGTAGCGTGGTTCCGCGACCTGATGCTGTCCGCCCTGATCGCAGTCCTGGTAATCCTGTTTCTGTACCGCCCCGTGAAAGTGGAGGGCACCAGTATGATGCCCAGCCTCTACGACCAGGAACGGCTGTTCATCAATCAGTTCACCTACAAGTTCGGGATCGGCGACATCCAGCGTGGAGACACGGTAGTGTTCTGGTTTCCGAAGGATCCGACGAAGTCGTACATCAAGCGCGTCATCGGTATTCCGGGCGACACCGTGCTGCTTTCGGATGGCGTCGTATACGTCAACGGCAAGCGGCTGAACGAAAGTTACGTGCCTGCGGAGTACCGCGATTTCGATTCGCGGCCGCTGGTGCGGATCGGTTCGGACGAGTACTTCGTGATGGGAGATCACCGCATCTCCTCCAACGACAGTCGCAACTGGGGACTCGTGCCGCGCAGCTACATCTACGGCAAGGCCGTCTTTGTGTTCTGGCCCCTCGAGCACATCGGGACCGTCCGTTAGAGTCGCCCCGGCCGAGCCATCTCTTCCTAACCGTCCCCATATCCAAACCCGCCCGAAAAACAGAGGAATTTAGCTTCTGTTAACCGTTTTGTAATCAAATCGTTATGCAGTGGACGGTAAGGTGTCATTGGATATCTGTTACAACGGATCTAGACACCTATGAAAAAGATTGTTCTGATTGAAGACGATGCCGATTTGTATGCCCTCCTGAAGTACAACCTCGAGAAGGAAGGCTTTACGATGGTGGGGTCGCAGACCGGCAAAGGGGCCATTGATTTGTGCCGGCGCGAGCGGCCGGATCTGATTCTGCTCGACATCATGCTCCCCGACTCGGATGGGCTGGATATCTGCAAGGGGATTCGCTCCCATCCGGAACTGGCTCACATCCCCGTGATCTTCCTGACCGCGCGCGCGTCCGAGACGGACCGCATCGTCGGCCTCGAATTGGGAGCAAACGACTACATCGTCAAGCCCTTCTTCGTTCGCGAGCTCATCGCCCGTATCAAAATTCAATTCCGCGGCCAAACCACCGCGTCGAAGCTTCTCAAAGCCGGCGCGCTCGAGCTGGATCGCAGTAGTTGCCGTGTGCGCCTGGACAGCCAGCCACTCTCCTTAACAGCCACTGAATTCAGGCTCTTGGAGTTTCTGATGTCGAGGCCGGGCGTGGTATTCAGCCGGGAGCAGTTACTTGACGCTGTGTGGGGCCACGACCGCGCCGTCACCGATCGCACCGTAGACGTTTACATCCTCCGCCTCCGGCAGAAGATCGAGTCCGATCCGGCGAACCCGCTGCTAATTCGATCCGTTCGAGGATTCGGGTACAGCTTCAACGAGTCCGCGTTGCAGCCGCAAGACGACACGTCCAAAACAGCGGCAATCGCCAGCTAAGAGGACGCGGGAAGCGAGCGCCTCTGCTCACACCCGAATTCGATGACCGAATTCGATGACCGGGACCGGCCCTATTCCTTCAATAGGCGCCTACAATCGACCCATGGGAGTTTTTACCCATACCGAATCCGATCTTGTACTCGTGCTCGACGAGCTACGCCGTCGCGAGCCCATCTTCCATACAAAAGAGTTTGGGACAACACCCGCTGACTTTGAGTCCGTAACAGCCCTCGACTATTGGGAGGTTGGCGCATCAGGCCGTCGCTATAGCCGCGACTTCATCCTCCGTACACTAGGCGAGACCCCGCCCGTCGACGCCGCAGTTGCGGGCTGGCATAGTTCGGACCACGCTCTTCGGCGTCTAGGTTCTGATACTTACCTGCTGACCTATACGCTTAGCCAGGGTGAGCGCCTCACTCGTCGCGCCACCATTTGGCAGAGTACGAACGAGGGCTGGAGAATCCACTACCATCAGGGCACAATCGTCTCCGTTGATGAAGACGATACCGTTCCGTCTTGATTCGCCGGTCTAGCGTCCTTCGGTAGCGCGTCGCGATGTCGGTCCTCAACTTACAAGGAGTCAAGGCTCGATGCTGGCGAAGACCTCGCCCTTAGGCACAGAAGCGACAGAGGCGACGGTCATGCGAAAGAAGCCTGGCTCGATGTCGCGAAACTTTGAGACGTGTCCATCATTGGCGTCGATGCGCAGCAATTGTCCGGGCCCTTGTTGGTTCAGTCCTTCAGAAGCCAAGCCGTAAAGGAACGTTCCGGTTCGATCCGCCACGACCGTGGAGAAGTGCAAACCAATAGCAGTGCGGCCGACCTGCCGGCCCGTTGCGGGATCAATCATCCAAACCCCTCCCGGCACGGGAACGTGACATCGTTCGCGGCGGTCTCCTTTGAAACCGAATGGTTCGTAGAGAAATACCTTGTCTCCCGCTGCCAGCAGATCGCTGAACGCCGGCTGCGTACAGCCGGACGTGTAGCCAACATTCTCCACCGGCACGCCGGGCCCGAGCTCTGTTGCTTCCGGCGACAATTTCCAAAGGTGTGATGAATTCTGCTTTGACTCGATGAAGAAATAGAAGCTGTTGCCGGCCCAGCCGCCGCTTGCTCGCGCTCCCTCCTCCGATCGGGCCGGCGTGAGTTCACGCGGGTATTCGCCGCGGGTTAAATCGTAGACCCAGAGGGCCGGGCCTTGAAAGTTACTCACCTCGAAAATCCAATGGGCATCGGGAGATAGGTGCATCACGCCCTTCGGTACTCTATTGAATTTGCTAATGGGCATGAAGAGATCGGCAGCAAAATAAGTCAAACCATCAGAGACCACGAATTGATCGCGGGAACTTGTCCCAGGGATGGAGGCCACCACTTTCGCTTTCCTGGTGGCGGGGTCCAGCGCGTACGTGGCGCAACAACTTCGTGGATTAGTGGGGATCGGGCCTTCAAAATAGATGGAGCCGTCGGCGCCGATCGTCACGCCATTAAATCCGACGCTTCCCGCCGGGAAATCGAAATGGATTCGCGACAGCGTTTCCAGCGTTACCGGATCGATGACCTCAAGGAAGGAGGCACGGCCGGCGATGACGATTACCTGCCGCGGGTCTTGCGCGAACAGAACTGAACAGGCAATGAGCGCGATGACAAACCGCATCCAAGCCACGTCCACCTCCTTGTGTTCGTTCTGTCCAGCCGGACAAGACCATTATGGGGCTTGGGGCGGCTCCTTGGTTACGCTGCATGGTGGCCCGATGCCCAGCCGCACAACAGGAACGGAATCCCTGGCGTAGGGATACCCTGAAGTTGCATGAAGATCGTACGAAATATCTTGATTGTGGTCGTGGCTGTGGTTGCGCTGCTCTTCGGAGTGATCTTCTATTCGTTTTGGCGAACGATTCCACTGAAGGACGATCAACCGCTCTCCGGCGGCGCGGTTCAGCTGAAAGATGGAATTGTCTCGGTGGGGGTGATTCCAGCCGGTAACGGTCAAGTCATCCTGGTTGACTGCGGGAACGATCACAAGGCGACGGCCATCCTGGAAGGGCTGAAACGGATGGGCTACGGAAAGGACGCAGTGCGAGCGATCCTGCTAACCCACTCGCACTCGGACCACACCGGAGGGTGTAATGCGTTCCCGAAGGCGGACGTTTTTGCGATGGCAGCGGAGCAGCCAGTGATGGAAGGTCGAGCGGCCTTCCGATCGCCGGTCGGATTCCTGGTGGGAAAGAAGGACTCCGGAATCCACGTCGCCCGATACTTGCAAGATGGAGACACGCTCCCGATTGGGAATGTGGTGGTGACCGCGTATCTCATCCCAGGGCATACCGACGGCAGCGCGGCTTACCTTGCGGCAGGAACGCTTTACTTAGGCGATAGCGCCGATGCCGGCAAAGACGGAACTCTCCTGCCGGCGAAGCGATTCGCAAGCAACGACGCTGAACAGAATCATGAGTCGCTGAAAAAGCTGGCGGAAAAGCTGGAGCCGCAGGCGGCGAACATTCAGTACATGGAGTTCGCTCACTCGGGGCCGCTGCGGGGAATCGGGCCGCTGCTTGATTTCGCTAAGAAGACGAGCGCGAAGCCGTAGCAGAGGCAAGGTGCGCCCGGCGCCTGGGAATTTATTCTATATTGTATAGATAATGCTCGGCCGCGATTACCTTGGTGAATTCGAGCACATCGTTGTCCTGGCACTGCTTCGCCTGGACGATCGCGCGTACGGGGTCACGGTCCGACAGGAGATCCAATTGCGCACTCGGCGTGAAGTGTCCATCGGCGCCGTCTATGCCACCCTGGATCGCCTGGAGTTGAAGGGATATGTTAAGTCCCGCCGTGGCGATCCGACGCCGGAACGCGGCGGCCGCTCGAAGCGCTTCTTTCGTGTTACGGCGAAGGGAGTGGCTGCAGTGAACCGCGCGCAACGCGCGTTCCAGAACATGACGGAAGGCCTCGACCTGATTGGGAGCTACTCATGATTCCTCAAGCAGATTTCGTTCAGCCGCCGCGCCTCGCGGCCTGGCTAGTCACTCTATTCGCACCTGCCGAACAAATGGATGCGATCCTCGGAGACCTGCTGGAGGAATTCTTCCAGCTCGCGTCGAGATTGGGAGTTGCTTCCGCCCGAAGCTGGTATTGGCGACAGAGTGTCAGAACCAGCGCACAGCTCGCCGGCAACGGATTCCGTGCGGCACCGTGGTCAACCGTAGCCGCCGTGGTGGCAGGGTATTTGCTATTCCGATTGGCGTTTCGGCTGCCCGAGCAGGCCATCTTCTCGGTGCTAGTGAAATACCAGATTCCCGAAAACCACTTCGGCGTTTATAAGTTCTGGATCAGCGACGGCATCGTCATCGGGCTTGCCGTTCTGAGTATGTTGGTTGGCGGCCTGGTCGCCGTAGTAGCCAAAAGCCGGGAGATGACGGCGGCCATCGCGCTAGGCTCCATCCGAGCCGCACTGGGCGTGATCGGCGCCTTCCTGATGCTCGCCCGGTATGAGCACGACTGGACTCTCTGGCCCATGCTGCATCAGCTCGTGTTCGGCATTGCGACCGTGGCTGGCGGAGTGATTGTCCGAACGTCGCGATTGGCCGCGACCGCTCGGCGTTCGGCGGCGTAACGCTAGGTTGTCTTCTTCCCTGAGGCCACATGACTGTCAGCGAATCGTTACTTGCCGAGTTCGACGAGGAGATGCAGAACACTCGCAAGCTTTTGGAGCGAGTGCCGGAAGGCAAGCTTGGATGGAGACCCCACGCGAAATCGTCTACGCTTGGCAAATTGGCGAGCCACATAGCGACGTTACCGGTTTATCCATTTCTTCTGCTCCACAAAGAGGGCCGGCAGGCCGAAGAGGCCGCCTCTAAGGCCGAGCTGCTGGAATACTTCGACCTGAACGTTGCGGCCGGCCGCGAAGCACTCGCGCGTGTGAGCGACGATTATCTGAGCCAAGCAATACCCGTCACCCCGGTTCTTTCGAAGCCGCGTAGCGCCATCTTGCGAAGCAGAGTGATGAGCCACCTGATCCATCACAGAGGCCAACTGAGCGTCTATCTGCGGTTGCTGGATGTGAAGGTGCCAGGGATGTACGGACCGTCAGCGGACGAAAAACCCTAGTGTGGTCCAGGAACCCCGAGCCGCGAACTCAGCGTTCGGCCGTTTCTAGTAGCACGATCCGATGCCGCGTTTTCCGCCCTGCCGCTGCCAAGCCGCGGTCAAAGGTCACGAGAGTGGCCTCCGCAACCAGGCTTGCCGCGAGCAGGTAGCAATCCCCAAGCGCTTTCGGAGACGAGAGCCGGGACACCGCATGCGTTGACTTACGGAACGCAGCCTCGAGTTCGAAAGACTCCAGCCGGATTTCGATTCGCGAATCCTCTAGCCATCGATCGTAGACCGCCCAGGCTTGGCCGATGGTTCGCAAATCTTTTCCCATGATTGCGGATGTCGTCAGCAGCCGCAATAGTCCAAGCTGCGTGAACCGGCAAAAGAAAAAAGGAGTGTCTTCCTGCCGGGAAAACCAAGTCCATGCAGCATCGGAGTGCTTGTGATTCGCCCAGCTCAAGGCCAGCCACACGTTGAGATCAGGCAAATAAGACGTCATACGGATTCTCCGTGTCAGGGCTGCTGGCGGCAGGCTTGCCTTTCTTTCCCACCAGTGGTCCAGTCACGCGGCGTGACGACCGTGGCCGCAATTGGCTCTCGATTGCGCCCGTGATTAAGGAACGAATCGAGGTTCGCTCGGCGGCGGCACGCTTACGGAGCGCGGCATGAAGATCGTCTGGAATATCGATCGTGGTTCTGACGCTCATGCCATAATTATGTCATTCTTGTTTTGGCTTTATCGACTTTGCTTCTTCCAAAGCACTCACGAACTCATCCAGCGTAGCGTCCAGCCGCTGATAGAGAAGCCGGTTGAAGCTTTCGGTTCCCTGCCCGGCCTGTGACAGCTGCAAGCTGCGGACATAGTCGAGTCGATCTTCCGGACGCACGCTGATGGGCGGATAGCCGCCGCGGATCAAGATCAGGTTCATAAGAAGCCGCGCCGTGCGCCCATTGCCGTCGTTAAAGGGATGGATGTCAATCAGGCGGAGATGCGCCATAAATGCCGTCTCGGGCGTGGCGGCCGCTGGTCCGAGCCAATTGGCAAAATCACCCATCACCGAAGGGATTTCAGCGGGAGAAGGAAACGTGTGTCTCCCGGCCCCCGTCCGCACGTAGCGCGCGAGACCGGCGTAACGGCCGGCAATCTCCGGAGCGGAGCGTTGCATAACCAAACGGTGCAAATTGCGGAGGTCGCTTTCCGTGAGCGGGGCCGTCTGACGGGCAAGCTCGCGGACATGGCGGATGGCGTCGTAGTGATCGAGCGCCTCAAGATGGTCTTTCAACGGCTTACCGCTAACGGTAATTCCCTTTTCAATGACGAGGGCGGTTTCGACTGCGCTGAGCGTGTTGCCTTCGATGGCGTTCGAAGTATAGGTCAGCTCGACGTCGTAGTAATGCTCAAGACGGGCAAGAGCCTCGGGTGAGGCCACAGCTTATCGAGCCGCGCCTTCTTCATGGCGATCGAGGTCAGAAGCTCATCCATACGCCCACAACAGATACCACGGGGCGACGGCTGGCACAACATAGGTGGTGACTTTTCCTGCGATTGTAGAAACCTGTTAACATCGCTGAATCAATAGGAACGCCTCGATGAAGACCACTTCAATTGCAATGACTCTGCGGTATCTGGCTGCTGCCGGTTTCGTGCTCTCTGCTCTGGTTGGCAGCGCACCCGCGCAGAGTATCAACGTCACGGAAAAGCTGGCCGGCTTCGACGCCTACATGGCGAAGACCTTGAAGGACTGGAACGCGCCCGGCGTGGGCATCGGCATTGTCTTGAACGACAAGCTCGTCTTCGCGAAAGGCTACGGCTATCGCGACTATGAGAAGAAACTGCCATTCACGCCGCGTACCATGAGCCCGATCGCCTCTAATACGAAGCTGTTCACGGCCATCGCGGCAGGCATGCTTGTCGAGGAAGGAAAGCTCACCTGGGATAAGCCGGTTCGCGACTCCGTGCCGACCATCCGGTTCTACAACGACCAGCTAAACAACAGCGTGACGCTCCGGGACATGCTGTCACACCGCACCGGCATCACGCGGCACGACACGATTTGGTACAAATCCGACTTCTCGCGCAAGGAGCTTTTCGAAAAGCTGGTCTACCTGGAGCCTGAGCAGCCGATGCGCGAGACCTTCCTCTACAACAACCTGATGTTCGCGGCAGTTGGTTATCTGATTGAACTGCAGTCCGGAAAGACCTGGGAGCAATTTGTGCGCGAGAGGATCTTCGAACCCCTGCAGATGAAGTCCACCAGCTTCAGCGTTGCCGACATGTTGAAGCAGCCGGAATTCGGGGTTGGCTTCACAGAGCGGCGGGACTCCTTCGACATTTACAGGATTCCGTACTACGAGGACATCGCCGGCGTAGCGCCCTGTGGAGCCATCGTTTCCAACATCGAAGATATGTCTCATTGGCTGATCGCGCTAATGAACGACGGGAAATACAACGGGACGCAGGTGCTTCCGGCCGAGGTCTTGAAGGCTACGCTGCAGCCGGCGATTGCGCTTCCGAACGTCGGGCTGGAAACGAGGGGATGGCCAGAGATCCTGAATGCAGCCTACGGGATGGGGCGGCAAACGGCTTCGTACCGAGGCCACCTGATCACTTATCACGGGGGCGATTTACCGGGCTTCCATACTCAAGTTTCGTTTATGCCGCTGGAACACATCGGCGTCATCGTTTTCGAGATTGGCAATCACAGCCAACCGCTCTACAACATCCTTACGTACAACGTATACGAACGGTTGCTGGGGATGGATCTGACGCCCTGGAGTGAACGCCGACTGGAGATTCGACTGAAGGACAAGAAGGCCGATACAGCGGCGCGCGCCAAAGCAAATGAAGGCCGGGTCCCGGATACCAAGCCGTCGCACCCTTTAGCTGACTACGCCGGCGCGTATGAGAACCCGGCCTATGGCGTGATGACGATCGGACTGAAAGACAACCAGCTCCAGTTCGACTTTCACAAGATCCGCATGCCGATGACTCAGTTCCACTATGACCGGTTCGATACGCCCGATGACGAGCAAGACGGGAAATGGTCGGTAAACTTTCGCACGAATCCGCAGGGAGACATCGAACAGGCCGTCGTGTCTTTGGATGAAGCGGAGGCGGTGTTCGTGCGCAAGCCGGACGCCATTGATCCGAAATTGATGGCGCAGTTCGCGGGCAGCTATGTTACGCCGAGCGGCTCAACGTTCGACGTGACGTTGCAGCCCGGTGGAGGCTTGTCGTTGGTTCTGCCAGGCCAGCCGATCCTGCCATTGATCCGGACCAAGGGGTTTTCGTTCCGGACACCGCAGTTCTCCGACCTGGTTTTAGAGTTCGTCGTCCAGGACGGCCAGGTGAAGGCACTGAAGCAACGGGATCCCTCGGGCGAGTTCACGTTTCCGAAGAAATAGAGTGGGAACGTTCTCGTCGGGCGCGGCAGTGAGACGAACCCCCGCGCCTTAGTTCACTTCGGCGATGATGCTGCCGTATGGCGCAAGCGAGACCGCATTCAAATCGATCGCGCTTTTCTGCGGGCCGCCGCTGGAGGCCAGCGGTGCCGCGGTTTTGGCAGATCCACCCAGCGCTTTTTCAACTGAGACGACCTGCGGTTCCGCGGTAAAGTTGCAAGCGACCACAACGGTCTTGGCGCCAGGCGTGGTGCGGCTCCAAGCCAGCACATTTTGGTTGCCGGTTTCGAGCATTTTCATGCCGCCGTCGTGAAGTGCCGGATTGGTGCGGCGAAGAGCGATCAATTGCTTGTACCAATTCAGCATGGAGTTGGGGTCTTGCGACTCGGTCTGCACGTTGACCTGCTTGTAGTCCGGCGCGACCGGCAGCCAGGTCTTTGAGTTGGTGCTGAAACCGGCCGCCGTAGAGCTATTCCACTGCATGGGAGTGCGTTCGCCATCGCGGCCCTTTTCGCTGGGCCAGCCCAGAATGCCAATAGGGTCCTTCACCTGTGCCTTACTGGTGGGCTCGGTGGTGGGCATGCCGATTTCGTCGCCGTAATACATCAAGGCCGTGGAGCGCGTGGTGAAGAGAATGGTGGCAAGCATTTTATTGATGGCTTGGTCATGTACACCGTCCCCGTAGCGAGCCGCGCTGCGAGGGTTGTCGTGATTGTCAAAGACAAACAGCGGCTGGCTGCCGTGAATCTTGGTTTCGGCATCTTCGATGCGCCTGCGGAATTCATTCGCATCGAGCTTTGGCTCGAAGCCCACCTGCATGTCCATAGGCAGCTGCAATTCATCATGCTTCGCACCGCCATACCATTTGTCCAGTTCCTCGACATTGGGTAGATAGGTTTCGCCGATGAGAACGCGGTCACCGGGATAGCTGTCAATCATGGCGCGCATGCGCTTGATGACGCCGTGCACTTCGGGCAGATTCTCTTGCAAGCTCGTCATTTCCCTGCGGTCGCCGAACTTGTTCGTGCCCGACAGCAGTTCCTCATCTTGCAGCGAAGGATCTTCAAACAGCGTTGGAACCGCATCGAGTCGAAACCCGGCGACACCGCGATCGAGCCAGAAACGTAGCTGGTCGAACATGGCTTTTTCGACTTGTGGGTTGCGCCAATTCAGATCGGGCTGCTGGATGTAGAAGTAGTGGTAGTAGTACTGATCGGTTGCCGGGCTGTACTGCCAAGCCGAGTGCCCAAAGATGCTGAGCCAGTTGTTGGGCGGCTTGCCCGGACCTTTGCCGTCGCGCCAGATGTACCAGTCCCGCTTGGGGTTGGTCCGGGAACTAGCCGATTCAATGAACCAGGGACTCTTGTCGGAAGTGTGATTCAAGACAGCGTCCATGATGACGTGAATCCCCCGTCGGTTGGCCTCGGCGACAAGCCGATCGAAATCGGCCAGTGTGCCGTATTGCGGGTCGATGTTCTCGTAGTCCGAAATGTCATATCCGAAATCGATCTGCGGGGACGGGTAGATGGGTGCAATCCAGATGGCGTCCACGCCCAGGTCCTTCAGATAATCGAGCCGCTGAGTGATGCCGTTCAGATCGCCCATGCCATCTCCATTGGAATCCTGGAAGCTGCGCGGATAAATTTCGTAGATCACCGCATGCTTCCACCACGGATCCGTGGCCTGCGCGGATGATTGCGCGAAACCAGGCGCACAGCATAGAAAGCTAACAACACAAGCGAGAATGCCTCCAGCCAGTTTGTCGACGATCGAGCGCATGGGTTTATCTCCTTCCTGAACTGTTGGGCGCGTTCGCGGGCACTGTCCGCGCGAATGCCTTCGACAGCATATCAACGGAATGGGGTGAGCGGGTGTGGGCAGGCCCCTGACGTCTCTTCGTGTCCTAAAATGTTGCCCCGCAGGACTTTCCGAAGCGCATGCAAGGTTTTCATTAGTGCGTTTGAGGCCGATTGGCCGTAGACTGGAACCGTCGTATATCGAGTTTTCCTCTGATCGGGTTTAGTGACGCCGCTGTCCAGTTATCCGTTGCGGTGCCCATCGAGGCAGGAGCGGAAGAGTGAGCTGGTATGGCGCGTTTCTCTCAATGGTTCGAAAGCCCGGCTGGATCGTAGTAGGGCTAATTCTCTGGGCCGCCGGCGCTCAGCTTCAGGCTGCCTCGAGCAAGCCGGCGATTCTGCTGAAGACCAAGCCGGCCAAGGCGACGGACTGTGCCAAGTGTCATGACACTGGCACGAAGCTGGCCAAAAGCGCGCACGCGTCGCTCACATGCGACACCTGTCATGAACAGCACGACACGTATCCGCATAAGGCCGGCGTAGCGAAGCCTGTCTGCGCTACCTGCCATGCGGACCAGGCGGCGGATTATGCCGGCAGCGTGCATGGTCTGGCGCAGGCCCGCGGTAATCAGAGCGCACCGGATTGCAGTGTGTGCCATGGCAGTGCCCACGAACTACCGTTCGCGAAATCAGAAGCATTCCGCAAGGCGGTGCCCGATACCTGCGGTGGCTGCCACGCGAAGGTCGCGGAACAGTATCAGGCGAGCGTCCACGGGCAAGCGCTGGCTCGTGGTGTCGCGCAGGCGCCGCTGTGCACCGATTGCCACGGCGAGCATAACATCAGCAAGCACACCGATGGGAATTCGCCGGTGAATGCTGCCAACATCCGAATGACTTGCGGGGGCTGCCATGACAACGTTCTGCTGAGCCGCAAATTCGGAATGCCGTCCGATCGCCTGGTGAGTTTCGATTCCTCCTTTCATGGACTGGCGGCCAAGGGCGGCTCACAAACCGTCGCCAACTGCGCCAGCTGTCACGGTGTTCACAACATCCTCGCGTCGTCGGACCCGAAATCGACCATCAATGTGAAGAATTTGCCGAAGACATGCGGGCAGTGTCATCCCGGCGCAGGCCAGCGTTTCGGGGTCAGTCCGGTCCACGTGGCGACCGCCAGCGCAGAGCCATTGCCGCTGAAGTGGATCCGCCTGATTTACGTGACCATCATTTGCCTCACCATTGGGCTGATGCTGCTGCACCAGGGCGGCGATTGGGTGCGCAAAGTGATCCGGCTACGGTTTGAGCGTTCACTGGCGGCTGGGGCCGCCGGCCGCGAGAGACCCGTGATCGCGGGCGGCGCGCACGAAGAACTCCGTATGTTTCGGTTCGAGCGGATTGAGCATGCCCTCCTGGTGGTGTCCTTCGTGGTATTGGCCTGGAGCGGCTTCGCGCTGCGGTATCCGGAGCAATGGTGGGGACAGCCGCTGCTGCTGATGGAAGCCGCGCGGCCCATGCGCAGCCTCATCCACCGGATTGCGGGTGCTGTGTTCATCGCGTTGTCTGTGGGTCACCTGGTCTCACTGATCGTGAACCGCCAGCTGCGTAACCACTGGAAAGAACTGCTGCCGACGCTGAAGGATCCCGGCGAGGCGGTTTCGAACTTCGCCTACAACCTCGGACTGTTGCGCATACGTCCTGCGCGTTCCGCGCACAGCTACATCGAGAAAGCGGAATACTGGGCCGTGCTCTGGGGCTCGATTGTAATGATCGGCACCGGCGTCGCGCTATGGGCAAACAACCTCATTATGAGGCTGCTGCCGAGGATCTGGCTGGATGCAGCGACATCAATCCACTTCTACGAAGCCGTGCTCGCGACTTTGGCAGTCCTGGTGTGGCATTTCTACTCAGTGATTTTCGATCCCGACGTTTATCCGCTGAACACGGCGTTCCTAACCGGGATGAAGGTCAAGCCGCCGGAGGGGTTGGAAGAACCGGATGAGGATCGGGGTTTGAAGCCCTGAACTTATTCCCGAGAGAACCCGATCCAACTTGCACTACCCAATTGATGAACGTCTTCAAATGTAGTGGCCAGGGCTTGCGTGTAACTACAAGCGGAGTTACAATCGGACTGAAATACGATTGGGATGAGGCGAAGAATCGCGAGAACTTCGCCAAGCATGGTCTGAGTTTTGACGACGCCGAGCAGGTGTTTGCAGGCCAGTGCGTGACCTTCGCAGATGACCGCTTCGACTATGGAGAGGAACGGCTCATCACTCTAGGCCTGCTGGTCGGGCGACTGGTAGTAATTGCGCACGTGATGCGCGGCGAAGGAACGCGAATCATCTCGATGAGGAAAGGAAACCGGCGTGAGCAAAAAGTCTATCAGGAGCGACTTAGCGCGGATTGATCGGATGCGGGATGCCGATATCGATTATTCGGACATTCCGGCCCTCGGGGACGAGTTTCTTACCAAGGCGACGTTGGCTTGGCCCCCGGTTAAGAAACAACTGACAATCCGGCTCGACGCCGACGTGCTGGAGTGGCTCAAAGGCCACGGCAGAGGCTACCAGACGCGGATCAATCGAATTTTGCGCGTCGTGATGGAGAGCCAGAAGCCGCGAGCGAAGCGGTAAGGCGTTTCCTGATAGAAATGCGACAACTAACAGTGTTCGCTCTCTCGTTCACGTCGGGCCTTTGCACAGCATCAGCCCAGTCAAGAATCGACAGCGAACCGAACGCCCATTGCATCGATCGGTTACGGATGCCTGCCTACCCGAGGCTGGCTGATGCAGCGCGCATCCCGGGAACCGTGGCGGCCATCGTAATGCTCGGTCCCTGAGGGCTCCATTGAGAACATCGCATTCGAAATGACGGGGAGATCACCTACCTCAAGACAGTTCCTCCAGCCGGCCGTTGAGAAAGCGCTTCGGGTTTCCGCATTCCGAAAGAGCTGCGCAGGTAAGTCGGTGAGGTTGATTTTCAATTTTGTGCTCGGTCAAGAAGTTGATCCGAACACCCTTCAGCAGACAGTCTGGTTCGGCTTCCCAAATCAGTTCTGGATCTCGGTGCCCCCAAAATCGCACAACCCTGAATCAGACGAAAGCGGTGGTTTGACACACTGTATCTGGGCAAACACCCATGTCATCCCGACGACGATTTCTGCGACTCACTCCAGCGCTTGCCGCCGGAGCACTCGCAACACAACAGGCCGCGGTAGCATCTCCTGCCACAGCGCAGGCAACAACCACTGAATTGAGCCTGAATGGCGATTGGAGCTTCGCCACAGATCCGAGCAACGCGGGTGAACAAGAGCAATGGTTCCTAGGCAAGCACAATGCCTGGCGCACGGTCTCCGTCCCTCATACCTGGCAGATTGAGGACTCACTCGCGGAATACCGCGGCCTGGCGTGGTATGCGCGCACTTTCGAACTGAAACCGGAGTGGCAAGGCCTTCACATACGGCTCGAGTTCGAGGCGGTCTTCCACTCGGCACGCGTCTGGGTAAACGGCGAGTTCGCAGGCGAACATTTGCGTAAGCCCTACACGGCTTTTACGGTTGACGTAACCCGGCTGGTGAAGTGGAATCAGCCGAACACTTTGGTGGTGCGCGTCGACAATCAGTTCGATGAGCACATGCTGCCGAGAGGCCGGTCGAGCGACTGGGCGCATGACGGAGGCATCTATCGGCCCGTGCAGCTGCTCATCACGCCGAAGATCTATATCGAGCGCCTCGCAATCGATGCCGTTCCGGCTTTCGCGACCGGCCACGCGGTGATCAACATTGCGGCCACTTTGCAAAACGCGGACGGGGAGACGCGGCCGGGCTCGCTCTCGCTACGCATTGTCGAGGAAAAGACCGGGCGTGTGGTGCTGACGCAAACCGATCCAAAGCCAATCTCAATCAATGTCGGGACGCCACAGACAACGCGGCTCTCAGCCTCGCTCGACAGCCCGAAGCTCTGGCACTTCGACCATCCACATCTCTATCGGGCCGAGGTTGCGCTGCGCGTCACCGGTGTCAGTGAACATACGCTGGAATCCACGTTCGGGATCCGCAAGCTCGAAACGCGCGGCGTGAACTTCTACCTCAACAATGAGCGGGTCACGCTGATGGGTGTGGAGCGAATGGCGGGGAGCAATCCGGAATTCGGCATGGCCGAGCCGCTCGAGTGGATTGAGCATGACCATGCCGACCTCCGGAATCTGAACTGCATCTTCACGCGCGTGCACTGGCAGCAGGACCGGCGTGTACTGGACTACTGCGATCGCCACGGCATCCTGATCCAAACCGAAGTGCCGACCTGGGGCGGAGACACCTTCAAGAACATGGGCGCCCAGTGCGATCCGGACTTAATGCAGAATGGCCTGGAGCAGTTGCGGGAGATGATTGCCCGGGACAGGAACCACCCATCTGTCGTTTGCTGGGGGCTGTGCAATGAGATCGGCGGGCAGAATCCGCCGGCCTATGATTTCGCCAGGAACATGCTGGCCGAGGCCAAGAAGCTGGATCCGAACCGGCTGTGCTCATATGCCTCGAACTCACTGCTCAAGACGCCGGGTAAGGATGTCGCCGCGTTGATGGACTTTGTGGAGTTTAACGAGTACTTCGAGAGCTGGTATCCGGGCAGCGTGGACGACCTCTCGAAGTGCGTGGATCAAATTGCGGCCGCGATTCCAAATAAGCCCATCGTGATTTCTGAATATGGCTATTGCGCGTGCACGGCCGAGCGGCCTGAAGGCGACCAGCGGCGCATCGAGATACTCCGGACTCACAACGCGGTGTTTCGCGAAAAGCTTTATATCGGCGGCCTGATTTTCTTCTGCTACAACGACTACCGGACCCACATCGGCGATCGCGGCCTGGGCGTGATGAAACAACGCGTGCACGGTGTGGTCGATGTATACGGCAATCGCAAGCCTTCGTACGACGTGTTGCGAGTTGAGTCGAGCCCGATTGAATCGTTGAAAGTGGAGGGCCACCCCAAGGGCTTTTCCGTGACAGTCATCAGCCGCAAAACAGTCCCGGCTTATCGGCTGACGGGATATACGTTGCGCGGACTCTACCTCGGGTACGGCGAGATACCCATCGAGCGGAAGGAAACGGCTATTCCCGCGTTGGAGCCGGGCGAGACGGCGGCGCTCAAGCTGAGCTTTTCGGCGGCCGAACCGCTGCATGTTCAATTCGACATACTGCGGCCGGGGGGAGACTCGGCATACACGCTGGAGTGGAAGGCGTGAAGGAACCGAAACCCTTCGATCTACCACCAGCTCCGGCCGAACAGACCGGCGCAGTGAAGGCCTGGCAGGAAGCGGTCACGATTCCCACCTACTTGCCGCATCGACCCGACAGGAACCCGATGTTTCTCGAGAAGCGCGTCTACCAGGGCAGCAGCGGACGCGTCTATCCGCTTCCGTTCATCGACCGGATCGCGACCGAGCCGGTCGATCGCACATGGACAGCGCTGCACATTGAGAACGAATATATCCGGCTGATGAGTCTGCCCGAGATCGGCGGGCGCATACACATCGGGCTGGACAAAACGAACAACTACGACTTCTTTTACCGGCAGAACGTAATCAAGCCGGCGCTGGTGGGACTAGCTGGACCGTGGGCCTCGGGTGGCGTGGAATTTAATTGGCCGCAGCATCACCGCCCAGCGACGTTCATGCCGGTGGAAACATTCATTGAGCGGCATGCTGATGGCTCACAGACCATTTGGTCGAGCGATCACGAACCGATGAACCGCATGAAAGGGATGCACGGCATCTGTCTGCATCCAGGCCGAGCCTTCGTGGAAGTGAAGGTGCGTCTTTACAACCGGACGCCGTTTGTCCAGACCTTTCTGTGGTGGGCGAATGTAGCGACCCAGGTGCATGAGTTGTACCAGTCGTTCTTCCCGCCGGATGTGCACTATGTCGCCGACCATGCCAGGCGGGCGATGAGCGCGTTTCCGTTGTGCGAGGGCTCGTATTATGGCGTGGATTATGCCGGGCGAGCTCGGAATGGAGTGCCGGCCGATGAGCGCCCGGCCCACTTCGTGCCTGATGGAAGTTACGCGGCGAACGACCTGAGTTGGTACGCCAATATCCCGGTGCCGACCAGCTATATGGCCCTAGAGTGCCGGCAGGACTTCAGCGGCGGCTACGATCATAAGCACCAGGCGGGCGTTGTGTATGTGGCCAATTACCATATCGCACCGGGGAAGAAGCAGTGGACGTGGGGCAACCACGAGTTCGGATACGCGTGGGACCGCAACCTGACCGATTCAGACGGCCCCTATATCGAACTGATGGCCGGCGCTTACACGGACAATCAGCCGGATTTCTCGTTCCTTGCACCCGGCGAAACAAAGACCTTCAGCCAATACTGGTATCCGATCCAGCTGATCGGACCGGCGCAAGCCGCGAACCTGGATGCGGCGGTGAGTTTGCAAATCGGGGACGGCTTGGCTCGCGCTGGTGTTTGTGTTACGCGGCCCATTCCGAATGCCACGCTCCGCCTGAGGCACCGCGAGGAGAACCTTGCCACAGTAGAAGTGGACCTCGCACCGGGACGCCCACTGGTTCACAAGTGGAGCCTTCCGAATTCCGTGAGCCCATCCGAACTGCAGATAGAGGTCGAGGCCGAAGGTAGACAGTTGATTTCCTACTACCCTGCCCCGCCCGCAGAGACCGTTGCGCCGGAGCCTGCCACGGAGCCGCCGCTGCCGGAGGAAATTTTTTCCGCCGATGAACTCTTCATAACGGGGCTGCACCTGGATCAGTACCGGCACGCGACTCGTCCACCGGAGATCTACTGGCAGGAGGCGCTGCGGCGCGATCCGGGTGATGCCCGCTCGAACAATGCTCTGGGACTATGGCACTTGCGGCGGGGCGAGTTTGCGCAGAGCGAAGCCCACTTTCGTAGAGCGATCGCCCGCCTGACGCGGCGCAATGCGAACCCGTATGATGGCGAGCCGCATTACAACCTGGGCCTCACTCTTCGCTACCAGGAGCGCTTCGAGCAAGCCTACGCGGCTTTCTATAAATCCACCTGGAACTTCGCCTGGCGCGCGGCCGGTTACCTGGCGCTGGCCGAGGACGACGCCCGGCGCGGCGAGTGGACCAAGGCGCTGGAGCATCTCGAGATGTCGCTGCGTCATGACACCCAGCAAGGCAACGCGCTCTGCTTGCGCGTGATTATTCTCCGTCGCCTTGACGGTGCGCAAGAGGCCAAGCAGGCCCTGGCGAATGCGCTGGCGTTGGATCCGCTGAACGCCTGGGCTCGGGAGCTCGATGGGCAAGCCGTTGCATCTGGCAACCAGCTGCTGCTGGATCTGGCAATCGATTACCAGCGATGCGGATTATTCATCGAGGCGATGCGCGTTTTGAAAACCGCTGATTTGACTGCCGGGGACGGCAGCGTTCCGATGGTGCTGTATCATCTGGCCGATCTGTGCGATCGGACTGGTGATCGCAACGCGGCACGAAGCTACCTCGCACAAGCCACGCTGGCCAAGCCCGATTACTGTTTCCCCAGCCGCCTTGAGGAGTTGATCCTGTTAGAGCGAGCCATCCAGGCTAGCGAGGTTGACCCACGAGCGCCGTTCTATCTCGGCAATCTCCTTTATGACCGGCGCCGCCATGCTGAAGCGATCGAGCATTGGGAACGTTCCGCACAGCTCGATGGCTCGTTGGCGACGGTTTGGCGCAATTTGGGCATCGCCTATTTCAATGTGCACGGAAGCACGGCCGAAGCGGCGGAGGCGTTTGAGAAAGCATGGCAGTGCGATCCGGCCGATGCACGCGTGTTCTATGAGCGCGATCAACTGTGGAAGCGGATCGGTGTGCCCGCCGAGAAGCGGCTCGCTGAATTGAGGTCGAATGAGGACATGGGCAGGCAGCGGGACGATCTGTCGGTGGAACTGGCAACGTTATTCAACCAAACGGGGCAGCACGAGGAAGCGGCGGCCCTCCTCACAGCAAGGAAGTTTCAACCCTGGGAGGGTGGCGAAGGGCTGGCCCTGGGACAGCACGTGCGAACCCAACTCGGGCTCGGGCGAAAAGCACTGCGAGCAGGCGATGCGGCAGCGGCACTGAGCCATTTTGGCGCCGCGCTCGAGGCGCCGTTGAATTTAGGGGAGACAAAACATCTGCTCGTCAACCAGAGCAACATCTATTACTGGTGCGGTGTCGCCGCTATGGCGATGCGCGATTCGAACAGCGCGAATGAATGGTGGTCTCGTGCTGCGGAAGCGCGTGGTGATTTCCAGCAGATGAGTGCGCAAACGATTTCGGAAATGACGTACTACGGAGCGATGGCGCTGCGGAAACTCGGGCGGGACGGAGAAGCCACGGAGCGGTTTAGGCAGATCCTCGAGTATTCGGCAATCCTGGCCCAGCAGCCGCCGAAGATTGACTACTTCGCCACGTCCCTCCCGGCCATGCTTTTATTCAACGAGGACTTAGGCGAGCGAAACCGCATTCAGGCCGCGTTCCTCGAAGCACAAGCGCTGTTGGGAATGGGACAAACAGCGCAAGCGCACCAAAAGCTCAACCACGTCCTTTCGCTCGATCCGAGCCACGCCGCAGCGATCGACCTCATGGACGAAATGGCGTGCGAGCCCGGTTAGGACAAGCGAAAGCCCGCTCTTCTTACCACGGGCCTTCCTTTCGGCCCCACCACCAAATCAGACCAACTGTTGCCGTGGTCTGTTGCTTGCTGAGAACCCCTTGTACGTTCGTCAGGAATGACGGCTGGTTGGAGAAGTCGGTGCGCCACTCATAGCGTGTTAGAAATCCATTGGCAATGTTATAGTCCAGGGTCAGCGTCACTTCCTTCAGGTCCTGGTTGAGACCGCTAAACAACCCGCCGCCATCCGAGAGATATTCCGCGCGTGCAGCGAGCGCAAGCTTCGAGTTGAACTGGTAACGGGCATACCCGGCGCCGCCAGTGACGACCGAAGGAGCCGACGAGTGGCCTGGCGAACTGTATTGCCAAAGGCGTTGAATGAAATAGTCCGCTTCTCCTTGGAACGTCAGCTTGGGCGTTGCCTGCCAGGTGGCATACGTATCGAAGATGTGAGTCCTTCCGTCCGGAGCCGGAATAATGGGCGCGAAGCTGAGACCGGGTTGCACCGGGATCGGGCTCGTCGGCGGCACCACAACTCGATCGGGGTGATCCTGCCCAAAATAGTAATTGACGGTCCAGGAAAGGCTCTTCACTGGCTTAGTCGTGAACCCGAACAACTCGTCTTTAAAACCATTCGTGGCCTCCACTTGATTGGTGCCGTTGACAAGCCAGTAGTTCAGCGCAAAGCGGTCGTTGAATGCGTAAGTCGTGCGGAAACCCATGTGGTAGAAGGGCAGAAAGTTGAACCAGTAGGACCGGGAATAGTTCCACTGATCCTTGGTGTAGTTGCCTTCGACTCCCAGCGAACTTGCGAATTTGCCGAAGTCGACGTCGAGACCTTTTCCGACAGGCACGATGTACGTACCGTACGCTTGAAATATATTGCGATAAATGTCGGGGCGCGGTTCGTTCGCTGGATTCCCCTGCACGGTGTCCGTGGCCTGTCCGTACTGCAGATCCAGGCGGCCGCCCCATGGACGTCCAGCAGCCACATCGGGTGGATGATCAAAAATCACGCTAGCCTGATTCAGACTGAAGTTATTACTAAGGACATCGTAAGCACGCAATAAGTTCACCCGGCCAATCGGGTCGTTGAAGTTGTATTCATAATAGGTGTCGATACCCACATTGATGGTCGTATCCCTAAAAAAGTCGAGGGTCTTTCTGTCCTCGGCGGCCAGCAGCGGTTGCGGCTGGGCAGGCACCGCCGCCTCCTTGGTTTCGGTTTGGCTCGGAGCGCCTCCGGCGACGGCGATCACGTGCCCGTCACCAGCCGAAACAAGGCTCGCCACCTGCAGCTGCTTCACTAAAGCCCGCAATTCCGCCACCTCCGACTCCAACTGCGTCACCCGCTCCTGCAGTTTTTGATTGGCTTCGGGCTGCAGTGGCTCCGGCTTCTCCTGTGTCGATTGAGCACACAGGGATAACGCACAGGCCAACAGAGAAACTCCGTAGCTGCGACACCTCTTACCCGCGCCTCGAGCAAGCAGTAGCCACAAACCGAATGAAATTCCGCTACTGCAAAAACATAAGCAAACCTCCAAACCGTTTCGCATAGATGCCTCCACTCAACTGCTCGCGCTGGTCACAGGCATGCAGCGCCAAACACAACATCAAAGTTCGGTAGAAATTGCAAGGCTCTTCAGCCAGTCATGTTTTGTTGGGTAGGTCCGGCGAGGCATCAGCTGCGCGTGAACCCTTGTTACCCGCGTCGACGCAGGCCGGCTTGAGTGAGCCGGGTCTGAAAGAGAGGTCGCAAGCCAGCCGGTAGCGAACGCAACGCCTCAAGTGCACCGCACTCGGCGCCGGGCTTACCAGAACCTCACCAGGGCCGAGTTTTATGCGCAGCTGATACACAGCCGGGCGGGGCTTGCGCTCGCTGGATAAGGCCGCCAGGAATCGTAAATTGAATGCGATTCCCGCCGCGCATACCCCGATCATTATTACAGCCAGGAACACTTCAGCCACTTGAGCCCGAACGCCAGACGATTCGGGGACTGACCTAAATCGCCCGGCTGAGAGCATTAAATGCGAAAAGCCATAAGTTTCGAATAAAGCTTTCATAACCTGCTCCTAAAGGCGGGCAGGCTGCCGGCCGTGAGGCTCCGTCAGGCCATATGAAGTTTTGCCTATGCGGTCACACGAAGAATTGTCGAAACACGGAGGGAGCCGGTGGAGTCACCAAAAAGAGGTGACTTATGGCTGATGAATCCAAAGAGTACACAGAAAAAACTGAAAAGTGCGCCCATCCAAGCTGTCATTGCGGGGCGAAGCCGGACAGCAAGTACTGCAGCACGTATTGCGAAGGCGAGGCGAAGACCGCTGACATCACTTGCGGCTGCGGCCATCCCGCGTGCGTTGACAAATAGGCCCGCCAATGAGCAAAGAGCCCGGCGGCTTAAGCCTCTGACCACTGGCGCTTCAAGTACGGGAGCGCGCGCGCCATGGCGGCTTCCGGATTGTCCGTTGCGCCCGACTCGACCGTGAGCCATCCCGCATAGTTCCACTTCTTCAGCGCGTGGAAGCCGGGGCGATAGTCGAAAGGGAGGGAGCCAGGCTCGGTTCGCTTCTCACCATCCGCCAGGTGGACGTAGGCCGTGTATTCGCCTGTGTGCGCCAGCGTCTGCCCGATGTCTTGCTCTTCCAGTTGCATGTGATAGAAGTCGCTGAGTAGACGGATGCCGGGCGACGCAGCGGCTTGGACGATTTCCACGCCGTGGCGCTGCAGGTTCATGTAGTGTGTTTCTTTGCGCGTCAGAGGCTCCAGCAGCACTGTGACGCCGGTGCGTTGAACCTGGTCCACAAGTTGCTTCAATCCCGCCACCAGCAGCCGGTCTTCTACCTCGCGCGGCGTCAGCACCGGTGTGATATCGGTGAATCGATCGGGTCCAAACACGGGCACTTCGATAACGCAATCGGCGCCCAGCGACTTGGCCATATCAAGACGCCGGCGATCGAGTTCAACCGCCTCGGCGCGCTTTTGCGGATCCGGATTCAGGAGCTGCAATGATCCGACGATAGCGCTAACCGCAGCGCCAGTGCCCTCGATTTCCGCCTGAATCGTGTCGAGCGGCTGGTTGAGCCACTCCGGGCCAAGTTCGATGCCATCGTAACCCAACTTCGTGACAAGCATGGCTCGCTCGCGCAACGTCATGCCTTGGGGAAACGGAGTGCGGACTCCAAACCGCACGCCCCTCGGCTGGAGCCTCTGCTGCGAGACCGGGTGAGCGGTGAGAGACGACGCCCCAGCCGCCAGTCCAGCGGCCAGCAGGCTTCGTCTGGTGAATCGGCATGATTTCATGCGGTGGTCTTAGCGCTTGCGAAGTATCTCACTTGGTGCCGCAGTTTTAATCTTCCGACACCGTCCAAAAGAACGAACTAACACGTTGCGGCAAGTATACGCTATGGACCGAGGCCATTCTGTTTTGCTCCCCTTGCTTACCGAGAGGAGCGTTTGCTATGCTCATCTTGGTAACCGAGAGGAACTCCTATGAGCCGTCCAAACGACCTTTTGCAGGGAACGCTGGATTTATTGGTTTTGAAGATCCTGGCCCTCGAGCCCATGCATGGCTGGGCCATCAGCCAGCGCCTGAAGCAAATGTCCGGCGAAGTACTGCAAGTCAGCGATGGTTCCCTATATCCTGCGCTTCACAAACTGGAGCACGAAGGCTGGATCAAGGCCAACTGGCAGGCCACGGAGAGCAACCGCCGCGCGAAGTTTTATGAGCTGACAAAGCTGGGCTGGCAGCAATTGAACAAGGAAACGGCGCAGTGGGAGCGGCTGTCATCAGCCGTCTCGCAAGTCGTGCGGCTGACGGAGGCATAACGAATGAACTGGCGAAAGTGGTTGTACCGGCTACCGCTCGCGTGGCGAGAAACGGTTCTTCGTCGAGAAACGGAACGGGAACTGGACGATGAACTCGCGTTTCATCTGGAGATGCAGATTGCGGCCAATCGCGCGCAAGGCATGAACCCGAAACAAGCGCGTTACGCCGCGTTGCGCCAGTTTGACGGCTTGGAGCAGCGGAAAGAAGAGTGCCGGGATGCCCGGAAAATGAACTGGCTTGATGACCTGATTGGCGATACCGGCTATGCCCTACGCATGCTTCGTAAGAGGCCGGCTTTTTCGGCCATCGCCATTCTTTCGCTGGCGATTGGAATTGGCGCCAACGCCGCCCTGTTCAGCGTGGTCGATGCGGTAGTGCTGCATCCTGTCCCGCTGGCCGATGCAGACCGGTTGGTGGTCGTCGATGAATTAAAAGATGGGCATCAATCCGGTGGCAATGCGCCGCGCACATACGATTGGGGTGCTTACATTCCGGCGTTCGAAAGTGTCACGGGCTACTACAGCGAAGACCTCGTGTTGACCGGCCAAGGCGATGCCGTGAAGCTTTCGGCGTTAAGAACCTGCGGTGATCCGGTGCGGACGCTCAACATCCAACCCGCGCTGGGGCGAGGCTTCACCGCCGGCGAACAGCATGGGCAAGGCGCACCGGTTGCAATGATCAGCGATGACCTCTGGCGCCGCAGGTTTGGAAGCGACCCGGCAGCCTTGGGCCGGATGATAACGCTGAGTGGTAAAGGCTTCACCGTGATCGGCGTGCTGCCGCGCGGGCTGATTTATCCAGACAGAATCGACCTTTGGGCGCCGATGTCGCCCGACCTTCAAACCGCCGATCGCCGTGGCGCTTTCGGGTTCACGGTGGCTCGCGTGAAACCCGGCGTAACAAAAGAGGAAGTTCAGGCTCAATTGCGAGTGGTTGCCGCCCGTCTAGCGCTTCTGTACCCCGCGACTGACAAAGGCCGAACCGCTACCGCTTACCCGCTTGGCGAGCTCAAATCGCGTCGCACGCGAGGTCCGGTACTAATCCTCTGGGGCACCGCGCTGGTCGTGCTGCTCTTGGCATGCGTGAACTTTGCGAGTCTATTGCTGAGCCGCAGCCTGACACGCCAACGGGAAGCCTCGATACGGATGGCGCTGGGCGCGGGCAGGATGCGTCTGGTTCGCTTGTACCTCAGCGAAAGTATCTTGATTGCGCTACTCGGAGGCTTGGTGGGGCTCGCAACCGCAAGCCTAACGCTCAACTTCCTGGTAAAGCGGTTACCGGCTGAGCTGCCGAATCTGGCTTCCGTAAGTTTGAATCCGCGCGTGATCGTCGTTACCTTCGGACTATCGCTCTTGTGTGGACTCTTCGCTGGCTGGATACCGGCGTGGCGCATTGCGGGAACTGCGTCAGGCGAGGGACTACACGACCGCGACGCCATCGCGACGCAAAGGTCTCAATGGCTGCAAAAGGGACTGCTCGCTTGCCAGGTTTCACTGTCGGTGGTGCTGCTCACCGGTGCCGTGTTGCTGACTCGCTCATTGATGAAGCTGGCGTCCGAACCCCTCGGCTTCCGGCCAGAGAACGTCCTGACGGTAAACATCGACCACCCCTGGGACACGCCGCAGCACATTCTGGTGGGCTTTTATGACCAGGCGATCGACGGCTTCTCCAAGATCCCCGGCGTTCGCGCCGTTGGCATGGTGGACCGCCTGCCGCTTCGAGGCGGCTCGCAAGGACGCACCTTCCGGATCCGAAACCGGCCAATCTCGGATGGCCGAGCCAGCGGTGACTTATCCTTGCGAGCCATCGCGGGCGACTACTTCGGGGCTATAGGAATACCGCTGCTGGCGGGACGCAACCTGAGTGACCGGGTTCCCGAAGGGATACATGAGGCGGTAGTGAATCAGGCCTTCGCCAAGCAGTACTTCCCCGGCGAGACAGCGGTGGGGCAGGCGATCCTGTTTACGCTTCGGATTGACGAAGAAGCCAGTAGCCAAAGCAAACACCCGAGCTGGTACGAAATTGTCGGTGTCGTGGGAGACGTGAGGCAGGAGACCACTCAACCAGCGCCGGCCGAAGTCTACATCCCAGCCAAGGACACCTACTGGCCCTTGCAGGTCTATGTGTTGCGCGCCACGGGGGACCCGCGCACGTTACCCGCCGGTGTGCGCCAGATTGTGCGGCGGATTGATCCAGCCCAGTTCATCGATCGTATCGCCACGATGGAGGAAACTGTGCATAGCGCGAATGCGCAGCCGCGCCTGCGCGCGCAGGTGTTCGGCGCGTTTGCGGTGGTCGCACTGCTGCTGACGGCGCTTGGCATCTATGGCCTGCAAGCGCAGACCGTAGCCCAGCGCACGAAGGAGATTGGCGTGCGGATCGCTTTAGGCGCCAGGCCGGTCGAAGCATCCCGGATGATCCTTCGGCAAAACCTGCTTGTCGTCAGTGTGGGCCTGGAGATGGGCATCCTCGGCGCCGCGCTTCTGACGGGGCTGTTGAAGAGTCTGCTCTACAGTGTTTCAGCACTCGACCCGATTGCTTTTGTAATAGGTGCTGTGGGGTTGCTCGTGACGACCGCCTTAGCCAGCTATTTACCGGCTAAGCGTGCCGCGTCTGTTGATCCGGTAATCGCATTGCGGCACGACTGAGCCGCGCTTTTTGGGACAATCAAGGAGTATGAACGGTGACTGGAGGCGACATCTGCCGCAACGATGGCTCCGGGTGATTGCCGTGCCCTGGACTCTGTGCCTGATCATTGGCTCGCTGTCGCCCGACTCTGTCAAAGAGACCATCGGCACACACAGTTATCACCGCCCGTTCCATTTCCTTGCGTTCGGCGCCACCGCGCTACTGTTCCTTCTGATTTCGAACACTCGCCGCCAGGAATGGATTTCGCTCGCCGGCGTGTTCGCGCTGGGCTTGACCCTGGAAACCGTGCAATGCCTCATTGACGGCTACTTCGAGTGGTGGGACCTGCGAGACGACGCGCTGGGGATCTTCTTCGCCTTCGCGCTGTTTCGAGTGGCTGACCGGTGGCTTTCCGCGAATCGCCAAGCGAATACGTAGTCATTCTTGTTTAGATAGCCTAAGCTGCGCAAAACAACCGCCGCATAACCGTTGAGACCTTCCTCGGATGCAGAAATAATCTGTCATCACACCAATTCTCGGAGGAGGTCGCGATACGGGGTTTGGGCCCCAGCCACGCCCGCCTGAGTCTATGCGGGCTTCCTGGTTTGAATGTCGATCGCGCCTTTGAAGCGGGCGCCATCTTCGATAACGATGCCCGGAGTTCGCACGTCGCCTATCAGTTCCGCGTTGCTGTGGACAAGAACCTTTTCTCCTGCTTCGATATTGCCGTGAACGGTCCCGGAAACCACGACTTCCCGCGCTGTGATGCCACGGGAGTCAAGCGTACCGTTTGGGCCGATTGTCAAACGCGCACCCGGCATGTTCACTAATCCCTTGATGTTGCCGTCCGTGGTGAAGTCTTCGCCGCTGGCGATGTCGCCAATGATGGTTACGCTTTTCCCCAAAACAGTGGCGCTGATCTTCTGTGCCGGCTCGACCCGCGCGTGCGGCCGGCCCGCTGCCGGAATGCGATCCATCTCCAAGGCAGTGTTGAATGCCCTTTCATCTCTCTCTTTTTGACCCAACATATTAAGTGCTCCCTTAAGAAAATGTCGCCGGGGATTCTGCTCCGGCCGTATTAATGCACGCCCGATACGATCGAATCGCGGGCTTTTATCGCGAGTAGTTATTTATGTACGTGTCAGAAGGAAAACCGGAAGCCAATACTTGTCGCCGTAGCTGGTTGGCGGCATCCCGGTCCATGGGGCCGCCGACCACAACCAAAACCGGCGGATGATCGTCTGGCAAATACGCCGACGCATGCAGTTCCGGCCACCGCCGGTTGATCGCGGCTGCTTTGCGCTCTGCCTCCGCCTTGGTCGAATATGTGTAGACCACCACTCGCCACATCGATCGCCGGTGCGCAGCCACCGAAGAGCCTTCAGCGAGACGTGGTTGCGCGGCGGGAGGAGCGAATGCACTGGCCTTCTCGCTTATCGGGGCGGGCGTCGACGCTACCGGGGGTGCCTTTTCGGCAATCACTCCACCGGCAGCCGGAGGAATCGGCCGAGCGGCCTGCTTTTTCTGGAAAGACGTCTTCGCGAACCACGCGGCAATCACCAGCAAGAAGACCCCAAGTGCCGCGATGGCAATCTTCTGCCAACCGGCTCGGCTCACCGTCGGCAGCAGTGTCGCTGTGTTGGCGGGAGCTGCTTGACGTGCGACTGGCCTGAATTCGGACCGCACTCTTCCTAAAGCGCCTTCGATGGCACGCGACGTCCACCTTTGGCTCGGATCGTGCGCGAGGCAATTTGGAAGGATCGTGCCCAAAGGCTGCGGAAGCGCCGGCATGTCAGATGGGTCCGCGGTTGAGGGAAGCCGGCGAGTTAACGCCTGGTAAAGAATCCCGCCAAGCGCCCACACATCACTAGCCGGCGTGTGACCGGCCGTGGCCACTTCGGGAGCATCATTTGGCCCAAGCCGGCGTCGTACCGCCCGCCCCTCGGAAACCGGCGTCACGTGGTCGCTTGCCAGCTTAATCGCATCGCCGACCGCGACGATCGCCGAAGCTTCGAGAGAACCCTGCAGCAGCCCTTTGCTGTGTAGAAAACTCAGAGCGCGCGCCGAGGCCTCCATCAGTTCTCGAGCTTCGCTCTCAGTCAAGCAGCGCTCTTTAAGAATGCTGTCCAGACTCTCATCCGCATAATCGGTAACCGCATACAAAACTCGCAGGCCTCCCAGGCTGGCCTGCGCGGTTGCGTAGACGCGAACCAGGTTCGGATGTTGAAGGTTGTGCGCGATGCCCCAACTCGAAGTCAGCCAGTAGGCATCGCTCGCCGCGGCGGAAACCAGCTTGACAACGACTCGTTGTTGCTCGCCTCCGTCTAGCTGACTCAGGAACATGGCGCCGGACTGAAAGCAACCTAAGTACTTATTTAAGGGAAACCGGCCATCCAGCAACTGCTCCTCGAACTGACTCCAAAACTCCGTAATGGGTGATGCACTCGACCCGGTGGCAGAACCCTGCGGCGCAGAATTCGTCACCATCCTCGCACCCAAAAACGATGATCAGCGCGGCTCTGCGGAAGACGATGCGCTGGAGAGAACGGGAGCTTCATGTAGGGGTTGTGCCGCTTCAACCGCTCGTCGGAAGTCCGTGTGATGGCCTGAACCGAAAAGGGCATATCCCGCTAGACGCTGGTTTTGGGCGAACTGTTTCCGGTTGATTAACAGGTCTAATCGATTCGCTCCGTGACTTCGCGGAAGTCGTCGCTGGGCATTTCCAGGACCGTGGAGTCACCCGGCACAATGAACCGAATTGTGTCTTCGCCGGTTGGCTTCAAGCCTTCAACTAGCGCCACGGTGCAGCCGGCAATGATCGGAACCCGCCCCTTATTTGTCGCCACGCGAGTCGCGATCGCGTCTTTGAGAAACTTCCTGTTCACGCCAAATTCAGTAAACCACACTTGACGATGATCAGAGGCTCGGCAAAGCGAACAACGGCGTGCCGTGTGCTGAGGTTCCCATCGAAGCGGCGAGGGCGCCTGCGGAAACCATTGTGCGGGCGAAGATTGTAGATGAAATAAATCTGGCGGAGGAAGAGGGATTCGAACCCCCGGAACCCGTAAAGGTTCAACGGTTTTCAAGACCGCCGCCTTAAACCACTCGGCCATTCCTCCAGCCACCAAGGTAGCGAACCGGCAGCGGATAACGCAAGAGTTGACGCCCGGCCGCCGCAACCGCCGGCCGCCCTCGACGAACAATCCTCTAAACTTGCCGTGTATGCCTAACTATGTGACTTTCGTCTTGATCGGCTTGGCTGCAGGAGTCTTCTCCGGAATGTTCGGTATCGGCGGCGGCGTTGTCATCGTGCCGGCGCTCCTGCTGGTCACGACCATGGACATCCGGGATGCCACGGGCACCAGCTTGGCAGCGCTGATTCCTCCCGTCGGGTTGCTGGGTGCGGCGGAATACTATCGTGGCGGCCATATCAACCTCAAAGCGGCTGCCATCATTGCGGCCGGTCTGTTCGTCGGCGCGTACTTCGGCTCTCGCATCATGCTGTCGATACCATCCGGTCCCGCCAAGAAGGTGTATGCCGTTTTCCTGCTGGTGCTCGCGATCCGAATGCTCCTGCAGTAATGCCCACAAACGGCGGATGAGCGCCTATCCCTCATTCACGGGATCGGCCACAGCCTTGGGGTCAAGCTTCTCAATCAGCACGGTGGCGATACGGTTCTTTTCCATGGTGGTGACTGTGAAGCGCCGGCCGCCGTGTTCCACTGAGTCTTTGACTTTCGGTATATACCCGAACTGGAAAAGAAGAAAGCCCGCCAGCGTTTCAAATCCGGCTTCGGTTGGCAAGGAAATGCCATACCGCGTTTCCAGGTCGCGTATCGTGGTCGTACCATCCAACTGCAGCAGCTTGTCTTCCCCGGATACGACCGGCCGTTGCACATCGTGTTCATCGCCGATGTCCCCAAACACCTGCTCCAGCACGTCCTCGAGCGTCACCAGGCCGGCAATTGTTCCGAATTCATCCACCACTAAGGCCATATGCGTGTGGCTCTTCCGAAACTCGTCAATCAGCTGGTTAAGCGGTTTGGTTTCCGGCAAAACCAGCGGCTTCCGCAAGAACCGGCGCAGCCGGAAGGGCCGCGGCCCTCGCGCTTCATGTGCGTAACGCCGTTCCTCCCAGACCTTCATCAGGTCCTTGTAGTGCACAATGCCGATGATCTGCTCCGGGCGCTCTTCGTAGACCGGCACACGGGTGTATTTGTTCTCCGCCATGACGCTCAGGATGTGATCCAGATCCGAATCGACGGCGATCGACACAATGTTGTGGCGGGGCGTCATGATCTCGCGCGCGGAGTGGTCGGCGAGTTCGATCAGGTGTTCAATTGCATCCTGCGCGAACTTGTCCAAATGTCCCTCACTGCGGCTCGATTCGATGATGTACTTCAGCTCTTCGGGCGAATGGCCGCCGCGGGCATGCCCGGCTTGAAGCCCTAGAATCTTGAGGATTAAGGCCGACGAACGCTCGACGACAATCACAAAAGGCGCGGAAATGCGATAAAAGACGGCCAGCGCCGGGGCGGCCAGCAGGGCGACGCGGTCCGCTTTGTCGATGGCGAGGTTTTTCGGAACTACCTCGCCGATGATGACGTGGCAGTAGCTAATCGTCAGGAAGGCCAGCGCAAAGGCAACGCCGTGCAGCAAGAGCGGCGAAACATGGGCTGCTAGCGGACCGAACAGCCGGTCAAGCAGCCGATACACCGTGTCTTCCCCGGCCCAGCCCAACCCCAGGCTCGCGAGCGTGACGCCTACCTGTGTCACCGACAACAGCCGTCCGGGATTAGCCAATAGATTCAACGCGATCTGGGCGCCCGCCTGGCCTTGCTCCGCCAGTTCCCTCAGCCGCGACTGGCGTACCGAGACCAGCGACACTTCGGCCGCCGCAAAGAACCCGTTCGTGGCCAGAATGAGGAGCAAAACAACGAATCGAAAGCCCATGGCTATTCGGGAAGCCGCGTGCCGCGCCGCCGTCGCCGCTCCTCAACGGGAGCGTTCGGGGCCTCAGAGTACAATCGGGTGGTGTCTACGCGCCTGTTGCGCCTCATCAATGTGAGCATAGCGGTTCTCGCCCTGCTCGTTCTGGTTTTGATTTACTGGTTCGCCTACCGGCCGCTGCCCAAGGTTTCCGGAACCTTGACCGCGCCCGTAAAATGGAACGCCACCGTATCCCGCGACCGCCTGGGCGTGCCTCACATCGAAGCACGTGAAAAAGGCGACCTGATGTTCCTCCAGGGTTACGTTACAGCTCAGGACCGGCTCTGGCAGATGGATATCCTCCGGCGATTCGCCGCCGGTGAACTCGCCGAGATCGCTGGCCCAGCCGCCCTGGAAAGCGACAAGCAGGCACGGCGCCTCCGCATGCTTCCCATCGCGGAGATCGAATTTACCCGCTTAACTCCGTCCGATAAGGAGGCATTTCTTGAGTTCTCCCGGGGAGTCAATTTCTTCATTGCCAGCCACCGCGGAGATTATGCCTTCGAATACTCCATTCCAGGCCACTCCTACTCGCCGCGGCCCTGGACGCCGGTTGATTCCCTGCTGATCGGATTGATGATGTACCGCGATCTCACCAATACGGCTGAGGCCGATCTCGAAAAGGGAAGACTTCTCAAAGCAGCCCCGCGCGACCGCGTCGAGGCGCTGTTTCCGCAGGTGTCGGGCGAGTCCCTCAGCCCCGGCTCGAACGCCTGGGCCGTCTCCGGCGCACACACCACCAGCGGCAAGCCAATCCTGGCGAACGATCCCCACCTCGCCATCCGTATCCCCTCCATTTGGTACATGATCCAAATGAAGGGCGGTGGCCTCGACGTCTCGGGCGCGTCCATCCCCGGCCTCCCCGGCGTCATTATCGGCCACAACCAGAACATCGCCTGGGGTGTCACCAACATGGAAGGCGACTACATGGACGTGTATGCCGAGCAGATGGACCTCCGAACCGGCCGCTACGTGTTCAACGGTGAACAGCAGCAGGCGCGTCTCGAGCACCAGATGATCGGCGTGTACGGTAGCGCGCCCGTCGCAATGGATCTGTGGGTCACAAGGCATGGACCAGTGATGTTCAGTGAGGATGGCGTCAGTTATTCGGTGAAATGGACCGCGGCTGAGGGCTTCGGCTTTCCGTTCCTCGATATCGACGCCGCCCACAACTGGGACCAATTCCGAACCGCCATCTCCCGGTACTGGGGACCAGCCCAAAACTTTGTGTACGCCGACCGCCTGGGGAACATCGGTTACCAGGCCAGTGGAGGCATGCCCGTTCGAAACGGCTTCACCGGCGATGTTCCGCTGGATGGAGCCTCCGGCACGCAAGAATGGGCCGGCTACGTGGCCTTCGCCCAGCTGCCGTCTCTCGTCAACCCGGCGCCTGGCGTCATTGCGACTGCCAACCAAAACCCGTTCCCTGCCGGCGCCACCTTCGGACTCAGCGGTTCTTTTGCGGACCGCTACCGGATCGATCAGATTCTCGATCGCCTGCGGGCCAAGCCGAAACTCTCCGTCGACGATATGTTGTCGATTCAGAAGGATGTCTATTCGGCCTACCACCACTTCCTCGCCTCGCAAGTGGTGAGCGCCGTTCAGCGCAAGGCAAATACCGAAGCCGCCGTGAAGGAAGCTGCCGGCATCTTGCAAGGTTGGAACGGCCAGATGGATAAGGACCAAGCCTCTCCCTTCGTCACCGAGCTCCTGAACTACGAAATGGGCCACTCGCTGGTGGCGGCCTTGGCGCCGAAGCTGAAGGTCACGCGGATTCCCCGCCCGCAGGTCCTGGAGACACTGCTCCGCACTCGTCCCCCAGGCTGGGTACCGAAGGATGACTGGGACGCCTGGTTGCTCGACCGTTTGAAGGCAGCCATCGAAGAGGGCCGAACGCGCCAGGGTAGCCCGATCTCATCCTGGCAGTGGGGCAAGGCCCAGACCTGGAAGATTCTGAATCCGGTGGGAAATCAATTCCCGCTGGTCGACCGTTTCTTCAACATCGGCCCGGTCGCGATGAGCGGAGCCGCGACCACGGTGAAGCAGACCGGCCTCAACTTCGGCCCATCCATGCGAATGGTGGTCGACTGGGGCAACATCGACAAATCGGTTCAAAACCTGACCTCGGGCGAATCCGGATTCGTCACATCATCCCACTACAAGGACCAGTGGGATGCCTACTACATGGGCACCAGTTTCCCCATGCAGTTTGAAAAAGTCGACGCCAAAGATGTGCTGAAGATCGAGCCGACGCCGTAAGTACCGCGTCGTGGCACAGGCCTTCAGCCTGTGGGCTTTCAAACCAAACGCGCGCGCCAGTCCGAGCCTCGTGATCTCTGGCAATACCGGTCGTTACTTTCACGGTCGTGCCAACGCCGTAACTACCGAGCGACACCCAAAGTCGAAGACCACGAGATACTTTCCGAGGCGCGACCGTGAGGAAGCGCTTGCCGATCGTTACTTCCGAGGCGCTTCTTCCACGGCCACCCAGCCCTTGCCGGTGGAGAGGTTCTTCTTCTCACACTTCACAACCTGCCCGGTTGTAAACTGCCAGGCTTCATTCGGAGGCCGTTCTTCCACAATCTGGAAGTAGTTCTTTCCCACTTCGACCGCCCGGACCGAGCGCAGTACGTTGAGACCCTGGTCCACCATGCCGACATAGATCATCGCCTCTTTGCCCCTGGGCTGAGGAGGCGGAGCGGCCGCCCAAGACGGCGGGGGCGGAGGAGGCGCATACTGCGGCGGCGGCGCGTATTGCGGCATTGCAACCGGTGGCGGCGGAGGGGGAGCGTATTGCGGCGGAGGAGGTGGAGGCGGCGGGACGTATTGCGGCTCCGGTGCGGCTGGCGGAGGAGGAGGAGGCGGCGGTGCCTGCGGCTGAGGTGCCGGCTGAGCTTGCGGCACGGGTTGGGGCTGATACGACTGCGGCTGCGCAACCGGCTGCTGAGCCACGGCCTGAGGCGGGTAATAGGCCGGCGCCTGTGTGCTGCTCGCTGGCGAGACGGAACCGAGTGAGGTGTACCCCGATATGGTGCTCTGTGCTTTCACCGCCATCCTGGGAGAGTCTGAGTCGGATTCCTCTAAACGATTCGACATCCGAATCCGATCCAGCATCAGGAAGAGTGCCGTAGCACCTCCCCAAATCAGGCCCATGACGCCATCGGAAAGAGGGTCAAACTTGGCGTCTCCATTCCCACGAATGACATTCACGACACCGCCGGCCGCCAGCATCAACCCCAGGCCGCACAAAAAACTGAACGCCATACTCTGCAAAACAGACCTCTTCCCCTCCTCGTCGAAGGAGAAAAGGACCAGCAGGACAGTGACGCCTGTCAGCGAACCAATCCAGCTCAGCGGCACCGAGGCCTTGAGGGCATAGAGACCGGCAAACAACAAACCCGCCAATACTGCCGGGCCAATCTTTTGAGAATTTCGCATCAACACTCCAGAAGGGACAATTCTAGCGGATCGGCCCCGAAATACTCGGACGGCTAACCCGCTTGCGGGGTTGCGTGGTGTGAGAAATAGCGCAATTTGGCTTGTCAGTCCGCCTGAAGCCGCCGGCACAATCGCGAGCGCTGAATGGAGCCGCGACCTGACTTCCAATTAGAATTCGAAGGCGGAACGAAAGCCGAGATGACTCTCGGCTCAGCAGGCCAAAGGGCCTGCGCCACGGTGCTGCCGATCTTTCACTTTGCCGTTTGGCCCACTATGCAGCACCATTCTCCGTCGCTGAGCACTTGTTCACAGCGCATACAGTTCCGGAAAATGGCCGATTCCGCTTCTGCGAAGCCGGTGAGAATCAGCTTTCCGCCCGGTTTGGTCGCACGAATCAGATCCTCGTGAATCATCAGTAGGACGGTACTGCTGATGTTGGCTACCGTGATATCCGCGAAGCCGCTCTTCACACAGTCTACGGAACCCTCGATCAGCGCGGCCGGCAGGTTGTTTAGCCTGAAGTTCTCGCGAGCCGTGTCCAACGCAACCGGATCCGGGTCGACGCCGATGGCGATCGAGGCACCTAACAGTTTGGCCGCGATTGCCAGAATTCCCGATCCGGTTCCGATGTCAAGCACTGCGTGCCGCGTTGCTACCAGTGATTCGAGCGCTTCCAGCGCCATCTGCGTACAGGGATGGTCACCGGTGCCGCAAGCCAACCCAGGATTGTGAACCAGACGGACCCGTCCAGCGGGTGTGGATTCCTCACACCAAGGGGGCGCCAAAAATAACGTCCGGCCGACGCTGCGGGCCGGCCAGGAATCCTTGGTGTATTGCACCCAGTCGATGTCGTCTTCCTGCTCCCAGGCCGCTTGATGCTGACCAAAACGTGCCAGTAATGACGCCTCGCGCAAGTCGCTCTCAAAGGCAGCGATCAGCTGTATCGACTCGCCTTGATCCACTTCGCGGACACCGACCGTACCCTCTTCCCAGAGTTCGCTGGACAGAAGGTCGACATCGCCCGGCGGGCAGAAAAGATGAAGGGAGTACATCCGCTAGAGTGAAGCGGTGGCTGCGTCCGTTGAAGCTGAAGTGACTGCGGGTTCAACCTGCATCTGGTGGCTGGTTTCGTTCCGCTCTGCGTTCATTTTGTTGTATCGGCGCAATCCGTCAAAGGCAGCCGCAACAACGATCAGCATCATTGCGGCTACTACGACGTTGCGGATGGTCAGCTTCAGGGGTCTCATTGGTGTTCGTCCAAACAGTTGATTCACTTGACTTGGATGCAACTCGAACGCCAAAGCTTCCACGTTTCGCGTTTCAGCTTTGTGAGGGCGTGTTTAATTGAAAATATGGTAGTTAGGCGGTTTTAGCCAGGGGGTACGGCTACGTCAGCGTGGCAACACGCGTGAACCAGACAGAGAACCGCCGAACTGGCTGGTTAACCTGGGGAGTCGTGCTTTGAGGCGTAAGGCGTCGCCGGCGGCAGCGCCCCTTCACAAGGAAGTGCCGCTTAAAGGTAGATTTACTAGGGCGTTTTCGGCGGATGAGGCTCTAGGGTCGTTTCTTCCGCGACTCCAGCCACAGAAAGTAGCCGATCAGCGTCTTGCCATCCTCGATCTTGCCGCCGAGGACCAGATCCCTCAGCTCGCGTTTTGTGAACCAGCGGCATTCAATCCGTTCGTCGTCCATCTGGTGCTGCTCGCCGGCGGTTAGCCCGGTTGCCAGGAAGATCGTCATTTTTTCCCCGACGTATCCGGGACTGGGCCAGTAGGAAGTCAGTTTTTGCCAGGTCTTGGCGTGATAGCCGGTCTCTTCATGAAGCTCGCGTTTGGCCGTCGCGAGCGGCTTTTCGCCGGGATCCAGCCTTCCCGCCGGTAATTCCCAGAGAGATTTGCCTGCAGGCAATCGGAATTGACGGACCAGCAGCACGCGATCCTTCTCGTCGATCGCCATCATGACAGCCGAGCCGAGATGCCGGACAATGGAGCGCTTAATTTCAAATCCGTCCGGATCGACAGCGTGCTCTTCGGCAACTGTGAATATCGGGTTCTTGAGAATTTCCCGGGAGGAGATGATCTTCATCCCTCTACGGTAGCGAATGCGGCCGGTCCGTTTTGCGCTGTTGGACCGGACTCGCCGCGAGAAGCTATTCTTGCGTGAGCGGTCGCTCCATCAGCGCCAACAAGGCGTGGCGAACATCCTTGCCTTCGTACAGAATCCTGTACATTTCCTCGGTAATGGGCAGCTTGACACCGCATTTCTCCGCCAGATCGCGCGCTGCCCGGCAGGTGGTCACACCCTCTGCCACCATGCGCGTCGACGAGATGATGGTATCGAGCGATTCACCCCGCCCCAGGCGCAGGCCGACCGTCCGGTTTCTCGAGAGATCGCCGGTAGTGGTCAGAACCAGGTCTCCGAGGCCCGCCAAGCCGGCCAGGGTTCGGGCTTCTCCGCCCAGCGCGACGGCGAGGCGCGTGATCTCAGCCAACCCGCGGGTGACCAGCGCGGCCCGGGTGTTACTCCCCAAGCCAAGCCCTTCGCAAATGCCTGCACCGATCGCAATCACGTTCTTGAGCGCGGCTCCCACTTCAACGCCGGTGACATCCTGGCTGGTGTAGGCGCGTAGCGACCGCCCTGAAAACGCTCGTTGGACGTGCGCAGCTACGGCGGGAGTCTCCGATGCCACCACCACGGCGGCGGGCTCACCGGCGGCCACCTCGCGAGCGAAAGTCGGACCGGAGAGGACAGCCACTTTGGCCGCGAAGCGTACACCGAACACTTCCGCGACGATCTGAGACATTCGGAGGAAGGTTCCCTCCTCGATCCCTTTGGTTGCACTGACGAAGATCATCTCGTGCCGGATATGCGGCAACATCTGAAACGCCAGTTCGCGGATATGGGTGGATGGCGTTACTAACAGGACCACGCCGGCGCCGCGAAGGGCCTCGGGCAGACCAGCTCCCACCCACACGTTGTCGGGGAATCGAAAGCCCGGAAGGTACAAATCGTTCTGGCGCTCCGCTTGCAATCTCTCAGCCTGCTCGGGGCGCCGCGCCCATAGATGCACCGTCTCGAAGCCCGTCGACAAGACGATGGCCAGTGCCGTCCCCCAACTTCCTGCGCCGAGAATTGAGAGGCGGTTCGAAGCAGGCTCGCTCATTTCGATTTACTCTCAACCCGGCGCAGCCGGAAGCGAAGAGGCTCTGGGATTCCGGGCGACCGCTCCGTGATAAATCTGCGGGAAAACCCGGCAGTCGCTCCGAAGCGGAATGGAAACCAACGCCGAGCCGCTCCTAAGAGCTTCCGCTGCATTCGATCCCTCGGTTTCGCGCTTCCGAAGCTTTGCGTTCGCTCCCTGACGGTCGCGGCTCCGTCTCTAGCATCCGCTTCGTCGAAGGTCACCGACCAACGTCGGCTCCTAATCAGCGTTGGGGAGATTCCCATCGCTTGGTGCCCCTTCGGAGCATCCGCTTGCTTACCCGCGCGGTTCTGTGCTGGAGTTTCCAGACACACTTCCCCAGTGAGACCCGAAAGCATTTGGATGAAACGCACTCCACCAATGGCGCTCACTCAACGCCCTCCGCCCTTGAAGGAGAATACGTTCTCCTTGCCCTGCCTCAGCCGCACGACGTTGGCTTTGTGCCGGTAGACGATGAAGAGACCGGCGATTATCGCCGCCGCAAGAATCGGGGGGGCTGGGTGAAGAATCAGCCACACCGCGAGAGGAAACAGCAGCGCTGACACGATCGAAGCGAGCGAGATGTACTTAGTCAGAGCTACGACGAGGACGAAGATGGCGAGCACGGCGGCCAGCGCGAGCGGCGCGATGTATAGAAATGCACCGATAAAACTCGCTACTGCCTTGCCGCCTTTGAACCCGAGGAAAACCGGGAACGCATGGCCCGCCATGACAGCGAGAGCCGCGAGTGCCAGGCCCATGGCAGAACCGCCGGTCAGCTGCGCGGCGATCCATACCGCGAGAAACCCTTTGGCGATGTCCAGCAGGAGAACGACGATGCCGGCCTTGCGGCCAGCGGTGCGGTGCACGTTCGTCGCGCCAATGTTGCCGCTGCCCAGCTTGCGGACGTCCTGGCCCATGGTGTAGCGCACGAACAGATAACCGAACGGGATGGCGCCCAAGAGATAAGCTTCGGCGACTGCGAGTATCAGATTCCAATTCATGATGAATGAGTCAAACTGCCAGGGTACCGGATCGCCCGAGTCGGCATCATCCTAGATTGCCGCTGCCACCGATTCGAAACGGTATGAATGCAGCTTGCGATAGAGGGAGGCCTGTGTGCCGGGGTCGCTCCGATAAAGAGAAAACCCATCGACCGTAAACGACCCAAGGCTGGTGGGTTCCAGCTCGTCGATCTTCTCGTGCAGACCCCTCAGAGGAACCGGGTTCTTGATGCGGGCCAGCGTCAGATGGGGGTGATAGGCTCGGTCCTCCTTCCGAACGCCGAGCTTATTGAGCCTCTCCTCCGTTTCGCGGGCCAGCCGAGGCAGTCCCTCGCCGCTTTCGACGCCGAGGGTCAAAGCGCGAGGCCACTTCTCGTTTGGCAGCCAGCTGAGATGCTTCAGTTCGGCCGGAAACGCGGGGCGTCGATCCAGGTCTTTCAGCGCCGCCACCAACTCGCTCAGCTTTGCTTCCGGCCACTCGCCGATGAACTTGGTCGTGATGTGAAGATTGTCGAGGGGAGACCACTTGACCAGCGCCTCCGGCCGGAGGACTGCCAGCAGACGATCCAGCCGAAGCATAATCTCGTTCGGAAAATCAATTGCTGTGAACAGTCGCATGGGTCGCCGGCCTGGCTTCGTGTTAAGTTCTATCGTAATTTGAGAAGCACGCGAAAAGCTATGCTGCCGATGCAGGATCTGCCAGCCGCCTTGGCGGATCCCTGGCCTCTGGCGCAGTTGCGCGCGGCGACCTCGTTGATGCCGATTCGTTTCTACGAGGCGCCCGCCATCCAGGTGGCACGTGGTTTGCTCGGCTGCGTGCTGGTGCACGGCCCAACGGCGGGAACGATTGTTGAGACGGAGGCCTATCTGGGAGGCGACGATCTTGCGGCGCACTCCGCTCGCGGGCTCACCGAACGAACGAGGGTCATCTTCGGGCCGCCCGGCCGAGCCTATGTTTATTTCATCTATGGCATGCACGAGTGCCTCAACGTTGTGGCCGAGCCGGCTGGCCGCCCGGGCTGCGTGCTGATCCGCGCGGTCGAGCCAGTCACAGGCCTGGGGCTCATGGCGGATCGCCGCCGGTGGGCTGGTCCTTTGCGCGGGTTGACGAACGGCCCCGGAAAGCTAACGCAGGCGCTCGCGATTACCCGCGACCAATACGGTCATCGCCTCGACCGCGATGCACTGACCATCCGCCGCTGGAAGACCATGCCCGAGTTCGAAATCGAGGTCACGCCGCGCATCGGGATTTCGGAATGCGCCGATTGGCCGCTTCGGTTTGTCTGGAAGGGTAGCCCGTTTGTGAGCCGGCGGTGAGGCCGAAAGCGCGGGGTTGTCGAACAGTGACGCGCTCCAAATCGCAGGATCACAACCTAAAGGCTCTGCCACGAGTTCTGCCCGCAGAAATGTGTTAGTTTCTTTGTCCGGTGTGCTCGGTGCGGCCTGCCAAGGGTTTCACGGCAGCTCCGCCGCACACGCCTACGCCCGTGTTTAACAACGCGTTCAGCAGGTTGAACAGGATCGCGTAGACCACTTGTTCGGTGACCGGCTGCCGGCCCGGCATGCGGAAGTTTCCGGGCAATTCCTTGGCAATCTGTAAGCGTACTGCTTGAGGAAGCACACGGCCGCCGCGGTCGCGCTGATTCGCCAAGGAGATAGGCGTCTGTAGAATCGAGCCAGTGCGGCCGTCCACATAAAACTGGCAGCGCGAAAACCAGCCTAGATTTCCGGGATCGGCGGCGTCAAAAAGCAACAACGGCGCTTTGCGATCGCCCGCCAGCAGGTCGATGGCAAGCACTCGCTGCTGATCGTCCAGCTTGTACTCGAAGCCTGCCTGTCGCGCAATGTTCCCAACGAAATCGGGATCGAGTTCTAAGAACAGGAACTTGTGCGGGCCAGCCTCGAGCACTTGCATCTAACCTTATTCTAGACGGCGCTTACATGCCTATTCCCGCTGGCAACGGATAACTTTGCATTTTCAGAGAGTTACGTCTGTCGCAGCCGCCCGCGCTGGCTCGCAATCTGTTTTAATCGAAAAGTCGGCAATTTGCATCTAACCAAATCGAGAGTCTCCGCGAATAAACAATCGAAGCCGGGAAGTGAATCCGGCTGAGGGGTACTTTATGAAACGCATTCTTGCTATAGCGCCGGTCGTGCTCGCGGCCGCCTCCTTTGCTCTTCCCGTCTTCGCCGTGTCACCGAACCCGTTTCCGAACCCGGCCATCGATGTTCCCGCCGAATCGGCCAATGGCACCCAAGTCGCCGTCTTTGCCGGCGGATGCTTTTGGGGTGTCGAGGGCGTTTACGAGCGAGTCAAAGGCGTGAAGGACGCCGTCTCCGGGTTCGCGGGAGGCGCCAAGGAAACGGCGCACTATGAGGTCGTGAGCACCGGAAAAACGGGCCACGCCGAGTCGGTGAAGGTAGTGTTCGATCCGTCTCAAATCACCTACGGCCAGCTTTTGAAGATTTTCTTTTCGGTGGTGCACGATCCGACTGAACTCAATCGCCAGGGCCCCGATGAAGGCACTCAATATCGTTCAGCCATTTTCTATACAACGGAAGATCAGAAACGGGTTGCCGAGGCCTACATCGCGCAATTGGAAGCCGCCCACGTGTATAAGCATCAGATCGTGACCGAGGTGTCTCCGCTCAAGGGCTTTTATGCCGCCGAAGGATATCACCAGCACTTCCTGCAAAACAATCCGACCTATCCGTACATCGTGTACAACGACCTGCCGAAACTTGCGGCGCTCAAGAAGGAATACCCCGAGCTGTACAAGAAGTAAAGGCGGCGGAATAAACGCTGGAAGCCTTCCTGACGGGCGCGACTCGGAAGGTGTTGTGCCCTGTTCTGGTCAAGTTCGTCCCAGCTTCGGACAGGTGCGGCGCTTCGTCATGTGACCTAACCTGAATGTTTGCAACACGCCTTCAGCGGACCGCCGCGTGCACTCCTGATTAGTTCGAGATTTCAAGGAGGCATGATGAGAAACCTTTCTCTGATATTGACGGCAGGCGCTCTGCTGATGGTCCCGGCACAAGCGGTCTGGGCGGCACAACACGACTGCTCTGCGAATAACTTTCACGTCAACGATCTGGTGAGCTATGCGGAAAGCCGCGAGCAGCATGTGGCGCCGCAATCGAATAACATGATTGATCCCGGCGCGAATGGCTCTGTTGTCGTGCATGGTTGGAGCAATAACGACATTCTGGTGAAGGCCTGCATCCAAACCGCCGCCGGAACGGATTCGGAAGCCCGCGCGCTGGCCACGAAAGTTGCCATCACGCGTGGACCCGGGCAGATCAAGCCCGACGGTCCATCGAGTAATGACAGCCATTACTGGGGCCTGTCCTATGAAGTATGGGTACCGAACCGTTCCAACCTCGAAATCAATACCAATAACGGAAGCATCTCGATCGAGACCGTCGAAGGGAAGATTCAATTCAGAACGCTCAACGGCTCGGTACATCTGGCACAGGTCGGCGGCGATGTCGACGGCACCACGACCAACGGGTCGCTGCATGTTGACCTGGCGGGCAGTTCGTGGGCTGGGCGCGGGCTCAACGCCACAACTACCAATGGCAGCATTCAACTGAATGTTCCGGCAAACTATTCGGCCAAGGTGGAAACCTCAACGGTGAACGGCCGGGTGCATGTCGACTTTCCCGTGAAGGTGAGCGGCGACGTAGGCAAGAATCTGTCGTTCCAGCTGGGCTCGGGCGGCGCAACCATTCAGGCGCGGACGACCAACGGCGGCGTGCATATTAGCCGGACGTAAGACTTGGCCTCGCTAGTATTGGAGCGTGCAAACGTTCCTCACAGCCCGGGACGCCAAGGAATTCCTGATAAACAGGATTGTCGCTGAAGCTGAACTCGAAGGTGTTTCCTTGTCCGAAGTGGAAAGGAAGATGTTGTATTACTCCGAGACTGCCTCTACGGTTCCTGACATCAAAGACGTCAACGAAGCCTTCGAGCGTGACTACGGCCAAGCGAAATATGAACGGAAAATAGCCAAGCTCGTCGATAGCGCCCGCGCAAGGGATTCTGACGAAGATCGAAACGACTCTGACGGCTGGTCGGAGGCGATACGGATGCTTGGAAAAGAGGACCATTACCTGCTTGTGCTCGTGGCTGGTGCCTGCGAGGCGGTTCGGCCTCGCAGTGACTTTAAGAAACTGTTCTTAGTCGCCTTGGCTGCAGCCTTTATCATCGTCGCGATCTATTTTTTTGCTACGGTGCGTCACCCGTAAATCGCGGATGCGAGGCTCATGCAACCATGCGCTTCTCGGGTCTGGGACGCTAAGCTGAAAGAGGGAGGACATCGCCGTGGATGCGCTGGTTGAACAGTTGGATTCCAAGTTGCGCGCGTGGAAGGCAGAAACCGCGGCCGAGGTGCGGGCGCGTGTGACCGAGATTATCGAACTCGCTGACCAGGATGTTCTCAACCTGATGCGGCCCCGCGGCATCGAACAGGAGGTCCTCGACCTGCTCGATGAACCCACAGCCCGGTGAGGTTTGGTTGGCTGACCTGGGACTTGCCGCGAAGACCCGGCCGGTTGTGATCGTATCGCGACAAGATCCTGACCCGCCTCGCGCGCTTGTCTTGTACGTACCGCTGACAACGCAAAACAGGCTTAGCCGGTATGAAGTACCGCTGCCGCGGCTTCCATTTCTAGACCGGGATTCGGTGGCCAATGTACAGGGTCTCGCCTCTTTACCGACTGTCCGACTGGAACGTAAACTCGGCAGACTATCAAACGAAGTGATGTCCAGGCTAAAGGCCGCACTGACGTTCGCGCTCGATATCGAATGAGCGCGGTAACGTTAGACTCCCCGAAACAGCGCTCGGAGGCAGGCTGGCTCAGCGCCAGGCATCCATCAGACTCGCAGTGCCGCCATCGGATCGACCTTTGTCGCGCGCCGTGCCGGAGGATACGTAGCGGCTGCGGCCACGATAACAAACAGCACGCCGATTCCGAAAAACGTCGCCGGATCGGTGGCGCTGACGTGAAAAAGAAGCTTCGTGATCACCCGTGTCAAGGCGAGCCCGCCGGCGATTCCGATCGTGATTCCCGCCAGCGTCAGTCCGAGACCCTGGCCCATCACCAGCCGCAGAATATCGCCCTGCCCCGCACCCAACGCCCTCCGTATTCCCAGCTCCTGGAATCGTTGCGACACCGAGTATGAAATGACGCCGTAAATTCCGATTACCGCCAGCAGCAGCGCCACTCCGGCGAACGACCCCAGCAACATGACGATCAAGCGCCGCTGTCCTACCTCTTCGTCCAGCAGATCATCCATGGTCCGAATGGCAGAAATAGGCTGGTCGCGATCGAGCCCGCGTACTTGCTCGCGAACTCCTTTCACGAAGTGGAGTGGATCGCCTTCGGTTCGAATCGCCAGCATGGCGAAAGGCGGAGGGCTCGGCGCGAACGGCACATAAACAGTCTCCGGCCACGCGCTGTTTTCGAGATTCTGATGCACGCTGGCTGCGATGCCGATAATCTGCACCGGCTGTGCATTCACGCCTCCAATCAACAAGCTCTGTCCTACCGGATCCAAACCAGCGGGATAAGCGGACCAAAAGCGGCGAGCCGTTGTTTCATCGATAATAGCTACGCCTTGCGAGCCGGCGGCGTCCTGGTCGGTGAACTCCCTTCCGCGCCGCAACGGTATATTGAGCGTCCTGAAGTAATCCGGCATCACGACCAGCAACGTGGCAATGGGTCGTTCGTTTAGCCGCAACGGCGGTTTCCCGGCATCCTGGACCGGGCTTCCGATATAGCCTGTCATCGGAAGAAACATTGCCGCCGTGGCGCTGCGGACTCCCGGCGTCGCTCCAACCTGATGGATTAATTCTTGAAAGAAACGGGCCTTCTTTTCGTCGGTGTCATAGCGGGAGATCGGCAAGGATATGCGGATCGTCAACAGGTTCGCCGGGTTGAATCCCAAATCGACCGTACGGAGACGCATCACGCTCTCGATCAGCAAAGCCGCTCCGATCAGCAAAACCATTGACAGCGCGATCTGCCCCACCACCAGCAGTCCGCGTCCATTGATCCTGACGAGAATTCGCCGCGGAGCGCCCTGGCTTGCAGCTTCGCCGCTCCCCCGAAGCACGCCGATAAGATCGGGCTGGGACGCGCTCAGCGATGGTGCCAATCCAAACAACACTCCCGTCCCGGTGGAGACTACCGCCGCGAAGCCCATCACCATCCAATCCAAATGAATCTCTCCGGCGCGCGGCAGATCGAAAGCAGTCATCGTCGGGATGGCGCGGAGGCACCATGCGGCGATTAGCACGCCAATGACACCGCCTATTGACGACAACAGAATGCTCTCGGCAAGAAGCTGTCCGACCAGGCGTCCGCGAGCGGCTCCCAATGCGCCTCGCACGGCGAATTCCCGCGAACGGGCGGTGGCTCGCGCCAGCAGCAGGCTCGCCACATTCGCGCAGGCAATCAGCAGCACAAAGCTCACCGCGCCGAACAGCATCCAGAGCATGGTGCGAACACCGGCCACCAACTGTTCCTTCATCGGTGTCACTTCCACCGGTGACTTCGGCTTGGCGTCGAGCATGGCCGGATGAGCCATCGCATATTGTCGATGGATCACCGCCATCTCCGCATTCGCTTGCTGCATACTCACTCCCGGCTTCAATCGGCCGAACAGTGTGAGGAACGGGCTCAGCACCCGCGACTTGGCTGGCATCGTCGCCCATTCCGACGGCCTTGTCATCCACACGTCTATGCCTGGAGATGGGAATTGGAAGCGAGGCGGAAGGACGCCAACGATGGTGTAGGAAACCGCCGACAGCGTCATCGCCTTCCCTCCGATCTGCGGATCTCCATGGAACCGTCGCTGCCATAGCTCCGAGCTGATCATCACCACAGGCGTGCCGCTGGGGGAATCCTCCGCCGGAAGAAAGCGGCGTCCCAAGATGGGGCTCACTCCGAGAATGTCAAGAAAATCACCCGAAACGAGAACGCCACTCACCACTTCCGGATCACTTCCCCCGGCCAGCGTCAGACTCTCATTGCCCGCAAAGGCGGCGATTGCGCTGAAGGAGCGCACGCCAGCCTTCATTTCTGCGAACCGGGTGGGCGTTGCGCCGCCGGTGATCCGGACCAGCTGGTTGGGATTGCGGTAAGCGAGCGGTTTCAGCAGCACGGCACGGATGATCGTGAACATGGCCGTCGTGCCGCCGATGCCCAGCGCGAGTACGAATATCGCGGTCGTCGCAAACAACGGGTTCCTCCGCATCCCACGCGCCGCGTAGAGGGTGTCCTGCCAGATGGCTTCCAGAATTCTGGGCATGTTGACTCGATGAGCGTCGCTACTCGCCACGAGCAGACCCATTTTAGCGGGGCTGCGATGAGGCCGACTTCGCCGAACTTTTGCAACAGGTCCGCGCAGAGAGCATCTAACGGTTAGATATGCGTCTCTCATCCTTAGCAGCCTTCAGCTCAGTTTGCCTTGCCTCCGGAACGGCGCTCTTGCTGGCGAATAAACGTGAACTGCCGGTTGTCGACAACGTCGATCTCGCCCGCTACAGCGGGAAGTGGTTTGAGGTTGCGCGGTTGCCCGCCAGCTTCGAACGTAAATGTGCGGGCGACGTAACAGCGACTTACACGTTAAAACCCGAGGGCGCGATCGAAGTTCGCAACGCCTGCCGCCAAGCCAATGGCAAGATGACGGAATCTACCGGCACGGCTCGTCTTCGCGATAAGAACGGACCGAACTCGAAGCTCAAAGTCACTTTCTTTTGGCCGTTTTCCGGCGACTACTGGATCCTCGACCTGGATCATGATTACCAATGGGCGCTGGTCGGCACGCCCGACCGCAGGTACCTCTGGATCCTGAGCCGTACGCCGGGACTGACTTCCGCTGTGTACGCCCGATTGCTGGCTCGCGCGAAGTCGCTCGGATTCGACACCAGCCGCGTACAAACGACGCAACAGGCCGCTGCACATTAGCCCGCATCCGGCACTGCTCACAGATAGGATCGATCTCAGGTATCCTGTTTGTTCTATGCGACGCCGTCAACTCTGTCTTGCCTTGGCCTGTTCCACAGCTCTGTTCTGCGCTTCAACCGCATTTAGTCCTGACGCCAAGCTGCTGCCCTCCTCGCTTCAGCAACAAGCCGAATTGCAACAGGCTTGGCTCAAGAGCCGGCTGGACAACAATCTTCCGGCACTCATGCGCAAGCACGGCGTGGCCATGTGGATTGTGGCCTGCCGGGAGTATGCGGAAGACCCGGCCTTCTTCTCACTGGTTTCACCAACCGTATTCGCGGCACGCCGCACCACCATTTACGTCTTCAATGACAAAGGCGGGTCGGAGGGCGTGGAGCGGCTGGCGCTGGGCGGCGATTCCAATGGCGGTCTCTACACTGTCTACCGCGATCCGGATGCACCGAACCACGAGATCTATGGCGACAGCCAATGGCTCACGCTTCGCAAGCTGGTGGATCTTCGCAAGCCGAAGAACATCGCCATCGACATCTCCGAGACGCATGCCTTCTCAGACGGACTGACGGTCGGCATGCACGAAAAACTGGTTGAGGCGCTTGGCACGGACAACGCCAAACGGATCGTCCACGCTGACAACCTGGCGCTGGAGTACCAGGAATTGCGCGTTCCGGAAATGCTGCCAAGCTATCAGGAAATGATGCGGGCGGCGCATTCGTTCATTTCGCGCGCCTTCTCAAATGAAGTGATCACGCCCGGGAAAACCACCGACCAGGATGTTGTCTGGTGGCTACGACAGGCCGTAAACGATGCCGGCTACGGCACCTGGTTTCAGTGCTCGGTGATGGTGCAGAGGGCCGGCACTAAGGAAGGCCTCGACTTCCTGCATAAGGAGAACGGCATCGTGATCCAGCGCGGAGACGTTCTGCACACCGACTTCGGTATCACCGTTATGCGCCTGAACACCGATACACAGCACATGGGATATGTCCTTCGGCCCGGCGAAACCGACGTTCCGGCGGGTTTGAAGCGAGCCCTCGTCAACGGGAACCGCCTGCAGGACATCGTGCTGGAACGGCTGAAGCCCGGCCAAACGGGGAACGAGATCCTAAAGGACTCTCTGGCTGCGGCGAAGGCGGCCGGTATCAAAGCGTCGATTTACAGCCATCCCATCGGTGACCACGGTCATGCGGCCGGTCCGCTGATCGGCCTGTGGGACCGACAGGAAGGCGTTCCAGGTCGCGGCGATGTGAAGGTGCTGCCGATGAGCTGGTTTTCGATAGAACTCTCTGCCTGGACCCTGGTTCCTGAATGGAATAACCAGGAAGTGCAAATGGCGCTGGAAGAAGACGCAGGGGTAGATGCGGCCGGGCATGCCTCGTGGATTCTCTCGCGCCAGACCGAGTTTCACTTGGTGCGGTAAGAGGCAGCGGCCAAGTCTTCCTTCGCAATCCAGCCGGCGATCTTCTCGAGCGCCACGGGAGACATGGTTTCTTCGATCTCGACATATTCCGCGGGCGAGCCGGTTTTGGCCGTTTGGAATAAATGATTCAGGCCTGGTAACTCGTCGACTTCGAAATTCGGATTGCCGCCGGCTTCGAGCGCTTTTCGAATCGCGGGCAGGTTCTGTTTGGGCGGGACTTGCAGATCCTTCTCGCCATTGAGCGCCAGCACGGGACACTTCACTTTCATCAGCGCCGGTGCGGGATCATACACCAGGAAGTAACGAAACCAAGGAGAAGTGATCTGCTTGATCTGAGCGCCTATCTGGGCTTCCGGTATTGTCGGGCCCAAAACCTCTCGGAGTTTCTTATCCATCACGGCGATATCCGTCTCCTGTTCGACAATCTTCAGGGCTTTGCGCTCCGTGGCGGCACTTTTCTCTGCGGCGTCGTGAGAAACGCCACTGGCCTCCGAAATCAGCTCCCCCTGGCTAACCAGCAGCTCATCCCCTGGAACACCCGAACCCGCCATCATCACAATGAACGCGACATCCGGATTGCGGGCCGCAACCATGGGGGCAATGATGCCACCTTCGCTGTGGCCGATCAATCCAATCCGGCCGGCAACGTCAGGGCGGCTTTTTAAGTACGCGACACCTGCCTCGGTGTCTGTGGCGAAGTCGGCCGTAGTGGCCGTCGCGAAAGTGCCGGTTGACTTCGCGAACCCGCGGTCGTCCGCCCGCAGCACCGCAATGCCGTGGCGGGTCAGGTAATCGGCGAGGACCAGAAACGGCTTATGCCCCAGCAAGCTCTCGTCACGGTCCTGCGGGCCGGAACCCGTAATCAATACCACTGCGGGGAACGGCCCTTTACCCTGCGGAATCGTTAGGGTCGCGGCCAGCGTGACGCCGGCGGCCTTGTTCGTGTACGTCACTTCTTCCTCTTTATAGGGGTACGGCTTAACGGGGTTCTGCGGGTGCTTTCGCTCAATGACAGAAACAGATGTTGTGTGCTTGAGCACCAGGGGCAAACTGGCGCCGCCCTGACTCCAGGTGCCGTCGATGCCGGCAAGGTCAGCGCTGATTTTCCCCTCGAACTTCGCACCGGCCTGCTTCAGCTCCATAACCAGCGTCGAGCCAGTCCGAGTCACTGTGGTCACCGGGATGCCGTTCACGCCTTGGTCGGGACTATCCATGGTCGCCATCAGCCCGTCTTCCATATTCGTGATATCGAAGACGATCCGGAGCTTAGCCGCGCCCGTATCCAGCGTTCCCTGCCAGACCCCGTCGATGTCGGAGGGCTTTGCTTTTTTGCGTTCGGCGGTTGCACCAAACGCACCGCGCTTGAAGTCGAGTTGGAGCGGTTGGCCCTGGCTCCAAGTGCCCTCGATCATCGTTGCGTCAGCGTTCACCTTGCCCTCGTATGTACCGTGGACGGAATCCACAGCGAAGTTCAGCTTCGAGTCTTTCAGCGATATCGAGGTCACCGGCATCCCATTAGACCCCGGTTGATCGATGCTGTCGAGCGTCGCCTTCAACTGGCCTCCCTCAACTTC
>CAVUCO010000006.1:0-45568 GCA_963740005.1 uncultured Acidobacteriaceae bacterium | reverse complement strand
GCTTTGATCGAGATCCCTGCGTTCGCTCCCTAACCCGGCGCAGCCGGAACCAGAGAGGCCGATCCGGGTGAGCGCTCCCCTGACGGTCGCGCCTCGGTAGGCTTTTCGAAAGTTGGGGCTGTTTGCAACCATCCTCTGAGGGCCGTGAACATTGGATGAAGTGCATGCCACGAAAATATTCTGCCAGAAACAACTAGAATCCAACTGCGTAGGTACTTACGGTCACGGCTCGAAGGACATAAATGAAAAATCCAGCGACGCTTTGACGGCGTGCTGGCCGATGGAAAACTGATTCTCTAATACCAGTGTACCACGCGGAAAAAAATCGCTGTGGCTTAAGTGACTGATTCTAAATGGATAAATGGCTTGTGACGGGGTCTTGGAGAGAGGGCAAAAAGGGAGGCCGCCGACCTTTGCGAGTTCCCGAAGCACACCTGAAGACCACCGCAGAAGCGGCCGGCTGGCGGTCCTGGCCTAGCAGGGTGGATATGGCCGGAGGAACGGCAAGTGCCACTCCGCCAGTGTTGGCGGCTCAGAAGAAGTTCCCTCGACTCCAGATTGGAATTGAGGGCATCCGGGGTACCTCCGTTTGGCCATCATAGGCCGATGAAACCATCTGTCAAGACGTGGAGCTGCCGGCAGGCAATGAGCTAGAAATCGGCGGCTAAAGCGGGGCTTGGTGAGGTTCTTGGCCGCGTCTCCTTGACCGTTTCTTTCGTTTCTTCCTCACCTCACAGCGTTAATCGGAAGTCGGAGATGGTCGTCGAGGTTAAACGGAACCAGCGGATAGATCTTTCCATCGTCCAATTCGATAGAAGTCTTGGTGAGGCCATTGAATGTGTTCAGCTTATCGGCGGACATCAACCATCCAAGAATGTGCCCGTGATACCGCATCGCCGCCATCGCGATCAAAGCATGCGGCTGATCGGGCGACGCGTTCTGGAGGCCGAGAGCTGAGAATGTAATGTGAAGCTTCTGCTTACCGAAATCGAACCAGAGCGGTCCACTTAGAGCTGTCGCTCCAGGTAACTGGATCGCAGTCTGGGCGACTCCTCCAGCCACCTTTTCGTCGTCCTTGTACTTGAACTCCGCCTTGCATTCCTTGCTGGCGATGAACTCGAACAGCAAAAGCGTTGCGGCGGCCGCCCGCAGCGGCTCATTCCCATGCGCCAGCCCGCCAGGAAGCTCCGCCAGCAGGATTGGTTTTATGCAGCGGCCCGCAAGCTCATGCTCCTTTGCTCTGTTCCCCATAGAGCCGAACACGGCGACATGACCCTCGTCGACAGCCTTCCGCGCATCACTCACCACAAGTTCGACGGGGTAACGCATCGTCAATCCGGTACCAGTCCCATGGAAGACTCCGGGTTGCTCCATCCGAGCCTCGACAGGCCGGCCGCACGAAGCCACCAGACAAATTATCAGGGCGAATCGCATAAGCACGAAGCTATCACGGCTCCCGCTGCGGCCCTCGCAAAGCGGATTCACCGCCGAACAGGTTTTTTTGGGAACGGTCCTCTCGCTCTTGCTCGCCCGACTCCTTTCGAGCGTCACCGTCGGAGTCAGCAGCAACGACCCGGCTACCTTCGTGGTCGCAATTATCCTGTTCATTTGTCTGTCGATGGCGGCCAGCTACGTTCCGGCTTTTCGCGCGACTAAAATCGAGACCAGCGATGCCCTACGTGTCGACTGAACCACCGGGTTCGAGCGTTACGTGGCTCGACCAAGCCAGAGCCAATGTTGAGAGTTTAAGTGATTTTGCGGGCACGAGAAGCACGCTGATTTCAACATAAACGTAACCGAGCCGTCATCGATTTGCGATTTTCGGATGCTAGCGTTGACTGGTTGCCGCACGTGTCGAGCACACGTCTCAACTGCGTCCTAAAGCCTCCAAGGAGAGATGGTCAATGAATGCGAACATCCCAAGAAAGCAAACATCGAGACTCTTGAGAAAACGAAGTCGCCGGTATGGACCCGCAACCTTACTAGCCGTCGTTTCGATCGTCACTTTGGTTGGCGTCCAGACCGCCCGCGCGGACGACAATGGCGGATTCCCTTTTCCGTTTCCCGGCAACGGTTTTTTTCCTTTCAACCTGGTGGTTACGCGCAGCGTATACGTGGACACGGGCAGCATCACAGCCGGGACGACGGTTCTGCCGCCGAACTGCTCACCGGCCAACTGCCCAACGCCTGTAACCGCGGTAACGAGCAGCGCCTATCCGTACGTTTTTAACAACGACACGGTTGATGGCAGCTTCGGCATCACGTCCAAGATCTTTCTCGACCAGGTCACCCCATTCGGCTGGGTTTTGTCGTCGCTCGAGGTACCCAACAGCTCGCAGCGCGGGGTGGGGCCTGACAGCGATCAAATGGTCACCAGCTTCTCCTCCAAATCGGAATTGGCGGTGAACCTGTCAACCGACGGGAAGGCCTTAACCTTCATGGGATATTATGCGCCGATCGGCGCGATCGACGTCTCGAATTCCAACACGCCTGGAGAAATCGATCCGACCGTTGCGCCGGGAAACAGCTACTACCGCTCCGTCGCGCTCGTGGACAAATACGGTAGATTTCATTTCACAAAAACCAATGCTTATAGCGGCGACAACGGGCGCGCGGCGATTCTGAACGATTCGCTTGGAGACAACCTGGTCTACATGGCCGGCAACGCGGGCAACGGCACCCAAACTCCTCAGCCGGTCGGTGTCATTACCGGCACCGGCGCGCAGATGCTCACGCCGACGGACGAGCCGGAATCCGTCCAGAATCCCGGAGCGCCCACGGGCGTGGGGAGTTTCAACGTTACGCAATTGGGCGACAAGGTGGACAAGATCGGGAAAGACACTAACTTCCGCGGCCTGACGATTTTCAACAACGTGCTCTATTACACGAAGGGGAGTGGCGGTAACGGCATCAACACCGTCTACTTTGTCGATACGACGGGTTCGGTGTGCAACGATACCAATGGCGTGGGCCTCCCCGCCTCCGGCGCCAGCCTTCCGACATCGCCGCTGGCTTATGACCCCAGCACAACCGTGATTCAAACCCAGGGCATGACGCCCTACAATATGTGCGTCCTGAAGGGCCTACCCACGGACCTCGCCAAAGCGAAACCGCCGGCCGTCATAAGCTATCCGTTCGGCATCTGGTTTGCGAACGCCACCACACTCTACGTCGCCGATGAAGGCAGCGGCACCACCGGGACAACCGTTGCGGATTTCTACACTCCCGCCACGCCTGCGCAGAATCCCACGGCCGGTCTTCAGAAGTGGATATTCAACTCAAGCGCGGGCGAATGGCAACTCGCCTATACGTTGACGAACGGCCTGGACCTTGGCGTACCGTACACCGTTCCTGGCTATCCCACCGGGGAGAATTCCGGACCCGGCGGGTCAAATCTTCCCTGGGCGCCGGCGACCGACGGCCTCCGGAACATCACGGGGATCGTGAATTGGGACGGGACTGCGACCATTTACGCGACCACCTCGACCATCAGCGGGAGCGGCGACCAGGGGGCCGATCCGAACAAGCTGGTTGTAATCACGGATCGGCTGAGCGCGACCACTCTACCGACTTGGGAAAGCTTCCTACCGCTGAGAACGGCAGGTTACGGCGAGGTACTACGGGGCGTCGCGTGGACGCCGGGGACAGGCGCACATTAGATGCGGGCCGCGATTGCCTGGCAGGCCACTGAAAAACGCGAAAACCGCTTCCTTGACAGTCAGGGCTCCGGAGAATTCGATCGGTCGAAAATCACCCTCTGGTGGGGGTATGCTGCCACGCGATTGAATTGAGCACCCGAATCGGCTTGCTTCCGCGCGCGGTTGCTCTGAAAATACAGGTTGGAGGACGCGGGGACGGACAGACTCGAAGTCCGTCCTACTTTTCCACGTGGCGCACGCATAGCGCCCGATTCAGGCCGGAGTCACCGGCAGGGACGGAGGCACGGCCGCCATCTCCAAAATCGAGAGCCCAGCCTTCGCCCTCTTGAGCGCCGGGTGTTGCGCTCCATTGCCAGCCCGTGAGCATAAGGGGCCCTTTGATGTGGTAGCCACCCACGCCATTTTCCTTTTCGAAGATGCGCTGCAAGTCGTCAATCGAAGGGAGAGCCCAGTCTTTAAAGCCAGCCAGGCTCAATTCCCTGCAGTAGCGAAGCGCCTGGTTCCAACTGAGGCCGAAGCCGTTGTCGGCGGCCGTCCACATACGCTTCGTATCGGCATCCACCCAGTAGACTGGTTTGCCGAGCAGGAGAATTGTCAGCTCTTGTTGGGCGTCGCCGTCAGAGAGTGTGACGTTCTTCTGCCACGAAGTACCGCCGCCGAGTGGCGTCGCTTCGATGCGGTGTTGGCCTGCGGCCAGTGTCAGATGGACTGGCTGGTTCGGGCTGAGGGTCTCCAGAGTTTTTCCATCCAGCGTGAGGCGGCATTCGAGGTCTGTGCGCACCAGCAGATCGGCGCATTGACAAAGCTGGACTTGCGCTAGAAGGATTGCCAGAAGCGGGATCGCTCTTCGGGCTGCGTCGTGGATGGAGAATGATCTATTCATGGGTGTCGCCATATGTCCTGCCCGCCGGGTCTTCTCCTGAAAAGTGGCGGGCAGGCTCCGGTTGAAAACCGCTACCTGACGAGTCTGTGTGAAAACTCTGGCAATCGCGCTTCGCGGTCAGGACTTGCGGACGGATGGCGTCAGAAAGCAACTGAAAATGCCGGGAGTTTGATAAAAAATAGGCCTTTGAGTGCGCTTCCTGACGGTCGCGGCTCCGAAAGAATCCGCTTGCTGACGCGCGGTTCTGTGCTGAAGTTTTCACACAGTCTCTGACGGTCACGGCGCCGTCCTGGGCGGAGAGCTACGCGCGCGGTTTCTGAAAATAGCGGGTATCAGCACAAAGAGCCGAGATGAGTCTCGGCTCTGCAGGCTAAAGCCCGCGCCACGCGACGGCCGTGGGCTCATGCGAAGGGCAGCCTGCTAGGGCAGTGGATGCGCCTGCGCGGTCTGCGTTACTGGAGCGGGGCTTTCCTTTAAGAGGCGCGTGATGGTCGACACGAACGTATCTTTCAGTTCCGTGTTGTAGACGCCGCTGGCCGAGCCGGCAAATCCCGAATAGGTTGCTCGTACGCGGCCGTCCCGTCCGATGAACAACGTGGCCGGCCAGGTGTTGAGGTTCACCGCCTGCGGCACCTTATCCCACATCTCATCCGGCGTGCCTGCGATGAGGTAGGTGTAGGGCACCTGGTATTGCTTGATAAACGCATTGACGCGGGTCAACGACTTTTGCTGATCGGCCTCTTCGAAATCGAGCGCGACGATCTCGAGTCCCTGGTCGTGATACTGCTTGTAGAGTTCGACCAGATAGCGGGCCTCGTCATGGCAGTTCGGGCACCAGGTACCAGTTACGATGGCTAGCACCACTTTGCCTTTGAAGCGGGGGTCTTCGTTGCTGACAAGTTTGCCGTTGCTATCAGGGAAGCTGTAGGTAAAGACTTCGTTCGGATCTCTCACCGTGGTGTGCGTCTGGTAGTTGGCGGGTTCGGGAAAGCCCTTGGCGCGCGCCACTTCCGGACGGTAGGCGGTGAGGACGAAATTGCGAGGCTTGGCGTGAACGTCGACCTTCAGCGTTCCATCCTGCTGCGGCGTGATCTCGACGAGGCCGGGACGCGACCCGTCGAAGTGACTGGCGACGAACTTGCCATCCTGCCAGCTGCCAGTGAGCGCTCCCGTATCCCCGTCCACGCGCAGTATGGAAGCGGAGATATCCGAGCCGTTCTGCTTGACGATCAAGCGCCATGATTTTTCACCTTTAGGCGATTCGTGCGGTAGCTCCCACACGCCATCAATGGACGGGGCGTTGGAGACCTTGGCCGATTCGCCTGCGGGGACGTAGCGCGTGGCATGGAACGGGCTGACGTAGTCGTGAGCCTCGTCGGAGCCGGCGCCGGGTGTGAGGTTAATCGGACTGCGATGGGTGACGGTCAACTGGCCATCGAGTTCGCCGCCTTTCAGGTTGGCGGTGATGGTGGTGAGATAGTGCTCAAAATTGAGCTTAACCGTGCCGTCGTCAATCCGCGCGCTGGATGTGGTTTCGAAGTCTTCGGTGCCGTTGTACAGTTTGCCAACGACCTGGTCGCCGCTGACGGAAATATCGAGCCGGAACGGGATGCTGTAGGTGCCGTCCTTAATGGTCGCGGACCAGCGCCCGTTGAGGCTGTCGGCCGGTGATGTTGCCGCCAGCCCAAGACTCGGGCCGCAGAGGCAAATGGCAAAGGCAGCGACGCCCAGGAGGCTGCCGAATTTAAAGGTCATCTTGTCCCTCATGGTTTTCCTTTCGTGTGTGTTTAAGGTTGACGGTTGAACGGGCGGGCCGAGGCACGTTTGCTGTTTGACTGCTTGGTTTGTTTCACGAACTGGCGCCACTCAGGAGGCAGGTTGGATTTCGTGTCGACGAGGATTTCGAGAATGGCGCGCCGGTCGTCCTGCGAGAGCGCGTTGAATTCGGGACTTTGGTCGCGTCCGCTGAGTACCTCAAACAGGCGGCGATAGATGTATTCTTTGGCCGGCTGTGGGATGGCATCGAAGGTCTCCGAATAGATGAGATAACTGCAGGGGTATTTGAAGATCCTGGTGCGGAGGTCGAACTGGCGAAGGGAGCGCCCCTCGGAGTCGAATGGACCGCGCGCCGCAAAGTCGTCAGTGAAGCTTGTGTTTCCGGCGACGGGACCGTCCAGCCGCACTTCGTTGGTGAATAACAAATATCGAACTAACTTCTCGGCGGGTTCCTCAATCTGTTTGCGAGCGGCGTCTGAGATCGTGTCGAGGGGCAGGCCCGCAGCGGTTTTCCGCTGCCGATCCGCAAAAAGGGCCAGCCGCGTTTGATAGTTGGTCTGCGTAATCAGGTTGTGCATCTGGGTCTGGTGCGCCAGAACCATTAGCGCGACGAGGTCGCTCGATCCGGTCAGATAGCTGGCTGTGTTGAGGCGCCCATCCAAGCCGCGCAAGTTGCCGGCCGGCTGATCAAGCTGTTCCGGATGCTGCGCGTCGGCAACGGTGGCGTTCGCCATTCCGACGTCGGCGGAATGAGCGGCCGTGACGTACCATCCGCCCCACCGTTGGCTGAGCGGGCTCTCCTGGCCCATGACAAAGGACCGTGCGCCGCCCGAAGGGTAACCGGAGGGTTTGGTGAACACCGACCGCAACATGACTCCCGGTACGCCGCGGGTTGAGCTGGCGACGTGGCACTGAACGCAGTCGACGGCCGCGCGCTCAAAGCGCGGATGGTCGGACTGGCGCTCATCCATCACGTAGAAGATGGCTCCCTGTTTGGGGTCGAAAGAGACAAACTCGAGGAACTTGCCCTGGTGAACCTGGCCGACATAGACGTCGTCGTTGTAGTAGAGGGCGCGCGGTGTCGCGGGACTGATCTGTGGAAACTGAAAGCTGGTCTTCGCGAAGACCAGCGTCTGGGAACTCACCGGAACGTGGAGGATGCTGAGCACGGACCGTAAGTAGCCGTGCTGCGGCTCGTAGTTCAGGGAGACTTCACCGCGATCGAGGCGCTTCGCAAGCCGGGCGATGGGGTCATCCAAATCGGCCGATCGGTAGTTGATGGGCTCTTCGGCATAGGGCAGATAGCCCTGATTCTTGATTACTGCCCGCGGCGGAGGTGGCGCGTCGGTCCGGACCGTTTCGCCCACGCAGACGGCTGCGACGCCAGCCACGATAGCGAGCAAAACTGGAATCGGCGATTTGGAGATTCGGCGCACTATCTGCTTCGGACTTTTCGATTACATTCCCGGAATGCGGGATTCACCTAAATATCGATCGAGTATAAGTACTTTATCGGGTGGGGTCAAGACGGTAAAACTGGCAAGGTGGATATCTCATTCATTCCAGCTGGCTTAGATAGAAAGAGTCAAAGCCAGAAAGCGGACCGCTTGATGGGGACGATGCCTGACGTTAGCCGCGAACGGCGGCTAGCTGACGCCACCGAGGACTCGCCGCAGGTGTCCAGCATCTGCGCAGCGGCCGATTCGGGATCTAATTCGTGGTAATTAAGCCTACGCCTTCCCAATGGCTTACAATGGTAGAGACTCTGCAGAGCCGAGTCAGTAGCCCAAGCGGAAGGTGGTGATTTTAGCTTGGCAGAGGTAGTTCTTCAAGACGGTGAAACCCTTGAGAGCGCGCTTCGCCGCTTCAAACGCAAGGTCCAACAAGAAGACATTGTTAAAGAGATCAAGCGCCATTCGTTTTATTTGAAGCCCGGTGAAAAGCGTCGCACCAAGGAAGCCCTCGCCCGTAAACGCAACCGCAAGAAGCGTCCGCGCGACATAGAGTAGTTCATAAACGAGTAGTTAGAAGACGGCCCACTCATTAAGGCGAGTGGGCCGTTTGCTTTTTTGGCGATCTGCTTGCCGGCGAGTCTGTGCTTTTCGGAGGAGCTTAGTGTGAAAAGTCGGCCGTGGTGCATCTTGGGACAGACTCGCTCTGTCGACGCGGCGATTGGGCTCGGATCGACGATAGCGGATGTTGTAGTCGCCTTGGGACAGAGGGCGCGCCTGTCCCGGTGGGCGTTGTTCAACTAAGCCCACAGGCTAAAGTGCTACTGATCTTGCGGGGGACGGCCACCTCGGCGGCCCATGCCACGGTCTACTTTTTGATAGCCATCGGGAATCGCGAACTTCGCATCGTCGACCGGTCCGCTGGCGTAGTTCTTGGTTTCATTGCCCATGATCATGGCGGGCGCGTTGGGATCGCCGCCTTGCGGCGCCATGGGGCCCATGGGCGAGGCGCCACCGCTCACTTCCATATGCGTCTCCACGGCAACGCCATCCATGGTGGCCAGATGGGCGTTGGCCGCAGCCAGCCCTTTCATCATTCCGCCCATCATCGGATTGCCGCCGCCTGCGAATGCGTCTCTGTACTGCGCGGACAGTTTCTTGAAGAATGCGCGAATTTCAGCGGAGCCGGGTTCCGAGGGAACCATCCACACATAAGAGACGATTTTCATTCCGCCGCCCGGGCCGCCCGCGTCCTTCGCGGTCATCGTCAACAGATATTCGGTTGCGGTCTGGCCATCGATCTTCTTGGTATTCCCGGTCTTGTCTACCTTGATATCGAAATCAAGGTTGGCGTCGCTGCCCTTCATGCGGCCCGACGCTTGCGCCTGCATTTGCTTCATTTCCTCGAAAGTGGTGACGTAATACGTCTTCTTCGTGTGGTTGATATTCGTGATGTTCCCGGCATCCAGATCGGTGATGGAGCTGGTGTTGGGGCCAATCCGCGCCATCTTGTTTCCCTTCACATAGACGGCGTAGGTCTGGTCCTGGAAGGCTTGGCCTGCGGTCTTGCCCATGGGTCCGTTGGCCATACCGCGGATCATGTCAACCAGGGCGCCCCCCTCGAAGCGGACCGTCTCCGAGAAGCTCGCGTCCGCAAGTAAACAACTGACAGCGGTCGCGGCCAGAATGACGATACGAATTGGTGCTTTCATGTGTTTCCCTCCGAAGAAAGATCCTGATGACCAGGGTTCTATGCTGTGGATGTGACCATCACCCGGCTCGCTGAGCTGCTGCGTTCCCGTAAACTTTCGCCGGTCGAACTGATCGAGTACACCATCCGGCAGATTGACCATCATAATCCCACAATCAATGCGTTCGTGCTTACCTATCCGGAGCGGGCGCGAGAGGAAGCCAAACACGCCGAGGCGCGTTACCAGCAGGGCGAAGCACGGCCGCTGGAAGGTTTGCCGGTTACGATCAAGGACAGCCTGGACGTGGCCGGATCTCCGACCACGTGCGGCAGCTTGCTTTACAAGGACAACCGGCCGGCCCATGATGCCACCTCTGTGCGCCGGCTTCGCGACGCCGGTGCAATCGTCGTGGGGAAGACCAGCTGCCCCGAATTCCTGATGAACTACGAGACGGACAACCGGCTGATCGGACGCACGAATAATCCCTGGAATCTGGATCGGACCCCGGGTGGTTCATCGGGCGGGGAAGCGGCGGCGATCGCCTCATTCTGCTCGGCTGGTGGCATTGGCAGTGACGGGGGCGGCTCGGTGCGCTGGCCGGCTCACGCCTGCGGAATCGCCGCGTTGAAGCCGACTCCAGGCCGCGTTTCTGCCGCAGGGCATCTTCCCAAAATCAGTCATCCGGGCGGTTTGTTGGGTGTCGCCGGGCCGATGGCACGCACGGCGCAGGATGTGAAGCTGCTCTTTCAAGTGCTTGCTCACTTCGACCCGCAAGATCCGTTCTCGACACCCATGCCGCAGGCTTGGCCCAGCCTGACGGCGTTCCGGAAACAGGGTCTGAGGATCGGCTTGATGCCGGGCTGGTACGACGTGCCTGCGCAGACCGCCATCGCGGACGCTGTCACCAGGGCCGGCAAGACCTTCGAGCAACTTGGCTACGCGGTGGACCCCTTTCGTCCCACGGGCCTGGAGCGCGCGCCGAATCTGTGGTGGTTCTTTTTCGGGCAACTTTTTGCGCGTGTCGCCCTGGCCGACATCGCCGGGCGCGAGGATCAACTGCACTGGACCGGTCGAGAACTGTTCGATATCGCAATGAAGCAAGAGGAGCCCACCATCCCGAAACTTCTCGAAAACATGGCGCTGCGGGACAAGCTACGCAGCTCGCTGCTGGCCGAAATGGAAACCCACCGCGTGCTGCTGCTTCCCGCTGCGGGGGTCACCGCGTGGCCGCATCGCACGCGCCGCTGGCTGACGCCGAAGAAAGAGATTGGCCTGTTCGAAGCCATGATGCCTCTGACGCCGTTCAACCTGTTCGGCATGCCCGGTCTGGTCATCCCGTTCGGCATGGATGCCGATGGTCTCCCATGCGGGGTCCAGCTGGTGGGCCGGCCATACGATGAAGAGTTGCTGATTGAACTCGCCATCGAGCTTGAAACGGCGCGTGGAGCCTTCCCTGCTCCGCCCGGTTATGATCCACTCGTTTCATAGGTAGCGAACACGTCATATGGCGCTCGAGGAGTATTCCCGCAAACGAAAGTTCTCGACAACCCCTGAGCCGAAGCCAGAAGCCGCGACGCGCGAACCCGAAGAGAAGGCGCTGCTGTTCTGCGTGCAACGGCACGACGCCTCGCGCTTACATTATGATTTTCGGCTGGAAGTGGATGGCGTGCTGGCATCCTGGGCGGTTCCGAAGGGGCCCAGCATGGACCCGGCGCGAAAGCCGCTGGCGGTCCATGTCGAGGACCATCCATACGACTACGCTCGTTTTGAAGGCAATATTCCGGAAGGAAACTACGGCGGCGGCAGCGTCATGCTTTGGGACATCGGCACTTATGAATTGCTGGGAGACGCTACGGCCGCCGACCAGATCAAGCGGGGCGACTTCAAGTTTGCTCTTCACGGGCACAAGCTCAACGGCAGCTTTGCGATAGTCCGCATGAAGCCGAGGCCGGGATCCAAAGACACCGGCCGCGAATGGCTGCTTATCAAGAAGCCCGACGAGTTTGCGGTTGCCGGCTGGAACGTGGAGGACTACGCGCGCAGCGTTCTCACACAGCGCACGCAGGAACAGATTGCGGCCGGCTACGATCCGCCGGATCTCAACGCGATCAAGGGCGCCAAGAAGTCCGCCATGCCGAAACACGTCGAACCCATGATGGCAACCCTCGCTTCCGCCCCGCCTCCTGGTAACGACTGGGCTTATGAAGTGAAGTGGGATGGCGTACGAGCGCTCTGTTTTGTGGACGATGGCAAGCTGTACATTGAATCGCGCACGGGCAATCGCTGCGAACAGCAGTACCCCGAGCTCGACGGCTTACCTCGAGCAATCCATGCGAAGCAGGCGATTCTTGACGGAGAGATTGTGGCGATGGATGAAAAGGGACGCGGGCGGTTCGAGCTCATCCAGCACCGCATCTCGGTCAAGGGCAGCGCTATTCAGAAGCTGGCGCAGGACAATCCCGTGACCCTGATCCTGTTCGACCTGCTGTATCTGGATGGTTATGATTTGCGCGGCGCGGGGCTTGCCGATCGTAAGGCGCAGCTGGAGCGCATCGTCACGGAAACAGACCGTTTCAAGGTCTCCAAGGTTTTTGCGACCGAGGGCGAGCAGATGCTCGAGGCAGCGCGCCAGCTGGGTCTGGAAGGCTTGGTGGCCAAGGATCCGGCGAGCGTTTATGAAAGCGGCCGCCGTTCCCGAAGCTGGTGGAAAGTGAAGGTCGTCGACGAGCAGGAGTTCGTCATCGCTGGTTATACGAAAGGGGAGCGCGAGTACTTCGGCGCGCTGGTGCTGGGCGTCAACGAGGGGAAGAAACTGCGGCATGCAGGCCAGGTCGGGACCGGCTTCGACCAGGCAACCATGAAGGCGATTCACGCTCGCATGAAGCCGCTGATCTCCAACAAATGTCCACTCGATCCAGCCCCGCGTATCAAGGACGTCATCTGGCTGGAACCCGCACTGGTTTGTGAGGTCCGCTTCCTGGAGTGGACGCACGACCACATGCTTCGCGCACCGGTCTTTCTTGGGTTACGGGACGACAAGCCGGCGCGCGAAGTGGTGAGGGAGGAACCGGTGAAGGTGAAAGCTCCAACCAAAAACGCGACTACGAAAGGTGCGAAGGCGGTGCTGTCAAGCGAACCGGCCGCCGACAAAGTCCATCGCAATTCCGCGCAGGCCATGGAAGCGACGCAGCTTTCTGGGAAAGAAGCAGTGGTCGAGGTGGATGGCCACCAGCTCAAGTTCACCAATCTCAATAAGATCTATTACCCCGCGCAGAAGTACACCAAGCGCGACGTGATCGAGTTCTACGACCGCGTGTCGAGTTTCCTTTTGCCTCATTTGCGGGACCGGCCGCTCTCCCTGAAGCGATACCCAAACGGCATCGACGCCGATTACTTCTTTCAGAAGGACACGCCAGAGTACTACCCGGATTGGATCCAGCGCGAGCCCATCCTGGAGCATGAGGCCCGCGATCGACAGAAGGAGAAGACAAATCACTACGTGATCGCCAATAACCGGGCCACGCTGCTGTATCTTGCCAACCTCGGCTGCATTGATCAGAATCCCTGGTTGAGCCGGATCGGCTCTTTAGACAACCCGGACTGGGTGCTCATCGATCTCGATCCGGTGGAGTGTCCGTTCGACCAGATTGTGGAGGCTGCTCAGATTGTGCACCATCTGCTGGAACGATTTAAATTGCGAGGGTATGCCAAAACCACGGGCGGCGACGGGTTGCACGTCTACATCCCGCTTGAACCGGTGTATACGTTCGATCAAGCGCGTAGCTTTGCGGAGATTCTGGCAACTTTGGCGGCGCATGAATCTCCCGATCTCTTCACTACGCCGCGCAGCGTCAATAAGCGCAAGAAGGGCCGTGTGTATTTTGACTGGATGCAGATCGGCACAGGCAAGACGGTTGCCGCTCCGTATGTCCTGCGCGCTTATGAGCACGCGCCGGTTGCGACGCCGCTGGATTGGAAGGAGGTCAAGCGCGGGTTGAAGCCGGTGGACTTCCACATACGCAATGCGGTCGAGCGTTTTGAAAAGGTGGGCGATTTATTCGCGCCGGTGCTGGCGGGCGGCCAGCGGATTGAAGATGCTTTGCAGCACGCCGGAGGCTAAAACCCTCACAGCTTCTGAGCTGACAAGTGCTACAGAGGCGCGCGCGTCAGCAAGCGCTTTCTGGCGGTTTTTCAGTACGGCCTCTACCGTGCCCGCAACGCCGTGATGATCTCAAGCCGTGCTGCGCGGCTGGCCGGCAGCAAGCCTCCCGCAGCGCCAATGAACAGGGAAAATGCTAATCCCGCCAGCATGACCTGCGGCGAAACGTGGAAGTTGAAGGTGAGCGTGCTGAAGGTGCGATAGCTGCTGATTTCCGTGTTCACACGGTCCAGCGGCAGCGCCAGCAGACATCCCGCGATGCCGCCCATCAGCGACAGCAGCAGCGACTCCGCCAGAAAACTGCCCAGAATCGCAGCCCGGGTAAACCCCAGCACTCGCAGCGTAGCAATCTCAGCCGTCCGCCTGGACACGGCGGTATACATCGTATTCATCGCCGCGAAAGCGCTGCCGATTGCCAGAATCACAGCCACCAGCGTCCCCATAAACTGCACCGGGATAGCCGAGCCGGTCTGGTCGGCGTAATACTGGCGCTCGGGAATCGCCTCGACGTTGAAGCGCGTATCGGCTTCGAGCGACCGCGCCAGCGCCTGCATCTCGCCCGGCTCCGTCCGCACCAGCAGTGAACTCAAGTATCCGGCCCGATTGTAATCGGCGCTGATCTGGTTCAGGTCGCCCCAGATCTCGCCATTGAATGGCGTGCGGCCTGCCTCAAAAACACCCACCACCTTCCAATCGCCACGCCCGAACGTGAGCGTGTTCCCAATCCCAGCTACAGGGAATTTCCGCGCGATGGATGCCCCCACAATCAATTCACGGCGGCCCGGCTCAAAATTACGCCCGCGAATGATGCGGAATTCAGGGCGGAGTTGGAACGCGGCGGGGGTGACCGCGCGAACATTGAAGTTCCGATCTTCCCCCTTCGTCTCGTCCCCGATGTTGATCACCGTGACCATCTCGAGCGAGGCCACCGGCCGCCCTTCCGTATCGCGTTCAATGCCGGCATGTTCGCGAATGTCCTGATAGTTCGCTCGAGAGACCACGCTGATCAGTTCGGCCGTCGATCCTTTACGGACGATCAGCAGATCCCGGTCGCCGCCGGTGCCCTCAAATGAAGTTCGCAGCCCCTGCACCAACGCGAGCACGGCGACCAGTACGAAAACGGACACGGCGATACCGAGCGCCGTCATCAATGATGTGACGCGCCGCTGGGCGATGTTCCGGAGATTGTAGGTGAGCGGAATAGGCATGCTGGTCCACCTAATCGGTTACGCGCAGGCAATCCAGGATGCCGCGATGCGATGCAGCCAAAGCGGGAAAAGCCGAGCTCAGAATACCCAGCACGCCAGCCAGCCCGAGCGATACCGCGAGCAAGCCCGCCGGCAGCACGAGGGCTTTCAAATCAACGAAGATGGCAGGCGCGTGGCGCAGCACCGCAATAATCAACTCCGCCATAAACAAACCGGCCGCCCCGCCGGCGAGTGCGACAGCCAGCGATTCACCAACGAACAGCTTCACGATGAAGTCATCGGTGAAGCCAAGCGTCTTGAGAATGCCGATTTCCGGCACGCGCTCGCGTACGCTCATGGCCATCGTGTTGGCGGACACGAACAGCGTCGCCAAAGTCAGCGACGCGCACAATGCCAATAGAAACAGCTTCACGTTGCCGATGTAAGCGAGAAAGCTGAGTTGCAGGCTCTTTTCCGTCTCGGTCTTCGTCTGGTTGGTCGCGTTGCGAAACAGCGTGTCAATCGACCGCGCAACCGGGCGCGTGGACTCCGGGCTGTCGACTGTCACCGCATACATGCTGACGAAGTTCATGCTGTCAGGGAATAACGCTTCGTTCAGGTAATCGTAATGGAAATAGAGGTACTCGTTATAGCGCTTGGCATCGTAGAAGCCGCGCACCACTAGATCGAGTGTGGCGTGGAAGATGTCGCCCACCAGGGTGATGTGGTCTCCCACCTTGACGCCCAGGCGCTCGGCAAGCGGCCGCCCCAGGATACACGACTGGCGCTCGCGAAGAAAGGCCTGCTGTTCGCTGGGCGAGATCTTGTATTCCGGATACACCTTGAACAGCGTTGGCGGGTCAACCGCGAAACGGGCGAACATATTGCGGGGTTCGCGCGAGTCTTTATACGTGCCGCCGAACCACTGGTACTTCATGACCTGGCTGACGCCTCGGACCGAAGCGATGCGGCTCTGGTACGAGAGCGGCATCGGGTTGGTGAAGGATATGCGATTCCGCACGATCAAACGGAGCGCCTGCTCGGGATCGGGTGGCACCAGAAAGAACATCCGGTACATCGACATCAGCACGCCGAGCATGCAAAAGGAAACCGCAACGCTGACTGTCGTCAGCAGGCTGCGGCCGGGATTTCGCAGGACGTTTTTCAGCACGAGCGGCATGCCACACCACTCCAACCTCGATTGAGCAATCAACCTACCGAAAAGGCCTGTTTGTTTTGTTGGATTTACCCAAGCGAGGCGGCGGACGCGCAGTGTGCACTGCGCGAAAGTGCTCAGGCCGGTGGGAGCGTGCCGGCTCCGGACCGCGATTCAGTGAGTTACGGAATTCGCCCTTGTTCGCGTTTGTGGGGTAGTCCCCCGGGCTGCAATCGGCGCCTCGCCGATTTGCCGAGACGTTCGCGCCAGTTCGGTTCGTAATGCCGCTTAGGATCGCGCCAAGACAAGGTGCGTCGTCTTGGATGAAGGAACGCGGTCGACACAGCGGTAGCCGAGCGATGGCAGATCAAGGCCGGTGAACAAAGATTCTCCGGAGCCGAGCAGGACCGGCGACTGCGCGAGGTGCACATCATCAACCAAGCCAGCCCGCAGGTAGGCTCGAACCGTCGCCACTCCGCCCCCGAGTCGAACGTCCTTGCCTTTGGCGGCGGCCTTGGCGCGTTGCAAGGCGGCTTCGATTCCATCGGTAACGAAATGGAACGTGGTGCCCCCTTCCATAGGAAGCGATGCGCGGGCATGGTGCGTGAGCACAAACACATCGCAATGATAGACCGGGTTATCACCCCACCAGCCCTTCCAGTCGTCATTCGCCCACGCACCTCGGATGGGGCCGAACATGTTCCGCCCTAGAATCCAAGCACCGATATTCTCGAAGCCGCGAGCGGCAAAGTCGTCGTCAATGTCCGCTTCACCACCCTGCTGGTCGAACGGATGGTCCGGCGCATGCGCGAGCTCCGGGTTGTGCATGCTCTGGAACGTGCGCGTCGGGAAGAACCATTCCATCAGCCCCGTGCCGCCGACGCCGAGGGGATGATCGAGGCTCTGGTTCGGGCCGGCGCTGTAGCCATCCAGTGAAACGCCGAAGCAGTGGACCCTTAGTTTTTGCATGTGTGGTTACACCCCAAACTGGCGCAAATGATGGTCAAGATGTTTGTACATTAAGATCGCCCACTCCTCCGGCGTCATCTTCCCAAAGAAACTATGGGGATTGCTTGTACACCCTGCCGCTCCTCCCGCCGCAAACTTGTCAATTAGTCCCGATAACCGATCCCGTTCTTCGCCCAAGTCTCGTTCGTCGGCCACAATGAGGCTCTTGGCCGTCGGCGAATTCTTCCGTAGCGGGTCTTCGTTCCGAAACACCATCGGCTTCACCATCCGCCCCATCAGACGTGCGGGCAGTGCTAACTTCTCGGGCACCAATTCCCCCACCGCCCACTGCATACTCACCGAGCAATGCGCCAGCATCTGCGCCGCCGTCATCTTACCCCAGCGCCTCTCACTGTGCGGCTCCAATTTTTTCAGCCGGGCCTTTACCTGGTTCGCCACCGTCGCATCGAACAGGTTTTTCATGATCACATGCCTCCTTTGAACGAGACTAACCGAAAGCCCGTGTCAGAAAAAGGTCATTTTTTTGCGGTTAACCGATTGAATATCCGGATAAAAACTTGCGCTTTGCCATACGGCCCGCCGTTCAGAAGATCGGCTTCAGGACCAAGCGGCCGTACGCGATGAAGGCCATGAGGAGACCCAGCACGCCGCTTAAGAGGATGGTCGTGATCTCGCGGTACTTGGCGTGCACCCACACAAAAACGAGGCTTTCGATCGCCAGGACGGTGGCGGCCACCACCGTGAGCGCCGGATGCCAGGGGAGGGCGGCGGGGACGATCAGCCCGATCGCGCAGACGAGCTCGAGGATGCCGAGGGCCATCCAGGCTTTCCGCGGCAACGCACCAAAAGACGGAACCCCCTCGCTAACCTTGTCGAACAGGAAGACCTTCATGACGCCCGACGCTCCGTACATGAGCGCGGCGAGGCCCTGCAAGACCCATAACAGGATGTTCATAGTGTGTCCCCCGGTTTCCGCGTCGGCGCCGCGCGGCGCTTTCTCCCCGCGCGATCCACCTTCTGAGGCCAGATCTAGGGATCTCCGACAACCTCATGATAATTCCCCTTCGTGCTGCACAGAGGACCCTTTCTGAGACGTTTCAGTGCTCTGCTTCACGGCTCGGCGACAACGCTTCGATAATCCGGCAGTCCGCGATGATTCCGTTACCCTGACAGCAGTTTATTTAAACGTCGAAGCTCGTTGGCGAGCCGCCTTAGGTCGGAAATTTACTGCGCGATCTCGGCTTGACCCTATGAGCGACTATAGCCTTTATGCTGAAGAGCACGGGAATGAACGCAATAAAAGTCCTGTTGCTCACATCAGTGTTTTTCTGCCCGGGAAACGTCTGTGCCCAGTCAATCGATAAAGAGCCTGAGCCGGCCGCAATCGCTGAGCTTGGCGGAGCGACGGGGTGGGATCTGAAGGGCGGGGGCGTAAGCTTCGGCGGGGACGTCGCTGTTGAGTTTACACCGATCGAGAAGTGGCTAGAGATTGAAGCGGGCGCTACGCCGCTCTTCCGCCGTCACTCGACAGAATGGGATACGGACCTTCTGTTCAAAAAACCTTGGACCCTCTCAGAAAAGGTGGAGTTTATGTTCGGCGTTGGTCCCGAGTGGGTTTATACGAGGGCGTATGGCGTGACAACGAACTCGCTCTGCGGCGAAGTGGTACTCGACTTTATGTTCTGGCCCTTCTCGAAGCATCGCTTTGGCTGGTTCCTCGAACCGGCTTACGATTACAGCTTCGCGCGAGGGCATGAACGTTCGATTGGGATAAGCGGCGGTCTGCTGATCGCCATCCCACGAAGACGCTAACCCCTCCAGGCTAGCCCGTGTTGCAAAGAGGACTTTTTGTCCTCGGCTGCAAGCAGAACCTAACGGAGACAGACGTTTAGGTCAAAATTCTAGGCATTTCGAAATGCCGGAGTGATTAGCCGGGGCGGTGTAATCTGCTGTTGGCAGGCGGATGCCGCCCCGTAAGAATAGGCGGTTAGGCAGGCTCGATTTTGGATACGTGGACCATGTTGGTTGCCACGTCGAACACGCCAGTCACCTTTACGTTCTTACCTTCAAATTCCTTCGCTTTTTCCTGATCGTCCAAGTAAACGCCCTTCCCGGCTTGTTCGTCGGTCAGGAGCGCATATTGCCCGGACTTCGTTTTGACAATCTTGCCCATTACGGTTTGCTGTTTCTGCTGGTCCTGTGGGGTTTTTGGTTGTTGGATCGGCTCCTGGGCTTTGAGCATTGGTGCCATTTGTGGGCACCCCAACGCAAAACAAAGCGCCAGTGAGGCTGTCCCGATATATTTCCGAATCATGTGTAACTAGATTGCACTCCTTTCACTGTGCCAACGGCAACGATTCGAGCAAGGAGTTTGCCAAAGGAACGATGTAGCGTGCGAAGAGTAACTTAGCGCCGATCAAAACCACGCCGTGCTGTAGGAGTTGCCTCATTAGCGTAGATTCTGCTGATGTCGCGCAGAATTTCCCATGAACGCGATGATTTATTGCGTACGAGCGATTGTTGGACAAGCCGCATAATCGGCGTAGGACAACGAGTCTCATGCAGAATGCATGCCCCACACACATTTCGCAGATTAGTAATGAACTCCGGGTTGCGATCGTGCTTTACCTCACCGGGTTGTTACTGCGTCCAACGGTGGTTGAATAATTACTTGGAAAAGGAGAAGTAATGCGGTCGAACAGATCGATACCCCGCGCCAGCGTAATTCCGGTGCTGGCGTATTCAGATGTGACTAAAGCCGCTGCTTGGCTATGTGACGCATTCGGATTTAATGTGCGCCTGCGTATTGGTAGCCACCGCGTGCAGTTAAATGTCGGCGACGGTTAGGGAAATGCGCGAGGCCGACCTCAAGGCAGCGTTGGGTGCGGGAGGCTCGATTACTGTTCGCGTCGAGGACATCGATGCCCACTGCAAGCGCGCCAGGGATCATGGAGCGAGGATCACAGAAGGCCCGGTGACTCACCCGTATGGAGAGCGGCAATATAACGCGGTTGATTTCGCCGGATACTCGTGGACGTTTTCAGAGTCAGTAGCGGATGTCCATCCGCAAGATTGGGGGCGGGACAGCGGAGCAACTGTAGCACCGCGTTCCGAAAAACAACGCCGGACTTCCGTGATAGGCGCGTTCTCCGGCCCCTATCCGCCGAAACTTCACACAACCTAACTACACAGGAGCTGCGGAGGCGGCGTCGGAGGAAGTTGAATCGGAATGGTACACAGGCAATCGCTGCCTGAACCGCTCTCGGGGCTGGGGAAGCCCGCTTCGTCGAGGTGCGATTTCCGGGAGGCGCGGTCTCGGCGCCGCATGGGCATCCGGGTTTTCTGCTGGGATTCGGTCTGTGCCCGAAGAGGTAGTGATACTGAAAACGCCCCGGAGGCTGATGAAGAAGGCAATCTCCCCACCGCCCCCTCATTCCCGGGACACAGCAATCGTCGACGCTGCTTTTCCTAGCGCAGCTTCTTCTCTCTCAAATACGCAAGCAGCGCGGCCGGGTCGTCGGTGATGATGGCATCCACGTTCGCGGCGATCAGCTTGTCCCAGTCGGCTTGGCTGTTGGCAGTCCAGGGAACTACCTGCAAACCCACGGCGTGAGCTGACGCCACGCGCTCCGTCGTCACGAGATGCAATTCCGGCGAGACGATGGTGGCCCCGGCTTCGCGGGCAATTTCGACAAAACTGCGATCAGCCCCTTCGTAGAGAGCCGACAGCCGGATCTCCGGCGCCATCCTTCGCATGGCGTGCAGTGTCCGGAAATCGAAAGATTGCAGAATCACACGATTCTCCAAATGATGCCGGCGAATTGCGGCTAACACCAGGCCGGCGAATTCTTCCGGGCTAGGCGCCAGCTCCGGCTGGTCGGCGAAGATCTTGGTCTCTACGTTGAAATCGAACGTGCCCAATGGCCCGAGATCCAGCACTTCATCGAAGGTCGGGATTTTAGTCCCCGGGATCGGGATTTGGGTCTCGAAGCGAGGATTCTGCAAAGAGCCGCAGTCGTAGTCTTGAATCTCGGCCAGCATAATGGTGTGGATGGGAACGCCGGTTTTGCCGCCAGTGCAGATGGATGGGTTGATCAGCGGGTCATGCGAGACCACCAAGAAGTTGTCCCTGGTGACCGCGAGATCGAGCTCCAACACGTCGACGCCCTGATCGATCGCGTAATGGAATGCCGGAATGGTGTTCTCAGGCCGCTGGGCGCGTGCGCCGCGATGGCCGTGTACTAGGATTCTGGGGCTGATGGAAAGGCCAGGGTGAATTCGGACCTATTCTAATCCAAACGGCAGGCTAACGCCGTTACTGAAAAAAGCCCTTCACCCTGCTGTGCCTTCTCCTACAGGCCGTTGGCTCGAGTCGCGCTCGGCACCACGGCCGCATTTGTCCCTGTGGTCTCGAAGGTCTTGGTGCCGTTACGAAGCACCTCCAACTCGAAGTATTGACCCGGAGGCACATGCTCAAGCACGGCTTCATATAAGCGGCGTGTGCGCATTTCCTCGCCCGCCACCCGGCGAACCAGGTTCGCGGACGCTTGCTGCCACTTGCCCGAGGCCGCGGTGCGGTAACGAACCAGCCAGTTGGCATCCGTGTCGGGCGAGAGCCACGTTACTGCCTGTGCGGCCTCACCGGCCACGACCAGGTGCGGCTTCTCAACGAAGTATTCATGGGAGGCTGTGGCGGTCACCCGCGCGAGCGAGAAAATCAGGGCGAGACCGAAAACGGTCGGCATGGCCAAGGTAGAAAAACGATGAAGGGACATCATTGTTGCAAACGGTTACAAATGAACTGTAGCACTAGTAAGTATACGGGTAAAAGCTGTCCAATGGTCCAGATTCCGAGGGCTGGGTCCGCCAAGTGGCTAGTGGGCCATCAACTGATTGAAAGCGTTAGGTTTAACTATGCCCTCGCCGCGGAACGTCTAATTCAAAGAAACGACGAGTTCCTGTCCGTGTCGGCTCAGGTGAGGAGCGCGTGACGCGACGTCGGCCATAAAGGCCGCTTTATCTTCTGGAGCAATCAGCAAATCGCCGGCAGCGGCGTACTGGATCTGAACCCGATCAAGCGATAGCGCCAAGGCACTGCGGGAATCCGAGGATGGGCGAACCGCCGTTATCTCGGGATACGCAATGGTTCTCCTGGAAAACCCCGCGCGGATAACTAGCGCTGCATCAGTGGTCTCATACGACTGCGGGTAACAAAAACCGAACACCAGGACCAAGACCCCTGTACCCACGGCGTACATCCAGGGAAGGTGCATGGTTGCCGCCACGACGAACGGAACGGCCATCCCGATGAGAATCGAGGCGCCAATCCACCAGTCAACCTTGGCTTTGTATTTTCGCCGGGCCACTCTGTTGCCTAGCTTACGACAACGAATGGGCTGGTTGGGACTCGGGGTAGTCCTCGGGGCCACTCTGCGGCTCCGATGGAGGCTCGGCTTCCGCCGTGCTGGACTCGCGTTCAGCTTGGGCTTCCTGCGCCTCGATCGCATCGTCGTAAGGCTGGAAGAACGGCGTCACGACGCCTGGAACGTCTACCGCCATCGCCTGGGGGTCTTTGCCTTCGTGAAACTCACACTTACAGCAATCGCTGCAGCAAAGGCACCGTTCGCAGATGTGGTTCGCGCATGCATCTTTGGTGCAGTAGACGCAGATGTTGGTGGACGACTCCGAGCAAATGGAACAGTAAAACACAATACCTCTTCGACCCAACTACAGCACCCGGCTCCAACGGGCCCGGACACCCGCTTACTTGGTTTTTGCCTTCTTGGTAGTTTGCGGGGCTTCCTTGCTGATCATACCGCGGCATCGCTGCGCTTCCTGATCGGCAATCCTGAATAGATGCTCCTTGTTGGCGGACAGGTCCACCATGTAGGTGCGGAAGCGCTCCCGATCGTTGAAGTTTCTGGCAATTAGTTGTTCCAACTGCTCGGCCACGGTTCGCTCGCCGTATTTGCGCACTCCCTCCAGCAAGGAACGCTCGGTCGATTCCAGCGCTTCCATTCGAAAGTATGCATCCAGGCAGGCCGCGATGCTCTCGGTATCGAGGCTCAGTTTTTGGACCGATATCTCGGCATACTTCAACTGGTCCTGCGCGGTATTCCACTGGATGATGTAAGTGCCGGGAGCGCCTTTCTTATCGAACCACCCCTGTGGATCCATCCTCTCCAGGATAGGCTTCAATTGTTGATTCCGGGTGTCTAACTCGAGCAGCAGCTTGCGTGCATCCCACGGTGTCTCGATGCCGGCATCGCCGTTGGCCTGGCTGGCTGTCGGCGAGGGAGATTGCGCCTCGACACCGGCACCCGTGATCAGAATGGCTATCACCAAGAAACAGGAACCCAACCAGCTCATATGCCCAATTGTCGCGCGCCTGCGCCAATGGTTCAGCCAATCGGCGGCGATCTGGGGCACCGCGAGCATTCGGTCGCTTTCGCTTAGGTGGGGCAGTCGAATCAGTGGGGCTCCGGAGCCGCCGCTTTGCGCGCTTCCCGGTCTTCGGCCTTCGCCTCCGCCTTCTGCTGCGGATCGGGCGGACGGGGCTGGTCGTCCCCATAACTGAGCACGACAACCTTTACTCGCTGGCGGCCGAACGCCTTGGCTTCCGCATGGCTGGGCATGTATAGGTCAATGTGGTGGCCGTCCACCTTCCCGCCGGTGTCTTCCACTGTGTACTCGCCCGAGTATTGGCCGGCACCATACACCCGGATGCGGCTGTTCAGCGGCAATATCTTCCGGTCGGCAGCGACGGTCCCCGGATGTGACCATTTCCCGGAAGCGCCTGTGCCCTCCGTCGAGTACGCCGTAGCGATGAAGTAGCGTATGGTGGGCCGCCGGACCGTTTGAGAAGCGGGTTCCCCCGCCCAGGCAGGCATCAGGAGTGCCACAGTAAGGAGCGCGGCGATTTGTATTCGCAGCATCGTCTAACCTACTCGTTGGATGCAATCGAATTGAGAGTGTGACCAGGCAGGTGGCTCGCAAGAGCGCGGGATTCCCGGGCCTTCGCTGGTAGTTTCCGCACCGGACAAGCGAGTAGAACTGGAGTCTTTACCGGCTTGGCAGAACCTAGTGGCCGGTTCTGAAATGAGACGCTACGCCAGACACGTTCTCGGCAACCGTCGACTCGCCCGAGTCGCCCAGGAAATCATGATCCGGAACCCGCTTGGTGGCGTAGACGGCGAGCGCGTCGACGATGGACCTGAAAACGTAACGGTACAACGACCCGCGATCGATCCTGCGCGAAATCGGCTCATTTTTATGAACGGAGATCGCATCACCTGCCTTCACGACCGTCGCATCGCTGCTGGGGTGGATGGCGTGTTGCACGATCACCTGACCCTGTTGCACATCTACGCGCGTGGTTCCGTCGTCCTCCACGGCGACCGTGATGGAAGCGTTGGCCCGCGCTGTGATCACGACCGCCTCCGTGAACACGCGCTGAACAGCGCTTCGTTGGGCGCCGAAGCGAATGTCTACTTTGACGCGGCCGTCTTCAATGTCGATCAGATCGCCGGCGCTAGCCGCGTTTTTTCGAAAATAAACGCGTGACCTGGAAAAAATCTCGAATGTTGTGCCGCCGAGTACTTCGAACCGAGCCAGGCCGTCGGGACCCGTCGTGATCATCTGCTGCACGGCGACGTGTTCGCCGGCACTCAAAGCCCAGGGCAGTTCCTGCCCGCTTACCCGTGAAACCTGCCCGTCCACGTAGGTAGCGCGCGCGTCTGTGTCTTGCGGGGCGGAATTATCCAACTGGCATTCGGCCGCCAGCGGAAGCAACATGGCCAAAGGAACAAACAGGATTGTACGAGTCAACTGCGCTCCTTCCAGTTGCCCGGACTATTCGGCCCAAGGCTCGATCGAGTGCGAACGCGGAGTCGCTCGCACAGCCTCAGGCTAGCAGAAAATCGGTCAGCGGAAAGAGAGCGGGAGCCCGAAACGCTGTTGCCGGTTCCGCCCATGAGATAGTCAAAGAAACTGAGGCTGGGCTGCACCCTGCCTGAGTGACCTTGAGTCTCATTGGCATGCGAATCGGCATCACCTGTTATCCCACCTACGGCGGCAGCGGCATCGTCGCGACGGAACTTGGCCTCGAACTGGCAAATCGCGGGCATGAGGTTCACTTCATCACCTATGCCAACCCGATTCGCCTCGATCCCGATACACCTCGGATTCATTACCACGAAGTGGAAGTCTCCACGTACCCGCTCTTCCAGTACCCGCCCTACTGCCTGGCGCTCGCCTCGCGCATGGCGGAGGTGGCCGAATGGCATCAGCTTGACCTGTTACACGTCCATTACGCCATCCCGCATTCCATCTCGGCGTTCCTCGCGCAGGAAATGACCACCTCGCGGCGTCTGCCGTTCATCACAACTTTGCACGGCACGGACATCACGCTGGTGGGCGCTGACCGCTCCTACCTGCCCATCACGCGCTTTTCGATCAATCGCTCCGATGGTGTCACCACGATCAGTGAATACATGCGCAAGCGGACGGTGGACTTCTTCGGCATTCAAAAACCGATTGAGGTTATCCACAACTTCGTCAACTGTTCGCTCTATAAGCCTTGTCCGGAAGCCCAGGCCGGCCAAAAGCGAATCATGCACATTTCCAATTTTCGGGCCGTGAAACGGGTACACGATTGCGTCCGGGCTTTTGCCCTGGTCCGCCAGCATGTGGACGCGGAACTGGTGCTGGTGGGTGACGGCCCGGAACGCAGCTCGACCGAGGTGCTGGCGCGCGAACTTGGTGTCGAGGGCTCGGTTACATTCCTGGGTAAGCAGAATCATGTCGAACGACTGTTTCCGCGCATGCACGCGCTTCACCTTCCCAGTGAGTTGGAGGCCTTTGGATTGGCCGCCCTCGAGGGGATGGCCTGTGGCGTCGTGCCCGTCGCTACCCGGACGGGCGGTGTCCCCGACCTCATCACGGACGGTGTGGACGGCTTCATGGAAGAAGTTGGAAACATCCCGGCGCACGCGGCCCGTTTGACGGAGCTACTCACCAACCAAGCCCTACGCAACCGTATGGCCGAAGCGGCGCGTAAAACCGCAGAAACCCGTTTCGCCACTGAACTCCTGATTCCGCGCTACGAGGCCTACTACCGGAAGGTCTGCGAGTCAGGAACCGAATCGGCACTGTTGGAGTCTAATGAAGTACAAAGCTCGGTTTAGCAGTGGTTTCCGGAAGGCAAGGATTACAATTTTAGTAACGGAGTAGACCTTGGCCGGCGTTCTAAATGCTCTTTCGATTCTCGGCGTCCAGTCCAGCGGAATCTCCGCTGACGATGCCCGATTGTTGCGCGGGTTGCGTTCGGGGATCGAGGAGGCCTACGAGGAACTCCTCGCCAAGTATCAACAGCCGGTCTACGGGATGGTGTACCGGCTCCTTGGTAATCAGAACGACGCCTGCGACGTGGTTCAGGAAGTGTTCCTGAAGGTGTTTCGCGGGGTCGCCTCATTCCGCGAGAAGAGCAGCCTGCGCACCTGGATCTACCGCATCGCCGTAAATGAAGCGCATAATCACCGGCGATGGTTTAGCCGGCACTGTAAACGCGAAGTTGCCATCGACGGAGAGGAATCGGACCATTGCCAAGCTTACGATTTCGCCACCGATCCAGGCCGGTCGCCGTTCGAGTGCGCCTCCGATCGGGAAACCAGGCAGCTGGTCGACAGTGCGTTGAAGCATGTCAACCCGACCTTTCGCGCTGCCGTTGTACTTCGGGATATCGAAGACCTGAGCTATGAGGAAATTGCCGAGATTCTGGAGGTCTCCCTCGGCACCGTTAAGTCACGAATACTCCGGGGCAGGGCAGCCTTGCGCCGCGAGTTGAATCAACGTCTTGAACCCGGCTACATCGCAGCCTATTCGTAAGCGATGGAAAGAAAGTCATGCGCCTGACCTGTATCAGAGCTCTACGACGATCGACGACCTATCTTGACGGCCGGATGCGCGGTCCACAGCGCGCCCGCATTGCGGCCCATTTGCGGGAGTGCGACGCCTGTGCAGGTTATTTTGAGCAGGTTTCTTACAACCGCGACTTGCTGCGTTCCACGCCTAGCCCTAAGGCGCCCGAACACCTAACTGCCGTTCTGCAGGTGATTGCGTCCCGGGAACGCGACCTGATCCTCAACAACGGTGGTTCGCGGCTCAACGCGCTCCTGGAGCAATGGCGGTTCCGCCTTAAAGGCTTGATGCGGCCGTTTGCCTTGCCCGCCACGGGCGGGTTGATCTCCAGCTTTGTCCTGTTTGCCACTCTGGTTCTGGCTATCGGTACAACGGCCCGCGTGGTTTCCTATGATGTGCCGCTGTCCTACAACCCGCCACGCGTGGAAGCGACCCTGGTTCCTGTGGAACTTCGTACCCAGGACATCACGGTGACTATGAGCCTCGATCACAACGGCAAGATTACCGAATATGCGGTGGCCGACGGAAAAGCATCGTTCGCGGGCGATTCTTCCAAGCTCTTGACGCCGAATATTTCGTTGCCCTCCGTGCTGGGTGTTGCAGAGCCCATTTCGGGAGACATTCAGATCTCGTTCCGGCCGCTCGGCTTCCGGCAGTAACGGCGCGGTTGCTCTAAACTGGGGGTTGCCTCGCAAGCTTGGTCAGCACTTTCTCATCCGGGATTCCATTCTCGAACGGCTTGCCACAGCTGCCTGCCAGGATCATCCAGCGCGAGTCATCGAGATCGGCCCCGGCCGCGGTGCGCTCACCCGCCATTTACTTCCAAAGGTCGCCGAGCTTCACGCTATTGAGCTCGATCCGACTCTAGTCGCCTTTCTGGGCGAGAAGTTCTCCGGTGAGCCGAAGCTGACCGTTCACCACATGGACGTGCTTGCAGCGAACCTCGCCCAGTGGGGACCAGCGGTCATCGCCGGTAACCTGCCGTACTACATCGCGTCGCCCATCATCGAGCGGTTCCTCGAACTCGACCCGGCGGCGTTCCCGTCGGCAGTCTTCCTGATCCAGTGGGAGGTGGCCGAACGGTTGCTTGCGAAACCGGGCAGCCGGGACTACGGCTATCTCACCGTGAAGACGCAACTGGCGTGCGATGTCCAGCTGGTTTGCCGCGTCCCGCCGGGCGCGTTCTCGCCGCCCCCCAAGGTTGATTCCGCCGCGGTTCGGCTGGTGCGTAAACAGGACGCTCTCGCCCATCCTTTGGGGTTGGTGACGTTTGTCGGCCGCTGCTTCGCCCACAAGCGGAAGACGCTGCGGAACAACTTGAAGGCCTTCTACCCGGCGCAAGCGCTGGAAGCGCTGCCCGAAGCCGGTGTGCGCGCGGAGCAGATCCCGGTGGCGCAGTTCGTGGACTTGTACGGCAGGTTGTCATCCAATAATGCCGCTTAGTGCCGCACGGCAAACGAGGCGTCGGCACGAGTGCCGGCGCGGCACGCAAGTGCGCGCGCCACAATGGATTTCTTCAGCCGCGAGTTAGGCGCCTGCGCGCTTCCAGTACATCGCGCAACGCCGCTTCCGTGGCGTTCGCCAGTGCGGTGAGGTGTCCCATCTTCCGGCCCGGCCGCGGGGTCAGCTTGCCGTAGAGGTGGAGCTTTACGTTGGGCATTCCTGCCGCTGCTTCCCAATCCGGCTCGCCATCGGCCCAGATCTCGCCCAGCAGGTTGGCCATCGCCGCGGGTATCAATTGCTCGACCCCTCCCAGCGGGAGTGCGCAGGTGGCGCGCAGTTGCTGCTCAAACTGGCTCGTGACGCTGGCATCGAAGGTGAAGTGGCCCGAGTTGTGCGGCCGCGGCGCCAGCTCGTTGATCAGCAGCGTGCCATCTTTCTTCAGGAAGAACTCCACGCACAGCACACCGACGACATCCAGAGCTTCCATGACGGCGCGCGCGATCTCGACAGCCTCAAGCGCGGTCTTCTCCGGCACTCGCCCCGGCGCGATGGTCAAGTCCAGAATGCCTCGCACATGTTGGTTCTCTACGGCGCCGTAGTGCACGAACGAGCCGTCTTCGGCGCGAGCCGCCACGACGGAGAGTTCCAGCTCAAAAGGAATGAACGCCTCCAGCACCGCCTCGCGCTCTCCGACGCCCTTCCAGGCGGAAGCCAAGTCGCTGCTATCTGAGATGCGGAACTGGCCTTTCCCGTCGTAGCCGAAGTCGGCCGTCTTGAGGATGGCCGGCAGGCCTAGCTCGGCCGTAGCCGTTTTTAGAGACTCGATGCTATCCACGCGCCGAAAGGGGGTAACGGGCAAGCCGGTCTTCGCCAGAAAGGTCTTCTCGCGCAAGCGATGCTGCGTGATGTGCAGGACATGGCCGCTGGGCCGCACCGGGCAGCGTTCCGCCGCAGCGGCCGCCGTGGCTGCCGGCACATTCTCAAACTCGAAGGTGACCACCGAAACGCCGCTGGCAAACTCCCGAACCGCGTCCAGATCGTCATAAGACGCATTGAACTCGCGATCCGCCACTTGGCCTGTGGGGGTGTCTTCGTCGGGAGAGAGCGTATGGACGCGGTAGCCCATGCGCCGCGCCGCAATGGCAAACATACGGCCCAGTTGCCCGCTCCCCAAAACGCCAATTGTGCTTCCCGGAAGCGCTGGTTCCCGCCGCTGTCTGCTCACGGAAGACGATCCTGCAGCACTGACTCCGTTTGCTGTTTCCGCCACTCTTCCAACCGCGTGCGTAGCTCCGGATACTTATTCGCTAGAATGCTGGCCGCCAACAAACCCGCGTTGGTCGCGCCCGCGTTGCCGATGGCCAGTGTTCCTACCGGCACGCCCGCGGGCATTTGCACGATCGAGAGCAGCGAATCGATGCCGTTGAGGATGCTGCTCTTTATGGGTACGCCGAGCACTGGCAGCAGCGTGTGCGCCGCGACCATACCCGGTAGATGCGCTGCTCCGCCGGCTGCTGCGACGATCACTTCAATCCCACGCCCAGCCGCCGTCTTCGCGTACTGGGCCATCCAGTCCGGCGTTCGGTGGGCGGAAACGATGTGTCGCTCGAAGGGAACACCCAACGATGTCAAGACCTCGCAGGCGCGCTGCATCGTCTCCCAATCGGACTTGCTGCCCATGATCACGCCCACCAGGGGATTGGTCTCGATCATGGCGTTTTTCGCTTTGGGCAAATCTGACATGACGGCGTTTTTCTTCTAGGTGAATCCATTCGCGCCGTCAAATGTGTAAAGGTGCTCCGTCTTGATGAAGTCGAGCCCGGCTGCTTCGAACCGCGACAACAGGCTGATGACTTGCTTGTGCGAGACCTTCCCGCCAGCCTGTTCGGCGAGGAACCTGGCGCGCCAGTGGTCGGTGCAGAACGTCTCGCCGAAACCCTCCGGATAAACGGCCACGCCGCGGTTGCCCAACACCTGCATTTTGAGACCATCGCCGTTGAGTTGGTCGAGTTTCTTGCCGAGCGCCACCGGATTGCGTTCGTTCCAGTGAATGAAGACATCGACCCCAATCAGTTCCTTCTTAGCTGGCGGGTAAACGGTTAGCGTTTGCTTCATGCTCTCTTGGGCTACCGTTGGGTAGCGCACCGGCTTCAGTTTTTCGGGCTCTTTTCCAACCCGGGCCACAACCGCTTCCGCAAACTCCTTGGTACCGACCTTCTGTTTGCTGACGCCTTCCTGGAAAATGTCGTAGGTGTGAACGCCGTCTTCAATTGTGCGCAGCCAGGCGTTGTGAGCGCGTTCGGCGACGTCGGGTTGGCCGATGTGGACCAGCATCAAGAACGCTCCGTGCAGCAGACCCGAAGGATTGGCCATATTGAGTCCCGCGCGGCGCGGCGCTGAACCGTGAATCGCTTCAAACATGGCGCATAGGTCGCCGATGTTGGCAGAGCCGGCCAGCCCCACCGAACCGGCAATTTGCGCGGCCACGTCGGACAGGATGTCGCCATACAAGTTCTCCATCACAATGACGTCAAATGTTTCCGGCGAATCAGCCAGCTTGGCTGCGCCGATGTCGACGATCCAATGTTCTTTCTCGATTTCGGGGTACAGAACGCCAATCTCATCGAAGACCTTATGGAACAATCCATCGGTCATCTTCATGATGTTGTCTTTGCTGAAGCAGGTGACCTTCTTGCGATTGTTCCGGCGAGCGTACTCGAAGGCATAGCGGATGATTTTCTCCGAGCCGGGCCGCGAGATCAGTTTCAGACACTGGAAGACTTCGTCGGTCTGGCGATGCTCGATGCCCGCGTAAAGGTCTTCTTCGTTCTCGCGAACAATCACCACGTTCATCACGGGGTGCTTGGTGTCGACATACGGGTGATACGAGACACATGGCCGGATATTGGCGTAAAGGCCCAGGGTCTTGCGGGTGGTCACGTTGAGCGACTTGAATCCCCCACCCTGCGGCGTGGTGATGGGCGCCTTCAGGAACACCTTGGTCCGGCGCAGTGATTCCCAAGCACTCGGCTCAATACCGGCTGAGATGCCGCGCAGGTAGACCTTTTCGCCGATCTCAATGGTTTCGGGCGCGATGCGCGCTCCGGCTCCGGTGAGAATGTGGAGCGTCGCGGCCATGATCTCCGGGCCAATGCCGTCGCCATGCGCGACCGTGATAGGAACGAGGTTGGATGCCATAATGTTGTCTTTTCTTTGAATAGGTGAAGCGGGTCTATGCCAAAAGATTAACGATATCGCATGCCCCCGCCGGAACCCGACGCCCGGACTACGACTGCAGCCGGGCCCCACGCGGTTTAATGGGGCACTCGATCTAATGAGCGCTATCGAATCCGTATTCCGTTCTCTGTAACGACGGTGACTCGCTCCTCGATCGGGAGGTTTATGAGTGCCTCAAGATGCCGGGTCACGATGGATAGCGTGGCTCCGCGGCCCAATGACACTCCCCGCGAGCCAACTCGGCAGCGTAAAGGAGTGCCGCGTCGATATGTTCCGGCCTGAGCGCCGGATAGCTCCGTAAAATCTGATCGCGCGTAGCCGCCTCGGCCAAGTTATCCAGAATCAGAGTGACGGGGATCCGGGTTCCGGCAGCGCAGAGTTGCCTCCACAAACCTGGGGATCACTGGTCAGATAATCACGCCACGCCGGCATCGTGCATCTCCTTTCACCACTCTAGCGAAAGGAGTGTGCCGCGCCCCCTGACCAGACGCCTCGTGCTCGTTCCTCAGAAAAACTCCCGTTCCTTTGTTTTCTTAGGAGCCGGCTTTCGCGGTGCGGCAGCCTTCTTCTTCACTGCTTTTCGAGGGGCGGGTTTGCGGCGGGCAACGCCGAGCGCTCGCTCCAGGACGTCCTCCAGGAGTTTTTTCTCCGCGGGTGTGACCAGCTTCGTGAACTTATCCGGCCGTTCCGCGACCAATTGTTGCAGACGCGAGAACCACTGGAGCGACTCGGCGGCTGGATGTTCGCCGATCTCACCCAACAGCTTTAACGACGCGTCCAGATCGGGGATCGAACGATAGCAATTCAGGGCTTCCTTCAAATCGCCCGCTTTCAGATGACATTCGGCAGCCGTGCGAAAGTCGCCCAGTCCTTCGTGGCAGATAGCTTCCTGTCTTGGTTGACGCTCGGTCAACTTGTGCAGGGCCTCTAAGGCCGGGCGATAGAGCTTGTCTTTGATGAGCAGTTGGATGGCACGCTGTTGGATGCGCTGTGTGCGGGCCAGCCGGTCGGGCGCGTCCAAGGCTTCGTAAAACGCCGGCAGTGCGTGGATCAGCAATGCGGCATTGTGACCGTTGAAAAGAGCCGATTCCAATTCCTCAATCCAGATCCTGGACCGGCCGTCCATTTCCACCCGTAGCCAAGGTTCAATGTCGCTCTTGTGCCTGGGAAGAGCGTGCATCAGGTCAACCAAGGCGTGGAGACGATTATCGGGAGTGGCGCGATGAATTCGCCCGATGGCCTCGATCAGCACGGCAAGGCCGGGACGAACGGCGCTGATGGCAGCGTTGTAAGCCTCCAGAAACAGATCCGGTCTGCCCAACTCGGAAGCGAGCCTCGTATTACGAAGGCCTAGAGCGAAACAGACCTCTGCGAGCGTAAGATGGGCGGCGCACCGCGCCGCGATATCGGTGACCGCCGACAGTGAGCCAAGCCGCCCCAACAGTGTCACCGCTTGTTGCGCACGGGACCAAGCCATATCTGGCTTGGCTTGCAGAAACTGTCGTGCGTCCGCCTGGCAGCGCTGAACTCGCGCCTCAAGATTCAGTTCGTCTTCGTCGAGGGTCTTTAGAACGGCCGCGGGCAAGCAGGTTGAAACGCCGCTTTCGCGATCTCCGCCGTTTAGAAACGACCTGCTCTGACGGATAATCTGCTCGGACGGGTTGGTGTCGAGCCAGAACAAGCGTTCCGTGGGACGGCTGATGGCGACCCGCAATTGATCGATAGCCAGACGCTTGCGCAGGCCTTCTATGTCGGAATCGGCCCGCAGGCGGCCTTCGTCGCGAACGATCCGGTCCAGGTGGCGTCCGGCATCGAGCACACAAACCGAATGAAAGTCGAGTCCCTTCGCTTCGGAAACGGTGAGCACAGCGTGTCGCGCTGCTTCGGGAACATAGGCCGGAACGGTGTCTTCTAACGAAATGAGAGCCAGCCCTTCACGCGTCGAAAGCGACAGCAACAGTTCATTCAACTCGGGCCCGGCCACAGCGGTGCAATACAGGATCTGGTCGGTTGCATCGTCGTCGATATCCGCGTAGCCCGTTCCGCTGGGCCGCTCCTGCTTCTGAATATGCGAATAGAGGTCCCAAACACGGTTGACCATCTCCGCGATACGATGCGGGCTGCGCAGATTGGCTGTGAGCTTGTATTCCGCCGGCGAGCCGAGCCTGGTGTGCAGCAGGTCGCTGAGCCAGCCCCATTCAAAATCGGTGGGGCGTACCGTCTGCGCCTCGTCGCCTGCCATCAGCAAGGGGATAGGCACGCGCCGCTGAGCATTGACACGAGAGGCAAGTTCCACCACGAACAAAGCTTCAATCGGCGTCAGGTCCTGGCATTCGTCCACGGCGATGCAATCAAAATCGAGTAAGCCCGGCGGCGCGCCACTGCCAGTCAAGGAGCGCAGTTTCTCAACCGCGCGCCAGGCGAGCGCGAGTTCGGGAAAGTAGCGGTCGGCAAGGCTGCTCTCGTCGATCCGTTCCAGTCGCGTGGCCACCTCCAGCAACGACGCGCTCGGTGCATCACCCAGACTCCTGGCTCGACGAACGCGGTATGCCTTGTCTGGAACGCGCGGACTCGTGCAGGCGGTGAAACGCCCGATGGCAACCGGGAGCGCGTCGCCGACAAGATGCGCATAGAGCTCGTCGTAGAGGGCGGTTTGAGCATTGGCCCAGACGCCAAGACTGCGCGCAAACGGCGCTAGATCCCGTCCAAAACGGCGCCGTACATCCTGCTCCCCGGCGATGGGTGCATCCACTCCCAGCGCTTGTCGAACCAGGTTTGGAAACGTGACGACTTGAAACCGCTTGTTCGAGGAGCAGAACCGGTCGAAGTACTCCCTGGCCAGCGCAGCCAGATCTCTCGAATAGGTCACATATAAGATCCGCTCTGCTCCGGTCGCATCGGCTGCGTTCCACAGAGCGGTGGTCTTGCCGGAACCCGGGTGACCTTTGAGAAGCCGCACCGGTTGCCGGGCGGTAGAAAAGCGCACTTGCGACTGTGTCCACGGCAGAGGAGCGTACTCCTCGCGCCGTAGATCGTGCACCGTCACCGGCAGGTAGTTGGCGTCGAAAGATTGCGCCGCCAGCTGCGAATGATCGTCATGATGGCGGATGTCGCGTAGGAACACCGCCCCCTCGGGAGCATTCGCAAACTCGCCGGACTCCTTCAAAGGCAGAGCACCACCGGGAGCCCACCAAGCATAAAAGTGGCTGCCGTGGCCGCCGCCGAGACGGGACCGCCGCCACCCCCGGTTGACCCCCTGAGTCGCCTTATAGTGCAGGCGGCGCAGATCGACGGAGAGCCGCTGCATCAGAAATGAAGTTCGCCGGCCGATTGCGTCGCGGCTATGCTCGGCGAGCTTCTCCAGAAACTCCTGGTGGCAAAAAAGCGGGTTGGATGGTTTCGAGGTCTCGAACGCGCCCAGGAGAGCAAGCTGTTCTTTGTTAGCCATGGACGAACCTTTCAGGTTAGACCAAGCGAAGGAAGGTGATGCAAGGGTTGCCATCCAGTCGGTATCCAGTGCTAGCTCTTTGCGCCCGGAGGCGATGAGGCAGCCTTTGTTTCCCCAGGAACTAAGCGGGAAGCGCGCCGCCTCACCCAAGTCGAGTTCGCCAATCGCTGGGTTCCACGGGTCGTCCGATGTCCTGATTCTTGGCAAACAAGAAAAAATCTTCTTTTTCCGGAACTCTGTGCCCCGAATTGCTCCTGATATCGGCCGGCTTCGGAGTACACTAAGAAAAGTGTCTTGGACCCTCGTTTGGCAGAGGACCCGACTTTTTCCTGGATCGACAACTCATTAATGATGCAAGGATGGATCTGCCAGCGGCCGGGCTGTGAAGGGCGTTCCCAATCAGGATGGAAATGGTAAACGAAACGATTTCGGGTGAGATCACCGCCGAAGCAGGCGGCCTGACATCCGTTGCACAGGTTCCGGCACTCAAAGCGTCCATTCAGGACTACGTCGACCTCACCAAGCCGCGCATCACTTGGCTCATCCTGATGAGCACGGCGATCGGCTATTACTTTGGCCAACATGGCCCGTTCTTCTATTGGGCCTCGATCGCCGCTTTCCTGCACACCATTATTGGAACCGGGTTCGTGGCTTCCGGCACCGCCGCGTTGAATCAGTGGTATGAGCGCGACGCCGACCTCAAGATGCGCCGCACCCAGATGCGTCCCATCCCTTCAGGCCGCGTGCGACCGTTCCCAGCCCTGTGTTTTGGAATCGCACTGGCGATCGTGGGGGCGCTCGAACTGGGCTTCGGCGTCAACTGGCTGACCTCAGGCCTGTGCGTGCTGACCCTGCTGTTATACCTCTTCGCCTACACGCCACTCAAGCAGAAAACCTGGTGGTCGACCACCGTGGGCGCGGTGCCTGGCGCGATGCCGCCACTGATTGGATACGCCGCATCGAGCAGTCACCTGAACGCAGAAGCGTGGGCGCTTTACGCCATCCTCTTCCTTTGGCAGTTTCCCCACTTCTATGCCATTGCCTGGATGTACCGCGAGGATTATTCACGAGCCGGCATACAGATGCTACCGGTGGTTGAGCCGGATGGGGAATCGACGGCCCGCCAGATGCTCTGGTTCTGCCTCGCGCTGATTCCAATCAGCCTGCTGCCGAACCTGCTCGGCATGACCGGCACGCTGTATTCGATTGGCGCATTAGTGCTAGGTGCCGTGTTCCTGTACGCGACAGTCCGCGTTCAGGGCAATCGGACGGTTCTCCAGGCACGCCGCGTGCTGCTCGCTTCGGTCATTTATCTGCCTGTGCTCTACGGCTTGATGCTGCTACCCAGCCGGCTTTAGAGATGCCACGGGTCGTATCGCCACTGCTTCTCCTGGCCGTTACCGCGCTGAGCTTCTCCTGTTCCCAGCCGCCCCTGCCCGACTACGGGGTCGTTCCACAATTCACTCTAGTCGACTCGAACGGACAGCCCTTTGATAGCCAGTCCTTACACGGCAAAGTCTGGGTCGCCGATTTCATCTACACCAATTGCCCCGGCCCCTGCCCGCGCATGACCTCTCAAATGCACCAGGTTGAGCAGCAGGTTAACGGCTTCGAGGACGTTCGCCTGGTCTCGTTCTCAGTCGATCCCGATCGCGACACCCCGGCCGCCCTGACCACCTTCGCTCATCGCTTCGGTGGCCCAACCGCGCAATGGTATTTCCTCACCGGCTCGCCGGCGACATTGCATTTGCTGGCCAGGGACGTGTTCAAGATCGGCGACCTCATTTCGGTGATGGATCACAGCACGAAGTTCATGTTGGTCGATAAATCCGGCCATCTGCGTGGCTACTACTCGAGCTTCGATCAGGAAGGCATTCCAACGCTCCTGAACGACATGAAGCGACTCAGAAAAGAAACTGCCTGATGCTTGCCTTACTTGGTGTACACGACTTACCTATCGTCAACGCGACGCTCAACGCCACAGCAACCGTGCTGTTGCTGATCGCCTACTCATTCATCCGCCAGCGGAAGATTGAAGCCCACAAGCGCACCATGTTAACGGCTTTCGCGGTGTCGTGCGTGTTCCTGGTTTGCTATCTGGTCTATCACTATAACGTCGGTTCGGTGAAGTTCGATAAGCCGGGCTGGGTGCGGACCGTCTACCTCGTGATCCTCTTCACGCACACAGTTCTGGCCGCGACGGTTCCGTTCCTAGCGATCATCACGCTGCGCCGCGGACTGAAGCGAGAGGATGCACGTCACCGCAAGATCGCAAGATGGACCTTTCCGATCTGGCTCTACGTCAGTGTAACCGGCGTCGTGGTGTATGTCCTGCTGTACCAGGTGCGGCCGCTGCTATGAGTCGCTCGTGCGTTGTGTTTAATGCAAGTGGCTATTGAAACACAGCCGTTCTACAATGGCTCTGGTTTTACGCCGGGGGTGCAGGGTGGCATTCAGTGTTTCGCGAGGCCTGATTGTTCTTTCTGTTTTAGCGAGTATTAGCACAGCAGCAAATGCGCAAACACTAGCAAGCGCTTCTCGATCAGTCGAAGCTCGTGTGACGCAAGCTATCGACGAGCTTCATCTGGTTCGTTTGAAGGGCAACACCCATCGGCTGGCGCGAACACAATTCGACCAGGGAGTGGCGCCACAGTCTCTTCCCATGGATCGATTGCAGTTAGTGCTCATGCGCAGCCCCCAGCAGGACACCGAACTGAAGGCGCTGCTGGAAGCGCAGCAAGACAAAGCCTCAACGCAATTCCACCAATGGCTGACGCCGGAACAGTTCGGAAATCGATTTGGGCCTGCCGATTCGGACATTCAGATGGTGACCGGCTGGCTGCAGTCGCACGGGTTTCAAGTCAATCTTGTCGCCAAGGGCAAGACAGCGATTGAATTTTCAGGCACCGCCGGCCAGGTATTGAATGCTTTCCATACCGAGATTCATAAGTACGTGGTGAATGGCGAGGAACATTGGGCCAATGCCACCGATCCTCAGATACCCGCCGCTTTGGCGCCGGTGGTAGCAGGTGCGAGTACCTTGCATAATTTTCGGGCTAAGTCGATGACTAGAATTTCGAGCAAGTGGCCTGTGGTCGAGACCAGCCGTGGATCCCGCCCCGAATACATCTTGAGTGCCGGTAGTTATGCGTTAGCGCCAGCCGACTACGCCACCATCTACAACATCAACCCGCTATACAAGGCAGGCATCAACGGCACAGGCGTGACCATCGGCGTGATCGGCGTCGACTTGATCTCGCTCGGGGATATTGAAGACTTCCGGAAGACGTTCAAGCTTCCGGAGAATCCGCCGCAAATCATCACGAACGGAACCGTTCCCGACGTAGCTGCCGATGATGAAGACCTGGAAGGAACGTTGGATGTCACGTGGTCGGGAGCCGTGGCGCCCAATGCCTCTATCAAGTTCATTGTGTCCTACTCGACCGATGGGGCAGATGGGCTCGATTTGTCTGAACAATACGCGGTCGACAACAATGTCGCGGACATCCTGACGGAAAGCTTTGGATTTTGCGAGCCGGACATTACGGCCACAGAGGCACGGCAATTGAATGCGCTGCGTGAACAGGCGGCGGCCCAAGGCATCACCTGGGTCGTGGCCTCTGGCGACCATGGGCCATATTGCGATGACTCCGGAGACACGGCCGCCGATCTTGGGCCACTGTCGGTTAGCGGCCAGGCCTCGTCGCCGTTCGTTATTGCAGTAGGTGGCACGGAGTTCGGCAGTTCCACCGAGACCAGCGTCTTTTGGGCTCCGGACGGCTCGACGTCGACGGTCGAAGGTTCTGCACTTTCCTACATCCCCGAGACGGTATGGAATGACAGCTGCTCAGATGCCCAGTGCGGGCCGTTCAACTCGGGTCCCTCCGCCTCCGGCGGGGGAGTCAGCACTCTTTACGGAAAGCCTTCGTGGCAGTCGGGTGTCACGGGGATCCCTGCCGGCAGCTTTCGTGCCACGCCTGACATATCCCTCAGCGCATCGCCAAGTACAGCCCCTTACCTGGTTTGCTACATGGGCGGTTGTCACGACGCTCCCGTCACACCGTCCAGCTTCACGCCCGTCGGCGGCACTTCCGCATCGGCGCCATCTTTTGCAGGAATCATGGCGCTGGTGGTTCAGAAGACCGGATCGCGGCAGGGGCAGGCCAACTACGTTCTGTATCCTCTCGCGGCTGCCGAACAGTATTCGCAGTGCGTCGCGTTAAACGCGACAAAGATTACGAGCTTGCCGGCCAGTACTTGCGTTTTTAACGACATTACGACGTCAAATAATGCCGTACCGGGCGAGCCTGGCTACGCTGATTTCGGGATCAAGGGTACGACATCGACGACTGCGCTATTCCAGGCCGGACCAGGATATGACCTCGCGACCGGGCTTGGCTCGGTCAACGCAACCAACCTTGTTAACGGGTGGAGTTCGGTTGCGTTTCATGCCACGAACACCAGTGTCACCGTCAGTCCTACAAGCCTCGTGCATGGATCCACGGCAACTGTCGCGGTGACGGTGACTCCCCAATCGGGCACGGGCGTGCCAACCGGCGACGTGGGCCTGATCACGCCAGGCGGTCCCAATGGCGACATGCTGACCTTGTCCTCGGGAGCGGCTTTCACGCCGATCTCCGACCTGCCGGGCGGCACGTACAACCTGACCGCTCATTACGGCGGGGATGCCACTTACGGCGCCAGCACCTCGGGCGCGGTTGCTCTTACCGTGACTCCCGAGCCAAGCATCAGCCGGGTCGGCGCACTCACGACGAACACAGTCGGGGTATCTCCTCTTATTCCGAATGCGTTTTATTCCAGTGGGAACTACGGGAGCCAATACCTGATTTTGAGCGCCCAAGTTACCGGAACGTCCGGGCAAGGCACTCCAACCGGCACGATTGCATTCACCGATAACGGGCAACCCGTGGGCCAGAACGGAACACTCAATTCTCAGGGGCAGGGATTAAACGTTGACACCTCGTTCCTGTTCCCGCCGGGGCGACACTTCGTCGTAGCGAGCTATCCAGGCGACGCCAGTTTTGGGCCGAGCATCTCGGCGCCTGCGATTATCAACATCACTCCGGCACCGACTGTCACATCCGTAACGTCGAACGTCACCACGGCCGCGTTTAGCCAGGAACTCACCCTCACAGCAAATATCGATACTCGATCTGCGCCATATGGTATTCCCGCAAGTGGGACTGTGATCTTCTACTCCAACGGACAGTTAATCGGTGAACGAAACGTTATTGCGGCCTTCGATAACATCACGTTTACTACCGTCAACCAAGGGTTTATGCAGACGGGGTCGCTGCCGGGAGGTGCCAACTCTATTGCGGCGGTCTACAGCGGCGACGCCAACTATTCTGCTTCAACTTCATTACCGGTTGTCATCACAGTTGGAAGCCCGAACCCCGGCTGTGGAGTAAGTACTTTCTCCGCGGACCCCAATCCTATTTCGCTGTATGATCTCGCCGGCTATTCCACAATCACGGTCCAGGCCAGTTGCGAGTTTGATATCCGGGTGAATAGCCCCAGTGGTCCGTTGTTAACAACGGCCACCGATAGTTATTCAAATTTGGTGGGACCGTGGATCACAAACGGCATGGTGTTCTATCTGCAGATTCATGGCAACACCACCTCCAGTGGCACGCTGGGGACACTCGCGATGACTGCGCAAACCGGATCCCTGCCCTGCCTGGTGGAGGGCTTTGCGGCCGCTCCGAATCCGGTGATCGCGCCAAGTGGCCTGGGAGTCACAACCATATCCGGAGTTTCATCCTGTGATTTCGAGGTGCGCGTCGATAGCCCTGATGGCCCGGCGTTCACGTCCTCTGCGATGTCCGCGGAAACAGGTCAGTACAACGTCACTGCCTCGACCGGGGCCTGGGTCGCTAACGGAACGAAATTCTTCATGCAACCGCGCGGCGACATCATGAGCCAGGACACGCTGGCTACTGTCACGGTGCCGGTCCTGGCAACGCAGCCCGCTTGTGAAGTGACCGAATTCTCCGCGAATCCGGGCCTGATTATCACGCCATCTGCATATGGCCAAACCACCATCACCGCCGGCGCCGGTTGCGCATTCGACGTGCGCGTGGGCGCCCCCAACGGCCCGCTTTTCGCCTCGGCTACGGGATATCTGTCGACTCAAACCGGGGTTTGGGTCACCAACGGGATGACGTTCTTTCTTCAATTAAGCGGCAACACGACATCGCAGGGAACGCTCCAAACCATCCGGGTCGCCGTTCTCCCCAACGCGCCGCTCTGTGACGTCACGCAGTTTTCGGCTAACCCGAACCCGATCACGACGAGCGGTGGACTCGGCCAGACCACACTCACCGTGGCCGCCGCCTGCAGTTTCGACGTGCGCATTGGCTCGCCCAGCGGGCCGCTGTTTGCTTCCGGCACCGGCTCACTTTCGCAGCAAACCGGCGATTGGGTTACGGATGGAATGAACTTCTATCTGCAACTGGGCGGGAACATGACGCCGCAGGGAACCCTCGGCACGTTAACGGTATCCGCCGTATCCGGACCGCCCTCACCCTTGGCCTGTACGGTTAACCAATTCTCAGCGAGTCCGAATCCGATCGTGACGTCGTCCAGTCTCGGCACGACGACAATTACAGTCGACGCCCAGTGTGCGTACGATTTGCGGGTAGGAGCGCCCAACGGTACCCTGTTTGTGTCGGGCTCGGGCCTGACGTCAGGGCAAACGGGCGATTGGGTCAACGAAGGGCTCACGTTCTACCTTCAATCGTCGGGCAATACGTCCTCGCAGGGGACACTGAGCACCGTCACGGTCACACTGCAACCCTAAGCTCTATCCGCGAAGAGCGAGCGCTGCCGCCATACCATAGAGTTGTGCCTCCTCAAAACACATGGAACACGGAGCTCTACGAAGCCAAGCACGATTTTGTCTGGAAGCTGGGACAGGGCGCACTCGATCTTTTAAATCCGCAAGCGGGCGAACGGATTCTGGACCTGGGCTGCGGCACAGGCCATCTCACCAACCGGATCGCTGAATCCGGCGCGCAGGTGGTGGGGGTAGATGCCTCGCCCGACATGATCGGGCAAGCCCGGCAGAACTTTCCGAAGCTCGCGTTCTCGCTGCAGGATGCCACGGCGCTCACATATCAGGACGAATTCGACGCCATCTTCTCCAACGCCGCTCTGCACTGGATGCTGGAACCCGAGCGCGTTGTCGCGCCAGTATCGCGGGCCTTGCGGGTTGGCGGGCGGTTCGTGGCCGAAATGGGCGGTAAAGGTAATATAAAGCGCATCGTCGATACCATCGAAGCGGTGGTGCGGCGGTATAGCGGCGGCCGCGTGCCACCAAGCCGCAACTACTTCCCGTCTATTCCGGAGTACACGTCGATCCTGGAAGCCCATGGCTTCGAGGCGCTCTACGCCCGTCTCTTCGACCGCCCGACACCGCTCGAAGGCGAGGCGGGCATGGAGAACTGGATCCACCAATTCAAGTGGTATTACTTCGAAGCGCTGCCGCCGGCCGACCGCCAGAGCGCGCTGGCTGAGGTGATTGAACAGCTTCGCCCGCATCTATATAGCGACGCGGGCTGGTTCGCAGACTACAGGCGGCTGCAGTTCGTGGCAGTAAGACAGTAAGAACTCCGATTGGGCGGATATCGCATACCCTGCCCGCCTTACCGCTAAAGCTTCCGCCGGCTCCGCCGATGTATTTGTCAGGACCAGCGCGCGGCGCAACAACCAAACCGTCTTGCGTCAAGAGGAATCCGCCCGCTGCGATGGCTGATCCGGGGCAAGGTTGATCTCAAAATAAGGAAGCGAAACGATGTCTCTTTCGGCCTACACCAACACTCTCGAAGCCAGCGTGCTGAGCAGTGATCCCGTCCAACTCATCGACATACTCTACCGGCTGGCCATTGATGCCGTGGAGGCCGCTCGCGACGCACACGCTGGGGGAGACGTGCTCAGCCGCGGGCGCTATGTCCTGAAAGCCTTCGATGTGCTGGTGGAACTTCAGAATTCACTCGACTTTGAGAAGGGCGGCGAAATCGCCCGCAATTACGCTCGCATTTACGACTACTGCCAGCGTCGGATTCTCGCCGGACACACCACGGCATCGGATAGCTGTTTTGTCGAGGTCATTTCATTACTCGGGGACATGAAGGACGCCTGGCAGGCTGTTCTCAAACAGTGTTCACCCTCACACCAGGGAGAGGAGGTTTCGTCTATTCTTCCAGAAATGCCGGAGGGATCGCAGGTGCTGGCAGGCGACTGCTTCGCCTGAGGAGTGGTAGGGCCCCGAAACGATCCCGATGTTATGGGGCTAACAGGCGCCACAGTTATAGCAGAGTAGTTACACCAGGCGTGAAGACAGGATAGATCCCATCCAGGCCCGGCCTGACGGGCGGTTCCATGTCCATACTCATGTTTTCCGGCAGCGGCGGATAGAAGAAGCTCGATTTGTCGAACTGCTCCCACGTCACTTCCTTTCCGGTGTACGACGAGAACTGGCCAATGAGGCCGATCTGCGTGCTGCGCGCCATATACTCGCCGTTGTTCACAGGCTTGCCGCTACGGATGCCATTAAACAGCGCCACATGCTCCAGATCGTAAGCGTTGCGCTTGGATGCGGCCTCCTTGGATTCCCAGTTGGTCTCACCCGTGATGCGCAGCTTCAGCAGGTCACAGCGGCCTTTGGTCCCGAGAATCAGGCTCGAGTTCTCTTCATAGCAATTGTCGATCGTGCGGCAGAAGGCATAGGCGCGCACACCCTTCGGAAAATCGTAAACCACGGCGTTATGGTCGAAGACGTCGCCATAGACCTCGCCATGCAAAGTTGAGCGTCCACCCATGGCGTAACAGCGGATTGGAGCGGCATTCAATTGCGCCCAGCTGGCCCGGTCGAGATTGTGAATCAAGGTCTGCGGTACGTCGTCGCCCGAAAGCCAATGGAAGTGATACTGGTTGCTGGCCTGGAATTCGATCTCCTTCATGCCCGGCCGACGCGGATAAAGCACGTAGGGCGGACGCAGCCAGGTTTCCTGAATGGCGACAATGTCGCCAATGGCGCCGTCGTGAACTCGCTGCATGGTCTCGCGATAACCCAAGTGATAGCGGCTCTGCAGGCCGGAAACGATTGACAAGCCCTTACTCTGAGCAAGATCGCAAGCCTTCTTCAGCCGCTGAATGCCGACCGGATCGATGGCATGGGGTTTTTCCACAAAAACGTGCTTGCCGGCCTCGATGGCCGTGAGGGCGTGGAAGGAATGGAACTTTGCCGCGTTCGCAATGATGACGACGTCGGAGACTGCGATGACATGCTTGTAAGCGTCAAAACCGGTGAAGCAGTGGTCGTCGGGAACGTCGACCTGGTCGGGATATTTCAATTTGAGCGAGGTGCGCTTTTCCTGAATGCGGTCCAACAGCATATCTCCCATGGCGACGATATGCACGTCCTTACCGGCGTTCATGGCATTCATGGCGGCGGCTTCGCCGCGTCCGCCGCATCCGATCACACCCACCTTAAAGATGGCGCTTCCCTCGCTATGCGCGGCCGGAATTGCCAGTCCGGCCAGAGTCGCCGCCGGGACCAGGGCAGCAGAGGTCTTCAGAAAGCTGCGCCGCGAGGTTCCTTCGGTCGCATTGCTTGTGGTGTTCATTCGTTTTTTCTCCATTCCAAACCTGCATGCCACTTCCGTTCGTCGTGGCTTCGTGTTTATGGCAGCCTGCCCGCACTCCACAGGATTGCGTTGTGAACGAGCTTTCGATAGCCCGGGTAGCGCATGGTCGAATCGCTATGGCCGAGCTGGATGTAGATCACCCGCGCTTTCGGGTTCGGACCGATATAGACAACCGCGCGGTCGTTCAGCGGGAACGCCGTTTCCATCAGCACTTGGTCATTAGGGGAATGCCACATACCCCGGTAAGCTTCATCGACGACCACCAACGGTCCTACATCGCGAATTAACCGATGTGCAGCACCGAGTCGAGTAGGAGTGACAACCATCTCGACTCCTTCCTTATAAGCGGACGCCGGGTGACCCGGCCGCTCCTTGATGAAAACACGCCGCCTGTTACCTCCTGCCACCACCAGGGCCAGTCGGTGTAGTCGACGATGGCGTGGTGTAAGGAGACAACGCCTTTGCCGGCTTCGGTGAAGGCACGCAGATGGTCGCGCAAGGCCGGATCGAGATCTTCATGCATATCGTGCAGGACAATCACATCGAAACGCGCCGCCAGATCCGCGGGAAATGCCTCCTGGGGCGACGTTGCGTGAGACCAAACCACGTCCTCATAGCCTTCAAACAGGGTGTATAACGACGTCGGATACGGATTACCCCCGGTGACGACCAGTACGCGCATCGCGTCGCTCCGCCGGGCAATGGAAGGAATCACGGCCGGGAGAGTGACATGCCCGTCGCGGCCCACTCGGCGCCGCGCGCGAACGTCGCGATAAATCCGGGTTGGGACATCGCCGAGAGATCGTGGCCCAAGGTGGTGTGCACAATCGGCCTTTGCCGAGAGCGGCTACCCAGACGATAGGCTCATCACGGCCCGTGCCACCCGTAGCCGGATCGCTGAAAGCAGTCGTAAGCACATG
>CAVUCO010000005.1:0-267164 GCA_963740005.1 uncultured Acidobacteriaceae bacterium | reverse complement strand
TAGAGCACCACCCGTAAGTGGTGCTTTCACGGTAGACTTAGTTTAGGGAGGGGCCCTTGTTGGCAGCGTCTACCTTGACTTCGGCCGGACTTACTACGGGTCAAGCTTCTTTCATTGACGAAGCGAAGCATCACGACCAACTCTTTATCCACCAACCCTACGAGCGGTATTCGCCAGCGAATCACAATACATGGCGGCGGCTCTATTCGCGCATGGGGCCGCGCTGGAACCGTTACGCCAATGAGGCGTTCCTGCATGGTATTGACTCGCTCTGTTTATCGCCCTCCGCGGTTCCACGGCTGGACGACGTCAACCGCTTCCTTTCCCCGCTAACGGGCTTTCAGGCTCGGGCCGTAAGCGGTTACGTCCCGGCCTTCGTGTTTTTCGATCGCCTCCGACAGCGCCAGTTTCCGACCACCATCACGATCCGCTGCGCCGACCAGTTGGACTATCTCCCGGAGCCGGACATCTTTCACGACATCGCCGGGCACGTGCCGATGCACACCGATCCGGCCTTTGCCAACGCTCTGGTTCGCTTCGGCGAATGCGCCCATACGGCTGCCGACCTGGTGAAGAGCATACGGGATGAGCGCGAGCGAATCGAGACACTGACCAGCATCATTCGGGCAATGGCGCGCTTCTTCTGGTTTACGGTTGAATTCGGCCTGATGCAGTCTCCGCAGGGCATCCGAGTGTATGGCAGCGGCCTGCTGAGCAGTTTTGGAGAGATACAGCACGCCGTTGAATCAGACCGCGTCCAAAGATTTCCACTACAGCTCGAGTGGGCCATCAACCAGAGCTTTGAGATCGACCACTATCAGCCCTTGTTGTTCATCGTGGAGTCTTTCGACCATCTCTATGACTTGGTGAACCATCTCGAACGCTGGATGAGGGCCGGTAAGCTTAACCACGTCGCCCCCGGTGATCCCGTTGTGAACGAGAGCGACCTGGAAAGCTTCCTGGCAGCCGGCGCTGTCAGGGTGACAGGATGACTACCTGACCACGGCTTGATCGGGACGCAAGTTCGTATTACGCTGACGACTGCTTGCCGCCGCGGAGGCTGAATTCCTCTTGGCGCGGAAGAAGTCAATCGTGATACCAAGGCCCTCTTCGAGTGAAACCCGTGGCTCCCAGTCAAGGATCCGTTTCGCCTTGCTGATATCAGGTTGACGAACACGCGGGTCGTCCGAGGGCAGGGGACAGAAAGCAAGTTCGATCTCGGGCCCGAACCGGGCGCGAATGAGGTTCGCGAATTCCAGGATCGTCATCTCATGCGGATTGCCCAGGTTTACCGGCAGAACCTCGTCCGCTTCCATTAAGCGAAGCAAGCCGTCGACCAGGTCGGATACATAGCAGAAGCTGCGCGTTTGTGACCCATCGCCGAACACCGAAAGCTTGTCGCCCCGTAGAGCCTGATCAATGAACGCGGGGACCACGCGCCCGTCATTCAGCGCCATGCGCGGGCCATAGGTGTTGAAAATGCGCGCAATGGCTGTCTTCATGCCGTGTTTCCTGTGATACGCCATGGTCAGAGCTTCGGCGAAGCGCTTGCTTTCGTCGTAGCACGATCTCAGCCCCACCGGATTCACGTTGCCCCAGTAGGTCTCGGTTTGAGGATGCTCGAGTGGATCGCCATAGCATTCCGAAGTGGACGACAGCAGGAAGCGGGCGCCGTGCTCGCGGGCCAACTCAAGCAGATTCCGTGTGCCGATGGCGCCGGAATCCAAGGTCTCGATCGGATAGGCCAGGTAATCGACCGGGCTGGCAAGAGAAGCCAGGTGGAACACGCGATCTACCGTCCCCGCTATGGCAAATGGCCGGCAGACATCCTGCTCGATTATTTGGAAACGCGAGTTCCCTTTGAGGTGCTCGACGTTCTCGGCATGTCCGGTGATCAGATTATCGAGAGCAACTACTTCATGCCCTTCCCGAATTAGCCTGTCGCTCAGGTGTGATCCAATGAAGCCAACGCCTCCGGAAATTACGTAACGCACAAGCCTCCGATGCTCGACGTATTAAGCTGCATGCACCCCTCGGTCCAATCAAACAATTATATCGGCCCCGGGCTCAGCTCTCCCTTACGTAATAATCCGCAATCTTTATGACTCTCGAAGCCACTGCCCTCCTGGTACTTATCGCGATATCCCTCCTGGTCTTCGTCAGACGCCTCTTTCGCATCGCTGAGGTAATCTCGAAAGCCCGGCCGGATAAAGACTTTGAACTGCGTCCGCTTGCTAAGCGAGTCCGCGAATTCGTTTGGGAAGTTCTTTGCCAGGCGAAAGTGATTCGCGAACGGCCGGCGGCGGGGCTGGCCCATGCATTTGTTTTTTGGGGCTTCTGCGCGTTTGCATTTGTAACGCTCAACCACGTGGCCTCCGGCTTGGGACTGCGCTTGGTGGACTACTCGCGTCTTCCAGGCGCCATTTATTACTGGTTTGCTTTTGTGTGGGCCATCCTGGTTGCCATTTCGATCGCGGCCCTCGCATTTCGGCGATTCGTGATCCGCCCGAAGTGGCTTGAGCCGCTTTCCTACGAATCGGGAGTGATCGCGCTTCTGATCTTCATTCTGATGGTCACCTATATTGCGACGCTCTGGATCCCTGAATCGACAGCCGCAGGCCGCGTGAACTGGTGGATGCACACATTGGCGTTGTTCACGTTCCTACCGCTCATCCCGCATACCAAGCACTTGCACTTACTCCTCAGCCCGATCACGGTCTTTCTCTCGCGGGGCGGGTTTAGCCGCATCCCACCGCTCTCAGGCGACGAGGACTTCGGTTTAGCCACCGGCAAGGACGTGACACGGCTGACGGCGCTGCAAGCCTACTCCTGCGTGGAATGCGGCCGCTGCACGGAACATTGCCCGGCAAACAACACCGGCAAGCTTCTGAACCCGAAGCTGATCGCGCTGGGGATGCGCGATTACCTGAACCAGTATGGGGTGGCGAGTGAGACGCCCATCGTAGGCGCGACTATCTCGCAAGAGGCGATTTTCCAATGCACGACTTGCGGAGCCTGCGAATACCAGTGTCCGGTGGGTATCGAGCATCTTCCGCTCATCATCGGGCTGCGCCGCGCCGAAGTGAATACAGGCCGATGGGAGGACGAGTATGGCACGAAGTTGTTCCTCAATCTGGAACGAAACGGCAACGCGATGGGCTTTGCGCAGAGCGAACGTGACAAATTCATTGCCAAGCAGCAACTGCCGGTGTTTGATGGCACGCAGGAATATTGCCTCTGGCTGGGTTGTATGGGCGCTTACGATCCGCAGGGGCGGGAGATCATAGCCGCGTTTGCCGATGTCATGCGCCACCTCGGCGCCTCATTCGGAGTCCTGAAGAAAGAACGCTGCAGCGGCGACCCGGCGCGCCGGCTCGGGAACGATCTGGTTTTCGGCCAGCTCGCCGATACGAATCTAGGCCTGCTCCGGCAGAGCGGCGCAAAGAAGCTAGTGGCGATTTGCCCGCACTGCGTCCGCACCATCGCCGAGGACTGGAAGGAGTTTGGCGTCGACGTCTCGATCGAGCACCACAGCGAGTTTATGGCTCGCAATCAGCGACAATTGCCGCAGTCGCCTTCGGACCACAGTGTTGTTTTCCACGATCCCTGTTATCTCGGCCGGTACCGAGGCGTCTACGATGAGCCGCGGGACGTCATTGCCAAATCGGCAACGGTGCTCGACCCGCCGCGCTCTCGCGAGAGATCGTTCTGCTGCGGGGCAGGCGGAGGGCTAGTATTCCTCGGTGAAGAAACCGGTCAGCGCGTCAACGAAGCCCGCGCCCGCGAACTCGCCGCCACCGGAGCCGCTGTGGTGGGCACGGCCTGCCCCTTCTGCAACAGCATGTTTCGCGATGCACTCAAGTCGACTTCGAACAACCCGCCGCAGTTACTCGACGTTGCCCAGATCGTAGCGGGCTCGCTCAAGCGGGAATCGGGTCAGACAAGGGCTTAATTGCAACGTGCTGCGCTGCGAAATCCCGGTCTGAAAGTTGTCGTTCAGGGCGGCCAATGGTACGATTAGAAGCGTTGGCGGCGATCACTGCTGACGTCCACCCCCAAAAGTCGGGCGCGTAGCTCAATTGGCAGAGCAAGTGACTCTTAATCACTAGGTTGTAGGTTCGATTCCTACCGCGCTCACCAGACACCAAGGCAGACTATTTGAAAATCGCGGCAAGTCTGTCTGGAGCGTTTATACTGCCGTTAGCGTGAACCCCGTACTTCAGGTCGGTTTTCTAATTCTCGTGGCTGTCGTGGTGGCAGCCATGGCTGCGTTCATCGTCCCCCGAACGATTGGCAGGAAATGCGTGTTCTGTGGCGCTCGAAGGCTCGGGACTCGCCGGTGGGTCGTCTTCCGCCGATGCAAAAACTGCGGCTCTCTCTCACTGTCCTTCCGTTAGGATTTGCTCTCGGCTTCGCGGGCTCTTCTCGAAGCGGGCACTCGTACCAAGCAGGGTCGGCCCGAGGGCTAAGAAACCTTTCAGCCGCTAATCTCCGCCGCTGCCGATCTGAATGGCGATGTGTGATAACGCGTACACTGCGAACACGAACGCAATGGCCACAAGGAGCCATATGACGAACCGTTTAAGGTAATTGGGCCGGAGCATCCCGCAGGAAGGACACATGGCCCTCCAGATGGGGAATCGGTTTCCGCAGTCCTTACAACGCATCGACGCTAAGGCCGCTCAGCCTCTCCCCTACCTCGCGATTCAGAATCATTTATTGCAAAAGGTCGTCCAGGACCTTTTCTATGTTATCTCGACACCCCGCGGGTCGCTATCGCCAAGCCCGGGAGGCTCTCAAGCCGCCTCTGCCGGGAGCATCTCGCGATGGCCGTAAGCATCCAGCGATACTTACGCCGCCGTTACGGCCGCCGGCTTTCGACGAATAGAGCATCGAATCGCTCTTGCAACCGCCTGCCGTCGCGGTCCTCAACCGCTTTCCTCACCCGAGACACGACGTCCGGATTATGGCGATCGAGCGCCAGCGCTTCCAGGCTACCCTCGGCATCCGTTAGAAGGCCATGCTCGAGCAGGCCGAACAGGAACTTGGCTGCGCCCTCCTCCCGGGATGCGCCGATTGCGGTCAGAATAGCCCGGCGAAAGGTCTCTTCATGAGCCTCTGGAAAGGTCTTTTTCAAAATCTCCAGAGCGCCCGGCACATGACTCGCACCCAGCGCCAGCGCGGCCTCCTCGCGAACGCCATCCCTGACTGCCCGCAGGAATGCCGCCGCGAAAGGGAGGGCGGGCGCCCCTTCCAGCTTAAGCACCGACTCAATCGCTTGCCCGGTCACCTGCGGCTCTTCGTCTCCCGTCAGAGCCTTCAAACGCAGAAGGAGTCCCGACTCCTCACCTGCCATTTGTTCCAGGGCCCGGACCGCGTCACAACGCACCGGATGCGCGGCGTCGGCCAAGGCGCCGACCAGCCGTCGCAGCACGTCGGCTCTTGGTAAATCGTTCGACTGTACTAAAGCGAGTACGCAAGTTCCTCGCAACGTAACGGCTGTGTCAACTCTTCCACCCCAGACAGGTTCGAGTTGAACGTGCACCGAGCCCCGCAAAAATGGCTCCGAGCCCGAGTAACTCAGGTCGACCAGCGCTTTGGCGATCTCGTTCTTACCTGCGCATTGCGGATCGCGATCGGGCTTAGTCAACAGCACGTCAAACGCATTCAGCAGATCGGGAATAAGCTCCTGGATCTGGCGCGCGGCGGCAATCCGAGATGCTTTTACGACGATCAGGTTGATGCGGTCTGCCAGCGCCTTGCGCAAGCGCACTATCGCAACATCAGCCGGCGCCTCCTGGAGCGTGTCCAGCAGCCTCAGTTGCTCTTCGATCTTCAGGTTAGCCATTAACTAAGCCACTGTTCCATAGTTGCGCACTACGAACCCTTTCTTCGCGCACTGCGCAGGAGATTGTGCATTGGAAACGGCAAGGTAACGGAAGGCGGCCGAACAATTCGATCAAGATTTACTGCTGAGGTAATCTGATATCACTCACCTAGCAACGTGGAAGACCTATTCTGATGCTCGGCCAGATCATCGCGCACTACCGGATCGTCGAGAAACTGGGAGATGGCGGCATGGGCGTGGTTTATCGCGCCGAAGATCTGCGGCTCGGACGCGATGTCGCCCTCAAGTTCCTTGCCGAGGACGTGACGCCGGACCGCGAATCGCTGGAACGTTTTGAGCGCGAAACCCGGGTCGCCGCCGCGATCAATCACCCCAACATTTGCACCGTTTACGAAGCCGGCGAATATGAGGGTCACCCCTATCTCGCGATGGAACTTCTGGACGGGGCTACGCTCAAACAACGCATTGCCCGCAAGCCGATGCCCGTCGACACGCTTCTAAATTGGGCGATCCAGATCACTGACGGTCTCGACGCGGCACACAGTCGCGGCATTGTGCACCGCGACATCAAGCCGGCCAACATCTTCGTCACCAAGCGCGACCACGTCAAGATTCTGGACTTCGGCTTAGCGAAGCTGGTAGACAGGAAGCCTTCAGCGCCGATGCCGCTGGAAGAAACGGCGACGATTCCGGTGGATGCCCTGAGTGCGCCGGGCACAGCGGCTGGAACGCCCGGCTACATGTCGCCCGAGCAGGCCTGCGGAGACGAACTGGACCCTCGCACCGATCTGTTTAGCCTCGGCGTGGTGCTTTACGAGATGGCGGTGGGGAGGGTCCCTTTCCAGGGCAAGAACTCCGCAGCAATCGTCGGTGCGATTTTGCATCAAGCGCCCGAGCTGCCATCGCAACTGAACCCCGACGTGCCGGCAAAGCTCGATGAGATCATTGCCCGGGCTTTGGAAAAAGACCCCGACGTCCGCTACCAGACGGCGGCCGATCTCCGCGCCGAGCTCAAGCGTCTGAGGCGCGATCTCGACCCCAACCGATCCAAGACCGGAATGACATCCAGCGGGCGCATGCCTGCCGTGGCGCCGCCGCGTCGAGCGCGATGGCCGTTCGTTGCGGCAGCAATGGCTTTGGTCGTAGCGGCGCTGTGGTTCAGGTTTACTGGGCCGCCGGCACCCCCCCGCGTGACGGCTTCCATTCAGATCACCAGCGATGGCCGGATAAAGAACCCGCCCCTACTCACCGATGGCTCCCGGCTCATTTTCAACTCCGGACTTTTTGGCAGTCAACCCTACCAAGTGCCCCTAACCGGCGGAGACCCAGTGCCGGTTCCGATGGAGATGACGAACAGCCGTGTGCTGGCCACCTCTCCCGATGGCACGCAGTTGTTGGTTGGCCGAGTCCTTGCTTCGGACATGGAAACACCCACCAGCGAGCTATGGGTCGCACCCTCCACCGGCGGCTCACTGCGCCGTCTGGGCAGCCTGATCGTCCAAAGTGATGCCGCTGCCTGGTCGCCGGATGGCGAAAAGTTAGTCTACGGGAGGAATGGAGAGCTTCACATCGCACGCAGCGATGGAACAGAACTTCGGAAATTGGCGACGGTGAATGGTCTGCCCACCTGGCTTCGCTGGTCCCGGGATGGGCGGAGGATACGGTTCACGATGTCCGATTCCTCCGGCGACGGGTCGGCCCTATCCCTCTGGGAGGTGTCGGTCGACAGCGGTCAGCTTCGTCATCTGCTTCCAAGCTGGAGCCAGACGTCGACAGCTTGCTGTGGTAACTGGACCCGCGACGGGAGGTATTACGTCTTCATGGGCAGCATAACGGAGAGGCGAACATCTGGGCACTCCGTGAGAAAACCTGGTTCTTCGAACGTGTCAACAGTGAACCGGTCCGGCTGACCACCGGACCCGTGATGGCATTGTTCCCCGTTCCGAGCCCGGATGGGAAGCGAATTTACATTAACGGCTACCAAGCCCGTAATGAATACTTGCGTTACGACCCGAAGTTGGGACGCCTCGTTCCCGAACTCAGCGGGATCTCCGGCGATTTCGTCGAATATTCCGGCGACGGGAAATGGGTCACCTACGTCTCCGTCCCGGAGAAATCGCTTTGGCGGAGCGCGGCTGACGGGAGCCAACGCGTTCGTCTTACGGTGCCGCCCATGCAGGTAACGATGGCGCACTGGTCTCCTGATGGGACGCGGATTGCATTTTCGGGCGGACGAAAAGGCGATCCCCCACGGATATACATCGTGCCGTCGGGAGGGGGCGAATTACAGAAGGTGACAAACGGTGAGGGCGGGAAGGCCGGTGACTGGGAGCCTTCCTGGTCGCCTGACGGCTCGTCGATTGCCTTTGGCTCCAATAATCAGGGCTCGCCGGGCGGAGATTCCATTCACATCCTGGACGCGAAAACAGGCCACGTCTCGGTTCTACCGGGCTCTGAGGGGATGAGGTCTCCACGCTGGTCGCCCGACGGACGTGCCATCGCAGGCACTTCAGCGAGTGACGGAACAATCGTGCTATACGACGTCGCGAGCCGGCGGCAGACCCGGCCGCTGGATGCAAAGGCCGGTTTTCCGAGCTGGTCACCAGACGGGAAGTTCCTCTATTTCGTGGAACTGCAGAAGGAGACATGGTCGCGACTACGGGTGCAAGACGGCAGGATGGAACAGGTGGCGAGCTTGAAGGACCTCAAACTGGACGATAACTGGTTCGGGGTCGCGAACAATGATTGCCTCGTCACGTTTCGCAGCGTGGGCACCGACGAGATTTTTGCTCTGGATTGGGACGCGCCCTGATACGCGCTATGGCCCGGGCCTAGCCGCACTCGCCCGCGCTATCTGCGCCTTTCTGGCCTGAACGAAAAGCGGCGTCCATTGCGAATAGTTGGTCGCGTGAACGCCGCCGGTTACGGTGCGGAATTGCGCTACTTCAGTTGGGCGTTGACCGCGTCCCAGTTAATAACGCTCCACCAGGCTCCGATGTAATCAGGGCGGCGATTTTGGTACTTGAGGTAATAGGCATGTTCCCAGACGTCCAAGCCCAGAATCGGCTTCTTGCCTTCCATCAGCGGGCTGTCCTGATTGGCCGAGGACGAAATCTCAAACTTACCGGCGCTGTCTTTTGTCAGCCAAGCCCAGCCGGAACCAAAGCGCCCGGTAGCCGCCGCCGCGAACTTCTCTTTAAACGCGTCGAAGCTCCCGAAGTTCGCATTGATCACGCCGGCGACGTCACCCTTCGGCGCACCACCGGCGTTAGGCGCCAGTTGAGTCCAAAAAAGCGAATGGTTGGTGTGCCCACCGCCGTTGTTTCGGACGGCGGTTTTGATGGCGTCCGGAACAATAGCCAAGTTGTTGGCGAGCAATTCGTCAACCGTCTTGCTGGCAAGTTCCGGGGCTGATTCGAGCGCCTTGTTCAGATTTGTTACGTAAGCCTGGTGGTGTTTTCCATGGTGAATCTCCATGGTTCTTGTGTCGATGTAGGGTTCGAGTGCTTCAGCCGGGTAGGGAAGTGCTGGAAGTGTGAATGCCATAGTTAGTTAGCTCCGATCTTCATTCTATGTCGCGCTTTGCGGGGCGGACTACTGGTTAGATTCCGAGCATTCGGGGGAGTTGCTCGGAACTTCGCCCGGCCGCCGAAATGTCAGTTAACGGGAACAGGCGTCGTGGCCGGAGGGCCACTGGGTGTGGGCGCGGGCTGGACAGCCTTCGGCAAATCCTTGTCCGGGAAGCCCCGAATCAAACGAAAAGTGCGGCTCCAGCGAGTTCGCGAGAAGAAGTGCAGCAAAAGATCTTTGAAGTGGCTTGCCAAGGAATCCACCGAATTGCCGGTCAGTTGATCGGTGCTGGCCGCGTACGACCAATAAATCAGCAGGGGTTTGCCGATGATGTTCTCACGCGGGACGAATCCCCAAAAGCGGCTATCCAGGGAGTTATCCCGGTTGTCACCCATTGCGAAGTAGCTGTCGGGGGGCACCACGACTTCGCCATTGACCACGTGATTCTGTAGCATGTCCCGCAGTCGGGGCTCGCGCGCGAGATCCAGATACATCGATCCAGGCTCGCTGGGGAAGTTGTCCTTATACGAGTCGATGACGCCCGATTTGTGGTAAATGTACGGCTCACTGAGCAACTCACCGTTACGGTACAACTGCTGATTAACTATCTTGATGCGATCGCCCGGAACGCCGATCACCCGCTTCACAAACGTATCCGAAATATTGACCGGATAACGAAACACGATAATGTCCCCATGTTTCACGTCCTCGTAAGGGAGCAGATACTTACTGATCGCGCCGGCGGGTGCGTACGCGAGCTTGTCCACCAGCAAATGATCGCCAATCAAAAGCGTGTCTTCCATCGAAGCTGTTGGAATCACGAATGCCTGTACGAGGGTTGTTGTGCCGAACAATAACAGCAGGATTGTGACGGTCCATTCGGCAATCGTCCCGCGGGGCGGATCGTGTTTCTTAGTTGCTATCTCGTCGGCTTTGGCTATCTTTACGGGTGCGGTCGGTTGGGCCATTCGTTTCTTTTCTCGTACGGTGAGCGGCTTGAGTGCTTGGTTTACTGCTGCTGGTCAGGGTATCCGCGGACCGTCTGTAAAGTGCGGCTCCAGCGCGTTCGTGAAAAGAAGTGGGTCGCTACATCAAACATGTGCGCACCAAAGTCCCTGGCCGAGTTGGGCATCAATTGATCAGTCGGCGCGTCAAACGACCAGTAGATGAAAACCGGCCTTCCGACGATATTCGCACGCGGAACGAAGCCCCAATAGCGGCTATCGAGCGAGTTGTCCCGGTTATCGCCCATCGCGAAGTAGTTGCCGGGCGGCACCACAATCTCCCCGTTCACCACATGATGATCCAGCATGTCGCGCAGCAACATAGCCTGGCGCCCGTCGGTCACCACATCCAGCTCGCCGCTGTTGGCAGGAAAGTTGTCACGATAGGGATCCAGATAGCCGCTTTTGTGGTAAACATACGGTTCCTTGAGCGCGATTCCATTGCGGTAGACCTGTCCGTCCACCAGCTTGATCCGATCCCCCGGAGCGCCAATCAGCCTTTTGACGAACATCTGCGAGATGTCGCCCGGGAATCGAAACGCAATAATGTCGCCGTGCTGCGGCTCCTCATAGGGCAACAAGTACTTGCTTATGGCGCCCGAGGGGGCGTAGGCGAGTTTGTCGACAATGATGTGGTCGCCCACCATCAGCGTGTCTTCCATGGACCCTGTCGGAATGACGTAAGACCACGCCAGGCTGGTGGAGGCAAACAGCATGATCAGAATGGTGACCACCCATTCCGCTACGAATCCACGGGGAGCTTGCCTCGCAGCCGGCGACTTCTCGGCTTCGCTTTGTTCAGCTGGAACTTCCGTCTGCATGACTTACTTTCAATATTGTACCGTCTTGCAGAACTGGCAGCGCCACCCGGCTTCGGGGTTGACGCTACTGCGCAATGGCCGCTTCGGCCTCGGCAACCGACGGATAGACAATCAGATAGTCCTTGACCCCCGCCATGGCAAACATGGTTCGCAGCCGTTCCGGCAGGTTCACGATGGCGTATTTCCGGTTGTTCTTTTCGCAGGAGACATGCACGCCCAGCAGGCTGCCTAACGCGGCTGAGTCCATGTAGGGCACGTCGCCCATGTCGATGATGAGCACCGGGCTCCTATCGTTTCGCGTGACGTCCTGAAACTGAAAGAAGTTGTAGATGGTCAAAGGGCCAGTCACTTTCAGGATGTGTACGCCCTCCCGGGAACCGGGGAGGCGCTCAATTTTCACTTGCTCAGTCGGCTGATTTGGCATGGCAGTTAAGAACGCCCTCTCATTATCATCTTCGGGTATTTCAATAGTGTTACGAAAGGCGGCTGGAGACTCATTCACAAGTACTTAATGAGAAGCACCTCGTTGCCTCTTTCGTTATACAGCATTTCGTCGACGATTTTCCTGGCTAGCAAAATGCCGAATCCTCCCGGCCGCATGCCATGGGACTCCCGGTACTCTACATGCCTGAAGGGCTGGCCGATTGGATTGCCAACCGCTGCGTGCTCCATAGACTCGACGGCAAAGCCGGGGCCGGGGTCGCGAATCTGGTAGAGAATCAGGCGGGTAGTTCGCGCAAAAGAGATCTCGAGTTGCTTCGAATCATCGAACCGGCAGCCATGCTCGGCGGCATTCAAAAGCATCTCGCGAAACGCGGTGGTGAGTTGCTCCCGCAGTTCCTCGGTGAGTCCGGCCTTTAACTCCCGCACGAATTGGATCAGCCTGTCGACCGTTGTCGGGTCGCATTGTAACCGCACGATTAGCCAGTTGGGGCTGGCGGAAATCAGCCCCATGCCGGGCGGTGAGGCAGGCGCTGCCAGGGCCTTGAAGATCATCTCGCGAATTGCGGATTTCTGAAAAGGCCGGCTGAAGAAGGAAAATGCCCCGCGGCGCATGGCCGACACGACTTCGCTGCGATTATTCCCATCGCCAAAGAGGATGACCCGCGGGCCGTTGATTCCTCCGCCAGCGGTATCGACAACTTTCAGCCTGTCCTCAAACCCGCCGACTGGACCCGCAAGGACCACGTCGTAGGTGCTTGCGCCAAGGCGGGAAGTTGCGGCTACCGCATCGGCTACGCATTCGATCTGGCAATCGTGTTCTGCGCTAAACTCTCGAGCCAACTCGTCAATCGCCGGTTCGTGGCCGATTACGAGGATTCGTTGCATCATTTCACCCCAGCCCGAACGCCGCCAAATTCCATGCGCACCTATCCTGTTGCTGTCTAGCCTTGCAGATCACGGGCCAATGCGCGGGCAGGCTGTCCTGGTCGCCGGCGAAATCGAATCAGAAGGAAGTTAGCTGACACTCACAGAAGCCCCGAATTCCCCAAACCTATTTATGCCTTCGACAAGTGTCATTTAGGTGAACGCCGAGCGTATTCATGCGCCTTCAGACTCTCCTGAAGATACCACCCAGCTCCCATCGAATGCTTGTTTTGGCGCAGTTTAGAGGAGTTCGCGAGGGGCGTGCTACAACTGGCTCAAGAAAGCCGCCACTCACTTGAAACCAGCCAACCCCTGGACTACGAAATCGTCGCGCATTGCTTATGAAAACCGTTGGATCCGGGTCCGGGAAGATGAGGTGATTCGGCCCGACGGCCGGCCTGGAATCTACGGCGTCGTGGACGTCCCGCCCTCGGTCGGGATCGTTGCCATTAACCAAAAGGATTACGTTGTACTGGTTGGTCAATGGCGATACACGCTGGATCGCTATCTGTGGGAGATTCCCCGCGGTGGATCGGACGGTGACCCGGACTTGCTGGCCGTCGCCCAGCGCGAATTGGCCGAAGAGGCTGGTATCGAGGCGGAGCATTGGGAGTCGCTTGGAGCCGCGGAGGTCTGTACCGGCGTCACCACCGACATACAGCATCTGTTTCTGGCCACGGGTCTCGGCCCCTCGGAGGCACATCATGACGCGGAGGAGCAGATCGATGTTGCTTGGCATCCATTCGAGCGCGTGCTGGAGATGGTGATGGCTGGCCAGATTACAGAAGTGTGCAGTGTAGCAGCAATCTTGAAAGTGGCACGGATGCGGGGAATCTAGCGTTCGCGGGGCAACGGAAGCACCGCCCCAGTTAGACTCAATCTCCTAGCTTGATAGGTGCTCCCCCTAGGAGCAAGAAAAATGAGCCGTAACTCAGGGCAGGATCTATCCCTTTTCACGTTCTCAATCCGTCATCATCTGAGAACACGTGCCAGGAATTTGCCCGGGCGATGGCTCAGCGAGCGTCGGTGTCCACGTGAACGCTCTTCAGTTCCTTGATTTGTGTGATTGCGATTGCGTGAGTTCCGTTTCGCGTGAAAACCGGGCCGGTTGCCTGCACATACTTTCCTACAAACGGCATCATCTTTTCGCGCTGGTCGGAATCAGGCATGCGCGCAGAGATTGGGAAATATATCAACGCTGTCTTGGTGAGGATGATGATCGGCGAGCCGTGCTTAACGCAATCCAGGGCGCACTGCAAACTAAAGCTCTTGGCGGTTCCAGCCGGATTTTGGACCGGACAGGCGAGGTCCCGAACGGCGCCCTCGATCGTCATCGTCTTCGCGTCGGGTGCCATCTCAGTACCCTGACGCGCGAGCGCCGGACAGATCAGCAGGACAGAAAAAGCCGTCGCAAAGAGTACATGGAACAAAGTGGAGCGCTTCATAAGTCTCCTTCCGCGGCGTGACGCGGGCCTTCGCGGACACGGGATGCCTTCCTCAAGCGCCTCAATCGCTTCTAGGACCTCGGGCGGTTCGGCTTTATATTGAATCATAACGTTCGGCTCAGGATACCTCAAGGATGAGTCAGCGTGGGCGCTAGCGCCTAAATGGGGCGGTTCCGGGCTAGTACGCTCGGTCGCGTTCATGGCCTTCGCGGCTCTCCGGTTCGGAGCCGGTCCTGGGCTCGTCCTTTCCACTCGCCCCCGCGGCCGGTCCAATGCTTCCACGCCGAATGCACGGTGGCACCCAGATAGAAAACGGCTGCCAACGGCAGCATCACAGCCCAAACCGGGCTGAGTCCGTAGAAACGCACCATGGGCAGGTACGTGATCGTCATCAGCAGCCAAGCCGCGCCTGCCAAAGCAACAGCGACCGGGTGATGGATTAGCGCTCCGCCCAGCATCAGTCCAACGGGCAACAGGTACGTGCAAATCAGCCCCAGCACGGTCCCGGCAAGCAAAAGCGCGGAGTGTTGAAGCTGGTTGAACGCCGTACGCGAGATCATCCGCTCGATCTCGGCGAAGCCGTAGTAGGCGCGGTGGCTCCGTGTCGATGACGTGAGGCCCAGCCACACGCTTCCTCCACTGCGCTTGATGCCGCGAGCGAGGGCGCAGTCATCGATGATCTCGCCCCGGATGCTTTCGATGCCGCCCATCCGCTCCAGCGCAGCGGGGCGCAGCAGCATGCACCCTCCTGCGGCGCCTGCGGCTTTCTTACGCCGGTTCTGAATCCAAGCAGGCGGATACAAAAGCAAAAAGAAGTAGACGAAGGCTGGGATCAGCAGCCGCTCGGCCAGGCTTAAGCAGCGCAGCTTCACCATCAGCGACGTCAGGTCATAACCATGTCGTTCCGCGACCGCGATCAGCCGCGACACATTATCGGGCCCGTGCGAAATATCCGCGTCGGTCAGCAAAAGAAAATCCGGCTGCCAGCCAATCGCCGCAGCGGAGCCTTGCGAAACCGCCCACATCTTTCCTGTCCAGCCGGGCGGAAGCGGTCGCGACCGCAGCACCTCCAGCCGGTCCGAAGCGCCCATCCGAGTGGCGGCAGAGCGCGCCATCTCAGCAGTTCCATCCGAGCTGTCATCATCTACCAAGAAAATGCGGAGTGGGCCAACCAGGTTCTGCTGCAGCAAGGACTCGATGGTCTCGGCAATGGACCCGGCTTCGTTTCGGGCCGGAATCACCACCGCGACCCGGCGCGCCTGTCCACACCGTTCTTCGGGAAGAAGCTTGTCACGGATGGTCCAGAAAAACCCTCGGGTCAGAGCAATGCTGAGCCAGATGAGGACCGTCAACAGGCCCAGCGCGGCAAACACAATCACAGCGCCGGTTGCTGTTGGGTCATGCAGTGCAGCGTGCCCAGGCCCAACACAAGGTCGGTAGACGCAATGCCGATCACCTTTCGATCCGGGAACAATTCCGCGAGGGTATTCAGCGCCACTCGGTCGTTGGCATCGTTGAACGTCGGAACCAGCACCACGCGGTTGGCAATATAGAAATTCGCGTAACTTGCCGGCAGCCGCTGGCCATCGAAGTAAACCGGTTCGGGCATGGGCAGCGGCACGACGCGCAGCGGACTAAGGTGCTGGTCTTTCATCTGGCGCAGCAGCGTCGCATTCTCAAGTAGCGGCCCGTGGTTGACTTCACTTGGGTCGGGTTCGCTGGCCACCACCACCGTGTGTGGATCCACAAATCGAGCCAAGTCGTCCACGTGGCCGTGGGTATCATCGCCGGCTATGCCGTTGCGCAACCAGAGCGTGTGCCGCACACCGAGGTAGTGCCGGAAAATCTTCTCGTAATCATCCCGGCTCATACCGGGGTTGCGCGCTTGCACGGAACTCAATAAACACTCCTCCGTGGTCAACAGCGTTCCCTGGCCATTGACGTCGATGCTGCCGCCCTCCAGGACCACCCGCTGGCCATTCCAAAGCGGCGTCCAGGCTCGGATGCCTAAGCCGGATACCACCGCTCCTGCGACGGCGTCGTCTTGCTGCCAATTGTCGTACTTCGCCCAACCGTTGAAGTGCCAGTTAAGGCCGGCCAGTTTCGCCGGCTCAACGATATCGGCGTACGCGGACGACAGATCCGCCTCTTCCGATTTCACGAAGATCGGGCAGAAATCCCGCGTCCAGCTTCGATCCGTCGCCAAATGGAAGAAACGAACGGCACCCAGGTCTACATGACACTTCACGAGCACGTCACGCGCGCCGGCTTCCGCTTCCGCGTTCTCCACCAGGATGTTGACCTTCTCGGCTCGCGCCAGGTGGCGAACAATTTCGCCGTAGATCCAGATCGCTGTCTCAAACTTGCCGGGCCAATCGGTTGCCTCGTGCGGCCACGCGAGCCAAGTCGCCTCGTGGGCCTCCCATTCCGCCGGCATGCGAAAGCCGTAATGACTTGGGTACTGTTCAAGAGCGTGCATGACTTTAGGCAAGCCAACGCTCGGTAATCGGAGCATATGCGTCAATCCTTCGGTCGCGGAAAAAAGGCCAATTCTTGCGAACTTCGTCTATCAGCTTGGGGTCGCACTCCGCCACAAGCACTTCCTCTTTGTCGGTCGAGGCCTCACGTATAACCCGCCCGAATGGATCGGCTACAAACGACGAGCCCCAGAATTCAAGGCCGCGGTCAGCCGGCCCTTCAAATCCCGTGCGATTGATTGCCGCAACGTAAATACCGTTGGCAATGGCGTGCGAGCGCTGAATGGTCCGCCATGCATCCAGTTGAGCGGCACCCCACTCCGCCTTCTCGGACGGATGCCAGCCAATGGCCGTCGGATAAAACAAAACGTTGGCGCCCTGCAGGCTCGTCAATCGCGCTCCTTCCGGATACCACTGGTCCCAGCAGACCAGCACCCCGATTCGCGCATATCTGGTTTCAAAATTTTGGAAGCCGATATCGCCCGGCGCGAAGTAAAACTTCTCAAAAAAGAGCGGATCGTCCGGTATGTGCATTTTGCGATAGAGCCCCAGCAGTGCGCCGTCCGCATCGATCGTCACCGCCGTGTTGTGATAAAGCCCTTGCGCCCTCTTCTCAAAAAGCGACGCGACAATCGCGACTCGCAGTTCCTTGGCGAGGCTGGTCAGCACTTCCGTGCTAGGGCCGGGAATCGTTTCGGCGAGAGAAAACAGCTCCGCCTTCTCTTCACGGCAGAAGTATTGCGAACGAAACAGCTCCTGGGTACAAACGATTTCCGCGCCCAGACGGGCAGCGCGCCGGATGCCTTCGATCGCTTTGTTTAGATTTTCGTCGGCATCTTCCGTGCATGTCATTTGCACCAAGCCGATCTTAAACGCACTGTCTCGTAGCGCTCGCGGTGAAACCGTATTCACGGGCATAGTACGATTGTCCTCATCTTTGCTTCTTTAGCCAGGTTATTTATGCAAAAGCTGTTTTGCCTATTAATCGCCCTGTCGATCAACACGTGGGCCGCGGCCATTCCCACGCCGCACGAGCACTTTGGCTTTACGCCAGGCGACGACTACAAGCTGGCGGATTACTCCCAGATTACCAGCTACTTTGAAAAGCTGAGCCACGCCAGCGACCGCCTCCGCTGGGTGAGGTTCGGCAGCACTTCCGGCGGCAAGCCGATGTATGTCGCTTTCATTTCAGCGCCCGAGAATCTGAAGAGACTCGAGGAGTACCAGGGCATCAACCGCAAGCTCGCCCTCGCCCAAGTCAGCGATGCCGAAGCGAAAGCTCTCGCGCAAAAGGGGCGTGTATTTGTCTGGATCGATTCCGGCCTGCACGCCAGTGAGGTTGCGCCTTCGCAGCAGGCGCCGGAGCTTGCCTACCGGATGTTGACCGACGAGAGCGCGGAAGCGCAGCTCATTCGTAACAAGGTCATCCTCATGCAAGTTCCCTGCATCAACCCGGATGGCCTGGACATGGTCGTCGAGTGGTATCGCTCGAATGTCGGAACGCCCTATGAACTGGCGCCGCTGCCGCATCTCTATCAGAAGTACGCCGGCCACGACAACAATCGAGATTGGTACATGCTTAACCTTCCGGAGACCCGGAACGTCACTAAACTGCTTTTCCAGGATTGGTTCCCCGAGATCGTCTATAACCAGCACCAGGCGCCTCCCTTTCCGGCGCGCATCTTCGTTCCTCCCTATGCTGAACCGCTGAATCCGAACATCCCCGCCTCGGTTATGGAAGGAATCAACCAGATCGGCGCCGCGATCAAAGCCCGATTTGCCCTGGAGAATAAACCCGGCGCGCTGTCGTATTACGGGTTTGATGCCTGGTGGAATGGCGGCCTCCGTTCCGTGCCCGCTTTCCACAACATGCGCGGCATACTGACCGAGACCGCCGGCAACTCCTACGCAACGCCAGTCACCTACAAGGACACCGATTTGCATGACCGCTTCGACAACGGAGTGCTGACGAAAACGCCCAGCATGTTTTACGAGAAGCCCTGGCTCGGCGGCCGCTGGCGCCTGCGTGACGCCGTTGAGTATATGCTGACCGCTGATTTCGCCATCCTCAATCTCGCTGCCGAGCGCGGCACCGACTATTTGTACGAGGCCTATCAGGCTGCCAAAACGCAAATCAAGCTGGGTCAAACCGCCAAGCCATACGGCTACGCGATACCTCAGCAGCAGTGGGACAGCACGGCCATGCGCGAAATGCTGACCCGGCTGAAGATGTCCGGCGTCGAGATTAAGCAAGCCACGAGCCGATTCTCCAGCGGTGGACGCGACTTTCCGGAAGGAACCTTCGTCATCTCTAGCTCGCAACCGTTCCGTGGTTACGCGGTCGACTTGCTCGAGCCGCAGAAGTATCCGGAGTTGAGGGAAAGTCCGAACGGTCCATTGAAGCGCCCCTATGACATCGCCGGCTGGACGCTTCCGATGCAGATGGGCGTGGACGTCGTGCGGCTCGACGAGCCGCTGCCGTCAAAGCTACAAGCGGTGAACGAGCTGGAATCAACGCCGCCCAGCCGTGCTCACAGCGACGCATCCTTTTTTCAGAACATGGCTGATTTGCTGCAGGCAGGGAAGTCCCTTCGCTGGAGTAGCGACGGCAAGCTGCTGGTGGAGGGCGAAATCGCACCTGCGGAGATCAGCAGCGCCACCTACACAATCCGGCTGCCGCGGGTTGCGATCTACGACTCGTGGCTCGCCAACATCGATGCAGGCTGGACGGACTGGCTCCTCGATCAGGAACATCTGCCGCACAGCATGCTGCATAATGCCGATATTCAGAAGGGCCATCTGAACGACCGCTTTGATGCAATTATCTTGCCGTCGCAGGAGGCCTCCGCGATTCTGCACGGCGCCCGGGAAGGTGAACGTAGCGGCGGGGGGCGCACAGAGGGCGCTCCTAACGCCCAGCAGCGGCCGGAATACACCGGAGGCATCGAGATGAAAGGCCTGATGGAACTGGCCGAATTCGTTCGTCAGGGCGGCTGGCTCATTACTTTCGATCAGGGCGGCGACCTGCCCGTTGCGAACTTCCCGCTTCCCATCCGGCAATTGATCAGGGCAGGAGGCTCAGAGGACACCGCACCGGCCAGAGCCTATTTTTGCCCCGGGTCCATCCTTCGCGCAACGGTTGAAACAAAAAATCCCATCGCGTTCGGCATGCCGGCGAACGCCTATGTCTTTTCAAGCGGCGGCCAAGCTTACGATAATCTTCTTCTACCTGAATTCAACAAGGGTGATCGCGAGGTTCGTACCGTGGCGCGCTACGCTACTACGAACGTCCTGGCTAGCGGGTTCCTCTCCGGCGAGAGCATCGTCGCCGGAAAGCCTCTGCTGGTGGATGTCCGCTACGGCAAGGGGCATGCCGTGTTGTTTGGTTTCCGTCCTCAGTTCCGAGGCCAGACCTACGGTACCTTCCGCCTCGTGCTGAACTCGATTTATTTGTCTTCCGCGCAGACCGCCAGTCCAGCCTCCACTTCCGCGGCTAATGAACATGTACGGTCAGCGATTCGCTGACAGTGTGTCCCTTGGCATCTTTCGCGGTCAGCGTGTAGGTCGTGTCTTTCACCGGCGCCACCTGTAGACAGTGATTGTAGCTGGGCTTCGCGTCTTTGAACTCCGGCTCGAGGCTCACCGATACGGCATTCGCGACGCCGTAGCACATGTTGATGGTTTCTCCGCGTCTCGGATGCGCCGGCTCCAGGCCAAACGTTAGAATCTTGACTTCTCCGGTTCCAAACACCAGATCCGTCGTGCTCCGCAGTCGTTGCTCTTCCTTCGCGGCGGCTGCTTGTTGCGCCCTCTTCGCTTCCTGCGCGCGCGAATAAAAGATCCAGCCGACATACGCCACACCCACCAGCAAAAGAACACTGGTCAGTTGTAGCAACCGCCTCAGCGTGGACGTCGACGTTCCATCATTCTCCATACTTCATTCTCGGACGCGCAGACGCGCTCCGCCGCCCCGAAGTTCCACCAGTATTCCGTTTGCGGGACGGGAGGGAATCCTGTAGGCAGTTTTTGGTAACTGGCTCCGGCCATCCCTACATATAGATCCCGCCGTTGACGTCCAACACGTGCCCCGTGATGAAACTCGCCTCGTCACTTACCAGGAACTTCACTGCCTGTGCCACATCTTCCGGCGTGCCCATCCGTCGAAGCGGTGTGTTGTCCACCATCTTCTTCTTGAGTTCATCCGAAAGACCGTGCGTCATGTCCGTCTCGATGAAGCCGGGCGCAACCGCATTCACGGTGATATTGCGGCTGCCCACTTCCTGGGCCAGCGACTTCGTCAATCCAATCAGCCCGGCCTTCGATGCCACGTAATTGGCTTGCCCGGGATTCCCCATCTCGCCGACCACCGACGCGATGTTCACAATCCGCCCCCAGCGCTCCCGCAGCATGCCTTGGAGCACCTGCTGAATGGCGTAGAATGCACCGCTCAGGTTCGTCGTCAGCACCATCTCCCAATCGGTCTGCTTCATGCGTACGGCGAGGCCATCCTTAGTAATGCCGCCGTTATTCACCAGAACGTCGATGCGGCCAAACTCCTTGGCGGCTTTCTCAATGCCTTGCGCAATGGAATCCTTGCTCCCCAGGTCCATCTCCACGACAAATGCTTGAGCGCCCGTTGCCCGTATGGCGGCCGCGGCTTCCTCCAGCTTGTCCAGCGACCGCGCTGCCAGCACCACCCGGTACCCGCCTGCTGCAAGGATGTTCGCGCAGGCCTTGCCAATTCCTCGGCTTGCGCCAGTGATCAAAACTACTCGATTATTCATGATTGAGTCCAAACAGCGCTCTTAACGGAACGCATACGGCCTGAACTTTGCCCCACCGCTGAAAACTGTGCGCGTTCCAAGCGCTCTCGATCATCATAATGGGTGGAGGCGCGAATGTCTGTCCTCGGGCCTCGGCACACTACCATGTCAACTACCACGTCACCGAATGATGTTGGCGATTTCATACGCGCCCTGGAGCGCGCCGGGGAGCTCCGCCGCATTCCCTTTGAGGTGGACCCGTATCTCGAAATCACTGAGTTTGCGGACCGCTCAGTCAAACAGAATGGCCCCGCTCTGTTGTTTGAAAAGCCCAAGGGTTCCGGCATCCCGCTTCTCATCAATGCATTCGCCAGTATGCGGCGTATGGAGATTGCGCTTGGCGTCGACAACATCGAGGACATTGCCGCCCGCATCGCCGGCTACCTGCAGATGCAGAAGCCCGAAGGCCTTGTCGACAAGCTGAAAATGCTGCCGAAACTGGCGGAGATGAACACCGCGTTCCCCAAGACGGTGAAGGACGGCGCCTGCAAGGAGGTCGTCCGCCGCGCCGATTTCTCGCTCGATGAGTTTCCGATTCTGCACTGCTGGCCCCATGATGGCGGGCGCTTCATCACCCTACCGCTGGTCTTTTCGAGGAATCCTGCCACCGGAAAGCGTAATTGCGGCATGTACCGCATGCAGGTCTTCGATGGACAAACCACCGGCATGCACTGGCAGAGGCACAAGCAGGGCGCCGACCACTACCGGCGTATGGCCCAGGAAGGCAAGGACACGCGCATGCAAGTCGCCGTGGCCATTGGCTCCGATCCTGCCACCATGTATTCCGCCATTCTGCCGCTGCCACCGGAAATCGACGAAATGATGTTTGCCGGCTTCCTGCGTGGAAAAGCGGTGGAGATGGTGAAGTGCGAAACCTCCGACCTGGAAGTCCCCGCGAATGCCGAAATCGTACTGGAGGGCTACTTGAATCTCGGTGAGCTTCGCAACGAGGGACCGTTCGGCGACCACACCGGCTTTTATTCGCTCGACGACGACTACCCGGTGTTCCACCTGGAGTGCATCACGCACCGCAAGAAGCCGGTCTATACCGCTACCATCGTCGGGCCGCCGCCTATGGAAGATTTCTATATGGGAAAGGGAATCGAGCGCATTTTCCTGCCGCTCATGCGCCTGCAGCTGCCGGAAGTGCGCGACATTTGCATGCCCGCGGAAGGCGTCTTCCACAACTTGATTCTGGTTTCGATGCGCAAGTCGTACCCCGGTCATGCCCGCAAAGTGATGCACGCCATTTGGGGACTTGGTCAGGCCATGTTCAGCAAGGTCATCGTTGTGGTCGATGAAGATGTCGATGTGCAAAACGTACGGGAGGTCGCCTGGAAAGCGCTAAACAACATCGACCCGCAGCGCGACATCGAATTCGTCATGGGCCCGGTCGATTCGCTTGATCACTCCAGCCGCTTGCCCGACTATGGTTCGAAGATGGGCGTCGACGCCACCACCAAGTGGAAGGCCGAAGGCTTCACGCGGCGCTGGCCCAACGTCATCCAGATGTCGCCTGACGTCGTCACCCGCGTCGATGCCTTGTGGAAGAAGGCCGGCCTGAAGTAAAACGCCAGGATTCCGGTCTCCGGTTTTTTGAGTGCCTGCTCACTGCGTGGCGGAGAGCTACGGTCACGGCTCCGAGAGTCATCCGCTTGCTCACGCGCGCGGTTCTGTGCCGGGAGTTTTCACACAGACTCTGACGCGCGCGGTTCTGTGCTGAATCTCTCCGACAGACTATCGAACAAGCGGATGCCTCGGGTCAAGACCGAATCAGATCATCGGCGGCGAAACTAATCCGTATTCATCTCTGCGTCGTAAACGCTGACTCCACCGACGATGGTCTCCAACACCGTCAACTTCTGCATCGCATCATCCCATCGGTACCGAATCAGGTCAGCGCGCTCGCCGGTAGTCAGGCCCCGTTGCCGCCCGCTGATGCGGCCCGCTCTTGCTGCATTGGTCGTGGCCATCGTGATCGCGTCGCGAAGCGATACACCACCTAGTCGCACTGTCATTCCGATCGCGCGATCCATGGAGAGCGCCGATCCGGCCAGCCGCGTGCCGCCACGCAGCCGCACACTCCCGTCTTCGTGCAAGTCCACTTCCACTTGCCCCAGCATGTATGGTCCCGGCGCGCACATCGCGGGCATGACTGCATCCGTAATCAAAACGGAGTGCTCTAGCCCCTTCGCACGTAGCGCCGTCTTGAGGAACGGCCCCGGAATATGGATGCCGTCCACAATGAAGCTTGCCGTCAACCGGTCTTCGGCTAGCTGGCTCCAGATATAGCTCCATTTCGTGGGTAAAACGGGATGCGCGCCGTTGCCCAGATGCGTGGACATGCTCGCCCCGGCATCCACCGCCGCTCCAACCTGCTCAGGAGTTGCTCGCGTATGGCCGATGCTCACCACCACGCCCTGCCCGGTCAGCGCTTCAATATATTTCGGCGCCTCCTCCCATTCCGGCGATACGGTCACCAGTTTCACCAGCCCGCCCGCTGCTTCCTGCCACCGTTTGAACTCTTCGATGTCGGGTGGGCGGACATGCTCTCGCGGGTGCGCTCCTCGCGGCCCGTCCTCGGGCGAAATGTGCGGACCCTCCACATGAATGCCCTCAATCGCCATCGCCGACGGCAGCGCGTATTCGTCTAAGCTAGCCTTCGCCTCAGCAAGGTTCTTCAACGCGCCCGTGATTCGCTCGAACGATCCCGTAATCACGGTTGGAAAGAAGCGGGTAACACCCGTCTTGAACATGGCGCGTATCGAGTCTCGGATCGATTCGTGGCTCGCCGATGGATCGTTGTAGTCGACGCCCGCAAACCCGTTCACCTGGATGTCAATGAAGCCGGGTGCGATGTACTCGTCGGTGGGCTCCGGTCGAATCAGTTCATCCACCAGGTCGATTGTCGAGCTGCACCGAACCTCTACTACGGACCCCGTGCCTGCCATTTTTCCCGTACGAGTGGTTGTCATGCTAAAACATTACCTTCCTTCGCTGTTTTTTTCACAGGTTCCCCACAGTGCTCTTTCGCTAACCCGCTGTAGACTCATAGGATAAAACGTGTTGAAAACACCCCAAACGCCTTGAGAAAAGCCTAGCGCTTCCGGAGCCGTGCTGTTAAAACTTTAGGAGATCCAGCGCGGGCAAAGGATTTGCAGGTAATCTCGGGGGAGGTGGCTGTGAGTCTCGAGCCCGCCGTTGGTGACCTGCCCAGTGAGTTCGGATGTGCCATCCTGGTGCATCCAGGAGGGCGAAGCAGGCGGTTCGAAACTACTCCTGACCGCTAATCGGTGACAGTTTCCTGTCTGCTTCCCCTCCAGACCTAACCCATAAAAAGATTAGTCGACGCGAACTTATCGGAATTTGCCGGCGGCCAATTATTAACTCGCAGTTAAAGTCCTGCTCCGACCGGGTGCGGTTCGTTCACCGGCGTGACGGGCGTCAGCCAGCCAAATTCATCCTTCACATGCCCAGTGACGAGCTCAAAGAACTTCTTCTGAATCCGCTCGGTAATCGGTCCGCGTTTGCCGCTGCCGACAATCACCCGATCCACCGACCGTATCGGCGTCACTTCAGCCGCTGTTCCTGAGAAGAAGACTTCATCCGCAATGTACAGCAATTCGCGCGGGATGATGGTCTCAATCACCGGGATATCCAACGTACCCGCAATCTTCACAATCGCGTCGCGCGTGATGCCGGGCAGGACCGACGCACCCAGGGGAGGCGTCAGCACTTTTCCGTCGCGAACCACGAAAATATTCTCGCCGGATCCTTCGCTGACATAGCCGGCTTCGTCCAGCGCAATGCCCTCGGCGTAACCGTTCGCGTCGGCTTCCATCCGAATCAACTGCGAGTTCATGTAATTGGCGCCGGCCTTCGCAAGCGCGGGCAGCGTGTTCGGCGCGATCCGGGTCCAGGAGGAGACGCACACGTCCACTCCGTGCGCCAGCGCTTCTTCCCCCAAATACTTGCCCCACTCCCAACACGCAATATATGTATCTATCGGATTCTTCTTCGCAAGCACGCCGACATCGCCGTAGCCCCGTAGGACAATGGGCCGGATGTAGCATGACTTCAGGCCGCTTTCTCGTACGACGTCGATCATGGCTGCCGTCAGCTGTTCAATGCTGAACCCGCTGTCCATACGATAGATCTTGGCCGAATCCAGCAACCGCCGCGCATGTTCGTAAGCGCGGAAAATCGCAGGGCCGTTCAACGTTTCGTAGCAGCGTACCCCTTCAAACACGGAACTGCCATAGCTGACAACATGCGAAAGCACGTGGATGTTCGCATCCTCCCACTTGATCAGCTTGCCGTTGTGCCAAATCTTCCCGGTCGCTTGCAACATGACTGAATTATATCGGAATGTGAAGAAACAGCCGCAAAAACGGCCTCATCACAACTCCGCTGTCAGTCAGACACGGACAACCTCAGCCGGAGCCAACCTAATGAGCGACGAAGGGCACATCCATGGGCCGCGCGAACATTGCGGCCGCTCGCCACTCCCCTTTTTCTTTCTTCCAGACGCGCAGGAGGCCCGCGTCGAAGCTCTTGTGGCTCGCGGGAGCTCCGTCCGAATCGTACTCCGTGTGTATATACGAGAATTCCCAGGCCATGTCGCCGGACGCGGCAATTTCCAGGCGCACGACTTTCGTCGTGTTTACCTGATTTTTTCGCTTTTCGCCGCTGGAATCAGGAAATGGTTGTGGTTCTTCCTTTCCCACAACTGGCCGCTTGTAGAGGCCAGTCCAAAAAACGCTGTCGTCGGTATACGGAGTCTTGCCCGACGCGATCACCGCGCGGATCGCGGCTTCATCTGCCTTCAAATTCACTTTGGAATCTTGGCCCCACAGCATTGCGGGGACCATGCAAACGCCCAAATAAACACCAATGAATCGTAGCGTCATCGCTTCGCGATTCTAACAAAGACTCACAAGAGCAGGGGATTATGAGCTTCCCGGCGGCCAGTCGAGGCGAGCACCTATTCGGTGGGGCCCGGCGTGGAACTGAAGCGACGGAAGAAGCTCGCGGATTTCCACGAGGGCGGCTCCTGTTCATTGGCAACGCGCAGGGCAAGCGCCGCTAGTATGGCGTCGAACTGAGCGGCGGCGGCTTTATCCACGGGCTGGCTGAGGTCATCACTCACCGCGTGATACCGAGTCGTGTACCAGTCGCGATAGACCTTTTCCTCCGGCTGACCTGGGATGAAGCCGAATTTGAAGGCGACAGAAGGAACACCTTTCTTGATGAAGCTGTACTGATCACTGCGGATAAAGCGATTGCGATCGGGCTCCTTGTCGGCCTGCACCTCGACACCGGCAGCTTCGGCGACAGCGCGCACGTCGTCTCCCAGCGTTGATTCCGCAAGGCCCTGCACTTCCAGGTACTTCAACGGGAACAACGGCAGGAACATGTCCATGTTGATGTCGGCTACGAGGTGCCCCTGGACGGTGGGCTGACTGGCAAAGTAGCGCGAACCTTGCAAGCCCTTCTCTTCACCCGTTACGACCAGGAACAAGATAGAACGCTTGGTTTGGATCTTGTTCTGTTCGAAGCCGCGAGCGATTTCAATCACGGAAGCAACGCCCGAGGCGTCGTCCATGGCTCCATTAAAAATGCGATCCCCGTTGACGGGCTCCCCCACTCCGAGGTGATCGAGATGGGCCGAGATCACCACGTATTGGTTCTTCAAGGCAGGGTCGATGCCGGGGCGGATGCCGACGATGTTCTTCGAATCGACAGCGTTTTGCGAGATTGTCACTTTCGTCGCCACTTTACGGTTCAGCGCAAAGTGGGGCAGCGGCTGGTTGGCTGCGGCCGCTTTGAGGATCCCGGCGAACGAATGGCCGGTTCCGTCGAATAGCACCCTGGTCTTGTCCGGGTTCCAGGTCGCGGAGAATTGCAATCCCGGCGCGGTAGCGAGGGATGGGTCGGCCAGCGACATGTGCGGCATGGTGCGGTTCGCGGCTTGCCGCGACCAGGGAATGTCCATTGAAGCTGGGTTTGGAATGCCGATCCAGCCGAGGGCGCCCGCACGATGCAGTGGCTTCCATCGCTCTTCCGCGGAACTGTAGTGAGAGCGCAGGTTTCCCGAGATGGCGGCCGGCCCGCCAGTGAGAAAAACGACCACTGCGCCCTTGATGGGCAAGCCCTTGAAATCGTCGTAACCGGCTTCGGGAATACTTAAGCCGTAGCCCGCGAAAACCAGCGGCGCTTCCAGGCTGGCTGCTGATTCGGCAGAGAACCCGAGGTTCGCTTCGTAGCCGAGCGTAACCGGCTGCGACGTTTCGCCGCGCACGATGCTCAAGCTTGATTTGCTTTCGTCCAGAGAGACCTGGGTGAACTTCACTGGCTGGAAGTAGCCGTCGGAGCCGGCCGGCGCCAGGCCAACACGCTCAAACTCGCCGGCAACGTAGCGGGCGGCCTTCTCGAATCCGGGCGAGCCGACATTACGACCTTCCAATTCGTCGCTGGCCAGATACTCAATATGCGACCACCACCGCTTGCCGGCAGCGTCCCAGTCTGTATTTGACGCAGCCGCAAGCAGAGAGGCGGCCGCAAGCGCAAGGCTCAAACGTTTCACTTACTCTCCCTCCGTTGTGTGCGCCTTCCGCTTTAGTAGTAGTCGGCGCAGCTCATGTAATAGCCACAGCGTTCGCAAAACAGCTTGCATTTGCGCGAGGCCAGGCGCTGGCTGCAAACAGGGCAGTAAAGCATGGGCAGCTCCGGTTCATTCGTGGTTTCCGGAGCGGTTGAGTCATGCGGAGTTGTGATCGGGGCCAGCGGATCTGGCCCGTTATCAGGTTCCATGATTCTCGACGCAATGAACCCTCATTATAATGAGCGTGTCCGGAGGCTTTTCGCCAGGCGGCGATGGCCGGTTGATATCCGCATGCGCACGCTACCACTCTTCGATGAACCCGAATTGACTGCGGCGCGCCGCTTGCGGCAAAAGCTGGCCCCGCTCGCGGCGCGGGGGATTTACTTCGGAACCAGTTCCTGGAAGTACGAAGGCTGGCTGGGCCAAGTCTACACGCCGGAGCGCTATTCTGTTCGCGGACGTTTTTCGCAGAAACGCTTTGAGAGCGAATGCCTGGCTGAGTATGCGGAGACGTTCCCAGTGGTCTGCGGGGATTTTTCGTTCTATCAGTTCCCAACCGCCGAGTACTGGCGGAGGCTTTTCGCGACGGCTCCCGGGACTCTGCGCTTCGCCTTTAAAGTCCCGGAGGAGGTTACGGTGAGAGCCTTCCCGGGCCATCCCCGCTATGGCGGAAGGGCGGGCGTCCTGAATCCCAACTTCCTTGACGGAGCGCTGCTGAAGGCGGAGTTTCTCGAGCTGCTCGAGCCATACCGCGACCGAATCGCGGTCCTGATTTTTGAGTTCGGGGCGTTTCCGAGATCGGTGTTTGAAGCGCCGCATGAGTTTCTTGCCGCTCTCGAACCGATGTTACGCACGCTGCCCGAAACGTTTCGTTATGCGGTTGAGATTCGCAATCCCGAGTTTTTGGCGCCTCAGTACTTTGAACTTCTCCACGAATACAATATTGCTCATGTCTTCAGTTCCTGGACGAGAATGCCGGTGATGTCGGACCAAATCCTTCTGCCAGGGGCGTTTACGGCCGACTTTACCGTGGCCCGGGCTTTACTTAAAGCCGGACGCAAATACGAAGAGGCAGTACAAAGATTTGCACCGTACCGCGCCATTCAGGAGCCAAATCATGAGGTGCGCGAAGCATTGCGGAACCTGCTGGTGCGGTCGAAGCAGCGGGCGGAACCCGCGTTTCTGTTCGTGAATAACCGGCTGGAGGGCAACGCGCCGGGCACCATTGAGGCGGTTGTTGACGCAGAGTAACTTGCCGGAGTTTTCTACCAGGGATTTAGCGCCGCTGCCGATCGACCCGATGTTGGGCGACATCGTGGAAGCGGTGGAACACAACCCGATCACACTGCTCGAAGCAGAGCCTGGGGCAGGGAAGACCACGCGGGTGCCGGCCGCATTGCTCCGGCGCGGTCACACCGGAATCTATGTTTTGGAACCTCGCCGGCTCGCCGCACGGCTTGCGGCGCGCCGTGTTGCCGAGGAACTGCACGAACCGTTGGGGCAATCGGTCGGCTACCAAGTTCGCCTTGAAGAGGTAGGCGGCCGCCATACCAGGCTGTGGTTCGTCACCGAGGGCGTACTGAGCCGCAAACTCTTGAGCGACCCGGCATTACGGCAGGCGCAGGTGGTGATCTTGGATGAGTTCCACGAGCGGCACCTTGAAACGGATCTGGCTCTGGCGCTGCTGCGGAAACTGCAGAGCCGCCGGCCGGAGTTGAAGCTGCTCATCATGTCAGCGACGCTCCGCGGCGCAGAGCTTTCCGACAATCTGGGCGGGGCGCCCGTGTTACGCGCGCCGGGCCGGGCGTTTCCCGTGACCGTTCGCTATCGCCCGCATAGCGCCGCGTGGCTTGAAGCACAGACGGCGGAGGCAGTCTCTTTGAGCCTAAGCGAGACAGAAGGCCACATTCTGGTATTCCTTCCGGGAGCGGCTGAGATACGAGCGGCCGGTCAAGCATGCGATTCAATGGCGCGGGCCGCGGGCGCCATCATTACCCCACTGCACGGAGACCTGCCGCCGGAGGAACAGGATCGCGCCGTTGCGCCGTCGAAGCAGCGCAAAATCATTCTTTCGACCAATGTGGCGGAGAGTTCCGTGACCGTGGAAGGGGTTTGTGCGGTTGTAGACAGCGGACTGGCCCGGGTTGCCACCTATTCGCCGTGGAGCGGCTTCACTCGCCTGCGCGTCGAGAAAGTGAGCCGGGCCTCAGCGATCCAACGTACGGGACGAGCGGGCCGGACTGCGCCCGGGCTTGCGATTCGCTTGTTCACTGAAGAAGATTTCAGGCGCCGGCCCGAGCATCTGGCGCCTGAGCTTTTGCGCTCGGATCTCGCCCAAGTCACCCTGCAACTCGCTGCGATGGATTTTTGCTGGAAGGATCTGGACTGGCTGGACGAGCCGCCAGAGGCGACCCGCGAGGAGGCCGTTGATGCGCTACAGAGGTTAGGTGCGGTGACTTCGGACGGGGAGTTGACCTCGGTGGGCAGACGCATGTCGCAACTGCCGCTACACCCCCGGTTGAGCCGCTTCTTTTTGGAAGCTGGCGAGCGTGGTGCCGCCGAAGAAGGTGCAATCGTCGCTGCGCTGCTCTCGGAAGGCCGTTACCGGCTGGACGATGCGGCCATGCGGCGGCATGTCTCCGATATCGAAGCGCTACTGGAAACCAACCTGTCGTTTCCCGCGCGGAGGTTATCTCAACAGCTGCTCCGCTCGGTTCCGAAGCCGGCGCGTCAGGTCACTGCTGACGAGCACGCATTGGAGAAGGCGTTGCTTGTGGCGTACTCCGACCGCGTGGCGCGGCGTCGCGGGGATACGTTACTGATCTCAACCGGAACATCCGCGAAGTTAGACCGGACAAGCGTCGTCAAGAGTGAGTTTCTACTGGCGCTCGAGGTTGAAGAGCGCCTGGAGTTGAGAACGGCGCTGGTCCGCTTGGCTTCGCCCATAGAGGCCGATTGGCTGCTCGATCTATTCCCAGAACGCGTGGAGACCCGCGAACTGATGGAGTGGAACCGCGAGGCCGAGCGGGTGGAGCAGGTCAGCGCGCTGGTGTTCGACAAGCTCGTGATTGACGAGACGCGGCGTCCGGCCACCGATGCCGAGGCGGCGGCAGGCCTGCTGGCCCAAAAGGCTATCGAGGCGGGCATCGAGCGGTTCGTAGATGCCGAGGAACTGAATCGCTTCTTGCAGCGCATTCTGTTTGCCGCGCGGCACTCGAAATCGATCCAGGTCCGGCCCGATCTTGTGGAACAAGCGCTGCGCGCATTGAGCTATGGGCTCAAGAGTTTCGTGGAACTGCGTGCGGCCGCATCGGATGGCGCACTGGTTGCCTGTCTCGAAAGCATGCTGCCGATGCGGGAGGTCAACGAGTTGGCCCCGGAATTCGTTCAGCTTCCGAGCGGCCGCCGTGCGCGGATCCATTATGTGGAAGGCCAGCCACCCTGGGTTGCTTCCCGGCTGCAGGATTTCTTTGGAATGAAGAACACGCCCGCGGTGGCGCGAGGCGCCGTGCCGTTGGTGGTACACCTGCTTGCTCCCAATCAAAGGCCAGTGCAGATGACAACCGACCTCGCCAGCTTCTGGAACAATCTGTATCCGCAACTTCGACGGGAACTGAGCCGGCGGTACCCCAAGCATGCTTGGCCAGAGCGGCCGGAATGATGGTCCACTAATCTTGACTCGCGCTAGCCGCCGGCTTAATGCGCAAGCTTCGGATTTTCGAATGTCGGCAAAGGTTCCCACTGGCCGGATTGGGAGGGACCCAGGATACGCAGGCGCAAGGCCAGGGTCAGCATGCAGATCGCACTGAAACCAAAATAAGAGCCAAGCCACAGAAGGTCCGAATGTGACCTTGGTTCCAGCTTGATCCAGCGGAACCCCAAGGCAAAAAACACCGCGGCAAAGCCAATTGAGGCCACTCCGGCCAAGGCTAGAAACCATCCGTCCGTAAAATGGCCCTGACGCCTCTGGGTTCGCGCAAGTAGGAATTCGAGAACACCGCTACTCATTGCCATCAGGATGATCAGGAGCGCCACGGTTAGAAAGCTAATTCGAAAGCCGGTAAGGCCGTATTCGATCAGTCCGAGCGCCCCAAGTGCAAGACCATTCAAGATCAGTGGCCAGCACTTGCCCCGGGTGGACCTCAGAATACCTGCCGCGATCGCGCAAGCTCCCGCCGCCAGCGCCAGCTTACCTAAGAACACAATCGTGCCGCTCCACGAATGGAAAGTCACGGGTCCATCCGTCTCACTCATGATTAAGTAAATGGCCGACATTGTCGCGTAAAGAACACCGCACAACGCTAGCCATAGCCAGTTCTTAGTCAGCGTTTGGATCGAGGTGCACTCCCCGGAGATGATGCAGTCGTGCCCTTCAGGCATTAAGGGCTCTGCGTTCAGCATAGCGCGCACAAAGCGCTTTGGGGAGCCGCCATCAGCTGACAGAACGTTGACGTTGGGAGCAAGCGCTCCGTCGCCGTCGCGCCTCGGTACGCGTAGCGGAAGAGTAAGGAGGCGTCGTTTGCAAGCGCCCTATAAAGTGCGCTCCCTGGCTCCGCGGCGGAGAGCTACCGTCGCGGCTCGCAACCGCTTTTTTCATCATTGCTCGTTGTGCACTTCGGGGCTCATGTTGAGATCTGTGCCGAAGTTTTCACGCAGACTCTCACGTCAGGGCTCCGAAAGGGCGCGTTGTGGTACTAATGCGTGGAGGTTGGAACCGTCTTCTGCGCCTCGCGCTGCGCTTGGATATATTTTGCGGTCTTCAGATTCGTAAGGTTCCAATGGGGCGGCTCAATACTGTTCGCCAAATCCAGGACGGCGAGCGCAACCATCCGATCGACCTTTGCCATGTTCTGATAGTCGATCTTCTCCCATTCGTCACCAACCCCGTGGTAGTCCGGGTACTCGAAGGCAGTCGACACAGTGTGTGCGGGGATGCCTTTTAAAGCCAGTTGTGCATTGTCGCTGCGGTCGAAAAACGGATCACTTCCCTCCTCGTCTTTGTACACCTTGATGCCCGTGACCTTCCCGGCACGTCTTAGGTAGCTTGTGACATTCGAGAAATCGTAGCCAGTCACGGTCGCTGTGCCAACTTGCGGACCTTTCAGGGAGTCTGTCCGGCCAACTTGTTCCAGGTTGACGCCCGCGACTGTGTCGGCTGTAGGGAACGGTGGATGAGACGCGTACCATCGGGATCCAAACTCACCGATTTCCTCGCCGAAAAAGGTGACGAACACGATGCTTCGCTTCGGCCGCGGCTGCAGCTTGGCCAACGCGCTTGCCACTTCGATCACGGAGACCGTTCCGCTGGCATCGTCGTTTGCGCCATTGTAAATGCGATCCTGAGCGGTTGCAGGGGTCATTGCCAGGCGGCCGGCTGTTTCGCTGGTGCCTATGTGGTCGTAGTGGGCGCTCACTACCACGTCTGTGTCTTTTAAAGCAGGATCAGACCCGCGAAGGATCCCGACCACGTTCTTCAAGACCACGGTCTCGTCGTGTGGCGCAGGCAGTTCGAAAGAGATGCGCTCGCCAGAGCTCAGTTCGTTTGGCGGCGCTGGCTTGTACGGAGATTTCTCCAGTTGCGCGAGCCACTCCGCCGGCGCGACTCCGGAAATACTCAGAACCGGCACGGCAGGTTCATTGGCATCCGCTTCGAATAAGAGCGAGTCGGCGGTGCGAGCACTCGTGCTTACTACCACCAGCGCAATGGCCCGCTTCGCCTTCAGCTGCCGGGCGAATTCACGACGCCTGTGAAGCGGGTCTTCGACCCCGAAATCCTCCAGTCCATGCGGCGCAGACCGCGGGGTGACCACGACGCGGCCCTCCACGTTCACCGCCCTTAGCAAAGCTGGGTCCTGCCTGGCGACGAAGGCGATTGGAGCGTCCTTTACGGAAGCGGCGGCATTTGCAGACGAGATGGAAACGTCCGCAGCGGGGAAAACCCACGGTTTGGGGCCGCCCTGTACGGTGACGGCGCTGGTTTGCCCAAACTGACGCTTCACCATCCGCGCAGTTTGAAAATAGCCCTGATCGCCTCCCGGTTCGAGGCCGGCCTTACGAAACTGGGATGCGATGAACTCGGCTGCGACATCTAGCTCCGGGGATGGAGTAAAGCGCCCTTTCAAGGCATCCGAGGCGAGGAATGAAAGGTTCCCTCGCAAGGAATCAGCGGAGATGCTGTTCAAGACGCTCTGTGTCGCCGGCGGCAACGCCGGAGCCTGCGCCGCATTCTGAGCAGGGAGGAAGGCGGCTGCGCTGATTAGGCAAACGGACGTTACGATGAGCCCGCAGCCTGTCCGGGTGAGTGACGATAGGGGCATGTGTCGCTTGCTTTACGCGCTGACCTGGGCCAAATGCAGAGCCATCACTTGCTGCAGAATGTCAGGTATTTCAAACACAGCGCGATTTTCAATGCAGCCCGTTGCTCTTTGCATGGCGGCGAGCTTTCCGGAGGAGAGGATCCGTTGCACAGCGGGTTCAATCTCGCGAAAGTCTTTGAGTACCACCCCGACTCCATGCTCCTCCACCCACTCGGCGTTGTAGCGCTCTTGCGGAAGCGTCCACGAGTTCTTCGAAACAACCACCGGCAACCCCATACGCACCGCTTCGCTGATGCTACCGGGCCCGGGTTTGCCGACGAAGAAATCGGCCAGCTTCATGTAATGTGGAATCCGGCTGGTGAATCCCTCAACAAACTTTCTGTTCCTCGTTTGCAAGCGTTCGAGGCGTTGCTTTAAGGAGTTGTTTCGGCCGCAGATAAGGATGAGTTGCAAATCGGATTTCGAGTTGCCGAGGCGTTTCGCGATGGGCCACATGGCGCCTGATCCTTCGCCCCCGAAAAGCACCAGCGCCGTGGGCAAATCAGGATCGAGTCCCAACCGCTCGCGCTCAGTACGGCGGTCCAACGCAGCGTCCTCGTAGAACTCCGGTCTTAAAATCATGCCGCTGGTGGAAAACACTCGCTCCGTGGGGTGTCCGAGCGAGAGCGCTTGTTCAACCGCCTTGGTTGTTCCGCAGACGAAGTACTGTGGCTGGCGCTCTATCCAGAAATGCGGCGGGTAGTCGGCGAGGTCCGTGAGAATTGTAACCATCGGCACCTCGGGCCAAACTGCGTGCAGGCTTTCGTACAGCGACCGGTTCATATTCGGGACGAGTGATACGACCAGATCCACTTTGCGCGCTGCCCAGAACTGCTTCAGCAACTTGACTTGCCCCGGGTGGTAATGGCGAATGATCGCGTGCATCACCGGCAACAGATACTCAGAACCCAACGTCATCCCCTTCGCCAGCATGAGGTTGTAGATCTCCTGCATGCGCATACCGGTGATTTTCCGGAATATGTCGAGTGGATCGAGGACTTCCTGCAGATTGACCAGGCGAACGTTCCAGCCCAGGTTTTGCGATTCGATTACAGCCTTCAGCGCCGTGGCCGCGCTCCGATGGCCACCTCCTGCGTCGAAGTACATGAAGTCGAGACTGCGAAGCTTCAAATCACTATCTTACCTGCCAGGAGCCAAGCCAACGGAACCAAGGAGTCACCGCTGGATTACCGGCGCGGGTCTTGATCGGGTTGCACTTAGGAAGCCGTTCCATGCGCGCCTTTGACGCGTCTGCCACATCCATGTTCACTAATCTCCTTACAAATAAGCACTTATCCGGGCATTTTCCGGGCCGAAAAAACACGAGTATTCACAAATGTTTCGCGCTTCTGTCACCGGGCTGTAATTGCCTTCGGTCTACAAGTGGGATAGGTATCGAACTGTGATTGCGCAGCTTCAGATAAACTGGTCTCAGGGGGACTGTCCATGACAGTCTCGCAGACTATGCTGCATCTCATCGCTACCGGCGACCACAAGCTGATGCGCAAGGTCAATAAATGGCCGGCGCCGAAGTGGGTGCGTATGTGGTCGGTTGCGGCGACGCGCGCCGGAGATGGCTGGCTTTGGTACCTGATCGGTTTGATCATTCTTTTAGGAGGCGGCAACAACCGATTTGAAGCCATCGCGGCCGCCGGTTCGGCAGCGCTGGTAGGTATTGCCACTTTTAAGTCCTTGAAGCACGTCTCAGGGCGGAAGCGCCCATGCCAGATCGAGCCGCATTGCTGGGCGACGTTGCTGCCCCCGGATCAATTTTCTTTCCCCTCAGGCCACACCATAACCGCATTTGCAGTGGCCGTGACGCTAGGCGAGTTCTACCCGATGCTGATGCCGGGTCTGCTATTCTGCGCCCTTAGTATTGCCGCTTCGCGCATCCTGCTGGGCATGCACTTCTTGAGCGACGTCGTAGTCGGCGCCGCCCTTGGAATGTTGCTGGCATTCACCTCCTTCTGGATCTTCGCCTAGAATTCAAGGCGCAGAAGTCCGCCAGATGCGGGAAAAGTCAACTAACCCCTCGTCGAGGGGGCGTCTCTCGATATATTGGATCTGGTGTCAGAATGACTTCCAGTTGCTCATGCAGCTGCGGGAACAGTCCTTCGGGGCGATCGTTCATGCTTCGCGGGAAGTTTGAAAAACAGAAGGCCTGTCTAATCCTGCCAGCTTAACCATATGCTTAGAAGCACATTTCTCTATCTCTCGCAGCAGGGCTGGCTTCGTCACTGGATGGAGAACTCCTCTGTGTCCCAGCGTTTCACTTCGCGATTCGTGGCGGGCCAATCCCTTGAAGAGGGCATTCGGGTGCTCAACAAGCTCGAGAAGGAGCACATCACGGCTACCCTCGACTTCCTGGGTGAGAACGTGACGTCCCTCGAGGAAGCCGCGCAGTCGCGTGAGTCGTATCTCAAGTCGCTCGAAGCCATCCGCATCAACCAGTTGCAGGCGACGGTCTCGATCAAGCTGACTCAGTTTGGTCTGGATTTCTCTCAAGAGGCCTGCCTGAACAATGTCGTCGCACTCGTCGAGCAGGCGCGTTCGATGGGCAGCCGGGTGGAAATTGACATGGAATCAAGCGAATACACCGACCGGACGCTCGAGGTGGTAACGGGTCTGCACCACCGGTTCGGCGGATTTGTGCGAGCCGTGATTCAGTCCTATCTTCATCGCAGCGAGGATGATATCCGGATGCTCAACGGGCAAGGGATCCCGGTCCGTTTGTGCAAAGGGGCCTACAACGAGCCTGCCAAAGTTGCCTTCCCGCTCAAGTCTGAAGTGGATGCGAACTATGTCAAGCTGATGAAACTGCTGCTCGACGAAGGTACCAACCCCGCCATCGCCAGCCACGACGAGAGCATTGTGACCCAGGCGCTGCAACATGTCCGGGAACAAAAGATTGCCCCCGATCGTTTTGAATTCCAGATGCTCTACGGTATCCGGCGTGACCTCCAACGCCGTCTTACCGGGGAGGGCTACCGGCTCCGGCTGTATGTGCCTTATGGCGACGCTTGGTATCCATACTTCATGCGACGGCTGGCGGAGCGCCCCGCCAACGTACTTTTCATCGCCAAGAACCTCATTCGCAGTTGAGGCACGGGGCAGCCCACTCATTCGCGGCGGCTTCCCGTACGTCAGAGAGCTGGAACCATTCGGCCCGGCGGGAGTCTAATAGAGAAAAGCCGTTACGGGTTCGGAACGTGAGAAGAGAGCAGCGCTTATGAAGTACTGGTCCTACTTTGCCGCGAAAATCCTGGTGGCTTCGGCGGTTGCATACCGGCTTCATCACGCCGTCCAATTCGCCTTTCCTGTTCCGGCGCACACCCGATATGGTCCGGCGCCGCCCTTGTTTTTGAATGACATGGCGTTCACGTTCTCGATTCTGCTGGTCTGGCTGGTGGCGACTGGAATCTTCTATCTCGCGATTTGGGATCAACGCCGGCGCTGCCGCACCTGTCTCCGCCGTCTCCGCATGCCGATTGCCATCGGTTCCTGGTCAAACATCCTGATCTTCGGCCGTCCTAAAACGCAATGGATCTGTCCTTACGGTCATGGGACGCTGAAGGTGGACGAGTTGCACCTTGCCGGCAAAGAACCGCCGGATTGGGAGCCTCATGAGGACATGTGGAAGGAACTGGAGTCGCTTGGTTCGAACCGGGAATAGGGTAGCGGCCCCGCGACTAAAGGTGTCGGATACGAAACACTTCGCTGCGGCAAGTGTCCAACAACTTGCATGAGAGAATCAGCCTAGGCGCGTTTTGTCAGTTCGTTTACAACTTCCTCCCAACTCGTTTCTAGCAGGTTTACGGCTCAAGCGTTTGGGCACCATTGCCGGCATTTTCGTCAGTGCTCTGCTCCTGGGCCTGGTGCTTCTGTTCGCGTATTTTTATAACAAATACGCGAAGCTCACCGATGAAAAGCTGCTCGCTGGGCCATTTCCTAACTCGTCCATGCTCTATGCAGCGCCCCAATCGTTGGGCGTGGGAGACGAGGGTTCTCCCATAGAAGTCGCCGCGGAACTCCGGCAGAGCGGATACGGCGAGGATACGAGGCAGAACAAGCTCGGTTGGTTTCACCTGCGGCCCGATGCGATTGAAATTTTCCCGGGGGGCGACTCCTACTTCGAAGCCGAGCCAGGAGTCATACGCTTCGTCAACGGCAAGGTAGCAGGCATCATCTCGCTCCGAGACAACTCACCACGCACCCAATATGAGCTCGAGCCGCAACTGCTCAGCAGCCTGTTCGACAAGAACCGTGAAAAGCGGCGGCTGGTTAAGTTCGCCGATATCCCGCCCATTCTGGTCGACGCGGTGATCTCCATCGAAGACAAGCGGTTCTTCCAGCACTCTGGATTCGATCCCATCCGGATTGTGAAAGCCATGTTCGTGGACGTCCGGGAAATGCGTAATGCGCAGGGCGCTTCCACGCTCACCCAGCAGCTTGCGCGTAATTTATGGCTCGATTCCCGCAAGACGCTCGGCCGCAAACTTGCCGAGTTGCTGATTACTCTCCATTTGGAACGCAAGCTAACCAAACAGCAGATTTTTGAATACTATGCCAACCAAGTGGACCTGGGCCGTCGCGGTTCGTTCGCGATACGAGGTTTTGGGGAAGCGTCGCAGGCCTACTTCGGCAAGGATATTCGTCAACTGACGCTCCCCGAAGCGGCCACTCTGGCCGGGCTCATTCAACAGCCAAGTGCCCGCAATCCCGTACGCTGGCCTGAGCGGGCGAAAGCGCGTCGAAACGTCGTGCTGGACCTGATGAAGGACAACGGCTACATTACACCGTCCCAATATGATCAGGCATCGGCCGCACCAATGGTCGTGGCACGGCAGGGCATCGAGTCGGCCGACGCTCCTTATTTCGTGGACATGGTGAATGAGCGTCTGTCGGAAGATTTCAACGAGCGTGATTTCCAGGACACCGGCTACCGGGTCTATACCACCATCGACATGGATCTGCAGCATGACGCCGCGGAAGCGGTCGCCATCGGGATGAAAGAGCTCGAGGCCTTCATTGCGAAGCGCCGTGGCGAAGGCGCCAACGCCGATCCCCAGGTGGCGTTGATCTGCGCTGACCCGCACACCGGGGAGATCAAGGCGCTGATTGGCGGCAAGAACTATGGTATGAGCCAGTTGAACCATGCCATCGCCAAGCGGCCCTCGGGCAGTGTGTTTAAGCCATTCGTTTACGCGGCCGCGCTAAACACAGGACTGAACAACGAGGGAGGGCCGGTTCTTACTGCCTCGACGATTCTTGAGGACGAGCCGAAGACCTTCATGTTCGACGGCAAGCCGTATGAGCCCGTCGACTACCACAAAGGCGAATGGCTGGGATCTATCACCCTCCGCCAGGCGATGGCGAAGTCGCTGAATGTGCCAACTGTGGAGGTGGCTGAGATGACCGGCTACCAGAACGTGGCCGCCCTTGCACACAATGCCGGACTGAACTCGGACATACGGCCGACACCGGCGATGGCTCTGGGCGCTTATGATGTGACGCCCATGGAAATACTGGGGGCGTATACGGTGTTCGCCAACAACGGCATTTGGTTGAAGCCGCGGCTTATCGATCGGGTGCGCGATAAGTCCGGAGCTGAGATATGGGAAGGCACCGTGGAACAGAAGAAGGTGCTGGACCCTCGTGTGAACTATCTGATGGTGAACCTGTTGCAGGAAGTGTTGCGCAGCGGCACCGGAGCGGGCGTGCGCGCACGTGGATTCGTCCTCCCGGCCGCCGGCAAGACGGGCACCTCCCACGATGCCTGGTTTGCCGGGTTCAGCTCCAAACTGCTATGCGTTGTGTGGGTCGGACTCGACGACTACAAGGATTTGAAGATTGAAGGTGCCAAGGCTGCGCTGCCTATCTGGACGGAGTTCATGAAGCGCGCTCATAAGCACCGCGCCTACCGGAATGTGGAAGACTTTAGTGTCCCGGATGGCGTCGTCAGTACCCAAATCGACCCGCTAAGCGGGCAACTTGCCACAGCCGCCTGTCCGAACGCTCGCACTGAGTACTACCTGGTCGGCACGCAACCGGCGCAGTTCTGCCACCTGCACGGCGGAGGTGGCACGCAGATAGCCGGTTGGGAAACGGAGACGGCCCCTGCAACCGGAAACTCGGTTCTGGGGTCGAGACCGCCGGGCAGCCCATCGCAGCCTCTCCAAAGAGCGCAAGTTCCGCCGGCTGTCTCGGCGAGCAACGCCCAGCCCGACGGAACCCCGCAGCCTGATCAGAGCAAAGATGCCCCGAAGAAAAAGAAGGGTTTTTTCGATCGGTTGAAGAGCATCTTCAAGTGAAGCGGTTCTTGCTCAACGCGGGAGGCACGAGTTTTTTTAATCGTTCCCGCTACAATCGTCTTCGACGTAACCATGTTGAAGGATAAAGTATGTTTCATCACCGGCTCCACGCGTGGTATCGGATGGGCCACCGCGCGCGAATTCGCACGACACGGTGCGTCCGTGATTCTCAATCACCGCTCCTCTGCCGACCTTCTGAAAGAGCGCTGCCGCGAACTGGAGAATGAATTCCACGGGACCGTAATCGGCTTGTCGGCTGACGTGACAGACGCGCCCGCGGTGAAGAAGTGTTACGCCGAGATCTTCCGAAGATTCAATCGGCTGGACGTCCTGGTCAACAATGCGGGCGTGCTGCAGGACGCGCTGCTGGGAATGATCAGCGATGACGCCATGCGTATGGTGATCGACACCAATCTTGTCGGCAGCCTTGTCCATCTGCAGGAGGCATCACGATTAATGTCCCGCAAGCGGCAGGGATCGATCGTCAATGTTTCCTCCATCATTGGGCGGGTTGGCAACGAAGGTCAGACGGTTTACGCTGCCTCGAAGGCCGCAGTCATTGGAATGACCATGGCCGCGGCGAAGGAACTGGCTCCCAAGAACATCCGTGTCAACGCGGTTGCGCCTGGGTTTATCGATACGGCGATGACGCGCCAACTGCCCCCGGAGAAGTTCCAGCAGCGCATGGCGGGCATCCGCATGGGCCGGATCGGCACGGCGGAGGAAGTGGCGCAGGCAATCGTGTTCTTAGCAAGCGACATGTCTTCCTACGTGACGGGCCAGGTCCTGGGCGTCGACGGCGGGATGATTGTTTGAATGATGTCGCTCCGGCCGATCGCGGAACTTCCTGAACGTACGGAAGGTCAGGCTCCGTTTTCGGCGGCAATGACTGATGGATGTGGCCACATCGAACCCGAGCTTTCAGGCCTTGCGGTGGATTCGGCCGGCACCCCCGCCGGATTGGGCCATCCCAACTCCTGCCACGGCCCGCTAGTCCCCAGTAGTAGACTGAAGTGCTGGTACAATCGTTAGCAAAACGGCGTTTGCCGCCGCGGAGTTATTGAAGCCAAGGCCTTTCTCTCTCTATTAAACTGGTGGGTTCGGGCTCGAGTTCGACCAGCTCGATTTGGGTGCTACGGCCTCGTTACCGCGCGATCATCCGCTAAGGGAGCATGCCGCGCAGACGGCCCGGAATGGAAGACGAATAATGCAGAGCACGACAACTGGGGAGAATCGGGCAGAGCAGATCACGAAAGTGATCTTCGAGCATGCGGCTCGGATCAGCAAAGAGGATGACCTTGGGAAGCTGATTGTGCTCAATGCCGATCTTGCCCGTGATCTGGTTCGCGCCGACCGTGCCAGCATTTGGCTGGTGGACGAAAAGTCCGGTGAATTGGTGACCCGGGTTGCGCATGGCGTGGGTGAAATCAGGATTCCTCTCGGCACGGGCATCGTGGGCTCCTGCGTGGCCGGCAACCAGACCATTGTCGTCAATGATACGGAAAACGACGAACGGTTCTTGCGCCGGGTAGACAATTCCAGCGGCTACAAGACGCATTCGGTGCTGGCTGTGCCCTTGTGCACTGACGGTAATGTGATCGGTGCCCTGCAGCTGCTCAATAAGCCGGATGGCTTCTCCGAGGAGGATGCTGAGTTATTGCGTTTCACGGCGCTCTATTCCGCTTCCGCCATCAACGCGGAGCGTATGCGCCGGGAAGCCGAATCGGTGCGCTTGATGCGCCACGAACTTGACTTGGCCCGAGAGGTCCAACGTGGGCTGCTGCCCCAGGATCTGCCACCGGTCCGTGGTCTTGAATATGCCGGAGTATGCCGCCCTGCGCGGTCAGTGGGCGGCGACTACTACGACTTCCTTGAATTGCCCGGAGATCTGTTCAGCTTCATTCTGGGCGATGTCTCGGGCAAGGGCATTCCCGCGGCGGTGCTTATGGCCAGCATCCAGACGCTGCTTCGCAGCCTGTTAATGCATGATCCGCTGCCTGTTTCGGACGTCATGAACGAACTGAACTCGGCTATTCACCGCTGTTCGAGTCCGCAGTTTTATACCACTCTGTTTTCAGCAGTGCTGAATGCCGAGCGAACTACCCTTACCTACGTCAACGCCGGGCACATACCCCCCATGGTGCTGCGGGCTGGACACGAAGGAAACATCGATCGAACCACGTCTGGTTCGCTTCCTATCAGCATTCTGCCGTCGACGCGCTATTCGGATGGCACCATCGCCATCGGACCTGGCGACTTGATCCTTTGCTTCTCAGACGGCATTTCGGAAGTCTTCAACACCGCCGGTGAGATGTGGGAGGACAGCCGCATCGAAGAGGTGCTGCGCAAGTACCGGGATTGCCCTGTGGAAGAGATCATCAACCATGTCGTCACTGCGGTCGACGAATATGCCGCAGGTATGGACCAGTTCGATGACATGACCCTGGTCGCAGTACGAGTGCTGGACAAATAGTAGTCGCTACTTGGTTGTCATCTCGTAGACGCCATCCCAGACGCCATGTGGTGGTTCTGCGGAGAAGGCGGCACAGCGCGCGTTAAACGTGTTAACAGGCCCATCCTTTGGATAATCCGCGTGCAACGCCTGGAAAATATTCTTGGCCACCGTCCAGTTCCCGGCTCGATAGGCGGCTAAACCCTCCTCGAATCGGTCTACCAAGTCCGCGTAGCGTGGTCTGTCTTCCATCGGCGCCAGAACCTGGTAGATCGCTACCGGCTTCTTCTTGCCCTTCACGCGGATCAAGTCGAGTTCTCTAGTCACGATCTTGGTCCGAACTTCCTCCCAGGTCGTATGACTGATGATCAGCCTGGTGCCGAACTGCTTGGTTACGCCCTCCAGCCGCGATGCCAGATTGACGTCGTCCCCCATGATCGTGTAGTTGAAGCGCCGTTCCGATCCCATGTTGCCGACCAGCATTGGGCCGGTATTGACGCCAATCCCGATGTCGATACGCGGGCGGCCTTGTTTTTCCCAGCGGTCCTGCAGTTTCTCCATCGCGACTGACATCCCGAGCGCGGCGCGGCAGGCCCGCTCTGCGTGATCCGGCGTCTCCAGAGGAGCGCCCCAGAATGCCATGATGGCATCGCCGATGTACTTGTCCAGCGTGCCCTGGTGACTGAATATGATTTCTGTCATCTCAGATAGGTATTCATTCAGCAGATCCACAAGAGCGGTCGGCGTAAGCCCTTCGGAAAGTGAAGTAAATCCGCGAATGTCAGCGAACATCGCGGTCAGCCGCTTCTCCTCTCCGCCGAGCCGCAGCAATTCGGGGCGGTCCAGCACCTGGGCAATGACTTCCGGCGCCATGTACTGCTGGAACGCGCCGCGCACCGCCTTCTTTTCGCGCTCTTCAAAGAAGTAGTTGTAGCTGACGACCGTGGAGTAGGTCCCGAAAAGCGTCGCCATCGGCAGGAACATCGCCAGCCAAACACGCTGTACGGCGAATTCGTGGTACGCGAAGAAAACGAAGGCCGCGCCGGCTAGCAGTACCAATAAGGCCGATCGGGCTGGGCGCATGGTGGCGATGACCACGGCCACGGGCATGCTGAACAAGAAGATGAACAACATATCCAGCACGTTCTCGCGCGCCCCGCGCTGGATGAACTTTCCGTTCAGCAGGTTGTCGATGAAGTTCGCGTGCACCTCGACTCCTGGGAAGACGCTCTCAAACGGCGTAGGCCGCATGTCCGCGATTCCAGTCGCCGTTGGGCCGAGCAGGACAATCTTGTCGCGGAACAACTCGGGTGAGAGCTTCCGCTGTACCACGTCGGCTATGGAGTAGGTCGGGTACGTCCCGGTCGGCCCATGGAAATCGATCTGTACCATTCCGTATGGGTCGGTGGGCACGGTCACTGGCCCGAGGTTTATTCGGGAGAGCCCATATTGATTGAAAACGACCGCTACCTTGTCCAAAGAAGCATTCGTGTAGGCGAGCGCTGTTGCGATATCGAGCGAAGGATAGAATGCCTTGTCGAATTCGATGACTACCGGTTCGTTGCGCACGGTCCCGTCGCTATCTTGTACTACGTTGAAGAACCCGAAGTTCTTTGCGGGATCGCCAAACTGGGGCAGATCCGGGGAAACTCCGACTGCCTCCAGCCCCTCAAATTCCACGCCATTCTTTGGCTTGATGACTTGAGGGTAAGCCTGGAAGGAGAGGAAGTTCATGAAGCCGCCCACGATTTCCTTTTTCTGGCTTTCCGCGTCCTTCCTGTTAAACAAGAACATGTAACCAAGAATCGCGTTCCCATAGCGCGAGATGGCGTCCGCAAGCCGCTTGTCGGTGTCCGCCGAAAGCTCCCGGCGGTCGAGTTCGGCTAGGAACTTCGGATCGGCGGTATTTCCGGTAGCGTGGTAAGCCTTTTTCAGTTGGCGCAGCGTCTCCAGGGCAGAGTTCTGGTCAGGCTCCGGAAAGTTGATGTCGAACGCCACGACCCGGGCCTTCGCCTCACGCATGAAGTCCAAGGTGTCGGCGAAGACAGTACGTGAAAAGGGCCAGCGGCCTAACACGTCTTCGCTTTTTTCATCGATCGCGACGATAACAATGGCGGGATCGGCCTTCTTGGGCCCACGAATGCGGAACCGCACGTCCAATGTACGGGCTTCAATATCTTTAAAGAGCTTAAAGGCCGTCGATGTGCCCGGCAGCATGTACGTCAGAACGTAGAGCAAGAGGCTGGCGACGCAAACCACCGTACCAATAAGAAAAGGGCCCCCGTACCGGCGTGCAACACGTGCAAGCCAAGTACCGAGGGCCCCAGACTTAAACTCAAAGATACTCATGAACGGCTATCCCGAAAGTGATGCCCCTCCGGGCGTTCCGCACTGAACTACGGAGACGACGGGCCCGAACTGAATCCGCCTGTCGCACCGACTAAGCCAAGCGAAAGGCCCACAGCGCCGGCGGCCACTATCGCCACCACAACCCCGGTCGAAATACCAACTGCTGCTCCTGCCACCGCGGTAGCGGCAATGGCCGTAGCGGCGCTCAAACCGGAGATCGCGGACGTCGAAGCAGCTGCCGTGAGGGCAACTGCAGCTCCTCCGCCCAACGGAAAGATCGCGCAGAATCCACTCTTCAGATCCGTCTTCTGTGTTCCGTTGGTATCCGTTACGGATACCTCTGCGCTGCCATTGCTGTTAGGCGTGGTATTGCAGACCGTGGTCCCTTTCGAGTCCGACTTAACCAGGAACGTGGTTCCGACAACGCCGATTACCGCGGTTTGCGTGTGGACCACGAAATGGCCGCTGGTCTGGGTGATCTTCTTCACGTCGGCCTTCACTGAGCCCGAAGTCAGTTCGATGTCTGTCTGCTGCGTCTGCGCATCGTGTTTGACAATCTTCATTTCCGATCGGCTTCCGACACTCAACACCGAGCCGTCGGTTAGCGTGATCTGGAGCCGGCCTTTGTCCTGTGTTTTAATATCGTCGTTCCAGTCAACCGGGTCATTGACGACCAGCGGTAACGTCTTTCCTTGGCGGTCAACTGTCCCCTTGGGAACTTCCCTCGTCACCTTGCCGGCTTCCGGTCCACCGCCTGCCGAAGCTCCGCTCTGATCACCCGCTCTGGGTGTACTGCCGAGCGCTTCGAGACTGGCCCATTGACCGGCGTGTAGGAGCATCGGCGCACCGGCGGCATGGATTTCCGCGAGTCCGTGCTCCACCGTGATCCTGGACGACGTGCCAAGCGTCGCCACTTCGGCTAACGCACCCGACCCGCTCTCACCCTTGATGACCACATAGGCGCCCGGAAATGCCACGCGAACGTTGCCGGATGGCTCTTCTTTTACCAGCAGCTTTCCCTGGTGTAAATCGATGCCCTGAGATGCCGTGGGTAAGGAAACCTGAGTGTTCGCGTGCATTGTAAATTCGGAACCGCGCACCACCAGCCTTGCCGCTGAATCGGCACCAGTGGCTACCAGGCTCCCAGGGGCAAGCGTGGCTCCGTTTGAGGCGGGAACACCTCCAACCGAGACTTGGCCCTTCGTATCGCCCAGCGCCCCGGCAATGGGGGAATCGGGGTTAACTGCGCTATGGGCGTTTAGTGCAGCCACGATCACAGCTAAAAAGCACATCTGCAAACGCTTTGGCACTCTAGCTCCTCCTTGTTTCGGTACTTCCCCTGGAACAGGCAAAGAACACCGAACTCCTTATGCAACCACAGCTTGGCTCAGGATGTCAACCTGGATTTGATCGCCCGACGGTGCTATCCCGTACTAGCCGGTAACGCCTATGACCGCTGTTTTCGTGTGGACGTTGAAGTGGCCGCCGTCTTTGGTGATTTTCTTGACGTCAACCCGTACCGTCCCAGTCGTCAGATCGATGTCTGTCTGTTGTGCATCCGCGTCGTGTTTGACAATCGTCATTTCCGATCGGCTGCCGACGCTGAGCACCGAGCCATCCGTCAGTGTGATCTGTAACCGTCCTTTTTCCTGCGTGCGAACGATATCGTTCCAGTCGACAGGGTCGTTCGTGACTAACGGCAAGTCTTTGCCTTGGCGCTCAACGCTGCCTTTGGGAACTTCCCTGGTGACCTTCCCGGCCTGGGGGCCACCCGCGGCAGCGCCGCTCTGATCGGGCTCGGTGGACGTAGCCTCAGCTCCCATTGCATTCAAAGCTGCTACGAAAAAAGCCAGAAAGCATATTTGCAATCGTTTAGACATATCTAGTTTTCTCCTGGTTTCGGCGCCCCTTGAACGCCGGCAAGCCTTGCCGAAACCTGCCGTATGCCGGAATCATCAGCCTCTTGAAAGCAGCCACAAACATCGACTCGGCTTGTGGACCGATTGACCCGCACCATTTCATGTCATCACACATTATTGGGCGTGTCAAATTGGGGCACCCGCTGGCCGGTCTTATGATGGCTATGTGATCGGCGCCTCATGAACGACACTCAGCAACCGGTAGATCGATATTCTGGCTCTTTCGCCGAACTGGACATTAATCCGGTGAAGGACGGTGAGGCGTCGCCAGCCTGTACCGATGCCGTTGCTGTGGAAGAGCCGCTCGAGATTCGCATCGGCCACCAGTCCTCGGGCCGATGGATCACCACTAGTCTTTCGGTCACCATGCGGACGCCCGGGCACGATTTCGAGCTGGCCGCCGGGTTTCTGTTCTCTGAAGGCATCATCCGTTCTTATAACGACGTCGCGGCGCTTCAGCACGCGGGGCGTCCGGATAGCAACGTCGTTCGCGTGGACCTGCGTCCCGATGTGCAACTTGACCTCGGGCGTCTGGAGCGTCACTTCTACACGACCTCAAGTTGCGGAGTGTGCGGTAAAAGCTCGCTCGAAGCGCTATCTTCGCAGGCGTCCAATCTTCCGCCGCGCAACGCGCCGGTAATCGCTGCCGGCGTCATCCATGATCTGCCCCGGGTTGCTCGCCGCTCGCAGTCTGTTTTCCAACAGACCGGCGGGCTGCATGCAGCATGCCTATTTGATACAGCAGGGCGAATGCTGCTCTTACGAGAAGACGTAGGGCGGCATAACGCGGTTGACAAGCTCATCGGTCATCAGCTTATGAACGGCACAATTCCGCTGCACGGCGACCTGCTCTTCTTGAGCGGCCGAGCCAGTTTCGAGCTGATGCAGAAAGCGCTGACGGCGGGGATCCCCATTGTGGCCGCGGTAGGCGCGCCATCGAGTCTGGCTGTAGACTTGGCGCGCGAATACGACCTCACGCTGCTGGGCTTCGTCCGCGACCAGCGCTTCAATGTATATTCTGGGAATTGGCGGATTCAGCATGAAACTCCGGCTGCGGCACAACTCGATCCGGCTTCGTCTCACCCGGAGTGAGGTCGATCGGCTTCAGCAGTCCGGGCGAGTGCAGGAGACCGTAGAGTTCCCGAAAACGCCCTTCGTTTTTTCTCTGGAATCCGCGAGCGATGTTGAAGCAATCTCGGCTTCGTTCGCTGATGGTCGTCTCTCCATCTCCGTTCCGTTGGAGCAAAGCCGCGCCTGGGCCGCCACGGAGGAAGTAGGAATAGAGGCCGAATTCCAGGGCCTGTCTATCCTCATTGAAAAAGACTGGCCGTGTCTCCACCCCAGCGCGACGGAAGACGCTGACACCTTTGCCCGTCCGCAAAGCTAAACCCGTCGCACCTTACTTCCAGCGGAACAGCCGCAGCGCTAGTACGAAGCAAACCGCCAGCCACGCTCCCAGAATGGTCGCCTCGGGAACCAGTTGCTGAAGCCCTGCGCCTTGCAGCATGTTTGCTCGCAACGCGTTGATCAACGCGGTCAACGGGAGGGCCTTGATCAGAGGTTGCATGAAGTCGGGAAACCGCTGCGCTGAGAAGAACACGCCCGACAGTATCCACATCGGCATCATGACCAGATTCATCAGGCCGGAGGCCGCCTCGATGGTTTTGGCGCGCGAAGCGATCAGCAGCCCCAGGGCGCTGAATGACAGCGAGCCCAGTACGCACAGTGCGATCAGCTCGGGCCACGAGCCGCGAATCGGTACCTTAAAAACCAACATCCCGAACCCCACCAACAGGCCCACTTCGAGCACCAGCAGAACCATCCTCGAAAGTCCAAACGACAGCAGGTAATAAGGCCTTGGCATCGGGGTCGCGATCAGGCGCTTCATGAGCTTCTTTCGCCTGGCGTCCACGATGGCGAATCCCATGCCCCAGATGGCGCTGCCCATCAGGTTCATTCCCAATAAGCCGGGTACCAGGAAATCGATGTATCGCGAACCCGGCTCCCGCATAAGGCTGTCGCTGACGCTCACCGGATCTACCCGGCCGGCCGCGCGCTGTACGGCTTGATTAGCCAGCGCACGCGCGTTCCGCCCCTCGGGGTTTGTATCGTCGTAGCGATATTCCACGGTGCCGTTCGCTCCCGGCTCGGCCACTAACGCCACTTTGCCGGTGCGGAGCGCCTCCTCAGCCTCCGCCGCCGTCATCTGTTGCACGTCAAGCAATTTCTCCTGGCGAATCGACCGTGCGAGTTCCGGTGACACCGCCGCGATCTTCAGCACGCTGGGAGGCTGATTGCGAAACGCCAGCCCTAGCCCGGCTGCCAGAATGATCGGGAAGATAAACACCCAAAACAGCGCTTCGGGTTCGCGCATGAATTCCAAGAACCGCACCAGCGTCAACTGCACTAAGGGGTGGTCGGCCAGCGCACGCGCCTTGGGCGGCCTTCCGACCGCCTCGACCGGCCTCGTTCCCGGTATCGCCGTGATCTCATTCATCGCGTAAGTGCCTCCCGGTTAATGCCACGAAGACATCCTCTAAGGTTGCTGAGCGGGTGCGCAGTTCACTGAGCGACAGGTCCTGGTGCCGCAGTTCGTCCAGCAGTCCCGGCACCGCCAGATGAAGCTCCGTAACCTGCAACTGCACACTCCCGTTCTCACTCTGTACCTGCCGGACGCCCGGAATATGGCTCAGCGCGGAGAGTTCCGGCTTCTTCGTTTCGCTGCTGGTGGAGAACTCGACCAGGTGTTCCACGCCGATAGAGGCGATCAATTCGCGCGGCGTGCCCAGGGCGATAATCTTGCCATGGTCCATGATGGCTACGTTGTCACAAAGCCGCTCCGCCTCGTCCATGTAATGCGTAGTGAGCACAATCGTGCGGCCGGCTAGCCGGAACTGCTCAATTAGCCCCCAGAGTTGCCTCCGTGCCTGCGGATCGAGCCCGGTGGTTGGTTCGTCGAGAAAGAGTAGGTCGGGGTCACCAACCAGCGCACAGGCCAGAGCTAGGCGTTGCTTCTGCCCTCCCGAGAGTCCTCCCACGCGTGAGTTTTGCTTCTCTTCGAGTTGCACCAGCGCGATGACTTCCCCGGTCTCTGGTCCTTGATTGTAGAAGCTACGGAACAGGCGGATGGTCTCGAGGACCGTCAACTTCTCCGCCAGCTGTGTTTCTTGCAGTTGGATACCGAGTCGCTGCCGGAGTTGCTGCGCGTTGGTCTTCCAGTTGAGGCCCAGTATTTCGACAGTGCCCGAATCGGGTTCAGTTAACCCTTCGCAGATCTCGACCGTGGTGGTCTTGCCCGCTCCATTTGGTCCCAGGAGGCCAAAGCACTCGCCCTGCCTCACCTGGAGATCAATTCCGTCAACCGCAAGGACGTCTTTGTACTCCTTCCGTAGATTGCTCACGCGGACGGCACACTTTGCCGGGGCTTCGGACATACGCCCAGTATCGCCTGCCGGTGACCGGCGGAAAGCAAAGGAGTAACTATTTCGACCCGCGATTGCCGCCGTTCAGTATCGGCTCCGCGCGGCCGGCGAGTGTCCGGTTCGGTCCACCCTGCAGATCTAAGACCACAACTTCGTTCTTGCCTTTGCGCAGCCACGGCCCAGGCACATAGAGCGTAACCTGCGGTCCGATGTCCCACACCCGGCCCAAGGGGCGGCCGTTCAACCAGACTTCGCCCTTCTTAAAGAAACGCGTGTCCAGGAACGTGTCAGCCGGCGACTCGACATTGAAAGTCGCGCGGTAAAAGCAGGCCCCGGAACAGTTATCCTTCGCGGCGTACTTCAGCGTGCCCGTGTTCTCCATGGGTAGCGGGTACATGTCCCAGCTACGCAACACCTTGCCGTCCAGTGAGACTTGCTTGGTGATCCCTTGCCGCTCGCCCCGGATCACTTTGGTAAAGTTCACCCGCCCCGTGTTTTCGACCAGAATGTCGAGCCTGGCGTGAGCCCCACTCACGTCAATCCGAAGATGGTTCTGGCCCTCGCGCCTATCTAACGTCCCCACCAGCTTGCCATCCAGGTAAATCTGTGCGTAGTCATGCAGATCTTCGATCGTTAGTTCTCCCGACACAGGGCCATTCAGTTGGGTGCGGTACAGCAGATATCCATAGGCTTGGTCCAAGTCTTCCATCGACAGCGGATTCTCCGAATGAACCGGCGCGGGCAGTGTTGACCAAAGCGAAACCGACTCCTGCATTGGAAATTCCGCGATCTGAATTGGCGGCTTAGGCTCCCGGATGGCCGGCTGTGCCTCGCCCGTCGCCCTCCCAATCGTGTAGCGAAACAAGTTGTACTTGGCAGTAGGCCGGCCGCTTTCATCGAGCGGCGCATCGTAGTCGTAGCTGGTGACATCCGGCTGGTAGTTCTTGCCATCGCTGTTGGCGCCGTTCATCCATCCGAAACTGGTGCCGCCATGAAACATATAAATGCTGACCGAATAGCCTTTGCGTAGCATCCAGTCGATGTCGTCGGCTTCTTTTTGGGCGTTGGTCTTGGCATGTTTGTCGCCCCAATGGTCGAACCACCCCGCCCAATATTCGCCCGCCATGAAAGGACCCTTCGGCCTGAACCGGTCGAGCGCTTCGAAGGCCTTCCTTGCGTCACCCGCACCGAAGTTCACCGCCGCCGGCAAATCGGGTAGGGTGCCGGCCTTGAGCATGTCCAGATTCTTGGAAGGACCGTCAGCGGTATAGAGCAGCGCCTTCGTAAAGCCGCTCTTCAACAGTGTCTGCCGGATCTGCTCCATGTAGGCGTGGTCGCTTTCAAACGATCCGTATTCGTTCTCCACCTGGACCGCGATAATCGGGCCGCCATTGCCGATCTGGAGGGGTGCCAACTCCTGGCCGAGCCGCTGGAACCATCGCGTGACATACGCCATAAACTTCGGGTCGCTTCCTCGTACGACCAGGTCATGATCCTTCAATAGCCACGCTGGGAATCCGCCGAACTCCCACTCCGCGCAAACATACGGGCCGGGCCGCAGGATGACGTACAAGCCTTCCTGTTGCGCCTCGCGAATGTATTCGGCTACGTCGTTGTTGCCGGAAAAATCGTAGACACCGGGTTTCGCTTCGTGCTCGTTCCAAAAGACGTAGGTCGTGATTGTGTTCAGTCCCATCGCTTTTGCCATCCGGAAGCGATCACGCCAGTATTCCCGCGGAACGCGTGGATAGTGCATCTCGCCCGAGATGATTCGGAACGGATTCCCGTCGAGCGCGAAGTGCCCGTCCTGAACGACGAAGCTATGCGGTGCCGCCGGAGCCGGCGTTTGGCTCATCATCGGAACGGAAACGAAGGCCGCTAGGCCTAGAACCAACGAAAGCATCTGTTTGAGGACCATAAATCGTGAACCCTTCACTGTACTGAATCGCGGCACATCGAAAGGTCTACTGAGAAGGTCATTTGTCCTGCCTAAGGCTGCGCTTCCTCTGGCTCGAAGCTAATCCGTAGTCGCGAGCCGGTGGCATCCGCGTACCGTTCAAGCGTGCGAGTGGAAGGCTTGCTCCCGCCGCTTTCGAGCCGGGCGACAACGGCCTGAGTTGTCTTCATGCGACGGGCTACCTGCTCCTGGGTCAGGCCGGCGCGTGTTCGTGCCCGAATCAAAGCCGCGACCAGAGAAAACTCCTCCTGCAAAGCTTCGTACTCACGCCGGTACTTGGCATCTTTCATCCATTTTTTGTGCAAATCATCAACCCCTCGTTTCAAGTATTCACCTCCTTCGCCCGTTCCAGTGCCAGCTATGTTATCGCATTTTTGCAATATACCGTTGGTCGCCCTGAGCTTGACCCGGGGCGGCTGATGAGGCCCTCCTTCCCGAAGCGCTATCGTTGAGAGTTTATGCGATTGTTGCGCTGGTTCTTCATCTCCTGTTTCGCCACCTTCCTGAGCGCCCAAGGCATTTCGCCCGACCTGTACAACGGGTTGCGCTGGAGGCTGATCGGGCCGTTTCGTGGCGGCCGCAGTGTCGCGGTCAGCGGTGTTCGCGGTAATGGACGATTGTTTTATTCCAGCTCGGTAAATGGCGGTGTTTGGAAAACCACCGACGCCGGCACAACCTGGACACCCATCTTCGATGGCCAGCCCGATGCCTCCATCGGAGCCCTGGCCGTCGCTCCCTCCAGCCCCAATGTTCTGTATGTCGGAACGGGAGAATCGGACATCCGGTCTGACCTCGCCACGGGCAATGGTGCCTACAAAACCATGGACGGAGGCGAAACGTGGCAGAACATCGGACTCAAGGAGACGCGGCAAATCAGCCGCATCGTCGTTCATCCCGAGCATCCTGAGGTCGTCTATGTCGCCGCTCTTGGCCATGCGTATGGTCCAAACGATGAACGCGGTGTGTACAAGTCCACGGATGGCGGTTCGACCTGGGCCCACGTCTTAAGTAAAGGTCCAAGCATCGGCGCCGCCGATCTCGCCATTGCCGTGGATGCGCCCGACGTATTGATAGCTGCCATGTGGGAAGCTCATCGCCCGCCCTGGAGCACCTATGCACCCATCGCCGGCCCCGGCAGCGGTCTCTATCGTTCTATCGATAGCGGCCAAACCTGGACTCAACTCACCGGGCATGGATTACCCGGCGGGGACTGGGGGCGCGTCGGCGTTGCCATCGCACCGGGCACTCGCGGCAAGCGTATCTACGCACTGATCGACGCGAAAGAAGCCGGACTCTACCGCAGCGACGATGGCGGCGACACCTGGACTCGCGCCAACGGCGATCCACGCATCACCAGCCGCGCGTGGTATTTCGCTTCGGTGACGGCGGATCCGAACAATCCCGACAGCGTCTACATCCCCAATATCGCGCTCTATGAAGTGAGCCAGGGTGGCAAGAGCCTCAGCATTGTGCGCGGCGCGCCGGGTGGTGACGACTATCATCAGCTGTGGGTCGATCCCGCGGACTCCGCGAGGATGGTCCTGGCTACCGATCAGGGCACATCGGTAACGCTGAATGGCGGCGTCACTTGGAGTAGTTGGTACAACCAGCCGACCGGCCAGTTCTATCACGTCATCACAGATAATCAGTTCCCCTACAACGTCTACGGTACTCAGCAGGACAGTGGCACGGCAGGCCTGCCCAGCCGCACCGACCACGGCCATATCGATGGTCGTGACTGGTTCAGCATCGGAGGAAGCGAGAGCGGCTACATCGCCCCCGATCCCTCCGATCCAAACATCATTTATAGTTCGGGACTGTACGGGACCGTAAGCCGTTTCGATCGCCGCACCAGCCAGAGCCAGGAGATTGCTCCTTGGCCCATGCCGGGATTTGGGCAGGAGATCGCCCAACGCAAATATCGCGATCCCTGGACGCCCGTGCTGGTCCTCTCCAAGGCACAGCCCGGCACGCTATTTCTCGGCACTCAATACGTGATGAAGACTGTCGACGGCGGCCTTCACTGGCAAACCATTAGCCCCGATCTCACGGGCGATACGCGCAAGTCAGCACAAGAAAAGTTCCAGGGCCCCGTGACTGTAGAAAACGCGCGGGAGCGCGGCTACGGTGTAGTTTTTACCATCGCGCCGTCGCCCTTGAATGCCGCCGAAATCTGGGCCGGCAGCGACAGCGGATTGATTCATCTCACCCGCGATGGCGGAAAGAGGTGGACCGACGTGACGCCGCCCGGCTTGAGTCCCTGGAGCAAGATCACTCGCATTGAAGTTTCACATTTCAACCCGGGTGAGGCCTACGCCGCCGTCGACCGGCATCGCCTCGACGACATGCGGCCCTATCTCTTCCGCACCAAGGATTTCGGAAAGACCTGGACGCCAATCGTCACCGGAATCGGCGGCCGTGACTTCTCGAACTCCATTCAGGAAGATCCAAAGACGCAAGGATTACTATTTGCCGCAACCGAATTCGGGGTGTACGTATCCTTCGACGACGGCATGCAGTGGCAAAGTCTGCAGCTCAATCTGCCGGTTACATCTGTTCGCGATCTCGCGATCCACGAAAACGATCTGATCGTGGCAACCCATGGACGAGCTTTCTGGATTCTTGACGACATCTCCCCGCTCCGCCAGATCGGCAGCGCAAAAGAAATGAGCACGCGGTTCTTCAGGCCGGCGCGCGCGCTTCGCATCACCAGCGACAACTTCTTGGGAACGCCTCTGCCGCCGGAAGAACCCCAAGCCCAGAATCCGCCCCGCGGCGCGTACCTCGATTACTACTTATCTGAACCCGCCGCCGAAGTCGTCCTTGAAATTCTGGACAGTCGCGACCGCCTCGTGCGCCGGTATTCCAGCAAAGACCGGCCAAGCCCCGCTGCCACGAACTCTTCCATCGCACCGCGCTGGTTCCCCAATCCGCAGGTGCTGAGTACCGCTGTGGGCATGCATCGCTTTGTTTGGGATCTCCGCTACGGCCGCAGCGGCATGAAGGCCGATGACGATTTCGACGAGGACGCTGATCGCTGGCAAGGCCCGCTTGTTATGCCTGGCGCCTATCATGCGAAGCTGATCGCCGGCGGCCGCGAATTGATTCAGCCGCTTGAAGTCGCCATGGACCCTCGCTCTCATGCCACGCGGGAACAACTCGCGGCTCAGTTTGATCTCGCACAGCGAGCTTTCGAAGACATGATCCAAGGCTTGAAAGCCAGTGCAGAGATCAACGCATTGCGCACCAAGCTCAGCACGATTCCGTCGGCCACCGGCAATACGCAGGACCTGCGTTCTTCCGCCGCAACGCTCGACAAAGACGCAAATACAATCATGACCGGGCCACCTCAATCACCAGACCAAGGCCTCCGCTCCGCGACCTTAGGCCTCACGGTAACGCTGAGCGTGGTCGAGGGCGCGGATCGCACTCCGCCTTCCCAAGCGAATGAGTTGTATATCCAATCGGCACGCACTTTGAAGGCGAGGATGTCGGATTGGCAAAAACTGAAGTCCGGACCGCTTGTTAAGCTGAACCAGCAACTGCGACAAGCCGGGCTGGCGGAAATAGCAATCGCGGAACTGGTGGAAGAGGCCGAGGATAGCCTGGCGAAATAGGCCTCTCTTCCGGTCTGGAGCGGGTTTCCCGGGAGATGCTCAGCCTTCCGGCGGCTTCTCCCCAGACTGCGCGACGTTCTTCTCACGGCCCAGCAGAAAGCGAATGGCAAACGGCACTTCGTCCGGGTATGTGGCGCACCAGGCGATAATTCGCTCCAGCTTGATCGAATCGTCTGCGATCGCTCCGATCTCTACCAACTCTTCTTCGATAGTCTGCCCGTCTCTCATCTGGTCTCCAGCCGGCCCAACGCCGCTCGTTGCGAAGGAATTCTAGCCTGAGGTCCTATTGTATCGGTCACATCTTCCATAGGCCCCGATTAAGAAGTAGAATACCTGGGTATCGAATGGGAGGCGAAATTTCATGACCAGCACACACGAGCACGAAGGCCACCTCAGTCCGGAGGAGATTCAGTCGGGCGACCGGACCGGCGTCGCCGCGCAAGCCGGAGGCAACGTCGATAAGATTCGCGACATCCTCTTCGGTACCCAGATGCGCGATTACGAGACGCGATTTGCCCGCCTTGAAGAGTCGCTTAGTCGTGAATCGGCCGACCTCCGCGAAACTACCCGCAAACGCTTCGACGCCCTGGAAACGTACCTCAAGCAGGAGTTGGAAGCCCTTCACGGCCGCCTTAAGGCAGAACGGGAAGAACGCTCGGAGGCCCACCGCCATGCGGCGAATCAAGCCAAAGATATTCACGAAAGCCTTCTGGCGAAGATCCGCGATCTTGACGACCAGAGCTCCCGCGCCCACCACGAGCTTCGCAGCGGCATTCTCGAACAGTCCAAGCATCTCAACGACGAAATCAGCCGAAAGCAGGAGGAGATCTCCGCATTGCTCGAAAGGCGATTCCAGGAACTGCGTCACGGCAAGACCGATCGCAGTGCCTTGGCCGCTATGTTGAGCGAGCTTTCCTTGCGGCTGAACGGGGAGTTTCAGGTCCCCGGCGCGGAAAGCTAATACAGGCCCGGCGGACTGAATGGCAGAGGAACCGGCGACCAACGGCCGTAATGCCGGCAACGACCGCTTTCCCGAACTGCGCGCTCTGATTGTCGGTCCGGAGCTCGAAGATATCCGCCTGCTGCAGGAGCGCCTGAACGATCCGAAGATCCGGGCGGAAGAGGTGGGCCGCATCCTGGCCGAGGCCGTCCGCATGCAGACCAGCGGCGGGCCCGCCCTGCGCCATGCGCTTCAGCCCATCATTGAGCAGTCGATTCGCATCTCAGTTCAGCGCGATCCGGGTATCCTGTCAGATGCGCTGTTCCCGATTATTGGCGCTGCCGTCCGGAAAGCGGTTGCATCCGCGTTGCAAACCCTTTTGCAGAACCTCAACGGCGTGGTTGAACAGCGTTTTTCATTTCGCAGTCTAGCGTGGCGTTGGGAAGCGATCACCACCGGCAAATCCTTTGGCGAAATCGTGATGCTTCGCAGCCTGCTTTATCGCGTTGAGCAGGTGTTCCTCATTCATAGGGCAACCGGATTGCTTCTCGCTCATCGCGCCGCGGACACGGCCGTCGTGAAGGACGCCGACATGGTCTCCGGCATGCTCACGGCCATTCAGGACTTTGTCCAGGATTCGTTCGGTGCGAACCAGGCCGACAAACTCGAGACCATGCAGGTGGGCGAGTTTACCGTCTGGGTTCAGCAGGGCCCTACGGCGATTCTCGCCGGCCTGCTGCGCGGCTCTCCTCCGCAAGGGCTCGAATCGGTATTCCAGTCTGTCCTGGAGACCATTTCTTCGCAGTACGCCGAGCAGTTGGCCGATTTCAATGGCGACGTCACGCCGTTCAACAGCTGTCAGCCTCTGCTCGCGAAGTGTTTTATGGGCCAGGCGCAGCCGGCGAAGCGCCGCTTTTCTCCGCTGCTTTGGCTCGTTCCCTCGGCTGCCGTCGTGGCCTTGGGCGTTTGGGCATTCTTTTCCATCCGCGAAGCCTGGCGTTGGAATGATTTCGTCCACCAGCTGCGCGAACAGCCCGGCATTCAGTTGACTCAAGTTGAGAAACGCAACGGACGCTATTTTGTAGCGGGCTTCAGCGACCCGTTGCGTGAACAGTTTCACGAGGCCGATCCCAGGGCTCTACTGTTAAAGACTGGCATCGCAGCCGATCGCGTTCAGTTCGACTGGGATAGCTATCAATCGGGCCGGCCGCCCTTTGCCCCGTTCCGCGAATTCGTTCGGAGCAAGGAACGAGTGGAACGAACAGCCCTGCACTTCGAGAGCGATTCGGCCCAGCTTTCGCGTGAGCAGATCGACGAACTTGTCGGCTTGGCGGCCGATATCCGATCTCTGCTCAGCCTCGCTTCGAAAGCCGGGAGAACAGCCTCACTACAGATCGAAGGGCACACTGACGATTCCGGATCCGAGTCGCGCAATGCCCGCCTCGCTGAAGCCCGCGCGCTGGAAGTGAAGAAGATGCTGACGGCGGCAGGCTTGCCTGGCGACAAACTGTCAATACAAGCTCATCCTTTTGAAAAGGCAGCGCCGTCCGGCCTCGAAGCCGACAACTCGGCAATTACCGATATGGCCGTTGGCTCGGAGGATGCGCAGCGCGCCCGCAGCTTGGACCGTGCGGTTACGTTCCAGGTGCTATCGCACTAGGTCGGCAGATACTTAATGAACATCACTTCGTTGCCCTTTTCGCTGTAGAGCAATTCGTCCGCGAAGTTCTTCGTCATGAGAATGCCGAAGCCTCCCGGCCGGATGCCGAGTTTGGTTCGAATCTCGGCGTGTTCGAAAGGGGAATCCAAGGCATTCGAGACGGCTGCGTGAGCTAGCTTCTCAAACGAGAATCCCTCGCCTGGATCGCGAATGTAATAGATGATGCTCTGGCTGGTGCGCACGTAGGTCAGGCTGACTTTTTGATCCGGATCGGCCTTCCCGCCATGCTCAATCGCATTCATCAGCAGCTCCCGAAAAGCGGCGCATATGCTATCGCGCTCGTCGGCTTGCAGGTCCCCCGCAAACTCGCGAAAGAAGTTTGTGAGCCGGTCGGCCGTCTTCATCTTGCAGCGCACTTCCATCGAAACCCAGCCGGGCCGCGCCGACAGAACCTGTATGTCGTCGGCCTCGATTCGCGTACTCAGAGCGTTCAAAACCAGATCCACCAGGGCCTCTTTGGTGAAGGGCTTGCTGAGATAACCGTAAGCGGCGTTTGAAATGGAGTGGATGATAGTCGCCGGCGTAGTCTGAGCCGTCATAATGATGACGGTCGAGTCCGGCTGTACCTCGCGGATCCGGTTGAGCAGGCTCAGGCCGTCCATTCCTGGCATATAAATATCCGTCAGTACAAGGTCGTACGGGGCCGTTGCCATTAGCTTCAGCGCCTCGTCGCCACTATAGGCGCTGTCGATGACGTAGGGCCGGGCTTTCAACATGCTGTTCAGCAACACATGCATGGCCGGGTCGTCGTCCACGATCAGGATTCTTTTGCTCGATTGCATCCGCGGGAGTTATGATACCAAGGTCTTGGAACAAGTCGGGAGTCTACGTGGTCGCAAAGAAAGTTTGCATGGTCGGTGCGTATGGCGTGGGCAAAACGAGCCTCGTGAAGCGCTTTGTCGATAGCATCTTTTCCGACAAGTACCTGACCACCGTTGGAGTAAAGATTGACAAGAAGCAGCTTCGAGTAGGCGAAGAAGATGTGACCCTAATGCTATGGGACCTCGCCGGCGAGGATGCCGTCACAGAGGTTCGGCTAAGCCACTTGCGCGGCGCTTCCGCCTACGTTCTCGTTGCCGATGGCACTCGTGGCCCCACCCTTAATACGGCGCTTGATTTGCAGAAAAGGGTCCGGAATTCGATTGGCTCGGTGCCGTTCGTTCTTGTGGTCAACAAAACCGACCTTCAGGACAGATGGGAAATCCGTCAAGACTCCCTGGACAGACTGTCTGCCGAGGGTTGGGTTGTTTTTCAGAGCAGCGCGAAAACCGGTGCCGGCGTTGAGGAGCTGTTCCTGAAAGTGGCGGAAAAGTCGATCGGCTGATCATGTCAAGCGCACAAACAGCCGAAGGCGCCGGGCTCCCTGAACTGCAGAGCGTGCTGGCGGCCCTGAATATCGCCCTGTTGGAGCGCCTGCTGGACGGCAGCCTCGCCTTGCGCGGGAACCCCCCGGCGTGGCTGAAGGACTTTGCTGCCGGATCGTGCTACGACTTCATCTCGGTCTTCCCGTTCCTCGAGGCATTTCTTCCCGATGCCGAGGAGTTCTGGTCGTCTTCGTCGAGTGGGCGTTTGGAGTCCGACATCTGGATACAAACCGGCGCCAGTGGGACCGAACACCATTTGCAGGCGGCGGCCGTGTGTGCCGAGAACCGCAACTGGCTTTCGATCGAACCGTCGGAGGAACGCTATCGTCAACGCCTCGTCATGCAGCAGTATGCCCACGACATGGAACTGCTGAATCGCCAAGTGGAACAGGCAACCCAGGCTAAGAGCGAGTTTCTGGCCACCATGAGCCATGAAATCCGCACGCCGATGAACGCGATTCTCGGCATGGCGGAGTTGCTCTCGAACACCGACCTGGACGCCGAGCAGCGCCAGTATGTCGAAGTGTTCCAACGCTCGGGTGCAAATCTACTCGCGCTTCTCAATGACATTCTCGATCTCGCGAAAGTCGAAGCCGGCCAACTTACCTTGGAGTCGGTCGAGTTCGATCTCGGGTCCATCTTGAACGACGTCGCAGCAACGATGGCTGCCCGCGCCCAAGCCAAAGGCATCACTGTGCGTGTCTCCCCGTTGCCCGAAATAGCTGCACATCGTCTGGGCGATTCTCACCGCCTTCGCCAAATACTGCTCAATCTGGTGGGCAATGCCATCAAGTTCACTGCCCAAGGAGAGATCGTGCTCCGGGTTGCCTCTACAGAAGCAGCAGAGGAATTGCTCTTCTCTGTGACGGACACCGGCGTAGGCATCCCCAGCGAAAAGCTTTCGTCCATTTTCGACGACTTTACGCAAGTCGACTCGTCGACGACCCGTCAATACGGGGGCACTGGACTCGGCCTGTCCATCTGCCGGCGCTTGGTCGACAAAATGGGCGGACGAATCTGGGCTGAGAGTGTTCTTGGCGAAGGCAGCACATTCCGGTTCACTGCGAAGCTGCCCGCCGTGTTATCGCCCTCACCGGCGCAAGCGAAGTCATCCCAGCCGCCACGGCAGGCTTCCAGCACCGCCGTTCCGTCTCTGGCGGGCCGGTGTGTCCTCATTGCCGATGACTCTCAAGAGAACATCCTCCTTCTGACTTCGTTCCTGAAGCCCACCGGCGGCCGCATCGAGACGGTAAACGACGGCCAGGCTCTTCTCGATCGGTTCGCTCCGGGCCGTTACGACCTGATCCTGTCGGATCTCCGCATGCCGAGGATCGACGGATACACGGCGGTCCGTCGCATCCGTGAATTGGAGGCCGCGGGTCCGCATAAGCCAACGCCGATTTTCGTTTTGACCGCGGCTGCCTTTGAAGAGGAGATTGCTCGCAGCAAAGATGCCGGCTGCACCGCTCTGTTGATCAAGCCTTTCAGCCGGGCCGCCCTCTTTGAAGCGATCACGGCGCATGTACCTGTTCGCAACGTGGTCAAGGTCGATGCCGGCCTCAGCGAGATCATCCCCTGGTACCTGGAAACTCGCCGCACGGATTTGCAGGCATGCACCGCTGCTTTGGCGGCCGGCGACTTCGATCGTATCCGGACACTGGGCCACAATCTTAGGGGCACGGGCGCCGGGTATGGATTCCCCAAGCTGAGCGAGATCGGCGAATCGATCGAGTCGGCTGCCCAGCAAACAGACGCAGCCACGATCGAAACACAACTGAAAGAGCTCGCGAAGTACCTCGATGAAGTGAAGTGGACCACGACCGACTGAACGGGGCGGTGGCCTACTGCTTCTTCGAGGCCTCGTACTCGTCGGCGGCCTTTCGATCCACGACAGTCTGCTCGACAACCATGTCCAGATACCAAACCACGGACGGGGCATCCGCCGCCGGATGGGGCACTTGATCTTCCTTGATTCGAAGCCGGTACTCAATGCCCGGCACATGTTCGAATCCGACGATATTAACGCGGCTTACGGTCCAGGGCTGGTCCTTCGATTCACGAACCTGCAGACACTGTGTCGGGGCCACGCCTGCGCACTCTTTCGTAAAGGCGGCGACATAGATGAACCGGGTCTTGGCTTCCTTGGAGGGCAAAGGCTCCTTGTGGAACAACCATTGCGCGCCGTCGCCTCCTGTGAGCGTAAGTTGCTCGCCTTCCAGTTGGACGACGGGTTTCGCCATCAGCGCCTTCACAAAGGCGCTATCCACTCCCTGAACCTCAGGTACGCAAGCCTTCATCGTCGATCGCCCCGGTCCGCTTGCGATGAGTTGCCCTTTTTCAAGCCGGAAGCGCCCCGATATGAGATTGCAGCCCGAGAACATATACTGGCTGCCCTCAAACGTCACGGTGAACTTTGCCGCTGCCGGAATTGTGAGCTGTGCTTTGCTGACGCCGGTCAGGCGCCACTTCGTTCCGTCGAGAATCGAACTGTCGCCGGTTTGCGCCGGCCTGTCGAAGCCAACCAGACCGGCAGCACTAAAAAGAACGAGCGCCGCCGTCAAACCGTTTCGCATAACCACCGCTTTTAGCGGTACTCGTCCTGGAGCTTACTCAATTCCTCAGCGCCGGGACAGAGCTTCTCGTAAGGCAGCCGCGCCATGGGCACCGTCGAACTGTGGTTCTGTTCGTGCACGTCGGGCAGGCTTTCGTCGACAAACAGCAGCCCGGTGACAACATCACCCGTGTGCTGTGCGTCCTCAAGGTACGAAATGACGCCTCTACGGTCGGTCGGGTCATACCCTTCCGGCAGCGCGCGGAAACGGACCACGCTGCCGTCGTGCATCTTTACGTTCGTCACGCCGCTGGGCGCGATCTCGGCCACAATCTCCTCGGCCGGCGCCACCAGGTCCGGTTCGGTCAAACGGTGTTGGTGCTTGCGCGTGTAAAGATAACTCTTGGTCGAGCCATTGTGGTCGTTGAAGGTCACGCATGGCGAAATGACATCGATCAAGGCGAAGCCCCGGTGAGCGAGCGCTGCCTTCAGGATGGGCACCAGTTGTTCCTTGTCGCCCGAGAAGCTTCTCGCCACGAATGTAGCGCCGAGGCTCAGGCCGAGAATCACGGGGTCAATGGGCGGCATCACGTTCGCTTCGCCGCGCTTGCTCTTGGACCCCACGTCGGCCGATGCGGAGAACTGCCCTTTGGTCAGCCCATACACGCCGTTGTTCTCGATCACGTAGACCATCTTCACGTTGCGCCGTATGGCGTGGCAGAGGTGGCCCAGTCCAATCGAGAGCGAGTCGCCGTCCCCCGAGATGCCGATATATGTCAGGTCGTGATTCGCCGCGTTCGCGCCGGTTGCGATCGCTGCCATCCGGCCGTGAGCCGAGTTGAATCCGTGTGCCCCGCTGACGAAGTAGGTGGGCGTCTTCGACGAGCACCCGATGCCGCTCATTTTGGCGAGCATGTGTGGCGGCATCGACACTTCCCAGAGTGCCCGGGTGATGGCCGCGGTAATCGAATCGTGCCCGCAGCCGGCGCACAGCGTCGACATCGAGCCTTCATAATCGCGAACGGTTAGTCCGAGTTCATTCCGTTGAAGACTGGGATGTTTCGCTATCGGTTTGGCTATCGAAGGCACTCTTCACTTCTCCATTTGAATTCAAAATGTGATCGACGACGCGGCGAGCGCTGAGCGGAAATCCGCCGTACACCAACAGCGATCGCAGCCGCTCCTTGGGGGCGTCCGTTTCTAGTAACAACAAGGCTCGCAGTTGAGCGTCGCGGTTTTGTTCAATGACGTAACAGAAATCGTGTTCTTTGATGAACGCTTCCACGCTTGCGTGGAAGGGAAAGCCGCGAATTCGGAGGTAGTCGCCGGGAATGTCGCGCTCAGCTAGTACGTCTAATGCCTCCCGCACCGCCGGGTCGCAGCCGCCGATCGAGATCACGCCGAACTGCGCGTTCGGTCGTTTTTCAATCACGGGCTCCGGTACGAACTCGGCCGCCGATCGATGCTTCTGCGCCAGCCGATCCATGACGGCCTGATACTCATCCGGCGTTTCGGTGTAAACCCCAAACTTGTTATGGCCCGAGCCGCGCGTGAAGTAGGCTCCCTTGGAGTTAACGCCGGGCAACGTCCGGGAGGTTATGTGGTTCTGGTCTTCATCGGAGTAGCGCTGGAACTTCGGCATCTTCTCCAGCTGCTCCGACGTCAGCACGCGCCCGCGGTCGGGCCGGTAATTGTCATCCCACTTCAGCCGCGGGACCACCCAGTCGTTCATGCCAATATCGAGGTCCGAAAGCATCATCACCGGCGTTTGGAAACGCTCCGCCAGGTCGAACGACTTCACCGCGAAGTCAAAACACTCAGCCGGATTCGCCGGCAGCAACAGGATATGTTTCGTGTCGCCATGCGAGGCGTACGCACACTCGAGCAAGTCGGCCTGCTGCGTTCGCGTCGGCATTCCGGTGGAGGGGCCTACGCGCTGGACGTCAATTAGCACGGCTGGAATTTCTGCATAATAGGCTAGTCCCAGCAATTCGTTCATGAGCGAAATGCCGGGTCCCGCGGTAGAGGTGAAGGACCTGGCGCCCATCCAAGACGCGCCAATCACCATACCAATCGCAGCCAGCTCGTCCTCGGCTTGCAGAATCACATACTTGTTTTCGCCGGTCTCTGGATCCTTGCGGTACTTCTCGCAGAACTCCTTGAACGCATCCATCACCGATGTGGCCGGTGTGATGGGATACCACGCCGCGACGGTCGCACCCGCGTAGAGGCAGCCCAGTGCAGTCGCCGTATTGCCGTCGATCAGGATCTTGTCGGCATTCTGATCCATCTTTTCGAGATGGAACGGCAGCGGGCACTCGAAGTGCTCGTGCGCGTAATCGTAGCCGAGTTTCAGCGCCTTGGTGTTCGACTCGCGCAGCCCCTTTTTCCCCGCGAACCGCTCCGTTAGCAGTTCCTCGACCACCGCCATATCGATGCCAAGCACCGCTACCAGCGAGCCGGCGTAGGCGATGTTCTTCATCAGGATTCGCTCGCGCGGCTCCTTGAAGTTTTCCGTGCACATCTTCGCGAATGGCACGCCAAGAAACTGGATATCCGGCCGGCACAGCGAGCGGTCCAGCGGCCACGATGAATCGTAGAGCAGGTATCCGCCCGGCCGTACTTCCTGAATGTCCTTCGCATAGGTCTGCGAGTTCATGGCCACCATCAGGTCGTAGTCCAGCGCGCGGGCCGTATAACCGTCGCGGCTCACCCGGATCTCATACCAGGTAGGCAGTCCCTGGATATTGGAAGGGAACAGGTTCTTGCCGGTTACCGGCACACCCATGCGGAACATGGCCTGCATGAGGAGGCCATTGGCGCTGGCGGAACCGGTTCCATTTACGTTGGCCAATTTAATGGCGAAATCGTTTACGCGCTTACGCAACTGTTGGTGCACGCTGTCTTTCCAGGATAGGGAATGAATAATTCAAACTTCTGCATGTCCCATGCAGCGGTCGGGCAGCGCTCCGCGCACAACCCGCAATGCACGCAGACGTCTTCGTCCTTGGCCATGATCCGGCCAGTCTGCGGCAACGGATCGGACACATACAGGGCCTGATCGAGATTCAAGGCAGGAGCCGAAAGCCGCGTTCGGAGATCGGTCTCTTCGCCGCCTCGCGTGATCGTCAAGCACTGCACCGGGCATACGTCGATGCAGGCATCGCATTCAATGCAGCGCTTCTCCGTGAATACGGTTTCGATATCGCAGTTGAGGCATCGCTCCACTTCGCGCGCGGTCTGCTCGGCGGTGAAGCCCAATTCCACTTCCACGTTCAACTGCTCAAAGCGCTCTTTCAGGTCGACGTGCCGCATCTTTTGCCGCATCGCCGGGTTGTAGTCGTTGTGGTAGCTCCACTCGCTGAGCCCCATTTTTTGGCTCACCAGGTTCATGCCCCATGGTGGGCGCTCGTTCACCGGTGCGCCTTCGCAATACTGGTGAATCGAAATCGCGGATTGATGCCCGTGCTCAACCGCCCAGATGATGTTCTTCGGACCGAACGCGGCATCGCCGCCGAGGAAGACGTCGGGGCGCGTCGATTGCATGGTCTTCTCGTTCACCACCGGCATATCCCATTTGTCGAACTCGATGCCGAGGTCGCGCTCAATCCACGGAAACGCGTTCTCCTGCCCGATGGCCAGGATCACGTCGTCCGCAGGGAAGAACACCGTGTCGATGGTCTTGGAGTGCTTCGCGCCGGCGTCCCACTCCACGCGGTCGAACTCCATACCCATCAGCTTTCCGTCCTCGATGACGAAACGCTTCGGCGCATGGTTCACCAGGATACCCACGCCTTCTTCTTCGGCATCTTCCAGTTCCCAGGGCGATGCCTTGAAGTAGCCGCGCGGACGCCGCGCCATAACCTTAATATCCTTGCCGCCCAGGCGGCATGAGGAACGGCAGCAGTCCATTGCCGTATTGCCCACGCCGATGATCAGGACGCGCTCGCCGATCTTGTCGATGTGTCCGAAAGCCACCGACTCCAGCCAGTCAATGCCGATGTGGATGCGATCCGAATCGTAGCGGCCCGGCAGCTCCAGGTTTTTCCCGCGCGGCGCGCCACTGCCCACGAACACCGCATCGAAGCCCTGTTTCAGCAGCTCTGCCAGACTCGTCACCGGACTGTTGTAGCGGATGTCGACGCCCATGTTCAGGATGAAGTCGATCTCATCCGTCAACACGTGTTCGGGAAGCCGAAACGCCGGGATGTTGGTCCGCATCAAGCCGCCCGGCTTATCCTGCTTCTCGAAGATCGTCACTTCGTAGCCCAGCGGCATCAGATCATTCGCAACAGTAAGCGAAGCCGGTCCTGCTCCGATGCAGGCGATGCGCTTGCCGTTTTTCTTTGGCGGTATCTGGGGCAGCAGATGCTCGATGTCGCCGCGCAGGTCGGCCGCCACGCGTTTCAGCCGGCAAATAGCCACTGGCTTCCCATCGACGCGTTCGCGCCGGCATGCCGGTTCACACGGCCGGTCGCATGTTCGTCCCAGGATTCCAGGGAAAACATTCGACTCCCGGTTCAACATGTAGGCGTCGGTATATCGTCCCTGAGCAATGAGCCTTATATACTCAGGCACGTTGGTGTGCGCTGGGCAGGCCCACTGGCAATCGACGACTTTATGGAAATAATTCGGGTCTTGAACGTCAGTGGCTCTCACGTGTAACCATCCTACGACCTTTCTACGGGGGGTCGATGCTGCTGACTAAAAACATTGTATACCGCCCGTGTAGTATTGCCTTTTAGGGCTCAGTGAAATAATCATCTAGAAAGACGGAGAATCCTTTGGCCATTACGGTTGGAATTCCGCGGGAGACGTTCCCGGGTGAACGTCGCGTTGCAATCACTCCCCGGCACTGTGAAGTTTTGAAGAAGCTCGGGATCGAAATCCTGGTTGAGCATTCAGCCGGCGTCGAGGCCGGGTTTCCGGACGACCAATATACCGGCCGTGGTTCAACCCTGACTACTCGCGAGGAGATCTTCGGGAAGGCCGACGTTATCGTCCAGGTGCGAACCCTGGGCGCGAATCCCGAAGCGGGCCGGTCGGACCTTCCGTCACTGCGGCCAGGCCAGACATTGATTGGTTTCGGTGAGCCGCTCACCGCCATAAAAGAAGCCTCCGATCTCGCCGCTACCGGCGTTTCCTATCTTGCGATGGAGCTGATGCCCCGCATCACGCGCGCTCAAAGCATGGACGCACTGTCGTCCATGGCCACCATCGCGGGCTACAAGTCCGTTTTACTTGGCGCGATGGAACTGCCGAAGATCTTCCCCATGCTGATGACCGCCGCGGGCACGATCACTCCGGCCAAGGTGTTCATCCTCGGCGTCGGCGTCGCGGGTTTGCAGGCGATCGCCACGGCCCGCCGGCTTGGCGCAGTGGTCTGCGCTTACGACGTGCGTCCCGCCGCCAAGGAGCAGGTGGAAAGCGTCGGCGCCAAGTTCATCATGCTCGACGTCGATTCCAAAGCCTCCGAAGATAAAGGCGGATATGCCAAAGCCATGGACGAGGAGTTCTATCGCCGCCAGCGCGAACTGCTCACCAGCGTGATCGCGGAACAGGACGTCGTCATTACCACAGCCGCCGTGCCAGGCCGCAAAGCGCCTATTCTGGTTACCGCCGCGATGGTCGACGCCATGCCTCCGGGTTCAGTGGTTATCGACGTCGCCGCCGAACGCGGCGGCAACTGCGAAGTTACCCAGCCTGGCGAAACCGTACTTCGCCATGGCGTCAAGGTGCTCGGTCCACTCAATCTCCCTTCCACTGCGCCCACGCACGCCAGTCAGATGTATGGTTCCAACGTCACGTCGTTCTTGAAGCTGCTTATCAAGGACGGCGCTGTCGCTTTAAACCTGGATGACGAAATCATTCGCGAAACGCTCGTCACCCACGACCATAAAGTTGTTCACCCTCGCGTTTCCGAAATCCTCAATGCCGCCCAGCCGGCCACAAAGTAGGACAGTTAATCCATGAAATCGCTTGAATTTGGAATTTGGGTCTTTATGCTCGCGGCCTTTCTCGGCTTTGAGCTCATCAAACGAGTCTCACCTCTGCTCCATACCCCGCTCATGTCGCTGACGAACGCCATCTCGGCGATCGCCGTCGTCGGAGCGATTCTGATCACCGGCGCGGAACATGCCTCTACTCTCAGTCGCGTCCTCGGCTTCGTCGCCGTGGTCGCGTCGACAACCAACCTAGTCAGCGGCTACCTCATCACCGACCGCATGCTGCGAATGTTCAAGAAGAGGGAGCCGGTTAAGAAATGATCGAGACCATTCTTCCGGCACTTTATATCCTCGCCGCCATCGGCTTCATCCTCGCCATCAAGTGGATGAGCTCACCGGAAACCGCCCGTCGAGGCGTGTACGCGGGCGAGATCGGTATGTTGCTGGCCGTCGTCGGCACCTTGCTTCGGTTTGAGGTCGTCAGCTATCAGTGGATCTTCATCGCCTTCTTCATTGGCTCCGCCGTCGGCGTCCCGCTGGCCTATCTCATGCCGATGACTGCCGTCCCGCAGCGGACCGCGCTCTCGCACGCGTTCGGCGCGCTGGCTTCGGCTTTGATCGGCACAGCCGAGTACTATCGCGAAACGCCGCACGGCTTCGTCATGGTTGCGCTGGTACTGGAGACGCTGCTTGGCTTCCTCACGTTCACAGCCAGCCTCATGGCCTTCGGCAAGTTGCAGGAAGTCCTGCCAACCCGGCCGATCACATTCAAAGGTCAGAACATCGTCAACCTGGGAATCCTCGGCGCCGCGGTAGTGCTTGGCATCATCCTCATCATTTCTCCCGAAAGCACGTATCTGTTCCCCATATTCATGTCGCTGGCACTCATCTTCGGCGTGCTGCTTATCGTGCCCATCGGCGGAGCCGACATGCCCACCGTCATTGCGCTGCTCAATTCCTACGCGGGCCTCTCGGCCAGCGCCATGGGATTTGCGCTCGATAACAAACTGCTGATCATCGCCGGCGCACTGGATGGCTCGTCGGGCTTCATCCTGGCCGTCATCATGTGCAAGGCTATGAACCGGTCCTTCAGCAACGTCCTGTTCGGCGCATTTGGCACGCTGCAGACCACCGCCGGCGGCAAGGCCGATGCGCGTCCGGTGCGTTCCGCCAGCCCGGAAGACGCTGCCGAGATTCTCGGCGCGGCGCGCACGGTTATCATCATTCCCGGCTATGGCATGGCCGTTGCCCAGGCCCAACACAAGTTGCGCGAGATGTTCGACGTCCTCACCAAGCGCGGCGTCGATGTCAAATTCGCCATCCATCCCGTCGCCGGCCGCATGCCTGGACACATGAATGTACTGCTCGCCGAAGCCGATGTCCCCTACGACAAGCTTGTGGAGATGGACGAGATCAATTCGGAGTTCCCCATGTGTGACGTGGCGCTTGTGATTGGCGCCAACGACGTCGTGAACCCGGCGGCGGCCAACGATAAGAACAGCCCCATCGCCGGCATGCCGATCCTGCTTGCCCACCAGGCCCATACGGTGATGGTGATCAAGCGCAGCATGAGCCCCGGCTTTGCTGGCATCGACAACGAGCTGTATTACATGGACAAAACGCTGATGCTGTTCGGCGATGCGAAAACCTTCGTGACCGGCATCGTCAAGGAGCTCGGCGCGGGAAGGCACTGAACCGCGCCAGAAGCCGGTCTGCCGGGCCGGGGAAAAAACGAACCCAAGCCGAGGTCGAGAGGGCCTTCTGGCCAGTCGTCTGTGTTTTTGCGAAACGAAGTCCATCGCAGCTCCTTCCCTGTTGCAGTCGAACTCAAACGTCTGAATACAGACGGCTTACCAAGCGGGACCGAGATCCCCCCGGGGCCGCACCCGGCGGGTACTTTCAGCTGACGGGGGTTTTTGCGAAACGAACTCGCATGAGCGCCCCGCCCCTTCGAAACGAACTCACATACCTTCCGCCACGGAGCGATTCGAAAAAACGAAGCCAATTGGCGGTAAACGTGGATACTGTCACCGGTTTTCAGTTGCCTGTGTTTTTGCGAAACGAAGTCCATCGCAGCTCCTTCCCTGTTGCAGTCGAACTCAAACGTCTGAATACAGGCGGCTTACCAAGCGGGACCGAGATCCCGCCGGGGCCGCACGCGGCGGGCCCTTACAGCGGGCGGGTTTTTGCGAAACGAACTCGCATATGCGCCCCATCCCCCTTCGAAACGAACTCACATACCTTCCGCCACGAGCGATTCGAAAAAACGAAGCCAATTGGCGGAGGGGCAGTCGAACCCACTGTGGTTGAAAACTGAAGTCCCATAGATCTGGATCTGCCGGCACCTGCGGTTGAAAATCCGCGCGACCAACCACGGGTAGAAAAACCCGCCGCAGGTTGGCAACGCGCCCCGCCATTAGGAGACTTTTCCTAGCTCATGATGGAGCATGCCGAATCAGGTTCCGTCTGAGCTATGGTCCAAGTGCTTGATTCCGCTGGGGAAATTTCGGCCCCCGTCCCGTGAACGACTCCTAGCGGCTGCGCGACAGCGGAGGATGAAAAATGAACTGGGGGCGCTGGGCCTATCGCGAGCGGCTTGGCAAATCGGCAGGGGCGCCGATTTGCAGTCTAGGGGACTACCCTACGGGCGCTAACTTATTCAGGAGATGAAGGAGGAGTTGGTGCGCCCCGACTATGCAGCGACCACACTCCGGAAAGGGTGTCAGAGACCTCTGGCACCGAGACCCGCCTTAACCACCGACTTCTTGCCTATTAGTTATCTGCAGCTTGCGTGTTCTTGGAGGACGCTTCTCTCCTGTTGCGGGCTCTCTGGGCGGGCGGTGGATTCGCGTTCGAGGCGGCCTGACAAGGTTCGCTTCGCGAGTCCGGTCCTCGGCCGCGCCCTAGGAAAGATAATGTCCTCAAAGAGATGGGACAAAGCAATCTGCTAACGTATGGCGCACATACTATCGGTGCCAGAGGTCTTTGACCCCGCGTCCCCAGAGGTCTTTGACCCCGCGTCCCCCCCCTGGTGCGAAACACCAAGTACTACGACCTGAAAGAGGAGTTCAAGCCGCTTGGGTTCTTTCCCATCGCGCAAGATGAGCATCCGGGATCCGGCAGGAATGTGGTGCTTCGGATAGCAGGACCGCCCGGTCCCGTGATCAACGCTTCGAAAACGGCCATCGCCGGGATCAGTTCGTCACTCAGTATACGGACCAAGCTGTTCTCAGATCAGTTGGCAGACTCGGTGAGCGGCGAGCGAGCGATGGCGATCCTTTCGGGTGCGTTTGGAACCCTTGCCGCATTGCTGGCAACGCTTGGGCTGTATGGTGTGATGTCGTACATGATTGCGCGCCGGAGAAAAGAGATTGGTGTGCGCATGGCGCTCGGGGCCGATCGGCGTCGCGTGGTCCAACTTGTCCTGAAGGAAGCGGTTTTGCTGCTGGGGGTCGGGATGTTGATCGGGGTGCCGCTTGCGTTAGGGGTAGGCCAACTGGCAGAGAAGCTTCTGTTCGGCGTGAAGCCACGCGATGCCCTATCACTCGCGGGCGCCATCGTGCTGCTGAGCGCGATGTCCATGCTCGCCTCCTATATTCCCGCGCGCCGTGCGGCAGCGGGCGACCCGATGTCCGCCGTGCGCATGGAGTAGGAGTCAAGCTGGTGCGCGAGGGTGCTGGTGGGTCTTGTTACAAATTTCCGGTAACGGTAGCTCGCCGGTGGAAGTAGCGATTGTCGACCTACTCCTGGAGAATGGCTACGCCTCACAACGCCACCTTCGATGCAGACTAAACGCCCGTCCGTCCCAATTTCCCGGGCAACAGACTATTGGTGGCTCGTGATCGCTAAACCTGGTAGGGTGGATACTGTCTCGGTGTCCCCCTTCCAGAGAGGTCTCTGATCCAGTTTCCCAAACTGCCCTGGCGCGCATTCCAGGTTCGAGACGCGAGCCATGACTAATCTATGGCTTCCAGATCTGATTGTAAGCCTCATCTGCGATTTCGTCTGTACGCTTCTTGATTTCGACTACGCCCCACAATGCCGCCTGCTCGATCGCTTTCGGTAGCTTGAAGCCGTTCTCCACCAAGATTCGCCTTTTGTCTTTAAAGGACTTGTTTTTCAGCTTGCCATTCAATTCCTCTGACACGAGGAGCAGATTCCCGATCTGACCGATAATTGCATCATCGTACGGACCCTGGCCAATGAGACTCTGCGGCGTTAAATGCTCTATGGTCATTTGCTCGTAGTCAATCGTGGCGGCTTTAGTTGCCACACGCCCCAGCCCAGCCAGAATGTACTGCACGAGCTTTTTTTGTTTAGTTACATTGTCAGTAAAGATGATGTCCGGGAAAAGTGCCTTGAATTCTTCAATCGATGGAACCCTGTCACGAAGTTTTTGTTTAAGATCTTGGATTACCTTGACAGCTTCCTGAGTGTCTCTTGCCTCAAAGAGCCTCCGGCCAAGCGCGGCATACATACCTGATATGCCACCCGATGATCGTTGCGACGTAGCTGCGGTGAAAAGGAAATGAAACTTCTCTATCGCGACAACAGCATCCTCGATGTGCCTTTTCTTCAGTTTTTTCGTGATCCGATATTCTCGGAGGAGAGACAGGACGCACGGAGTTTGTTGGGCAACGCGAAAAATAACGAGTGCAGATAGAGCCCGCTCGATCTCTTTTTCCTCTTTGGCCCATTTCCCGTACCCGGGTTCGTTAATGGATCGATACAAGACCGCGTCTTTCAATAGCGCATCGAGGAATGCCGACGCCAGATCAACCGTGATTCGTTTCTTGAGAACTTTGAAGACGTTCTTAGCAGGTAGGTAATCGTACTTCGATAACCAGAAATGATGGATGAACGAATCGGTTCTCAAATCAGCCGAAGATCCCTCGATTGTTTCTAAGAGCTGCTTCCACTTGACCTTAACCTCGTCTGAGGATGAATTCTTACTTTTGACGCACTTTGTTAAGTGGTTTTTGACCAGATCTGCCAACGCGAGGTCCTTGCCCCGGGTGTTTAACGTTTCGAAGATGACATATGCATCATCCTCGTCCTCGAGCTTAACCAGGATTATCTTCAGGTTCAGCAGCGCATCACGGATGGCAATCAGCTTATGCTCCGTCAACTCTTTGCGTTTCTTCGGGGATAATGTTGTGTCTGCGTGCAGACTGTCAATGGCGCCCGATACGAGCTCACGAAGGCGAGCATGTGCTGACTGAAGGTTTGACTCTTCGTTCAGAAGGTCTACATCGATCGACGGTGCGCCCCACTTTTGCACGCGATCTTGAAAAAATGGGTACGACGACTCAGTGGAAACGATGAACTCAGGCTTGTTATCAATGTTGCGCCTTTCGATGAGTCCGTGAACTCCCTGGGCGAGATCCTGTAGTTCAAGCTCGGCAAGTTTGTCGCGAAGCACGCTAAGGAGGATAGTGATCGTCGTCAGGCGTTGCTGCCCATCCACGATGCCGTACCGCTGTTTTCCGTCCTTGTACACAACCATAGATCCGATGAAATAATCCTGCGGGTTGTCTTGAATCACGTCCTCCCAAAACTCCTGGACGTTCTCCCTATCCCATGAGTACGGCCTCTGAAATCTTGGGATCTTGTAGTACGCTGACGACAGCATTGTTCGCAGGTCCTGATCGGTGGATTCAATCTTCATTTCTTTGGGTCACCCTTTTTCTTGCGTGGATCATCCTTCCGTTCTTATCGAAGTGTTCCCGAATGCTGACGAGGGCGTTCACAGCCTGCGCCAAAAATGGCAATAACCTCTATTCAACCCCGCCGCTACTCTCAAAGTTAGCTAAACCGTTGCCGACTGGTCGGGTAGTCGGTCTTTCGCGCGCTAGTGCCGCGTAGCCGACCAACCGGAAGGGTTGGAGGAGACTACAGAGCGGCGCGCTGACCGTTTCCCGCTGTAAACCGGTTTTTATTCTCCGGCCCGTGCCGAGTCGATTCTATGCATCCAGGGCGCTAGTTGCTGCTGTTGCCAAATCGCCCCAGCGCACGGACGACGTAGCCGCATTCCCTGCCGGGCGCCCGCGACTCCGCATCTAAGATGTCGGTGGTTCGCCTTTTGGCGGAAAGCGCCCCTTTCGCCAGTTTGCTCCAGTTGAATTTGGCTATGTCTTCAAGGACCTCAATTGTCGGGATGACATACGCCTCAATGAGTCCTTGTGAGGCCTTCAACCCAACGATTCTCATAGCTTTTGCATATTCGTTCAGACACCACTCTATGTCGTCTCTGATTTCGGCCTCAGTTTGCTTTTTTGTGGAGATCGTATTGAGGAACCGGCGTAATGCCCACTGTTTGTCGCGCTCCTCAGACTTGAAGTCCAGAATGTCTTGCCAGGAAGCGTCCGCTCCAGGGCACGGTAGTTGCCCTAATGTGATCTGAAGCGTTGTTTCGTGAGTTGTGTGCGCGAGGAGCGTCTGTTCAAGGATACGAGGTAATCCATGCGCGCATAGCGGAACCGTTTGAATCCCCGACAACTTCGATGCCGCGGCTGAAAATATTCGTATCATCAAGTCTGCACTGTACGTGGTCACGGCCGGCTCTCTTTCAGCGCCTTTGCTAAATTCCATGATTGCAGGTACCGCCCACTCCGGATACAACCCGCCCAGGTATAACTCAGGCTCTTCGTGATACTCGATAACCCCCCGTGATTCCAGAAACTTATACTCAGGGTCTTCAGCGTTTGGAAGCTGTGTGTAGAACAGCGACATCTTGTCCACAAGAAGGAACTGCTTTTTTAGTCCGGAAATCCCGGTCTCCGGCACGACCACAACGCCGTTCATCTGACGCATCGCACTCGATTATCTCGCATGGGGGCCGAAGAGGGCCGAAGGAGCCGAAGAGGACAGCCTGAGTCAAGCGAGCCGAGGCCGAAGAGGGCCGAAGAGGGCCGAAGAGGACAGCCTGAGTCGAGCAACTCACTTTTTCTAACTCCTTTTCTGCCAGATACATGCAAATGCTTACTTTTTGCGCCCCAGCCACTCAGCGTTTGCGTTCAACGACCTAGCGACATCGGTCATCCCCGAAACCAGCGAACACCGCATATGCCTCTGCTCCTTTGGAGAGAGTATCTTCGCCCGCCCGCCACTGGATCAGCAGGACTCTCGCGGGAAACGGGGAAACGGGGTCAAAGACCCATAAGCGCTAAGATAAGGACCCGGAACTTCGGGCCGAAGAGGACAGCCTGAGTCAAGCAACTCACTTTTCCTAACTCCTTTTCTGCCAGATACATGCAAACGTTTACTTTTTGCGCCCCAGCCACTCAGCGTTTGCGTTCAACGACCTAGCGACATCGGTCATCCCCGAAGCCAGCGAACACCGCATATGCCTCTGCTCCTTTGGAGAGAGTATCTTCCCCCGCCCGCCACTGGATCACTAGGACTCTCGGGAAAGTCACCACTATTCGGAAACTCGTCGACCCGGAGTTCCGTGACATTCACTGCTCTACCGAAAATCTCAGACGACCGTGAGAAACCGGTGACAGTATCCGCAGGCCATCACTCTCCGTCCCGGAAGTGGAAGTGAGTTCCAATCCAGTGCCGCTGTTCCTGGCTGCGGTCGCGTGAGCACGACGATTTGCCAGGCGTCTTCAACCAGCCGTACAATCGTGGTGGTTCCAAGAGGACGAAGGACTCTATGCGCCAGTTCGCCATTCCGACATTGGCCTGTGCGGTTTGCCTATTGATGGTTCCTGACGAACTCTTCACGCAAACCCTAACGCTGACGCAAGACCAGTCCGACATGTTGCGCTCGGAAGCGTTCGAGCTCAAAGGAGATGTGACTGCCGGCGACTATCGACTGGCAATGGTCCGGGCGGCAGAAATGGCCGCAGTCGCGTCGGGATCGCCGCACGCCGGACCGATACGCAGCAGAGTAGAGCGGATGAGTAAGACCCCTGCGTCCGACGGGCCCGGGCATTACTTGATTCCGACAACTGCGACTGCTCCACTACTTCCACTTGCTGACAGCGTGGTAACCGCAATTGAGCAGAATGAGGCTGACGGCGTCGTGAAAGCCGTTCGAACGCTTGAACTCGCTCTTGGGGACGTTGCGAAAGAGGATTTGAAGCAGCAGCAAGCCATACCCAACCCCGATTGGGATGCGGACTATGAACACTTTCGCACCCTATGGCTGGCACTCTGCACAGCAATGGGAACTGACGATCCCGCCGCGGCATCACTTGCGAAAGAGTTTCAGGTGCTTTTGGAACGATGGCACTCGCAAGATAAATGGATTGGAACTTATACTGAATTTCTTTACGCCATTAATGATGCCCTTGGCCGCGACGCTTTCAATCATGGCGATTACGCAACCGCCCTTCATTACCTCCACGACCAAACTGAGATCTTGCTTGATAAATGGGGGATATGCTGTTTTGGCCCAAACCTATGGCTCGCAGAGCGGTTGTTATCCGCCGGCTACCATGACGAGGTCTTGACGTTCTTGGAGGGACTCCGGCCGTACTGGACTAAGGACGGGGGGAGGCTAGATACCTTCATCGATTCTCTTAAAACCAAGAAAACGACGAGTTTGGCGCCGAATAGTATTTTGTCATACGGATACAAATTTTGGAACTAGTTCGCGCCGACCGGCCAGGAGCTCCCGGAAGTTCCAAGACGTCGATGAAAAAGAAGCCCGAAAACCGCTCCGTGACGGTCACGGTTCCGAAAGAATCAGCTTGCTCACGCGCGCGGTTGCTGGAGGCTTCGCACCGTCCCGTCGGGTCACGGCTCGGTTAGCATTCGGTTGATTCGGCATGAATCTGGGCCGAAGGGGCCGAAGGGAGCCGAAGAGAGCCGAAGAGGGCCGAAGAGGGGGCCGAAGAGGGGCCGAAGAGGACAGCCTGAGTCAAGCAACTCACTTCTTCTAACTCCTTTTCTGCCAGATACATGCAAACGCTTACTTTTTGCGCCCCAGCCACTCAGCGTTTGCGTTCAACGACCTAGCGACATCGGTCATCCCCGAACCAGCGAACACCGCATATGCCTCTGCTCATTTGGAGAGAGTATCTTCCCCCGCCAGCCACTGGATATGCAGTACGCCTCGCAACGCCCGCTGCGTCCAACCCAACTTCACGTACCACGTCACGCGGAACTTCCGGGACGGAGAGGTTTGGTACGAAGTGAGAAATCTCAGGCGACACTCTTTTCGCGTAATGGCCCGGTGCTGGCGGGCAACGCCGGGCCGCACTCCTCATCGAACCCGAAGATTCGATTGAAATTCGAAGTATTGGACGCCATTTCCTCGACCCCATTTCCTCTTTGACACATGTTTCAAGGCTTATGCTTTAACAGGGAAGGGCTGAAAGCGAAGCTATGAGTAGCGAAAAGATTCGAGTGGGTATCATCGGCGCGGGTGGCTGGGCGAACTACGGACACATTCCGGCCTTGAAAACATTGAAGGAATATGAAGTGGTCGCAGTGTCCAGCCGGAAACAAGAAACGGCCGAGAAGACGGCGGCGCAGTTCAACATTCCACATGTTTGCGAAAATGACCAGGCACTTATCAATCATCCTGACGTGGACCTCGTCGCCATCGTAGTCCCCGCCCCTGAACATGCGCGACTGGTGAAAGCTACGATCGCTGCGGGCAAGGATGTATACAGCGAGTGGCCGCTGACCACGAGCACAGCGGAATCTGAAGAGGTTCTATCTTTGGCCGAAGCAAAAGGCGTCGGGCACATCGTCGGGCTCCAACGCCGCATGGCGCCCAGCGCTCGCTATACCCGCGACCTGATAAAGCAAGGCTACGTCGGGAAGATTCGTGGTGTTCACATGACAGTCAGCACAGACGCTTTTGTTCCAACAATGCCTGGCAGATACGAATGGGCCTTCCACGCCTCCAATTTCTCGCACATCTTGTCGATTTACGTAGCCCACTTTGGAGACATGCTGTTTCGCTCCGTCGGTTTCCCCAAAAAGCTGACGGCAGTCATCGAAACTCAGTTTCCGTTCTTCACGGTCTTGGAGACGGGAGAACAAATCCCAAATACCAACCCAAACGAGGTGATGGTCATCGGCACGCTCGAGAATGGTGGCTTGTTTTCGATGCAGGTGGAAGGTGCACAAAAGCATCTGACCGGCGTTCAGATTGACATCTCAGGAACCGAAGGCGTTCTCCGCATCACGAATCCGTTCGCCTTTCAGAACAAGAACGACAACGCCATCGAAGGCATGAACGGCGAAGCGAGGACCTTCTCACCGCTGCCGGTTCCCGCGAAATATGACTTTCTTCCTAAGTCTGACCTCGACGCAAGCGCGCAAGACATGGCGTACCTCTATGCTGCGTACGCAAGCGACAAGAAGAACGGGACATCCGAAGCCAGCAACTTTCACGACGCTGTGCGGCAACATCACCTGATCGATCAGATTGTGCAAACGTCCGAAACCTTTTTCAGATAAGGCGTGACTGACGAATTCTCCACGCCTATGTTTAGGGCGCTTCGGGGACAGTCCGCCATGGTACGAGGTGGCAGACTGCCTACTAGAACTTCCGAGAACTTCCGGAAGTTCCTTAGCGTTACCGCGGATCAATCGGCGCCGGCCACTTCTCATCGTCGGGAATTACGCAACCAGGTGCACACAGCAGACGCTCTCTTAATCAACCGGCCAAATGCCGGCTGGCGTTGCCACCAGCGCGCTGCCGGTCACTCCTCGCGGAGCGCGCGAATCGGGTCAACCCTCGTGGCTCGCAGCGCTGGGATCAGGCTTGCGAGTACCGCAACCACAATAAGGAACAGCGCTGCCCCCGCTATGCTCATGGGGTCGGCTGGACTGACTTGGTAAAGCAGAGGCGCCATCTGCCGGGTCGCTGCCAAGGCGATGGCGAGGCCGGCGGCTATCCCCAATAAAGCCAGCAGCAGGCCTTCTCTCATGACAATCCGAAGCACGCCCCCATGGTCGGCCCCCAGCGCCATGCGGATACCGATTTCCCGAGTCCGTTGGCTTACCGAGAAAGCCATAACTCCATAAAGACCCACCCCGGCGAGCAGCATGGAAATTGTGCCGAGCACTGCGAGGAACGACGAGGCGATCCGCGACCCAAACCAGGCAGCCGAGATGTAATCCGACAAGGGCATGGCCGTCAGGCCGGCCGAATTTGGATCGATGGCAGACATTTCGCGGCGGAGTACGGGGACGAGATCACGCGCGTCACGGTCGGTCCGAACGTAGAGGGCCACTCCGTTTTCGCCACTGCCGTTGTGCACCTGGTCGAAGGACATGTAGAAGTATGGCTGCGGTGCTTCCGACAGATTGTAGTACTTGCTGTCCTTGACCATTCCTACGATCTGGAAGGGTTTGCCGAAAACCTGCACCCGGTGCCCGACGGGGTCGCGCCCGTCGAAAAAGCGCCGCGCGAAAGACTCGTTGACGATCATGACGCGCGATGCCGTTTCGTTATCCTCGTCCCGGAAATCGCGGCCTGCGAGAAGCGGGATCCGCAGCAAATCAAAATAGCCGGGCGACACCGAGGCGTGATGCACATCCAGGTTCTCGCCGGGTCGCGACGCATACCCTTCCACCACGATGCTGTTCCACTTTCCCAGCCCGAAGCCGAGCGGGATGGAGTCGGAATAGGCGGCGCTTGTCACTCCTGGTGCGGCCAGCAGGTGCATGCGGAGCCGCCGCGAGAACTCCTGCTCCTGGCTGGACGTGTAGTTGTTCGTCGCCAGAAAAAGACGGCCCACCGTCACGTTGCGGTGATTGAAACCGGCCGGAGCCTTCTCTAACCCGTAAAGGCTCCGAACAAACAATCCGAATATCACCAGAGCCGCGAGCGCCAGCCCCGTTTCGGCTACCACCAGCACCCCGGAGATGCGCTGCGCGTGCCCGTTCCGTGTGCCGCCTCTTCCACCCTGCTTCAGCGCATCCACCAGGCTGCGCTGCACCAACTGAAACGCGGGCGGAATCCCGGAAATCAGCGCGGAAGCCAAGCAGACCAGAGCGGCAAACAGGAACACCCGGGCGCTCGGCTGTACGTTGAAACTCACCGGCACTCCTGTGGGCGGTACGAAATAGATCAGCACATTCTCAACCCACAGAGCCAGCGGCAACCCGACAAGCGTTGCCAGGGCCGCCAAAAGCAGGCTTTCAAAAATCAGCTGTCGGCTCAAGCGAGCCGGGCTGGCGCCCAGGGCAGCGCGGATGCCGAACTCCGTCTGCCGGGCTGTGGAACGAGCCAGTAGAAGATTGGCGACGTTGGCGCATGCAATCAGCAGCACCAGTACACACGCCGCACCGAGGATGGCCATCGGCCATGCCACAATACTCGACGCCCCCTCCTGCGCCTTCCAGATCGGTACGATCCGGGCGCCGATCCCCTGGTTGGTCTTCGGAAAGCCACGGGCAAGGCGAGCGGCAACCGTCGCCGCCTCGGCGTTTGCCTCCGAGACGCTGACGCCGGGTTTGAGCCTGACTATGGCCTGGAAGTGCCGCGCATCGCGCTCGCTTTCTCCGGCCAGTGGCAGTGGAACCCAGACGTCGAGCGCCACTCCCGGGAAATCGCCGCCAAATTCCGGGGGCGCTACCCCGACGATGGTGACCGGGTACCGGTTGATCCGCACGGTGTGGCCGAGGACCGACTTGTCGCCATGAAAATAGTTCTTCCACACGCGATAGCTGATGACTGCCGTGAACGCTTTCGCCCGGTCGCCGTATTCGTCGCGAGTGAACGCGCGACCCAGGACCGGCTTTACGCCCAGGACGTCGAAGTAGTTTCCAGAGACCCCTTCGTACCACACGATATCGGCCTTTTCTCCCTCGCCGATTGAGGCGGGACCTTTTTGGTTCAGCAACAATCCGGAAATACTGCTGAGGCTGTCCTGGAAGTCCCGGGAGTCGGCGTACGAAACCTGATGCTGCATGCCGCTGGCACTGACGGACTCAAGCACGGCGAGTTGTCCGTCGTCCTTGGCACCGCGGAACGGGTGTAGGACCATTCCGTCGATCCAGCCAAAGACGGTCGTGATAACGGCAATACCTAGCGCCAGAGTAAGCACTGCGACCGCGGTCAGGGCCGGAGTCCGGCGGAGGACACGCATCGCATACCGGAGGTCTTCACGGACGTTTCGCATGTGGTTTCCTGCGCTTTGGCTGCAGGTTGACTTCCTAAGTAGGTGCTTGATTCTATTGAGCGGTAAGGTCAGTCGGAGATCGATTTTCGGGGTTCAGGTGTCCGAAAATGGAACCCGGCCTTCGCGATTTCTAGCTGATTGCAACGGTGCAGCGCTGACCGGATAAGTCGAATCGCATCTCGGGAATCGTTCCGGGAGAAGGGCGGAGGTATGCGTACAGACGCAGGATTTCGCTGCCTTTCGGTATCCACATTAACCGATTGTCGCCAATGCCAGAGCGGTGGAGGGAATTAACTCATGCCTGGTCGCCAAGGGTTTACCGAATCTCCCTCTCCCTCCTTTTACGCGCCACCCGGAACGAGCAGTACCCGGACGGCCATCAATGGAAGCGGCATTCGAGCTTTGTACGAGCGCCGGACGATCCGGCCGGAGGTGCAGGCACTGGCAGACGCAATGGCGTTTATCGTTACTCATCCATTCACCAGACGTTCGCAAGCTGCGATCAATTGGACAACGCTATTTGCGCAATTTAACCAGCTCACGCCTCGCGTGCTCATTGCCAGGATTCAACTCGATAGATCGCGCATATGCCATAAGCGCAGCTTGGATATCGTTCGTCGCTTCGTAACCGTCTCCAAGGCTGTCCCATGCATTCGCGGAATCGGGATAGGCCTTTGTGTTCAATTTGAACAGCACGACGGCTGACGCCGGATCGTTTTCCTGAACGAGGGCATAGCCGAGCTTATTTATCGTCCCCTCTTCGCCGGTCATGTAACGGTTCATGGGATCGGCTGCGAAGTTCTGGAACGCCTTCCACGCGCTCTCGTCTCCCATTCGAGCTGCCGACCGCATTGTCTCGGCAAAGGATGCCGGGCGGTACATGATTCCCATAGTGTGCATGGGTAAGCCGTTTTCAGCAGGAGTCTTTGCCAAGAACGCCTTCGCTGACGTTTCATGCTTGAGGTAGGCGTTCAGAAACTGAAGCATGTAAAGCGAAACCCACGAATAACTTGTGTTTGCGTCTTCCCGTCCATAATCTGCGACTTGGTCTTCCGCGAATGTTGCGGCGTTCTTCGTGCGCTGAAACATGGAACAAAATTCCGGATGGGACATGCCCACCATGTTTAAAATTATGGCATCTCCATGTGCCCATGCATTAAGAACGCTGCGTCCTATTCTTTCATTTTTCGGACCGTTATACGCATCAAGATGTTCGATATAGCTCATCTCGTTTGAGGTAAAAAATAGGAGTGGCGTCTTCAACAGCTCCGGATGAATATCTCCAGCGCTTGCCACAAGTCCTGGGTAATAGCGCATACTGCCGTCCATCTCAGCCAAGATCTGAATGCGGGGATCCCGCGCAGCAGCGAACAAACTCGATATTCCTCCCCAACTAAAGCTCACCGCAGCGACCTTCGATGAATCCGTATCAGGTAGTCTAGCTGCATAAGAAATAAGAAATGAGATGTCGAGAGCTTGCGTATCAATCCCCGCCAAGTCGTCAGTCATATCGCGAGTCGACACTCCCAGCGAAGGACTAGCAAGAACGACATATCCATAGCTTGCAAGGAACTCGCATAGATCAGCGTTCTCCCATGCAATGGAAGAATCGCTGGGAGCGTAAACAAGAACAGGATAGTGTCCGTCCGCGGGCGTTGCGTTGCGCACTGACCACAGCGGGGCATTGAAGGAACTCTTCAACCGTGTACGCCATTTGTTGTGCTCTTGGTCAGGTGTGTCAAAGTGAATCTCGCTATCCGCCAACGCGACGTAATCGCCAACTGTCATTGGCTTGCTCGTGCTTTGCAGCGCGGGATACCAGATAAGCGTCTGTAGAGGACGGCTTCCTTGCCGCGCAGGCGCCCCGGGACGATCAGGGTTGGCGGGAAAGGTTCGTGTGGGATCGTATTGATTTACCACCTTCAGGCCCACGGGATGAGGCCCGGGCTTTTGGAGAAATTCGAACGGAGGAAAGGGTGGACCAGGAAGCGCCGTGCGCTGCGCGCTGCACGTAGAAGAAAAAACAACGAGGCCAAGAAATATCCTGGTCGCCTGTCGATTTCCTACTTGCAGGATTCTCACGAATGATCCCTCCTAGGGGATAGTATCCTCCGTTACGAAAACAAGCTGCCGCCGGTTTCCGAACCCACAGCATGTCGGACAAGTGCGGGAAGCGGAGACCGAAAAGCGGGCGGATCTCCGCTCGGCAAGTGTTTCGCAAAGGACCGATGTGGTTGAAAAACTAGCCGTGCACTTTGCATCCCAGGCACCCGTGCCGCCTACTTCCGGCTTGGGTCGTTATCCAGCAGCGATCCGAAGCCACTTTCTTCACTGCGCAATGACAGCTGCGTTAGTGCGCAGCAACTGGTTCGGTGAATTTCAACATATTTCCGGCGCAGTCGTTTACCCGAAAATCCCGGTTGCCCCAAGGCTTACGGATGATGTCCTGGCAAATCGATGCTCCGCGATTGCGCAGCTCAGCGTGCAACTCGTCTAGCTCATCCGTGAAGATGTGAACACCTACGGATACGGTGGGTTTCGCATCCTCTTCAAATAAGTGAATGGCGATCCCATCACGCTGTACTATGGCGTAAACTTCAGAGGACAGTTCCATCACCAAATCAAACCCGAGCTTTTGGCAGTAGTAGTCGATTGCGGCTTTCAAATCGGAGACTGGAATCTCCGGAGCTATGCGTGATAGTGTCGCCATCGATCTTTCCTTTAGCTTACTTCGCCGCGAGGCAGCAGGCTTGGAGGGTACCCCAGAAAAAATTGGGAACTCAGACCTCGTTGCGCGAAGGAGATGCGACGGCGCGAGCAACCACTCGGTCGAACGCCTCCTCGTATGGAAACGAAGTTGTGAGGTTCAGCGTGTCGAGGTCGTAGCCGATCTCGCCGAAGTGATCGGTGGGCCACGGCGGTTCGACAAGCGGTCCAGGCCAACTCGCTGACGCGACGCTCACTACGCCGTCGTTGTCTTGCTCCGGCGCCGCGGCACCGAGCAACTGGATGAAAAGATGAGTGGGAATCAGCGCAGCGGAGCCGTGACCATTTCCGGTGTAGGGATAGTAGGAGACACTTGGCGTAGCGGGGAAGGTGCTGTTGAACTGTTTTGCGGAAGATGTGGTCAAGTCGGACAACGCTCCGGTATTTGCCTTGAGGGAAGGGAACGCCGCGAACCACTGCGCCATCGCCTTTTCCGCCAGAACCCTCAACAAAGGAGGAGCAACCTCGCCGGTCAGGAGGTCCGCCACTGGACTGCCCCAGTGCGGTGTGGCGATCGTCGATAGCGACGCCACGCGTCTTGCTAGATTGTTGAGATTTTTTGCCAGCAAGTAACGAGAGTCCAGACCACCCATACTGTGCGCGATTATGTGGATATCGCCAATGGGAAACTTGGCCGCGATAGCAGCGGCGAGTTCTCCGGCCCGCTCGGCGATGCTGCCAAGCACGCTCACGTTGGGGAAGAATGCGCCTGGATACCTTTGCGGAAGATTCCGGAAATAATCCTTCCCCAGCAAGGCTTGAGGTACGAAGAAACCACTTGCGAATACGAGATTCATAGCGCCATGCTCCTCTCTCGGATATGTTGCATCCTTTCGCCACGGCGCGCAATAGTGCCCTCACTTGCACCGCGGCTGACGCAAGTGAGGGCTGGAGCCAGCGAGTGCGCTCGCTCAGCTAAAACTCTTTCTTAACGTCGCCACCGAAATGTGCGGCCATCCCAAGTTCACATAAACAGGGGGCGTCTGATTAAGCAGGTGGAATATGGGGAAGTTCAGCACCACCATTTGCGCGTATTGCAGCTGCATGAAAGAGCCGCCGGTCTGCATGTTCGTCACCTTCTCGATCCAGAACGTCGCATAGACCACCGCCGTCTCGGCATTTTCTTGTAGTTGCTGCTGGCCCCCAATGAGGGGGCTCTCTCCACCGAGAAACTGAATGTTTTCGATGCCTCCGCCAAACTGCGGAACCGTGACCTGTACTGTCGGACCTCCTGCACCGGAGTTGGCGTTCGTGAGGAAGCTGAGAGGCGTCGTTGTGGCTATATTGAGAGCCGTTCCCTCAAACGTATGGCCGGCTTCCACGAGGAGATTGATCTCTTTTTGGAGCAACAAAATTGGATCGTTGATGACGTCCTGCATGGGAACGCCGTTGATGTTAGCGGGCAGGGGCGGCTCCGGCGGAGTTGTGTCATACGGCGTTCGCGTGTTGAGCGTAAAAGGCGGATTGGAGGGACCTAAGGGGATGGGACCGATCGGAATGCCGAGATCGAATTGGGGAAACGGCGTAGCCGGCACGGTCGGGGCGGTGAGCTTTTCCGACGATCCCGCGGCATTAAAGACGGACCCGGGAGGGGTTGGGGCGGTCGGTGGGACGGCGAAGGGCGTGCTGTTGAACGACGGAAAGAGCGAGAAATTGTATTGAGTACCGGGAGCCGACACCACCGGAGGACCGGCGAAGGGCGTAGCGATGCCTTCGGCTAGCAGGGAGTTGCCGTGGGGGATCGTGCCCATACGAGCTACGAGTTGCCCAGGTGCCGGTGCGTTTTCAGGCGGAAACGTGGTGGGTGGTTGCGTGACCCAGATGCCCGGCTCGATGTGTAGTGCCCCGTCATGGCCGGCATCGGAGATCTGTTGCAGATACGTAAGGCCGAACAGCTCAATGTCATCTTGGCCGAAACCGCGATTCGGGATGGATGACCCAATTGGATCAAACTTTAAGGTTTCGCGGGTCTGATTGAGTTGGAGGTAGAGGTCCGTCTTATCGTGGAAGTCGGGCCTGGCGATCAAGTTGAACCCCTTTCCCTTCCATGTTCCGGCAAGGTCCTGAAGAAGTCCCAATTGCTTTAGGACTGTTAGGTTGTCCGGGGTTATTCGAATATCAGATATTCTCTTGCTCGTACTTTCTGGCACAGTTTTGCTCCTCGGTTTGGATTCTCCGGTTTTCTAACCGGCGCTTGGATAGCGTTGCAAAACGAATTTGTCCGCCACTTTAACCTCCTCAACTTCCCCGATAAAGCGATTTCCCTAGGCAGCCGGTTTATGGATGTCGGACAGCCCCGACTCGGGGCAGCGATATCACGATCCGTGAACTGCTATCCCATACCTCCGGCTACCAGGACTATTACCCTCTCGACTATGTCGCGCCGTACATGACACGCCCCACCACGCAACAAGCGATTCTCGATGTCTGGGCGAAGAAGCCTCTCGATTTCGAGCCCGGAGCGCAATGGCAGTACAGCAACACGAACTACACCATCGCCGGACTGATCGTCGAACAGGTCAGCGGCAAAACTTGGAAGTCCCACTGACTTTACGCAAACCAGCATGTCCGAGCGAGGTGGAATGACCTACCGCAGCTTCGCAGTCAAGTTCGGCGACAGGTCGCTGGTGCTAACCACATTCCTCACACCCGAGGGCAAAATCGCACAGTACCTCGTCTACCCGACCGAGTAGATCACGCCTACCAAACACGGTCAAACGGTGAAGCCTCCGCGCGCTGCGCCTCCGCTGTGTGCCTTTCCGCCCGAGTTCTGATACGAGTGACGTGGCGACGGCTAAGGTGTGCGAATTCCAGACGTTAGTGGTCTGTTGGCGGTCGAAGTTTGCCGGTCAAGACATCTACCTGCCGTGGCAATACGCGCAAACTTGCCAAGAGAGAACTCGGCGTCTCATGGATCCCAAAAACCCACGTATAACTCGGAGGGTCTTGCGCCATCGAATACCCTTTCGCCCCGCTCTCGCGGACCAAGACAACGGGCGTTGTTCTCAGGAATGGAACCGTCGTAGCGAGTTCCGCAGGGCGATGTCGGAGAAGAAGCGCAGGTTGCTCAGACCATCGCCGGTGGGCTGAAGCGGAATTGCTGGGGCATTAAGCGGCCCTAGACGCCAGCGTGAGGCCGTTAAAGGAGCAGTTTGACGCGTAACTGTCTAGCCGCTCAAGTGCCCGTCCGCCTGCCATGCCGAGATCCGAGAAGTTCTTCCGATTAGGACTGGGAACGGCGTGAGCGTCGGTAATCCTCTCACCCGGGCACATCCGGACGGGATTTAGCAAACACTGCGCCGTCACAGGCGATCTGTCCACAGGGAAGGTCGTCTCCGCTACGCCACATGAACCTCAGGATGCGACGATGTTGGCATTTGGTAGCTTCCGCGCCAACAGCAGTAGCATGTGCTTTGAGGATCAAAATGAAGCCTCGTGTGGTTGCTGTCCTGCTACTGGGTTATCTCGTCAATCCATGTGCCGCCTCTCCTCAGAGCGGTACTGCCGGCACGCCCAAACTGTCGGCGCAATCGAAGCACCCTCCAAAACTCTCAATCCCCTCTGGTCCATTCGGAATTGGGCGGTCCTCGTATGACTGGACAGACCCCTCGCGGCCCGACCGGTATGCTCCCGATCCCCAGGCCCGTCGGGAGTTGATGGTCTACGTGTGGTATCCAACGTCAGAAAAGCGTGCTGATGCCAAAGGAGCGTACATTCCAGGTGCGACAGAGCTGGATGCCCGCCCCGAACTTCAGGGGCGAATGCGGAATGAATTCGGGACCACCTGGCCTTTGATCGTTTCCGGAGAGGTTTTTTCACACGCTGTGCAAGGCGCACCAGCCGCGAAGAGTCCCCCACAATTTCCGCTGGTCATTTTTTCACACGGCAACGGTGGCACCGGTTTTCAATACACTTCCCTCATTGAGGATCTGGCGAGCCACGGTTATGTGGTTGCGGCAATCGAGCACACTGAGTCCGCGCTTGTGGTGTTGTTTCCAGATGGCAGAGCCGTGGCATTCCACGAAGACGCTCTGCCGGTTGGGCTTGCGCCGGCAGAGCAAATGCAACGAAGGATGGCGTCGACTTCAGCGACGATAACGGAAGGTGCGGCCGATGTCCGTTTCGTGCTTGACCGGCTAACCGAGCTGAACGCTGCCGGCCACGAGAAGAATTTTCCACTGGCGTCCAGGCTCGATACGAACTTAGTTGCCGCCATGGGCCACTCCGCGGGCGCAGAGTTCGCCGCGCGCGCATGTCAGCTTGATTCGCGCATTAAAGCATGTGTTGACCTAGACGGCGGGATGGTGCCGATAGCCGCCCTTCCCGAATACCCGGATGGGGCAGCCATGAAGCAACCGCTTCTTTTTCTCGAAGCATACCATCCGGCCTCACAGATGGGCGGGACACCCGCACAGCTCAAGGAGTACGCCGAGAAAAGAGAGCAACAGCTCGAGAGCTGTCCTGCGGGAAGTTATGCTGTGGTGCTGAAATCTCCAGGAATCGCACACCCAAGTTTCAGCGACATGCCACTGCTTTTCGCGGGTGAGCAAGGATACCCGGAAACCAAGCTCGTTCTCCACAATCATGAGTTGATTGAAACCTTTGTTCGGGCATTTCTAGATAAGAATTTGAAGCACAGAGAAACTTCGTTATTCGATAGACCGAATACGTCAATACCGGAGGCGACCATCCAATCCTATGGGCGCCGCTGAGTTTGCGAGTTTGCAGCGCAACGCAGCGTTAGGTCTCTGCTTCGCTCCGGCAGATTAATACAGAGTAGGAGTAGTTCGACCCCCGCGACCAGCAGCGTACTTGCCATTAAGCTGGCCGGAAAACGGCGAACCCACGGGGCGACCTGATTCCCACGATGTGTTCATTCGGAAAGGTTCCTCGGTTTGGAACGATACACGGCGATCTCGTCGGTGATCGCGCGGACCGGGGCTAAGCGTATGCGCATTGACTTCGTTCCATAGCGGACTGTCCCCGAAGCTCCTCGAGGCTCCTTCCGAGGCTCCGTTAGTCTCCGAAACCCGCTAGACTCAAACCGAGTCGATCACATGGCGCGTCGGTGAGATCCTGACGCACGCCAAGATAGCGCTCAGCGGTTTGGGTCGAAGCGTGACTGAGCGGAGATTTGAAAGGGGGTATAGAATGCTACTACTCAGAAGCAACATCACGTGGAAGGAGTTCATTGAGGAATCTAGTTCCCCGATGATAATCTTTCCGGCATCTCGGTCTGTAGACACGGCGGAGACGAACCTGAAGCGCACAAACGATCTCGCGGTGTCGGCCCGAATCGAAGAGTACAGTGTTCGGGGTCTGAAGTCTGACGCCGGCGATTTGTTTGTACTGGTCCGCGCCAATGAGTCGCAGGTTGTTGGATTTGTCCGAAACCTACTTAATCAAAACAAGCTTGGGGAGCCGTGGTTTCTCTTTCGCCGCGCTAGCAACGAACCGGCGATGTTTGAAGTTGGAAACGGAAGGCGCGAGATTTGTACGATGACGGACGTTGGTTTTGAACTGCCTGACGGTCGGGTGTTTGTGATTGTCGCAATGTATCATCCTGCACAGAACAACACCGCGATGTTGCATTCACGTGGACATGACGTAGGCGACCATCTCTGACGTCAAAGGCTGGAAGATTATTTCTTTGGCAGTGTTTCTGGTGTCGTCTTCGACCAGCTTTGAATCAGGCTAGCGTGTAATGGTTTCAAGGTTTCATTTGAGGTTTGCTGCAGCTCCGTAAATGCAATCTTCTGTGCTCAGTTTCTATAACATCGCGGGCCGCGCAGAGGTGGAATTATGGTCGAAACCTTCACGGACATCGGGGACGGATCTCAATGAGTTTCCTGTAGCCTGAAGAAGATGCTCTTTAGTGGAGCTCCGATCTGATCCTGCCGGGCCAATCTGTCTCCCACTACCGCGTCATTGAGAAACTCGGTGAGGGTGGGATGGGCGTGGTGTATCGCGCCAACGACCTGAATCTCAATCGCGACGTGGCGCTTAAGTTTCTGGCCGAAGACCTGACATTGGACCGCTTGGCAGTGGAACGGTTCTCGCGAGAGGCTCGCGCCGCAGCAGCCATTAATCATCCTAATATCTGCACGATCTACGAAGTCAATGAGCACGAGGGCATACCTTTTCTGGCCATGGAACTGCTGGAAGGCACAACCCTCAAGCACCGCATCGAGGAAAGGCCGGTGCCCATCGAGTCAATCGTGAACTGGGCAATTCAGGTCGTGGATGGTCTTGAAGCTGCGCACAGTCGCGGGATTGTGCACCGTGACATTAAACCGGCGAACCTCCTCCCCAGCACTTGAATCCGGAGATAACAGAGAGTCTCCAGCAGGTGATCAATAAGGCGCTCGAAAAGAGCCCCGACGCCCGGTATCAGAGTGCCTCGGACATGGGCAACGACCTAAAGCACCTGAAGCGCGATCTGGATTTGGGCATGTCATGGCCGACGTTTTCACCTAGGCAACTCCCACAGAGCAGGCCTTTGCGACGTAGGGGCCGCTGGCCTTATGTGGCGGTTTCCGGCGTCGCCATCTCAGCTCTTGCCTGGTGGCTCATTCGGCCCCTCCCGCCGCCACGAGTGGTAGGAACAACTCAAATTACCAACGACGGCCGGGCCAAGTGGATGCCACTGGTCGCCGGAGATTCCCGGGTGTTCTACAGCGCCGGCCTTGATAACGAGGTCGATCAAGTCTCCGCGAAGGGAGGTGAGACGTCGGCGATCCCGCTTCCTGCGGGGGAAACCAAACTGATCGATCTGTCGCCGGACGCTTCGGAGTTGTTGGTGGGCCGGAGGATCCGCACCGATACACATAATTCCGCAGATGAGCTTTGGGTAGTGCCGCTGCCGGCTGGCGCTCCGCGGCGTTTGGGCGACTTACTTGCTGAGAACAACGCGGCCGCTTGGTCCCGTGATGGTAAACGACTGATTTATGCAATTCATAACGAACTCCATCTTGCCCGCCGTGATGGAACGGAGATCCAAAAGCTGGCAACTACGCTTGGCGCACCGCTGTTCTTGCGCTTGTCGCCCGACGGAAGCAAAGCACGCTTTTCTACTGCGGAAACAAAGTTCTCAAAGATGAGGTTATGGGAAGCGTCCGTCGAGAGTGGCGATGTTCGTCCTCTGCTTCCCGAGTGGCAGCCCACTTTCTCTCTCTTCTGCGGCAACTGGTCGCCGGACGGCCGCCGAACTTTCCGCCGCGGATCTACGTTGTGCCGTTCGAAGGTGGTGCGGTCCGGCAGGTGACGCATGGCGAGGCAGGGGCGGCCGGTGATGCATACTTCTCCTGGTCGCCCGACGGCGCGTCGCTCGTGTTCGGTCCCAATGCTCCGCAGGCGACAGGCGATACACCGCTCCATAACCTGCGCTTGAAAACGGGCGAAGTCTCGATCGTACCGGGCACCGAGGGGATGTATCTTCCCCGCTGGTCGCCGGACGGGCGTTTCATCGCTGGGCTTGGTCCCCGATCGAACGTCCAACTCTATGAAGTCGCGACACAGAAACAAACGGCGATCGCCACCTCACAGATCATGAGCAACTTAGCCTGGTCCCGCGATGGTAAGTCGTTATTTTTTCTGAACGCGTTGGATCCTGATCCGGCATTGTGGCGCCTAAGGATTAGCGATCGGAAGCTGGATCGCGTTGTTTCCCTAAAGGCGATTCCAATTGCCGGCGATGGCTGGTTCGAGCCAGGCCCAAAGAATTCGCTGATGATCTCGCGAACTATCGGTATCGACGAGATCTATGCGCTTGACTGGGAATCCCCGTAAGAGGGGTACAGGCGCGCAGGTGGCTCCGGGCCGGGCCTACCCTGACAGTTGATCGTCTACCCTGGCGCAACCCTACTAATTCGCCCGCGCCCTCGTAAATGTGGCATCTGTCGCTCCTGACAGTTTTCGTCTTCTTGTTCTTCTTGCATACTCGATTCGATCCGGCGCAGAAAGACCGTCGGCGCTGCTTTGGAAGTTGCTTCGCAGCTTGCTGAGCGGGATCGGGAATAGGGGAGTAAACCATGACGAAAAACACCGCACTTAGACTTACATGTGCCTTGCTAGCCGGCATGACGTTACAGCGGTCATAACGGCACACCGATCTGGAGCGCCCGCCGCGGCAATCATGAGCTTCAACGAAGGGGAGAGAGACTGTAACACTTCCCCCCTTTTATCGGGGCCTGAAACTTGTTGTGTCGGGCTCCTTTTTTGAGTTATTAGGGCCTAATCGAATGGCCACGGGAACTGATAAATGAAACTTACAAGATGTAAGATTTGGGCCGGCGCACTCCTATTGGCAGTGTTTCCGCTACTCGCACAGCAACAGCCGTCTAACCCCCCAAAGCCGGACCCTGGAGCTGCGCCTGAGGCTGCTCCGGCACCAGACCAGACTTCGGATGCCGCTGCGACCGAGGCTCTCGCGAAAGCGGCGCAGAACCCGGTTGCCAGCATGATCAGCTTCCCGCTGCAGAACAACACCGCCTTCGGTGTCGGACCCTATAACCGCGACCAGAATGTATTGAACATTCAGCCCGTCATTCCAATCAAACTCAGCGACAGCTGGAACCTGATCACCCGCACCATTTTGCCCGTGGTCTGGCAGCCCAATCCGGTCCAGGACACGCAGGGGTGGTTTGGCTTCGGAGATCTGAATCCTTCTTTTTTCTTTTCGCCATCGAAGCCTTCTAAGCTGATTTGGGGCGCCGGCCCCACGTTCCTGGTGCCGACCGCAACCGCCCAACAACTAGGCCAGGGGAAATTCGGCATCGGCCCCTCCGTGGTTGTGCTCACCACGCCCGGGCACTGGGTCATCGGCGCGTTAGCGAACAACATCTGGTCGGTCGCCGGGCCGGAAGGTCGCCCCAACGTCAACCAATTCCTGCTCCAGTATTTCGTCAATTACAACATGAAAAAGGGTTGGTATCTCACCAGCGCTCCCATAATCTCGGCTAACTGGCAAGCGAGTGGAAGCAACGTATGGAACGTGCCGGTTGGCGCCGGCGTTGGCCGAATCATGAAGGTGGGCTTTCAGCCCATGAACTTTAGCTTGGCGTTTTTCGGCAATGCCGTGCATCCGCCGGGCGCCTCGCCCTGGGGCATGCGAGTGCAGATTCAATTACTGTTCCCCAAGATCAGCAAGCAGGAAGAGAAGGAATTACTCCAGAAGAAGCTCGAACAGCTAAATCAGCAGCAACAGCAGAAGCCGTGATAGCAAAGCCAAACGCTTTGTTCTGGAGGACCCCCGGCCATTCAACACCAGAAATAGAAGGGACGAGAAGGAAAAATGAATTTGACAGGGATTCGAAAGTTGGTATTGGTCGCGATTCGCCCGCGGCATATGTCACACGGGTACCGCTCTCGCTGGAGATAGTGTGAAAGGTCAAGTGCTCACCGGCGGTGCTCCCGTCGCGAAGTCAACCGTGACATTGTGGGCGGCGAGAGGAGAGACTTGCGCGGAGCCCAAGCGCCGCAAACCGGCCCCGGCGTCTGAGCGCCCGACAGCCGCCACGGCGCCCGCTGATCTGCTGAAACGGGGGCTTTGCGAATCCACTGGCAAAAACGGGGAGAACGGCTTAAGATATCTGCTATTGGACGCCGCCCTGCGATTTCGGATGCTCGACCGCAACCTCGACGATTGCACCGTATCTAGTGATTGCTGTTCTAGACAGAATGATGGGCTCCACAGCTTTGCGGCGAACCTTCGCAGACTGGCACGAGGTCGACAATGACGACGAACGCAAACCCGACTCTGGAAGTGAGCAAGCAACCGAATGCGGCAATTGGTCTGGCGCTGGTACGTGTGACGATCGGCGCCATGTTGATCTGGGTCTTTTTTGAAAATCTTGGAAAAGGCGCCTACACTCCGGCGGGCTACGCGGGGGTGATCAGGTACTACATCGAGAACAGCCACTCACCGGCCGCATGGAAGTGGGTTATGGGAATTATGGAAGGCCACGCGCCGATTGCGGCCCCCATGCAAGCGACGGCCGAGATTTCTATGGGAATTCTGCTTCTCATCGGTCTGTTTACCCGTACGGCTGCATTCGTGGCTTTTCTGTTTCTCGGCAGCCTGTGGCTTTCGGAGTATGGCAAGTCGTGGATCTGGGAGCTGTTGGTTCCGGTGATGGCATGCCTTGGGCTCGCTATCGGGCGCGCCGGCCGGACATGGGGTGTTGACGCCTTACTGGCCCAACGGCGGCCCTCTTCTCCGTGGTGGTGATAGAGCCAAGTCCACGTGCGAGTGTCGGTCATCATTCCCACCCATAACGAGGCGCAGGCGATTGGCCGTGTGCTTACGGACCTGCCTTCCCATCTCGTCACGGAGGTCATCGTTGTGGACAGCAACTCGAGTGATGGGACGAGCGAAATCGCCGCAAGGATGGGCGCTCGCGTTGTGCAGGAACCGCGCCGCGGATACGGGCGAGCCTGTCTGACAGGGCTGGCCGCGGCAGATTCCCCTGACGTGGTTGTGTTTCTTGATGGCGATTACAGCGATCGGCCGTCCGAACTGCCGATTCTCTTAGCGCCAATCGACGAGGGGCGTGCCGATATTACGCTCGGTTCCCGCCTTCGGGAGCGGCGTTCTGCCGCGGCGCTGCCCTGGCATCAGGTGTTTGGAAATCGCCTTGCCGCCGGTCTGATCAGGCTTCTCTATGGGCTGGAAATCAGTGATCTCGGCCCGTTTCGCGCCGGCCGCGCAGAGGTACTACGCGAGCTCGCTCTCGAAGAAACTACCTATGGGTGGGCCGTTGAGATGATCCTGAAAGGCGCCCTGGCGGGATTCCGCGTGGTTGAAGTCCCCGTGAGTTACCATCCGCGTATCGGAAAATCGAAGATCGGCGGGACGGTTAAAGGCACGGTCTGCGCCGCTTGGTTTATCTTCAGCCTTATAGCGCGCTATCATTTTCGGCGCCGAAGGGCCGGAACGCCACGACCAGCGTAGGTCCGCGTCAAACTTTATGGAGCCTTCAACCGAGATGGTGGTGCACTCCCCGGGCCGTGACCGCGTGTTGGTCATCATGGCGAAGGCACCCAGGCCAGGCGCGGTCAAGACCCGACTGGCTCCTAGCCTTTCTCTTAATGCTGTGGTTGCTTTCTACGGCTGTCTTCTTGACGACACGCTGAGGCTGGCGCGGTCATTGGACGACGTAGAGGTTGCCATCATGTGCCCGGACTCGGATGTGGCTGAATTGGCGCAGTTGGCAGGCAACGACATAGGTGTGGTTGCACAGAAAGGCGAGGGCCTGGCTGCAGGACTTACTTCGGTATTTGCGCATTTCACAAAAGAACACCAACGACGTATCATTGCCTTCAACAGCGACAGCCCACATCTGCCGCGTTCTGTTCTCGCAGACGCGTTCGAAACCCTGGCCGCACACGACGTAGTGCTGGGGCCGACGCAAGACGGAGGCTACTATCTCGTGGGGGCAAAAACTTCGCATCCTACGCTCTTCGCGCGCGACGGAATGAGCACCGGCAGCGCGCTGGAGAGACTTTTGTCGCGGGCACGAGCTCTTGATCTCTCGATGGGTTTCGTAGACCCCTTTTACGATGTCGATGTCTCAGACGACCTGACTCGGCTGGCAGCGGAGTTGCGTCTGGCTCCGGAGAGGGCGCCACGCACGGCGATGTGGCTTCAAGAATGGGAACGTGTAGCAACACAATTACCTACGGGCACTGGAGAACGGTGAAGTTCACGCCCTCGGCGAGAGTATACGCACTCGGCGCCGTATTGAGCGCGGCGCTGACGATCTGTTCACGCCACTTGGGCGACAGGGGAGGACCGTCCTTCCTCGCGTCCCTGGCTGTTGCCGGCATCGCATATCTCCTGGCGATCCGTGAGTTCCTCTGCACGCCGAGATTTCCACGGCGCGTTGTCGTCGTTGGGCTCGCCCTGGCCGCTCTGTGCCATCTGCAGTTTCTTCGGATGCCTCCTGGCCCCGATGACGACATTCACCGATACGTTTGGGATGGGCGCTTGCAGCGGCTCGGCCTTAACCCTTATCTTGTCGTTCCCAGCGATCCGGCCGTTCGGGGCTTGCACACAGCCGAGACCCGCAACTTGAACAACCCGGCATTACCGAGCCCGTATCCGGCAGGCGCTCAACTGTTCTTCCGCGCCGTCACCGCGATTCAAGAATCCACCTTTGCGCTGAAAGTGGCATTTGTGGTTTGCGACTTGGCAATTGTTTTCGTGTTGCTCGATGTTCTGCGCCGGGAGGGGCGGGGAGCGCACCTGGTTCTGGCGTACGCCTGGAACCCATTGGCGGCCATTGAAGTGGCAGGAAACGGTCACGTTGACATCGTTGGCGCGCTGCTCCTGCTGGTATCCTTCGCCGCGCTGGGACGCCGTTGGCGGGCGATGGCAGCGGTAGCATTTGGGCTGGCTGTCGCTGTGAAGTTCCTGCCGATCGTACTGTTGCCGCTCTACTGGAAGCGGGTTCGCCCGCGCGACGCTGTGCTCGCGACGGCTGTGGTCGGGCTCCTGTACGCACCATTTTTTGGCCAGGGCATGCCGATCGGCTCGCTTGGTACCTATGTGAACAGATTCAGTTTCAATGATCCTGTGTTTGCGAACATCGAGCGCGTGGCGCCTCCGCAGGTTGTAGCTGGGCTGGCGGTGCTGGCCGGGTTTCTTACCGCGATCTGGATGCGAAGGCGGTCCGCGGAATGTTCTTCGGACGCGTTTGCGTGGCCGATGGCGGCATCGCTTCTATGTGCACCCGTTGTGTATCCGTGGTACCTGCTGTGGCTCCTGCCGTTCATACGGTCGGCCCCAACCCTGCCGATCATCATCTGGACTGTGAGTATTATCCCTACTTACGTCGTTTGGCATTTGCGCTCGCTCGGATTTCCTTGGTTTGTTCCTGGCTGGGTAGTGCTGCTGGAATACGGATCTCTTGCAGCCGCTGGTGTTTTTACTATATGGCGACTCAGACAACAGGCAGTGCCTCAATGCTGAATGGAACCGGCAGGATAAACTCGCGCCGCGATGCGGCTTCTGAATCCCGAAGCCCGTGGTTGTCATCCACAACACGACCGTTTATTTACTAAGGAGGGACGTTCATGAAAAACTTGAGCCGGCTCGATGTGATCCGCGCTTTGGTCTTCAGTTCGCTGCTGCTGGTCCTCAGTGTAACCTCATGCAGCTCGGAAAAGCAGGAAAAACACTCGCCAATTATCGAACCGATCGCCAAAGCCTATGGCCTGGACTCGTACGATAAGGTTGACGCGCTCCGCTATACGTTCAATCTTGATTTTCCTTTGGGCAAGGTTTCCCGCGCATGGGTGTGGGAGCCGAAGACCAACACCGTCTCTTTTGAAGGGAAGGATAAGGAGGGGAACCCGGTTAAGGTCACCTACCAGCGCTCCCAGGTGGCAAGCCAATCTGACACGGTCAAGAACATGGTGGATCCGGCGTTTGTCAACGACAACTATTGGTTTCTGTTCCCCTTCCACGCTTACTGGGACACCAGCGCCGACGTGCAAGATAAAGGCACGCAGAACTTACCGCAGGGATCCGGGTCGGCCCGCTTGGTCTCGGTGAAGTATTCCGGCGGCGGTTACACGCCCGGCGACACCTGGAACCTCTTCCTCGGCAACGACAACCGCATTCAGCAACTGCTCTTCCAGCACGGGGGGAACGCGAAGCCGAGTGTCGTCATCGCAACGTGGGACGGCTACAAGATGGCTGGCCCCATCCTGGTCTCGACGGACCACGTAGGTACGGCGGATGGAGGGGCTCTGCACCTTTTCTTTTCCGACGTGGCTGCCAAGATGGCGGGCTCGGATACCTGGGTGAACGCGCAATAGAAGACGGCAGCCTGTTTGGACGCAGCTCTCTCCGTGACCACCGCGTACTGTGAGCGGAGCACATTCTGATGAAGGCAGACATCGATCTGGACATTGGGCGAAAGACGTTCACATCTGGCCTGCTACCGGAGTTAATCGCCGCGCTTCGCCGCAGCCGCCGGGGGGATCTGGTTGCCCTTGCCGGTGAAGACGATAGCATTGGCCCCGATTTGGAAGCGTGGTGCCGGTTCACCGGGAATCCGCTTGTGGAAACAACCGTTGAGAAAGGCCGCACGCGGTGGGTCTTTCGGTGCGGCGCTGTTGCGGTATCCGCCGCAGACGATCGGCCGGTAGGTTCGCGGCTATGGCTCTACACGAACTTCGACTGTAATCTACGCTGCGACTACTGTTGTGTGCGCTCCTCGCCCACCTCGCCCCGACGGGAACTGGGGTTTGGGCGTGTGCAGCGGATCGCTCGCGAAGCGGCGGAGCTTGGCGTGAAGGAGATCTTCGTAACCGGCGGCGAGCCGTTTCTGCTGGAAGACATCGGCGAGATTCTGGTTTCGTGCGCGGTAGCCGCTCCGACCACTGTGCTGACCAACGGAATGTTGTTCGGCGGCCGGCGCGCGGAAAGCTTGCGAGGATTGCCCCGCGATCGAATTGTCCTGCAAATCAGCTTGGACAGCGCGACGCCCGGGCGACACGATCTCCACCGCGGGCACGGAACCTGGGCGCGAGCACGCGAAGGTATCCAGTGCGCTCGTGCGCTGGGCTTTCGAGTGCGACTGGCAGCGACCGTTTCGACGGATGCCGAGGCCGAGGAGTTCGGTCAATTCCTCGATGAGGAGAAAATCCCAGAAGAAGACCGGGTTATACGCAGGATTGCGTTGCGTGGTGCTGCCAGTGAAGGTGTCGCCATTACCCGGGCCGACCTGGTGCCGGAAGTCACGATCACTGCCGAGGGTGTGTACTGGCATCCGGTCGGAGCAGAAGATGCCGATCTGCTGGTTACGCACGACATTTTTCCTCTCGCCGAAGCCTTCGCAGCGGTTCGGCGCGCTTTCGACCGCGAAGGCGAACACGCAAGTAAGCTGGCAAGGATCTTTAACTGCGCTTAACCATGGGCTACGTGCCAACTCGCGGTTGGTTAAGCCTAGAACGCCTCATCCTTCAGGCCGACTTGGCAAACAGCCGCTCGAAGAATCCCTGTTGGGCGGCGGCTTGCCGCAATTCATCGTAACCCTCAATATGAGGCGGCAGCCAACGCTGAAGCCCTTCGGCGTCAAGTATGGGTCGATGAACCGGATTGTCGTAGCTCATCGCCGAGAGCGCCTCGGCAAACCGGTGCTCCTGTTCGAGGTCGAGGTCAGGCCTCGCTGTGAACATGCAGTGATTGTAGGCCGGAGAGGACCATATCTCGCGAAGGCCGCCTTCGGGCACCAGCCGTTCGTTGCGCACAGTGTTCCAGAAGGGGCTGCCGATAGCGCCGGCATCGGCGCGCCCGTCGAGGACGGCGCGCACCACTTCCACTTCGCTGGTTCCGGTATCCCCATGTTTGCCTAAGTCGCTGTCGAAGCGCTGGGTCCGGTAGTCCCTTCCCTCGCGCATGCCTTCCTGCTCCAAAAAGTGAACGGGCAGAATGGCTGCGTGTCCGCTGTCGCGGCTGCCGAGCGCGAGCGTCCGATTTTTCAAATCGGTGAGCGTCGAAATGGGGCCTCCGGTCACCGCGACGATCTTGGTCATCCAGCCGAGATCGGTATCGCGCATAGCGATCGCACGACAGGCGTGGCTGCTCCACTCATCGGCCTGCAGGTAGGCAAGGTTTGTGTTCCAGGCAATATCGATCCGCGGCACGGGCTCGCCCGGTTGGGCGAGGAGCGCGAGGACCTGCGCCTCGTAGCTCTGAAATAGTACGACCTCAACGGGAAGATGCGCTTCGTCGTGAAAATAGCGCCGCATTCCTTCCCAAATCGTAACCACTTTCGGGTTGTATGCAACTGCTCCCAACCAGATTGTTTTGGTCATAGGCCTCCATGGTCCGTTGTCAGCGGCGTTTCACAAAAGACAATCCGTTTTCGCAAACGCCTGGTCTCAGAAGAGCGGAATTCCCAAGAGCGACTTCCCGATGAACTCGCGCAGAACATCGCCCGTTGGCGCCATGACAGCACCCGCGTGCGCATCGCGGAACAGGCGTTCGATGCTCAAATGCTTTGAGAACGCCGCACCGCCGCAAACGCGCATTGCTGTTGAGGTAACGCTTATAGCGACATCGCCTGCGGCAGCTTTGGTCTCGAGCACGCGCAGCATGGTCGTCTCGCGTGGTTTTTCAAGATGGTCGATCAAGTCATCGATGCGCGCCGACAGTCCGTCGGTATCAATCTGCATCGTGGCGAGTTGCGCGCGCAGGGTAGGCAGGCTCTCGCCAAGACTCTGACCGAGATGCTCGAATTTCGCGCTTTTGAGGTGCGAGGCAGTTCCCGCGACAGCCGCCCGGCACAATCCCAAGGCCACCGCCGCGGTCCCCAAACTGAAAAGCGGAAGCACCACGTTTAGCATGGCCGGAAAGCCCGCACCATCATCCGTGAGCTGAAAATCGGATGGAACCTGGCAGTCGTCCAGCGCAATCGGCGCTGAAGCGTTGGCCCTGAGTCCCAAACCGTCCCACGGTGCAACCACCGAAAGGCCGCGCGTCCCGGCTGGGAGTACGTAGAGGGTCGAATCGGTTGGCCCCGTTCCTTCCGGGGCAAGCGAAGAAACGACATAGCTCTGCGCATGACCCGCACCGGTCACCCATGATTTCTTCGCGCTAATGCGCACGCCGTTACCATTGCGGTGTGCGCGGGATACGGGTGCCCAGAAATGGCTCCGCGAGCCAGCCTCACTGAAGGCGAGAGTGGATAAATGCCGTCCTGCACCGATCTCCCGCAGGATGGGCGTGACGGCCTGAGCCGCGCTTGAACGCGCCGCCAAGATTGTTGCGGCGCCGAGCATGTGCATCAGGTAGACCATGGCGACGGAAGCGTCTGCTTCGGCGAGCGCCGCCGTCACAAAGGCAAACGTGCGAGGACCTAACCCCGCACCGCCAAAATCTGCGGGCAGCATCAGCCCAAGCAGTCCAGACTCACCAAGGGACTGGATAGCCTCGGTAGAGAATCGCCCCATTTTGTCGTTTTGCCCAGCGGATGGCGCCAGCACGCGACTGGCAATCTCCTGGGCTTTCGAAACGGCCGCGTCATGAGTCATGAGTCGCACCTCCATCAACGAATAACAGGATCGAAACCAGCATTGTCGCCCTCGATGCGGGGAAGGGTCAAGCAGTTTCTGGCGATTGTCGGGCGCCCCGAATACACGGCGACGACTTCGTGCGTCAACGATGGATTACGTGTGTCAAGCGAAAATAGATCGCATATGGACAGGCTGCCGCTTTTGAATCACCCTTCTGACGAGCCAAGCGCGTTCACACCCCAGAGCCTGATGGACTCCGTACGGCGTGCGCGTTGCATTCCCGAGGGTAATGTGCCACCCGTTTGCATTCTTGAATTCGACGGAGACATTACGGACTGGCTCGTTGACAGCGGTCTAGCGCGCAAGTTTCCAGCATGGCCCTGCTTTCACACAACGATGTTTGCGATCGACGTTGACGACGCAGTATGTGGCATCGTTCCACGCACGATCGGCGGGCCCTATGCGGTTCTGATCGCAGAGCAATTGGCTGCCTCCGGTGCAAAACTGATTGTCGGCCTGACCTCCGCGGGCCGCGTTGCACCGGATTTACCATTACCTTGTTTGGTGGTGATAACAGGCGCGATTCGTGACGAAGGAACGTCATTTCACTATTTGCCGGCGGGCAGGGAGGTTACCTGTCCGTCGCCTCCAGTAGTGGCGATGTTGGAAGAGGAATTGCCTAAGACCGGCTGGTCCGTTCGCAGCGGAAAGGTTTGGACAACGGATGCCCCCTATAGGGAAACGCAAGCGCAATTGCAGCACTGGAGCAATGAAGCGATTCTGGCAGTCGAAATGCAAGCTGCCTCGCTTTTTGCCTTTGGTGCAGCGCGAGGCGTGGCGGTAGTTTCCGTCGCCATGGTCAGCAACGCGGTGGGTCACGATGGTGACCAGTTCAACACGGGTTCCCAGCACGATGGACTTCGCATCATCCAGGCATGTGCCCGCGCGTACAAACGTACGTTGACAGATCACGATTGAGTGTCTTCGGAGGAATTCTTCCGAACGCGCTTGATTCCGGAACCCGTTTGAGGGTTCATACTCGAATCACGATAAAGCACAAAAGCGCATTCACGTCGGATCAACTGGGCGATGCCCCGGTGTCAGTGACGATGCGATCCATCGCCAGGAAAAGTCCCGATACGGCGATAGCGTGTGGAATCGTCTTTGGGATTCTGTGGCAGATCACCGGTCACAAGAGGACAAAACAGGACTAATCTCCCAGGGTTCACCTAACGAATCCCGACCCCCAACGGTGAGGGGCTACGGGGAATTCGGCAGACGCGATGGCAGGAGAGCCTTAAGAGATGTGGAAAGCATAACGGCTGGCCAGCCTTCCGAGAACCTCACCTAGTCCCTGGCGCTCGCGAGCATTAAAGCAGCCTTCCGCCTGTCCTCCGCCGTCATTTGGTTGGGCCCGAGCTTGTAGTTCAGCTTGTCGATTGTCCGGGTGAAGCGGAATGGGAGTTCGTAAGCGAGATCGTCTACCGCCGTTCGGGTGTCAGCCCCAATATCGAAGGTCTCGTCGAACCAGGTGCTCCGTTAACTTGTTGAGCTGACGCGGGCAGGGCGACGAAGAACGCTGTCGCCGTCAGCGCCAGCGCGCCCCGTGCTGATTTCCGAACATGCGTTCTCAAACTCATTCCGTGTCTCCTGTGAAGCGACTCTGAAGTAGCCTCTTGCCCGGGTCGGATAAGCGGAGCGCAAGGTCAACTCATCCCGGACACTGGTATCTCTACTAGTAAAGTGGAGCAGGAAATGGAGATCCGGCCTACTGTCGCTTGCGACAGGTACAGGAGAAAGGACCGCTTACAAGACATCATTGAGTGGAAAAGCGGACCAAGGCTTCTGACCCAAAGTACGTCGGCGCATTCCACGCCAGGCGCAACCGTTCAAAGAATCTCTTGGTTTCAGGATAGAGACATGGCGATACACGGTCTGCGACCCGCTTGGCCTGAACGCAACAGGTTACCGGAGACAATGGGACTTGAACGAAGCCGCTGGCGCGGCGGCCGAGCGGAGCCTTGGTGGATACGGGAGGAATAAGTTGGTCGCAGAGAAAGGAGTTCTCTGTGAAGTCACTTATTCAGAAGATGAAGGAAGAGCTGGTGCGCCGCAACTATGCAGCGTCCACGTTCCGGGCCTACCTGCAGGCGATCCGGCATTTTCAGCTACACGTCGGCAAGCCACTCACTGAACTGGGCCCCGATGACATCCGCAGCTACCATGCGCATCTGCTTGGTAAACGAAAGCTGGCGGTCAGTTCCGTGGTTGTCAACATCTGCGCGATACGGTTCCTGTACATCAAGGTCCTGAAGCGGCGGGATATGAAAGAGGATCTGCCGTATCCCAAAGAGCGCATGCGGTTGCCGGAGGTCCTCAGTCCCGGCGAAGTGGCACAGCTCATTGGCGGGGCTAGCAATCTGTATCACCGCACCATGCTCATCCTGCTTTACGCGACCGGTTTGCGTCGCTCCGAGATGTGCCGGCTGAAGGTGAGCGATATCGACAGCAAGCGCATGATGCTGCGCGTCGAACAGGGCAAGGGCGGGATTGACCGCGAAGTTCCGTTGACCAAGAAACTGCTCGTGGTTCTGCGCGAGTACTACCGCTGGATGAAACCTCAGACGTACCTGTTCCCCGGTACCGTCGATGGCTGGCGCGCCGACAAGCCGATCACCGATAAGGTGGTTTGGGAGGCGGTGCGTGAAGCGGCTCTTCGTTCCGGCATCAAGAAGCGCGTCACGCCTCATACGCTGCGGCATTGCTTTGCCACGCATCTGCTGGAATCCGGAGCGGATTTGCGCAGCATTCAGATGATGCTGGGCCACGTGGATCTGGAGACGACCACCGTGTATCTGCACCTGTCGCGGCGTCATTTGCAGTCGACCATCAACCCGCTCGAGCAGATCAGCCTGCCGAATCCGACGCCACTCACGCGTTTTCGTAAAAAGCGGAAACCCGCATGAGCCGGCCTGCCGTGGAGGTGGCCGATATACTCCGCGAGCAAGGTGATCACTTCCTGGAACAGAGTCCGTGGTTGAACGTGCAGCAACTATCCGTGTTGCGTGCCATCACCCGCTGCCGCACGGCGGCGCTGGGTGGGCACATCGACGCCTGTTCTGAGTGTGGTCACCAGGTCATCTCTTATAACTCCTGCCGCAACCGGCATTGCATGAAGTGTCAGGCGCAAGCCCGGCAACGCTGGCTCGCGGCCCGTCAGCAGGAACTGCTGCCCGTCCGCTACTTTCACGTGGTCTTCACGCTGCCGCATGAGCTGAACCCGCTCTGCCAGCGCAACGCCCGCCTTCTCTATAACCTGCTCTTCAGCGCCAGTGCCGCCGCGATGCGGGAAGTCGCCGCCAACCCGGAACGGCTCGGCGCGCGGATTGGATTCATCAGTATCCTGCATACCTGGAGCCAAAACCTGCAACTCCATCCGCACGTTCATTGCCTCGTCCCAGCGGGCGGTTTCTCCCCGGACCAGTCGCACTGGATTTATCCGAAGTACGCTTTCTTCCTTCCCGTGGAGGCGCTCGGCATCGTGTATCGCCGTAAGTTCCTCCGCGCTTTAAGAAAGCTCTATCGGCGAAGAAAACTCTGTCTTACCGGGCCGACGGCCGAACTCAAGAATCGAAGGCGGTTTGCCCGCTTCGTTGATTCACTGTTCCAGAAAGAGTGGATTGTCTATGCCAAACCGGCCTTCGGCGGACCGGATCAAGCACTTCGCTATCTTGGCCGTTATACCCATCGCGTCGCCATCAGCAATCATCGCCTGTTGGCCTTCGATGGCGAACAGGTCACTTTCCTCTGGCGAGACTACGCGCACGGCAACCAGCAGCGCACTATGACTCTTTCGGCCTGCGAGTTCCTGCGCCGCTTTACGCAGCACATCCTGCCGCGCGGCTTTACCCGCATCCGGCACTTCGGATTTCTCACCAATACCCGTCGAGCGACGCTGCTCAACCTCGCACGTCGGCTGATCGGCGCCGAAGCCAGTTGCTCGGCGGTCGCATCGAACGAGGTCTCGACTCGCTCAACCTGGCGCTGTCCTCGCTGCCAAGGCGAGATGCAGATCGGTCCGAATCTCTCGGCTCGTCTGCTGAGCGCGCAATGCAAGTTCCTCGACAGTTCGTAGAACGTCGTGCACTCTCTGGCGACTCCACATGCCTTCTCTGCGTGCGCGCACACGTGTGTCCGAAGCTTAAACAGCATCCAATCAAGCCGCTCTTTTACCATCGCCCGGCAGTTTTCAAAGCAAAATGGAGTCTCCTCCACTCATGCGCTGAAACACTGTGCGTACTCAGCAGCTCAAAGCCAAACTCCCGGCACCATCAAATCACGCTAGTGGCTCCATAGCGCGGCCCGCCCCACCACCGGCTTCCTTCAAGTCGCCCCTATCGAAACTGCCTCGGTTCAAATAACTCTCGTTCTACAACTCTTCCTTCCGAGGCAATCCCGATAGGGCGCTAACGACTTCCGGGGAGCAATCCGTGGAGAGCAAGGTATTTGCTAGATTTACGCTCTAGGAGTACCCCTAGAATGTCATGAGGACGCTCAGACGAAATGTGGTCCCGGGCTTCAGCCGCCGGGCCCGTCCGGATTTGTTCCGCCTGTTTGCTACAGCCACATGGCCGGGATGCGGTCTTTTTGCAAGCGCTGCGGTGGCTCTAGATCATCCCTTAGATTCGCACCTTTTGAGCACCGCCTGAACAGCCCGAAAGCTTGATAAAGTAGTAATCCGATTGGAGAGCCAAGATGTCAAGCCCTACCAACGCGCCGCTCAGGCGGTTACTTTTAGGGATCAAGAAATTTCGAAATGAGGTGTATCCAAAGCAGAAAGAGGCCTACCAACAGTTGGTAAGCGAGGGCCAGAAGCCTCACACGCTTTTCATCACCTGCGCCGATTCCAGAATCGACCCCGAAGGGCTAACACAGTCCAGTCCGGGAGAGATCTTCGTCTCGAGAAACATCGGGAATATCGTTCCTGCGTACGGCGAAATGCTGGGCGCCACGTCAGCGGTTGTCGAATACGCGGTTGTAGCGCTCCAGGTCAGCCACATCGTCATCTGCGGACATACCGACTGCGGCGCGATGAAGGGACTTCTTCACCCCGACAAAGTCGAAGGCGTGCCCACCGTAAAGAAGTGGCTTCGCAACGGGGACGCAGCGCTTAGCGTGGTAAGAGCCGGGAAACCGCCCGAAGATGAACATGCTCTCGTCGATCGGCTCATCGAACAGAACGTATTGCTGCAGATGAACCATCTTCGGACTCATCCCTCAGTGGCCGGACGCCTGGCGCAACGAAACCTTGAGATGTCCGGCTGGGTTTATGACATCGCCGACGGGACCGTTCGAATCCACGACGAAGAGCAAGGCAGGTTTCTGCCGTTTGAAGAGGAGCTGGAATACCTTTCCTCTGCGAAGGGTGCAAATGGATGAGTGCCTGGAGCGTGATTTCGCAACTCCACTCACTTGTTCGGACGCTCACTTTAGCAATACCGTCTGGTTTGGTCCCGAAACGCTAGTAATATGGCCGCCTCGTCCGTTAGCTTTCACGCGAGGTACGGCAGCGTGCAGTTCCGCACAGGGCTCTTAACGGTTGGTATGCCCGCCGCCAAGCAAGGCTTGCAGGACAAAGATCCAACGAGCGCCCAACTGCTCAAACCACTTGGCTACGCCACCGCACAAATCGGCAAAAACCACCTAGGCGACCGAATGAATATCTACCGACGGCCCATGGCTTCGATGAGTTCTACGGAATTCTCTACCATCTCAACGCTATGGAGGAACCCGACGAGCCAGATTATCCGAAGACACCCGGATTCAAGGAGCGTTTTGGCCCTCGCGACATCATCTCCTCTACGGCAACAGACGGGGCCGATCCCACCTTTCCTGAGCCGATTACGGCTACCTCCTTTATATGGACTTCCAGATTGTTGAAGGAGACGTTGCGGCCCCCGCTCTCACATTCCTAGGAGTTGATCTCCGCCCGTCTCCAAGAAGGTTTTGGGCGTTTCGGCTATTAGGAACGATATACGGCGGTTATCGTCGGTAATCGGGCGAATCGACCTTCCGCTTGAGGGAGGCCTAGGGCAGTCTGGCAGCGTTAGACTTCGTACCATAGAAATTGCCTGCGCATGGCTCCCGCACACCGACTTCCAGCGTCCCACGCGGAGCGAGTCATCAGGTGTATAATCATTTCCGCCGCATAAACTGATGCCGATTCCCAAGTGGATTCGGACATATACGTTTTGCACCAATCTGTGACGCGCCCAATAACAGGTTGGCCCGACGTATCTATCGTATTAGCGACGTTTAGGCTTGGGTCAATCCGCCAGAGGAACAACATCCTGCAAAACAGCGGTAAATTAATGTCGAGAAAAAGGTGCCAACATATCGCCGAGGATTCCCATGAAGCAGGGCCGCGATCATTTGAGTGATACCGACTTTTGCGGCTTTCTGGAAGAGCTGAAAAACAGTTTGAAAGCGGTGCGCGAGCACCAAAACGCACTCAGGCTTGCGCTCCGGCGTACCTGTGAGCATTTCAAGGTGGACGATGGTTGTATTGCTGTCGTCACGCCCGACGGTTCGCGCGTGGAACTCACCTCCGTGGTTCCGCGAGGAGGCAAGTGGGATCTAGCCACCCTCACGGCCTTTATACGAAAAGAACGGCCCAGAATTCCGCCAAACATCATCATGGCGCCCGTCCAGCGGCGCGGTCGTTTATGGGCAGTGCTGGCTCTCAGAGGACAGCGGGAATTCGAAATACCCTCCAGCTACGTAGCGCTGAAGCGAGTGGCGCGATTGATCTCCGAAACAATCGAGCTGATCGACTGGGAACGCAATATAGAGGTCCGGTCACAAATCGATCGCAAAATTCTGGAACAGCTGCGTCCCCAGGATCTTTTCTACCAGATTCTGCACGGGCTGCGGTCGTTGACGCACTACGATCACTCCTCGGCGCTCCTGATCTACAGCCAGCGCGACAATGCGCTTGAGTTAGTCGCCGAGCAAATTACATGGCAGAAAAGGAAAAGTCGTCGAATCGGATTAAAACTACCTTTGAACGACGACATTTGGGCGCTGGTCGGAAAAAATGTGGTGTACGGTTACAACCGGCGGCATGGTGTTTGGGGCGAGTGGTCGGGGCAAGAATCAACCAAACTCGCGGAACTGTTGGATTACAACAAAGTCGCGGAAAGTCCAACGTCCGACCGGCACGAGTCTTCGCTGCTGTGTGCGCCGCTTGTCACCCGAGAGGGCGTTCTCGGGGTATTGAAGGTGGGCGCCTGCCATCCAGGTTCGTTCAACGATTATGAGGCCGGCCTCGTTCAACGCTTCGCATCGCTCGCCGCGATAGCAATACAGAACTCTCAAAGGACCCTTACGCTCGAAGCGAAAATGCTTGAGGCGGAGAAGAAACACGCGGTTGCGAACCTTCTTCGAGGCGTATCACACGATGTGAATAATGCTCTCGGATGCGTGTTGCCACTGGTTCAGCAAGTCTTAGTGGATGTCGAATCCGATTGCGTGCAAAGAGATACTCTGTTGCAAGATCTTCAACAAATTGAAGAATCAATACAAACCTGCCGAAGGATCTTCACGGGAATGCTGGCTCTCGCGCGAAATTCGAGTCAGGGCAACATTCAGGCGAATCTACGCCGCGCGTTGGACAGCACGCTCAACCTCCTAAGAGACGGCCTGGAACGACAACGTGTTCAGTTACGCGTCGAGCTAGAGGAAGTTGTTCCGAATATCCATACCGGACAGGGAGACCTGGAACAGCTATTACTCAATCTCGCGACAAATGCGAAAGACGCAATGCCAACCGGCGGCGTACTTTCGATAACGAGTGAAATTGTTGGAGACAATATCGCAATTCTGGTCCATGACAACGGTTGCGGCATCCCAGCGGACGACATCTCTCGGGTTCAAGACCCGTTCTTCACAACCAAGAAGAATGGCAATGGCTTGGGGCTGTCGATTTGCCGGTCCATCGTGTGGAATGCAAGCGGCCAAATGGAGATCATGAGTCAACCCGGAGCCGGAACCCAAGTAAGAGTGCTGTTGCCCATCGCCCGCGACAATACAGACGCGAGCAGCCTATGAGCTTATGGCGCGTCCTGGTGGTCGATGACGAGGCAGGAATGCTTCGGTCGGTCGAACGCGTGCTTGCCCACGATTATGAAGTCGCGAGCACGCTGTCCTCCCGCGAGGCCGTCGAGCTGGCCGCGTCGTTCAAACCGGACCTCGCCATTTTGGATATTCAGATGCCCGGTATCGATGGGTTCCAGTTGATGGAACAGTTGCGAGCCCTGGACCCGGAGCTGGACGTCATTTTCATGACCGGCAGTGTTCATGAGCTTGATGCGAAGCTCATCAGAGCGATTCGGAAGGACGCGTTTTACTTTCTTCAAAAGCCATTCGACCGCGGCGTGTTGCTCAGTCTCGTTGAAAAATGTTTTGACCTGAAACGATTAGATCGCAGCAATCGACAACACCTGCTGCGCATGAGGAAAGAACTTGAAGATGCGCGCTCGTTTCAAGAGGCTATGCTGGCCCCAAGGTTTGCCAAGCTAGGTGGCATTTCGGTCTTTGCCCACTACACCCCGTGCTCCGAGCTTGCCGGCGACTTCTATGATTATGTCGCGCTCCCACCGGATGGGGCTGTTATGCTTGTCGCCGATGTCTCTGGGCATGGGGTCAGCGCCGCCATGCTCACGGGCGTCGTTAAATCAGCCTTTCATTCAGCGAGTGCCGAGGGGTATGAACCGCGTTGTGTGGTGGAGCGAATCGCGAACGGCATCCGGCCCTTCGGCAGCCAGCATTTCATCACGCTGATCTGTGCCCGCGTTCGAAATGGGTCTCTGGATTTTGTCAACGCAGGCCATCCACCGGGCATTCTGTCGAACGTCAAGACTGTTGCTGCGGTTCTGGGACCTACCGGCCCGATCGTTTCGCCGGCACTCAGATGTTCGTGGGACCTGCAGACGATACCGGTTAACCGCGGATCCGACCGCATTGTCCTGTTTACCGACGCCATAATCGAGGCAGAGTCGGAGGTCGGGGAGTATGGGCTCGAACGCCTGGTCGAAGAAGTGAGCAAACGTCCCAGTGAAGGAAGTTCTCTATCCGAGCAGATTCTGGAAAGCGTCCGCCTGTTTGCTCTTGGCCGACCGATAAATGATGACTTGACCCTTGTCATCGCCGACCTCTAGAGGCCACAACGTCAAAGGGAAAACCCATCGGGGACAGCGCGGGGTCCATTCCGGAAGTTCTCCATCATCTTGCCTCGGCCGGAGCCAGAATCATGGTTCCCCACGGCTTCAGCGTGACGGTGGCCTTGCCTTTGCGGGAGACCACTGCGGGTTTGGCCCCGGGGATCGCTTGGATCTCGGGCCGTCCATCTATCGCATTCGCCGATGGGGCTTTCACTACCGCTTCGGCTGGATCCAACCAATCGACCATGGCGGAGTCCGCGTCCTGCGGCCCGATTGCTAACTCGATGGATTGTTCAGTAGCGCTCCTGTTCACCGGCAACTTCAGGCAACTTCAGGGACGGAGAGGTATGGTACGAAGTGATTTTTACAGCATCGCATTGGCTGCGGACGACTGAGGCCGTTGGCCCTGATGCGACCTGAGGGGGCGATGGAGGGTCTGTTCGAGGGCTGAGATAAACTCGTCGCTGCCGAGCGGTCGGCCGTTGAAGGTGCCGCGCTGGAGAGATCTAATGTCAATCAATTCTTCGGGTTCCGCGAGAAGCGCGGCCCAGCGTTGCGGTCCGCCAGCCTGGGTGTGAAAGGGTAGGTCGAGCAGTTCCGGCGGATCGGCTAAGCCAAGGTGGGCGGCTGCGCTGGACCAGGAGTACTCTTCTGGATGGGCGACCAGATTTGCCCGAACGGGATTACGCTCGACGTAACGGAGGGCGATCCAAAGGTGCTGATCGTCGAGGGCGCAAGAATAGAAACGGTTTTGCCAAAGATGCCCAGAGCGTTTCCTTCGTGTGTTCAGGTACAGTGAGTAGCGGCCGTGTGCGCGGCGAAGGGCAGTCGCCAGCGAGCGGGGCTCATCCGGAATCGCCACCAGGTGGATGTGGTTGTCCATCAAGCAGTAAGCGAGAATCCGAGCTCGCGCCTCGGCCGCGTAGGTCGTGAGCCATTCGAGGTACGTGCGGCGGTCGGCGTCGGTGAAAAACACGCGCTGATGGTCGATGCCACGCTGGGTAATGTGGTGCGCTACGCCGACTGCAACGGCGCGGGGAAACCGAGACATACGTTAAGAAAGTGCCCCTGCGCCGGAGATTTCTCACTTCGTACCATAGCTCTCCGTCCCGTAAGTTCGTCGTAAGTTCCGTAAGTTCCCCCACTTCGTACCATAGCTCTCCGTCCCGGAAGTTCCCCGGAAGTTCCCCGGAAGTTCCGGAAGTTCGGACAATTACTCCACCTTCCCGGCCGTAGCCGAAGAAGTTCTCCATCATCTTGCCTCGGCCGGAGCCAGAATCATGGTTCCCCACGGCTTCAGCGTGACGGTGGCCTTGCCTTTGCGGGAGACCACTGCGGGTTTGGCCCCGGGGATCGCTTGGATCTCGGGCCGTCCATCTATCGCATTCGCCGATGGGGCTTTCACTACCGCTTCGGCTGGATCCAACCAATCGACCATGGCGGAGTCCGCGTCCTGCGGCCCGATTGCTAACTCGATGGATTGTTCAGTAGCGCTCCTGTTCACCAGTACATAGACATGCGAATCGCCAAGGTCGCGGCTGTACACCAGGAGATTGCGCGCATCGTCGGCTAACACGGAGTGCGCGAAACCGGTTTGTAACGCTGCGAAACGTCGGCGAATCGCGATCAGCCGCACGTAGTGATCGAACAGATCCTGGTTGAATGTCACCTCGGGGTCCTCGTAGGGCGCGAGATCTTTCCAGAACATCGGCTGGCGGTCGTCGGGATCGTTGCCGCCCCACAGACCCACCTCATCGCCGTAATAGATCATGGGGGCTCCGGGCGCCGTCATCTGGACGGCGACCGACTGCTCCATCCGCTGCCATTCCAGCTCTGTCGGCTTGGCATTGTTATAGCGTCCCCGCCGGCCCGGTGCGGCGTCGGGAGCCGGAGGCAGAGGCTGATCCGCGTTCACAAACCGCGATGCCCAACGGTCCGTATCATGGCTGTCCAGAAGGTTCATTTCATTCAGGGAAACCTGGAATGGATTGATCGTCTCCAACTGCGCGATACGCTGAGAATAGGCACTCGCCGTGATGGGCTTTTGCGATCCGCCGATGAAGAAACCCTGCAATGCGTTGGCGAACGGATATTGCATCGTGCCGTCCCACGCATCGCCGCGCAGGTAACTGGTTGCGGCAGTCCAGATTTCGCCGGTTATGTAGGCATCCGGCTTCACGGACTTGACAACATTCCGGTATGTCACCCAGAAAGCGCGCGGAACATTCTGCGCATAGTCCAGGCGGAATCCGTCGACGCCGCGGGATGGATCGCCGTCCGGAGCCAGCCATCTCTTCGTAACGTTAAGAACGTAGTCGCGCGGACCAGAGGCCAGCCCCGTGACCGGATCTTTCTTTAACTCCGGCATGTTTCCACCGGGGCGGTCGCCGAAGCTTATCCAGGTGAACGGGTCCCACGAAGTAACAGTGAACCAGTCGGCATACTTCGATTTCCGGCCGTTTTCCTTGACGTCCAGGAAGGGGCCGAACTGGCTGCCGCTATGATTGAACACGCCGTCGAGGACAACCTTGAAACCTTGCCGATGCGCCTCGGCAACAAAATCAAGCAGGACTTTGTCCGACTTCGTCCACTTCCAGGTCGCCGCGTCTTCGTAGACTTCTCCTGCGGTTTCCGCGTCGTCAGCGATCGCACCGAAATTATCGTCCACGTGGCGATAGTCTTTCGTGTCGTACTTGTGAATGCTGGGCGATCTGAAAACCGGATTCAGGTAGATGGCGGTTACACCAAGGCTTCGAAGATAGGGGAGTTCCGCCTGAATTCCCTGTATATCGCCACCGTAATGGCGGTAACCCGAGCCGGCATTTCTGCGCCCCGCATTGGTCGTTCCGGGCGCCGAGCCAGGGGCGGCCGCTACGGCGCCGCCGGCCTGATTTCCGCCCCCGGGGCCGAATCCGGCGGGAATCCATTTTGACGTCCAGACCGCGGTATTCGACGGGTCGTTGGCCTTGTCACCATTGCGGAATCGCTCGGGGAATATTTGATACCAGACCGCGCGCTGGGCCCAATCCGGGGTGTTGAAGGCCGGCTGCACGCGGCCATGCCATGCATTACGGCGCGCGTCCGAAATCTGGGCGTAGTATTTCCCTCCGGCGTAATATCCGGCAGTGGCGCCGCTTTTCACTTCGAAGAAATACGTGAGAGCAGGCGTGCGGCTTACCACCACACCCGCAAAAAAGTCCATGCCCGCCCGAGTGTCGGCAAGATACAGTTCATCGCGCCGCCAGGTCTGTCCGGCCAAAGAATACACCGCGGCACCGCTCAGATTCCCTGCCTGTGCGGCGAACGCAATTCGCAGCTCGCTGGTGGAAATTGGGTCGAAATAGCGGATGCTATCCGGCGCGTAGTGTAAGCCCTCGACAGCAATCCGGCCGGGCTGGACACTGGGCAGATTGCGCCCGTCCGGTCCGACGACAACCGCGGAATTGTGTCCGCGGATTCCGTTCGATTCCTCCAGATCAGCCTCACTGTGCTGCGCGCTGTCGTTTACCCACGCCGCGTCGACAAAGAAACGATAAGAATGAGGCCCCTCCGCCAGCTTCACGTCCGCGACAAAGTGACCTGCGCCATCGGGCTTCATGGGAAACTCGGTCTGCGACCAGTTGTTAAACTCCCCGCCGACCGCAACCTTCTGGGGCTGGGTACCTTCGGGCGGATCGTACTCGAAGCGGTGCAGATAGAAGCCTGCCTCCTGAGTCGGCACGTCGACTGGGGTATCCGCCGCCCTGATAGGCATCGCGATGCCAGTTACAGCGGCCAGGACGGCCAGTATCCGCGATAGACGATTGCATCTTGTATTTGAATTAATCCCGATCATTAGGGTTGACCTCGACTTATCGGAGGTCAATGGGCCTCCACGAAGACCCAGCTTACACTTTGAAGAAATGGGGTTCGCCGGAGCCCGGTCAGATCGCGCTTGCGCCGACATCCTGCCGGCATTCCGAACAGCAAGTGCCCTCCCGTAAACGCTCCGTCAGACAGGGCCGGTCCCGGTAAATGTCAGCAACGGGCGTTATGCGGCGGTTGACGCGCGGCGGCTCCGGCGCCAGGGCAAGCTCAACAGTGCGCGCACCGACAGGATCATGGAGAACGTCGCCGTGATGCCCAATGCGAGGAGTGTCCATACGAAAAGAAAAGCCTGGCCTGAGTTGCCGATGTCGCCACCGAGAAGACCCCGCGTCCCTTTCATGTGGACAACAGGGATGAGCAGCCCGAGGGCGGACCCGAAGAAGATGATTATGTATCCCGGCCGCCTTCCGGCGAGCACCAGTGTTCCATATAGCTGGACGACGAAAATGAATACCACCAACAGATTTACGAGACCTGCCGGGGCCATCCGGAAAAGGATGTCGCCGGTCATGTGAATCGTCATCAATAGAATGGTGAGCAGCGACGCTGTGGCCAACATAGCGGTCTGTTTCATGTGAGATTCGCCTTTCTGCGCCTCATGTACGCGGACCGAGGTCCGACGGTTCATTTTTCAAGATTGTTCCTGTGAGGGTTGCGGTCCCATGTTCATTTGCGGTTGGCCACAACGGGGACAGAACGCGGCATCCGGTACAACGCCGCGCCCGCAACTGGGACACGGATGGAGGATCGGCTTTCGCAACAGGAAGTAGATCACGAAGCCAACGCAGTTCGGAACGAGCACCGCGAGCGCCGTCCAGGGGATCGGCGGCATACTGCGCCGAACCGCGTCTGCGTAAACGTAGCCGGCGAGTAGAAAGTAAGCGCCGGCAAGCGTACCGGCCACCAGACCCATCAAGCTCCCAACGCCGCTCGCCCGACGCTGCTCGAAGAACCCGATAAAGAAAATCAGGAAGGCCAAAGCGGCCAGGATTTTGGCCGGGCCGGGAATGAGACCGAATCCGCTGCGCCAGTTCATACAGTTTCTCCGTCGCTATCGGGATCCTCTGCTAAAAGCCTTTTTCGAAAAAGCGGCAGTAACGCGAGTAGAAGGGATGGCAGCAACCAGAACGCCACGAATACGATCTGCCATACGCGGCTGGGGAGATTCCATTGACTGGCCAGCCATGCCAAAGGGCGCCACGTAACGACAGATCCCGTGAACGTGAGGAGTGTTGCGACCGCTGTGGCAATCCAAAGGCTTTTTGCATGCGCCTCGGCCGATCTCATCCCCTCGGCACGGCTGCGGACTACGTTCTCAATCCGAAGCGCTGCTGCCGGGTCGAGTTCAAGCGCGAACCAATCCAGCGCTCCGACGGCACGCTCCGAGAGATCGGCATACCGGCCACATTCGGCGCATTGTCCGACGTGATCATCGAGCCACCGCCGGTCCTCCAGCGAAATTCCTTCAACGAGGGACTGATGAAGCAGAAGGCGGGCTTTTTCATGGTTCTCAAGCGGCATCGGTGTCTCCTCCGAGAGAGGCTTCGAGCATCGACAGGCCGCGATGAATCCTCGACGAAACGGTTGAGATGGGAGCGCCTGCGACTTGGGCAATCTCCGCGAGCGACAGTTCTTCCTGGAAACGCAGGAGAAGGGCTTCCCTGTAGATTGGCTCTAGCGCACCCAAAGCGGCCGCGATTCGTTTGGCATCTTCGCTTCTTGCAGCCGCCAAGAACGGCGATTCGAAATCCGGCGCCGGAAGGTTCAGGCCCGCTTCGTCGTCTCGGCACATCGGATGCGCTGCCGTCGCTGTTTGTTGCTTTCGCAGGTGATCGATCGCCAGGTTTCGTGCGATGGAGAACAACCACGGCTCGAAACGTAGGCGGCCGTTATATTGCCCCGCGTGTTCCAGTACACGCAACCAGGTTTCCTGAACGAGGTCCTCGGCCAGTTCACGCCTGGATGTCCAGTAGAGCAGATATCGGAGGAGCCGATAGTGATACTGCGACACCATTCGGCCAATGAATTCCGAGTCTCTTCGCCGCAGTGCACGCGCGATGCACTGAGACTCGGGTTCCGCCACACGCGAAAAGGCAGTCACCACGGCAACCATACACTATATACGAGGTCCAGCCCCGGAATTATGCATGGCCACGCATCTTGAAGATGCCCAAAGACTTTCCAACGCGCCTTACTAGCTCGGGTGGCTGATTCGTCCTCTCCGGCCGCCTCAAACTTGGCAAGTTGCCCACCCGTGTTGGGTCAAATCTCCCGTGCGGCAAGGAGATCTAATAATTGACGAGCGTTGACGATTGCGGTAGTCCTGTAGCCTTTCTTGAAGTGCTTGAGATTCCCCGTGATGAGGAAGTTGGCTTCGGCGGCGTGGGCGCATTCGTAGAAGCGGTTGTCGGGTTCGAGATTCGAGACCGTTAAGGCGCGGAAAGGGTGAAACAGCGTGCTGGAGCCTTCCACCTGCTTTAATATCGTGTCAACCTCCGCCGGCCGGAACTTGAACTTGGGAGCCACGAGGACCCGGTGGTATTCCAGCAATACCGCCGGAGAAGTGCAAAGCAGAAGTCTGCCCGCGAGTGCCAAGCGGAGGATCTGGTCTTCCAGACCATGAGGTTTGAGCAGAGCCGAAACCACCACGTTGGTGTCGAGCGCCACGCGTGGAATCATCAGAGGGATGGTTTAGTTTTTCTTTCGGGGCTGCCGAGGGACCCTGGTGATCTCGGCGTCGATCTGCCGCATGGTCAGCTGGTCGGTGCCCCTGCGCTTGGAGCGGGCCTGGATGTCGGCCAGCCATTTCGGCGCCGGTGCGATGCTGTCGACGTAATCTTTGATGCTCATGATGACAACGCTGGGTTCGCCGCGGCGGTCCACGACGAAGCGCTCATTGTTCTGGGTCGCCCTCTTGAGGATCTGCCCCAGTTGGGTGCGGGCCGTAAGGGCGGAAACAACATTGTGCGTGGGTTCGGAGGCTGGCTTAATGATGAACCTCTTACGAATTGATTAATCAGTTCAGTCTTCAATTTAGCAAGAAGAAGCTTCATCAGTTGATTGGCTGGCTCCCCGCCGAAAACGTCCTGCCGGAGAGTTCGGAGGAGTGTCGACTTAAGCTGTGTCCGTCCCTTATCTCCTTAAACTTCGACTTATCGGGAGGTCAGCATAGCGTGCTTCACCGGGAACCCATTATGAGACGAATTGCGGTTCGATTAATGCTGGCGTTGGTTTGCTCTCGAGAGTTTTCTGAGTGTCACCAAGAAGACCGCTGTAAAGACGAGCAGCATGAGTGCCAGAATCAGCCGAAGGGAAACCCAAGGGCCGTTAAAAGACCAGCTGGCGTCGCTGCTGGCTGGAAGTGTCGATAGCTCCATGATGAGAGGCGCGATGAATGTCACTCCAATAATCAGAGCGGTTGTGACGATCAGCGCGGCTAAACCGGCCAGCGCGCTTTTTAAGTAGATCATCGCGTCTGCCTATGCCCGATAATCTAACAGATTAATCTGCGCTCCCTCACGATCTTCAGAATGCACATTGCGCCTAACCCCTGTCGCTGAAAAGGACCCTTGTGGGACGACGTGTAAACAGTCAGGTCGACTTGTTTCGTGCTAACCGGAAATATGCGTTCTGAATCGCCAGCTCCTCAGAAGACACGGGCGCGTCCCCCAATTACTCAGGGGCAACGGGTTTTTCGGGCGAGTTTTGAGCCGTGTTGGAAGGATGATGCCGAGATTTCAAAGCGATCTCTTCCTGTGGCCAAAGGTTTGGTAGGGTCTTGAAGGATAGCGCTTTTGAAGCTTTATCGTACGTCGAGACCCGCAGGCTGCTTCGTGGCAGTTCTTTATGCGTTGGTCGGAGTTACCGGTTCGATTGCAAAGGAAGTCTTACCGGGACCAGAACCACCGTTCAGAGGCCGCATCGAGCGCGCGGTCCAGGAATCCACGAAAGACTTTCCTCAAGTGGGAGCTTTACGACCTGAGCAAAGATATGCCAGCTGCGACTGGTAGAAATGATGAAAAACGAGTTTCAGCTGCGTTGTTGGATGGAGTGGGCCGCTCTCGGATTTGGCTTGCCGGCCGCGATCCTCGCGGCGTCAAGGCTTGTCGTCGTAGCTGTTCCGGCAGCAGTGCATGGTTCATTGGGGGAACGGTACGTTTTGAGCCTGGCGGGCGGAGTGATCGCTGAGTGGGTTTTCGTGATTGCCGCGTGGCTCCTCCTGAAGCGACGCAACCTGTCGTTCCAGTCTCTGGGTGCATGGCGATCGGGGACTTGGGCTGGCTGGAGCTTCGCCCTTCTTTTTGCTGGACTCTCCATCGCAAGCAATCTCCGCTTCCTGCCGAGGATGGGCGTTCCCCTTTGGGACGCGTTTGCGCCCAGCGGTTTTCATCTCGTGGCGGCGCTCGCCACAGGAATAACTGCGGGATTCTGCGAAGAGATCCTCTTTCGCGGGCTCCTGATGACAGACTTTGCTGCGGCGGGGTATGGAAAAGCCGCGCAGGTGATTATTCCAGGCATTTCATTTGGCTTGTCGCATCTCGGATATTCCGTTCATGGATTCGTAGCCGGTGTCGGAATCATGGTGCCGACCGCGATATTGGGCATGATGTGGGGAGTTGCCTACCTGCTGGGGCGGCGCGGGCTTATTCCTTGCATTGTCGCTCATTTTTTGAACGACTTTATCGCGTTACCTTGGGTCGGCTTCTTCATGTTCAATGGCAGTCTCGGCTAGAACGAAGGGCAGGTCAAGGCTGAAAATCGAACCACTGGTATGGCACTCCGTCCGGCGACTGTCCCAGCGCTTAACGCGGTCGCCACCAACCCCCACCCGACCCCGCGGAAATCCGTTATTATTATTGGCACGGCATCGCGGCTTGATCGCCGCGGAGCAGGAAACGACCACAAAGAAACGGAGGATCGATTCATGAGTGACCAGACAAAGGACGAGACCAAAAGCGGGAACACCCCGGCGGCCTCCACCCCGTCAGAAGTCGAAAAGATCGAGAAGGATTCTAATCATCTAACCGAAGACGAACTCGGCAAGGTCTCCGGCGGCGGTTTTTCGAAGCCGCATGCTGATGCATACTAGAAAATAACTTTTTCTCGGGCGCGCTAACTGTGGCCAGTCGTTTCGGCGCGCGCGACGAGTTTCGTTCTGGAGCCGTTTGCGTCTGCGCGCGGCGCGAGCGGGTGTTGCCGAGGCCCTTAGAAGACGGTTTGAACCTCACGGCGGGCAAGGTGTGTCTGCCATGCCGCTTGTCGACGACCGTAAGAACGGCCTGAGCCGATGGCACCACATTGGAGACGCCACACCCGCGCGTTCTTGTTGATCGGCGCCGGATGTTGGGCGGCGCATATTGCGAAATGATCATCGTCGGCGTCTCAGCCCTGTTTCATGATGCGGCTTGCGCGATTGTCGTGGATGGCAGACTCGCCGCCGCTTCCCAGGAAGAACGCTTTACACGCCGCCGGTTCGACGAGTCGATGCCGGTGTACGCCTTCGCCGATTGTCTGCGGCAAGCCAGGGTCGGCATCCACGACATCGATTACGTGGCCTATTACGAGGAACCGCAGAAAAAACTCGAGCGGCAACTGTGGATGGGGTTGCCACAGGTGCCTCCCGTTTCGCGGCGAGCGCTCTTTCGTCTCGACGCGACGCGGCCCTTCCGCGAAATTCGCGACCGGCTTGGCTACGACGGGAAGGTCCTGACGGTTGGACATCACGAGGCGCATGCGGCAAGCGCTTTCTACTGCTCGGGCTTCGAACAGGCGGCTCTGCTGACCATCGATGGTGTCGGTGAATGGGCGACAACCACGTATGGGAAAGGTGATGCCCGAGGCGTTCATGTGCTGGAAGAAGTGCGGTTCCCGCACTCCCTGGGACTTCTGTACGCGACGCTGACAGCCTACCTGGGCTTCGAGGTCAATAGCGATGAGTACAAGGTGATGGGTTTGGCCCCTTATGGGCGGCCAACATATTTAGACAAGCTAAGGAAGCTCGTCGAGGACTTACCGAACGGGCAGTTTCGACTCGATACCAAGTATTTTGACTTCGCAGGCGGTAATAAGATGTTCACGCCTGTGTTGGGTGATCTGATGGGCATCCCCCCGCGCGGCCCGGACGATGACATAAGAAGTGCGCACGAGAACCTGGCGTCCAGTTTACAGTTGCTCCTTGAAGAGATCGTCTTAGGTAAGCTCAATCATCTGCGTGACCTCACTGGCAGCGATTGCGTATGCTACGCGGGTGGCGTTGCACTGAATTGCGTAGCGAACGAGCGACTCATCCGCGAAGGCCCATTCCGCAACTGGTTCATACAGCCGGCCGCCGGCGATGCAGGCTCTGCTGCGGGAGCGGCGCTCCTGGCGCACCATCGACTGACTGGAGGCTTCCACCGGCAACGACTGACCGACGTGCGACTTGGGCCGGAGTACAGCGACCATTACTTGCGCCAGATTCTGCGGCAGGGAGACGTCTCCTACGCCGACTATGCGGGCAGAATGACCGATCTGCTCTCCGCCACCGCCAGCCGGCTTGCTCAAGGGAAAGTGGTCGGCTGGTTTCAAGGGCGGATGGAATTCGGACCGCGTGCGCTTGGTTCGCGATCGATCCTTGCCGACCCTGGCGATGCGAGGATGCGCGATCACATCAATGCCATGGTCAAAAAGCGGGAGTCTTTTCGTCCGTTCGCTCCGGCGGTTGTCGCCGAGAGATGCAGCGAGTTCTTTGATCTGGATAGGGAATCGCCTTTCATGCTTGAGACGGCGCAGGTACGCAAGGACGTGTCACTGCCCGCCGTGACGCACGTGGATGGGTCAGCACGTGTTCAGACGGTTGACCGGGACGTCGACCCCCGGTTTCACGCATTGCTTTCCGAATTTGGACGGCTGACCGGGTATCCGGTGCTGCTGAACACTTCGTTCAATATGCGAGGCGAACCGATTGTGTGCGACCCTAGCGATGCTCTTAGTTGCTTTGTGCGAGCGAGCCTCGACGTCCTCGTGGCCGGCGACATCATGGTGGAGCGGCAAGCGATCCCAGCAGATTGGATTCAATGGATGAGCCGAACGACGCCAAACCGTCCGTCCACGATTAGCAGTGACGCCTATACGTTCTTCTAGGAGTAGACGTGGACGAAAACGAGCGGCTCATGCCCCATATCGTTCGGCTCGCAGCGCTGTTGGGGGACGAGCGCGGGGCCGAGATTCTGGCGGAGTTTCAGAAGCTTTCCTTACGAAGCCGCCGGTCACAGCCGAGCGGGTCTGAGGACACAAAGAAGAGCGCCGGCTCCGGCGACAAGGGAATTGGCGTTTGGGACATTGTTGACACCGCGGATGGACGCGCGCTGCGCCGCCAAAATCGCACCTCAGGCGAACTCCGCATGTGGGCCGACGTTTCCGAAGTTCCAGGCAAAGGAACGGCTCGCCGCGTTGTGCTGGTCGGAGAATCGAGTGCCCGGGGATTCCTCCTTGATCCCGCCCTGACGCCCTGCAACGCTCTCGCGTCCAGTTTGGAACAGCGAGCAGGACCGGGCGCTTATCAATGCGTCGACCTTGCGAATACCGGGGCGTCGCCGGAGGACGTCACGGAATTGCTCGCCCAGGTTCTCGATATCGATCCGGATGTCTTAGTGCTTTATGTTGGCAACAATTGGTCCGTGCCGCAGTATTCTGTCGCGGATCTCGACGCGCTTGCACATGAACTCCGTTCCGGGGGCTATGCGGCGATGCGGCGTGCGTTCTGGCCAATGGTCGTTCTGCCGCGAGCCCAGCGGCTCTTGGGCAGGGTCGAGGAGATGCTCAGGCGCGGTGTCGACGTGGTGGTCGTCATTCCCGAGTTCAATCTACGCGAATGGGTCCCACCGGCGCATGTTGAGGTGTCCGTGCTGCCGCCCGAAGCCTTTGTCGCCTGGTACGAGCTTCGCCGGCAGGCCGAGGAGGCATTCCGAAGCAAAGACTGGAGCGCTATCCCATCTCTTGCTCATCAGATGCGTTTGCTCGATGAAGGCTGCAGCCCCGTGACGGGTTACTATCTGGGGCACGCGTTGGAGGCGCTGGGCGACGCCACCGGAGCGCGCGCGGCCTACGAGGATTCGCGAGACAGCGTCTGCGGACTGCTGGTTAATTACACGCCGAGGATCACGCGCGACGCGCAAGAGCTGCTGGCAGCGTTTTGTGAACGGAATAAACTCGGCTGCGTCAACCTGCGCAAGCTGCTTGCAGCTGATGATCTCCCGGACACGCCGGATCCACGCCATTTCCTCGACTTCTGTCATCTCAGCGATAGCGGAATCACCATCGCGATGAACGCAGTCGCCGAAGCGATACACCCACCTCGCACAGCAACCGACAGTATCGGCCAACGCGCACCGGCGATTGCGCGAACTGAGCTGAGCGCCCGCGATCGCGCGGTCTCCCATTTGATCGCCGCCTGCTATAACGCGCATCATAAGCAACCCGAGCCCGTTCTTCGCCGGCATCTTCGCGCGGCACTCGAGATTTGGCCCGACTCCGTTGAACTCGCAGGAGCGCTGCTCGATGTGCTGGTGGGCGCCGGTCCTCTGTGGACAAACCGGCATCTCTCCCGGCTAACGGCGCTACCTCAATTCGCGCGGTACGTCGAGATGATTGTCGCCAGGAAGGCTGAATCGCTGGACTATTGGACGCTGCGAGCGTGTCTGGCAGAAATTCTGCCGGAACGTGAGCCGCCGCCCTCGGCCGGTAAGAGTTGCGGGGTCGAGCTTCTCGAGGTAACGGAGGGCCCGCCAGGCTCCGGACATACGGCTCCAAATTTTACGGCGAGCCGGTCGTATCTCCAGGCGACGTCGTGCCGTACCCGGCTGCATTTTGTGCAGGGGCCGGACCACTTCTGCGAAATCGAACTTACGTATCGGATGGCGACGATGGAATCGCTGGGACCTGCTGGTGTCGATATCAACTGCGTTCCGATTGGCAGCCTTCCATTCACACGAAAATGGACTTCGGTCCGGCTACCGATCAATGTCAGATCACCGGGTATCTGCGCGCTCGAAATTCAGTGGCCCGTTGGGCCCGTCGATTATGAGGGCCGCCGCGCTGACGATACCAGAGCCTTAAGCTGCGGAGACTATCCGTTTGTTCTGCCCGTGTTCGGGGAGATTTACTCCGCACGCGTGTTTGGGTCTGGCGGATGAGCGCGAGTTTCGCGTGGTACGTCTGGGTAGCTCGTATCGGCGGATCGAGGCTCGCCGGCCCGAACGAGCCCCTCGATACTCTCCGAAACTACTGAATCACGCATTGATTGGGGCGCCCGAAGACCACCCGCCGCACATCTGCTTGCGTTCCGCTCTTGGTCGAATTCGTGACCCCGTAACCATAGGCCTCAAAATAAGACCCATTAAAGCCGGGTGTCTGTCGAATCGTCACGTAATCGCCGTATCGATTTTCTCCGAAATTGCTATTCGCCGTGGTGAATACTTCGTAGTCGCCCCAGAATCCCACCACATGATCTTCGTAGTTGTTAGGACCGCCATATTGCAGCGAAAGGCCGATCTCGCCGGTGCAGGCGTTGGTTGCAAGCGCTGGATAAGCGAAAGCATAACTGTTATTCCAGATCTGTACTTGCTGCGTTTTATTGAAATTGTTGCTCCGGTCGAGCGTGACCATCTCTACATGCGTTTGTTGGAAATTACTATCGGTGCCCGCTCCCCAGCCAAACCAAAGTTGGCTCCCGGAGCGCGTTGCTCCAATCACTGAGTGGCCCGGAAACCCAAACAGCAGCCAGTCCTGACCATCGGGCGTCTTAGACGACATGGCCGCATTGGACCACGAAGAAACGTCGATATCGCGCCAATAATAAGTGTTTGACCCTTCCGCCCACGAGAATACCCTCAGCGAACTGGTGTTATTGTGTCCTGCCCAAAAAATCTCGTCTTGGGTGTCCTGCGTCAAGTGACTTCCCCAAGCAACACTGCTGTCCGATTGATGAGTGTAGTCAATGGTAATCGTGCCACCTGCTTGCAGTTCTGCCAGCGAGATGCGCGCCACCTGAAGTCCTCCGCTACAGCTGGGTGAACAATTGGCATCCCAACTGATATACAAGGAGTTGTTGCCCAGCGAGAGGTCGGGGTAATCGAAACTGGTACTGCTTGTTCCAAAAACGGAGGTCGTCAGGTTCCAATATGTCCACGAGGTCGCGCCGCTGCTACTCACCGATGCGGGACTCGCCACCGCCAGCCGGTAGCCGTTAGAACCCTGCAACAGCCAAATAAAGCGGTCGATGCCGGCCGCATACTGCACAATCTGGTCGCAACAATACCCCACGGCGTCGTTTGGGAACACCGTCGTTGGGTCGACGCTGTGGTAAGTGGTGCCGTCAGTCGAATAAGCCGCAACCCAATTAGCGGTCATGAAGGTGACTCCGCTCGCGGCGGTTGCGCCGCTTGGTTCTGCGCATGAGGCCGGCGCCGTGCCGGGATTGCAGCCAATGCCGGCGGAAGTAAGTCCCAACGACTGGTTGGAATCGAATCCTACATTTGGTCCCGCCAGGGGCCGAATAATATTTGGCCTCAACGCATTCGGCACGGCAGCAACAGGCGCCGAGGTACTGTTGGGCGTTGGTGTACCCGGAACAAACGGTCCAGTGGGAACGGGCGGACCCACGTCATTGACGTCATCTCCCTGGGCGGGAGCTTGATGGGGGTAGGGAGCTCCCGTCACGCTGTTCGATCCCAGGGTGGTTGACAGAACCGTGTTCGAGCCCGGACTTGCCGCCGGAAGACGGACGAAAAGATTAAGGGCAAACCCCGCGCTGGCCGCGCCCACTTGATAAGTTCCCCGCACAGTTAGCAAATACGGCGTGTTCTGCACCAGACTCGTGTCAGAGAAGTTCCCTTGAAAGTTGGCGCTATGGTCTGGCGCAATGGCGCCCAGTAACACCGGAAACACCGTTGGGCTCACCAGCGTCGCAGACCGCAGGGTCGCACTCGTCACCCGAACGTTCGTCGCTGTCACGGTGCCGTTGTTTTCAATCGGGAGGACAACGTAGAGAACGTGAGAAATGTCCGAGATGCCGGGAGGTCCGCTCACAAAATTCGCCGCCGACACCTGGGCTTTCGATACCATCGGCACGCAGCACAGTGCGATCAAGACCCACAACTGTTTCTTTCGCTTTGGAAACGCCAGGCCCAGAAAGATAAGCGTGCCCATCGCGCCAATCAGAATCGAGGTCGGTTCGGGGGTAGTGATGCTGACTGTCTGAATGGCGGAGACATCCCCATTAATATCTTGGATCGTGACATCAGCTGGGTAATAGCCCGGACTTGCGAGAGGCGAGAGGTCGAAGGAAAAGAGATCGGTGACAGTGGTAGTGGCGCCGTTGGGAATAGAGAAGGCGGTGTTGCCCAGAATCTGAGTCAGCGTTACATTGCTCGCGTCGAACCCTGAGAAATTGAAGAAAAGATCGGTTGAATCGAGCGTAGAACCCGAATTGTTCGTAATGGTGCCCTGGAATGTTACGGAATCTCCAGGCGAACCGATTCGATTCGGATCGACAACGGTAAACGACAAATCGGCGAGAAGCGCGGTGTTGACGGCCAGCAACGATGATGTAAGAAAAACAACTCGCTTTGCGAATAGAGTTAAATGCATATCCTCCTCCTCCGTCGGCTCGTATCGAGTTCCAACCCGACTCATAACCGGGTTGTCGTATACAGCCCCTAACGCTACGCCTCGCTACGAGGGCTGTCAATCCGTGGTTTTCACAGGGGGAAACGGGGCGCACCATGGAAAGCGAGCCATTCGCGGCACGAGATTTGTGGATATACTGATGTGGCGGCGATCCGCCATGGCCGCCGGATGGAAGGCCCGCGGCGCAGGAGGGACAGAGGTGCCAAATAAGTTTCCGGTCCTGTTGATTATGGTATGGGCGCTGACCTCGGTTTCGGCGAGAGCCGACGTTGCTACTTTTGGCAGTGTGAATTGTTTGGGGACCGGCTGCTACGGCGGCAGCGACCCCGCTGCCGGTGCGACCCTTCAAGGCTTAGCGGCGAACGTCGTCACAAATGCCACTAACTCATTTGGCCACGGCTATCCTTTCTCTCCCAGCCTTGGCGACTTTCCCGGCACTGACCAGATCTACGTTGGAAGCGTCCAAACTGCTTCGCACGACGGGTATTCCTCGGCTCCGCAGCGCTTGAACGGCCCGGATGTCCTGACGATGAATTACAGCGCATTGGTCGGCCCGGGGCAGTCGGTTTCCACTCTTACCTTGGGAATTGCGGCCGACGATTTTCAATTCCCTTCGTTTGGACAACCCTTTACAGCTACGGTGAATGGTGTAGCAGACCCCGCGCTGACCACGGCATTGGAGTCTCTCAATGAGACCGGCCCGGTGGTTCAATTCTTCACGATTGGCCTAAATCCGTCGATTGACACGGGCAGCCATGTCCTGACCGTTTCTATCAATGAAGGAGGCGACGGAGGCGACGGCTGGGCGGTGGATTTCGCTACTGTCGGGGTCACCACGACACCAACCGGTTCCGTGCCCGAGCCATCCGCCATTCCGATGATAGGGCTGGAGTTTGCTGGACTGGCAGTCGCAGCCGCCTGGCGTACCATCAAGCGCTAGCCGACGAGGCCTAAGGGGCGGGCTGTTGCGATCGTGGCTCTACCCTTCGTCGAGTGGCAAATTCCGCCGACAACCCTCCGCTGTTTAGGAGCTTGCCGTTCGGCTGCGCCATCATTAGTTATGCAGGTCACCCAAACCCAAGCCGGTAAGCCTTGACCGCGCCACATCGGCCTTGGCCCGTTCCGGATCGATCCTGGGCGATGCGCATGCGCTGGTGCGATTTGTTGTTCGCGCATTGGACCGCGGACGCCGCCGTACTTCGCAGGCTGATTCCGGAAGGACTCGAACTGGATTTATTTGATGGCAGCGCGTATGTCGGTGCGGTGCCATTCCGGATGGACGGGGTGACGCCCCGCTGGATGCCTGCCAGTCCGGGGTTCGATGCATTTCCGGAACTGAATTTGCGAACGTATGTGAAGGCCGGCGGCAAACCAGGGGTGTGGTTCTTTAGTCTCGACGCCGGTCAGAAGTTGGCCGTCCGAGTGGCGCGGCGCTTCTTTCATCTGCCTTATTTTGATGCGAAGTTCGAGATCAACAAGGTAGGTGATGGCGTCGAATACTCTGGCGTTCGCACTCACCGGGGCGCACCCGGTGCGGCCTTTGTAGCGGAGTATCGTCCGCTGGGACCCGTGTACTTCTCGGCGCCGGGGACGCTGGAGTCGTGGCTGACAGAACGGTATTGCCTGTATGCGGCAGACGGAGCCGGCCGGTTGTACCGGGGTGAGATCGACCACCAGCCGTGGCCGCTCCAGCAGGCTTCTGCCGAGGTGCAAGTCAACACTCTGGGAGACTGGCTTCGCATCGAAATGAGAGCCGAACCCAACACCTTGCATTTCGTAGAGTCGCTTGCGGTGAAGGCTTGGCTGGTGGAGCGAGTTTAAGGCCGGGGGATCGTCCCTCGCCGCCCGGTCAGCTGTCTTGCCCGGGTGCGCGGAACTTAGTGGGTATTGCCAGGGCCTGATCTACCTCGTCAATCGTCAACAGCGGAGTGATCCGGCTGTCGACCGTCCCAGTCGCTCCGACCGCCAAAGCCACCGCGGCCATGGTGATATTGTCGGGCGCGTCCACGATAATCACAAAATCGTCGACGCCGAAGGCAAAGTAGTAGCTCTCCAGCTTGGCTTTGACGGCTTTCAGCGAAGCTTGAACAGCGGTCTTGCGGCCGGAAGCCTTGTCTTTCGCGAGCCCCTTCAGTCCTTCCGTTGTGTAACTTCCTTGTATCAGAAACTTCGGCATTGGTTGGTCCTTTCGGTGAGCGAATTATTTATCACTCAGCCGAGGATTCTACAGCGGGAGCCATTGGAACGCAACGAAAAGGAGTGCGAATAGGGAACTATCAATCGAGCCTGGACGCAGTGCGCTGGCTGCTAATCGACCCACCCCAGCAACGAGGACCCGAGCGGCTGCGTGCTGCGCAGAAAGCCTAGTTTGATGTCGGGCATTTCGACAAGGCTCGGAAGATAAGTGATTTTCGCCGAAAGGGCCATTGATCTATGGCCAGGGAAGGTCAGTTTCCCTGGCGATTGCAACTCTCGAGCCGCACCACCTTTGGCGGCACACCGCGGGTCTTGGCGAGGTCGAGAAAGTCAGAATCAGTGGTTACGATTGTTAGGCCGTGGACGGCAGCATAGGCCCAAATCATTTCGTCCGAGCTGTTTCGAGCCAGGCCTGTCTCGAAAACGTGCTGCGAGCCAGGAAAGAGTTCCGCCAGTCGAGTAACCAGTCTCGGCGAGAGATTCGCGTCAAAGTGAGGCTTCAACGCGAAATGCGTTCCCGCCCAGCTTGTGAAGCATAGGCGTAGACCGCAGGGAAGTCAGCCTTCTCGAGATGCGGGTAATCGCCCAGGATCTCATCCTCAGTCACACCGGACGCCAGCATATCGAGCACGTCCCAAACGGTCGCTCGTAAACCACGAATACAGGGCTGCCCTGAGCGTTGCCCGGGTACGGCTGTGATCCGGGAAAGATCAGCCTGATCAGCGGTGGCCATACCAGCTATTATCTCCTATTCGCCTGTGCAAGGAGTTGCGCCTCAACCGTTCAAAGGAATAGGAAAAGAACTTCGTCCTCCATGGTCCCGGGCATGGCTGCGTCGCGATGGCTATTGAGACCGGATGCACTGTATCAGGATGGGTGGGACCCCTTCCAAAACCAGCCGGCGGATTCTCGGTATCCCAGCTTTGCGCCGCGAGTTCCGCTTCTGCGATACAATGTATCGCAGAGGGCAACCCGTGGCGACGACCATGGTTCACGTGCGCGTGGACGAGAAGACCAAGCAGAAGGCGGCAAAAACGCTGGCCGCGATGGGCATTTCGGTGTCCGACGCGGTTCGGATGTTACTGGTCCGCGTGGCCGCAGAGAAGGCGCTGCCCTTCGAAGTGCGAATTCCCAACGCAGTCACGGTCAGGGCGATGCGCGCCGCCGATAGGGGCAAGGGGAAGCGGTCACGTTCTAGCGGCGCACTCTTCAAAGACCTGGGGATCTGATCGTTGCGGAGCCCGATCAGCGGCGCCCAGTTCCGGCGCGATGTGAAACTCGCGAAAAAAAGCAGCAAGGACATGGCGAAATTGCGGGAGACCATCCTGTTGTTGGTTGAAGGCACGCCCCTACCGTCCCGGTATAAGGATCACCCGCTCGCTGGCGAGTGGAGTCATCATCGCGACTGCCACATCGAGCCTGACTGGCTGCTGATCTACAAAGTCGAGGGCGATGATCTGTATCTTGTCCGCACCGGGACGCATTCTGACCTGTTTTGAGTAGCTTGTCGCTCGGGACTTGGTTCGTAGCGCCGCACTTGATCCGCTTCTTCAATGCTAAAAGTGGAGTGATCCATGTGACGTTAGTATCGGACTTAGCTGAGGCTGCTCGGACAAAACGCCCGTCCGTCCCCAATTCCCCGTCCCCGCCTGACCATCCGAATGTGATCCGGTAATTCCCGGGGAGTTCGGGGAGTTGCGGGGGAGTTGCGGGAGTTGCGGGGGAGTTGCGGGACAGTCACCGCTATTCCCGAACTACTCTGGGGGAGTTGCGGGGGAGTTGCGGGACAGTCACCGCTATTCCCGAACTACTCTGGGACTGCAGCTTGAAGTGCGACCTTGAGTCGAGGCCCGCGCTTCTGGGGCCGTAAGATCCTACCCGCCTGAGCTTCCAAAGTGCTGAGGAATGTCTCGTCGCCGAGAGGCAACCCTGTCAAAGTGGCGGACCGCAACCGCAGCAGGATATCCGCTTCACCAAGCCCTTCGTCCAAAGCCACCCTCCAGCTTTCGTTATCCCAACTCCGCAGCCAAAGCTTGTGGTCTATCCAGTCGCTTCCGCCACCGGCGCCGATGTGCGCCCCCCGCTGCTCCACGGCCAATCCCAGGCGTGAGCCGACAGCCCCGCCCGCACCGGGTTCATTTCGACGTATTGCAGGGCCGCCCAGGTATGACGCTCCGAGAGCGGGCAGGAGAAGAAGCGGTTTTGCCAGAGGTGCCCGACTTCGTGCTGGCGAACATTCAACCAGCGTGAGTAATCGTTGTGTGTGCGCCCGATGGCCTTGGCTAGGCTCTGCCGGCTTTCGGGAACCACAACTAAGTGGATGTGATTAGTCATGAGGCAATAGCCAATTAGGGAAAGCTGATAACGTTTGGTATATTCCCGGAGAAGACCTAGGTACATCTCGCGATCTCCGGGTTGCAGAAAGACATCCTGCTGCTTGTTTCCGCGCTGTGTCACGTGGTGGGCCTGGCCGACGGCGACGACCCGAGCGATTCTGGGCATACCTACCAATGAGTCGGCGAACGTTGTCCGGACTCTCACAGTATTTCGGTAAAGTGGTGACTGTCCCGCGACTCCCCGCGACTCCCCGCGACTCCCAGTATTTCGGTAAAGTGGTGACTGTCCCGCGACTCCCCCCAAGGCGGTGTGGCATTCCAGATCCTAAGACACGGCGTGCGCCCACCGCACCGCTCGCAAAGCTGAAGATCCTTGATAGCAGCCGGCGGCGATGTGCGCTTTGCTTTTGGGCTGAGGGCGATCTAGGGGAAAAGAACGGCCAGATTGCTCACATTGATCGAGATCGCACGAACAGTGTCGAGGCGAACTTGGTTTTTCTGTGCCTGGATCATCACAGTCAGTACGATTCGAGGACCAGTCAACACAAGAACTATACGGTTGGTGAGCTTAAACAGGCTAAGGCGGACCTCTGCGACGCGATTTCGCAAGGTGCGCACATTGCCCATTTGTCTTCGGTAGGACCTCAAGACCAGCGCGAAGCGGACCGGAAGATCCTCGGCGATCTGCTCGGCTCTCTCCCGAGCAGCGGCGTCATGACGTTTCTCAGAGAGAACGACTTCGGGTCCGCCTTTCGATTTGAGGAGCTGCTTGAACTCCGGCGTTACGTGGCCGAGCGCCGTGGCCCAGAGCACGAGTTCTTGGACCAACAGATAGAGTCAGCTCGTCAACGGTTTCTCAAGGCAGCCCAGCAATTCTTAGGCACGCTGGCCAGGTACACTGTTCCCACACCGAAAGCAGGACTCTTTTCGATTCCCGGGAAATGGGAGGACGCGCCACCGGAAACATATCAGACGGCTGCCGACCTTATCAACGAAGCGGCTGACGCCGCCTGTGCCGAATATGAAAGCCTCGTTCGTTTGGCCCGCCGAAAGCTTGGAAGATGAAGTGTTGAGTCGACGGACTCGACATTACACTGCCCCCGCCTTCAGTAAACCGTTCAATCCCCGCCCCAGTCGGTTCCCATCTCCCTTGCCCCCGGGTTGTGATCAGTAGGCTGTACCGTCACGAGCGGTCGAGGCCGTACCGGTAGCTCCATTCCTCCGCGTGTTGACTACAAAGGAGGTCCGCTATGCGCCAGCCGTGCGCAAATCTCTCTTCGAACCTATGCGTTGGCCTATGTTCACATCCACCTTCGCTGCACCTGCCGTCTTGATGATACTTGAGCATTGTCGCTTCTTCGACATCCCCGACCATCGGTTTGACCCTCTTGGCGCCAGTGGCCTCGTTGGTATTACCGTCGCTGTTCTTGTCCATGGCTCGGAATCATAACAAAAACGGCTCATTCTTCCAACTAGGGAGCCCCGGTTTCACTCCCCTCGGGGCCGAGGCCCAGTGCTGCCAGCTTTTGGGGATGAAAACGAAAGTAGTTGCGAACTTCTGTGGACTCACCCATCATTCTGGTGACCTCACCTCTGGCTATGTCAGTCATTGGTGGATCAAGGACCTTGGCGAAGATCTCCGCAGGCTCGCTTAGCAGCGCCGGTATAACGTCCGCGTTGTCAGGAATTCGCTGAATAAATGCACTTAGAGGGTTTAGGACGAGGTCGCTGGTTGACCAGCGGTGCGCTTCTGCTTCCCGCAGCCCTTCAACCGCCTCGGGGCAGAATTCAAGCGATTTCGAGAAGTGTTTAAGCACGATGCGGTAGGCAGAATGGACGTATTCAATGGGCTTATCTAAATCGCCGCCAATCGCAGCTGCTTTCTCAAGGAACCCGAATAGCTCTTTCAACAGACCAATAGCTGCGTGAGTGTCGATCGGGCTGGTGCGATTGGCCATGGAACCTACGAAATCCTTGACGCCTTTGGCGAGCTCAGCTCTTTCTTTCTCATCCAGTCGCCTCGCAAAGTATAAGTCGTAGCGCGACACGCAGCGTTTCTCCAGGGGGAAAAGCACGTTGTTGTGACGGTATTTGAGGTACTTCTCCTGGAATCCGGGCCGCTTGCTCCAGTCTAAACTCGGCTCGTTCGGGAACAGCGACGGCCACCCACGCTTCAAGCGCCCCTGCATGTAATGCGCCTCTACGCAGGTATCATCCGTGAGAGCCCTTATCGCGAAATACTCTCGCGCAGGAATTTTGCCGCCCATCTCTTCGATCCGGCTAAGGATGAAATCCAATTCTTCATCGGCTTCTGGATAACCCTTAATCGAGCCGGTGGGCGGCCAGTTCTCGTGTGCTCGGAGGTAAGTTGCGACACCAGCGAGATCCAGAAGAGCGTCTTCACTTGCGGAGATTATGAGGTCGAAATCGCGAAAGATCTTTTCTGACGCCTCCTCTTGAACAGAAACTGCTCGGTCCCGGAGCTCCGCAGTGACGGGCTCGCCCCGGCTTATCATCCCGGAAATCACCTTCGCGAGGCGGGCGCCCTCGGCGACGGGGTCATCCTCCGGGCGGCCCACCCGGTCAGGTGTCGTGTGGTCGCGCTGGCAGGGTGTCACACCTTCTGCCCTCGTGCAGGGTTGCGGCTTGAATCCAAGTTTGAGATTACCGCCGACCTCCGCAATCAACTCGATCAATCGTAAAGCCTGGGTCTTGGCTCGTTCGAGTACCCCCGCAACATCCAGATCGAGACCAGGAGGGATTTCGGTTTGCTTAAAGAAAGGACTCTCCGGCGTAAGCACAAGAAACGCCAGGGCCGCAAAGAATTCCACTGGGAGCGGAATCCCTTTAACCGTCTGTCCGAGATTAGCTGAAGCGATGTCCAGTTGCTCGAACCAATAACTCAAAGCGTCTGCGAGACCTGCGGTGCCACCATCGAGATGCTCGCCTAAAGCGAGACGCCCACGGGCTGCCTGAAATGCTGCATCAAAGAATGCTTCTCCATATTTGGCCTGCACCTCCATGCGTAAGATCCAGCAAAGGTACAAATTGATCCAGAACCCTGCCAGGTCACGAACCGTCTCTGGAAGGGGCGCGGCAAGTGCATTCAGATCCGCGTCAGAAAAGCCAAAATGGCTATCAACAAAGGAGTGGACCAGAAGGTCACCGATGAACGAGGAATCCGGGGGTCCGGTGTGCGACGCTTCGAGTGAAGCCGGCGTCTTGCCTCGGCGAAGGAATTCAAAGAACCTCATGGCGATTTAGAACTGGCTACAGCGTAGATGCGACCCGTGCCGTCCTTCTTGAAAATAACAGCGAGTCCAGCAGTGTTTCTGAGCGGCCCCATAGAACTTTCCACTTCAATGCTTAGGGTAACGGAAAGTCAAGCTAGGGAATGTGGGGCAACTGCTCCCTCACCGACCACACCCCCACCGGCCCGAGCAGCCCTGACGGCAGTAACGGCGAGTTGGCTTTATACGGTTTCACGTCGGTGAACGTATACTTCGTCGTAGCGTCGGATTGTTGGTCGCCGATAAGGCGGTTGACCCACGCGTTCGTGACTTTGATCGTTACTTGGTTCGGGCCGGGCTTGAGAGCGCTGCTTGCATCGACGCGATACGGTGCATGCCATACGATGCCCAGCGGCTTGCCATTTACGGTTACTTCAGCCAGGTTCTTGACATCGCCTAAGTCGAGCCATAACTGCGCGTTCTTTGCGAACCAATCCGCTGGAACCTGGAGCGTCTTGGTGTAAGCGCCGGTGCCCGAGAAATACTTCACGCCTAGGTTGGAGTTATCGCTCCAGGACGACAACTGGTCGAGCGTAATCGATGCGGGTGCGCCGCGGCCCGGCTCGAAGGTGACGGTCCAGGGGCCGTCGAGCGTGGTCAGTTGGGTCTCGACGAGTTTGGGTAAGACGCGGGAGGGCGTCGCGGTTGGCTGGCGGAAGACCACGAACACCGCGCCCCACGGCTCGAGGTGCAAGGGTACCGTCGTACGGCCATCGGCAATTTGATACGAAGCAGGTTCTGTTTTGCCGGTTTCGGCGTGCCAGATCTCCGGGGCTTTGCCCGTGACGCGGAAGGTAGCGTCCACGGTTTCGGCGCGAGGATTGCGATTATCCACGAAGTAGATGTCGGCGTCGGCCAGCTTGCGATGCACAAAGAGGATGCGTGTGTCGGTGCTCGGCTTGCTGTGGTCAAAATCCGGAGTCACGTTCATCGCCTTGAGCGCCTGCTCCGCGGTCTGGCCTGCGTACACAGTGCCCTTACCAACTTTGTGAACTCCCGAGCCATCGCCGAAGAGCTCGTCGTTTAGTTTGCGGAACTCGGCCTGGTCGTCGGCGAGACTCGGATCGTCGACGGGCTTGCCGCCGGCGACTACGGCTCCCTGGTCCACCAGTTTGTGAAGCGCGCGGAGGACGGGCAGGGACATGTGCTTGCTGTAAGGATCGAGCACGAGAAGGCGGTAACTCATGCCGCCTTTGGTGGTAATTCGGTCGCCAGATACGCGGAGTTCATGGATGAGGGCATCGGCATTGACGTAGTCGAAGCCATAGCCGGGCGGAACGTCGGGCGACTTGGATGCAAAGAGGGCGGTGAGGTTGGAATCTTCGCCGTAGAAGTAGATGACATCCGCGGCGAAGCGGCCCTGCTGCAGCAGGAAGCTGCTGCGCGCCAGGTAATCGACCCACGGGCCCGCCTCTTCGGCCCAGGTTTCATTGCGGTTGAACCATTGGCCGAAGGGTCCGAGCGTCAGGCCGGGCGCTTTGCCCACCAGCGGCTGGTGCGCCGACTCGTGAATGACGATGCGGTTGATGCCGTTGAGGAGTTCCTGATCGGCGGTGGGTTTAAGTGTTGCGGGCGACCAGGCCCAGGGCGCTGCGGATGCCGTGAGAGACTCCGCGGCGGCCAGATTCTGACCATATATATGTGCGACCGATGCGGATTCGCGATCGTCGGCATTGTAGCCGTACTGTTCTTTGTTGACGCCCGGCGATTGGGTCCACATGGCGCTCATGGGGATATCGTCGAGCTTCTTGACTTCCATGCCGTCGGCGACAAACGCGCGGCCGCCTTCATGCGATTCGCCGTAATGGCCCATGCCCCGCTCTTTGATGGAGGCTTGCACCTGGCCGTAATGCTCGATCGCGATCAGGTCGGCAATGGTCTTGCGAAAGTCCCAGAGGAAACGGTCGCTGGCTTCGGAGCTTTCGACGACTTGTCCGGTGAGCACCGGCAGCCACGGCGTTGGATCGTAGCCACGATGCTTTTTGAATTGGGCCAGCATGTCGTCGGTCCAATTCTGCGAGCCGGCCTCCCAGCTATCCGTCACCACGTAACGGATTCCGCGCCGGCCCATGTTTTCGGCACCAACCGTTTTCTCGTAGCTATCGAGGTAGTTGTTCATGTAGTCCTTCACATAGCCGCGATTGAGCTTGTCGACTTCGAGGCCGGTACCCTCGACGGTGGCCGGATGATTGGTGATGCCGAGCAACGAATAGCCGAAGCGAATGACGACCCACTGACCAGGCGGAGGCGTCCAGTCGAGCGTTCCGTCGGGGCGCAGCTTCGAAGTCAGGTCGACGACATCGGACTTCGACACGGCATCGGCCGCGGGATACGGCGGCGTTGCGAACGGATAGAGATCCGGCACCGGCACGAACGCGGCCTTCTCTTCAAACCGGTTCACGCGCGCGCCGGGGCGCAGCGCCAGCTCCGCGATTTCATAGTCGGTGGGGGGCGCGGAGGCTTTCATGCCGAATGAGGCCGGATCGATGTCGCCCATCCAGGCGGGACGAGGGCCTGGGGGCGTGCGAAGAAAAGTGACGCGGAAGAACTTCGCGGTGACGGGAGGGAACGACACGGTATGCTCCGGCGCGCCACCGCCGGGAAGCTTGACAATGGTGCGGAAGTCCTGGCCATCGTCACTGGCTTCAAGTGATTTCTCCGGATTGGTGATGCCGGTGAGCGCGGCGCTCATCTCATCAAACTCGCGCATCACGGTGGTGATGGATCGCATGGTTTGGGGTGTGGTGAACTCCCATTGGATCCACGCGCTCTCGCCCGCTTTAGGGATGGGAAGCTTGGTGGTTTTGGTCAGATCGCCATCGCTAAGGATGGCTGCATCGGGTGCGCCTGCGCTGGCGGTTACTTTCGGATGCAACGACTCGATGGGCACATCGCTGGGTGCGCGGCGGTAGGCGATGATGCCGGCGTCAGCGTAGAACTGCGGAGTCTTCGCGCCCTCCGGCCCGGGCATGGCGTCATGGATACTGAGGCTTTGAAATGCTCCCGTGTTCGAGGGCGGTTTTGCCAAAACGCCCTGATAGGGCTTACCGCCGTCGATGGCGGTCTCGCTCCACACGTACTTCTTCATGCCCTGCGAGGGGGGTACCCAGGGACCACCGGTTTCGCTCCAGCCGGGCGAGCCCGCAATGGCCTCTTCGAGTTTCAATTGTTCGGCCAGCGTGGTGGCGTATTTGAACGCTTCCTTCCACTCAGGCGTCATGTAGGCGAGGCGATGATCCACAACCTGAGGCGTCGCCAGCGCGGCATCGAAATTCTGGAAGCCGGCAATGCCGACACGGTGCATCCACTCGAGGTCCAGTTTGATTCCCTCCTGAGTGATGTTGCCATTCATCCAGTGCCACCAGACACGCGGGCGAGCGGCCTCGGGCGGATTCTCGAAGCCGGTCCTGAGTGGATCGCTCGAGGCCCGGGGCGTCGTGCTTTGTTGCGCAGAGCTCGGCTGCGCGGAGCTCAGCGGCGCGGCGGCCGCTCCCAGCAAGAACATGATGCCGGCGGCGAATAGTTTCCTGGAACGGTGATGCGTGCTGCTTCTGTCAGTCATCTCTTCCTCGCGGTCGAAGGCTGGGAAGATTGGCAGATGCGAATCTTGGCAACGCCTTCCGCAGCCACAGTATCACTGTGGGCGAGCGGAACTGCGTGGCTCAGCCGACTAACTCCTGAATTATTGGACTGATGGCTGCGGCGCCCGGCCCGGAGCGTGATCCGTGTAATATGTAGCCATGCTGACTCGGATCTACATCGACAACTTCCGCTGCTTTGTCAACTTCGAGTACATGCCGGGACGAAAGCAGCTACTGCTGGGAGCGAATGGCAGTGGAAAGTCGTCACTGTTGATCGCAATTCGCAATCTGAAGCAGTTTGTTAAGGGTGATGAGAATCCGTTCACGCAATCCACACGTACCCGCTGGCAGGATCGTCCCCTCCAGGTTGTGGAGATTGAAGCTCTCTTGGACCGAGAGAAATTTGAATACCGGGTTGAGATTCGATTTGCTTCTGAGACTAAGCAACTGGCTGTAAACCTCGAACGGCTGAGGGTATCCGGGTCAACTGTATTTGAGTTGGCAAATGGAGAGATACGTTTCTATCCAGACAAGAGCAACAGAGCAACAGCCGTACCGCTTGAAACGACTAGATCGGCGTTACATCTATCCCAGTTGAGCAACGCGCACGTTCGCCGCTTCGTTGAATGGATGGAGTCTTCTGTTCATTGTTTTCGGATCGATGAATACCCATCCGCAATGGACGAGAGCGCAGATAGGGAGGACCGGGAGCCTGACGATGAACTTGAGAACCTCGCTGGGTGGTACCGTCACTTAGTCCAGGCGTACCCCGATGTGAATGTGAAGTTCTTGGACGCGATGAAAGAGACGCTAAATGGGTTCCAAGCCCTTAGATTCTCTTCCGACGAAGACGGAACCAGGAGGCTTCGTGCCGATTTTGCAGGGCCCCTGGGTAAGAGGGTCAACTACGCGATATCCGAACTCTCCGAAGGTCAGCGATGCCTGCTCGCCTTATACATGATTCTTCACTTTCTGATCGCCAAGGGGCACACTGTTTTTGTCGACGAGCCGGATAACTTTATCGCCTTAAGGGAAATACAGCCATGGCTGCTCGCTGCAGAAGCAGCTGTCGAAGACCATGAGGGCCAGCTCGTACTTATTTCCCATCACCCGGAGATTCTTAATCAGTGGGCTTCGACGTATGGAACCCGATTCTTTCGCGAGGACAATGGCCACGTTCGAGCGGAAAAATTCAAGACTGACCCGGATGGGAACCTACAGCCTTCAGAATTGATCGCCCGCGGATTGGATGATGAATAGAGTCTCGCTGATCATCTTGGTAGTCGAGGATCACCTTCAACAAATGCTGGCCTACAGGTACCTCATTGGCTGTGGGGTGAAACAGCGCGAGATTAGAATCGAGCGATCGCCGTCGGGGAAGGGAAGCGCTGAAAATTGGGTTCGCAGGAGATTCGTTAAGGAAACAAATGCATACCGTGACCGGCAGGCCCGTGCCCGAACGGCACTGATCGTGATGATCGATGCAGACAGCCTTACGGTTCAGCACCGCTTGAACCAGCTCGACCAAGCGTTGCGCGACAATGGGAAAGAGGCTGTTCGCGAGAGCGAGCAAATCGCCCGGCTGATCCCAAAGCGGAATATAGAAACCTGGGTTTTGTGTCTGAATGTCCAAACAGTTGACGAGGAAACCGATTACAAGGCGGCGAAAGATGATTGGGGTCAGCTGATTCGTCCAGCGGCCGAAACACTGTATCGATGGACTTGGCTAGAGGCCGAACTGCCGACCATCTGCATCGGCTCTCTAGATCGTGGCGTCAGGGAGTTGAGACGTATTGGAATCTAGGCCGGCGCGTCAGTACGTAGCGGCCTGTGGCATGGCCGCCAGCAATGTCAGATAGCCATCCACGAGAAGCCCTTCGTAGCCGTGCGGGCCGCCGTTCCAATCCTTCCAATCGTAGGTCAGGCCATTGGGGCCGCGACCCTGAAAGCCTCCGTCCTCAAATGCCTTCAGCATGGGATATAGAATGGCGTCGGCCTCCTCATTACGGCCCAGATCGCGGAGCGCCTGGATCGTGAAATAGGCGTAGCACGCAGTAGCGCCGCCATTCTCGTAGATCTGAAATCCATCCGAGCCATCCTCGAGGTCCGGTCCGCCGAAGCGTTTGTCGAGGTGCACGTAGTCTGCGCGACGTATGGGGATCAGGTTGCCCGGCAGGCCTAGACCAAAGCGGGTGTAGCCCACTTCCTTCATCTTGGCGAGCAGCTTATCCCAGATCGCGTTGCCCTGCGCGGGTGTAACCAGCCCGTAGGTGACCGCCATTCCGTTCACGAAGAGAAAGTAGTAATCGTGGAGTTGACCGTCCGCGCTCTTCCAGCCGGCCAGCACTCCGGTGGCGGGATTGTAGAACGTGGAGTAGTAGACGGCTTTCAGTTTTTTCGCGCGAGCCTCGAAGAGCCGGGCGTCTTTCGGTTGTCCGGCGGTGCGCGATAAGCCCGACATGGCTTTGAACGCGGCGTAGGCGAGCGCGTTCGAATAGGCGTCCTTGTGGCCGAAGCCAATGGTGTCCCACCAGTTCGCGGGGCGGACGGTGACGCGCGGCGTCCACGAACCCGAATTGCCGCTGAGAGGGTACTCCATCAGGCCATCCCCATCGCGGTCGAACTCGATCATCTTGGCGGCCCAGGCTTTGATGATGGGATAGTTACGCAGTAGCCAGGCGCGGTCGTGGCTAGCGGATTCGTAGTCAGCGGCAGCCAAAACTAGCGACGGGTAGACATCGAGAAAGTCGTACTTCAACTCTTTGATGCCGCCATAGCCTGCCATCCCATATCCCTTCATCCCGCCGAGATAGCGATCGAGCGTTTGGCGCAGGATGTCGAGCGCGCTCAGGCCGTCCGCGAGCGGGGGCATCCGCATGGCCATCATCGAGTACATGAAAACGGTGAATGCCACAGGGTCGCTGGCGGCGTGGTTGGCGAGCACACGGTAGCGCGGATTGATCTGGAAGATGTTGAGAAAATCGCGGCGGTAGCCGTCATAGCGCGGGTCGTTGTCGATGCGCGCGTCGTGCGAATAGATGGCCGTAACTTCTAGGTCGTAGCCCACCATGGGGCTGGCAGCGGTCGGGGGCGGGAAGGTGACGCGCACGAAGTTGTCGCGATCACGCAACGCATCGTAGCCGAGCGCGAGGCCCTTGGTAGGCGAAGTGATCCGAAATGTTCCGCGATCGGGAAAATGCAGCAGGGCGGGCAACGCGATGTTCCCATCATCGTTAAAAAGCCCCAGAAGCGTGGCGTGGCAGCGGATGGGGTCGAAGCTGAGGACTAGGGGCTGTGGAGGAAAGGCCGCGGAGTAAACAGAGCGAATCGAGATCTTTTGTTCGCTGAATTCGAACGACCAGACGGGCGCGCCCTGGCTTCCCGCAACGCGATATTCGAGCCGCGATCCTTCACGGCTGGCGACGTATTGGGTTGCCGGAGCACCGACTGGCAGCATGACATTCAGATCGAGCTTCGACTTACCGAGCGAGTCGACTGCCAACTCGGCAAAGCCCGGCTGGTCAGCCGCCAGCTGTAGCCGAAAGAACGGACTGCTGTACGAAAGATCCTGGCCAAAAGCGCACGCGGCGAGGAGAAGCAGCGGTATGAATTGCAGGGCTCTTGGCATGTGGCGACGGGCTAAGCCGCGCCCTCGGTAAGAAAGCGCAATTGCCATGCGGTGGTTGGTTCGCCGGTCTGTTCCGCGACCGCGCGAAGAGTCACGGTACCTTGCTGGCCGGGGAACTCGGCGGGCGTATAGGGGAATGAGCGCGCCGCAACGGGAACAGCAAAGCGGCGGCTGGGATGAGTTGCGACGGACTGAGCCTTCGCTGCGGCCAGTTTGTTGTCGGTGGTGAGCTCATTGAAGTACGCGCGGTTGTCGGATTCGGGAGCACCCAGCAGCCAAGGTCCGTAGGAAAAGATAGTGCGCTTTTGGGCGGTTGGTTTTGCTTGAAGGGCCATCGCATAGGTCACTGTAACGGAGTCGCCGCGCTGCCACTGGCGATGCAAGTGTACATAATCGCCTTCCTGCGGGAATTGGCTCGCGGCGCCGTTGAGGCGGATATCGAGCGTGCCGGCCCATTCCGGCTTGCGGATGAGCAGCGATGCCGGCGCCGGCCCTGGCGAAGTGATGATGATGCTCACGGCTCGGTTCTGAGCCAGCGACGAAGTTGCGAGCGCGGCGAGGCTCACGGATGGAACGTGACCGTTGTCGATGTTGCTGTCAACGGGCAGGTCGTAGCACAAGGCGCCTTGGTCTGCTCGAAAGGCGCTGGCCTGGAGATCGGGGAAGTAGCGCAGACCGTGCAGGGTGCAGCACCACCAGGCTCGCACGGCGGCGTCTCCGGAGATGCCCGTTTCGGTCAGGACGCGATGCCCGAAATCACCGTTCGCGAACTGGTTTAACGCCAGTTCGTTGAAGGCGGCGCGCTCCGCCATGGCCAGGTATTTCGAATTGGCAGTGGCTTTCCAAAGAGAGAGGTTGAAGCGCAGCCAATCGACCTCCGCACAGCCTTCGCTGCGGTGCTTGTTAGGGGTCCAGCCTTCGGGCACGCCTCCGGTATCCAGCAGGTCTTCGGACTGGACCACATCTTGCCACGCGGCCTCGCATTGCTGCAACAGGCGGGCGTCGGATGTGGATTGAAAGAGATCCATCACGCCACGCAGGCTCGTGAGGTAGCCGTGCACATGATCGCCCGGCCGCCGCTCGGTCACGGCCGCAATCGATCCGGCGAGGGTGCGATAGCGCTCATCGTGCGTGGCGAGGTAGAGGCCGGCGAGGCCTTCGGTCTGTTGCGTCCAGCAGATGTAGCTGGAGGCGAAATGCGCCGCGCCAAATTCATCGCGGACGTTTTGCGAGAGCATGAGTGGCGCCACGCGAACCAGGAAGTCGCCCAGCCGCTTGGACGCGGCCAGCACCGCTGGTGTTGGTTTGTAGCGGTAATACTCAAGCAGGCCGACTAACAAGCGGCCGTTACCCCAGAGCAGCGCGAGATCGTCGTCGGTGGGCTTGTCGTAGTGAAAGGTGCTGCCAAAGTAGCCATCCGGCTTTTGCAGAGCAATCACCTTCGGCACCAAGCTATCCAGAACGGGAAAGCTGGTGCGATAGACGCGGGCTGCCGTGGACAACGCGCCGATGTACCGGCCCGAGAGGTCGCCGCTGAATTCCGTAAACCGGCGGCCGGGGGTGGGACGAACATCCGACAGCAGAAAGTCTTCTGTGTAAGCGGGCGACGTTCCATTGAGCACGCGACGGAGGGTGACTTCATAGCGGTCGTGGATAGGAACGCCGCTGTCCGGAGCGACAGCTGGATGCCCGGGCTCACCGGAAGATGAGGAGGACGAGGGAAATGCTTCAGAACAAGCCGCCAGCGAAACAACGGCGGCGGTACCGAGAAACCTTCTGCGATTCATGGTGAAGTTGCTGAGGGCGGCGCGAAAGGGCCGCCCTCAAGCCCCGAGCGTACTACATCGGGCCGCCAGCGCTGCCAGGCTGGTGTATCGCGCCAATCCGACGTCAAAGCGTGGGCAAGCCCGCACTTGGTACTGCTTTGCCGGCTCCGCCGAAGAAACACCAATTTAACTGCAACAAAAAGCGGCAAATAGTAGTAACATGACCCTACGGTCTGAGGGAAGGCTGGGGGGAAGTGTGTCTGGGGTTCCCGCGCCTCGTTACGGACTCGTTAACGGAGGAATGCATCAATATGATTTCTGTCTTTCAAAGGCTGGGAGGACTCTCCGCCTGTCTCTTGCTTACTTCTGGAGCTGGCTATGCCACCATCGTCGTGTCGCCGGTGACGATTGAAGCGTTTTCTGCGACGGCTGCGACTACCGGCCCGTACGCCGGCAACGAGGCTATCTTCTCCAGCTACACTGCCAACACGGCCAGGATTTCAGCGAACAGCTCGAATAGTCCGAGCTACGTTACGTGCACGACTGTCGGGGGTTGTGGTGGCGTCGCAGCAACCTTCTCATTGGCATTGAGCGGCTACCAGGCCTCGGTGCCCTTCGTCATCTCGATCGACGGTACTCTGAGTCCAACCACAACTGTGGATGGACGCGTTGACCTGGCGGTTAATTCAGTTCCACTAAGCCCCCTGAACTTCACGGTCGGCTCAAGCCCGTTCGAAACGGTTATCGGCGTCGGCAGCTTGCCAGTCAATGGTAACGCGTCGATTACTGGTGATCTCTATCTGACGATGGCCGACAACCAGACCATTACGCTGCCCAGCAGCTTTAGGATTGACGTCAACGCGCCCGAACCCGCTTCGCTTGGTACGCTGGCGCTCGGCTTGGCGGCCGGCGCGCTTTTCTTCGGCAGGCGCCGCAAGAAACAGTAACCCGGCGGTCGGCTCCACGACGCGAGGAGCCGACCCGGTCCCACCTCATTCGTACCAAGACCGAAGTAACAGTACTCCGTCGCCCTAATCACGGGTTTCAATCTCCGTAATAATCCCCGGTCTGCTTGCAAGTGGGTTACAAACTTACATATGATCGTGTGGCAGTACGTTGAACACACATCAAGGAGACTACATTGATCAAGTCGTTCATTTTGTTGTTATGCACCGTCGGGTTGCTTTCGGCCGCGGGTTTCACCGGTACCTGGAAGCTAGATACGGCTAAATCCAAGTACGAAGGCATGGCTATGCCCAAGGAGCAGACCATTACCATCACAGCCGATGGGAAAGGCTACGACTACATGGCTATGGGCACCAGCTCGACCGGCGAAGCGATTCACACCATGTATACCTACGTGAAAGACGGAGATGAAATTAAGGTCACCGGTGCTCCATTTTGGGACGCACTTGTGCTGAAACATGGCATGGAAGACAAGACGGAGATCGAAATCAAGCGCGGAGGAAAAAAGGTGGGGGAGGCTACCCGCGTTCTGGCGAAAGACGGGAAGAGTTACACCATCACGGGCAAGCTGAAACTGCCCGACGGTAAGGACGCCAGCCTGAAGAGCGTTTACACCAAGCAGTAAGTCAGAAACTTGGAAAAACTTTAAGGAGATCACATTGATCAAATCGCTGATATTGTTGCTATGCACCGTCGGATTGCTTTCGTCTGCGGATTTCACCGGCACATGGAAGCTAGACACGGCTAAATCCAAGTACGAAGTCATGCCTATGCCTAAGGAAATGACCGTGACCATCACCTCCAATGGAAAGGGCTACGACTACATGGCTATGGGGACGACCGCCGCGGGCGACGCCATTCATACCATGTACACCTTCGTAAAAGACGGCCAGGAAGCAAAGATCACCGGCGCTCCCTACTACGACGCCCTGGTGATTAAGCATGGCATGGAGAACAAGGCCGAGATTGAATTCAAACGGGGAGGAAAGTCTGTGGGCGAGGCTACCCGCGTTCTCGAGAAGGACGGGAAAATGTACACGGTTTCGGGGAAAGTGACGATGCCCGACGGCAAGAAGGCCAGCTATAAGGCTGTCTACAGCAAGCAGTAAGCCACCCCCTCTGGCTGCGGGGAGTTTCGGAACGGTACTAAGCCGAAACTCCCCAAACGATCCTGCCCAGTAAACTTCAGTTAGCTGTCCTCCCCGGGCCCGCGATACTTGGTCGTCACGGCCGCTAGCGGCTATTGACCAAGACCGTATGCAGTAGTGCGCTGGCGCCATTCCATGTGATCTGGACGCCGATGCACACCAGAATAAACGAGGAGAGCCGAACGATGATACTCATGCTCGTTTCGCCTACGACTCGCCCAATGTTCTCGGCAAAACGATAAGTCAGGTAAATGATAAAACCCATCGCGGCGCATCCGATGATCCCCGCGACAGGCAAATACCAGCGCGCTTCGCTGCCGGGCGGCCGGTTTGCGCCGACCGCAATCGCCACGGAAATAGAGCCCGGACCGACCGTCAGCGGCAACGTAAGCGGATAGAATGCCCGCCTCGACAGATAGCAAGCCTCAGCCTGTTTCTGATCCTTTTCGTGGGGAGTTGTTTCCTCATCCTTTTTATTAAGCAACGACCATCCGGCGGCGATCACAACTAAGCCCCCGCCGACTTGCACCACAGGCAGGGAAATGCCAAAAAACGCCAGGATATGGGTTCCGATCAGAACCGACCCGATCAGCAGCATGAACCCGTACGTCGCGATTTTTCGCGACATGATGGCGCGGGAGTCGCTGGAAAGCCCGGCGGTCAGGGAAAGAAAGATCGGGATGTTGTCCACCGGATTGACGATGGGAAACAGCGCGCCGATGATCAGCAGGGAAATTCGAATTAGCTCAGAGATCGCGTTGTGAATAGGCACACCATCACAATTCTTGCAGCTTTTGGGCGGAATGGAGGGCAGCTATTGCGGCAGATCCGACCTGTATCTCCTTCCCCCGGAGCTTACTAGTTTATAGGGACTCCCCGCGCGATCTTATCGATCCACTCTTCATCCGTCAGTGCGGCTCTCTGACTCAGGAATGGTTCGGCACCGGGCCCGGCGAGATGGCGGAATTTCCAGGTTCCGCTTTCGATGATCTGTTTGATGACCTCGGCTACAACGGAAGGCGGTGTGGGGGCACTTAGCGCCCCCTGAAAGCGTTCGGACATGCTCTTCGCTTGGGGATAGCGGGACGGAGGCGGCTTCGTAATCGCATGCGCCATCGGCGTGTCAATGATGCCGGGTTCTACCAGCGCCACGCGCACGCCAAAGGGTTTCATCTCTTGCGCCAGTCCCTCGGTGAGTGCCTCCAGTGCAAACTTTGATGCTGCGTAGGCGGCCAGCGGCGAGGCTACCACCCTTCCCGCTACGGACGTGACATTAATGATGCAGCCGCTCCCGCGTTCGCGCATGTGCGGGATCACCTGGCGCATGCATCGCACCGCGCCGAAGTAGTTGGTCTCCATGGTGGCTCTGAAGTCCTCCATGGCAAGCTCCTCCACTGCGCCATGTCGCTCGATGCCCGCATTGTTGACGAGCACGTCAATCTGCTCGCCGCGCCGAAAGATCGGGGAAAAGCAATCCGCAACAGAGCGGTCGGAATCGACATCCAGCGTCAGAATGGAGATGGGCAATTGTTCTTGAGACGCTCGATGACCAAGTTCGGGGGCGCGCGCGGGATTGCGCATGGTCGCATAGACTTGGTGGCCCGCCCGCCCCAACTCTAAGGCGGTTGCCAGTCCGATGCCCGAACTGGCTCCCGTGATCAGTACCCTTGACATCTTGCGCCCCTCCGATCAAGTAATGTTGACGCGAGGTTTTCAGGGTAGCAAAAAACATTGATTCACTGACGCTGCCCTCAACTTCAACAGCACTTCTATCCCACGACCAGGCCACGCTCGCCGCGACCACATATGATCAACACATGGCACAAACACCCTGGGGCGAACTTGCCGTTGGTGACGCCCACGTCCATTTCTTTTCCCATCATTTCTATTCCGCCCTGGCCCAACAGAAAAAGCTGGAGAACGCGGAGGCGCTTGGCCCGCTGCTCACCTGGAAAATACCTCAGCCCGAGCCGCACCTGCTGGCTGGCGAATGGGTGGCCGAAATGGACCGCAATGCCGTTCGCCGCGCTTGCCTGATCGGCAGCGTACATGGCGACGAGTTGGCCGTGGCGGCCGCCGTCGCATCCCATCCCGACCGCTTCTTCGGTTACTTCATGCTGGATCCCCACCAGCACGATGCTGTGGAGCGGGTCCGCACCGCCGCCGCGAACCCTTATCTCCACTGCATGTGCCTGTTTCCCGCCATGCACCGCTTCCCCATCACCGACGCGCGCCTATTGCCCATCTTCGAGATCGCCGCGGCGCACCATCTGGCGGTCTTCGTCCACTGCGGTGTCATTAGCGTGGGCGTGCGCAAGAAGCTCGGCCTGCCCAGCCCGTTCGACATGCGCCTTTCCAACCCGCTCGACCTGCATCCCATGGCTACCCGGTTCTCGCAGGTCCGATTCGTCGTGCCGCATTTCGGCGCGGGCATGCTGAGGGAAGCGTTGATGCTGGCCGACCTCTGTCCGAACGTGTGGCTGGATACTTCCAGCTCCAATCATTGGATGATGTACGAAGGTCTCGACCTGCGTGCCGTCTATCGCCGCGCCATCGATCTGGTGGGACAGGGCCGTCTCCTGTTCGGCACGGACTCCAGCTACTTCCCGCGCGGCTGGAATAGCGCCGTGTTTGAGCAGCAAATTAAAGCGTTGTACGAACTCGGGCTGGACGCCACACAAGCTGGACAGATTTTGTCACTCAACCTGGAAGCGTTCCACCAGCCTCGGCTAGCCGCCGTGCCACCGCCGGTCGCCGCAAGCTAACACTCCGGCACGGAACTCAGCTTGAGCGCCGGAGTGCTCACCCGCAATGATGAAAGCGGGTGTCGAGGTCCTTCCGGAGTCACAACCGGTACATCAAGGGGACGGACTGTCCGTCCCAGCGTCGGCTAATGCCGACATTTTTCAGCGCGAAAAAGTTCATCCACCGCGTGCGCTTACCAAGGCCTCCCACATTTTTCGCCATTTGTGAGGGAATTCCCACGGTGACGTCGCCTTACCCAGTGACGAAGGAATTCACTCATGATCTTCAACAAATACTTGCGCCTATTACTAGCCGTAGTAGCCCTCGCTGCCGCGGCGAACGCCTCCACTGTTTTCAACTTCGACGCCGATAGCCTCGGCACATCCACCACTTTCACAGACACGGTTGACGGCCTGTCCGCAACCTTCTCCAGCACAGGAGATCCCGGCGGGTTTGTCGTTTACCAGAGCTTCTTTGAGACGCTCACCGGCAACGTGCTCGGCGATCCAGGCCCCGCCGGCTTGGACAACCTGGCCCTTACCGTTAACTTCAGCCAGAATCTTTCGGCCGTGGAACTGGATTTCGCTACCTCCGATTTCATAACGCCTTCACCACTCACGCTCGCTGCCTATGAGAATTCGACGTTGGTCGGTTCGAATAGTCTGCCGGGTGAGTTTCTGCCTGGATTTACCTTCCCCGAGGGCGAAATCGCCTTCGATGGTGCCATCTTCAACCAGATCGTGATTTCATCGACAGCAACCGATTTCGCGGTCGACAATATCAACGTCATTCCTGCGGCTGCAGCTCCGGAACCTGCGACATGTGCGTTGTTGGGCGCCGGGCTTCTTGCGCTGGGTATTCCCGCCGTGCGGCGTAAGTCTGCGCGCAAAGCAGCCGCCAAATAGCCTCCCGTCAACTTACAAGTTTTCCAAGAAAAGGACAAAGAACAAGAACATGAAAACCTCAATGCTATCCGTGCGCCCGGCCCTCATCCGAACCGCGGCTGTCGCACTCGTCTCCCTCACTGCCACGCTGGTCTCTGCTCAGAATGTGCACAGCATCTTCCCGCTCCTGCCGCCATCGGTCTCGACCGTCCCGTCAAACGGCGACGTGAATCCGTATGGCGTGGCGTTTGCTCCGAAGAACTTGCCTGCCGGCCCCGGTCTGCAGGCGGGCGACATCCTGGTGTCGAACTTTAATAACTCCCAGAACCTCCAAGGAACGGGCACGACCATCGTGCGAGTGGACAAGGCGGGCAATGTCTCCACTTTCTTCACCAGCCCGGTCGGTGGTTTGAGCGCTGCCCTCGGCATACTCTCCGACGGGATTGTCCTGATCGGCAACCTTCCCACCGCGGACGGCACTTCGGCAACCGCGCAGCCTGGCAGACTGGCCGTATTGGACCGGAACGGCAATTTTCTTGGCACGTTCGGTACTCAGGCGTCGGTCGACGGTCCCTGGGGCATGGCGATCCATGACACCGGGAACGGCGTCAGCGGGACTGCCAACGTTTTCATATCGAACGTTCTGAGCGGCGTTGTGTCACGAATTGACATCACCTATACGGCGACGGCACTCGGCGCCACGGCTACCGTCATCGGCAATTTCAACCACCGGCCCGACCCGGCCGCACTGGAGCTTGGACCTTCCGGCCTGGCCTATGACCCGACCCACGACATACTCTACGTCGCCTCATCCAGCGACAACGCCATTTACGAAATCCCCACCGCGGTTGCCACCCACGCTCCGGTGAGCTCCACGCTTTTGATTCAGGACTTCACCCACTTGCATGGCCCGCTGGACCTGGCCATCCTGCCAAACGGCTATCTGGTGGTGGCGGACAGCGACGGCTCCAACGTAGATCCGAATCAGCCCAGCGAACTCGTCGAGTATTCATCGACCGGCGAGTTTGTTTCGCAGATGTCGATTGATCCCAACAATGGAGGGGCTTTCGGCCTTAGCACTTACAACATGGGGTGGGGAACATTCCGATTTGCCGCCGTCGACGACAATGCGAACGCATTGAGGATCTGGACCACGGTCGCGCACTAAAGAATCCAGCCAACTGGGTAACCGAACGCTCCGGGTCGCCACCGGAGCGTTTGTGCTTGGCGTGCGGAACCCGCTATTTCAACTGTCCGGCTTCGATCGCCTTCACTTTGGCCAACCGCCGCGCATGCCGCTCTTCGCCCGTGAACTTCGCCCCCAGGAAGGCTTCGACCAGATCGTACGCGGTGTTATTTCCAATTACCCGCGAGCCCATCACCAGCACGTTCATGTCGTCGTGCTCCACGCCCTGGTGTGCGGAATAGTGATCATGCGTCAGGCCGGCCCGAATCCCTTTGTATTTATTAGCGGCCACGGACACGCCCACGCCACTACCGCAAACCAATACGCCCCGTTCGCCTTTGCCGGCCACAAGCGCTTCACAGACTAGCACCGCGAAATCGGGATAGTCATCCGGCTGCCCCGGCACATGCGTGCCGACATCCAGCACGTCGTGGCCAAGAGTCTTCAAATGTTCAATCAACGCCTGTTTCATGTCGTATCCGGCGTGATCTGCTCCGATAACGATTTTCATATGTGCGTTTATTACTTTATCGCGTTACTCGCGAGCGTCGAGTCTCCAAACGCTGCTACTGGATACGGTCCAGCAACACGGCCGTACTGTCGTAATCGCCCGTCAACGGCAGCGTGAGGCCTTCCGACATCAGATACGCTCCGCTGAGTTCCCGGCTTCCGGGTGCATCGAGCACCTGGACACGGTACACCGCTTTCTCATCCAAACCAGCCAGCCGGATCGCCGGCGCCGGATTGCGAAACTGCTGCGAATGAAGAAACGCAAACAGGACAGCCTGCTTGCCGTCTTCACTCACGTACTGGTTGGCGGTGAGCGCGCCTAAGCGCGGCGAGAGCAGCCGGTAGAGATTGCCGTGTTGGATCGTCAGGCGGATGTTCTTGTAGTATGCGACCATCCGGGTCGCGAAAGCGGATTCTTCCGGCGTCCATTTGTTGAGGTTCGCGCCAATACCGAGCGCCCCTTGCATAGCCACCAGAAACCGGAACTTCAACGGCACGCTGCGGTCATTCATGTTCGGGACATCGGTCACCCACGCGGACATGGTTTGCGGCGCGTAGGCTTGGCTGAAACCCTCCTGGATCGTCAGCCGGTCGAAGGCTTCGGTGTTATCGGACGTCCAAACCTCGTCCACATGGCGCAGGATGCCCAGATCGATGCGCCCGCCTCCTCCGGAGCAGGATTCGATTTCAAGCCCGGGGTGTTTCGCGCGCAGGTGGTCGATGACCTCATAAAGGTTGCGCACGTACTGGATCCAGATCTCCTTCTGCGCGCCGTCCGGAGCGCCCTCCCAGCCGGGTTCTGCGAAAGTCCGGTTCATGTCCCACTTCAAGTATTTGATCGGGTAATCGGTCACCAGCTTGTCGAGCACGCCCAGAATGTACTCCTTGACGTCCGGTCGAGCCAGGTTTAATACCAGCTGGTTGCGCAATTCGCTGCGCGGGCGTCCCGGAAAATGCATGGCCCAATCGGGGTGTGCGCGATATAGGTCGCTATCCGGGTTGACCATTTCCGGCTCGACCCACAGGCCGAAGTCCATGTTCAGGCTGCGGACATAATCGGCCAGCGGCTTGAGCCCGTTCGGGAACTTCTTGGGGTTGACGGTCCAATCGCCCAGGCCGGCATGGTCGTCGTTGCGCTTGCCGAACCACCCATCGTCCATCACGAACAGCTCCACGCCCAGTTTGGCGGCCTTCTCGGCGAGCGTCCTCTGGCCGGGCTCATCGACATTGAATTCGGTTGCCTCCCAGGAGTTATAGAGGACGGGGCGGGGGCGGGCCTGGACGCCGTGCGGCAGAATCTGGGTGCGTTCGAAACGATGCAACAGCCGCGAGGCCGCTCCGAAACCGTGCGCGCTGAAGCCGCCGTAGAACGGCGCGGAGGCCAATGATTCACCCGGCTTGATGTGATACGAGAAATCAAAAGGATTGAATCCGCCCGTCACACGCACTTGCCCATAGGCGCTTTGCTCGACGTCGATACGCCAGTTGCCACTCCAGCCGAGCGCGCCAAACCAGACCCGGCCCGTCTCCTCGGTGGCGGTGCCATTTTGGTCAATCGCAAACCACGGGTTGGCATTGTGACTGGTGTGCCCTTTACGGCTCTCAATGATCTTCTGGCCGGTATGTATCTCTTCGCGGGTCAGTTGTGTCTCGTCCGCCCAGCGGCCGGTCAGGTAACTGAGCCGGTAGCCTTGTCCGTGCGGCACGTACCAGACGCCCGATTGAAAACTCTCCAAGTCCACTGCCTGTTGCGAACGGTTTTCAAAGACTGCTTCTTTTTCGATAATTCCCTCATCGGGGAAAACCGTGTAGCGAAGGCTGACATAAAGTTCGTCGTTGATGTCCTTCACCCGCACCAGTAACACGTTCCCCTGAATCTCGTGACTCACGTAATGCAGCACCAGGTCGCGATCGCCGTCGGCCCGGCTGAGTTTCAAACAGGGCTCGAGATAGCGCGTCCCACCCCAGCCGGCATACTCTTCGTTGATCCACGACTGCGCGGGATCGAAGGACGATCCTTCGCGTCCGGGGTCGGGAACTGCCAGGTCGTCAGAACGCCACAGTGGATCGCCCCAGTAAACCGTTTGCAATTCACCGCGGCTGTTCACATTGAAGGCGTACGTGCTGGTCGCGGTATTCAGGACCCACATCTTTTTCGCCGCGGAGTACTCAATCGGCGTTGGGGTGGCGGCAAGCGACGGGAGGAAAGCGGCCAAAACCAGGGCCGGAAGTAGAAGTGTTCGCACGATGGACATTCTATACGTAGTGCTCGCCGGTAAAAAGCATAGCTGCGCCGGCCTGCCGTTTACAATAAGAAGGAGGGTAAGGGTAAAAGACCGCACCAGCCGCTGTCGACGCTCGCGGAGAGCGATTCAATCGAGTCCGAATCCGCGTCGTTACCGGACATCTCAGATTACGGGTAGGTCCGGGAACTCCACCAGGCTATTCAATTTGATCAAGCAGATTCTTATTCCAAAGTGGTGCGTCGTCCTACTGGTGGGCCCATCCGGCGCCGGAAAATCGACTTTCGCTAAACAGCACTTCAACTCCACTGAAGTGCTTTCCTCCGACCACTTTCGCTCACTCGTTTCAGACGATGAAAACGACCAATCCGCCACCCAGGACGCCTTCGACCTGCTGTACCTGGTCGCCCAAAAGCGGCTGCTGCGGAAGAAGTTGTGCCTGATCGATGCCACCAACTTGCGGCCGGAGGATCGTCGCGGCTTCGTAGACCTGGCGCGAGAATCGGGTTGTCCCTGCGCCGCCATTGTGCTGAATCTGCCGCTCGAAGCGCATCTTGAACGCACCGGGCGGCGGGCCGATCGCCAGATATCGCGGGCGGTCGTCCGGGCCCAGTTCGACGAGTTTCGTAACAATCTCGACACACTTCACGCCGAAGGCATCCAGCCGGTCTATGTGCTGGAAACGCCGGAACTCGTCTGCAATGTCGAGATTGTCCGGACTGCGTAACTCGGGCACACCTGGCCACAACGCGGGTCGACTGGAAAATTTTTCACCAAGCTGAAGTTTTGGCTCTTAACAAACCTTCGCTGCACCGGCCTGCGGCTCCTTTGCCAAATGTTTGACAAATGACTGATTCCAGGTTGAGAACAAAGCGTTTCACTCGCCTGGAGGGCGGGGATTTCCACAGGTTAGCGCCGCCCCTCAGGCTTGGCATGAAAACTGCCTCAACTTTGTCGAGCAACGGAACAGTTGCCGCTAGGTGCCCCCGATAAACCGCTCGAAAAGCGGACACGGGGAATAAAACGCGGGGCATTTAAAACGTTTAGAGAGAGGGCTTAGACCTGATGACAACAGAAGAATACGGCAACGCATACCAGCGGGGGTTTGGCGCAACGGTCCGCTTCCTGGTTTCGCGCGGCTTGGCATACGATGCCGCCCTTGACACGGCGCAGTCCGCCTGGGCCAAGGGGTGGGAGCGGCGGGCGCAGCTTCGAGACCCGAACCTGATCCTGACCTGGACCAACAGCATCGCATTGAACATCCATCGCACGTATCTGCGTCGCGAGCCGATCATGCAGACCCTTCCGGAAATGACGATCCAACCGCGCATAACTTCCGCAGTGATCGACGCGAAACGCATCTTGAACGCCTGCCGGCCGAATGACCGCGCCGTGCTTGAGGGTTACTACATCGAGGGCTACAAAGTCCAGGAGATCGCCGAACGGTACGGATGGACGTCGACCGCCGTGCGCATCCGCCTGCTGAGAGCGCGTCGCAGCGCCGGGCGCAACCTGCAGAAGCCTAAGCGCTCAAAGGTCCAGAGCATCAGAACCCGTAAGCAGGAAGCCATCGAGTGGGCAGTCAAGCCCGATGCTTCCAAACGGAAGGTCGCTTAAACAGCAGCAATACCTCCTTCGTGAAGAAGCACCCCTAGCCGCGCGCAGCTTTTGGCGTGCGGCTTTTTGTTTGCTTCACCTTCTCCGGTTCAACCACGGCGGCTCGCTCCGTCTCCATGACGGCTGGCTTGCGTGCCGGTAGTTCCCCTAGGCTCTTCTGCAAAGCCGCCATCAGGTCGATGACCGGGGCCAGTTTCTTGGGAGCGGTTTCCGCAACGGTCTGACCCTCGCGCTTCGCGTCGATCAGTTGCATCATCCGGGTCTGGTATTCGTCGTGGTACTTCGATGGATCGAAGTCAACGGCCAGTCCCTCCACCAGTTGCTCGGCCAGTGCGATCTCTTGGGGCTTCACGCTGACCTGATCGGTGTGACCGTACTCGGGCACTTCACGAACTTCCTCCGGGTAGAACATCGTGTGGAGCGTCAGCCCATCGGCGTGGGGGCGAATAATCACCGTGTACTCACGCTGATGCATCGAGATCTTGGCAACCGCGCTGTAGCCGGATTTCTTCATCGTTTCAAACAGCAGGTGATATGCCTTCTTGCCGGCATCTTCGGGAACCATGAAGTACGACGCGTCGAAGTAGATCGGGTCGACCTGTTCCGCCTTAACAAATTCCAGAATTTCCATGGTGTCGCCCGAAGCCGGCGCGATCTTCTTGATCTCTTCGTCTTCCACGAATACGTAGTGGTTCTTCTCCACCTCGTAGCCCTTCACCAGTTCATTGCGCTCCACGACTCGCTCGCAGGTGGGACAGAAGATCTGCTGCTTGATGCGGCTGCCGCATTTCTCGTGGATCTGATTGAAGCTGACGCGCTCAGACCGGGCAGCCGCAAATAGCCGCACGGGGATGGAAATCAGGCCAAACGTGACGTAGCCCTTCCAGACTGTGGATGCCATAGATTCTCTCCACGGCTTCCGCTATCTCAAGAGCCGCATTAAACAATATACCCTCTTTATGTCACCCCGCAAACGGGTGCTTTCCGGGGGCCTGCACCCTCGCACAAGCCTGCAGCCTGTGATCGGCGCTTTGTCAGCTCTCTATCTCTATCAACCGCTGTGCCTCGCGTTCGATCGCAGCCCGCACTGCTTCGCGTGTCTCGTCATCGCGATAATTGTGCCGCGGCCAAAAGAAGCCCTTGAGTCCGTCTCCGCGCCGTCGCGGAATCACATGTATATGCAAATGCGGCACAGTCTGGCTGACCCGATTGTTAATGGCGACAAATGTCCCCTCCGCCTCAACCGCCGTCTCCACCGCCTTGGCCAGCAGCTGGGCGCTCTCAAACAACGGACCGAGGTACTCCATCGGTACATCGTAAAGCGTGCCGAAGTGCTGCTTCGGGGCCACCAGCACGTGCCCGGGGAACAGCGGGTTAATGTCGAGGAAGGCGTACGTCTCGCCGTCTTCATACACCCGATGTGCGGGAATCTTGCCTTGGATGATCTTGCAAAACAAACAGGAGGGGTCGAAGTTTGTCACTGCTTCTCCGCTATCGAAATGGCTCTCATCGCCGATGAGGCCAAACTTCGGCAGGCGCCGTAGTTCACAATAGAAGAGTACCGCTTCGACTCAGGTCGGTTGCGCGTTCCGGGTGTTTTCGCTGTGGGAAATAACATCGGGATAGCGGCTTGACGACGGATACCCTGTTTCCGTCGTGTGAGACAGCAGACCGGAGGGAATCGTGGCGCTGGACGCGCTACGGGGCTGGTAAGGACAAACTTGATTTCATCACCCGGTGTAAAAAAGATTTCAGCCGACGACCCTCCCGCGCAATCGGGCGGCGGCGACCAGAACCCCTGTGGTCGAATGGAAGTCGGAAGCATGAGTCACCTTCCTTTTAGAAACTCGGTCCACCTGAGCCAGGCCGAAGCACACGCGCTCATGTGCAAGATGCTGTCCGGTGAGATGGACACTGCCGGCATCACGGAATTGTTGCGCTATCTTCAGCGCAAGGGCGAAACCGTTGCCGAACTGGTGGGCTTCGCCAGTGCCATGCGAGAGCTGGCGGGGCAGGTCGAACTGGACCAGTCCGAGGATCGTGTACTCGACACCTGCGGCACCGGCGGCGATGGAGCCAACACTTTCAACATATCTACCGCTACGGCCTTTGTAGTAGCGGCCGCCGGTCTGCGTGTCGCCAAGCACGGCAACCGGCGCATCTCGAGCCAGTGCGGTAGCGCGGATGTGCTGGAAGGTCTGGGCGTTCACGTCAGCCTTTCAGCCCAGCACGTCGTGGACTGCATTCAGGAAACGGGTATTGGATTCCTCTATGCGCCATTGCTTCACCCCGCCGTAAAGCACGCCCAGGAAGCGCGACTGTTGCTGAAGGGCCAGACGGTCTTCAACATGCTCGGGCCGCTCACCAATCCGGTTCACGCCCGGGTCCAGTTGATTGGCGCTTATTCAGTGCGGGCGGCGGAGATGCTGGCGCTGGCCAGTGCACGCTTGGGAACCGAACGCGCCTTTGTGGTGCACGGCGCGGATGGCCTGGATGAGATCAGCACCACCGGTCCCACCACGGTGTTTCAAGTGGAAACCGGACGCGTGCAGAAGGGCCAGTGGACGCCCTCGGATTTTGGCATGGAGACGGCTACCATCGAAGATTTGAAAGGCGGCGATATGGCTACCAATGCTGCTATTATCCGCAGCATCCTGGATGGCGAACCGGGACCACGCCGCGACATCGTTGTGGTCAACGCGGCCGCCGCTCTTCTCATGGCCGGCCGCGCGGAGGACATCCGGGCATCCGTTGAACTGGCCGTTCAAACCATCGAAAGCGGCGCGGCTCGCGAGAAGCTAGAGAAGCTGGCTGAGTTCACCAGCAAGCATCGGCCCGACCTGGTGGGCGCGTAGGATGAACGCGTTCTGTCTCCTGGATTATGAAGGCTTACGAGATCCCCGCATTTGGAATTGATCAGCTTCGGGTCGTGGACGCTGAGAAGCCCGCGCCGGGCCCCGGACAAGTGCTGGTCCGCATGACGGCGGCTTCCTTGAACTATCGCGACCTGATGGTGGTTCGCGGCCATTACAACCCGAAGATGAAATTGCCAATGGTGCCGCTCTCGGACGGCGTCGGCATCGTGGAGGCAATCGGCGAAGGAGTCGACCGCTTCCATCCGGGCGACCGTGTGGCCGGCATCTTCATGCAGGAATGGTTTGACGGCCGCGTAGACAAGAAGAAGTCCGCCTCCGCGCTGGGCGGCGCCATTCCCGGAGTGCTGCGGGAATATATGCTGTTCCATCAGTCCGGCCTGGTGAAGCCTCCAGCCCACCTCACAGATGTCGAAGCGGCCACCCTCCCGTGTGCCGCCGTGACGGCATGGCACGCCTTATTTGAGGAAGCCCCTTCCTATCCCGGTGACACGATTTTGCTGCAAGGCACCGGTGGGGTTTCGCTGTTTGCCTTACAGTTTGCGAAGGCCGCTGGATTTCGCGTGATCATTACATCCAGCAGCGACGAGAAGCTCGAGCGCGTCCGGCAACTCGGCGCTGACGAAACCATCAACTACAAGCAAACGCCCGATTGGGAGGAGGCAGCCCGGGGGCTCACTAACGGCGTGGGTGTCGATCACATCATAGAAGTCGGTGGCGCCGATACCCTGCCACGCTCGCTGAAAGCAGTCCGAATGGCGGGAACCATCAGCGTCATCGGTGTCCTCGGAGGTAATGGGCAGGCCATTGCTCCGGCTCCCGTACTGATGAACAGTCTTCGGGTGCAAGGCATCTATGTCGGATCGCGCGCCATCTTCGAGCGCATGAACAAGGCCATCGAACTGCATGCCATCAAGCCTGTCGTTGATAGGGTTTTTCCCTGGACCGACGCGAAAAATGCCTATCATCACTTGGAAAGCCAGCGGCATTTCGGTAAGATTTGTCTGGCTATCACCTAACCGGGAATGTCAATGACCAGCGGCGCCGCCAGCACCCCAAGCCCGGGAATCCGAATCCTCATCGCCGAAGACAATCTGATTAATCAGAAGCTGGTACTGCAGCTTTTGAAGCGGCAGGGCCATCACGTGGATGTTGCTGCGAATGGTGAGGAGGCCGTGGAATTGTTCCGGCGCTCGCCCTATCCGCTGGTTTTGATGGACGCGCAAATGCCCGAAATGGATGGCTACGAAGCGACCCGCATGATTCGCAGCCTGGAGCGGGGCGAACCGCGCGCCATCATCATCGCGCTCACCGCCAACGTGATGTCCGGCGAACGCGACCGCTGCCTGGAAGCCGGCATGGACGACTATCTGGCCAAGCCGATCCAGGCCCACGAGTTTTACGATTCGATTAATTCCTGGATCGCTCGCATTGACCAGCGCCCCGCATAGCGATGCAAACCGATGTTGACCAGATGCCGACCGGGAAACGCCGACCGGGGACAGGCGCCTGTGTCCCAAGGCGAGCACACATCCCCGTATTCCGTCACCCAGGCCCGTCGCCGCGTGGACACAGCGAGCCTGTCCCCAGATCCACCACAGCAGTTTTCCCGGCTTCCGAGAAGCCGCTCGCCTGTCCCCAGATCAACTACGCCGATTTCGATAAACAACTATGTCTCTAGAACTCTTCAACCTCACAGGACGTCTGGCAGTAGTCATGGGCGGCACCTCCGGAATTGGCCGCGCCCTCGCGCTCGGATTGGCGGAGGCCGGCGCCGACGTGGTGGCCACCGGCCGCAGGGAAGCAATGGTCGAGGACGTGGCGGCCCAGATTGAAGGCCTCGGCAAGCGAACCCTTCGGCATCCCGCCGACGCCTTGAGCCGCGAATCGGTCGACCGCCTGCGCGATGCCGTCGTCGCCCAGTTTGGACGGGCTGACATCCTCGTCAATTGTGCCGGCCAGACCTTCCGCAAGCCCACCCACCTCATCACCGAGCAGGAATGGGCGCAGTTGATGGACGTCAACGTCAACGGCGTTCTCCGGGCCTGCCAGAGCTTTTACGAGCCCCTAGTAGCCAGCGGCCGCGGCCGCGTCATCAACATTGCGTCGCTCAGTTCGTACTTGGGACTGTTGGAAGTAGCTGCCTATGCCACCTCGAAAGCCGGCGTGCTGGGTCTCACCCGCAGCTTGGCCGTCGAGTGGGCGCCGAAAGGGGTGAACGTGAATGCCATCGCCCCCGGCGTTTTCAAGACCGACCTCAACGCCGCACTGCTCGAAGGCACCGAGCGTGGCCGTGAGTTTCTCACGCGCACTCCCATGAAGCGCTTCGGCCAGACCGCGGAACTGGTAGGCGCCGCCATGCTCCTCGCCTCCGACGCATCCAGCTTCATCACCGGCCAATGCATTGCCGTCGACGGCGGCTTCCTCGCCTCGGGCGTAAACTCCTAAGCTGATTCGGGACTGGCCTGTCCCACACCGCAACGCCCACGAGAGTCCCACTTAATTCGGCAAGCCTTGGAGCGCTACGGCAAGACCCTTGGCGGAAAATCCGAAAGGCCCTGCCTCACTCTTCCAACGGATGATGCCGTCCGTGCCAATCACAAACAGCCGGTCCGGCCAAGCCGTGTAATTCTGCTCCACGCTGTTGTCGAGCGAATCGATCAGCGCAGGAATCGCGATGTGCAGTTTGCGAACGCACGCTCCCGCCACCTCCTGCCGTCCTGGCTCGGTCGTCGGATTCATGAAGATGACGCCGTCGCGGACGTTGCTCTCCATCTGCCACATGTCGCTCGAGTGCGCCTCGACGATGTAGACCACGTAGAAAGCAGCTCGGCCTTTATACTGCTCGTACAACTTGTTGAGCGCGGGAACCTCCCGGCGAAAAGGTGGTCAAGTGTAGCTGCCGAAGATGAGCACCACCGGGCGCTCCCCGCGGAACGACGAGAGCTGCACCTGCTCCGAGCCGCCCAGCAACGGCAGGTCGAAGTCCGGCGCCGCATCGCCAGGCTGCAGCTTTCCGCGCCGCGCCTGCTTCCACATGCTCTCAAACGGAAAGAGCAGAAACGGAACCGGTCCAACATGCGCCATGACGCCGGCAAACTGCATAGGCGGTTGGCGCATCGCAAAGGCGAAGAACCCGAATGCACAGACATAAACCAGCACCAGCATGCCGGCGAGCATCGCAATCCACCGCCTTGATCCGCGCCAAGTCATTACCGACTATTGATAGCACGCGCCGCGTCGGGCGGCCACTCGCCCCGGCGACCATCCCCAACTCCGTAGGTATAGCCTGAGATCGAATGTGCGGCTTTCTCTATTCTTCCCAGGGAGTCACTGAGAAATGCTACTGGCCCCTAGTCGCGGCCCTTGGTCGCGCTGTGGGGTAGTCCCCCGGACTGCAATCGGCGCCCCGCCGATTTGCCGAAACGTTCACGATCAGTCCCTACCGTCTGGGGTTCACTCTTACTTCGGGGACAGTCCGCCATGCGACGAGGATTGAGGGCCGAGCCGTGTTCAACCAGCACCCTGCAGCAAGCGAACGCACTGGTGTGGGCGTAGTTGACGGTGAGTCTGCTGCCCCAGGTGCTCGACGAATTCATCGCTACCAACCGGGCGGCCCGTGAAAGTTCCGCGTTCCAGCATGCGGATCTCAAGCAATTCTTCTTCTGCGGCAAGCAATGTCTGCCAGCCCTCGCGTCCGCCTTGCTCCGCCCAGAGAGTCATGTCGAGGATGCCCCGTCTAGAGTACTACGCATACCGGCCGTGCACGCGGCGGAGCGGAACTGCCAGCGAGTCGGCCTGACACCCGGGACCAGCACCGGATGTACGTGATTGAACATTAGTCGCGCTTTGCTGGCTTCGAGTTCTTAGCGATCCACGACGCTAACTCCGCCTCATCCAACTCTCCTGCCGCCAGGGCGAGAATCGTTTCGGCCGCCTCCGCCTGATCCACCACGAGGCTGTAGCCGTTCAGGGACAGAAACACGCCGAGCGACAGAAACGCAACCCGCTTGCTGCCGTCGACGAAGGCATGGTTTTTTGCGATCCCGTAAGCGTAAGCCGCCGCAAGCTCGGCGAGTGAACTGTTGGGCTGGTATGCATGCAGATTTATCGGGCGAGCCAGCGCCGACTCGAGAAGACCCTCATCGCGGAGGCCACCAGCGCCGCCAAACTCAGCAAGGCTCTCCTCCTGCAAAAGCAGCAAAGCCTTCTTGCTGAGCCATTTCGGAGTCTTCACTTATCAGCCGGGATGGTCAACGCAGCGGAGGACTGCCCCCCGGCGAGTTCCTTAAACGTCTCGCGATAAGCCTTCATCATCGCGCGCCCAGCCTTTAGCTGTTCTTCCACTGCTGGGTCATAAGGGGTGAGGAGGTAACCCTCGCTGGTCTCCACAACGTGCAGAGCGTCGCCCTTCCCTACCTTCATACGACTCAGCATCTCCTTGGGAAAGATGGCGCCTGTAGAAGTGCCGATCCTCGTTAGCTTCAATACCATTGATCCGTGCTCCTATACTAATGTTCATTATAATGCAAAAAACGGGGTCAGGTTTATGGCCTTGTCTCGGGATGAAGTGTCCCGGAGCTGAAGAATGCGACTCGATGCAGTTGGAACGCGAGGCTTGCCGCAGGACCTGCTCCGGTGATCGGGCTCCAATCCCACCCACCTTGCAGTCATCGAGTTACGGAATTCGCCCTTGGTCGCGCCTGCGGGGTAGTCCCCCGGACTGCAATCGGCGCCCCCGCCGATTTGCCGAGACCTTCGCGACCATTCCCTAGCATCTCGCGCCCTTTTTCATACCTGTGGCATTGCCGCAATGAGTCGTTCACCAACCCAGCTGCCTAATTTTCCCAATAGAATCAGTCGCTTGGGTAACACCCCGGTTGGACGCCGGCTCGACTTGCGTCATCATGAGGACCGAAAGGAACCTAGCGTCTGGCGCGTCGGCATTGATAACGTGTCGACCGGCCGCCGCAACACATCGGAGTTCGTTTCGTAAAACCGAAAAACGCAGCCCGCGAGACGGGACGGGGGCCTGGTCTATCGGTGCTGTTCGGAGATGTTGAAAGCTGGACTTCGTTTCGCAAAAAACCGAATCGGGCCGAAAGCTCACCGGGTCCCGTGGCAAGCGAGGGGCCACCACGGAGGCGCTAATTCGCCGCTAATTCATTGACAGTAAAACACTTGAGTTCGAACGCACATGAGCAATAACAACCGAGGCCGGTGGTGGGGCGGGTCCTCGGACCCGCGCCGACGCCCACGTCCGGCTCCAGAAATGGCTTGGAAAGTTTGTTTGGTAAAGCAGCTTCGGGGTATAGGGGCAGGGCTGGCTTCGTTTTTTCGCCAGCCCCGAGAGAAAGGGTCTACATGCTGTAGAAGAACTGTTCGTGGACGATTTTGCCGTCGTGGACCTTATAGACAGCGATTTCTTCCATCTTGAAACGCCTTGATTCCGGCTTAAAGGTGACGTCCATTTTGAAAGTCACCGCGAAGTGCACACCCGCGACGAGTGGCCCTTCGACGGCAGACGAGTGGACTTCGTGGTTCGCGACCCACCATTCGCCTTTGGCGATCACGGCGGGAAGGCCCTTCGTCTCGGGCGACTGGCCGGGAGGCGCGCCAGCTTCGATGCTGACGATATCGTGGGCGTAGAGGGTCTTCGTGGCTTCCTCGAACTTGCCGGCGGAGCAGAGTTTGACGAGCTGGTCCGCAACATCGTGGGTTGTCATTTGTGGATCTCCTTGGCGCAGATGTGCGCTGAGTGAAACCAACCTAACACAGCCGGAACGAGGCGATTTCGCACGGCGGAGCGCCGCCTCCCGGCCAGATCCGACGCCCTATTGGAGGACTTGTGCTTTTCGAGAAAGGACCGGTGACGGCATGCTAAACTTCCGGCTTATATCTACTTCTATGTTTATGCTTACGCCGCTTACTCGACGTCAGTTTATGGCGACCACGGCCTCCGCGGTGGCCTTCGCCGGAGACCTTTTTTCGGCGCCCAAGGATTCACGCGCCCCATCGCCCGATCTCGAAAAACTGGGCGCCGTGGCGCTGGCCGAATCCAAAAAGTATCGCGCCACCTACTGCGACGTCCGAATCGTTCGCCTGCGCAACCAGCAGATCGCGCTGCGGCTTTCACCCGACCGCGATACCGGCAAGACCCTGGCGGTGCCGAACGTGTCGGAAAGCTCGAGCTTCGGGTTTGGCGTCCGGGTCATTGTGAACGGTGCCTGGGGGTTTGCCTCATCACCGCTGGTGACGAAGGAAGAGATTGCGCGCGTGACCGGCGAAGCGGTGATCATTGCGAAAGCCAACGCGACCATCCAACCGTCGCCGGTGCAACTCTGTCCGGTGAAGGCCTACCGCGACCGCTGGGACACGCCCCACGAGAAGGACCCGTTTGCCGTGGAGGTGGCAGAGAAGCTGGAACTTCTGCAAAATGCCGCGGAAGAGGTGAAAAAGAACAACCGGGTGTTCGGCAGCGTGGCGGCACTCAATGTGCGAAGCGAAGACAAGTACTTCGCTTCGACGGAGGGTTCGTCAATCCAGCAGCTCATTCTGCAAATCTACGGCAACCTCGATGCCACGGCGGTGGATCGCAAGGCCGGCATCTCGCGCAGCCGGAGCTATGTGCCGACCAATGCGTCGGCGGGATGGGAATACGTGCCGCAAATGAACTTCGGCGAGAATGCGCAGCGCATCCGCGAGGAAGTGGTGGAGCATCTTTCAGCGCCTCCCGTTACGGCGGGCAAGAAGGATCTCATCCTGATGCCTAACCACCTGATGCTGACCATCCACGAAAGCGTGGCGCATCCCACTGAGCTCGACCGCGCGCTCGGCTACGAAGCCAATTACGCGGGCACCAGCTACATCACTATGGACAAGATCGGAAAGCGCATCGCCAGCCCCCACTGCACGTTCATTGGCGACCGGACATCTCCCAAGGCGCTCGGAACAGTCGGCTATGACGACGACGGCGTGAAGACCTCGCAGTTCACCATCATTGAAGAAGGCATCTTCCGCAATTACCAGACCACGCGCGAGCAGGCCCACCTGGTCGGCGACAAGGAATCGCACGGATGCAGCCAGGCCGATTCCTGGGCGACTGTACCCTTCCAGCGCATGCCAAATGTTTGGCTGAAGGCGGGGCCGCAAGAGACAACGCTCGAAGGCCTGATCGCCGGCATTGACGATGGCGTGCTCATCGACGGTCGCGGCAGTTACTCCATTGACCAGCAGCGCTACAACTTCCAATTCGGCGGCGATGCCTTCTGGGAAATCAAAGGCGGCAAGAAGGGCAAAATGATCTCCTCCGTTGCCTATCAGGCGCGAACGCCTGATTTCTGGCAGGCCTGCGACGGCATCGCCGGTCCGGCCTATTGGCAGCAATACGGAACCACGGGCGACGCGAAAGGCGAGCCAACTCAGATCAATTCCATCAGCCACGGCTGTTCGCCATCGCGCTTCCGGCAGATCAACGTTCTGGTGACGGACTAACCCATGTTCACATCCGACCAAGCACAACAACTGGCGCAGAAGGTAGTCAAGCTCTCAACCTTCCCGGAGTGCCAGGTGACCGTGACCGCTTCCGAGCAGGCCTACACACGGTTTGCCAACAACGGCATCACCACCGCGGCGCTCGGCTTGCGCCAAAACGTGACTATCGCGGTGACGCGCGACTCGCGAACCGGCGTTTACTCGGTGGACGAATTAGATGATGCATCGCTGCGCAAGGCTGTCGTCAAGGCCGAAGAACTAGCCGCCATCTCGCCCGCGAATCCGGAACACCTGCCGCCGCTCGGTTCTCAAGACTATAAGAAGACCCCCAGCTTCGATGAAGCCACCGCCAAGGCGCGGGCGCCGGAGATGATTCCGCATGTGAAGACCATCATCGACGTGGCGACGAAACAGAATCTGGTCGCTGCAGGGCTGATCGAAAGAACCACCCGCGTGACCGCGGTCGCGAACAAAGCCGGCCTGTTCGGCTTCGACCAATCTGCCGATTCGCAATTGACGACGACTATCCGCATGAAGGATGGATCGAGCTCCGGCTGGGCCGGCCAGCCATCGGTGAAGCTCTCCGGTATCGATAGCGCGAAACTCGCGGCAACGGCCAGCGAGAAGTGCCTGCGCTGGAAGAACCCGCAGCGAATTGAGCCGGGCAACTACACGGTCGTGCTGGAACCAACCGCCGCGGGCGACCTGATCCGGCTCATCCAATCCGGTTTCTCGGCGCGCAGTACGGATGAAGGCAGGACGTTTCTCAGCAAGAAGGGCGGCGGCACGCTGGTAGGTGAAAAGCTGTTCCCCGACTACATCACCTTGCGCAGCGACCCGTTCGATCCACGCCAAACGTCGCTGCCGTGGACCACCGAACTGGCTCCTACACGCAGCATGACCTGGATCGACAAAGGCGTGGTAGCGAACCTGGCCTACGATCGCTATTGGGCCTCGAAGACCGGCAAGCAACCGACGCCCGGTACTGGCGGCGCGTTCTTCGGTGGCGAGTCCAGCCTGCAGATGGAAGGTGGCGATGCGTCGTTGGAGGCGCTCATCTCTTCCGTCGAGCGCGGCTTGCTGATCACGCACTTCTGGTACATACGCTTCGTGAATCCCAAGACGCTGCAGCAAACCGGCCTCACGCGCGATGGTGTGTTTTTAATTGAGAACGGGAGGATCACCACCCCGGTGATGAATCTGCGTTTCCTCGAGAGCCCGGTGCGGCTTCTGCAGAACACCAAGAAGCTGGGGAGTGCCATTCGGGTGCGCGGACTGGAAGGCGGATTGATGATTTCGCCCCCACTTGTAGCCACCGATTTCCCGCTGCCGTCGATCTCCGACGCGGTGTAGCGACGGCAGGTGTACTCTCTCTAGTGGGGAAGTGAGACGGAGGGGGGTAACATCTCATGACTTATGGCGTGGATCATCTTCCTGATGTGAACGCAGGAGGCAGTGGTTCTGGTTCTTCCAAGGCCGCCAAAGAGCCTGACCGGCGGCATTTCCTTGGACGGGCAGGTGGTGTGGCGGCGACGCTTGCCGCAGGAGCGCTCACGGCTCCGCGGGTAGTGTCTGCCCAGTCGGCGGACGGGGTTGACAACGGTGTGTTCACGCCATCGTGTGTGACCAACCAGCGCGTGAAAGAGTCATTCCAACTGCGCGTCGGGATGGCGATGCAGGATGCCCGTGTTCCGGCCGCGCTTAACGTGAATAACGGCGACGATGCCCGTTACCCGGATAAGGGCGGCACATTCACCAAGGGTCTACCGCACGATAACTTTGGGCGGGTGGACCTCACGGCGTACGAGAGCTTCAAGGCAGCCCTGGCCAGCGGCAAGTTCTCCGATTTCGAGAAGATCCCTATGGGCGGCACGCGCACCCTGAATGGTCCACAAGGCGGGCTGGCCTTCGACCTGTGCGCCCTGGATAACGCGCAGTTCGGACAGCCACTGGTGCCGCCGGCGCCGCCAATCGCAGGCGACCAGAGTGCCACTGAGTTGCTCGAGCACTACTGGGCTTCGTTGCTCCGCGATGTCGCGTTCACCGATTACGGTTCCAGTGCGCTGGCCGGGATGGCGGCGGGGGAACTGAGTGGGCTGCCCAGCTACCTGGGCCCGCGGAACAGTCAAGGGCAGGTGAACACAGATCTACTTTTCCGTGGAGTCTTCCCGGGCGAAACGCTGGGTCCATACATTTCTCAGTTCTTCATCACGCCGGCCTCCTTTGGCGCACAGCCCATCAGCCAGCAGATGGTGAGCTATCTGCCGGACATTAACTATATGACCAGTTTCGGCGACTGGGTGACGGTCCAGAACGGCAATGTTACCGGGCTCCAAGATCAGATCGATCCAGTCTTGCGGTACCGGCGAACGGGCCGGGATCTGGCAGCGTTTACCCATTTGGATGTGCTTTATCAGGCATACTTCACGGCGTTCCTCGTGCTAGCCGGAATGGGAGCGCCTTTGAACCCCGGCAACCCATATCTGGGATCGCGATGTGAGAACGGCTTCGGCAGCTTCGGCGCACCCGATTTTGCGGGCAGCCTGACGGAGGTGGCCACCAAGGCATTGAATGCGGTCTGGTACCAGAAATGGTTCGTCCATTTGCGTCCCCGGCCGGAAGCCACCGGCGGCATGGTTCATCTTGTCAAGAGCGGGCAGGGAAGCAAAACGGATGTCAAGCCGAGCAAGGTGATACTCAACTCGGAGGGCCTTCAACTAACCTTCAATAAGTACGGGACGTGGCTGCTCCCGCAGGCATTTCCGGAAGGCTCGCCAGTGCATCCGGCCTACCCGACGGGGCACGGCACAGTTGGCGGGGCTTGCATCACTTTGTTGAAGTTCATTTTCGATGGCAATTTCGTGATTCCGAACCCAGTGGCGCCCGCGAGCGATGGCTTGTCGCTGGTACCTTACAACGGTCCGGATGCGCAGCAGCTTACTGTGAATGGGGAATTGAACAAGCTCGGCCATAACGTCACGTTCGGCCACGGAATCCACGCCGGTATCCACTGGCGAAGTGACAGCGACAATTCCCTGACCTTGGGCGAGGCTGTCGCACTCAGCTTTCTCAAAGATAAGGCAAAGACCTATAACGAGCCTTTCACCATTCAGCTGACCAAGTTCGACGGCACCATCGCCACCATCTCCAACCAAGGCAACCCGTAGGCAATGGCGATGAAACGTTCGACGAGCCTCCTTGCCCTGACGGCGCTTAGCGCTTTGGGACTGTGCGCGCAGCAGCTGCCGGCAGATGCCGACCCGCTTGACCTGGCGCGACTGAAAGACTTCTCGGCGCACCGCGTGTCGAGTAACAACCCGGACCCGGCCAGCAACGACGATAGTAAGCGTCCCATTCCGGGCGAGACGCTGGTGTTGGCAGACTTGCAAGGGCCGGGCGTGGTGACCCACATCTGGCTCACGATTGCCGCCAACGAGTATGGCTGGCCGCGGCTACTGCGCTTTCGCGTGTACTACGACGGCAGTACCACGGCGAGCGTCGACGCTCCGGTGGGTGATTTCTTCGGCGTCGGCCACGGACAAGAGCGGCCCGTTAATTCGATCATGGTGCGGAACGCGTCGAGCGGACGAGCCCGCAACAGTTACTGGCCAATGCCGTTTCGCAAGTCCTGCCGCATCACGATCACAAACGAAGGGCGGCGCCGGGTTTCGAACGTGTACTACCACGTGGACTGGAAGAAGGTGCCCGCACTGCCCGCGGACATCGGCTACTTTCATGCCTACTACCGCCAGGAGATCCCTGCCGTGGCCGGACGGCATTACGAGATCTTGAACGTCAGCGGGCGTGGGCATTACGTCGGAACCGTGTTGAGCGTGGTGCAAGCGGCGCCGGGATGGTTTGGCGAGGGCGACGATTACTTCTATGTAGACGGAGAGAAGAAGCCCAGCATTGAAGGTACCGGCACGGAAGACTACTTCAATGACGCCTGGAGTCTGCGGGTGGCCGAAGGACCGTACATTGGCGTGACGGTCGCCGACGGAACCGACACCGGGGCGCGGTTGAGCGCTTACCGCTGGCACGTGCCCGATCCTATACCGTTCAAGAGCTCGTTGCGCTTCGTCATCGAGCATTACGGTTGGACCTATAACAACGACGGGACCGTGCGCTCGGGCTTTGAAGAGCGTCCGGACCTTTTCAGCAGCGTGGCGTTCTGGTATCAGGAGGGCATTGGCCCGACCAAGCTGCCCGAGGCCCCGTATGGGCAAGCCCGGCTGCCCCACGGCAACGCGCAGCAGATTGAAGTGGAGAATGCCATTGCGGAAACCAAGACGGAGAAGGGAACCGCACGGGTCGATAAAGACGTGTTCTGGTCGCGCGACCTGCTGGTGTTGCACGCGGATGGGCCCGGCTCGAGGATCGATATCCCGTTCGAGGTAGCGAAGGCGGGCAAGTTCGAGATCGTCGCACAGCTGGCGCACAGCTCCGACTACGGAACCTATCGCTATCTCATCGACGGGAAACCGGTAGGATCGGGCACCACGCTCGAACATGAGCCGGGCGCGAACATGGGCGGTCAGGAAGCGATCAACACCTATTTTACGGAGATGTATGTGGCCGAGGACCACCTGCTGGGCTGGCAGGAACTCGGCCAGGGACGCCACACTCTCACCTTTATCTGCACCGGAAAAGATGGTCGCAGCGCGGGCTACGACCTAGGCATCGACACTTTGATCCTGGCGCGCGTGGCATCGCCGGTAGAGACTGGCGGTGCGGCGGCTGCCAGCTTACGGAGCGCCTCGGGTCAAAGTGCGCCGGTGGCCGAGATGCAGGCCGGGCTGGTGGCGCAGGACGAATACGTGCGGGAAGCGGCCGCGTGGGCTTTCACCCAGCGCAGTCAGGCCATCCCTGAGAGCGTCGAGCAACTCACCGCCGCACTGCGCGATCCCGATCCGGTGGTGCGAGGGCTCAGTGCACTGGCATTGTCGGCGTGTCCGGCGTGTGCCACGAAGGCGTTGACGAGCCTGATTGCAGGGCTCAAAGACCCCGACGAAAACGTGCGGCTGGCATCGGCCGATGCGATCGCGGTAGTGGGCCCGGCGGCGGCCCCGGCTGTGCAAGCACTGATCGAGGCGGGCGAGCGTTCAGGTGAACATGTGCACGTGTTGCGAAGTGTCGCAAAGGCCTTGGGGAATATCGGGCCAGCTGCGGCGCCCGGCATCCCGGTGCTGGAGAAGCTGCAGCGCATCCCGCGAGTTGAGTGGGCGGCGCGCCGAGCCATCGCACAGATTCAAGGGCGATGAATGTTCTAGGGACGGTTTGTCAACAAGCCACCGAGGAAGAACCCGAATCCGAGGATGGAATCGCAGTGCGGGCAGGAGTACATGATCTCTTTCTTCACCACACCTGAGACCTCCCGCTCAACGCTTTCGGGAACGGAGATGTCGGCGGATTCGCGCCTTGTCTTTTCGAGGGTGACAGCTTGTTTGCAATACGGGCACTTAGGCATCCCCGGATTATGTCAATGCGATCAAACTATCGCCACAGCGGATTGAAGCTAGAAGGCATCTACTGCGTGGGCAGATTGAATGCCGGGGGCTGAGCTTCATCGGCGAAAGTCCAGGCCGAGAGATAGGCGAGCTTTAGGATTTTTTCCATCTTGGCGTAGTTGATCTTGTCGGCTGTGTCGGTGGTCTGGTGATAGTCGGGATGGAAGCCAGTGAACCACCAAATGGCCGGGATGCCCCGCAAGGCGAACGGGAACTGATCGCTGCGGAAGAAGACGTTGAGCGAGGCTTCCTGGTCCCATTTGTAGTTGAGCCGCAGGCCTACGCTTTGGTTGGCGGCTTCGACCGCGCGGCGATAGTCGGGACTGTAATTGGTGCCGATCAGGTTCAGTTCGTTCGACGTGTCGGCGGCAATTTCAATGAGACCCTTGGTCTGGTCGCTGGGTTCTTCGTTGCGGCCGATCATGTCGAAGTTGATGACGGCGCGAGTGGACTCGAGCGGCCTGAGCGGATTCTGCACGTAGTAATAAGACCCAAGCAGCCCGCGCTCCTCGGCGGCGAAGACGATGAAGAGAATGGACCGTTTGGGGCGTTGTGGATTGCCGGCGAAGGCGTGCGCGAGTTCGACCACACCGACAGTGCCCGATCCATTATCGTCGGCTCCATGCCAGATTTGCGGGGAGACGCCCGGGTCAGCGTAGGCTGCTCCGTCGTGATCGTAGTGCCCGCTGATGACGACGGTTTCGGCCGCGAGCGTGGGATCGCTTCCTTCGAGCAGGCCCGCTACGTTGTAGCTGATGCCGCGGCGCCGGGCCGAGTTTTGCAGATGAATCGTGACTTCCGTGGAGGGCACGACACGGGAGACGGTCTTGAGGTCTTTGTCGATGGTTGCCTGCAGATCGGCGGGCGTGATGCCGAGCGGAGCCAAGATGTTGGCGGCAGCCAGGTCGGAGAGGATCATCGAGGGAATGTGCAATTCGTCGTCGACGATTGCTTCAAACGGGATGCGCGCTACGCGTTGAGCGCCGCCTGGGATGCGCGCCTGGCGCTCCTGATTGGAGGGATGTTTGCGATTGGGCTCGGCCACGATAAGCATAGCTGTCGCGCCGTGCGCCTGGGCGTTGAGGGCCTTGACGCGAGTGGTGGCGTAGCGAGTGTTACCGGTGCCGTTGAAGATGGACTTCGGGTCGGTTTCCTGCGGCTCGTGGTCGAAGACCAGGACGATTTTGCCTTTGGCGTCGATGTTCCGGTAATCGTCGTAGTCCAATTCGGGAGCCGTGATGCCGTATCCGGCAAAGACGACGGCGCCGGAGAGGTTCACATCGTCCGGGAATTGCCCGAAGGCGTCAGGGAACCCGAACTGGATCTGTTTGCCGCCCTGCTGGATCAGGATGAATCCCTGCTGGCGATCGGCCCGGTAGTCCCATAAGGGCACGGGCTGAAGGTAGCTGGTTCCGGCCAGGGGTTTAAGACCGGCCTTGGCGAATTCGGCGCGGATCCACTCGATGGCGACCTCGGACCCGCGGGTGAGGGAGAGACGGCCTTCGAGCGCATCGGATGCCAGGAATGTCAGGTTCGCCTGAAGGCTGGCCGCGCGGATGGAGTTGTACCCAGGGGCGAGCGCGGCGGGAACGTCACCGGAAGGAGCAGAAGAAATGATGGGAGCGGCGAGGAGCGCCAAAAGAAAAAGGTAGCGGCTGCCCATGATGCACAGATTCTAGCGCGAGGTGGGTTGGGGCGCCGGAAGGCTGGTCTCTTATCTAAAATCGCTGCGATCTGGGGGCTGACATCAGGTATTCATACTCTTCAGATAGGATTTGTGATTACGCCCGGGCCGGTGAAGCCCGAGCGTAGTTTGCGGGGGTGACGTATGGAAGACGAAAAGGCGGAGCGCGAACACGCTGAACTGGATCGACTGCAAGCGGCCTACAAAGCCGCGACTGAAGAATGGGTCACAAAGATCCGGGAAGAAGAAGCGCTCGCTTCGGTGGACCATACCCTGGCTCAGATTGATGAGTGGGAACAAGCGCACTTTCGGCAAAAGGACGCGCAGCAAAAGGCTGAGGCCGCCAAGAGCGAGTACGAGGATGCGCTGCGCGAGAAGTTCTTCGGCTTCTGACGGGCAAACGGCTATCAGCGAACACGGCATAGCCGACAATAAGGGTTGGCGACATCCGCACTACGATTTGAGATTCAGGCCGAATGTCCGGAAACGGGCGCGCGGGCCGGACTGCTGCATACTGCGCACGGCGTGATTGAGACGCCGGTTTTTATGCCGGTGGGCACGCAGGCGACGGTTAAAGGCTTGACGCCGCGCACGCTCGAAGAAGATCTGGACGCGCGTATCATCCTCGCGAATACGTATCATCTTTTTCTGCGCCCGGGCCATGAACGCATCGAGCGGCTGGGCGGGCTCCACAAGTTCATGAATTGGCCGCGGGCGATTCTCACGGACTCGGGCGGTTTTCAGGTGTTCAGCCTGGATTCGCTGCGGAAGGTGACTGAAGAGGGGGTGCTGTTCCATTCGCATCTGAACGGCGACGCACATTTCTTTTCGCCAGAATCGACCGTGGACGTGCAGTTGGCGTTTGGCAGCGACGTGATGATGGTGTTAGACGAATGCCTGCCCTATCCGGTGACCCATGAGAAGGCTCTGGAATCCATGCATCGGACGATTCGCTGGGCGAAGGCCGGCTATGCGCACTATCTAAAACGGGAGAAAGGGCTCGACTGTGCGCTGTTCCCGATTGTGCAGGGCTCTATGTTCCCGGATCTCCGCAAGGCGTGCGCGGAGGCGCTGTTGGAACTGGATGCGCCGGGCTACGCGATTGGGGGCCTGTCGGTGGGCGAGCCGCGCGACCTGAGCCAGGAGATGACGGCGGCGACCGTTCCGGTGTTGCCGAAGGACCGTCCCCGTTATGTCATGGGGGTGGGGATGCCGGACGAATTACCGCACTACGTAGCGAAGGGCGTTGACATGATGGACTGCGTATTGCCGACTCGCAACGCCCGGAACGGATACCTGTTTACCTCGACCGGCAGGGTGGTGATCAAGCAGGCGCAGTATGCGGACGATGCCGGCCCGGTGGATGCGGCTTGCTCTTGCTATACGTGCCGGAGCTTCTCGCGCGCGTACCTTCGCCATCTATTCATGGCGGAGGAGATTCTGTTCTCGACGCTGGCTACGCTGCACAACATTTCTTATTACCTGAGCATCATGCGAACGATCAGGGAAGCTATTTTGCGCGGAGAATTCCCCGTGTTTCTACGGTCAATCCAGGCCGAATCCATAGCCGGGACTCGGGCGTGAGGTAGGATGTTGGAAGCAGTACAGCCGGGCAGCACGAGCGTTTCGCCATCTCGCTGTAGTCTGGCAGTGGTAATTCAAGCTTGTTCTTCCGGGGCATTTGAGTTGGTTCTGGAAGTCACCCCTCGCCAGTCTCTGATCTTCGCGGTCTGCTGGGCTTTTTGCGGCTTACCGGCTGGGTTTTGCTACGGACATTTGTAAAAGCTACTAAGATTGGTGGTTATGCAGTATTCGCTGATATACCTACAAGCGGCGGCCAGTGGCCCCAGTTCGATGCTCGGCACAGTCCTGCCGCTGCTGATCATGTTTGGTATCGCCTACTTTCTCATTTTCTTGCCCGTGCAACGGCAGAAGAAGGCGCAGCAGGCTATGTTGAAGAGCCTGGAGAACGGCCAGACGGTGCTGACTACGGGCGGAATCATCGGCACAATTGTGGCGGTGAACAGTGATGATACTCTGATACTTCGCGTCAAGCCCGACAACCTGAAAATCCAAGTGTCTCGAACTGCCGTGTCGAGTTTGGTAACGGCAGACGAGGCGAAGAAGTAAAAGCCCGCGGGCGGAAATAGCAAGAGAACACGCAGTTGGTATGAAACGGAATCTACAGGTCAAGTTTTTAATCATTGTTGCGGTGATACTGGTTTGTCTCTACGGCATCATTGGCATCCCCAAGAACAAAGCAGAGCTGGTGGACAACTGGCACAAGAATATCCGGCTAGGCCTCGATCTCCGGGGTGGGAGCCACCTGGTGATCCAGGTCCAGGAACAAGATGCTTTCAACGCGGACGCGGGCACGACCGCTGACCGGCTGAAGGATGAGGCGAAGAAGGCGGGAGTGACGGTCGCCGAGACGGAAGTCCAGGAGGGGAAAACGCTTCAGGACGCCGTGAAGGTGGCCATTTTGGTGAAGGGCGTGCCGTCAACTCAGGCCGGCCAATTCCGGACGCTGGTGAACGACCAATTCACACAGTGGGTATTGACGGGTTTGAACGCGAACGACTACCGGCTGACGCTAAAGCCGAGCAGCGCCATTCAAATGCGGCAGGAGATCCTGGCGCAGACCCGCAGCACGATTGAGAAGAAGATCAACGCGCTGGGGCTTTCCGAATCGTCGGTACAGCAGCGCCGGGGTGATGCCGAGGCGGAACTGCTGGTTCAATTGCCGGGTGTCGATGACCCGGCTCGCATTAAGCAGATTATCCAGACGGCGGCAGTGTTGGAACTCTATGCGGTTCAGGGTGGTCCGTACCCGACCAAAGAAGCGGCACTGGCCCAAACGGGCGGCGTCATGGCGCCAGGCACCAAGTTGGTTGGCAGCGATGTGACCGACGCACAAGGGGGACGAGCCTCCGGCGGTTGGTATTCCGTCACCAGGACACCTGTGGTTCGCGGGCCCGATATCCGGGACGCACGGGCGAGCCAGGATTCGCAGGGCACGGGTGGCTGGGACACAAACTTCGTGCTGAGCCAGGACGCCGCGCGGCGTTTTGAGCGCTACACAGGCGCGAACGTAGGAAACCGGTTGGCGATTGTCCTGGACGGGAAAGTACTGAGCGCGCCGACCATCCAGAGCCAGATCAGCGATAACGGCCGAATTACGGGCGCCCGTGATCAGGCGGAGGCCGGAGACCTGGCGCTGAACCTGCGGGCCGGATCGCTGCCTGCCAGTATCGTGTATCTGGAAGAGCGGACGGTTGGGCCGTCGTTAGGCGCGGATTCGATTCGCGAAGGGTTCATCGCCGGAGCAGCGGGGTTGCTGGCGGTCGTGATTGTGATGCTGGTGTATTACAAGAAGGCCGGCATCAATGCGACCCTGGCGCTGATTCTGAATGCCATTATTTTGGTTGCCGCGTTGAGCTATTTTGATGCGGTGCTGACGCTGCCCGGCATCGCCGGCGTGATCCTGACGATCGGCATGGCAGTTGACAGCAATGTCCTTATATTTGAGCGAATTCGGGAAGAGCTCCGGACGGGCAAGGCGATTCCGGCGGCAGTCGACGCCGGGTTCAGTAAAGCGCTGCTCACGATCATTGACACGCACGTGACGACCGTGGTTTCTTGCGCGATTCTGTTCCTGTTCGGGTCGGGGCCGGTTAAAGGATTTGCGGTGACCCTGGTAATCGGTCTGATCGCAAACTTGTTTACTGCGGTGTTTGTGTCGAAGGTGATTTTCGACTGGGAGCTGTCGCGGCCGGAGCCGGTGACGGCATTGAGCATTTGAGTTATCTGAAGAAGTGCGGATTGCCTGAAGGAAATAGCAGGCGCGACGCGCAGTTTGGGAACACTTTGTGAATGGCCGGTGTCAATATCCGATAGAAGGTGGTTTGCAGCCACTCGAAGACTCGGATGAGACAAATTCCGGTTCGTAGAGTTCAATGGAAATTTTTAAGCAAACCAATTTTGATTTTCTTGGCAAGAAATGGCCATTCATCACGTTGTCGCTGATTTTGACCGCGGCGGGGTTGATCAGTCTGGCGATAAAAGGCGGACCGAGGTACGGGATTGACTTTACCGGCGGCGCGCTCATGGAAGTGAACTTTATCAAGCGGCCGCCTGCGGAAGCGATCCGGTCGGCGATTCGCAAGCAGGTGTCGGGCGGGATTGAAGTGCAGGAGATTTCTAACTCGCAAGAGGTTCTGATCTCAACCGAGGGGCGGGACGAGCGTGCGCTGGAAGTGGTGCGCCGCGATATGATTGCGGCCTTGAACGACGCGTTCGGCCAAAAGACGGATAAACTGGGCATCAATACAACCGGGCAGGCGTCGCTGGCAGATCGTTTGCGCGACCCAATCCAACGCGCCGGCATCCCGATGAGCGAAGATCAGCTGCAGCAGATCACAAAAGGAATTCTTCTCTATCGAGACGATACGCAGCAATCGGGTTTGATTCGAAACCTGGATGAGTTATCGAAGGTTTCCGGCGTGACGCCGGCGGTTCTAACAGTCGTTAAACAGGAATGTTACGTAGATCCGTACGGGATCAGGCGTGTAGAGATCGTGGGGCCGAAGATCGGCGCGGACCTGCGGGCGCAAGCGATCCGGGTTGTGCTCTACGCGTTGCTGGCGATGTTGATTTATATCGCTTTCCGCTTCGAATGGATTTACGGCGTGGCCGCAGTCATCGCAGTTTTTCACGACACGATTATCACGATTGGTCTTTTTTCACTGTTTAACAAGGAAATAGACTTGACGGTGATCGCCGCTTTGCTCACACTAGTTGGTTATTCAATGAACGATACGATTGTCACATTTGATCGTATTCGCGAGAATATAAGGCTTCAGAAGCGCGGCTCGTTCGTGGAGATTGTTAACACGAGTATTAACCAGACCTTGAGCAGGACAATCTTGACGTCGGGTCTGACATTGTTGACGGCTCTGTCGTTGTTCCTGTTTGGCGGGCAGGTGTTGAGCGGGTTTTCGTTTGCCTTGGTCGCTGGTATTATCGTTGGGACTTATTCTTCGATTTTCGTAGCCAGCCCGATTCTGATTTTTTGGCAGGATCTGGTGGACAAGCGAAAGCGAGGCGGCAGGAGTGTCGGTACGAAAGGCCGGCTAACGCCGAATACGGCTGCAGGGAAGCAAGCCGCCAAGCTGGCCAAGTGAGATTCTTAGGTAGTCGGGGGAAGTATAGGATAGGATAGCCCTGGTGCTATCAGTTGAACGAGGCTGAGGCAAAGGCTGAGGGCGTCGGGACAGTTCCTGCAGGAAAGGGAATTACCGGCGTTCGCAGGCTGAGTACGCCAGCCTAGACAGATCCACGAGCCTGCTCATGAGAGTTCAGAAGCAGGACGAGAGCGAGGGGACTCAAATGTTTGAACAAACCTTCGTCGATCAGACGAAGAACGCAAGAAAGCCGTTCGCGATTTTGATATCACTTAGCATTCAGATTCTCGCGATCTGCATTTTGATTCTGATTCCGCTGATTTACACGGACACGCTGCCAACGGCTCAGTTGAGGAGCATGCTGGTTGCCCCACCACCACCCCCGCCTCCGCCTCCACCTCCGCCTCCGGCCCCGCCCGTTCAAGTGAAGAAGGTGGTCGTGCGGCAGTTCATCGCCAACCAGTTGATTGCGCCGAAGGTGATCCCCAAAACAGTGGCTCACATTGAGGAATCCGCTCCGCCGCCCGATTCGATGGGCGTTGCCGGCGGTACGGGCGCTCCGGGTGGCAGTGGTGTTCCCATGGGCGTTATCGGCGGCGTGCCCAGTATGGCTCCGCCTCCGCCTCCGCCTCCCAAGGCCAAAGTGACCGGACCGCAACGCATTGGCGGTCGCGTCATGGAAGCGTCCTTGATCAGAAAGATTCAGCCCGTCTATCCGCCGCTTGCCAAATCAGCCCGTGTACAAGGCCAAGTCGAGTTCACGGCGATTATCGGCAAGGACGGAACGATCCAGAACTTGCAGTTGTTGCGTGGGCATCCGCTGCTGGTGAATGCAGCGCGCGAGGCTGTGGAGCAGTGGCGTTACAAACCAACGCTGCTCAACGGAGAGCCAGTTGACGTGATCACCAACATCATCGTTAACTTCACTCTCAGTCAGTAGGTATAGACTCAAGTCTGTTTTGTTAGATTCAACCTTCAGGAGATAAGCATGCTATTACAAGTTCAAGTGTGGGCCTTTTGGCTGCTGCAAGAAGCCGAAACAATCGCGTTCGATCCTCGCAGCGTCTGGAACAACATGGGCTGGCTCGCGAAAGCCGTTGTTTTCATTCTTTTCGTGATGTCGGCCTGGTCGATAGGCGTGATGATTGATCGCCTAATCGCGTACAACGCAGCACGCAAGCAATCGCGGCTGTTTGCTCCGGCTGTGGCCGGCGCGCTACGCGAAGGCAAACTGGACGAAGCGATCAAGATCGCGGATCGTTACAACAAGAGCCATTTGGCGAAAGTCGTGGTGGCGGGCTTGCAGGAATTCAAGGCTCACCAACTGAGCTCGGAGATCCCAGGCGAGGAAATCGAAGCATCGCACCGTGCTCTGGAACGCGCCGAGGCAATCGTACACGCCGAATTGAAGCGTGGCGTAAGCAGCCTGGCGACCATTGGTTCGACGGCACCGTTCGTCGGACTACTGGGAACGGTGGTCGGCATCATGAACGCATTCAAATCGATTTCGACCTCCAAGTCGACCGGTTTGGGCGCGGTCGCCGGTGGTATTTCGGAAGCGCTGATCACGACCGCCGTCGGTCTGTTCGTCGCTATCCCTGCCGTCTGGATGTTCAACTACTTCACAAACCGCATTGAAGCATTTGACGTCGAGATGGGTAACTCCAGTTCTGAGCTGATCGACTATTTCCTGAAACGATCCCAGCGGGTCGCCAAGTAGATAGCGGCCGGTGCGTTTTTAACTGAATTGCTTAGCTCCGGTTGAAGCGTCCGTGGGGCGGTGCGATGGCGCCGCCCTTCCGGGGGCCAAGCCGGTTAGCAAGGAGAAGGGCTCAATGGAACTAAAGAAAGCTGCCCCAGTCGTATCCGACATCAACGTCACACCGATGGTGGACGTAATGCTCGTGGTGCTGATTATATTCATGGTGATCACGCCGATGTTGTCGAAGGGCGTTGCGGTTGACATGGTGAAGACGCATCACCCGGTCAAAATGGTGGAAGCCGACAAGGAAGACGCCATTCTGATAGCCATTACCCGCGACGGGAAAGTGTTTATCAGCCCTGGCAACCTGCAAATTGCTCCGGACAATCTGCCGCAAAAGGTAAAGGACTTACAGACGGGCCGGTCGGACAAGACGGTTTACATCAGGGCGGACGCGCGGGCGCGCTTTGAGAGCGTCACGGATGTGGTGGACAATCTGCGTGCGGCGGGCGTCGACCAGCTCGGCTTGATTACAGAAGAGATACAGGATAAGAACAAAAAGGGCGACTTGTAGCCCAAGAGTTCTTCCGGGAGACGCGAGTAACACCGCGGGGTGCGGGCGTATCCTGGACTGACGAGAGCACCCTGCAGGTTCGTTAAGGAGATTCGATTATGTCAATGGCAGTTGGCGACGGAAAGGCTGGAGCCCGAGCCGATATTAACGTGACACCTCTGATAGACGTGTTGCTGGTGCTGCTGATCACGTTCATGGTGATCACGCCTTTGACTCCAAAGGGACTGGATGCGCTGGCGCCGCAGCCGCCTCCGCCGAATCAGCCGCCTCCACCGCCGGACCAGGATCCGAACGTGGTGATTGAAATCAAGGCGGACCACAGCATGGAGATCAACGGATCGCCCATTAAGATGGCCGATTTGATGGACCGTCTGGAAGACATCTTCAAGACGCGCGCTCAGAAGGTAGTCTTTGTGAAGGGCGATAAGGATGTCGAGTACCGGTATGTGGCCCTGGCGATCGATGCCGCCAAGGGGGCGGGGCTCGATAAAGTGGGTTTGATGACGCCTAAGATCGAGGCGGGCCAGTAAGGACAGAAGCGAGGAAATCGGGCCCAGTCGAACTTCAAATGGTTCCCCATGCGGTCCGCTGAAACGCGCAAAGTCTTACGAGCTGTATACGAGGGGGATACCAAAAGGCTTACATTATGAAGCAAACATTAAGACTTGCAGGGCTCCTTATCTGCATTGCCGCGTTGGTCGTCAGCAGCGGGTGTGCCAAGCTGGAATCTCGCGACGAAATGAACAAAGGCGTGCAGGCCTATAAGGGCGGCAAATACGTCGACGCGGCCAATCACTTTAAGAAGGCGATTGAACTCGATCCGCTCAACAAGAATGCCCAGTTGTATTTGGCAACCTCATACATGACGCAGTGGATTCCGGGAGCGGATTCGACCGAAAACAATCGCATGTATGACGCAGCCAAAGCGGAATTCCAGAAAGTGCTCGACAAGGATCCGAGCAACAACACGGCGCTGGCTTCGATGGCGTTCATGACCTACAATTCGGCTTCGAACGGGACCCAGGAGCAGAAGCAGAAATTCCTGGAAGAGGCGAAGCAGTGGAATCAGAGGCGAATTGAAGCCGATCCGAAGGATACGGAGGCCTATTACAGCCTGGGCGTTATTGCCTGGTCGGAGGCGTTTACGCCGATCCAGACCGCACGCGTCAAGTTGGGAATGAAATCGGAAGACCCCGGACCGATCAAGGACGCAAAGGTTCGAGCTGAGCTTCAGTCCGACTACTCCAAAACCATTGATTCGGGGATTAAGTCGCTACAGTCGGCTCTCCAACTGGATCCGGAGTACGACGACGCAATGTCGTATCTGAATCTTCTGTACCGCAAAAAAGCCGACATTGAAGACAGCCCGGACGAGGCCAAGGCTGACATAGCGAAGGCCGAGGAGTGGTTCAATAAAGCGCTCGATACGAAGAAAATAAAGGCTACGCGGCCGCAGAAGCAGCAAGCGAGCTAATCCGCGTTCCTGTTTTTCTCGGCTTCCAAGAAGAAAGGCCCCTCCACAAGAGGGGTCTTTTTGCGTCTACCGGAATGCTCACTTTGACTGTTCAGTTCAAGAAGTAGGTGCGATAGAGCGTGTCGCGCTGTTTCGGGGTGAATCCCGCATCGCGAATCAGCCGGCGCAGGTCTTCCTCGGTCGCCTGGTGGTGAGTGCCGGCGGCAGAGACGACGTTTTCCTCGATCATGATGCTGCCGACATCGTTGCCACCAAAGCGCAAGCCAAGCTGGCAGACTTTCAGGCCGGGCGTCACCCACGACGCCTGAATGTTCAGAATGTTGTCCAGGTAGATACGCGAAAGGGCGAGCATCTTGAGGTATTCGACGGCGGTCGCCTCTTCTTTGACGAAGCGACCGAGCGAAGTGTATTCGCGTTGGAAGAACCAGGGAATGAATGCCGTGAAACCGCCGGTGTCTTCCTGGATCTGGCGGACGATTTCGAAGTGATTCAAGCGGTGCTCGATGCTCTCTCCCGCGCCGAACATCATGGTCGCGGTGGTGCGCATGCCGAGGGCGTGCGCCGTGCGGTGGACGTCAATCCAATCCTGGGTTGAACACTTTAGCCGGCTAATGCGATAACGGACGGAATCGTCCAGGATCTCGGCGCCGCCACCGGGGATGGAGTCGAGTCCGGCGTCGCGGAGACGGGCGATAGTATCCCGCAGGGACAATCCGCTGACGTCCCTGATGTTTATGATCTCGGGAGCGGAGAAGCAATGACACCAGATGTTGAAGCGCTGTTTGATCGAGCGGAGCAGGTCTTCGTACCATTCAATCTTCAGATCGGGATGCAAGCCGCCTTGCATGAGAATGCCCGTCCCGCCGAGGTCGATGGTCTCCTGGATCTTATCGAAGATCACTTCCTTGGATAGGATGTAGCCCTCTTTATGACCCATGGGGCGATAGAAGGCGCAGAAGCTGCAGTACTCGGTACAGAAGTTGGTGTAGTTGATGTTGCGGTCGATGATGTAGCTGACGATTCCTTCCGGATGCAGCTTCCGGCGCACCTGGTCCGCTTGCATGCCGATGCCGATCAGGTCGGGGCTATTGAAGAGATCGAGTGCCTGCTGGCGTGAGATCATATGCGCCTTCTCATTTTAGGATGTTACGAGGTCCGGTTGGCGGTCGATGTCTTTCCAGAAAGGTCCCGCGAGCGAAAGAAAAGCTTCGAGGCCCTGCTGCTCGGCAGGTCCTAACTGGTAGCGGATGAAACCGGCCACGTAGCGGTGAGCTAGTTCCCGCGTCACACCCCGCCGCGCGAATTCGCTGTCGACAATCTCGTCCAGATGAGACAGGCCGAATTCGCAGGATCCCCGCAGGATTGTGCCGAGTTTCATCTGGTCAAGCGGCGAATGTCCGGCCCAAGCCGCGAATACCATGGGCAAGCCGGTTAAGGCGAACCATTCGGCGCCGAGGTCGAGGCTCTGGTAGGGCAGGTCGTCCGGGTCAATCCGCAAGGCGGAATCACCGATGAGCAGGGCCGCCTCTGCATCGTCGAGCATGCTCTCGAGGTCGGGCGGGCGCCGAAGCAGAATCGGGGTGGCGCCATATCGCTCGCGCAGGATGATTCGAGCGAGTTGGGTCGACGTGCGCGAACTGGAATCTACGGCGATACGCCGAATCTGTCTTGCCGGAACGCGGGAAACCAGAAGGATACTGCGAACCGCCCCGCGGCAGCTGATGCCGACTCCCGGAACGATTTCGAGAGCCTGGCGGGCAATTTCGGCGACCGGGACTAGACCAACGTCGGCACGCCGGGCCTCCACGACGTCGGCGCAAGTGGCGGGAATCTCGAATGAGAGATCCACGAGAGGTTGTTGCGGACCCTTGAGCATGCCCCAAACCAACGGGACGGAATTCAGAAAGTTGACCGCACAAACCCGTACGGGAGAGGATGCCTGTACCAAGTTCCAGTTTATCTGAACGTGTTCAACTCGGCTCCGGCGGAGGCCGCGGGCAGAAAGTGGAAAGCTCGTTGGCATATGATGCTGAACATGCTACTCGGAAATCCAAGTTGGGCACGGTGGACCGGCAAAGGGATGGAGTTTGGGAAGCTTTCGCGCCCCGAAACGTTTGACGATTGGGCCGGCGGCGCCGGACAGGGTGTCGTGGCGGAGGTCGCGGCCACACTGAGCGCCCTGGGCTTGGGCAGCAGAGAGAGCCGCGCGAAGGACAGGATTTGGGATTCGCTGGCGGACTTGTTCAAGACCAGCCAGTCGCTTAAGGCAGCGGTGGAGAACTTTGTCGCCGGCTACCCGACGCGGTTCGCGACGTTCATCGAGGATCACTGGTTCAAGTGGCCGAACCCGGGCAAGGGAAGCTTGCGCGTGGTTCCGGTGGCTTCCGTGAACCGCTATGAAGCCCGCAAGTGGAGCGAGCGATTTGACGGAGCGCTCGAGTTGCAGAGCGTGGTTGGAGGCGCGGCTTTGCGAGGCTACTTTTTCGACGAAATGGCCCGCCAGCTGGGCAGTGCGATCGCTGAGGCTGCGCCTGAAGCGCCGGAGAAGGACAAGGGTGTGGATAAGCCGCTGCCAGTAGGAGAGAAGTGGCTGATCGGGTTCGATCCCCAGTACGAGTGGAAGGAACAGCCGGGTCACTACTACCTGTACCTCGCGGAGGGGACGCACCCCGGCGCAAAGCGAGGAGCCGTCAAAGAGGCCAAGAGCGCAGCGGGATCGGCTTTAGTCGAGTGCAAAGACTGGCTGGGACGTCTGACGAGCGACGAGCGGAATCACTTCGGGGCACAGGCGTTAGAGATCCACTAGCGCATTCGGAACTCGGGCATTTCGGGCGGCTACTCGCCGATGATCTTGATCAAGACACGCTTGCGGCGGCGACCGTCGAATTCGCCATAGAAGATTTGCTCCCAAGGGCCGAAGTCGAGCTTGCCGCCAGTTACCGCGACCACCACTTCGCGTCCCATAATCTGCCGCTTCAAGTGGGCGTCGGCATTGTCTTCGCCCGTCCGGTTATGGTGATATTGCGAAACCGGCTCATGCGGCGCAAGCATTTCCAGCCACTTCTCGTAATCGTGGTGCAGTCCCGATTCATCGTCATTGATAAAGACGGAGGCGGTGATATGCATTGCGTTTACGAGCACGAGACCCTCCTTAACGCCGCTATCGATAAGGCAACGCACGACGTCGGGCGTAATATTGACGAAGCCTCGCCTCGATGGGACTTCGAACCAGAGCTCTTTGCGGAAGGATTTCATTACACCCCCACTGTAATCTCAAGTGACGCAAGAAGTGGCGCGTAAGCGGTGAACGTGGCGCGTCGGTTGACTTGGCAGTGTAGAGTGACAGGTAATGGAGTCTGAGAAGGGTTCGCTGGTTTCGCGAGAGGTCAGCAATTCTGCGTTGCCGGCGGGATCCGCTCTCAGTCCTTCTGGACCGGGCACAAAATATTTCGCAGCCGGCTTGTTTGTCTTGCTGGCTGCGTTCACATCGACTGTTATCGACAATTCGGAGATCCTTACCCATTGGATCGGGGCGGGCTTGTTCCTCCTGCTTGCGGCCTGGATAGTGATTGGATTTCGGGAGCGCATTCGCTGGAGCCTGCCATCGGTTTGTCTTCTGCTGATGGCGTGCTATGGCGTTGCCCAGACGCTCTGGTCGCCCTATAAGATCGTTTCCGAGGGCTGGCGGGTCACCATATTCTGGTGGGCTTGCGCGGGGATTTGTCTGCTCTCGCACCAACTGTTCCGCGACTTGGCGGTGGCACGGCAATTCCGTCTTGCTTTCGTGTACTTCGCCAGCCTGATTTGCGTGCTGGATCTGTTGCAACAGGCGTCGCGAACCACTAAGGTGTTGTGGATCTTCCCCACCGGCTGGCCTTTCGTCTTTGGAACATTCCAGTACGCGAACAATTTCTGCCAGTTTGTTGAACTTTCGTTACCGGTGACGTTGTGGCTCGGCTTGGGCCAGCGGCGAACAAACTTCCTGATGCTGCTGTTGGCCGCGCTGCAGGTCAGCGCCGTAATTGCTTCTTCGTCCCGATCCGGCACCATTCTGGTGGTTGTCGAGTTCCTGGCGGTTCTGGTAGTTTGCTGGCTCCGTGGCCGGTCCCGGCTACCGCTTCCCATGCTGGGAATAACGGTGGTGTTGACGCTAGGTTTGGTTGTCGTGGCAGGTTTCGACCGCGTGATCGAAAGGCTCCGATCACCTGACCAGTTCGCGGTGAGGCGGGAGATCAACGAGGCATCCCTCGACATGGTCAAGGCGCATCCGTGGACGGGCTGGGGTTTAGGCACGTACGTGCCTGTGTACCCTCGGTTTGCGCGCTATGACGACGGCACTTATGTAAACCACGCACATAACGATTGGCTGGAATGGGCCGCGGAAGGCGGAGTTTTTTTTGCAGGCCTGATGCTGGTTGTCTTCTTGTGGACCTTGACGCCGGCATGGCGCTCGGTTTGGGGAGTAGGCGTGGTCTTCGTCTGCATAAATGCGGTGGTTGACTATCCGTTTGCCCGTTTGGCCGTGTGCGGATGGTATTTCGTTCTGGTAGGTATGCTGGCTGGGCATCGAGAAGAAAAACGCTCGCGACATCGCCATCGCAGGCACATTGAAGACGACGAAAACCAAACGGCGTCTATCCCGGGAAACGAAGGGGCCATCTGGGGCGGAAGTCGACCCGACGCTTCGAGCATCGAGTCAAAGGGGCGGCTCAGGTTCTAAGGACGCTTCGTCTTTCTGGCGGCAAGGGAATTCGGCCGAGTGCCCCCATTTCCGGAGCAGTCGCAACAGTTGGTCGCGTTCTTCAATTGAGAGCGCTGCGGCAGACTCCTCCGCGGCATTCTGCTGATCGGCCAGAGCCCGGGCTATTAAGCCGGCACCCTCTTCGGTCAGAGTGACCAGTCGGGAACGGCGGTCGTGCCCGTCACTTTGGCGACGGACCAATTTACGGCCCTCCAGTCGGTCGACTGAGGCGGTTATCGAGGAACTGGCTAGGTTCACCCTCCTGCCCAGGTTATTGACTCGCATCGGCCCGTTGTGAAACAGAGCCTCAAGTACGGCAAAGTCCGACTCGCTGAGGCCGATGCGCTGGATGCAGGCTTCGATGTGCGCTCTGATCGAGTGGAAGGCCGTTGAGAGCGCAAACCAGACGTGCGCTGGTTCCACACTCATCTCTGGCGGCGTGGCAAGCGTCTCCTTCCGCGTGCCACCGGAGTCTTGCGTGTCTCCAGGTTTCATGCGGTGGCAGTTCTCACTCAATCTACGCCGGGTGCTCGGGACGCAATCAGGCGATCGAGCGAGATTGCACCCGCGCCACGAACGACAAGCGTTAAAGCAATTGCAATGGCGAGCAGATGATACTCGAACCCTTCACCCTTCTGTAAGCCGGACCAGTTCATGAAGAAACCATTCGAAAGATGAATCATGACAAGTGCCGTGGCCATGGTGATTCCAATGCCGAATGCGGCGATGCGGGTAAACAGGCCGACGATCAAACCGAGACCGCCGAATAGTTGCGCCACAATGGCGAGGAACGCAAACAGGGCTGGAATATGAAGCTGTTGTGTGAAGAAGGCCATGGTCGCCGAATAGCCGTAACCGCCAAACCAGCCCAAGCCAAGTTGGGCGCCATGCGCAAAGAACACGATGCCCGCCACAAGGCGCAGCAATGTCAGCGTAAAGTCGTTGGCTGACGAGGTCAGCACTTTTAACACGGGTCTGGACTCCCTTCGCGTATCATTTTCGGAGCCGGGGACGGCATTCCCAATCGGCCTCACCGGTTTGATGCTCGGTATCGAGTAGTCGTGACAACGATCTTATCAGGAAGACGCGTGCGCCTCAGGCCATTGAAGTGAAGGGACTTGCGCGGGTACTTCCCCTAGTCAGGGGCGAAACAGGGAAAAGAGCGCTCTTGAAAAATGAATCTGCGACCAGTTTTGTCGCACACCCTGAGCGCGCCCTCCCTTGGTATACTCGAAGTTGTCTTATGCCCCTGCCAGACACCCTTTACGATATCGAGTCTCCTCGGGGCGTAAACCCGCCCGTTCCCGGACTTAGGAAGATTATCCTATTGAAGCCGCGAGGGTTTTGCGCTGGAGTCGTTCGAGCAATCGACGTAGTCCGCATCTCGCTGGATCTATACGGGGCGCCTATTTACGTGCGCAAGGAGATCGTGCATAACCGGCACGTGGTGGATGAATTACGTCAAGCCGGAGCGATTTTCGTCGAGGAACTGAGCGAGGTGCCGGAGGGCTGCCGGGTGATTTTCAGTGCCCACGGTGTGGCACCGGAAGTTCGCCGCGAGGCTACCGAGCGTAAGCTGCAAGTGATTGACGCCACGTGTCCTCTAGTCACCAAGGTGCACCTGGAGGCGGTGAAGTTCGCCAAGCAGGGCTACAAGATTATTTTGATTGGCCATCGTGATCACGATGAGGTGATTGGGACCCTTGGCGAAGCGCCTGAGTCGACCATCCTGGTGTCCGACGTCGAAGATGTAAATCGCCTTGAGATCAGCAATCCGGAGCGAATGGCTTATCTCACCCAGACCACGCTTTCCCTGGACGAGACAAAAGACATTGTCACCCGGCTGCTGGAACGCTTTCCGAAGATTGTCGGCCCGAAGACGCAGGACATTTGTTACGCAACCGAGAACCGGCAGTTAGCCGTCAAAGCAGTTGCGCCTCTCTGCCAGGCACTCCTTGTGGTCGGTTCGCAGAATAGTTCGAATTCGCGGCGGCTGGTGGAGGTTTGCGAGAAGGCCGGCGTTCCCGCTTATCTCTTGGACGATTCGGGCGAAGTGCAGCCTGAGATGCTCGAAAATGTGGATGTCGTCGCGGTGACCGCGGGCGCCTCGGCGCCTGAGCACCTGGTACAGGAGTTGATCGATCACCTTCGGGCGCGAGGTTTTGCGCATTTGGAAGAGGCAGAGATCAAGGACGAGGACGTGCGGTTCACTTTGCCGGCAGACCTCGAGAACTTTACGCCTCGGCTTCACACCGTTGCATAGGTTGAATGCATTTGCCGGATGGCAGTATCTTAGTGGGTTGTGCCCCAACCTGTTTGGGCTGGAGGATGACCTTTTTTCGTGAAGATGACGCCTAGCATCGAGACCACTCAAACGCTCGCGACAGGGGTAACCGAAGCGATCCGCAAGGCTTCCGAGGCTCTCCTCAGAAAGCAACAGGCGGAGGGTTTTTGGTGGGCTGACCTCACTGCCGATTCGACGCTGGAATCAGACTACATTCTGCAGGAACTGTGGAATCATCCTCCAGTAGGCGGCGTTTGGGATCCACCCAGCCGCGACCGGATTCGCCGTGCGGTGGCCTCGATATTCTCGCGGCAACTTCCGGACGGCGGCTTTAACATTTACCTGCAAGGCCCCTCCGAGATCAGTGCCAGCGTAAAGGCCTACTTCGCCTTAAAGGTCGCAGGCGAATCGGCAAGCGACCCGCGGATGATTCGATTGCGGGAACGAATTCTCGAGATGGGTGGGCTGCAAGCCGCGAACTCGTACGTTCGAATCAACCTGAGCCTGTTTGGTTTATTTCCGCGCGCGGCGTGTCCTTCGGTTCCGCCCGAGATGATCCTGGTGCCTGGCAAGTTTCTCTACCAGATGTCTTCCTGGACGCGAGCGATTGTGGTGCCGCTTTCGATTGTGTGCGCGTCGAATCCACAACGCCCTGCTCCTGCTGGTTTCAATCTCGAGGAGTTGCTCCTTCCCGGTGCTCCATTAAGCTACGAGCGCGATCGCCACTTATTCCGCTGGCGCAATGTCTTTCTGGCTATTGACCGGCTGCTGAAGTTTTGGGAGAAGTTTGCGCCGCGCTTTATTCGCCATTACGCAATCAAGAAATGCGCGGAATGGATGATTGAGCGATTCGATGAGAGTGATGGACTGGGCGCCATTTACCCGTCGATGCAGTATTCCATGATGGCGTTGGACGTCCTGGGCTATCCGAGCGGCCATCCGCTCAGGGTGAAGGCGCAGGCCGAATTCGACAAGCTGATGGTGGACAGCGACAAACGTGGGTTCTTCTTTCAACCTTGTTTCTCGCCGGTCTGGGACACTGCCATCGCGGCGTTTTCTCTGGGAGAAGCGGAAACCGGAACCCCTGACAGCTTGCGGCGAATCGCCGACTGGCTGATCTCCAAAGAGGTTCGGCGCAAGGGTGACTGGTCCGTGAAGCGGCCGGATGTTGAACCTTCCGGTTGGGCATTCGAATTCAACAACGCCTTTTACCCCGACATTGATGACACCGCAATGGTGCTGCTGGCTTTCAAGCACGCGCGTGGCGCCGATGAAGTGAAGCAGCAGGCTTGTGAAAAGCGAGCTGTTAACTGGCTACTGGAGATGCAGGGAAGCGATGGGGGCTGGGCGGCCTTCGACGTGGACAATAACTGGCAGTTTCTGAGCCATGTCCCGTTCGCGGACCACAATGCGATGCTTGACCCGTCCTGTCCCGATATTACCGGTCGAGTCATTGAGGCCCTGTGCCGCTGTGGTCTTAAGCCGAGTCATGCGGCCATTCGCCGGGGGGTCGAGTTCTTGTGGCGAACGCAGGAAGCGGACGGCAGCTGGCACGGACGCTGGGGCGTGAACTATCTCTACGGCACTTTTCTAGCGCTACGTGGTCTGGCAGCGGCAGGCATTAGCGATCGCGAACCCGGCATTCAGCAGGCGCTGGAATTCGTTCGTGCTTATCAGAACCGCGACGGCGGCTGGGGCGAAAGCTGTGCGAGCTATGACCAGAACTGCTTCGTCCCGAATAAGAGTACACCCAGCAAAACCGGAAGCACACCTTCGCAAACAGCGTGGGCCATTTTGGGGCTTCTCGCAGGTGGCGACACCCGGAGTTCGAGTCTCGAAAAGGCCATTGAGTACCTGCTCAACACGCAACTTCCCGATGGCAGCTGGGATGAGGAGTATTGCACCGGTACTGGTTTCCCGAAGGTGTTCTACCTGGCGTACACGGACTACCGCCATACATTCCCGCTGCTGGCGCTAGCTGCTTACGTGAAGGCGAAGGCGGACCTTCGCGATGGCGATCTGTGAGCGAACGGCCATGACCGTTTGCCCCATTAGAGCCCTTTCCACACTGAAGCTCCGGAACCACTACAATGAATTAGTTGCCCTCTCCGGGCGAATGGGTCCTGCTTTGAAGTTCTCCTAATTGATTGAAACCGACCCTTGTAACAGGTGTTAGCGGTTTTCTGGGCTGGCATGTGGCCCGTCTACTGGTAGAACGGGGGCATTCCGTGAGGGCACTCTGTCGCCAAAACAGCATTATTCAAGAAGTGGATGTGGAGCGGGTGACGGGCGACCTGCGTGATCGAGACTCGCTCGACCGCGCGATGACGGGCTGCGGCTTGGTGTTTCATGTCGCCGCCGACTACCGTTTGTGGGTAAGGGATTCGACAGTTTTGTATAGGTCAAACGTTGACGGCACGCGTAACCTGCTTGAAGCAGCGGAATCGGCAGCGGTCGAGCGCGTTGTCTATACGAGTACGGTGGGTTGTATCGGCATACCGAAACAGGGGAGCGGGGACGAATCGACTCCGGTCTCGATAGAGGACATGGCTGGGCATTACAAACGGTCGAAGTGGCTGGCCGAACAGATCGCGGTTCAGAAGGCAAAGCAAGGATTTCCGGTTGTGATCGTCAATCCGACGGCTCCAGTCGGCGACCACGACTGGAAACCGACGCCGACCGGCAAGATTGTGGTCGATTTTCTGAAAGGGAAATTGCCGGCCTACATCGACACGGGCTTGAACATTGTCGACGCCGACGACACCGCAGTCGGACATCTGCTCGCGGCGGAACACGGCCAGGTGGGTGAACGCTACATACTCGGTGCGGAGAATCTGACGCTCGGGCAGATCCTCCAGCGTCTGGCGGTCATCGCAGACAAGAAAGCGCCAGTGATAAGGATTCCGTACGCGGCGGCCTATGCGGCTGGCCTGGCAAGCACGGCTTGGGCAAACCTGACGGGGAATGAACCTGCCGCTCCCCTGGAAGGTGTGAGGATGGCGCGGAAGAAGATGTTTGCGTCACACGCCAAGGCCAGCCGGGAACTCGGCTACGCGCCCGGGTCTGCCGTAGCTGCCCTGGAAAAGGCTGTACGCTGGTTTCGGGAGAATGGATATGTGTAGGGAAACCCAGAGCGGATCTGGATACGAATGGAAGGCAAAAGCCCCGCTTAGAGGCTAACTGACGATGGCTATTCTTTTTGTTGCCGCTGAATCCTACGAACTGAAGCCGTTTGCCTCGCGCCTGACCGGAAGCCGGCCCCTGAACTGGCCGCTCGATTACGCGGAGGAGGGCGTCTGGGAAGGGCAGCGCGCAATTCTGGTCGCGAACGGTGCAGGTCCGAGGCTCGCCTCCGAAGCGGTGGAGGTGGCGCGACGTGCCGTTATGGTGGCCGACCTATCTTCTTCCCGCTTGGAAGCCATTGTGAGCATTGGTATTTGCGGCGGCCTGAACCCGGACCTGAAGCCAGGCCAGGTGATGTGTCCCAAGACCGTGATGGCGGTGGACGTACGAGACGCATTTGAGTGCCATACGATAGAAGCTGCGTACGGTTTCGTTTCCGGCATCGCGATTTCCACAGACCGGGTTGCCTGGACCTCGGAGGAGAAGAAGAAGCTTCGCGAACAGGGTGGCGATGTGGTCGAAATGGAAGCCGCCGGCGTCGCATCCAAAGCAATCCAAGCCGGATTGCCTTTCTACTGCATCAAAGTGATTAGCGATTCGGCCGAAGACGAAATGCCGCTGGATCTAAACGAAATGCGCACTATCGAAGGAAGGTTCGCGCGTGGGAAGATTGGTAGTTACGCACTTACGCATCCGAACGTGCTCCCGGGACTGTTGCGCTTGAAACGGCGTTCCGAAGACGCAGCGGGTGTGCTGGGAGACTTTCTTGTCAGTTGCCGCATTGAGCAAGAACGAACCCCGGTTGAATGATGCGGTGCCCGCCACTATGCGGGCGGCCGTATACCGGGGCGAGGGAAAGATCGGAGTTGAGTCCGTCGATACGCCGCAGGCCGGCTGCGGGGAGATTGTCATTCGTGTCGAAACCTGTGGGATTTGCCATACCGACCTGAAAAAGATCGAGTACAACCTATTGCCTCCGCCGCGCATCTATGGTCATGAAACGGCTGGTGTTGTGGCGTCTGTAGGCGAAGGTGTTGAAGGATATAGCGTAGGTGACCGTGTTATTGTGTTTCACCACATTCCGTGCGGTGAGTGCTTCTACTGCCAGCGAAGGCTGTACGCCCAATGTCCCGTTTACAAGAGGGTCGGCGTGACGGCGGGATTCGAGCCCGCGGGCGGAGGCTTTGCGCAGTACGTGCGCGTCATGGACTGGATTGTGGATCGCGGGGTCGAGAAGATTCCGGATGGCGTGTCCTTCGATCAAGCCTGCTGGGTAGAGCCCGTCAACACCTGCCTTAAGGGCGTTGAGATGCTCGGTCTGCGGAGCGGCGACGTGGTTGCCGTACTGGGACAAGGGCCAATCGGACTGATCTTTACCCTTCTCGTCAAGCGCTTGGGTGCGCGGGTGATCGCTACGGATAAAATTAAGCATCGAAGAGCCATTTCGGCGGATTTCGGGGGCGAAGCCTTCGATCCAACTGGACCCGAGTTCGAATCAAGGTTAAGCAACGCTAGCGAGGGGCGCGGTGCGGATGCGGTGATTGTTGCGACCGATGCCAAAGGGCTGGTCGACCATGCCTTGCGTGTTTCGCGACCGGGCGCCAAGGTACTTCTTTTCGCCCAAACGTCGAGCGGCTCGCGGGTTGATATATCGGGCGCCGACATTTGTGTCGGTGAGCGAATGCTGCTTGGTTCCTACAGCGCTGACGTGGACCTCCAGTCACAAGCGGCGTGGCTGGTTTTTAGCGGCGAACTTCCGCTGGAGCGTCTCATTTCCGATCGTTTACCGCTTGACGAGATCAGCACGGGCATTGACATTGCATGCCATCCGGGTGAAACATCATTAAAGGTAGTCATCCATCCGCAGGAGCGCAGGTAATGCCGGGCACCATCATGCAGGCCGCTGTTCTCTATGGCAAGGAGGACGTCAGGCTGGAATCGGTTCCGGTTCCTAGAATTGCGCCTGGCGAGATTCTGATCCGCGTGCGAAGAGCTTTGACCTGCGGCACGGACCTGAAGGTGTTTCGACGCGGCTATCACGCCAAGATGATTGTCCCCCCTGCGCTGTTCGGCCATGAGCTGGCGGGTGACGTGGCGGCTGTAGGCGAAGGAGTTATCAAGTTCAAAGTTGGCCAACGGGTGGTTTCGGCCAACTCCGCTCCGTGCGATCAATGTTTCTACTGCAAACGTGGCCAGCAGAATCTGTGTGAGGACTTGCTGTTCAACAACGGCGCGTATGCGGAATTCATTCGCATCCCGAGTCGAATCGTTGAAAAGAACACTTACGAGATCCCGCCAGAGCTTCGGTATGAAGACGCCGCGCTGATCGAACCCCTGGCATGCGTACTACGCGGCCTGGATGAAGCGGGGCTGCGGCATGGCGATTCGATCGCTGTGATGGGATTGGGCCCGATTGGACTGATGTTCGTGCGGCTGGCCAAGACCGCATTTGGCGCTCGGGTAATTGCCATTGCACGCCGCCGCCAACAGATTGATGTGGCACTCAGGCTCGGAGCCGACGAGGGCGTCGAGATGATACGCGATCGCTCGAAGCTGGTTGATGAAGTCCGCCGATTGAATGGCGGCCGAGGCGTCGACGTCATGATCGAAGCGATTGGCCACCCCGAAGCTTGGGAGGTTGCGGTCGAATTAGTCCGAAAGGGCGGCACCGTGAATTTCTTTGGCGGTTGTCCTACGGGTACGAAGGTAGGCCTCGATACAGGTCGCCTGCACTATGCCGAGATCACCTGCAAAGCGAGCTTCCATCACACTCCCGAGCATATTCGCCGATCTCTGGAGATTGTCTCGGCGGGCGCTGTCACCGCCGACCACCTGGTGAACCGGCGCGAGCCGTTGAGCCGGCTGCCGGACGTTCTGCAAGATTTGGCTACCTCTCCGAACGGTTACCTTAAAACCGCAATTACTCCCTAGTTGCCGCCGGTGCCCGCTAAGCGATCATAGAGAATAGCGGGTATCAGTGGCAGTCGCTCTCTTACAACCTAAAGATTATGTGAAGCAAGTGGGGGTAGATTCCGCCCGCTACTCGCTAGCCGAGGCCCAGCAGTACACGCGCTGGCTGGCGACCCACCACTATGAGAACTTTCAGGTGGTCAGCTTTCTTTTGCCGAAGCAGTTGCACCAGGAGTTCTACAACGTCTACGCGTTTTGCAGGTGGGCGGACGACCTGGGCGACGAGATCGGTGATCCGCAAGAGAGTCTGAAGCTGTTGGGCTGGTGGCGAGATGAGCTGCAGTCGATGTACGCAGGTGAAGCTGTCCATCCCGTTTTCGTCGCGTTGAAGAGCACCGTCGAGAGATTTCAGATTCCCCAAGAGCCTTTCGACCGCCTGATTCAAGCTTTCGAACAGGATCAGACGGTAACCCGGTATCGAGACTTCGAAGAGCTTTTCGGTTATTGTGTGAACTCGGCCAACCCGGTTGGGCACCTGGTCCTCTACTTGGGCGGATACCGCGACTCGCATCGCCAGGAGCTGTCCGACTGCACCTGCACAGCATTGCAGTTAGCCAATTTCTGGCAGGATGTCACAGTGGATCTTCAGAAGAACCGCGTCTACCTGCCGCTCGATTTGTTGGACAGGCATGGTTATGAGGTCGAGGAACTCTTCGCCCGGCGTTTCGATCAGCGGTTTGCGAAAGTCATGGAAGAGGCAGTTAACGTCGCTGATCAGCTTTTTCGGCGAGGGCTCCCGCTCATTGACACGGTCGACCGGCGGCTGGCACTCGATCTTCAGCTTTTCAGCAGGGGTGGGATGGCGATCCTCAAGAAGATCCGCGAGCAACGCTATGACGTGTTGGCGCAAAGGCCACACATTTCGAAAGTTGAGCGCCTGGGCATACTATTGCGATGCCTTCCGCGATTGATTCAGTAATGTCGCTTAGCGTTAGGCGATCCTATCGTTACTGCCGACATGTGGCGCGTAAGCGAGCGAAGAATTTCTACTACGCGTTTCTGCTCCTCGACAAGCCACAGCGCGATGCGATGTGCGCGGTCTATGCGTTCATGCGGTATTGTGACGATCTCAGCGACGATCCAGAGGCTATCGACAAAGAGAGGCTGCGCGAAGTGATTACGCACTGGCGGGTCGAGTTGGAGCATGCCCTGCAGGGCGAATACGGGAAGAATCCGATCTGGCCGGGCTTTCACGATACGGTCCGGCGGTACCAGATCCCACACCGTTTCTTTCACGAGATGATCGACGGCATTACTTCTGATCTGGAGCCACGGGAGATGCAAACTTTCGATGAGCTGTATCGATATTGCTACCAAGTGGCCTCGGTGGTCGGATTGACGATTATCCACATCTTCGGTTTCACCTCAATCAAAGCTCTGGTCCTGGCCGAAAAATGCGGCGTTGCGTTTCAACTGACGAACATCATCCGCGACGTGCGCGAAGATGCGGAGTTAGGGCGAGTCTATTTGCCCTTAGAAGACTTGCAGCGCTTCTGTGTTCCGGTGGATCAGCTTCGGTCGGGATCAGAGGACGACCATTTCCGCGATTTTATCCGCTATGAAGCAGATCGCGCCAGGCGCTATTACGAGGAGTCCGCGGCTTTATCGCAGCTGATCCAGCCCGGGAGCCGCCGGTCCTTGTGGGCGCTCCGAGCCATCTATCAGCGCTTGTTGGCACGCATTGAAGCGGCCAATTACTCGGTGCTCAGCTCTCGTATTAACGTTCCGACATCCAGTAAGCTGATGCTGCTCGGGAAAGCGTTTTTGTTTCCTGTGGCATGAATGAGGGACTAATCCGCCACGAGGCCGTCGAATCGTTCGTCCGCCGTGTAGGTTACGATCCAGCGGCTGTTCGTACCTTCGAGTGTGAAGCTGGCTGAGTTTGCGGGGACTATCCAGACCTGGCCTGGTGCAAACGGCCTGCCGTCGATTTGCCCGCCGCCTTCGATGCAGATCAAAAGAACGTAATACGGGTTCTGGCCAGCGAATCGAAGCCGTTCCGGAACCCGCATGCGCTCAATCCGGAAGTAGGCGCATTCGAGCAACTGATCGCGCCACGATGTAATCGGCCTCGGCTCAGCGGCATGCTGGTGGCTACCTAGCTTCGAGACTTGCACACCGTCATCCAAGTGCAGTTCGCGAGGGCGCCCATAGTCGTACAGACGGTACGTGATATCCGAGTTTTCCTGGATCTCGCAAATCGTCAAGCCGGCGCCAATAGCGTGGACTGTGCCGGCCGGCACGAAGATCGTGTCTCCGGCCTTGACCTTCCGCCAGTCCAGGAGCTGTTCAATCTCACCACTGAGCGCGGCGCCTCGCAAACGGTCACGTGTGATCTCTTCGCGGAAGCCGGCCGCCACTTCGCCAGGAGGCTGTGAGTCCAGCACGCACCAAGCCTCGGTTTTCCCCAACGTGCCGTGATGCCGGCGGGCATAAGTGTCGTCCGGGTGCACTTGTACAGACAGCCTGCTGGTGGTGAATAGGAACTTTACCAGTAGTGGGCAGAGCGCCGGGCAATCCGGAAGGGCCGCTGTTCCGAGAATTCCTGGATTCGCCGCCAACAAGTCGCCAAGGCTGAGTCCGATGGAGGTTTCGTTATCTTGGAAGGTAAACCAGACTTCGCCGAATGGCTCTCTACGTGAAGTGACCGCAAACAAAGGAGCGAGGCTCCGGCGGCCCCAAACTCGCTCACGGTACAACGGGAACAGCTGAAACGGCTGATTGATCGGCCCGGTCATGAATGGTTCGGGATCCTACGACTTGAGCAGAACTCCTAGAATAGCGGGTCGATATAGAGGGAGCGGGGAACTTGGAATGCGCTCGTGTAGTTAAGAACGGCGTGACCACGCGGTTTAGGTCGATTCGGCAACTGGAGCGCGGAGCTTGCCCATTCTGCGACGGGACTTTTCTTCGGCTTTCGATGCGGTCGCTCGCATCACAAAACGTTCGGGGATGGTCTTGGACGATCCGAGCCGATCGTCAATCAATGCGCCTTCGACGATCATTTCGTCCAGCCAACTCCGGCCCGCCTCATCTAAGCTGTCCAGTTTCTTGGAGTCGATCACCAGTTGACGACCGACGACCGAGGAACGCGCGGTACGCCAGCAACCCGCGAGCTCGGGAAGATCCGCCTCAGAAAGCGTTCCAAGCAGTTGTATGCGGAAACTTGTCGCACCGTCATGCAAATAGTATTTTAAAGCAGACACATTGTTACCTTGACTGCCAGTCCAGTTCCAGTGTACATGGATAACGCGATTGCGCCCGAAAGCGCCCCCGCCATACTAGACTCGACCCGATTCCTGATTGTTCCAAATTTCTCAACTCGTAAACGCCCTTTTGTGCCGGCAATTCTTCGCAAAAGACTCATTCTTATAACTCTCTAAGCCGCTACTTTCCTGCCGAAAGAAGCCCAAGAATGAGGTGCTTTACAATTCAACAGACTCTTTATCGACGCATAAGGCGTCCACCACGAGAGCAGTTGTAAACTGGTGGAAGTGCGAAGCGGCAACCTTAGCGCCATGGCGCAGTGGATTCCGCACTTGCCGATTGTGGGCTAACTGACTACGCCCCAGGGGTTTCGTAATTTTCATTGTGAGTGCCCTGCGAGGGTTTTAACACTCAGAGCCAAGGATGATCAGCATTAAACGTTTAAATAGCCACCTCACCATAGTCTTCCTCGGCATTTTGGGGTTGTCTCTGATTTCACCGGCACCAGCGCAAGAAACTCCGCCGGCAACTGCTGCGCCGACACCCGCTGCACCTACCGCAACGGGCGAAGCAAAAACCACTCCCGTTGACAAGTCGAAGGAAGCCGACAAAGACAAGCCGCTAACGGCGAACGAGGTCATCAAAGAGTCCATGAAGGGCAACGGCGGCTACGTGCTCGGCGTTTTGCCGAACTACCGGACCACCAACGTCGACCAGCCGGTAGTAGCTTTGCAACCGAAAGAGAAGATGCTGATCGCCGTCAAAGACTCCTTCGCTCCAACGATCTTCTTGATTACCGGCGCTTTAGCGGGGCTAGGCCAGCTTGAAAATCTGCACCCCCAGTTCGGCCAGGGAATGGAGGGATACGCCAAGCGCTACGGAACGGGGTACGCCGATCAGGCCATCGGCAATATGATGACCGAAGGAATATTCCCCACCATTCTGCGCCAGGATCCTCGTTATTTTCGTTTGGGAACCGGATCGGCGATGTCCCGCACCGGTTGGGCGGTCAAACAGATCTTTATCACCAGGACCGACTCCGGCCGTCACGTCTTCAACGCCTCGGAGCTTGTCGGCAACGGGGTCGGTGCGGTCATTTCCATGTCGTATTACGGGGACTACCGAACCGGCCATCAGGTCTTTCAGCAGTGGTATACGGCGGTGTTGACTGACATGGCTTCGGATGTTTTAAAAGAGTTCTGGCCTGATCTAAAGCGCAAGCTCGCTAAGCAGAAGCCCGAGCCGAATCTCGCTGGGCCAGCCGCCAACTAGCACTTCTACCTTAACCTCGATCGGCAATGGTACGATTGCCCTTGGTCGGCATAGAATATGAGTAGAAGTTCTGCACCTTTCCGATGATCGAAGTTCTTGATGAACCATGGCAGACCATGGTTGCTCACGCCGAATCCACCTATCCCAATGAATGTTGCGGAGCTATGCTTGGCCAGCAACGCGATGGAAGGAAAGTTGTCACGGAGGCAGTCCCACTGCCGAATAGCTTTGGTGGGGCACAAGGTGATCGGTATCAGATCAAGCCGGAGGATCTGCTCGCGGCTGATCGCGCTGCCCGGGACCGGGGCCTGGACGTGATTGGTATCTTCCACTCCCATCCGGATTGCGATGCCTATTTCTCGGAAACGGATTTGAAGAATTCTTGTCCCTGGTTCTCCTTTGTGGTCATCTCGGTCCAAGGTGGCCGTTTCCACCACGCAAATAGCTTTCTACCGGACATCGATCAGACAAGTGCCGAGACTGAAGATCTGATCTGGAGAAAGTCGTAAGGAGTTTATGGCGAAAATATTGATACCGACCGCGCTCCGCCAGTTCACGGCGCACCAAGACACTGTAGAAGCTTTCGGCGTGACTGTGGCCGAAGCGCTGGCGCACCTGACCGGCCAGTACCCCGATCTCAAGAAGAACCTCTTCAATGATCAAGGCAAACTGCGGAGCTTTGTCAACATCTACGTCGATGACGAAGATATCCGCTACCTCGACAAAGAGGCGACCGCGCTTGCCGGCGGCGAGACTATTTCGATCGTGCCCAGCATCGCCGGCGGTTCGGTCGGCGTCGCTGAAGTTGCCGGCGCCCCTCTTTCAAACGAGGAAATCGCCCGTTACAGCCGTCACCTGATTCTGCCGGAAGTCGGGATGGAAGGCCAGTTGAAGCTTAAGGCCGCCAAGGTCGTTCTGATCGGCGCCGGCGGATTGGGCGCGCCACTCGGGCTGTACCTGGCAGCAGCCGGTATCGGACGAATCGGCTTAGTTGATTTTGATGTCGTGGACGCTTCGAATCTCCAGCGACAGATCATACACGGCACGAAGGATATTGGCCGCAAGAAGCTCGACTCCGCGGCCGATAGGATGCTCGATATCAATCCAAACCTGCATGTCGACAAATTCGACACCGGCCTCACGAGCGAGAATGCGCTCGGGATCCTCAAGGATTACGACGTCGTTGTCGACGGAACTGACAATTTCCCCACGCGCTACCTGGTGAACGATGCCTGCGTACTGCTGAAGAAGCCGAACGTATATGGCTCAATTTTTCGCTTCGAAGGTCAAGCCACGGTGTTTGCTTATGAAGATGGACCGTGCTATCGCTGCCTGTATCCGGAGCCTCCTCCTCCGGGACTTGTGCCGAGCTGTGCTGAAGGCGGCGTGTTGGGGATCCTCCCGGGACTCATCGGCGTTGTACAGGCAACGGAGACCGTAAAGATCGTCCTGGGTAAGGGTGAAACGCTGAAGAATCGCCTGCTGCTCTACGATGCTCTGAACATGCGGTTTCGCGAGCTGAAGCTTCGACGGGACCGAGACTGCCCGGTCTGCGGCGACCACCCCACCATCACGAAGCTCATTGATTATCAGGAATTCTGCGGCTTGAAACAGCCCTCACCCACACCCATGCCTACTACCGAAGGCGTCATCGCCGCAACCGAAGTGAAGACCAAGCTGGATCGCGGCGATCAGTTCACGCTGCTCGACGTTCGCGAGCCACATGAATTCCAGATCTGCCGGATACCCGGTTCGACGCTTATTCCGCTGGGAGACCTTGCGAAGCGTTTGAGCGAGCTCGATCCGAACGCCGAGATTGTTGCCCACTGCAAATCCGGTGCACGTAGCCAGAAGGCGGTCGACTTCCTTAAGCAAAACGGCTTCAAGAATGTCCGAAATATGACCGGTGGCATGCTGGCCTGGAGCGACAAAGTAGACCCGACGGTTCCGAAGTATTAGTGGTGGGGTCCTAACTCCAAACGAGCATTGGTGGGATTCGACAAGCGGCTGCGTCATTCTGCACAGCACCACCGCTGCGCTTTCTTGATGACCCCGCATAATGAGTGAAGTGCCCACCGGAGCTGAGGTCCTTCTTCACACCCTGATCGCGAACGGTATTGACACTTGCTTCATGAACCCCGGCACTTCGGAGATGCACTTTGTCGCCGCGCTCGATCGCATCCCAGCGATGCGGGGCATTCTCTGCCTGTTTGAAGGTGTCTGTTCGGGAGCGGCAGACGGCTATGCGCGCGCAAGGGGAACGCCCGCCGCGACCCTTTTGCATCTCGGACCTGGCTTGGCGAACGGTCTGGCCAATTTCCACAACGCCCGCAAAGCCCGTGTGCCGATTGTCAGTATTGTGGGCGAGCATTCAACTGCTCATCTCCGCTACGATGCACCGCTTTCTGCAGACATCGAAAATTTCGCCCGCACCGTCTCCGATCGCGTCCGTATCGCCAAGAGTGGGCACGAACTGGGCGCCGACGTGTCCGCCACAATCGCCGATGCCGTACAGCCACCCGGCCAGGTCGCAGTGCTCATCGTGCCCGCGGATCTTTCGTGGTCGTCTGCGGAAGGTTGCGGCGTCGTAGTCGCGCGCCCAGTGCGGCACATGCCTTCGAGCGCGGCGATCGGGCGTGCGGCAGACCTTGTCCGTAAGCCAGGAACCACTCTGCTACTCGGTGGAAGCGCACTGGCTCCGAGAGCCTTGGACGCCGCTGCCCGCCTCTCCGCAGCAACTGGCGTAAAGATCTACATCGCGAGGAATGTGCCCAAGATCTGGTCCGGCCGAGGGCGCTTTCGGCCAACCCAGGTTCCGTATTTCCCTGAACCTGCCTTAGCCCTCTTGGCTGATCTTCAAAACCTGATTCTGGTCGAGGCGAAGACGCCTGTCTCATTCTTCGGGTACCCGAACACGCCGGGCTGCCTGGTGCCGGATTCATGTTGTGTATCGATGCTGGCCGGAGTCGATGAAGATGGAGCGAGCGCGCTCGAAGCTCTGGCGCAAGGTTGCGATCCCGTCATACAGGCCGCAGGCCCAAGTCTATCGCCGATAGACCAGGGGGCGTTGACGCTCGATGCTATCGGCAGCGTGATAGCCGCCTATCTGCCGGAGGATGCGTTGATTTCAGAAGAGATGGTCTCGTCATCCGGGCCGGTGCTTTGCCATCTCGCGAACGCCGCTCCACACGAATGGATGCCGGTCACGGGAGGATCGATTGGGCAAGGACTCCCCGTCGCGGTCGGCGCCGCGGTAGCTTGTCCCGATCGCAAAGTGATTGCGCTCGAAGCGGATGGCAGCGGGATGTATACTCTGCAAGCCCTGTGGACCATGGCTCGCGAGAACCTGGATGTTTTGACGGTGATCTTCGCCAACCGACGTTATCGCATTCTCGACGTCGAGATGCAACGTACCGGCGCCGACGGTTTTGGTCCGGCGGCAGACAAACTGATCGACATTGGCACACCGGATCTCGACTGGGTAAGCCTCGCGACGGGAATGGGCGTCGCAGCGAGCCGTGCAACGTTAGCCGCTGATTTCGCGGCACAATTCCGCGAGGCTGTTCGCGAAAAAGGGCCGCGCCTTATTGAAGCGATCATCGCTTAGATGGCACCCCCGGGCTTACGACTCAACCTTTGCAAAATGATTGACGGGTCCGTTTCCGCCGCCGAGCCCCGGCGCCGACTCAATCGCCGCCTGGATGAAGCGCCTGGCTCGCGCCACGGCTTCGTCAAGCGACAGCGACTGCGCCAGTCCGGCTGTGATTGCCGCGGAGTAAGTGCAACCTGTTCCATGTGTGTGCCGCGTGGCGACTCGTTCGCCCCCATAGCGGCGCAGGCCTGTCTCGCTGTATAACAGATCCACCAGACGGCCCTTCAGGTGGCCTCCTTTGATGAGTACCGCACGCGCACCCAGACCGGCAATTCGCTTAGCGGCCTGCTCCAGGTCGAACTCGCCGCCGATGCTCAGCCCGCTCAATGCCTCCGCTTCGGGAATGTTCGGCGTGACCAGAAGACAGTAAGGCAGCAACATTCTCTTCAGGCACTCCTCCGCCTCCGGTGAAATCAGCCGCATGCCGTGTTTGCTGATCATTACGGGATCGACTACCAACGGAAACGGGAAGCCGCGCGCCATCTCGGCGACCGCTTCCACAACGGCCGCGCTGCCCAGAGCGCCAGTCTTGGCTGCTTGCGGCGGCATATCGGAGAGCACGGCGGAAATCTGTTCCCGGACCAGATCCGGCTCGATGACCTCCACGCGCGATACGGTGCGAGTATTCTGCGCCGTCACCAGCGTCACCACCGCTTCGCCGTAAACACCGAACTGGTGGAACGTTTTTAGATCTGCCTGGAGACCGGCTCCGCCGCTTGGATCGGAGCCGGCGATCGTCAGCGCGATAACCGGCATGATTCAAAGGTAACGTGTGCGCAGAGGGAGACCGCTGGCTTCTCCTAATTGAACGTCACCTGCCGTGTGGCTGAAACCCCCGCCTTGTTCGTGATCGTGACGTCCACCGAGCCGACCGTCGTCACATCACCCCCGGTCACCGGAAAATTCGCTTGTAACTGAAAGGCTCCGCCGTTGCTGTTCTGATTGAAGAAGTACTGGTTGAAGGGCTGTGTCTCATCGGCGATGATTGCCCCTTGGCCTATCACCGCCCCAGTTGTGCTGTAGAAGGTGAAGGACAGCTTGCCTGCGCTATACGTGTTGTCATAGCCGGTGAGCGTCACAACCAGCGATGGTTCTTGCCACACGGCCGTGCTCGCGGTCAACGTTACCGGCGCTGGAAGGATATCAATGGTCTGTACCACCGGATCCTGCCCGGCGAAAGTTAGCGTAAAGGTCAGTGTGCCGGCGGTTGTACCGGTTTGAAAAGTGAACTGTGACTGGCCGTTATAGAACGCAGCCTGCGAGCCCACGTTCACCTGAACGCTCAGTTCGCGGCCACCGGTTGCCACAAACATCACCGCCGGATCGTCCGTGACGCCAGTTACCGAAGGCGTGAAGGCAAGCGTCAAGGTACCGGTAGCGCTTATCTGGGACGCACTGGACAGGCTGACCATGACTTGATCCTGCTGTTGGCTCGCGAAGGTCGACACGTCGAACTGGAGCGAGGCTGCCGGAAGGGGCGGCGCCGTTCCAACCCCCGACAAGTTGATCGGCTGCGTGCCAATGCTCAAAATGCCCGTGAACGGTGTCGCGGTGCTCGGCTGGAACTCGATACTAAAACTGAAGGAGCCTCCAGCGGCGATCACAAGCGGCGAGGGAACCGGCGTGGTCAGCGTGAATGCCCCGGCGGAAACGGTAATCGGTGGCGCAGTAATCGATTGGGCCGCGCTGTTCGTCAGCGTGAATCCGATTGTGCTGCTGGTTCCCTCTTCAATCCGGCCAAAGGAAACGGCTCCGCCAGACTGCACGACCTGCATGCTTCCGTCCGCCGCCAGGTAGCTCAGCGTAAGACTGCCCGCCGCGCCCCCACCCCCAATGATCGAAGCTAGTCCTGTTCCCTGAAACGTGGCGCCGCTCACGACTTGGCCTCCCGCCGTGTTCTCCGGACAGCCGCTGGCGACGGGATTGCCCGCGTAGCTCATGGAGAGATCTTCTGAGACCGGCCCGAGTGCCGTTGGAGCAAAAACCGCCGTAACGTCCTCAGATCCGCCCGGTGGCAGGCACTTGTCCAAGTAAGCACCGGTGATCTGAAAGGGAGTTGGCTGGCTAAAGAAAATCGACTGCACCAGATACGCGTTGGACGTCCCGGTGTTCTTAAATCGCAAGACCACGGAACTCGTGTTCCCCTCTGCCGTGTCGGGAAACGCATAGTTTCCGGCGAGAAGTACTCCGTCAGTCGAAGACCCGGACGTATGGACATAGACCGTAATGTCTTGTGCGGTCAAGGTCCCGGCCCAAAGCGCCAATGTCATTGGTAAGGAAAGGCTGCCAAAACCGAATAAATTCATGGGGTCACCCTCACGAGCGCATTCCCGACCAGACGAGGCATGGTCTTGGGCACCCTTTCGGGCGGCGCCGGTAGTTCCGAGAGTTGGAGAGGCGCTTCGCCTTTAGCCGCGCTGTCGAGATGCAGCAGCCAGTGCGATCCAAGCGGGGAGCCAGCGGTCGTGAACAGGTGCACCCACTGGTCTGATATGGCTTCAAAGCCGACGGATCCGTTCTTGATCCCTAACCGCTGTTGGCGTCCGTCTGGAAACTCGACAAGCAGGCCATCGGCGCCCGGGAGCAGCAGGAAGCCATTCTGCTCATAGGCGGCGCCGCTCGCTCCTGGCACCACCGACGTTTCTGCAACCTGCCCGGTCGCCAGCGATACGGCGCAGCGCTCAACACCGCCATCGCCCAAGACGACCAGCAGATCCGCGAAGCCCGCCGATGCGAATGACAGTGCGATCACGTTGCCCGGCAAGGGCGCGACCTGAACCTGAGTCGCCGTTCCGCGGGCGGACCAGACTAATAGGAGCTGGCTGGACGGCAGCCATGCGAGCGCGCCTATAGAACTCGCCTGATTGCCGGTGCTCACGGAACGAACTGCGAGCAATGGGCTCGGCTCTTTGGTGGCGTAAGATCCGAGCACGCTGCCGAGCACGCCGAGGTACTGTATTTGGCCCACCCTCGACACCAAGCCCGTTGTGCTCGAAAAGGCTGCGGCATTGACTCCTCGGCCCAGCAGCGCGCCATACATCACATTCGCGGGTAGGCCGTAGACAGCGCGCAGTGAACCGTCTGTACCATGGACGACCCCGATCTGCGGGGCCGTCGGTTGCTGCGCTTTTAAACAAATCGCACTCAGCGCCAGCGCGATGACGATGGATTTCCGATTCATAGGTTTCACCTGGTTTCTGCTTTCGAGACGTGGAAACGGTGGCCTCAGGGGTGTCCAATGCTGATGGACGGGGCGCCAATGGCTACGCCTGCGGGCGGAGCAGCCGCGCCTGAGGATTTACTCCCGCCCATAGCGAACGCCACGCCGGCAGCCGCCCCAGCCGCGGCAAGTCCAAGCAGAATCCATTTCGTTTTGCCGGAGGAACCGTGCCCCGGTGGCGCCCCGGATATTGAGACAGCTGGCGGTTCCTGAGCTTTGGCCTCCGCCGCTGTGGGGATCGGTGTTGTTACTGCCGGGGTGATCGGGTCCGATTTGACCTGAGCCGGCCGGCTCAGAATTGTAACCTGGCTGCTGACTGGCCCTGGCCCGGGTGGCGGCGCACTGGCGGCTTTTGCCACGGTAGCCGTTGCCATGGGAGCGATTGGCGCCGGAGAAGCGGTTGTTGTGGTAGACGCAGCCGGCGCTGCACCAGCAGCGACTGTAGTCCTAGCTGCCGGCGTACCCCTCGCGACCAATTGCTGTTGTGCCAGGATGCCCGCATGCGCCGAGCCCTTGACGGCCGTAATCCGAATAGACACCGTACCGGGGCTTGACCCCCACCGGATACCCGGAGCCGAAGCCTGTCCCTGTTCCGTGGTGTAGACCACCGCCGAACGATTGCCATCCGGGAAGAGACCGGTGGTGCCTTCCTCTGGAAGCCGAAATGTTACTGCTACACCCGCGAGGGGCGTCCCAGCCTCGTCGGTGACCTCAACGGCGAGCCCTTTCGCTTCGAGCGATTCAGTTTCATGGGTGGCGCTGTCGCCAGCTACTGTCCGCAATTGGATTTGGAGGGGACGGACTGGCTGAGCTCTGCAAAGAGGGCCAACGAAGAGCGTCAGGATCAGACCGAGAGAGGTAATTCGAGAAGTCTTTGGCATGCGGCCTCAAAGCCGCACTGAATTACAGCACCTGGACGATGACCGCCGTTATATTGTCGGGGCCCCCGTGTTCCTTTGCGGCTTCGATAAGGTAGTGGCACTTCTGGGGCAAAGATTTCTCAGAATTGAGCGTATCCTGCAAAGTTTTTTCATCCAGCACCCCGTGGAGGCCGTCAGAGCAGAGCAGGATCTGATCGCCTGATCGAACGGAAACCACCTTGGTGAAAACCCTTAGTTCAGGCGCAGCCCCTACCGCCATCGTCAAAACATGGCGCATGGGATGACGTCGCAGGGCTTCCTCGCCGAGGCCCAGCCTTGCCCCAACTTCGGCAACCCAGGTCTGATCTTGTGTCAACAGGGAGAAATTACCATTCGATAGGAGGTAGATCCGGCTGTCGCCCACGCTGGCCACTTGCAGCTTGGTGCTGTCGATGGCCCGGGCAGCCACCAGGGTAGTGCCCATCCCATCCAGCTGCGGACTGGCCACAGCCGCTTGCCGGACGGCTGTATTGGCTTCGGCAAAGCCTTGTTGAACCGCCTCGATACTGTCTTTATCGGTGTGGTTCAGGAGGAATTCGTAAAGCGTTTCGGCGCTCAGACGGGACGCGTATTCGCCGGCATTCGCTCCGCCCATGCCGTCCGCGACAATAAAAATTCCGTGCTGGCTATCGTGAATGAGGAAGTCCTCATTGTTCGATCGAACACAACCGGCATCCGATAGTCCAAAAGCCTCGAGCATAAAGGCACTCCGATTATATACGCGGATTCATCACTGTTTCGATGGCTGGAGCATGGCCTTTAGCTCTTTGAACGTCGTTTCGTCGAAATTCTCTTTGATTCGTTCCACCCCGGCCTGTCGCCCGTTCGCTGCCGCGTACGGCTCCCGCTGCTCCGCGCGTGCCAGCAGGCTATTGGCTTCACGATCCTCGGGCACTCTCTCGACGGCGGTCTTCAGATGGTCTGTCGCTTCGTCATACCTCCCCGCCTTATAAAGCGCGAGGCCAAGGTTGAAGGAATAGGTGGCATCCGCACGGTCGGCGTCGGCCGCCCGGCGAAAATCCTCGATCGCAGCAGCTTGATTCATGCGGTTCTCGGCAGCGCCCAGATTGTTGTAGACCTCACTGAGCGGAATCGTCTGCGAGACTTCCTTGAAGTAACTCGCCGCGCCGCGGTAATCGGCCGCCCCATAGGCGGCCAGACCTAGTTTGAAGCGCGCCTCCAGGTAGCTGGGATGGCTGGGGGGAACTCGCGAGAGCCATTCGGATGCCTGCCGGAAGTCCTTGCGCTGCAAATATAGCTTTCCCAATTCGAAAGCAGGGCTGGCATACGCCCGGTTCAGCGCAGATGCCTGCTCAAACCATTTGATCTTCTGATCGGAACTGGTCGAAATCAGGCCCCGGATGTAGCTCTCTTTTGCGTCTAGCCGAATCAGTTTGTCCGGTGTCGTGAACTGCTCAACCTTGTAACCGCCCTCCGGGTGAAGCGTTGAAGCATACACGAATGAAAGATGTTCCTCCATCCGCGACAACTCCGCAAGGTTACCTGATTCGGAAGCGACCTCGCCTTCTCGGAATTTTCGTAAATCGATCAGATGGGAAGTAATAGAAATGTCACTCTTGCGTAACTTCGTTTCCCCAGCCGTCAAGCGGATGCCGTAATCACCGTAGATAACATAGTCTGCGCCTAGAGTTTGTCCTAGCTTGATGATGGTCGCTTTTGTGAATCGCGCGTCGGATCGAAGCGTCAAGCGATGGAAGCCCTCCAAGAGCTTGGCGCGATCCAGAACAATTTGCCCGTTGCTACCTAACTCTGTATACAGCGTCTCCGCTATGCTCGTGCCAATCCAATTCAGGTCTTCGTAAGACGAGTTGTTCTGAAACGGCAGGATCAATAGCGTCGCTGATTGCGCCTGTAGCGCAGCCAGGGTAGTTAGGAGCAGAAAAAGAGGGAGACGGCCGAACCGCACGTCTCCCATCCTAACAGGGGTGAGTCGAAACGAAATTACAACACAGCGGTCAACGATCAATACACCGATCGTCCATCTGCCGGCAGGGCGGAATGTCGAAAGCCCCTACTTATTCGTGAAGGGCTGCGTGGCGAACCACACTTCTAGTTGCCCCCGCGAGTATTATTGTCAGTTGATAGAATCACCTTGGTGGTGGTCCCGCCGAGCCGGATCTCGGTCACTTCATCTTTGTCGTTGTAAAGAACGGAGGTGCCGGAGAACTTCTTTGCGTTGGTCTCGGTTCGAGCCGCGGCTTCCGTCGTGTCCTTATTATTTTTGAGGATCACGGCGTTATCCTTCACTTCCAGACGATACTCGCCCGGCTTTAGGGTCTTGCCATTCAATTTGCTGTCCTGATACAGCGTGACTTTATAGGTCGCAGCGCTCGCGACAACTAAAGCTACCGTCATGAAAGAAAGAATCAATTTCTTGAACATATCTACGCTCCTTGCAATCGGGGGCCCGATTGTTCGGAACGCACGTGGGCCCGCCTAATGGTATGTTACGCCCGGACTTAGTAATAAAAGATACCAAGTAAGTACTAGAGAGGATCTGTCCGGAATCGGACGATTCAGTCCCGGAAGCGGCCGCCTGGCGCGCCAGAATGACCCCCATTTAAATCGTAATACTCGCAATTGACTACGGGATAATCCGGGTGCTTCGCAAGAACGCAATAGCCTCGCCTTGTGTGGCTTCGTCGTCGCCAAAGCCAGTTAGCCAGTGAACGTCCGGCTCCTTTCGAAACCAGGTCAACTGACGCTTGGCATATTGCCGGGTCTTGACCTGACACTCCTCCAAAGCGGAGACCCTGCTCGCCTCACCGGCGACGACCATAATCGCTTGTTTGTATCCGAGTGACTGCAGGGCTTTTGAGCCGGAGGGATAGCCGGCAGCCAAAAGCGAGCCCACTTCTTCAATCAACCCGTGGTCAAACATTGAGACGCAACGCTTATTTAGCCTGTCGTTGAGCAACGGCCTAGGGGGAGTTAAGCCAAGCTTAACGACCTGCATCCCGGTCAGTGTGTCCCTCGGCCGTCCCTGTAATGCGGATGCCGTCTCCCCGGTCAGAACGATCATCTCAAGCGCTCTAATCAGCTTTTGCCGATCGTTGGGGTGAATGCGAGCCGCCACCGCGGGATCTTTGGCTGCCACGAGTCGGTGCAGCGCTTGCGGGCGTTTTGCGGCGATTCTCTGCAGCCGTTCTCTAAGAACCGCATCCCGCTGAGGCGCAGCCGACAGCCCCTCGAGAAGTGCCCGTAGATAAAAGCCCGTTCCTCCCACCACAATTGGCAGCTTTCGCCGCGCATGAATAGAGGCGATTGCCTGGCGCGCGAGTCGTTGATAATCGCCGGCGGAGAAGTGTTCATCCACGCCGGCGACATCCAACAGATGGTGCGGGATGCCAAGGCGTTCGGCAAGCGGCGTCTTGGCGGAGCCGGCATCCAACTGGCGGTAAACCTGTACCGAGTCGCAGTTGACGATTTCGCCGTCGAACACAGCCGCCAGTTTCAGTCCCAAGCGACTCTTGCCTGAGCCAGTCGGTCCGAGAATGACAAGCAGATTTGCCAGGGTTGCCAGGCGCTCGCTCAATGTTCCATCCCTTTCGAGTCTAAGTCCAGCATGAGGCGGCACTTTCCGGCTAAGCGCGGGAACGCTTAAGAAACGCTAAGCGCCGCTGCCGCATCCGATTATCAGAGATATACTGAAGTAGCAGCGCCATCACGATGCTGTAACGCCACCACGCAAAGCGGTCTGAATGCCCCATTCCTATTTTCGTTTGCTTCGCAGTGTTTTTCTGGCCGGGTCGATTGCCGCGACGGTGAGTCTAGCGTGGGGCTATCAGCAGCCTTCCGCCAACGCCGCCGCTGATTCCTCAGTGATCAAGCAGGGACCGTCCGCAAAGGCAAGTGCCTATTATCACTATTCGCTTGGCCATATGTACGAAGAGATGGCCGAAGCATTGGGCAACAAGGCCGAGTACCTCAACAAGGCCATCGACAATTACCGATTGGCAATGCAGGAGGATCCTTCAGCGTCGTTTCTGGTGGAGGATATCGCGGAATTGTACCGTGCCAGCGGGCGCATCCGCGAAGCGGTTCTAGAAGCCGAACAGGCCATCAAGACGAATCCGGACGACTTGAACGCCCGGCGGGTCTTAGCCCGCATATACACGCAGCAAATCGGCGATAGCTCGGCGAGCCGAATCGATGAAGGCATGGTGAAGCGTGCCATAGAGCAGTACAAATTCATTGCAGACAAAGATCCGAAAGACGTCGATAGCCTGGTGATGCTAGGCCGCCTGTACAAGGTTTCGCAGGACTCCAATGCATCCGAAGCGGCTTTTAAGAAGGCTCTGGAAGCCGATCCGGACAACGAGGACGCTCTTACCGGCCTAGCCATGGTCTACTCCGACCTGGGCGATTCCAAACGCGCCACGGAATTGCTGGAAAAGCTGTCCTCCAAGAACCCCAGTCCGCGAGCCTTGATCGCACTTGCTTCCTCCTACGAGCAGATTCACGAATACGCTTTAGCCGCAGGCGCCTACCGGCGCGCTTTGGCCCTCGATCCCTCCCGCTCTGAGATCAAGCAAGCCTTGGCACAGGACTTGGCCATCTCGGAACAGTTTGATGAGGCGCTGAAGCTCTATCAGGAACTTGCCACCGAAAACCCTCGCGATCCGCAGGCGCAGCTTCGGATATCGCAAATCTACCGCCAGCAACGGAAGTACGATCTGGCGCGGCAGGCGCTGGACAAAGCTAATGAGTTGAGTCCGGACGACCTGGAAATCAAGATGAACGAATCCCTCCTGCTTGAAGACGAAGGGAAACTGTCCGAGGCCATCGTCACGTTGAAGCAGATCATCGACACAACCGCCAAGAAGAGCTACAGCAAGGCCGAGCGCGACTATCGGGCGGGCATGCTGGAGCGATTGGGAACGCTGTACCGTAATCTGGAGCAGTACGATCAGGCTGCCGATGCATTCCGTCAGATCGAAACGCTCGATCCCGATGTTGCATCTCGCGCCGAAGCCCAGATCATCGACACCTATCGCTTGGGTAAGGAATTCGCCAAGGCTCAACAACTCTCTGATGCTGCCGCTAAGAAATACCCCAACGACCGCACTCTGCTAGCAGTCCGCGCTTCACTGCTGGCTGATTTAGGAAAAGCGGATGAAGCAGCCGCCGAACTGAAGAAAACGCTGGGCGGCAAGGACGACCGTGAAACCTACTTGACGCTAGCTCAGGTCTACGACAAAGCCCACAATTACACCGAGATGGCGAAAGCGCTCGATGCCGCGGAAAAACTGAGCGTGTCGAAAGATGACAAGGTCACAATTTATTTCATGCGCGGCGCCATGTACGAGCGCCAAAAGAAGCTTGATTTGGCCGAGAAGCAATTTCGGGAAGTGCTCTCACTCGACCCCCAGAATGGGTCCGCGCTCAACTATCTCGGCTATATGTTCGCGGACCAGAACATCCGCTTACAAGAAGCACAGGAGTTGATCGAGAAGGCCGTTGCTGTCGAGCCGAACAACGGTGCGTTTCTGGACAGCCTGGGCTGGGTTTACTATCGCCAGAACAAACTCAAAGAAGCCGAAGAGCAACTCAACCGCTCCTTGCAAATGATTTCCAAGGACCCGACCATTCACGACCATCTCGGGGACGTCTACTTCAAGCAAGGGAAACTCAAGGAAGCCATAGCCCAGTGGCAGGCCTCCCTAGCTGAATGGACTTCCAGCGCTCCCAGCGACCGTGAACCAGACGACGTTGCCAAGGTCCAAAAGAAGCTTGATGGCGCCCGAGTGCGGCTGGCGAAAGAAGAGGGTCCGGCCTCACGCAGCAACAATAACTAGCTGGGCCGCGTGTCAGCCTGGAAAAGGCTCGTCTTCGGCTTCGGAGACGTCGCCGGTCGTCGCGGAACAGGGCCGTATGCCGGCGCGTGATAAATTTGGAGTCGGCGATTCTATCCTGTTAAACCTTTGCAACGTCTCTAGCTTGGCGGGTTCGGCAGGTCATTCACAGTGGGAGCTCAACAGTTCATGTTCTCGAAAGTACGTAGCGCGATTTGCGTAGGCGCACTGACTCTGGTCGCGGCTGCCTCAGCGCAGGCCCAGATCAAAGTGGCCATCATCAACGCACAGAAAGCAGTGGCCGATACACAGGAGATTCAGGCGGCCCAAAAGGTATTGCAGGAGAAGTACAAGGCCAGGCAACAGCAACTGGAGGACTTGCAGCGAGATTTGCAAAACCTGCAAACGCAATTGAGGACGCCCAACCTTCCTCCCGACAAAGAAGCTCTTCTGCAGAGCGATTTCACCAGAAAGCAGAAGGAGCTGCAGCGTGTCGGCGAGGACCTGCAAGCGGATGTCAACCACGATCGCGAGGATATTCTCGGCAAGACCGGCCGCCAGATGCAGGAAGTTGTGCGTAAGCTTGCGGAAGAAAAGGGACTCGACGTGGTCATTGACGTGACGAACACGATCTACTTCAAGCCGGCGCTCGACATAACTCCGGAGGCCACTGCCGCCTACAACAAGGCCTATCCGCTTCCTGCGAAATAGGAAAATTGGCCCGCTGAGGGGCGAATCACTATGAGCGGTTATCTAGAGGACTACGGAGCAGGCGAGGAACGCCGCGGTCGTTTTATAAAACGGCTGGTCCTAGCCCTGCTTGGGTTGCTTGTGGTTGGGTTCTTCGGATATGAGTTCTTTCAAAACTACTCCGAAGAGCGGCTCGTAAAGCAGTTCACCTCTGAGCTCAACGCCGCCCAATATCCGGCAGCTTACCAGACTTGGGGTTGTTCGGATGCTCATCCGTGCCGAGACTATAACTACCAGCGTTTCCTGGAGGACTGGGGTCCGGGTAAGCAGAAAACCGGCTGGAAGGTTGCGGATGTGGACGGCTGTGCGACAGGCGCCATCGTTACCGTCTCGGCACCCGGCGCAGAGAAGACCCCTATCTGGGTGGAGCGCGGTGGCTCCTCGCTGGCGTTCTCTCCCTGGCCTGAGTGTCAAGGCAAGCGATGGCGATTTAAGCAATTCTTTAAGAACCTGACGGGTGGCTAACGGCCTGAGCCTGCGATAGCTGTAAACCGTTCTTCAACCAGTTGACCCATAGCTGGCGGCAGGGCGTCTTGGTCGAGATCGTGCCCTTGCGTAAACTGGGTTCAGCCATGCTTGACTTTTTTCGTTTGGATGGAAAGACGGCCCTGGTAACGGGCGGCGCCAGCGGCATCGGTGAAGCAACCGTGCGGGCGCTCTCCGAGGCCGGGGCGCGCGTGCTCATCGTCGACTTGAACGAGGCGCGCGGGCGTGCGCTTGCTGCCGAAATACCGGAGTCGGAATCGTTCCGCTGCGACATCACATCGGAAGAAGAGGTCGGCGTGCTTTTCGGCGCCCTCCACCGGCTCGATGTACTCATCAACTGTGCCGGTGTTGGAGCCGTGGGGCGTATTGACGAGACGCCGCTCGAGGAACTTCGCCGCCTGTTCAAAGTGAATGTTGAGGGCACCTTCCTGGTAACACGGGCGGCGCTGCCGCTGCTCTTGAAAGTGCGCGGCTCCATCGTCAACATAGGCTCTGTAGCGGGACTTGTGGGCGTAAAGAGGCGCTTCGCCTACTGTGCCACCAAAGGCGCAGTTCATGCGATGACGCGTCAGCTGGCGATTGATTTCCCCACCGAATTGCGCGTCAATTGTGTAGCGCCGGGCACAGTTGATACACCGTTTGTCGAAGGGTACCTGGAAAAATATCATGCCCATGAGAAGGAAAAGGTTCGTGCTGAACTAAATCAACGGCAGCCCATTGGACGGTTGGGGCGGCCTGAAGAAATTGCGAGATTAGCGCTATATCTTTGTTCTCCGGCGGCCGATTTCATGAATGGGGCAGTAGTAGCTATTGATGGAGGGTGGACCGCTGCTTAAAAATAATCAGATCGCACGCATCGCTAAATGGAGGGGAATCTTAGAGTTGACGGGCTCGGTTATCCCTTGTAATATTGAAGACTAGGCGAAAGTACGTTTTGTTTGGGCGTTATATCCGTTTTCTTGGTGATACTTTCGATTTGTCTGTAAGGAGACGCATGGATTGTTTACGCTCTTTGCGCGGTGTCGCTATCATTATCATTCTCTCGGCTGTGCTTATCCCTCAAGCCGCGAACGCGACCACAACGAAACACCGTAAGCCACATTCAGCGTCTGGCGCAGCTGCCTTGGCCAAGCCTAAGCCAGTCGTGACCTCCAGGAGCCTGCATGCGGCCAAAACCGCCGCTAGCGTGCGCGCGATCTCCTATACGAGTACCCGCGCGGGGGTTACCCAGACACAAAGCTCAATTCTCTCTTCCCACCATCGCCGTTCGCTGTACAGCCCTTGGACAGAGCCGACCTTTGCCGACTCCACGGCGGGTGACAGAATTCAGGGTGAAGACTTGGTGGTGCGTAAGGCGGCCACGGACGCACTCGGCCCTTACAACGGGACTGTGGTGGTAGCGGACCCGCAAACCGGTCGGATTCTCTCCATCGTGAATCAGAGGCTTGCTAAGACAGGCGCATTTCAGCCCTGTTCAACCATTAAGGTGGTCGTTTCACTCGCCTCGCTGAGTGAGAAAATCATCGACGCTCAGTCGCCTCTGCATATCACGCCGCGGTTCTCAATGTCGATGACGCAGGCCCTCGCTAAGTCCAACAACCAGTACTTTGCCCGGCTCGGCGAAGAACTGGGCTTCGAACGCGTGGTCCGCTACGGTAAACTGTTTGGCTTGGGCGAGAAAGCCGGCCTTGACCTGGATGGCGAAGAGGCAGGCGAACTTCCCGAGTCGGTGCCAGACGACGGAGTCGGCATGATGACCAGTTTCGGCTCAGGCATTCGCCTTACACCCCTGGAACTTGCTGGAATCGTTACCGCAGTGGCGAATGGTGGAACCCTCTACTACTTGCAGTATCCGAAGGATATGGAGGCCATCAAGAGCTTCCAGCCGAGAGTGAAGCGGTTTCTTGACATAGGCGATCTTGTCCCGCAGATCAAGCCTGGGATGATGGGCGCAGTCGAGTACGGCACTGCCCGCCGCGCGGTCTTTGATGAAAATGATCCGCTTGCCGGCAAGACCGGCACTTGCACGGATACAACCCGTCCCGGCGTTCATCTCGGCTGGTTCGGTTCATTCAACGACGTCGGCAAGAACAAGTTGGTCGTGGTGGTTCTTCTCACCGGTGGCCGGGGCGTCAGCGGACCCATCGCTTCGGGAATCGCAGGCAACGTGTATCGCAATCTCTCCGGGCAGAACTACTTCGCTCAAGACCGCCTTCTGTCTTCACCGGCGAATTTGGTCTCGATGCAGTCCTGTTGCCGCTGATTCCATGGCGCCCGATCCGCTACTTGCCGTCCCCATTCTGGCCTAAGAACCGGGCCAGGAATGTCGTATCAAAAACCCCCGCCTGGAAGTCCTCATTGGCGAAAATACGCTCGTGCAGCGGGATGCTCGTATAGATACCCTCCACAACGAACATGCTGAGAGCGCGCCGCATCCTTGCAATCGCTTCTGTCCGCGTCTCGCCATAGGCAATCAGCTTGGCCAACAGAGAGTCGTAGTAAGGAGGGATGACGCCGTCGGTATAGGCGGCGGTGTCCACGCGAATGCCGATGCCGCCAGGCAGGTTCAATCCGGTGATACGCCCGGGCGAGGGGGCGAACGTTTCCGGATGCTCGGCATTAACCCGGCACTCGATGGCGTGTCCGCGGTAGCGGACCGGACTGCTGAATATCTCATCCAGCCGCCTGCCGGCTGCCACCAGAATCTGGGCTTTAACCAAGTCAATTCCCGTGATGCATTCGGTGACCGGATGTTCAACTTGAATGCGCGCGTTGACTTCGATGAAATAGAGCCGGCCGTGCTCGTCCAGCAGGAACTCGATCGTGCCGGCGTTGGTGTAGCCGATGGCTTTCATCGCGACGCGCAGCCGCTCGGAGATGTTCTCGCGAAGCTCTGGCGAGATGGAGGGCGAGGGCGCCTCCTCAATTAGCTTCTGATGCCGCCGCTGAATCGAACACTCACGTTCACCTAGCACTTCGACGTTGCCGTGGTGGTCGCCGATAATCTGAAACTCGATGTGGCGCGGCCTCTCCACCAGTTTCTCCATGTAGACATCGCCGCAGGAGAATGCCGCCGCCGCTTCATTCTGCGCCTGGGTCAGTAAGTGCGGCAGGTCGTGTGCGGATCGAACAATGCGCATGCCTCGCCCGCCGCCGCCGGCGGCCGCTTTTAACATGACTGGGTAACCGATCTGCTCTGCCAGATCCAGCGCTTCGTCGTGACTGTTCAGGATGCCCTTCGAGCCGGGCAGAATGGGAACGCCGGCATCTTCCATGACGGTGCGAGCCCGCTGCTTCAAGCCCATCATGCGGGTCACTTCCGGTGACGGTCCAATAAACTTGATGGCGGATGTTTCACACACTTCGGCGAAGTCGGCGTTCTCGCTGAGGAACCCGTAGCCCGGGTGAATGGCATCGACATTAGTAATCTCAGCGGCGCTAATGACAGCTGGGATATCGAGATAACTGCGGGTGGCTTTCGCCGGCCCAATACAGATCGCCTCGTCCGCGAAGCGAACATGCAGGCTGTAGCGATCCGCTTCAGAGTAAACGGCCACCGTCTTAATGCCCAGGTCGCGGCAGGCACAGATAATCCGTAGGGCAATTTCACCGCGGTTCGCAATCAGAATTTTTCGGAACATTTTGGAAGCGCCACTTAGCGCGGGCGGATGCGGAACAAGGCCTCTCCGTATTCAACCGGTCGTCCGTTCTCGACCAGCTTGGCTACCACCGTACCCGCCACCTCTGCCTCGATCTCGTTCATGAGTTTCATGGACTCGATGATGCAGAGCACGTGCTTGGGTTCCACCATGTCGCCCGCTTTGACAAAGGGCGCGGCGGTTGGCGATGGGGAGTCGTAATACGTGCCTACGATCGGCGACTTCACCAGAATGATGTCGTCATCTTCTTTCGGGAGACCGGACGCCTGAGCGGGTGGCGGCACCGCAGGCGCGCCATAGGTTTGAACCGCTGACCCACCCTGTCCGGCAGCCAGCAGGATCTCCTGGGCCGTCGCGTTGATACCACTCCGGATTCGAACCCGGTTTTCCCCGCGCTGGACTTCCAGCTCGGTAATTCCGGTCTCATGCACTAGTTGAATTAATTCTCGTATTTCGTCAGTTGTCATCGATTTAACCGCAGTCCAGGGCCGACTCTCTCCTTTGCGTCCAGCCCCTCTAGGCTCGCCCGAAGCCGGCGACGTATTTGTGTCTGCCAAGATCCGGCCGCTGCGACGGCCCTACAAAATCCGCAATTCCTTCCCCGTCGGCGTCAGGACCTCACACCCGTTCAAGGTCACCGTCACCGTGTCTTCGATCCGAACTCCCCCAAAACCTTCCAGGTACACGCCCGGTTCGATTGTAATCACCATGCCGGTTTCGAGCACAATTGCTTCCCGCCGTCCGATGCGCGGTCCTTCGTGGATCTCCAGTCCCAGACCGTGGCCGGTTGAATGGATGAACAGCTTTTCTAATCCATATCCGGCTAACACCCGGCGAGCGGCCCGGTCCACCGTATGGCAGGTTACGCCCGGCTTGACCGCTTCAATAGCGGCCAGTTGGCTTTCCCACACCGCATGGTACATTCGGCGGGCTTTTCGACTGAGCTCCCCCACAGCCAAGGTGCGGGTCATGTCGCTGGCATAACCAGCGACCGTTGCACCCATATCTATTAATAATAGTTCATCGCCCGATACAGCCGCATCTGTAGGATGCGCATGGGGTAGGGCCGTACGCGCTCCGGAGGCAACAATCGTGTCGAAGGACGGGCCATCCGCCCCCAGCCGGCGCAGGCGGTATTCGATCTCTGCTGCCAGATCGACCTCGGTAACGCCCGGCCTGAAGTGAGCCACGGCCTGTTCGAACGCCTCAGAGTTCAGCCCTACGGCCGTCCGGATGGTGGCGATCTCGGACTCCGACTTGACCATACGCAGACGCTCCACGGCACCCGCGACAGGTTTCAGACGGATGGGCGTCCCGGCGTTCGTCATGCGCTCTTTCAGCAGCATCTGGTGCTGTTCGAACGAGATCCGGTTGCGCTCGAAGCCCAGCCGCGACGCGCGGAGCCGCTTGGCCCACCCAATCGCTTGCGCCAGCAGCGGACCCTTTGCCACCTTCACCTCGCAATCCGATTCGAGCGGCGCCTGGGTCTGATAGCGCGGGTCCGTGAAGAGAAGGGCGCGTTCTTCGGTAACCAGCAACACGGCGTTGCTGCCCGTGAAGCCAGCCAGGTATCGGACGTTGGGCAAGCCCGTTACCAGGAAGGCATCCACCCGCTCGGTCCGGAGCGCAGCCCACAAAAGGGCGCGTCGAATTTGCAGCTCAGTTGTGTGCGTCACGTCAAGGCTTCAGCAGCAGCTTTCCGGTAGTGCGGCGGCTTTCCAGGTCGCGATGCGCGTCGGCGGCGTTCTGCAACGGATAGATCTTCTGGATATGCAATCTGAGCCGGCCGCTCTCGATCCAGCTGAACAGATCCGATGCCCGCCATTTTAATTCCGCGGGTTCATGAATGTAGTTCCCGAGCGACGGCCGAGTGAGGAAGAGCGATCCTTTCTGGCTCAACAACAAGGGATCGATGGGACCTACGGGGCCGCTCGATTGCCCAAAACTGACCATCATCCCGCGCGGCCGAAGGCAATCGAGACTCTTATGGAAGGTGGTGCTGCCCACTGAATCGTAGACCACGTCCACGCCCTTATTGCCAGTGATCTGCTTGACCTCTGCCAGGAAGTCAGCCTGGGTATAGAGGATGACATGGTCCCCGCCATGGCGGCGAACCAGGTCGGCTTTCTGTTCGGTCGAGACGGTGCCGATGACCGTCGCTCCGGCAATCTTGGCGATTTGCACCAGCATCAGGCCCGCGCCACCGGCTGCCGCGTGGATCAGGCAAGTTTGTCCTGGCTTCAAGGCGAAGGTCGAATGGGTGAGGTAGTGTGCCGTCATCCCCTGCAAGAGCACGGCGGCGGCCTGTTCGTCGGAGATCGAGTCCGGCAGGGGTACCAGGCTCGTGGCTGGTACGCTGGCGTATTCTGCGTAGGATCCGCGTGCCATCGTGTAGGCCACCCGCGTGCCCACCGGAACAGTGACGCCCGCCCCGGTGGCCACCACCACGCCGGCGCCCTCATTACCGAGTCGCACCGGTGTTTCAGGGGCTTTATAGAGCCCGGACCGGAAGTAGACGTCGATAAAGTTCACGCCGATGGCTTCGATCTGAACCACCGCATGGCCATCCGCCGGTTCAGGGTTTGGCAGGTCAATGTACTTGAGGTTCTCAGGACCGCCGATAGGGTCCGCAACTATAGCCTTCATAGCCTTCGATTCTATCCCTAACTACCGCCCATGCGGTCCCATTGCTACGCTAGTCGTTGAATGCGCCTGTTTCTGCGGTCCGCCGGTGTTGCGATGGACAGGGTTTTGTTCATCGAAAGCGGCTCGCGCGCGCTGGCTGAGCGGTTTCTTGCTCACCTTTACACCTCGCACCCGGCTGAGCGAGTAGATGTACTCACCTGTTACGCTGGGGCGCCATCCAACTTCGACCCCTCCCGCGGCTCCGTGATCAGCGTTCACAGCGCCGGCGATTTTGGTGGCCGCCGCCAGCTTATCACTGGTCTGGCCCGCAACGGGTACAGCGTGGTCGGCATACTCTGTTCGGGTGAGCCCATCATGACCCGCTGGAAGTGGCTTATCGCTCTACGAGTCCCAGCCAAGCTGCTGGTTGTAAACGAAAACGTCGACTACTTCTGGTTCGACCGGGGCAACCTGGCCAGCATGCGGGCCATGGTCAAGCACCGCTTCGGCGTCCATACCGTGAGCAGCCCGCAGCTCGCGATCGGCGCCGTCCTCTTCCCATTCGTCCTCCTCTATCTCCTCGCTTACGCAGGTTGGATCCATGGGCGGCGAATCCTGCGCAGCCAGTAGCACTGGCGAATAAACAGCCGCAAACCGTTATTAATGCCCCATTGGGCGTCCCGATGCGAGATCATAAAGGTATCTTGACGAATACTAAGCCATTTCACTTGCTGACCCCCGCTGAGCGAACCACACTACGAATCGCTCAGAATCGTGCTAGTTCCGAAAAGATTGCTCTGGAACAGATTGCCCACGGAAATCTCCCCCCGAAGAAGGCTGCACGCACTGTTGCCGCGCCGTCGGTTGGAGGCACTCGCGCCACGCCCGAAGAGCGAGCCCAAACGGCGGGCCTCATTCGCAAAGTCAAGGCGTAAGCGCAGCGCTAAAGTCGGAAGCAGCCGCCAGGGGATAAACTCATGGACGGCGGCTTATCACCTCCACCGTCTCGATCTCCTCGCCTGGGGCTGCTCCTGCGAAGCTCTTCAACGCGGATCAGGCCCCCTCAAAGCAACTGAATTAGTCCTCGGCCAATCACCTTCTAGTTTCCCGGCGTCGGCCTTACTGCCGGGTATTTGATCCCCAACTGCTCCAGATACGTATCGTACTTCGATGGATCGTAGTAGAAGTTTTTCATCTGCGGACGGTATAGCTCCATCGTCTTTTGATTGAGCCAAATCGCCGGCTTGTCTTCGGGCCGGATGAAGCTCTGATACTTCACGTCCTTAGTTTGCACATTCCGAAAGTATTCCCAGGCCTGGGACACGAGCTCGGGACGCAGCAGAATATCGAGCATCGTCATCGCTTGAACTTTGGCGCCGGCGATCACGCCTTTATGCGCAATCGGCGTAGCCATGGAGACGCCGTTGGCCCAATTGTGCCCCGGCCCACCAGGGATGTTGGAGGGATAACGCAGCACCACGGTAGGCACGTTCCAGGAGATGTCGCCGATATCGTCAGAACCGCCTCCCATCGGGCCGATGTTCTTCTCATACTCGGTCAAGTCGCTTTCGGCGCGAGGCGCGCGCAGATCCTGCACCTTCATGGGCAGCCCCTTCTCCTCGACCTTGAGCTCATGCTGCAGGGCTTTGGCGAGTGTCTGGTCTTCCGGCGACCAAACCGGCAAGCCCACTTTCTTGATGTTTTCGAACATATCTTCGGCGATGGGCTTGTTGAAGTAGCCGGGCCAAGCGGACCCTAACAGCCGTTCCGTGAATGTCGTGTCCGTCATCAGGCCCGCGGCCTTGGCCATGTTGTCGCCGATGCGCCACAGGTTCTTGATGTGGTCGTAATCAGCTTCGCGAAAGTAATACCAGACCGCGGCGTTGGGCGGCACGACGTTCGGCTGGTCGCCGCCATTGGTGATCACGTAATGGACCCGCGTCGCCAGCCGCAAGTGCTCACGCCGGAAGTTATAACCAACGTCCATCAACTCCACCGCGTCCAGCGCGCTGCGTCCACGCCAGGGTGCTCCAGCGGCATGGGCGCTCTCACCTTGAAACGTATACTCAACCGACACCAAGCCATTCTGCGTGGCCGGCCCATAAGAAACGCCAAAGCCACTATCGACATGGCAGAACAGAACCACATCCACATCCTTGAATAAGCCCGCCTTGATGTACCAGGCCTTGGTCCCAACCAGTTCCTCCGCCACGCCCGGCCAGAGCTTGATGGTGCCCTTTAGATGTTCGCGTTCCATCACGCTCTTCACCGCCAGCGCGGCGAGGATGTTTAAGGGCACTCCGGAATTGTGGCCTTCACCGTGGCCGGGAGCGCCTTCAACGATGGGATCGTGATAGGCCACACCCGGCTTCTGTGAGGCTTGCGGGATGTCGTCAATGTCGGAACCCAGTGCGATAACCGGTTTCCCCTCGCCCCAAGTGGCCATGAAGGCAGTGGGAATGCCCGCGACTCCGCGCTCCACCTTGAAGCCATTCCTCTCCAGCAGTTCGCTTAGGTATTTGGATGTCTCAACCTCTTGAAAGCCCAGTTCGCCGAAGCTGAATACGGTATCCACCATCACTTGCGCCTGCTTCTTCATGCCATCGATCTGGCCTATGAGATCCGCCTTCATCGCGGCCTCTTTTTCTTTCGAGACCGCTTGTTGGGCGGGCAGGGAAGTAGCGGCCCATGCCAGCAAGGCAACGCTCAGGATGATTCGCATCGTCTCTTCTCCTTTTCGTCTTTTCACTGAGATGGGTTGGACACCAACGCCCGGTCGCCTACAAGAGATCTCGTTCTTCTCGCCGCCTCAGATGAATCAGGGCGAACATCGACCAACGATCGGGCCATGTACAGAGACTCGTCTCGAGCTTGCGCCACAAACCAAAAGTCGCTTCCGGCATCAACGGGCGCAAGGAAACGCCTCCCGACACCAGGTACCGGAGCGGCATGAAGGGGAGCACTTCCTGGATTTCAAAGCCACTGAATTCGTTCTCGAACTGTCGCCTGTCCCGTTGGAAGATAATCCATGGCAAACCGCCGTTCGCACCGGAGAGAGCGCCTGCTTCAGTAAACGCCCAATCGTTGGCCTCCGGATCAAAAGGCTCATGGTGCAGAACGCCGTACACGAACCGCGACCACGTCGAGACCCAGGGCTCAATCATCACCACGCTGCCTCCGGGCCGCAAGCACATCTGCGCCTGTCTGAGGAAATCACGAATATTAGGAACATGGTGCAGCACGTCTACCATCGCGATCATTTTCAAACTACCGGGGGAGAAGGGCAGCTGCCGCGCATCGAGAACGATCTGAATTCCCGGACACATGAAGATTTCCGAGGTGATGAGGTCCGGCGTGTAGTCGCCAAGAAAGCCGGCGCCGGATCCCAGTTCAACCACCCTGCCGGCGCCCTCCGGAACGCGGCTGGATATCATCCGGTACCACTCGTCATAGATGCGCCACAAGAACCGATTTCCCTGAATAATGTCCCGCCGCTGTTGCGTGGTCAGAGGATCGTCAAGGCTGAGGCCGCGGGTGGTGGGGTGCGCGAGCAGGCGCTTAAATCCCTGAATCATTGAAGCTGCTATCTGATTCCCCTTCCAGACCAGTAATTACTACTCTTGTCGGACTTTCTCATTATCCACGCCAAGCCTGTAACCTCCGGTCTTCAACCCTGTTCCGGGGCGCTGCGCCGGAAACGCCGGGCGCATTCTAAACAGCTCGCATGCGAACCAGCGGCTGCAAGTTTGTGAAAGTGGCCCTACTTCGCTACTCACTCGTTCCGGAGCGCTTCCACCGGGCTCAGCCGGGCGGCCCGTTCGGCTGGCACCAGGCAAGCCAGCGCGGCGGCGGCCAACAACACCAGCGACGCAGCGATATACGTGAGCGGATCAAGTGCTTTCACGCTGAACAGCAAGCTCTCGATGGCACTGCTGACGGCCATCGAGATGCTCAGGCCGATCGCGAGCCCAACCACCACGGGCAGCATGCCCTGTTTGAGCATGGTCCAGCGCACGCTCTCGGGCCGCGCGCCAACGGCCATGCGTATGCCGATCTCGGCGGTGCGTCGGCTGACGGTGAAGGCCAAAACGCCGTAAATCCCCAGGCACGCCAGGATGACTGCGAAAAAGGCGAACCCCGCCAGGAGCACCACCTGGAAGCGCGATTGCGCAATGGAATCGGAGATGATTTCATCCATCGTGCGAATGTGTGTGACGGGAACGCCGGCGTCAAGGCCTGCAACCACTCGGCGCACAACGGGCGCGACGAGGGAGGGATCCTCGGACGTGCGTAGCACCAGCGACATCTCTTTTTGAGGCCTGTTCGAATCGGTGAAATAGACAGTAAGAGCCGGTTCCTGGCGAAGCGACGTAGCGTGAATATCACCCACCACGCCGATGACACGGTAGGCGACTTCCTTGGCGCCCATCCTGAGTAAGGTACGGCCTATCGCCGAGTGTCCCGGCCAGAGACGCTTGGCCAAGCTCTCGCTGATAACAATCACCGGCTGGTCGCCGTCGGTAGCATCGAAGGAACGCCCCGAGAGCATCGGTATTGCTGCCGCATGGAAGTAACTGGGACTGGCCGAACGGTAGTTCGTCATCGGCCACTGGGCGAAAGGCAAAGACTTCATTTCAGGCGGGATCATCGGATTGATGTTGCTCTCGCCGGTCAACGGCAATTCCGAGACTAGGCCTCCCTCACGCACTCCCGGGCGGTTGCGAATCTCGTCGAGAAGCAGTTTGTAGAACGAAATCACCTGCCGGTCGTCTTTGTAGCGGTCCGGGGGCAGGCTGATCCCCGCAGTAAGCAGGTGCTGGACCTGAAGGCCGGGATTGACATTGAGGGTGCTGACGAAGCTGCGCAACAACAAACCCGCCCCTAATAACAGCACCACGCTGAGTGCGACCTCGGCAGCCACGAGCAGTTGGCCGACTCGCTGGCCGTGGCGCCCTTCGGTGGCGCTTCGGCTCGAGGATCGCAGCGCTTCCTGCGGATCGATCTGTGCCGCACGCCAAGCCGGCCACAGTCCGAACAGCACTGCGCTGAGAAACGAAGCGGCCAAGGCAAACAGCAAAGCAGCCGGATCGACCGCGAGCTCATCGATGCGCGGCAAATCAAACGGCGCTTTGGACCGCACCAGCGCCAACAACCAAATGGCGAGCACACAACCGAGCGCTCCGCCGGCGATGGAGAGCAGGAGGCTCTCCAGGAAAGTCTCAGTCATTAAGGCCGGGACGTTGGCACCCATCGCCAGCCGGATGGCCCAATCCCGACGCCGGACGGTTGCCCGCACCAGCATGAGGTTCATCAGGTTGATGCAGACAATCAGCAGCACCAGCCCGACAGCAGAAAGTAAAATCAGCAAAGGCCGCCGGATAGGGCTGGCGAACGATTCCTGCAGCGGAGTCACCAGCGGGATGACGTCTAGACCCGGCGGAAACTCCTTCGAGAGCTCTTTTTCGAGACTGGTCAGTTCAGCTAGCAGTTGTGCAGCGGATGCACCGGCGCGCAGCTGCCCGATGCAGAGAAAGTTCATGTTGTTCAGTGCTGTGCCATCTTCGTCCTTTGAGAACACGAGTGGCATCCAATACTCCGTTTTCTCCGGAAACGGGAAGATGGTCGACAACTGGCGTCCGCGCGGGAACGGGAACCACGCTGAGGCCACGCCGATAAGCTGATAAGGCTTCCCATCCAACAGGATTTTCCGGCCCAGGACATCCGTTGCCGCGCCGAACTTCCGCCGCCACAAACCGTCGCTGATGACCACAACTTGCTCTTTGCCCGCTTGGCCCTCTTCTGGCGCAAAGGCACGCCCCATCGCAGGTTGCAGGCCGAACATGTTAAACAGATTTGTCGAAACGCGTGCGCCATCCACGTGTTCCGCGTCGCCGGCCCCGGACAGGGTCGCTCCCGTTGTTGTCAGAAAGGCGAACTGCTCCATCAGCAGCGAACGCTCATGCCATAAGTGATAATGGCGCGCACTCACGGGGACCGTCGGGAATTTTTGGGCCAGCGCGGGGACACGCAGCAAGATGGTGACCAGCCGTTCTGGCTGGCGGTAGGCGAGCGGTTTCAACAGAATGGTCCGGGTGATGCTGAACATGGCAGTGGTGGCCCCAATGCCGAGGGCGAGAATCCCCATCGCCAGGAGCGTGAAGGCCGGGGAGTGGCGGAGGCTTCGGAAGGCAGCGATCAGGGGCGCGGGCATGGAGAATCTCGATCTTACGACAGCAACCGGACCGCCACCACAGAAATTCCAGCATCCGCGTCAGGGATCATTGGCGCCCGCTTGCAGCTGTCGGGAAGACTGTTTTCGCCATTCTTCTGTCCGGATTCGGACAGATCGATCGCCCGAAGTCCCCGGTTCCTCGCGCCTTGCTCAAAGACCTCGTACCATCAAGAAGACGAAATTGTCTCCTATGCACGATCCAAATGCAGCTTTTGAAAATCTGCGGCCACTGGATGTCCTGGCACTGGCAGCCCATCCCGATGATGTCGAGCAAACCTGCGGCGGCACACTGATCAAGATGGCTGAACAGGGCTATCGGACGGGAGTACTCGACCTCACTGCCGGTGATATGGGCAGCCGGGGCACGCCGGAGCTGCGCATCGACGAGTCGCAAACCGCTGCGGCGCACCTGCTGCTTGCCTGGCGGCAGAATTTACGCTGGCCCGATGCGCGCCTGGAAAACACGATCACGGCTCGCATGACGCTGGCCGGCGTGATCCGCCGCGTGAAGCCGCGCGTGGTTATTTTGCCCTACTGGACCGGCCGGCACCCGGACCACTACCGCACGGCCGAGGTCGGCTACGAAGCCTGTTTTCTTTCCGGACTACGGCGCCTCGAAGAAGATTCCCCTCCGCACCGGCCCTTCAAAGTGCTGTATGCATCGCTCTATGCGAATGTCACGCCCTCGTTCGTGGTGGACATTTCGCGCCAGTTTGAGCGCCGTATGGCTGCTCTGCTGAGCTATGTTTCGCAGTACGGAGACACCGCGGGAGCCTCGGATTTGTTCCCCAATCAGAAGGAGATCGAAGAGCGGCTGGCGTCAGTTTCGCGCTTCTATGGCAACTTGATCGGCGTCAAATACGGCGAGCCGTACGTGGTGAAAGAAGCGATTCAAGTCGATGACGTGGTTAACATGCCGGTCCGCAGCATCTGATGCCGCACGGGCTGAAAGTTGCGGCTGCTACCGGCTCGGGCCGCTTGACCGGACCGTTTCCTCACTTCGGCGAGATTTAAAACCCCTTCCGTGTTACCCTTATTGACGACCGTAACATCCTAGTACGTCAATTGATTCCGGCTGTTTGTACCTCGAGGCATTTCGGTGATCTCAAGTAAGGGCCAGCAGTAATCGAACGTCGGGAACTGAAAGAGAGAACCAAATGAAAGAAACAGGCACAGTGAAGTGGTTTAACGCAGCCAAGGGCTTTGGATTTATCCAGCGCGAGAACGGACAGGACGTATTCGTCCATTTTTCCGCCATCGCCGCTAGCGGCTATCGTTCTTTGGACGAGGGCGCTCGCGTCTCGTTCGTCGTGAAGAATGGCCCGAAGGGCTTGCAGGCGGAAGACGTAACACTAGCCTAAGATATCGTTCTGACGCGATGGGTGGGGTCCGCGATCCCACCCTCAAAATCCCCTCCTGCCGTTCCTGGCGCCTCGTCCTCCCTCCCAATTCAACAGCCAAAGTCTCTCCTCCTTCCATCAACTTGGGCAGGCGGCCTGTATCCGTTTCCTGAAAAACCCCATGATCGGCGATTCCAAATTCCAGAGAAAACCGCATTCGACGCTCCAGCAATTCCTCACGAGCAGGTTCCCCGCTCAAGCACCTGAAAACCGGGTTGGCGACAGGCACGAAATTCCGTTTTTCATAGAGGGAGTCGCTCGAAGAAATCCTTCAAAACCAACACTTTTACTCTATTGTTGACCCGCCAAGGTGCTGTTAGTCTGGGAGCAATTCAACGGCGTTTGTCGTGTGGGGCGGTTGCCCACTTTCCCGACAGCCACTTAATCGACCGGGGATCGTTTGGCGGGAAAAACCAGTAGTCGGGATCCTAATTGTCTCCACCACAAACGTCTGCGCTCCGTCCGCGCGTTTCGCAGGAAGCTCCACGAGGAGCCGGTTCTGAAGATATGCCGACGTTTGGCGATGAGGCCTGAGAGCCTCCTCACCTAGTGAAAACTGGTTGCTCTGCCTCACGCCCAACGCCAGGAATTTTGAAAAGGGGAGAGGGGTATATGAATCGTTTATTCCGTAGCATGTGCTTGGGGCTTGTCGCCCTCTGCTTTCTGCTCCATCCGGGCTATATTAGCGCTCAGGCGATCAGCGGTGATGTGACCGGCACTGTCCTGGATGCCAGCGGCGCCGCCATTCCAGCCGCCACCGTAGTAGCCGTCAATGACGCAACCGGCATTAGAACAACAGCCCAGACCAACGCAAACGGCGTCTATCGCTTCACGAACTTGCCGGTGGGAAGATACTCGATCACCACTTCGGCGACCGGTTTCGCAACCGACACGTTGAAGGATGTGGACGTGACGCTAAACAACGTGATCACAGCCAACGTGACGTTGCAAATCGGTACCGCGGCCACCACGGTGGAAGTCACCGGGGGCGCCGCTCAGATTGACACGACCACCGCTCAGCTGCAGACCTCCTTCGACACCAAACAGGTGCAAGAGCTTCCGCAAACGGCAAATGGCTCCGGCATCTACAATCTGAGCTTGCTGGGCTCCGGCGTCACCTCGTCCGGTGGCATCGGCCAAGGTTTTGGCCCTGCCATCGCCGGCCAGCGCCCTGACAACAACTCATTCAACCTGGATGGCATCAGCAACAACAACTACTATGACCCGGCGCCCATCGTGTATGTCTCCAATGAGGCGATCGGCGAGTTCACTCTACTGCAGAACCAGTTCGCTCCCGAGTTCGGTGGCGGATCAGGCGGTATTTTCAACGCCGTTGTAAAGAACGGAACGAACGAAATTCACGGCTCCATTTACGAATACCTGCAAAACCGAAACCTGAACGCAGTCAACGCACTGGATTGGACGCAGGGAGTCACCTCGAATCCGCGTTACGATAACAACCGGCTGGGCGCCACCATTGGCGGACCCATCATCAAGAACAAGCTTTTCTACTTCGGTAACTTCGAATACAACCCGGTCGGCCAATCGGCCGTGCCCGGTTCGCCGCTGTATGCACCCACAGCCGCAGGCTATACGATGCTGAACAGCATGGCGGGGCTCAGCGCGACGAACCTTCAACAGTTTCAAAAGTATGTTCCGGCCGCGCCCGCCAACGATCAAGGTTTCGTTAGTGTGCTGGGCCAGAACGTTCCGATCGGCTCGATCTCGTTTGTCACGCCCACCTACACGAACTCCTATGACGCCGTGGTGGCGATCGATTACAACATGAGCGACAAGGACCAGATTCGCGGGCGCTGGATCTACAACAAATCTTCGGGGATCGTCGCCGGCTATGTGCCGGCATTTAACGTGATCTCGCCCAATGACAACTACATGTACAATTTGTCGGAGTTCCACAGCTTCTCGCCCACGCTGCAAAATGAGTTCCGAGTTTCGTTCAGCCGCAACGTGAACTCGCTTCCCCTCGCGCCCGAGAAGTTTCCGGGTCTGGACGCCTTCCCTGAGCTCACCATTGACGAGTTGAACGGATTGACCTTCGGACCGACGAACCCTTCCGGTTCCACCCAAAACCTGTTCCAGGTGCAGGATAACGTCACCAAGGTGCTCGGCAGAAACACCATCAAGTTCGGTGGCAACTTCATCGACATGATCTCCACCAACTACTTCATCCAACGCGTGACCGGAAACTATGAATATTCGACGCTAGGTCTGTATTTAACCGATGTGGAGCCGGATGTTCTTGGTGAACGCAGCGCCGGCGCGACCAGCTATCCGGTGGGCTTCCTGCAAAGCTCCGCGTTTGTGAACGACGACTTCCGCGTTCTGCCGAACCTGACTCTCAACTTCGGCGTGCGCTACGAATACGTAACGGTTCCAGTCGCCGCTCGCTACCAGGAATACAGCTCGCCGGCGAATGTGTACGGCGGTCCTACCTTCGCCCGGCCGTATTACTCTCCCAACGAGTTCGCTCCGCGCGTTGGCTTCGCCTACTCCCCGGGGAAAGAGGGTGCTTGGTCCGTTCGCGGCGGTTTCGGCAAGGCTTACGACTTGACCTACTCGAATCTGACATCGAATTCCGCGCCGCCTTACTTCCAACAGACCAATGACTGTCCCGGCGTCTATTGCAACCCGATTGGATTCCTCGCGAGCGGCGGCTTGCCGGGAACTGCCGTCGCACTGCCAACCGACCCTGTCGGCGCGCTGGCAGCTGTTAGTTCCTACAGTTTCGGTGGCAAGCGCCCTTACGGCCTCACCTGGAATCTGGGCATTCAGCACGTGTTCAAGAAGAACTACACGTTTGAAGCACGCTACGTCGGCACCCGGGGCGTTCATCTGTGGAATCAAACCCGCATCAATGACTTCCCGAAGGTGTCGCCCACAAACTACATCCCGACGTTCTTCACCATGCCGAGCGCAGCCACACTGGCGTCGCTGACCAGAACGCTGGGAATGGTGAAGTCGTACGTCACGCCCGGCGGACTTCCTGGCAGCCTTGCCACGAATTCGCTTGCCACGCTCGGCTCCGAAGCGAACATCGTGGGATACGCACCGCAGGCCAATTCCATCTATAACGGGCTCGCGCTGCAGCTGAACCGCCGCTTCTCGAACGGCCTGGCTTTCATCGGTGCCTACACTTGGAGCCACACCGAGGACGACGCGACGGCCACGAACTTCTCCACATACCTGACCCCTCGCCGGGCGCAGAATGTCCAGGATCTGATCGCCGATTGGTCCAACTCGGCCATCGATCATCGCCAGCGGGCCACCTTTACAACGGTCTACGACTTCATGCCCTTCAAGGACAAGAATTGGCTTATGAAGAACGTGGTCGGGAACTGGAACATCTCCGGAACCTGGACCTACGAAACTCCGGAATACGCGACGGTTCAGAGCGGTCTGGATTCGAACCTGAACGGTGACAGCGCAGGTGACCGTTCGATTGTCAATGTGAACGGGAACTCGGCCCTAGGCACCGGCGTGACCGGATACAGCGCCTCGGGTGCAGCGTTAGCGGCTGGTAATCCAAACATCGTTGCCTACGTCGCCAACAGCGCTAATGCCCGTTACGTAACTGCGGGTTCGGGCGCCCTTGCCAACGCGGGACGCAACACGTTCCCGCTGAAGCCGATCGATAACATCGATCTGCAGCTGAAGAAACGCTTCGCGATCCGGGAGAAGATGTCCTTCGATATCGGCGCGGAGTTCTACAACATCTTCAATCACGCCCAGTTTACCGGCGGCATCGTCAACGACGTAGCCATCAGTGAACAGATCAACGCGCGGAACATGCTGGTTCCCAGCGACCCGCTGTTCGGGAACTTCACGGAGTTCTACAGCAGCAATTCGAGGACAATTCAGATCTTCGCTCACTTCAACTTCTGAGCGCACGCTCCGGCGGTCCTCGGATCGATCGGGTCTGGCCACTTCAAGGGGAGCCTTCGGGCTCCCCATTTTTTTTTCTCACGACGCTTCTCGCACCCGCGACGCCACGTTACTGGCCAGCAGCGACAACGCCTTTCGGAAGTGAGGGAGTGCCGATCCGGAGTGTGAGTGGTAGTAGGTGCCTGATTCAGATGGGGCCATGTCTTTGGTAAGGGCGGCCTGAGCGCAGATTCCTTGCCCTCGCCCATGCCGAGGACACAAAATGGCCACCTAGCCGGGCTGCGCGCCCGCCAAGGCGTGTAAACAAATGTAAACTGAGTTAGAACAAAAATAAGATGAATTAAGTAATACTACTGGTTAACACCTGTGTGATTCACTAGGTACGCAATGGCCTTATCTGAGCTTAAGTAGGCTCTAATTGTCTCACACAAAGACCAGAATTCCCGATCTTTGAACGAGTGCGCTTCCAGCTTTGGAATCGGGCCAACGTCTGCTCCTAACTGATTGATAATAAGATCTTAACAATAGCTTACAAATTCTTCAAACAAGATGCGCTAATTCGCTCTTTGATCGCCCGTAATAAGTCCATTTGCGGGCAAATTATAAAGCTGTTACGCTGAGTGCATTATCGAGGATAGTTTTGCACTAAATCCGAGTTTTAATTAGCATTTCTAGACGGTTAGCCGGCACAGGCTGGCATGCGATCGGGTTCCCGGCTCCAGGTCGGGCAGATTGCTAACGGGGAGGCTGGCAGCCTCCGCCTAGAAGAATGTTTTCAGGGTCTAAATGGGAGGTTAGTATGGATCGGCTTTTTCAAAGTAACTTGAGCTTCGTTCAGGTGGGCAAACGCGCGGCGTGGCTATTCTTGACCCTGCTTGTGACCGCCGTCACCATTTGGGCGCAGGCCGAAACCGGTCAGATTTCCGGCACGGTAAGTGACCAATCAGGCGCGGCGGTTGCGGGCGCCAGCGTTACCGTGCGCAACGTGGATACGGGCGCGAACCGTGTGACGACATCGAACTCTGATGGTATTTATGCGGTGACGAACCTTCTGCCAGGTGAATACGAAATCAGCGTGACTGCAGCCGGTTTCAGCACCTATAAGCACAGAGTCAACGTCACGGTTGGCGCAAAAGTTGGCGTGGATCCTAGGTTAGAGATAGGCCAGGCCAGCACCGTCGTCGAAGTCACGGAGACGGCTGCGGCCGTCAAGGTGAATACCGAGACCCAGACCATCACCCAAAATCTGTCAACCGCCCAGATGACCGAGCTTCCTTCGCTAAACCGCAGCCCCTATGACTTGGTAGAGACATCCGGTAACGTGAGCAACACCGACCCCTCCGGGAGGGGCGTTGGTTACGCCATCAACGGGCTGCGCTCAGCCAGTACGAACGTCCTGATGGACGGCGTTGCGAACAATGATGAGTTCAGCGCTACCGTCGGCCAGATGGTGCCCATCGACTCCGTACAGGAAATGAGCATTGAGACCAACAACTTCACAGCCGAGGTAGGCCGCGCATCCGGTGGCGTGGTGAACGTGACCACCAAGTCCGGCACGAACCAGTTTCATGGCTCGGCCTACGAGTTTAATCGAGTGGCCGACCTCGGGGCGAACACATTCCAGAACAATGCAGAAGGCCTGCCCCAATCGAAGTACACAAAAAACAACTTCGGCTTCTCAATCGGCGGTCCGATCATTAAGGACAAGCTATTCTTCTTCGATAACACCGAGTGGGTGAGACTTCGAAGCGTCGCCAACACACTAGTCTGGGTGATCGACCCCGCCTATATCGCCGCTTCTTCGCCGCTGGCCCAACAGGTCTATTCGACCTATGGCAAGTTCGTGCCGGGCGTGGCAACACTGGGCACATTCAGTCGCAATCAGTTGATCGCCCAAGGGACCGATCCCTGCGCCGGCGCGTCCGCCAGTGGCGGGTGCGTCAGCTATAACCCCAATGCACCGATGTTCGATCAGATCTCATATACCGCGGCCGCCAACGCGGGACCCGGGAACCCTCAAAACACTTACGACACGGTAAACCGCGTTGATTACAATCTCAGCGATAAAACCCAAGCCTACGTTCGCTACGCTCTCTACAGCGAGGCCGACCTGCCTGGCTCGAATGTCAATAGCCCTTACGCCGGCTACAACACCGGTCAAAATATTTTCAACAATAGCGTCCTGGTCGGGATTACGCACACTTTTTCCTCGCAGTTTGTCTCTCAGACAAAGCTGGATTTTAACCGCTTCAATGACGACCAGCCGCTCTCTTCCACCGGGGTTGTACCAGGCTACTACCTGGGTAATGCGAATGTGGCGACGGCGCTGGGCAGTTTTAACGTCGTGATGCCCGGCTATGGACCAACCGCCCCAGGCGGTGCAATCCCGTTTGGCGGTCCCCAGAACTTTGGCCAGCTCTATGAAGATCTAAGCTATGTGAAAGGGAAACATACCATCCGCTGGGGTGGCAGCTTTACCTACCTGCGCGATAACCGCACCTTCGGCGCCTACGAGGAGTCCGTGAACGTCCTGGGCAATGGTGTTGGAACCGGCCTGGATAACTTGTACCTGGGGCAGGAATATCAGTTTGCGGCCGCCATCTATCCGCAGCAAAAGTATCCCTGTGTCGCCAATGTCCAAACCCCTGATTGCACCATCAACCTGCCCGTCGGGCCGCCCACTTTCGAACGTAGCAACCGCTATGAAGAGGGCGCTCTTTATGTGCAAGACGCGTGGAAGGTAAACCAGCGCCTGACTCTCGACCTGGGTCTGCGTTGGGAATATTTCGGTGCCCAGCACAACGTGAATCCTAATCTGGATTCGAACTTCTACTTGCCCAACAACGTGAGCGCTCAGAGTCCTTACTTTCCGGAGTCTGTGGCAAACGGGCAGGTTGAACTGGCGCCCCAAAGCCCGATCGGGAAACTCTGGCTGCCCAGTCCGACCAACTTCGCCCCGCGGCTCGGTATCGCCTGGGACGTCTTCGGCGACGGAAAGACAAGCCTCCGCGGCGGATATGGTATCGGCTATGAACGAAACTTCGGCAACGTGACCTTCAACGTAATCCAGAATCCTCCGAATTACGCGGTCGTCAACCTGTTTCAGGGAACTCCCGGCTTCCAGACCATTCCGCTCAGCACGACGAATTTTGGTATTCTGTCGGGCTCAAGCGGCTCAACCGCGCTTCCGCCCTCGGAACTACGCTGGGTTCAGCCGAATATCCCACAAGCCTACGCTCAGTTGATCAGCGCCTCGCTGGAACATCAACTCACCAGCCACATGCGCCTGGAAGTGGATTACTCCGGCTCGATCGGAGAAAACCAGTACGACATCAACGCCGCCAACTTCATCGGTACCGGAAACTACTACCTCAACATTCCTTGCACGAACAATACGCCGGCGATCGGTAACTGCAACGCCACACTGAACCAGCAATACGGTTCAATCAATATGCGTGGCGCGGCCGGCCATTCCACCTACAATGCGATGAACGTGCGCTACAACATCCAGGACATCGGCCGCACCGGCGTGCAACTGGTTGCCAACTACACCTACAGTCATTCCATCGACGATTTAAGCGATACGTTCAGTTCTTCGTTTAACCAATTCAACCTGGGGTACACGGATTTCCAGCATCCTTCCGTGGACAAAGGCAGTTCCCAGTTTGACCAGCGGCAACGTGTGGTCATCTCGGCTATCTGGCAGATGCCCTTCTTCAAGAACAGCCACGGGATTGCGAAATACGCACTGGGCGGATGGGAATTGGCGCCGGTTTTCACAGCCCAGAGCGGCTCGCCCTACACCATCTACGACCTTACGAACACCAACTACATTTACACTCGCTTGGTCTTGGATCAAGCCATGCCGGCCGCAGGCCGAACTCTGTCGGGAGCGGACTCCTACACGATCTACAATTTCGGCAATATCAACACCGGCACCTATATCAATCCAAAATGCGGCTGTTCCGATTTTGGACCCTTCCCAGCTAATATGACCGGCCGCGACGCATTCGCGACGCCAGGCTTTTGGAATATCGATCTCGGCATGTACAAGAACTTCAGCATCAAGGAACGGGCGTCTGTGCAACTTCGGCTGGAAGCGTATAACGCCATCAACCACGCCAACTACTTCGTGAACACGGGCTCTGCTTATATCTTTGACGGAGCAGGCAGCACCATCACCGGCTGCTACGGCTGCAACCCGACCGGCGGCCCCAACACGACGGCTCGGCAGGTGCAACTGGGAGCCAAGATTACGTTCTAGGCAAGCAGGCCAGCGTCCTCACCGATCTGCTAAGCAACACCGGGGAGCCACTCGGCTCCCCTTTTTTGCGCTCCTTGGATTTGTTAACTAACGTAAATCATATCCATGGAACCTGTCGGAATTACTAGTCTAATCGCAAGTAAATAGGACTCACTTTACACTCGGTACGTCTCGCCTAAAATACACGTTATCGTAGCGGGGCTTCCAGCCTTTGTATCGAGCTCGGCTTTCCCCACAACTCATTTATATACAGTCGCTTACAGCCGTGACTAGGCTACCTAAATCAGTATAAAAGATTCGCCCTTTAATCGCCAGTAATAATGCTAGCCTGGACTGTCTTTAAGTCTATTGCGAGGCCGTTATAAGTCTGTTACGCTGACTACATTTATTTGGGGTATATCAATCCAGTTCAGGTTTCAACACAGATTTCGGTCGTTCTAAGTGGCCGAACGGACTCGGGAGTAGAACTGAGCCGTTGTGGATTCAAATCGTCCGTACAGCAGCGCTCCATGAAGAGCAGTTTTCGAGGTTGAGGTATCGCTTTGCGATGAGACGACCGGGCCTAGCGGGACTCGGTGAATCTCTCTCAATTCGATTCCTCGCCATGGTCAGACTTCAGGGAATTCCGAAAGGGGAAGTTAGTATGAATCAGATTTTCCGATGCAAGTGGCTGGGACTTTTCGTCCTGTGCTTCCTTCTATATCCAGGCTTTGCTCACGCACAAGCCACTAGCGGTGACATCACCGGAACCGTTCTAGACGCCAGCGGCGCGGGCATTCCCGACGCGAGCGTCATAGCGACCAACGTATCTACAGGTGTCAAGACGCCCGCACAGACTAACGCCAGCGGCGTGTATCGCTTCAACAACCTGCTGGTGGGAACCTATTCGATCACGGCAACTGCCAAGGGGTTCTCGACGGACAAACTGGAGAACGTGGAAGTCGTGCTGAACAATGTCATTACGGCCAATCTGACCCTGCCTGTCGGCGGTACTGCGACCACGGTCGAGGTCAGCGCCGGCGCGGCCCAGATTGACACGACCACCGCTCAATTGCAAACCACCTTCAACACCCAAGAGGTTATGGAACTTCCGGCAACCGCGTCGAACTCCGGCTCGGGCATTTACAATTTAAGCCTGCTGGGTTCCGGCGTGGCGTCGTCTGGAGGTATTGGTCAGGGCTTTGGTCCCGTGATCGCCGGCCAGCGCCCCGATAACAATTCGTTCAACTTGGATGGCATTAGCAACAACAGCTACTACAACCCTGCGCCCATCGTCTATGTCTCCAATGAGGCGGTTGGTGAATTCACGCTGCTGCAGAACCAGTTCGCGCCGGAATTCGGCGGCGGATCAGGCGGCATCTTCAACGCAGTCGTGAAGAGCGGCACCAACCAGATCCACGGCGATATCTACGAGTACTTGCTGAACCGCAACCTGGACGCCGTGAACTCGCAAACTGCCGCGAATGGGATCTACTCCAATCCGCGCTACGACAATAACCGCTTGGGCGCCACCATCGGTGGTCCGATCATCAAAAACAAGCTGTTCTACTTCGGAAACTTCGAATACAACCCGATCGGTTCAGCCGCCCAGCCGGGAGCGCCGTTCTATACGCCCACGGCCGCCGGCTATGCCACCTTGAACAGCATTGCGGGTCTCAGCCAGACCAACCTGCAACAGATGGAGAAATATCTCCCCCCTGCGGCCGTCAACGACCAGGGCACCATCCCCGTGCTGGGCCAGCAGATTCCCATCGGCACTTACTCTGCCGCCACGCCGTCCTACACCAATAACTACGATGCGGTGGTCGCGATCGATTACAACATGAGCGACAGGGACCAGATTCGGGGCCGCTGGATCTACAACAAGTCTTCCTCTCTTTCTGCCCTCGATCCGGGTATTCCGGAGTTCAATGTGCTCATCCCCAACAACAACTACATGTACAACATGTCGGAGTTCCACAACTTCGCGCCCACACTGCAGAACGAATTTCGCGTTTCTTACAGCCGTAACGTGAATACTCAGCCCAATGCGGCCCCGCAGTTTCCGGGCCTGGACGCCTACCCGGTTCTCACCATCGATCAGCTGAATGCGACCTGGGGGAACCCCGGAGCTTCCGGTTCCACCCAAGGCTTGTTCCAAGTCCAGGACAACATGACCAAGGTCATCGGCAGAAACACCATCAAGTTCGGCGGCGATTTCATCGACATGATCGCCACCAACTACTTTATTCAGCGTGTAACGGGCAACTACGAGTATTCAACGGCGGCGCTTTACCTTGAAGACCTATCGCCGGATGTGTACGGCGAACGCAGCGCCGGAGCGACCAGCTACCCGGTCGGCTTCCTGCAAAGCGCAGCATTCGTGAACGATGACTTCCGCATCCGGCCAAACTTGACACTGAATCTAGGCTTGCGCTACGAATACGTGACGGTTCCGGTTGCCTCGCGCTACCAGGAATTCAGCTCGCCGGCCAACATTTACGGCGGCCCCACCTTCGCCCGGCCGTACTATAGCCCCAACAATCTCATGCCGCGCGTCGGCTTTGCTTACTCGCCCGGCACGCAAGGCAATTGGTCGATTCGCGGCGGCTTCAGCAAGGCGTACGATTTGACTTATTCGAACCTGACAGCCAATGCCGCGCCGCCTTACTTCCAGCAGACCAACGACGTCAACCTAAGCCAGCAAACACCTGGCTTCCTGGCGAGTGGAGGCTTACCGGGCTCCGCGGTTCCATTGTCAACCAATCCGACACTGGCACTAGGTCCGATTGGTTCGTATACCTTCGGCGGCTCGCGCCCGTATGCTCTTTCCTGGAACCTCGGCGTTCAGCATGTCTTCCTAAAGAACTACACCTTTGAAGCGCGCTACGTCGGCACCCGCGGCGTTCACCTCTGGAACCAGACTCAGCTGAATTTCTATCCGCAGGTGTCTGCCAACAACTACATCCCGACATTTCTCACGATGCCGAGCGCAGCCACGCTGGCGTCGCTAGGCAAGACGTTGGGCGACGTAGAAAACTACATCACGCCCGGCGGCACGGCTGACGACCCGTATAACTCCTACGCCGCCCTCGGCAGTCAGGCGAAAATGACCACCTATGCTCCGCAGGCCAACTCGTTGTATAACGGGTTGGCGCTGCAGTTGAACCGACGCTTCTCAAACGGTTTGACCTTCATCGCTGCTTATACCTGGAGTCACGCCGAGGACGATGCGACAGCCACCAATTTCTCGACGTATCTGACACCTCGCCGTGCGCAGAATGTCCAGGACCTCAAGGCGGACTGGTCGAACTCTGCGTTTGATCATCGCCAAAGATTCACCTTCACCCCCATCTATGACGTCACGGTCTTCAAAGACAAGAATTGGCTTTTGAAGAACGTGGTCGGGAATTGGGTCATTTCGGGAACCTACACCTACGAAACGCCGGAGTATGCGACGATTCAAAGCGGTATCGATTCGAACCTGAACGACGACGCCGCGGGCGACCGCACGATCGTTAATCCGGCTGGCGCTTCGAACATGGGCACAGGTGTGACCGCCTACAACGCGGCCGGCCAAGTCGTCGGAAATGGTGGGACTGGCGATCCGACAACGGTGGCTTACGTGGCCAACAGCACCAACGCCCGTTACATCCTAGCGGGCTACGGCGCACTCGCCAACGGCGGGCGCAATACGTTCCCGCTCAGGCCGATCGACAACGTCGATGTGCAATTGAAAAAACGCTTCAACATCACGGAGCGAATGGCGATCGATTTCGGCGCTCAATTCTATAACATTTTCAATCACCCACAGTGGACGGGCGGTTCGAACAATGATGCCGGTTCATTCGGCTTTACCGTTTCCCGCAACTTCCTGATCCCGGGCAACCCGGCGTTCGCAAACGTCACCGAGTACCTGAACAGCAACTCGCGTGTGATTCAAGTCTTCGGCAAGTTTACCTTCTAACGGAGGACGAGAGCCCTCGCATCGGGCGGGAACTCATCACAGAAAAGGGGAGCCTTAGGGCTCCCCTTTTTCTTGGTGCGCTGTGAAAGACCACTCATTCTGAGCCGCGGGACCAGCTTTTTTGCCGCCTTACACCAACCGGCGAAAACGAGCACGCCAATAGAGCTTAACCAACGGTGAACTGCTTGAACCGTCAAACCACAGGCTCGAAGTGAAAATCCGCGTTTTGAAAGATCCTGATCCCAGATGCTGGATAGCCCTCCTCCTGAATCTCAAGGCCAATAAAAGAAGCCTCTTACGGCAAATCGAACTATGTGAATCCATAGCCACCAGCGCCGCGATTTCGCACCAGTACTTCCACCCGTCGATCGCAAATGAAGTCTATTGCAAGGCACATCACGAATCTGTTACGCTGGTGCAATTCTTTTTTTGGCTTTCCTTTATTCGGGTAATTCAAATTAGGCAGTTTGGTTGTAGTCGCTTGTGGTCGTGTCGACATCGTGACCCAGGCGCCCAACATTGTTTTCGTCGCAACGGGTATTTGCGGAAGCTCCACGACGAGCGCGATGCCGCGCGCAGGACATGGCCTGAGGGCTTTGATTTACGGGCCCTCTAAGGGCTTTTGTCCGGCACGGCTGTTTCTAAGGGGTCAATTCCAAGAATCATGGAGAAGGGGTTAATTATGAATCAGTTTTTCCGAAGCAAGTGGCTGGGGCTTTTCGCCCTGTGCTTCCTTCTATATCCAGGCTTTGCTCACGCCCAGGCGACCAGCGGCGATGTCACCGGCACCGTTCTGGACGCTAGCGGCGCGGGCATTCCAAATGCCAGTGTCATCGCGACCAACGTCTCAACGGGTGTTAAGACCCCCGCCGAAACCAACGCCAGCGGCGTCTACCGCTTCAACAACCTGCTGGTGGGGACTTATTCCATTACGGCTACGGCCAAAGGATTCTCAACGGACAAACTGGAGAACGTAGAAGTCGTGTTGAACAACGTCATCACGGCCAATCTGACATTGCCTGTCGGCGGTACCGCAACCACGGTTGAGGTCAGCGCGGGCGCGGCCCAGATCGATACGACCACCGCCCAGTTGCAGACCACCTTCAACACCCAAGAGGTCATGGAGCTTCCGGCGACCGCCTCGAACTCCGGTTCGGGCATTTACAATTTAAGCCTGCTTGGCTCTGGAGTCTCCTCATCGGGCGGAATCGGCCAAGGCTTTGGTCCCGTGATCGCCGGCCAGCGCCCGGATAATAATTCGTTCAACTTGGATGGTATTAGCAACAACAGCTACTATGACCCTGCGCCTATCGTCTATGTCTCGAACGAGGCCGTTGGTGAATTCACGCTGCTCCAGAACCAGTTCGCGCCGGAATTCGGCGGCGGATCAGGCGGCATCTTTAACGCTGTCGTGAAGAGCGGTACCAACCAGATCCATGGCGACATTTACGAGTACTTGCTGAACCGCAACCTGGACGCCGTGAATTCCCAGACCGCCGCGAACGGGAACTACTCCAATCCGCGCTACGACAATAATCGTTTGGGCGCCACTATTGGTGGACCCATCATCAAGAACAAGCTGTTTTACTTCGGAAACTTCGAATACAACCCGATCGGAGCAGCCTCCCAGCCCGGAGCGCCGTTCTATACGCCCACGGCCGCCGGCTATAGCATCTTGAACAGCATCGCCGGTCTCAGCCAGACCAATCTACAACAGATGCAGAAGTACCTTCCAGCTGCGCCCGTCAATGACCAGGGCTTTATTAATGTGCTGGGCCAGCAGATTCCCATCGGCACTTACTCTGCCGCCACGCCCTCCTACACCAATAACTACGATGCCGTGGTGGCGATCGATTACAACATGAGCGACAAGGACCAGATTCGCGGCCGTTGGATCTACAACAAGTCTTCCACGCTTTCCGCTACCGACCCTGGGATACCGGCGTTCAATATATTTATCCCCAACAACAACTACATGTACAACATGTCGGAGTTCCACAACTTCGCACCCACGCTGCAAAACGAATTTCGCGTTTCTTATAGCCGCAACGTAAACAGCTCACCCAATGCCGCTCCGGAATTTCCGGGGTTGTCTGCCTACCCGGTTCTCACCATCGACGAGTTGAACGCGACCTGGGGGAACCCCGGAGCTTCCGGTTCCACCCAAGGCCTGTTCCAGGTGCAGGACAACATGACCAAGGTCATCGGCAGAAATACCATCAAGTTCGGCGGCAACTTCATTGACATGATTGCCACCAACTACTTTATTCAACGCGTGACGGGCAACTACGAGTATTCAACGGCCGCGCTTTACCTTCAAGACCTCTCGCCGGATGTGTACGGCGAACGCAGCGCCGGAGCGACCAGCTACCCGGTCGGCTTCCTGCAAAGCGCAGCATTCGTGAACGATGACTTCCGCATCCGGCCGAACTTGACGCTGAATCTAGGCTTGCGTTACGAGTACGTGACGGTTCCGGTTGCCTCGCGCTACCAGGAATTCAGCTCGCCGGCCAACATCTATGGCGGCCCCACCTTCGCCCGCCCGTACTATAGCCCCAACAATCTCATGCCGCGCGTCGGCTTTGCCTACTCGCCCGGCACGCAAGGCAATTGGTCAATTCGCGGCGGCTTCAGCAAGGCCTACGATTTGACTTATTCGAACCTGACAGCCAACGCCGCGCCGCCTTACTTCCAACAGACCAATGACGTCAACCTGAGCAACCAAACGCCTGGCTTTCTGGCAAGCGGGGGTTTGCCGGGCTCTGCGGTCCCGTTGTCAACCAACCCCACGCAGGCGCTGGCCCCGATTGGCTCCTACACCTTCGGCGGATCGCGCCCGTACGCTCTTTCCTGGAACCTCGGCGTTCAGCATGTCTTCCTAAAGAACTACACCTTTGAAGCGCGCTACGTTGGCACCCGCGGCGTTCACCTCTGGAACCAGACTCAGCTGAATTTCTATCCGCTGGTGTCCGCCAACAACTACATCCCGACATTTCTCACCATGCCGAGCGCAGCCACGCTGGCCTCGCTAGGCAAGACGCTGGGTGACGTAGAAAACTACATCACGCCCGGCGGCACGGCTGACGACCCGTATAACTCCTACGCCGCCCTCGGCAGTCAGGCGAAAATGACCACTTATGCTCCGCAGGCGAACTCGTTGTACAACGGGTTGGCGCTGCAGTTGAACCGGCGCTTCTCAAACGGCTTGGCCTTCATCGCTGCTTACACATGGAGCCACGCCGAGGACGATGCGACAGCCACCAATTTCTCGACGTATCTGACACCTCGTCGTGCCCAGAATGTCCAGGACCTCAAGGCGGATTGGTCGAACTCTGCGTTTGATCATCGCCAAAGATTCACCTTCACCCCCATCTATGACGTCACGGTCTTCAAAGACAAGAATTGGCTTTTGAAGAACATCGTCGGGAATTGGGTCGTTTCGGGAACCTACACCTACGAAACGCCGGAGTATGCGACGATTCAGAGCGGTATCGATTCGAACCTGAACGACGACGCCGCGGGCGACCGCACGATCGTTAATCCGGCTGGCGCTTCGAACATGGGCACAGGTGTGACCGCCTACAACGCGGCCGGCCAAATCGTTGGAAATGGAGCGACCGGCGATCCGACGACCGTCGCTTATGTGGCCAACAGCACCAGCGCCCGTTACGTCCAAGCGGGCTACGGTGCACTCGCCAACGGCGGCCGCAACACGTTCCCGCTGAGGCCGATCGATAACATCGACGTCCAACTGAAGAAGAACTTCAATATCACTGAGCGCTTTCAGCTCAGCCTCGGCGCCCAGTTCTATAACATATTCAATCACCCGCAGTGGACCGGCGGCTCGACCAATGACGCCGGTACGTTCGGCTTCACCGTTTCCCGCAACTTCCTGGAGCCGAGCAACCCGGCGTTCGCAAACGTTAGCGAGTACCTGAACAGCAACTCGCGAGTGGTTCAGGTCTTTGGTAAATTTACCTTCTAACTGTAGGCGCGGATCCTCATCTCAAACGAGGATTTATTACAGAAACGGGGGGCCTTCGGGCTCCCCGTTTTCTTTTGCGTCGTGGGGGTAGGCTCGCTCGGGAGCCGTCATTCTCTCGTACAATCCAAGCGGAGCAGTCCATGCCGGAACGACCCGAAAAAACTATCGCCCTGCTTGGCAAATATCTGTCCCTCGCCATGCTGTTGCCCTCCGGCGCGCTCGCCGGCTATCTGCTCGGCAGGTTCGCCGGTCACATTTTTTACCACGATGCACCGGGTCACGAATGGCTCGATGGCGGTGGCATCGTGCTGGGTGTAGTCGGCTCGGTCGTGAAACTGTTTCAGGAACTCATGCGTGACGTAAAACGCGAGGAGGCCGGCAAGAAGTGAAGAACCTGCGCGACATTGGATCGGCGCACGTGCCCCCCGCATCGGAGCCAGCAAGCGGATGCCTTACGCGCCGTAACTGTGAAAGACCGGAGCGGCGGCATTGCTCGACGGCTCAAAGAATCTGTGTTCGGCGTTCATCGGCAGCCAATACGGTAAATTCTCTACGCAAATGTCGTCCACGCCGCCCATGAACATCGACATTGACTACCAGCGCGCCACGAATCGCCTCTTTCGAATCGCCCTCGCGATCGCCATCGCCGGAACTCTCATTGCGGGTCTCTGGCGCGGTCTGCCGGGAGCCGTTGGATTTGCCCTCGGCGGCGGCGCGTCGCTCCTGAGCTTATCGCTCTGGCGCCGCGTGGCCGTGAAGATTTCACCGTCGCGGGAACCCAGGAATTCCGGCCCTTCGACGCTGTTTCTGGTGGGCCGCTTTCTGGCTTTGTTCGCCGCTGCCTATGTTATAGTCAAGACTTTAGAGGTCAATGTGATGGCCGCTATCAGCGGGCTCTTTGTGAGCGCTGCCGCAGTGGTCGCAGAAGTGCTGTTTGAGCTGACCACGTTCCGGCACTCCCGTTGACAAGACTTCAACCGATTCGCTAAAGCTCAAAAAACTGCATGGAACACGAACTCTGGGCTACCAGGCTGCTCAACGACGTCCTCGCCGGACCAGCTAATTCAATTCTGGATGCCATCGGGATGCGCCACAACCCCCACCATCCCTGGGCGAACTGGCTGTCGATGGAAATATTGGTGGTCCTTTTCATCGTCGTTCTATTCGCCGTCGCCCGTGCGGGCCTGTCGGTGGATAAGCCCGGCAAACTCCAGCACCTGCTGGAAGTCGTCTACGAGTTTCTGAACGCGCAGGCCGAAGAAGTCGTCGGTCACGACGCGCATAAGTTCCGCGTCTACTTTGGGACCATCTTCTTCTTCATACTGTTCATGAACCTGATCGGGCTCATTCCCGGCTTCGAGTCCCCAACCATGTTCCCTATGGTGCCTCTCGGGTTGGCCGTTTCTACGTTTGTCTTTTACAACGTAGCCGGTTTTGCCGCCAATGGCATTGGGTACCTGAAGCAGTTCGTCGGGCCGATGTTGTTCCTCGCCCCCATCATGCTGCCGATTGAACTCATCAGTCACTTCGCCAGGCCGCTTTCGCTCACGGTTCGTCTGTTTGCGAATATGTTCGCGGGCGAGCAGGTGTTTTTGACATTTCTCGGCTTAGTCCCGCTGGCGATTCCAGCTATATTCATCGCCCTGCACTTTTTCGTCGGTATCCTGCAGGCCTATATTTTTACCCTCTTAGGAATGATTTACGTGGGTGGTGCAGTTTCCCACGAACATTAGGCATTTTCGACGCCGAGCAGTGTGAGCCCCCGGTCCCCCAGGATGCGGTGTGGAACCACCTCCTGCCGGTACTTTCATAAAGGAGTAAGACAATGAAGAACAAACTAACAATGCTCGGCCTTGGTGCATTAGCCATGGCGAGCCCGATGATGGCTCAAGGAACTGCTGGTGGCGGCACCGACTTACGGCTGCCGGCTGCCTACATCGCCATGGGCCTCGCCGCTGGTCTCTGCGGCCTCGGTCAAGGCAAGGCGGTTGCCTCGTCTGCCGAAGCCATGGCGCGCAATCCCGGCGCCACTGCTGCCATCCGTTTCGCACTCATCCTAGGCCTGGTGCTGATTGAGTCGCTCGCGCTCTACACACTTGTCATCACTTACGTCGCTAAGGCAGCCTAGTACGGTCGTTTTAGTGGGGCTCGGCGGCATCCAGATGGTGCCCTCGGGCCCCATTTCTGTTTCGCGCTTCTGGGCCTCTGCACAGAACGGCGTGCGTCAGCAAGCGGAACCCACTGGAGCCGTGCGTGGGTGTAGCCAAGTCTCCTGGTTTTCACTAACCTGCTCCGAGCCGTCTTGAGATTCTCAAAAAGAGCCAACCCATGAAACTGCAAGGCATCTTCACCGCCCTTACCACTCCCTTCGATCATACGGGCGAGTTATACCGCACCAAGGTATTTCACAACATCTCGCGCTTGAACCAAGTGGCGCTTGCCGGTTATGTCGCCGGTGGGTCAACCGGCGAGAACGCCTTGCTCACCGTCGAGGAGCGCATCCAGATCTGGCGCTGGATTCGTGAAGCGACCACCGACGGCCGCTTGCTCATCGCCGGCACGGGCGCTGAGAGCGTTCGGGAAACCGTGCTGCTTTCGAATTGTGCCGCCGAAGCGGGCTTCGATGCCGCCCTGGTCTTGACTCCGCATTACTATCCCAACACGATGCGTAATCCGGCCACACAAGCTCTGTTCTTCCGGGCGGTCGCGGACCAATCGAAGTTGCCAGTGATTCTTTACAATATGCCCGCCGTCAGCGGCTTCGATCTACCCGTGGAGACCATCGCTGAGCTATCCCATCACCCCAACATCGCCGGTCTGAAAGACAGTTCCGGTAACGTTGAAAAGCTGGCGGCCACTGTCAAGGCGGTCAAGCCCGGGTTCCAGGTTCTTTCGGGATCCGGCACGGCGGTGTGGGCCTCCTTAGTAGCGGGCGCCTGCGGGGCGATCCTGGCCTTCGCCAATGCGGCGCCGTACGCCTGCATCACCATTTGGGAGGCATTCCGGACCCGTGAAAACGAAGCGGGCGCCGACTGGCAGGAGCGCATCAAGCTTGCCGCACAACTGGTTACGGCGAAGTATGGCGTGCCCGGATTGAAGCATGCCATGGACCTAAATGGTTTCTACGGAGGGCCGCCACGTCTGCCTCTGGTTCCACCCACGGCCGCCGCCCGTGCCGAGATCGAACAGGCGTTTGACGGGATCAAAAGCTGAGTTTGCTCGAGGCTCCGAACAGGCCACGTTCAAGGCGCCCTCGTCTAATCTCCCCGGTTCCGCTCGCCGATAGAAGAGACATGGCAGGCCTGCCCACTCCTCAAGTACCAGTCGACGCTCTGGTCGACGGTTTGCCCGGTGATGAGCCCGCCGAGAGCAGCAAGACCGCGCAGCCTTACGACTTCCGCCGCCCGGACCGCATTGCGAAGGATCAGCTTCGCTCCATCCATCTCTTGCATGAAAACTTCGCGCGCTCCCTGGCATCCAGCCTATCGGCATTCCTCCGCGCTTATGTCGCGGTCGACCTGGTCTCGGTCGAACAGCTCCCTTTTGGGGAGTTCACTCGGCGCCTGCCCTCGCCCACCTGCATCGTCTCGCTAGCGCTGCGTCCTTTTGAAGGCAGCGCCATACTAGAACTCAGCCATTCGCTGGCTTTTCCTATCTTCGAGATGTTGCTGGGAGGCAGCGGGAAGGGGTCGGATAAGATCAATCGTGAGATCACCGAAATCGAGAAAAGCGTTCTGGATGGACTGTTCCGCATCATGCTGCAGGATCTGCGCGCCGCTTGGCAGGCTGTGAGCTTGATCGACTTCACCGTGGATAGCCACGAGACGGAGTCCATACTACTGCAGATGCTCGCACCTAATGAGGCCGTCTTGGCAATCCGTATGGAACTACGGGTGGGCGAGTACAGCGGCCTCGTGAACATCGGCATCCCAGCCATCATCATCAAAATGTTGCGTCAGAAGTTCGACCAGCAATGGACGGTGCGGAAGACACATTCGTCGGAGGCCGAACACGCGCGCGTCCTCAAGCTGATTAAGCCGGGAATCATCAACGTTGAGGCTCGCCTCAATGGGCCAAAAGTAATGCTGGAAGATCTGCTGGCGGTGGAAGCGGGCGACGTTCTAACCTTTGACTACAAGACCAGAAGCGAAGTCGACTTCATAATGAATGGACGGGTCAAGTTTCAGGGCAACATCGTTCAGGACGGCCTCAAGCGGGCCTTCCGCGTGAATCACGAATACCATCCCTCAGATTGAATGTGATCAAGGCCAGGAAATGTTGGCTGTTCCTCGCCGGGTTCTCGCAACCAAACGGTTGCATTTCTAACCGGATCGTCGTAATATGCAACCAGGAGGTTGCATGAGTACCGATCGCATCGAGAAAAAGGTCCTTCTACATTCCTCGCGTAACCGTGTCTGGCGCGCCATATCTGACTCTACCGAGTTCGGACTCTGGTTCGGCATGAAGTTCGAAGGTCCGTTCGCGCCCGGATCTGTCATGCGAGCGGTGATCGTTCCAACCACCGTAGATGCCGAGGTTGCTCATAGCCCAGAAGAAATACGAAGGCATCGGGTTCGAAATCACGGTTGAGCAGGTGGAACCCGAGCGGCTCTTCTCTTTCTGTTGGCATCCCGGCGCTGTCGAGCCCGGTGTCGACTACGCTGCCGAGCCGGCCACGCTCGTCACCTTTTCTCTTGAGGAAGTGCCGGAAGGAGTCATGCTGACCGTCACCGAGTCCGGCTTCGATCAAATCCCTCTTGCTCGCCGCGCGAAGGCCTTCACCGCCAACGAGCAAGGCTGGAGCATTCAGGTGAGATTAATCGGGGAGTATCTTGCCCGGACGTCATAAATCGAAAACCGCGGCAGCGCCCCGCGCTTCGGCGCCGGTTTTCGCGGCGCTGGGCGACGAGGCCCGCTTACGGCTCGTCGCCCGCTTGTGTGATGACGGGCCGCTCTCCATCGCCAGCCTCACCGTTGGCTCGCAGGTCACTCGCCAGGCAATCACCAAACACCTACGAGTGATGGAGAAAGCTGGCCTCGTACGCAGCAAACGCCGCGGACGCGAGAGCGTCTGGCAATTGGACCAGCGGCGCCTTGAAGACGCGCGTCACTACCTCGACCTGATCTCGAAACAGTGGGACGATGCTCTTGGGCGGCTGCGTGAACTAGTCGAAGGTTGACGCACCGATCCGAACACGTCAGAAACCATCCGAGGCCGCTTTGCGGTTCAATTCTCCAGAATCGGCGAACAACACGGCGTCTGCACGGGCTTCGGTTCCATCAATTCCGCCCGAGTCAGATCCGGACTATACAGGTTGAGCTGCCACTTGCCATCCCGGCCAATTTTCGGCGCCTCGATTTTCATATCCCGGCCCAGCAGCACCTTATAAGCCGCCGCTACGCTAGGCACACCAAGCGCCATGTGATGCATGACACCGAGCTGCTTCGGCGTCGGGTTATTGACGTTCAGCATGTACTCCAGCCAGTCGGTGCCCTCGGGAACCCGCATGTCCACCCAATCGACTTGGTCGTCCTTCATCCCACCGTGCCAGATATCCTTGAACCCGAGCACGTCGTGATAGAAGCGGTCGGCTGCGCTGCGGTCGGCCACGGTCACGCCCACGTGGATGATCCGATTGGAGATCCGGGTATCCGGAAGAAACTTACCGAATGCCTTGGTATGCAGCGATCCCGGCATGTACTGCACAAACTCCACGTTATGGCCGTCCGGATCCTTCAGCATCATGCTCACGTTGCCATCCAGGCCGGGCTTCAACGTCGCCGGAACCGTCACGCCATTCTCTGCCAGGTAATCCCGCAGTCGCTGAATGTTGGTGGTCTCAAAGGCGATATGAGACAGCCGGTCTTCCGTGTCGCTCTTCAACTCGGGAAAGATCTCGATGTACTGATGGTCATTCACCTTGAAGTACGTCAGCATCAAGCCGCCCGCCGACTTATCGAGCGTAAACGGCTCTTGATAGCCGAGGTAGTGGCCGTAGAACACCCGGTCCGCCGGCAGGTCCTTCGTCTTGAGCCCGATGTGCGCCACGCCGATGATCGGTGGTCGCTGAACCTTCGAGCGGGTCGCCTGAGTCCGGGCGGAATAAGCGAACAGCGCCGCGAAGGCGGCGGTGAGAAGCAGTGGTTTATATCGCATAGCGCCACCAGTATATTGCTATGTCAGGTGGCACGCCCTTTCGACGGCCGAAAGGCCGTCAAGCCTACGGGATAACGATCAACTCTGCCGTCGCCGTCGCGCACATGCCGTAGATTGCGCCCGACACGCAAGCTCCCGCGGAATACTTGAAGCATCCGGGGCGCTTCGCGACCACGGACTTCTCCCGGTCGGAGCCGCCGATGATAGCGCCATCCGGGTCAAACGGGGACGCTTCGCTCACATCGACCAGGAACCCGACATTCTTGCTCGAGCTTTTCCAAATGACCGTGGTGCCAGCCTTCACACAGAAGGTCGAGTTGCCCTTGGCGCCCGGGATGTTGGGGGTTGCGGAAGCCGAATTCGCAGTTCGCTTCACATCCACCACGCAGGGCGTAGTGGGCGATCCGCAGGTGTTCGCCGGGGTACACATGGCCGCCGGATTCGGTTCGGAGCAGGCGTATTTGTTGTTGGGCTTTTTTTCCTCGGCCACTCCAAGATTCGCCAGGAAAACGAGCGCCAGCGGCAATCCGGCGCACCGGATCGCAGAAAAAGTATGAGCTTTCACATGCACCTCACTTGGGTAGTTTTTGTCATCTCGCGGAACCAGGCGCGCAACCCGCCGATCAAAATGGCGGGGCGAAAATGCCGGAATTCTGCTAGGAGTATGTCGTGGCCGGGAGGGCTTGTCAAGTCGCACGCCGCCGTCAAGAACCGGTCACGCCCGCTCAGGATGCCAGCGGCAAATCTGAAGGAAAGAACGAAGCCAAGCCGGAACCGGCCACCTGTCTTGCGAAACGAAGTCTGATTTGCCACCTCTCCTATTTGCAGTAGGTCAGACGAACTCAAAGTACTGAATGCGAATGGTTTAACAACGATCCTGGAGCGAACCGACGGCGACCACCGCTTCGAGCAGACCCCAAATCAGCTATCTTTGCGAAACGAAGTCAGACGCTACCCACCCATTATGCAGACGAACTCAAAATATTGAATAGAAATGGGTTAACTACGACTAATCACCTCCTTATGAATATTGCCGCGACCGGAGATTAGCGCGATCCGGTTTTTGCGAAACGAACTCCCATGACTGGGTTCCGCACCTAAGGCCCAAGAAAGCGTCCGGGGACGGGCCGGGTTAAGCAACCCGCTGCAGGTTGACAACCCGCCCCACACCAAGAAGAAATTTTTGATAGTTCAAACCCGGTCTCACCGCCCAAGACATCAGCCGAAGCCTCTTTCGCTTTCAAGAATAAAGCCGGGCCAGCTGCCGTTCAGACCCGGTCCGGTGCAAGCAACTGATTCTGTTCGGTAAATTACGGAGCGAGTTCTGTGACTGCCTTTCGGGGCTCGGTTTTGCAAGCCGATCGGGGAGCTGATCGGCGGCCCTGACCGTTACGGCCGGTCCCGACATCGATCCGAAAGCGGCGACTCGATTGTGAAGGAGCGAACACTTTGGGAGCGCACCAGAGTGTCGAAGTCGCAAGTTATTAATATTGCGCCAGCGATGACATTCTGATTAGACATATTATCTTGCGTTTCTTAAAAAGGGCGCGGAATTTATGTTGACCCATGTTACCTCTGGCACTATACTCTTCTCATTTGAATTAAGGGCCAGCGACGGCGGCCACGCCGAGTTACTTCTCTCTTACTGTAAGACCGATTACCGTTGTCCTCGGTTTTTCGTGGTGCGAGTTCCTGGCAGGGTCCGAGCGATAAGTGTGCTTGCATGGGCTGGTCTGAATACAGGAGGCTTAGGTGAAACCAACTCTTGCGTGTACGATGTTTTGCGCCCTGATGCTGGGGGCGCAGCCGGCCCGTGCAGACATTCTCTATTCGACGGATCCGGCGTCAACGCACTCGGGGAATTTCTCGGCCGGTAAAGTCCCCGGACTCGTGGCGGGCGATGTTCTGGTAGCGTTTTCCTTCGGCTACGACAACATCACACCGAATCTCTACTTCACCGTCGATCGGGAAGCGATAGGCGCACCGAACACTGCGGTGAATGATCTTTCGAGCCCCATGATCGATGGAGGGGCGAATGGCGACATTTTCTACTCAGCGGGCGGAAGCGGAAGCAACTCGCTCAACAAGTATGGGACAACTCTCGGCCTGACGCCTGGGTTCCTGGGCGACAACATCACCGGGTTTTCGCTGACGCCGCAGATCAATAACATCTATTTCACCCTCAGCCCCGGCTCACCCACATTGACCACGTTGACTGCGTTTCCCGATGACATCCTTGAAAGCAGCATGGGTAAAGTCAGCATTTACGAGCAGTATTCGACGCTGGGTCTGGGCCTTTCGACCGATCAGGTGACCGGCCTGGACTTGAACGCGAAACAAAGCCAAGCGCTGTTTACTATCAGCCAGTTCTCACCCGATGCGACGACATCGGGCGGGGCGCTTGATCCGGCCGCGGTGTACTACACAAGTTTCAAGGGGAGTAACTCCGTGTATCGGGCGCCGTCCGACTTAGGTTTGATATCCGGCGACCAAATCCAAGACATCAAGAGTGTGCCGGAGCCCTCCCCGCTTGTCACGTTGTGGCTTTGGTATGCCGGACTGGCGGTTTTCGGCTTGTATAGGGCAACACGTATGCATATGAAAGCAGGGGCCCGCTTGCTTACGCGCGCGCTTCTGTGCCGGTCCTCTAAGGCCTGGAACCACACGGCGTTCCTGGTGGCTTTCGCCGCGATCAGTGCCGGTGTTGTGCGACTTGACGCTGCCGAAACATGTTCGACCATGGCGGGGACGTCGCCGCCAGTATCGAATTCGGCGGGCACGCTGATTCTTCCGGACCTCGGCGCGAAGACCTTTCGATGGGTTTCGAACGACGTTGTTTTCGGGGCAATTGATACCGGAGTCATCGCCGCGAAAACGTTTACGGTCTCCAATACAACGCCGCCCCGGGTCGTGTTCACAGGTACTGCGAACGGGCTCAACTATCAGGGCAGCGTACTATTGGGCACTTATCAGCGGGGCACGGTGAACGTATATAACGCCACTAAGATCGTGAGCTATTTGATCGCGCCGCCTAAGATCCAAGTGACCAACATCGAATTCGACTGGAAAAGTCCGACGCAGAGCAAAGACCCCGCGGCTGCGATCACCCTTCGGCAGAACTTAACGACGCCGCTTGCCTTCAAGCGGCCGCCGGCAGACCCGGGCAACGTCGGTGCTACCTACGGCGAGTGGGTGACTGGCGGTGTGAACGATCCTGCGCTTTACGTGGCGAACCAGATGGTCTCGATCAAAGCCCGATTCACCTCTTCGAGCAACTTTCTGCTGAAGGCAGACATTTCGGCGAAGGGGACGGTCGGGAACATTCCGGCCGTCAGTTTGACGACCGTCAACTTCAACGCCGGGGTAGCGAATCCGCAGTATGTTCAGATGGCGCTTGCCACCGCTACGCCCGACTTTATTAGTAAGTACTCAGACACGTGGCAATGGCAGCTGGGGAATTTAAATGGCTGTGGGACGCCAGCGGCGCAAAGCGTTACGACCGGGCCCCATACACTTTACACAGTGCTGGCGGTGCCGACCAGCCCGTGGTACGACAACGCAAGCCAGCAGCCATGGGTGACGGCGCTGGACTACGTGAACGGAATCAGTGAGATCGACGACCAATTTACCTTGCAACAGGCTGCTGAGCGAATTACGAACTTCGTCTTTTCGGGCAACGGGCTGATCTATGACACGGGTGACGCGCATGGAGGCGGCCGGGCTAATTACACCGTCAACGCCACGGTGGCCGAGACGGCGACTTTCAATCTCACGGGGTATATTTCGAGCCCCAACACGTGCGCTTCACCGCCGCCGGGCGGCCGGGGTTGTAACGTGGTGAACTGCTACGACCAGGCTGCCGCGGTTTCCACGCTTTTCAACCTGGTGGGAGGAACGTCAGCATACCGATTTATGCAGCCGAACGGATACATGGCCACGGAAGAACTGGTTGGGCGGGGCCAGGTAAACAACCCGTTTTATGACAGTCCGAGCAACGTATCGACAAAGGTGGTGACATTCGGCTGCAGCAACGTAGTTGTGGGCGGAAAGAGAACGCGAAGCACGTTTGGAAATCACGCTTTTGTGACGCTTCCCGGCGACATGCCCATTGATGCGATGGGCGGTCCCTACCTTGGCACCGGGACGCTGGCGGCATACCTGACTGGGGCCACGTCGTCGATTGACGCCAATCCGCTTAAAGCGGCTGCAACGCCGTGCACGAACATTGCGGCCACCAATGGGAAACCGGCGAACGTGCGGGCGGCGTGGCGGATTATTCTTCGGTAAGCGGCAATAGGAGACAAACATGCTTGGATTCACTAAAAGCACGATCTGCCTGATTGCAGCAACACTCTTTTCGGCAGTGGCCAACGCCCAGGATCCGGGTTGGCTTGCGGCATTACAAGCCGAGTCCGGGTTCAGTTCGTGGCCCGGACAAAGCGGGCCGGTGCAAGGTTTCAACTTCCAGATCGGGCAATACCCGGCGCTCGCGGGCTTCTCTGCGACGAGCGATACGTTGTCACTGGATTATCTGACTTATGGGGTCATGCGCAGCATTACGCTGAGCAACGGGACGGGCATGTTGACGTTGACGGTCGGCGTGGGCGGTGGCTCGGTTACAAATGGCCACACGTTATTTCTGACTTCTTATCCTACTAACAGCGACCTCGACTATTTCTCCGTGTTCGTACGGGGCGACCTGCTGGCAACAAACCCAGTTACAGTTGGCGACCTGAACTTCATTCCGGCCAACGCAGACTCAACCAATGTTCAGGGGTATCTGTCGTTTATGCGGAACAACGTGTTCGTGACGATTGAAGACAGCCTCAACCTGCCGTCCGGGGTGAACCTCCTGCTGCTTGCGGCAGAGCTTGACGCGGCGATCCAAACGCAGGGCACCAGTCCGTTCAGTTATGCTCCGCCGGTAATCGCCGCATTCACGCCAGTCACGACGACGTTGTCGGCGAGCGCAGGAGGCTCGACAACGGCGACGGTTACGATCACGGACACGGGGAGCAGCGGACCGATCACCAGACAGTTTCAGACCGGGGGGGACCTGACGGTGGCGGATACGGGTGGCCCGACGGTGACGATTGCCCCGACGAGCACGACCGGATCGCTGCCGCTGACACTGGTTGCCATCAACGCGTACCTGCAATTCAGTACGTCGACCGTGACGTTCAACGTGACGCCTTGAGGGGTGGGTAGGAAGGCTTTCGCGAGGGTCGCGGCGGCGTAGCGACGTAGGTCGATTTAGTTCAGTCCGAGTTCACCGATCCGTTGCGTTGTCAAACCGCGGGGGAACTGCGTGCGGGCCGGCGATTATCTTCAACGATTCGCTCGGATTGTAGTTCAAAGTGGAGACCTGTGGACAACGCAGACACGCGCTACCTCCCTCCTGGCGATACCAGCGGCAATCCGCCCGGACAATGCACGGCGGGAGCGCGCTTACTACCGCCGGCATGATTTGAACAATCCGCTTGGCAAGCTGACAATCACGCCCATCGAAGTGCGTGCATTTGTTCTCTTCGCATGTTGCCGCAAACCGGAACACCTCGGTGGGTTTGGCAGGCGCCGCCATGGCCAATACACCTTCGTCCACTTCAAGACGTTGATTGAGGTAGGAGAGCCGGGAGCCCCCTTCGGCCTCGGTTATCACGCCGAGCACTTGACAGTTGGCCATGCCCGGCTGCGCACTGGGGCACAACGGGGCATTGGTGGGTTGTTGAATTGCCGACGGCATCGGACAACCGCCTACTCAGTGAAGGCCAGGGGCAATTCGTCGACCGGCCGGTAGCCACAAATAATGATGTGGTCGTGAATGTAAAGTGAAGCGCTCTCCTTGGGCGGCAGTGGCTGCGGGTTCAATGCCACCTTACTGAGGCTTGTCGTGATCTGCTCAGCCACAGCCTGGTACTGGGCAACTTGGGCCAGATCGGCGTCCCTAAGAATGATCCCGATGATCCACGGATGACCGTAAATCACACCAGGTTCTACCTGTACGTTGGGAAGGTTGGCCTTTGCCAAGGCTGCCTTTGCCGCCGCGTGAGCAGCGGACGAAAGCTTAGAGATAGAGATTGCGGTCGCTCTTGTTGGCATTGTGCGAAATACCTCTCTCCCGGGTATAGGGGAATATTACTTGTCAGTCAAGAGGTATCTTGTAACTCTATCTACACTTAGTCGCGGTTTGTGTTGTTTCGTCGATACTTCGCCCTCAGGAGGTAAGAAGCATATCTAAAACCTAGTAATATGGCGAGTGCTTGGGTGATGTGCTAGTGACGGCTCATCGCTGGGGGAACAGAGTCTCGCAGGTGGAGGCGTGTGGCACCACAGGTCAGTGGGGAATCGTCGTTCTGTGAACGCCGGAAGGAGCGAAAACAGGCCGGGGCGAGCTTAGGTTGCTGACGCGCGGTTGCTCTGAGAATACATGCCTCAGCCAGCGATCAGTTCTGAACTTATGCTGAATTCAATCGCTCGGTGTCGCACTTCCGAAGCTTTGCGTTCGCTCCGTTACCGTCGCGGCTCCGTTTGGGCCGCTCCGTCGAAAATGACCGTTCGCGGGTGGGCTTGCTGACGCGCGGTTGAAGGAGAACACCCGAATCCGCCTGCCTACGGTCGCGGCTCCGTTTTTACACACGCGCCTGCTGACGCGCAGTCGAAAGGAGAACACCCGAATCCGCTTGCTGAGGCGCGCGCTTGCTGTGAAACTACGGGGGAAAGCTGAGTTAGGGAGCAAGCGCTCCCTTACTACGAAGAGTAAGGGGCTGTCGCTTGAAGTGAACTATTCAGTGCGCTCCCGGCTCCGCGACGGAGAGTTACGGTCACGGCTCGCAACCACTTTTCACCAGGGTGGGCATTCGGGCGCTCATGCTAAGTTCAGAGCTTCAGTAACGGAGGTCGGGTGGGACTGAATCTAGAGAGCCAATTGACGGGAGATGTGGTGGTGATTCGTTGCCGGGGACCCATTTCGCTGGGCGACTCCGTTAACGCGCTGCAGGCCGAGTTGGATAAGCAGACGAAGCTTCGGAAGAAGGTCGTTCTGCAGTTGGCAGAGACGGACTACCTGGACAGTTCCGGGATGGGAGTTTTGGTTCGGCTGTACGGCGCTCTGCGGTCCGCCGGTGGTGAAGTCAAACTGTGCGAGGTATCGCCTTTTGTCCTGCGGGTTCTTCAAGCCACAAACCTGCTGAGTCTGTTTCTGACTTACGGATCGGAAACCGAAGCGATCGAAGCTTTCTCCAAGGCGCAGCGATCTCCCCGCGAAGCACCGTCGCCGTCCCGAGCCAAGATCCTCTGCATTGATACGTCCAAGGATCTGTTGGCTTATGTGAACGCCTTGTTGAAACGCTCAGGTTATGAAGTCACCACGACGCAGTACCTCAGGGAAGTGACGACGCTGGTGATTGCCACGCAGCCGCGTGTCGTGATTTGGGGCCACGGGATGCGGGAGTTGCCGGGTTATCAAGCGGCGGTTGACAAGTTGCGGCGGGCCGGGACCCATATCCAGGTCCTGCATCTTCCCGCCGATTTCTCCAGCTCAGACGCGGGCCACGCCGGAGCGGACCTGGTCAACCAAGTGCAGTCGCTGTTGAACAACTAGACGCCGCCGCTCAGCTTTACCAGATCTGAACGCGGTCGGGCGGGGCGAGGTAGAGTTTTTCGCCCGGGCGGGGATCGAACGCGGCGTACCACGAATCGATGTTCCGTACTGTATCGGCGCGGAACTGTCCGGGAGCATGTTCGTTGGTTAACACTTGCTGCCGGAGAGCGGCTTCCCGCGTTTTGGATGCCCAGTTTTGGCCGAACGCGATGAAGAACTGCTGCTCGCCGGAGAACCCGTCCTGAGTGGGCGCGATCTTGCCGGCGAGTGAAGCGCGATAACCGTCGTGTGCAGCAGAGAGGCCTGCGACGTCGGCGATGTTTTCTGCAAGCGTCTGCCTGCCGTTCACGGAGAGGTCGGGAAACGGTTTATAGGCGTCATACTGCGCAGCGAGTTTCGCCGTCGCGGCCTCGAAGTGCGCGAGGTCCGCGGAGGTCCACCAGTTACGGACGCTGCCTTTGGAGTCGAAAGCACTGCCTTCGGTATCGAAGGTGTGGCTGATTTCGTGTCCGATGATGGTGCCGATGGCGCCATAGTTGGCGGCGGGGGGAGCTTGCGCATCAAAGAAGGGCGGCTGAAGGATGGCAGCCGGGAAATTCAGCGCATTCTGCAGCGGAAGGTTCACCGCATTCACAGTCTGCGGCGTCATGGACCATTCCTTGCGATCCACGGGGCGGCCGAGACGAGCGACGGCGCGATGGTAATCAAACAGACCACCGCGCCAGACGTTGCCAAAGATATCGTCCGCTTTGACTTCATAGGCGGAGTAGTCGCGCCAGGTTTCGGGATAGCCTATCCCCACATAAAGGGTGGTGAGTTTGGCTTTGGCTTCGGCCCTGGTGGCGGGATCCATCCATGAGAGGGCGTCAATGCGCCTCTGGAAAGCGGCGACGATGTTCGCAACCATGGCTTGAGCCGCGGCTTTTGCTTCCGGCGGGAAATAGTGCTGTGCGTAGATTTGGCCGACCGCGTCGCCTAGCAAGGCATCGACCAGTGCGACACCACGCTGCCAGCGCGGGCGCTGCTCCGGAGTGCCGGAGAGTACCTTGCCGGCAAAAGCGAAGCGCTCATCGTTGATCGTTTTCGGCAGCACGCCGGCATAGGCCTCGATCAGGTGAAAAGCCAGCCAGTCCTTCCATGTTTCGACCGGGGTGGAAGCGACCAAGGCAGACTCGCCAATGAAGGCGGTCGGCTGCCAGACGATGAAGCTGGCCTGTTTGCCGAGGCCGGCCGCGCGGAAGTACTCGTTCCAATCGAGGCCAGGGGCTTTCGCGGCGAAGTCGGATTGCTTCCAGGTGTTGTTGGCTTTGTGGATATCTTCGTTGTCCGCCAAACTCAGGTGTTTTTCTGCGATGGCATGCTCCAGATCCAAGATGCGGCCGGCGCGAGCGTCTGTGTCCGTGAAGCCAGCCAGTTTGAGCATGGCTGAGATGTGGGCCTTATATTGAGTGCGGATGTCGCGCATGCGGTCGTTGTCGGCCAAGTAGTATTCGCGATCGGGCAGTTGAAGTCCGCCCTGCAGCAGGTAAGGGGTGTAGTGATCGGAGTCGTTAAAGCCCGGTGCGACCCATAGGCCGAACAAATTGGGGGTGTGAAAGTTTGTATTGTTGAGCGCGTCCACGTCGGCTCGGAGGCTCTCACCCAAAGCTAGCGCCAGTTCGCGCTGACTGTGGATGTCGGCAATTGATTTCAGGTGCGGGCGAAGCGGGGCGATGCCTTTCGCCTCTATCGCGGCTTCGTCCATATAAGAGTTGTAGAGTGCGGCGATTTTGCCGTTGTTGGAACTGGCCGATGCCTTGGCCTTCGCCGCTTCCTCAATCAGTTCCCGGGTGCGCTGGTTACTCAAGTCATCAAGGGTGGAGAAGACCCCAACGCCCCTGCGATCGGCCGGAATCTCGGTGCGTTTTATCCAAGCGCCGTTGGCGTATTGGTAGAAATCGTCGCCTGGCTTGACAGATTTGTCCATATTGGCCACGACGATGCCGTGCGTATCCTGCTTGGGAATTTCCGCGGCGCTCTGCGGCTGAGCAACAAGTAGAGAGATGCAGATGAGGCCGCAGACGGCAGTGCTCGCGATGGCGATTCCCGAGAACCTAAGACTGACTTTCATGCGTGTACTCCAGAGGGTGGGCCGAGGCGCTTAGAACTGTAGCAGCGCCGATAGACCGCAGCCAAGCGAAGAGCGTATCACGGCGCTAGCTCTTGTCCGGCCCTTTGACCGGGCCCTTCACGTTGCCGGGGCCTTTGCCAGAATTCTTGCCCGTGATCCAGTTGATGAGCGCTTCGGGTGGGTTCACAAAGAGAAAGATGAAGAACCCGGCAGCCAGAGCCAGACCGATCATCAGCAGAATGTCAGCGAACGTAAACGGCAATAGGTTTCCTTGACCTTGACAGCAGGGCCATTTGCAGGTTAGCGCACCCCGGCGAAGGCAAGCTTAGTCCACGAGCGAATTCGAATCGAAAGGCGATAGCGATATTATCTAAGCGGGCTCAAAAAGCCCGAACGTAAGCGCGACCACGGACGTCGTTTTTGAGTTTCGAACTGCTCTGGAGCTTCGGCTTCGGAACGGCCATCCGATGGCGCCTTGCAGGGGAAGTGGTGGGCTGCCCTGAGGGAGGGACATCGAGATGATGAAGTTGTCGATAGGCATTTGTCTGACGGCATGTTTGGCCACGGTTACGTTTGCGGCGGACGCACAGAACGCGTGCAAAGGCGATCCGAATCAGTGGCAGCAGGTTTTCGATGGTAAGGACCTGACCAACTGGAAACACGTTGGGCCCGGTCACATGACTGTTGAGGACGGGTGGATCCATACCCACGGCGGCATGGGGCTGCTGTATTGGACTGGCGGCCCGATTGCCAATTGTGTCGTGCGCGTGGTCTTCAAAATGCGGGATGAGAACGACAACTCCGGCGTGTTTGTCCGCATCCCACTTGAGCCAAGAGAAGAGTGGATGCCAGTGAACTACGGCTATGAGGTGCAGATCGACAATCACCCGGAACGCGGCAAGGAGCCGGAAGACAACACGCATTCCACCGGTATGTTGTACTCCCTCACGAAGCCGCTGGTTGAAAACCAAGGGAAACCCGGTCCCCAGCTGAACACGATGGAGATTACGCTCGACGGGCCGCACACAATCGTGATGTTGAATGGCGTGAAGGTGACGGACTATAAGGAAGGCGATCCGGTCCCGGAAAAGAAGTTCAGCTTCGAGCCGCAGCGCGGCCTGCGTCCGAACCTCGGCTGGTTCGGGTTGCAGAATCACAGCGACAACGACATCGTGTTTTTCAAGGAAGTGGCGATCAAGCCACTGAAGAAGTAAGAGGAGAAATTTGTGAAAAACGACCCTTCGCGCCGCGAACTCTTTCGGAAAGGCGCAGCCGCCGCGGGCACTCTGCTAGCGGCCAGAACGATCCGGCTGGATGCGGCGACGCCTGAGGCCGGCCAGCAGCAGGTGGCGCCGAGCGATCGCATCCGGTTCGGCCAGATCGGCATTGGCATGCAGGGCTCGGGACTGTTGCCGAATGCTATTACACTACCCGGTGTCGAGTGTGTGGGCGCAGCGGACTTATACGACGGACGGCACACGCTCGCCAAAGAGATTACCGGGAATCCCAACCTGCCGACGACCCGCCATTACCAGGAGTTACTGGATCGCAAGGATATCGACTGCATTGTCGCGGCGGTGCCCGATCACTGGCACATGCGAGTGGTGGTGGACGCCTGTAATGCGGGCAAAGACATCTACTGTGAGAAGCCGATGTCGCATACCGCCGAGCAGGGTTTCGCGATGGTGGCGGCGGCCCAAAAGAACAAGCGCATCGTGCAGATTGGCTCGCAGCGGGTGAGTTCCGTGCTTTGCCACAAGGCCGCCGAGCTGTACAAGGGCGGAGCGATCGGCGATGTGGAAATGGTGGAACTCAGCCTGGGGCGCAACGATCCGACCGGGGCCTGGGAATATCCTCCGCCGTTCGATTTGTCCCCGCAGAACCTCGATTGGGACACCTGGCTCAACGACGCGCCGAAGATTCCGTTCAACAAGTATCACTTCGCACGCTGGCGCTGCTGGAAAGAATACGGCACAGGAGTCGGCGGCGATTTGATGGTGCACCTGATCAGCGGAATGCAGGTGACGCTGGGCTGGAATGAGCCGCCGCGGTCGGCTCAAGCCTTGGGAGGCATCTTCCGCTGGAAGGACGGCCGCAATATGCCCGACCTTCACGCGGTCTTGTTTGACTATCACGGTGTACCCGTGTACGTCCGGCTTGGCTTGGGCACGGAGACTCCCGAGCTGGCTCGCTATATGGGCCCGAAGGGCATTCTCGATACGTCTGAGTTTGACATTCACTACTCGCCTCAATTAGGTGTGGATACGTCGCCCAGCTATTACACGTCGAGTTTTCCGCAGAAGATGCGCGACGAATACGTGAAGCAGTGGAATGCCGAACACTATATCGTGCCCGGACACGAACCATTGTCGGAGGCGACGGTCTACAAGGGCGACGACTGGGACGACGTCAGGCCGCACTTGTGGAATTTCTTCCAGGCTGTGAAGTCGCGCAAGCCGGTGACCGAGGATGCGGTGTTCGGCAACCATGCCGCGATCGCCTGCCACATGGCCAACGAATCGTACTTCCGGAAGAAGCCGGTGTACTGGGATGCGGCCACCCGCACAATTACGAGTTAGAGATCTCGTCCGGAAAAGTTAGACAGGGTAACGCGTGCTCTTGAAGCGGAGAGCGTGCCACGCCCGCATATTCGCTCGTCTGACGGGCATGGTAGGACGCGGCTTCTTCGAAACCGTGCGCCGATGCGTTTGATTTTACGTCTGCGGGTTTTCCACAGGTAACCGCTCGCAACGGCGGCGCGTCTGGTTCCTACCAGAGAAATGGTCGAACCCACCGAAAGCCCCCGTCCGAGATTTACTAAAATTGTAGGACGTATTTCTTCCGCGAGCTTTGGGTCAGTTTGGCCCTTTTCCGGTTAGAAGTACTCAATCGGTTCGAGGCCAGGATGTCGCACGGCCGATCCGGCGAAGTAGTAGCAAAGTGATGCACTTAGGGTGCAGAAGAGGATAGTGAATGCGTACTTCCGAGGTGTTAGGCGCGTGGGGAAAAATCCTGCGCGGAGAAGCTCCTTCCCTTTCCATCGAGATCACGCGTGAGTGCCCGCTGCGGTGTCCGGGTTGCTATGCCTATGATGACGGCCATCTCGGCGGTGGCGTGACGTTGAGGGAGCTGAACGATCGTAAAGGACAAGCGCTCGTTGATGGAGTCCTGGAGGTGGTGGACCGGTTGAAGCCGCTGCATCTGTCGATTGTGGGCGGCGATCCGCTGGTTCGATACCGGGAACTGGAGCAGATGGTTCCCTTGCTTCTGGCGCGCGGAGTCCATGTACAGATCGTCACCAGCGCCTTTCGAACGTTTCCGGTGGAGTGGAGTGCACAGGCGGGTCTGAGCGTAGTGGTCTCGATCGACGGTTTGCAGCCCGAACACGACGTTCGACGCACGCCGGCTACCTACGAGCGAATTCTGAAGACGACTGAGGGCCGGAAGATCACGATTCACTGCACCGTCACCGGGCAGATGATGAAACGTCCCGGTTACCTGGACGAGTTCCTGCAGTTCTGGACGGCGAAGCCCGCCGTCAAGAAGGTCTGGTTTAGCCTGTTCACTCCGCAAATCGGAGACGACATGCCGGAGATACTCACGCCGGGCGAACGCAAACGGGCGATTGCGGAAATGTTGGAACTGCGGAAGCGCTACGCCAAGCTGGATATGCCGGAGGAACTGATCCGGCAGTTTGCGAAGCCGCCCGACAACCCAGGGGATTGCATCTTCGCGCAGACCACAAAGACGGTTTCCGCAGACCTTCAAACCAGCATCACGCCGTGCCAGTTCGGCGGAAAACCAGATTGCCAGTCATGCGGTTGCATTGCTTCGATGGGTTTGGCGGCGATTGCCGATCATAAGATCGCCGGCTTGCTGCCCGTCAGAACGATCTTCGAGGCCTCGATTCGGATTGGCCGGCGTCGGAGCCGATCGAAAGATTTGTTGCCAGCCCCACACCGGGAAGAGCAGTTTCCCATCCTGCAGTGACTAAGAGATGGACCCGGCATGCCCATCGGTTTTGCCGAGATTTCCGGGAACCTCACACATTTTGCGTCGTAATCACTTTTAGGCACGTATTTGTGCTCAGAACGACCGTGCAGCGAGGTTCTAATGGGCTCGTCGAGCAATCAGTTCAGACACGTTTTGCGCAGGCTAGTGCGTTCGCCTCTGTTTACGGGCATGACACTGTTAACGCTGGCGATTGGGATCGGCGCGAACACGGCGATCTTTAGCGTCATTGAAGGCGTTCTGCTGAAGCCTCTGCCGTACCCAAACCCTGAAGAACTGGTTGGCCTTTGGCACACGGCTCTGGGGCTGAACATTCCAGAACTGAACATCTCGCCATCGCTGTACTTTACCTACAAAGAAGAGGGCCGGACCTTTCAGGACGTAGGCCTTTGGCAGGGCGACTCGGTGAGCGTAACCGGACTGGCTGAACCGGAACAGGTGGATGCGCTCAACGTCACAGAGGCGGTACTACCGCTGCTGGGTGTCAAGCCCTTACTCGGCCGCACGTTTTCACACAAAGACGATACAGCCGGCAGCCCCCAGACGGTGATGCTTGCTTACGGTTACTGGCAATCCCGGTTCGGCGGCGATGCTTCGGTTATCGGGCGCAGAATCATGGTGGATGGTGCGGCTAAAGAGGTGATTGGCGTTTTGCCACAAAGCTTCCGGTTCCTAGACCGCAAGCCTTCCCTGTTGACGCCGTTCCAGTTCGATCGCCCGAAGGTGACCTTGGGGAATTTCAGCTATCAGGGCGTGGCGAGACTCAGGCCTGGAGTAACCCTGGCGCAGGCGAACGCCGATGTGGCGCGCATGCTGCCGATGGACAACCGCCGGTTTCCACCTCCGCCCGGATTCAGTGTGAAGATGTTCGAGGATGCTCGCATCGGTCCGAATGTGCGGCCTTTCAAAAAGGACCTGGTGGGGGATGTCGGGAACGTGCTGTGGGTATTGATGGGCACCATCGGCATGGTGCTGCTGATTGCCTGCGCGAACGTTGCGAATCTGTTGCTGGTAAGGGCTGAGGGACGCCAACAGGAACTGGCCATTCGAGCCGCTTTGGGAGCCGGATCAGGCCAGATTGCGCGCGAACTTCTTCTGGAGAGCGTCACGCTGGGCCTCATGGGTGGAGTGTTGGGACTGGGCTTGGCGTTCGGAGCGTTGAAGATACTGGTCAAGATGGGGCCCGAGAGCCTGCCGCGGCTGGATGATATCGGAATCGATCTGAACGTGCTGCTGTTCACGCTGGCGATCTCATTGGTGGCCGGAGTTCTGTTTGGTTTGATTCCAGTGTTCAAGTATGCGGGGCCGCAATTGGCGACAACGCTGCGGGGCGGAGGGCGGACGCTGAGCCAGAGCAGGGAACGGCACCGAGCGCGAAGCACGCTGGTGGTAGTGCAAGTGGCGCTGGCGTTGGTTTTATTGATCAGCTCCGGCCTGATGATTCGCACCTTTCAAGCACTGAAACAGGTTCAGCCTGGGTTCGCCAATCCAGAGACAATCCAGACGCTGAGGGTGTCGATACCCGAGGGGCAGGTGAAAGAACCGGAGCGTGTGTTGCGCATGCAACAGGACATGCTGGAGAAGATTGAGGCCATCCCCGGCGTCACCTCGGTCGCGATGACCGACTCTATTCCAATGGACAACAGTGGCTGGACCGACCCGATTTTCGCAGAAGACCACACCTATGCCGAAAATCAGCTACCGGCCCTCCGGCGATTCAAATGCGTATCTCCCGGCTTCTTCAAGACGATGGGCACCCGGCTGGTTGCCGGGCGGGATTTCACATGGAGCGAGGCCTATAACCAAGTCCCGGTGGCACTGGTTTCCGAGAACATGGCCCGCGAACTATGGCACGATCCGGCCACGGCGCTCGGCAAGCGAATCCGTGAGAATAAGCAGGCACCGTGGCGCGAAGTAGTGGGCGTGGTCGGCGATGTGCGCGCCGACGGCCTGAACAAGAAGGCGCCCACAATCGCCTACTGGCCCACCTTCATGAAGGACTTCGAAGACGATAAGGCATTCATCCGGCGTACCTTGGCTTTCGTGATTCGGAGCAAGCGTACCGGATCGGAGAGCTTCCTGAAGGAGGTCCGGCAGGCGGTCTGGGCGGTCAACCCGAACGTTCCGTTGGCGGACGTGCGGACGCTGGCCGAGATATTCAAAAGTCGCTGGCTCGGACTTCGTTGACGCTGGTGATGCTCGGCATAGCGGGCGCGATGGCGCTGCTGCTGGGCGTGATCGGCATCTATGGCGTCATCTCCTACTCGGTATCGCAGCGGACGCGGGAGATCGGCATTCGGATGGCGGTTGGCGCGAGGCAGCAGGAATTGACGCAGATGTTGTTCGGCACGGATTGGTGCTGGCGGGTATTGGTGTCGTGTTCGGCCTGGCGGCGGCTTATGGCCTGACGCGTTTGATGACTTCGCTCTTGTTCGAAGTAAGTCCGTCGGATCCGCTGACCTATGCGGCTGTTTCAGTGGTCCTGGCCGCGGCGGCGGCGGTGGCGAGCTACGTACCGGCACGCCGAGTTTCGTCTGTGGATCCGGTTGAGGCCCTGCGGGCGGAGTGAGGCCCGGCCTGACGTCAGCTACTGAGGCGAACGGCGTATTCGATGGCCTTCAACAGGCTGGTGGTGGAGGCAACGCCTCTGCCGGCGATATCGAAGGCGGTGCCGTGATCGACTGAAGTGCGAATGATGGGCAGACCCAGCGAAATCTTCACGCCTCCTTCGAAGTCAAGCAGCTTGAGCGGCACATGTCCCTGATCGTGGTACATGCAGACAATGGCATCGAATTGTTTCCGGCGCGCCGCCAGGTAGAACAGGCTATCCGGCGGGAACGGGCCGCTGACCGGAATGCCGCGAGCTTTCGCCCATTCCACGGCAGGACGGATTTCGCGAATATCCTCATCACCGAAAAGACCGTTTTCGCCGGCGTGAGGATTGAGGCCGGCCACGGCGATACGCGGATTGGCTTTCAGGCGGCCCACCGCACCTGCTGTTAATCCGATGATGGTCTGAATGCGCTCACGTTTCACGAGCGCGATGAGTTGTAGAAGCGAGGCGTGCGTACTGACGTGAGTGACGATGAGATCGTCGGACGCGAGCATGATGGTGACGTCCCTTGATCCGCATATGGCGCCGATCAGTTGCGTGTGGCCGACGAAATCGGGTCGGAGAACTGCGTCGCTTCCTTGTTCATCGGGAGGGTGACTACGGCGCCGACTTCGCCGGCAATGGCAGCCTTGGTTGCGCGGACAACGTATTCACGGGCGGCGGCGCCGGATTCCCGGTTGAGCTTACCCGGCGTGATGTCGCCTTCCGCCATCAAACCGGCGTCGATGACATTTAGACTGCCTCGCACGAGATCGGTCGAAGACGATGTCACCCGCACCTTTACGCCGTAGCCGAGCAAATCGTTGTAATAGCGCAGGACCGCGGAGTCGCCGAAAACGACGAAGCGCTGGCTGATCAGGCCCTCGGCAAACGACTTCAGGAGAATATCCGGGCCGATGCCGCTCGAGTCGCCGATGGTGATTCCCAGCCGAATATTCATAGGATTCGGTTTCATGCGGCGGCACGTTGGAGCCGCGCCAATAGATCAACGTCTCCGAACCACCGGCCTTGGTGACCAACTGCCATCGGCTCCACGCGCGAAACCGAAACCCGGCCAGCCACTTCGCCGATGGGATCGATCACCCAGGCTTTGAGGGCGGTCGGCAGTTTGAAGGCCAAATCGCCTC
>CAVUCO010000004.1:0-56906 GCA_963740005.1 uncultured Acidobacteriaceae bacterium | reverse complement strand
TGCTTGCTGACGCGCGCGGTTGAAGTGAGAGGGAGCAGCAGCCTGGTAAAGGTGAAGTCACTGCCAGGAATTGCTTGAGGCTATGGGCGGGTAGACTGATAAACCGCAGCCGCGGGGGTAGGGCAATGGTCGTTATCGGGCGCTAAACCTCATATTTCCTAGCGAACGTTTCAGGTTTCGGATATATAATCTGAACGCAATCTAAAAGATTCTGTATCTGGCATTGAATCGAGTGATTTCGGTTCAATCGCCAAGCAAGTGTGTTCGCGAAGAAGGGGGACTTTTCGCCGTGCGCAACTTCATCACATTGTTTTTGATCTCGTCGGCATTTGGGGTAAGTGTGGGTTCGGCAAGCGCCCAGACAGGCCAGATGGACTGGAATCTGGCTTTCAGCCAGCCAAGCGTGGCGCGAGCCAGCATGAACATGGCCTATGACTCAGGCCGGGGGGGTACGCTGATGTTCGGCGGCCGCGACGCGTCATCACTTACGCCTCTTTCCGACATGTATCAGTACGCCGGTACCAGTTGGGACCTGGTGGAAACACCTCATTCCCCGCCTGCCAGATATTGGGCCGGGATGGCCTACGATGCTCATCGGCAGCGGATGGTTTTGTTCGGCGGCCAGAATACTTCGACAACGCTCAACGATACCTGGGAGTACGATGGCACCGATTGGACGAGGATCCAGACAAGCCATAGCCCGGTGGCGCAGAGCGGATTGTCGATGACTTATGACTCCTGCCAACAGAAGATTGTCATGTTCGGCAGCCAGAGCGAGACGTGGGAGTACGACGGGACTGACTGGACGGAGGTCGATACGGCAACGGCGCCCCCGGGCCGCAGCGAAGCCGCGATGGTCTTTGATAGCGGGCGTTGCCGGGCGGTACTGTTTGGTGGTCTACCAGCCTCGGGTCCGGCCAAGGGCCTGTCGGACACCTGGGAATTCGATGGCGTCAACTGGAACCAGATCAACACTGGAACATCACCTTCAGGCCGATGGGGTCAAGTTATGGCCTTTGATACTCGCCGTGCGCGAACGGTCCTGTTTGGAGGATTTGGCCCTAGCTCTCCCGGCGGGCAGGAGGGAAATGACACCTGGGAGTATGACGGAACTACCTGGGTTCAAGCAGCTCCCCAGGTGTCGCCTGCGCCCGCGGAGCAGCGCGGCATGGCTTACGACGCGAGCCGCTCAAGCACGGTCATGTTCGGCGGAATTGGCCCCGCCGACGCCTTTGTGTTAACGACGCAGCAGTTCGGAGATGTGCCGCCAAGCGCCAGCTACTTCGACGCGGCGAACCTGATGTTTGAAGCCGGCATCACCACCGGGTGTGTAGCATCCAGCGATCCGATGACGCGTCTTTACTGCCCGGATGATAACGTGACCCGACAGGAAATGGCGGCGTTTATTGTGCGGTCGGTGACAGGCACGAACACTCCCGCCATCTACAACCCCATCCCCTATTTCTCGGATGTGCCGACAACGAATCCGTTCTTCCCGCATATTCAGAAGCTGGTGGACTTGGGGATCACCAACGGCTGTGCGCCGGGACTGTACTGTCCGACGGCCACCATTCCGCGGTGGGAAATGGCGGTCTTCATGGTTCGTGCTCGTTTGGCCTCGCGCGGAGCGACTTTTCCTTTTTCCGCAACGCCGTATTTCGCGGACGTGCCAACCAACGTGGAAGGCAACGGTTTCCCGTTTCCATACATCCAGCGCTCCTATGAGGAAAATATAACGAACGGCTGCGGGGTCAGTCCGCTAGTTTACTGTCCGGACGATTTAGTGACACGGGGAGCGATGGCGTCGTTCATCATGCGGGCATTGTTTAACGAGACGACGAGTCTGACCCCGACGGACCCGCTGCTAACGGGAGTAAGCCCCAATACCATGGCTTCGTTGCCAGGCACGCAGATCGCGGTTACCATCAGAGGCGTCAACACGAACTTTCAGATTCTGGACACGGTCGCTGTACCCAGCGGGATGCTGAATGTCAGCAATCTAGTGGTGAATTCGGGGACCTCGATCACGGTGACATTGACGACAAACGGGGCAACGGTGGCCGGACCGCAAGCATTGGTGGTGACCACCGGCGGGCAGAGACTGACGCTGCCGCTGGCGATCAAGGTAGGGACATATTGAGGGTGGCTCACGCCGCAGGTGGGGGCCAGTATTTCCGGGGACAATTTGGGTGAACCGAGGAGGGCCTCGATTGCAGGCAATGGCGCCTGCCCTAAAAAGCCTGACAGATTGAGCCGCTTAATCTGGATCTTCAGGCCACGCGAATTCGAGCATGGGAAGACTTTTTCGCGATGCTGCGAAGGAGTTCTACCCATTTAACCGCCGCTTTGTCCATTGAGTAGCGGCCAGCCACTGCCGAGTCTGAAGCAATTACCAGTCTTCGATAGCCCTCGTCTTCCAGACGAGCCTGGAAGAATTTCGCCCATTGCTCCTCGATTAGTGGAAGTATCCGCCCGTGAGGCTCCAGAAATTCTCCCGAATAGACGTGGTCCGATGCGACTACTGGACAGCCATGAGCGAGAGCCTCGAACAGGGCAATGCCGAAATTCTCGTGTTGGGAGGGCAGAGCAAACCAGCGGGCGTTGCTTAAAAGCCAGTGCTTGCGAGCACCCGCGGCGAAGTCCAGAAAAACACACTTCCCGGAGCCACATAACTCCGTAGCAAGCTTCTCCATCTCGCGCCGGTAATGACCGTCGGACGGACCTACAATGGCGAGCTTCCACTCCGAGTTCAACATCGTTTTCGCCCATGCCCGGATAAGAAGGGGAATGTTCTTATGAGGATGGATTCTTCCTAGAAAGAGCAGGAACTTACAGCCATCAAGCTCCAGCACAACGCCATCCACATCCTGTTCGGGTCTTCCGGGCTTTTTAACTCCGTACGGCGCTACCACCGAGGCCGGACACGTAAACCGAAGACCTTGCGTGCCTGGTCTAACTCGCGCTTGGTTGTGAACAACGCATAAGAGGCGCGCTGGAAAACCCGCCGTTCAAAAAAGGCCCAATAGACGGCCTTCTTGAGATACTTCCACCGGCCCTGCTTTTGTATCGACCAAGGCTCCAACATTCCGTGCGGAAAAATGGCGTATGGGACGCCCGAGCCGCGGCACGCCCTGGCGGCCGCGAGTCCTGGAAACTGCCACATCCCATGCAGGATGACGCAATCGAATCGTTGGATGTTCGTCCGCAACCACTGCGCAAGCTGTGGTGCGTAGCCATAACGATTCGGAATTCCCGTGGAGACGGAGTGCAGGAGACCAGGTCCTAAAGGATTGTCTGCGATTCGAATCTCTCCGACGGAAAGAAGTTCGTTGTGGACACCAAGCGCCCGGCTTGCAGCAGACAGATCGAGCGCAACCCTTATTGGGCCGCCCAGCCGCTGGTCGAGCGAACCTATGACGTGTAATACGTTCATTGATCAGAGTAAGGGAAGGCCCCGTTTTTGAAACTAGAGAAAATCCTTTCTAAACGCTCTCATACAATTTTATAGCGTTGAATCACAGCGTCGCCATCAGGGAAAACTCCGGGTGAGAAAAGGGCTTTTAGCAGGTGTGGAACTGGGGCGGGCTGGGCTTGTGCCTGGGTTTGTGCCTTAACCGACTGGCGACCAGCAGAATTAGGGCCAGGACGGCCAGGACGGCCAAGAAGAAGTAGATGTCGATATAGGAAAGCAGTCTGCTTTGCTTGATTACATCGGCTTGAAACAGTTGCAGAGCGCCTAAAGAAGGGTTGCTGCCGGCGCCGCCGTTGCGGTGAATCAGATTTGCATACTGCGCCAATGTGGATCGAAGGATCGGATCCAGGCGATTCGCCAGATCCAATATGCGGGAGGAATGGAAGGTCATGCGGTGGTCGAACATCACTGTGACAGCTGTGACCCCAAAGGTGTTTCCCAACTGGCGCAGAAAGAAGAAAGCGGTGGACACGTCATTCACGTCAACCGGCAGAGTATCGGCCAAGGCAACGGTGGATGCGCCGCGAAGAACGTAGGCCACGGAGAAGCCCTGCAAAAAGATTGCGGGAACCAGAACTTTCGCTGGAGTCGTTGGGGTCCAAATATAGACGAATAACGTACAAGTCGCGATGGTCAACAGCAGGCCGAGGGCCAATGTTCGGGGCCCTCCGAGTCGCGGTGTTACGAAGTTCAAGGCGCTCAAAAGCCCAACACCAAGACCAGCGGTGTACATGGAGATAAAGGCTCCGGTCTGCGTTGCGCTGTAATCCTGTACGTATCGCAGGTACTGGGGCAGTACAAAGAGCGCGGCGCCCAGAATGGCCCCGACAATCAGAATTATGCCAAAGGAGGCTCGCAAGCCGGCGTGCCGGTAGATGGTGTGCAAGTGAAAAACCGGCGCCTCATTCTCGGCGCGGCTATCCCACCACAAAAATGCAAGGAAGCAAACAAGAGCCACGAGGATGGCGATCGTAATCCAAGGCGTCTCGAACCACAGATCGCGTTCACCGCGACTGGTGGCGGTCTGCAGGCATGCGAGCGCGGTGATGAGCAGCGCCGCGCCCCACAAATCGACCCTGGTTTGCTTCCGCCGAAACAAGAAGCCAGGCGGAATGATCTTCACGATCAGGAAAGCGCCGATGGCCAGAAACGGAAAATCGAGCAGAAAGGCATAGTTCCAATGCAACTGATCGGCAATCGATCCCATCGCCACCGGATAGGCAATCTCGAACACAGCCAAGACACCGTAGAGGCAGGTCACGGCGATGATTTGCGCCTTTCCCGGGAACATGAGCCTTGAAAGAATGACCGCACGAACCAGGAACGCGCCGCCGCCGAAGCCCATGATGATGCGCGACGTCAGCAGGAGTCTAAGGCTATGGGAACTCAGAAAACAGCCGAACGCTCCAACGGCGTACAGCGCGATCGAGGAGAGCAAATGCCGCCGGGCTCCGACGACACGCGTCATCCAGGAGGCCAGCGCGAGGGAACAAAGGAATCCGAGATTGTAGAGAATGACCACCCAGCTGATTTCGTCGGCGTCCGCGGCCACGTTCCCTTGCATGTCCGGCAGCAGCACGTTGATGGAGATCCGGTTTGAGATTTCGATGGCAGTGACCAGGGCCACGCTCAGCAAGAGGATCATTCTGTGGCGGGTGTTCAGGTTCGCCATCGAGGCGCTGATATAGCGACCTTCTTCCTGTTCCCATTCCTCTAGCGGTTCCTGTGCCGCGCCGCCGAAATAGCCCATATTTTCTCTCGAATCAGCGGGTGTAGATGGTGGCTTCTACATTCATGCCCGGGCGCAACACCAGATGAGGATCGCTTCCCGGCTTAACGAGGATCTTGACGGGTATGCGCTGCACCACCTTGATGAAATTACCGGTAGCGTTTTGCGGCGGAAGCAAAGCCTGGCGGGAACCAGTTGCACCGGCGATGGAGTCGACCACGCCTTCGAAGTCCTGAGTGTAGGTGTCCGCGTGAAGGCGGGCCCGCTGACCGGGGACGACTTTCGCCAACTGAGTTTCTTTGAAGTTGGCGGTGACGAAGACCTTATCGAGGGGAACGATGGTGAACAACAGCTGCCCGGCCGATACGTACTGTCCGAGATCCACCGATCTTTGTGTGACCTGCCCTGAAATGGGGGCCGTGATGCTGGTGTAGGCGAGATTCAGCTCCGCTTGCAGGAGGGTCGCCTTGGCTCGCTCGATGTTGGCCAGCGCCGATTTGTAATCGGCTTCGGTGATGGGCACCTGCTGCTCACGGGCTTTGGTTTCCATTAATTGGGACTGAGAGCGCAAGACCCGGGCCTGTGCGGAGCGGGTGTTCGCCTTGGCGATCGCTACGGCTTGTTGGGCGGCAGCGTGCTGCTGCTCGGCGGCATCCAACTCGCTTTTCGCCACGCGGGCGGCCGCGTCGACTGCATCGAATTGATACTTGGAAACGTCATCGGTGGAAATCAACGGCTTATAGCGTGCCAAATCGCTTTGGGCGCGTTCGTTGGTGGCGCGCCTGGCCGCTACATTGGCTTCGGCCAACTTCAGATTCGCGGTGGCGGCCTGTTCCAGTTGGGCCTGGGCACTTGCGTAATCGGCGGAATCGGATTCTTTTTGCGCGGTGGCCCCGCCGGTGCTGTGGGTGGTGGTTTCGCGGGTCAATCCGATTTGGAGTTTGGCCGAATTGGCCTGAGCGATTGTAATATCGAGGTTGGCCTTGGCCTGCTCGACTTCAGCCTGGTAGGGACGTGGATCAATCTGGACCAGGACATCCCCTTCTTTGACTACGGTGTTGTCGTTGATGAAAAGCTTCACGACATAGCCGGGAACTTGCGGTGCCATGGTCGTGATGTGACAATCGACCTGCGCGTCGTCGGTGGTCACCCGGTTGGAGAACAGGTACCAGGCCACGCCGAGCGCGAGCAGGACCGCAACGGGAGTCAGCAGCACGAAGGGATTTCGGAACCAGCGGCGCCTGGGTGCCGTTTGGGCGGGCACGGGCGGCGTGGCAGCAGGCGGCCCGGCTGCAGGCGGTGGCGGAGCAGCGCCCTGGTCGGCGCCGGATTGAGGGGAAGACGAAGACGGGGAACTCATGATCCGGTATCTTTCACCTGCTGTACGTGTTTTCGATGTCGCCGGTCGCACGGGCCAAGGCCGCTCGAGACAGGTTGAATCGAAACAGGGCGCCAATCTGGTTGTCGCTGGCGCGGGCTAAAGCATCCTGCGCGGTGATGACTTCCACGTTGGTGGTGACGCCGGCTTGAAACCGGCGCTGGGCTTGCGCTACCTCCTGCTGGGCGAGTTGAAAGCCCAGATTGGCCACATCCACTGCGGTGCGCGCGGCATTGAGCTCGTCGAGGGCCGTCTTCACTTCACGAACGATTCGGGCTTCCAGCAGCCGCCGATTTTCCGCAACGTGCTGTTCTTCAAGGCTCGCATAGGCCTCTTCAGCCCGGATCCGGCCGCCCGTAAACAGCGGGAAATCGAGGGACAAGGCGTAGGTGTAGGCAGGAAGGCCCTCGCTGAAGTGCTTACCCTGATAAAACCAGAACCCCGAGAAGTTCAGTTGTGGCAGACGCTGGTCCCGGGCCGATTGGAGCGATAGCTTGGCGATGCGCTGTTGCGAATTCAGCGACCGAATCTCCGGCCGGGAGGTCAGGGCCTGGTTGAGCAAGGTTTCTTTTTCCATGGCGGGAAGGTCGTAGAAGCTGAGTTGATCACTCGCTTCCACGCCCTGTTCGCGAGGCAGATCAAGGAGTTCGGCCAATCCGTACGCTGTGGTTCGGGTCTGGGTCTCCGCGTCAATCAGATTCTGCCGTTCATTTTGCAATTCTACGTTGGCGCGAACCGTATCGATATTCAGGCCGATCCCGGTTTTTTGCAGCTCACTCGCCTGCTCGTATAAGCGCTGGGCGAGCGTGACGCGGGCGCTGGCAGCATCGCGAGTTGCCAGAGCGCGAAGAATTTGGAGATATTGGTCCACGACCGCCGTCACCAAATTCTCGCGGATAGTCTGTTCGTCGGCGCGGGCCTCGCGTGTTCCTTCCTTGCCGATTTGATAACCGCGAATTTGGGGAAGGTTGAGAATGGTTTGCGAAAAGGTAGGGCCGGCCTGGACATACTGATAGGGTCCGGCGGCTTTTGGTCCCGGCAGCGATTCGACGCTCTGAAAATTGTACTGGTTGAGAGACCCGGAAGCGCCCGCACCGGCCTGGGGAAGCAGGACAGACCGGGCGATCTGGCTTTTGCGATCACTTTCTGCAACCAGTAGTTGAGCGATGATGCGCTGCGGGCTCTGCTTCAGTGCGAGTTGGACGGCTTCTTTCAACGTGAGGTGCAGCGATGCCGGTGCACCCCCTGGCGGCTGCTGCGCAAAAGCGCCGATCGGAGATGACGCCCGCAGAATTACCAGGAACAGGATGGATCTCCGCAGCGATCTCGCGAGCATTACTCGAACCTCCAGAACAAAAAAGGGATAGCAGAGAAAAATAGGTATTATACGGGGTTTTCGGCGGTTTCGGAGTTGGGAAGGACGGTTGCTACGGCGAAGTCGATCTTCTCTCGCGACTTAAGAGAGGGGTGACGTGAGACGGGTGCATAGGCCTTGACGGTAATTCATGGGGCCGGACGAGAGCGGCCAGCCCCACCCGCAAATTCAGTCGGTGTCAGACTCAGCCGGTAAATCCGGGAATGAGGTGGCCCGGGTCATCCAACCATTGAGAAACATCGGATACTTAGCGCTCAGGCCCTGGTAGTACTGGATGCGGCCTTGCTTATAGGCGTTGTAAACGTCAACCTGAGAGAAGCTATTGAGGGCTTGCATCGTGGCGGGACCGATGGCGCCGTCGGCCAGTATGTTCGCGCCCTTGCCCTGCAGAATGGTCTGCAGAAGCTTGCTGGCATTGCTGCCAGCGTTGACATAAAAATCGAAGACAATGTTGGCGAGCTCCTGGAGGGTGTACGCATCGCCCTGTACCTTGTTCCAGTAGTTCGCTTTGTAGATGATGCCGGCCTGCGCCGGCGTCAGGGCCTTGAGATTGTCCGATGTCGGATCAATGCCCAACAGCTCGTGGGAGCACTGCTGGAAGGTCGCCATCGTGATCCCCAGGTTGGTTTCTCCGCCGGGATCATTCGGATTGTCCACATACCCGCCTTCCCATTTCAAGGTGATAGGAAGGGCTATGTCAAAGCTCGCCATGAAAGCTCCTTTTACTTACGTTTTTTACTTTACGGTTTTAGTGCCTTTTTCAACTCCGCCACTCGGGCCTCGGTCATGTCCGCCATGACGGTGATCTGGATGAGAGGCGCGAGTGTTCCGCCTCTCGCGAGGTCTGCCTGAAAATCTGCATTTGCTTTTCGAAATTGGACCCATGCCGACTGGGCTGCCTGCAGCTTCGCTTTGCCGGTTTCATCCAGCTTCTGCGAAAGCTGGGTCCGAACAGCCTTCAATTCCTGTTCGGCCTGGTTGTAGCGGATGCCGGCGCATTCGCGCATGGCGGCCGTGGTGGTAGCGTTCCCGCAGTCGGGCTGATGTGAGGCCGTCTGAGCCATGGAAGACAAGGCGCATGCGCTCAGGACGGCGAATGCGGCCAGCAATAAGCGGGTTAGCGGACGCCGACGGGGTATTGAGTTATTGGTCATATATTGCGTGTTTCAGGAAAGGCAATGAAAAAGGCGAAAAACCGCACCCTTGATGAGTCGGTGGGGAAATCCGGGCCAGAATGACTGGTGGTGTCGACTGTGCTGCATCTTGGGACAGGCTCGCTCTGTCCGCGCGGCGAAGGGGCGACGGTGACGAAAGTCCGTGTCGCGATCGCCTGGGAACAGAGGCGGAGTCTGTCGGAGATAGGAATTTCCGAACGAAGAATCAACGACTTGCGAGCTAGAACATTTCTGCAAGTTATTGATTTTACGTCCGCCAAAATCTATCTCCGACAGACTCGGCGCCTGTCCCGGTCGGCTTTGTCTGCTTGCAACGATTGATGTGTCCCGAAAGCGAGGCCCAAGGGGAAACTGCGTTCAGTGTCGGAAGCGTGTGCCACCTCATAATCGCCCATCGAGTGTATCACCCTCGGAAAGTTCGGGCAGCCGTTACTTGACGTCGATGCGGATGAAGTGGGTGGGTGTTGCGCCGACGTTTTTCACGTCGTGAACGAGGGAGTCGTTCCAGCTGGCTGAGCCTTTGGTGGAGTGATGACGGGTGGGCTGGCCATCGGGGTATAAGCGGGTTTCGGTGTCAGCATCGACGAGCGCGACGACGACGCCGTGGGGATGGTGGTGCTTGGGCTCGGACACACCGGGCGGGATGACGTCGTCGATCACGCGGACGAAGGCGTTCTCGAAAATGAGCTTTTGGGTCGCGTGGCAGACGATCAGGGAATCCAGAGCGTCCTGAGCGGTGACCCTGCGGACAACGAGAATTGCCGCCGCAACGACCAGGATCGCGGCTATGGTTTTGAGTCTGCGCATTTTCGTATTAGATCACCCGGTTATGAGCCGCGATGGGCGGAGTGCTCGTCGTACTCGACGGAGAGAAGGAAGAGACCGCCAGGTGGCACTGATGGGCCGGGACGGATGCCGCAGCCGGGGGTGAGGCGCGCTTGCAGATCGGCGAGCGAGATGTTGCCTTTGCCGACTTCGAGGAGCGTTCCGACCATATTCCGGACCATGTGCTTGACGAAGCCGGAGCCAGTGACTTGATAAACGAGCTTGGCCTCGTGGCGGGAAAGCGCCGAGTGATAGATGGTACGGACCCTGGAGAAGCCCTCCTCGCGATCGTCGGAGGCGGCGAAGGCGGTGAAATCGTGCTCGCCTTCGAAGAGCGGCGCGGCCTCGATCATGACGGCTTCATTCAGCGGATAGGGATGATGGAAAACGTAATTGCGTTCGAAGGGTGAGCAGATCTCGTCGCGATAAACGCGGTACTCGTAAGTCTTGCGGCGTGCGTGGAATTGAGGGTGGAAATCGGGGTGAACTTCTTCCACGCGGCTCACCCGGATGGCTTTCGGGAGCAGGCGATTCACAGCGCGGCGGAAGTTGTCGGGCGGGATGGGGTTTTCGATGGAGACAGCAGCAACCTGGGCGTAGGCATGGACACCCGCGTCGGTTCTGCCGGAGCCGGCGACGTGAACGGGGCGCCCCTCCATGCCGCAGATGATTTCTTCCAGCGTGCCCTGGATGGTGGGAAGTCCGGGCTGCACCTGCCAGCCGTGAAAGCCCGCGCCATCATAGGCGACCTGGAAGCGCAGACGTCTCATGGGCGAGGCCCGTCAGACCTTTCGCGAGCCGGGCTTGGCAACCGGGAGGCCTTGGCGGCAGAGCGGGCAATCGGACGGATTGTAGGTGACGACCTCCAACGGTTCGAGGGCAACGCGGGGAACGCCCACATCGGCGCGACCGTTGCTGCGATCGATGATGGAGCCGGCGGCGAGGGTGCGGGCGCCTGCGGCGTGGACCAGGTCGATGACCTCGCGGGTGCTGCCGCCGGTGGTGATGACGTCCTCGATCACAACGGTTCGCTGGCCAGCAGTAATCTCAAAACCGCGGCGGAGGGTCATGCGGCCGGATTCGGCTTCGCGTTCGGTGAACAGGAACGGGACCCCTAGGGCGCGCGCCACTTCGTGACCGATGATGAGACCGCCCATGGCAGGGGCGATGACAAAATCGACCGGTTCGCCGGCGAACAAGGGCTTGAGCCGCTCAGCGAGCAGTCGGCCTAAGTGTTCGGCGTGCTGGGGGTGGGCCAGGACCTTGGCGGACTGAAGGTACTCGCCGCTGTGCAAGCCGCTGGTTAGGCGAAAATGACCGCGCAGATAGGCGCCGGTCTGCTCGTAAAGCGAGAGCGTTCCCGTTGCGGTGGACATCTCTCGCAGGATACCAGCCAAGTCGGGCTGTAGGAGGGGATGCGCTACCCGCTGGACGCGGCCACCACCTTGAGCAACCAGCCGACGCTGGCTCTTGCCATAATGTGAGAGAACCGTTATGAGACTCCCGCTATTTGTTCGACGAAGCCAGGCGGCTTGGTTAGGCGTCCTGCTGGCCGCCATAGCCGCAGCAGCAGGGATGGCACGGGCCGCGACGGTCCAGACTGTCGATGAGATTGTCGCCAAGGTGAACGGCGACATTGTCACGCGAGCCGAGCTGACCCACACCGCCAAGGAATGGGTGCAGGAAATGAAGGCCCAGGGGCTGACCGGCACGAAGCTGGAAGAAACTTATAACGAGCGGGAGAAGGATCTGCTGCGGGACAAGATCGATAACCTGCTGCTGATTCAGAAGGGCAAGGAACTCAGCATTGACGTAACGCCGGAGCTCAACAAGTACATCGCCGAGCTGCAGCGGAAGTCGGGCATTGCCGACCCGGAAAAGTTTCGGGAATTCGTGCACCAGCAGTCGGGCTTGAGTTGGGAAGATTTCCAGAGCGAGGCCAAGAACAGTATGTTATCGCGGCGCGTGATCGGCCAGGAGGTATCGCGGAACATCAGCATCTCGCACAAGGAGATTGAGGATTATTACAACGCACACAAGGCCGAATTCGTGCGTGAGGAGAAAGTGTACCTGCAAGAGATCCTGATCTCGACCGAGGGCAAGGACGCGGCGGGCGTGGCTGCGGCTGAGAAGAAAGCCAAAGACCTGGCAGCGCGGGCGGCCAAAGGCGAGCGATTCGCGGAAATGGCGCGCGATAACTCGGATTCGACGACAGCCGCGCAAGGCGGAGATCTGGGCGGCTATAAAAAGGGCGAGCTCAAGCCCGACCTGGAAGCGGCCGTTTGGACTTTACCGAAAGGCGGCGTCACGGGCGTGATCAAGATGCCGAACGGATTCCTCATCCTTAAGGTGGTTGAGCACACCAAGGCGGGCCAAGCCGAACTGGCTGACGTTCAGGCACAGATCGAAGAGGCACTCTATGAGCCGAAGATGCAGCCTAAAGTCCGCGAATACCTGACCGATCTCCGCAAGACGGCGTTCCTCGAAATCAAGCCGGGATACGTGGATTCGGGCGCGGCGCCCGGGATGGATACGACTTGGAAGGACGTCGCGACGCTGAAACCGGAGACTGTGACAAAACGCGAAGTCGAGACCAAGACGCGCAAGAAGCGCATCCTGTGGATCATTCCGATCCCCGGCACGGAGACCACCGTTACGGGAAAGAGCACTTCGAAATAGCTTCCCCATGAAGCAGGTTTATGTCAGCGGGCTGGAGCCGAACGAGAGCGTAACCACGCAATTCCTGGTTGTCAACAAAGAGATCCGGCAAAAGAAGACCGGAGAGCCCTACTTGTCGTTAGTGCTCGCCGACAGGACGGGTGAGATTGACGCCAAGATGTGGGATAACGTCGCCGAGGTGATGGAGACGTTTGAGAAAGACGACTTCATCAAGGTGAAGGGGATTGCGCAGGTCTACCAGAACCGGCAGCAGTTCACGATTCACCGGCTGCGGCTGATGGACGATTCGGAAGCGGACTTCACCGACTATTTTCCGGCGTCGCGGCGCGATCCGGAAGAGATGTTTGCCGAACTGCGGCAGATTGTCGAGAGTATCGGCAACGAGCATTTGCGGGCGCTGCTGAACGCGATGTTGGACGATGAACGAATTGCCCGGCTTTACAAGAAAGCTCCGGCGGCGAAATCGATCCATCATGCCTGCCGCGGTGGTTTGATTGAGCATGTGCTGTCACTGTGCGCGCTGTGCCGGATGATGGCCAAGCACTACGGTTATGTTGACCTGGACCTGCTGCTGACCGGCGCCATCCTGCACGACATCGGCAAGATTGAAGAGCTGAATTTCGATCGCAGCTTCAGCTACAGCACGCCGGGTCAATTGCTCGGCCACATTGTGATTGGGTTGCGCATGATTGGGGAAAAACTGCAGGCGCTGCCGGACTTCCCACCCAAGCTGCGAATGCTGGTGGAGCACATGGTGCTCAGCCACCACGGTGAGCTGGAATTCGGGTCACCCAAGATACCGCTGTTCCAGGAAGCGCTGTTACTGCATCATCTCGACAACCTGGATTCGAAGATGGAGACGATGCGGGCGGCGGTGGAACGCGACAAGCTGGTTGATGGAGAGTTCACGAGTTGGATTGGATCGCTGGAGCGGGCGGTCCTTAAGAAAGAAAAGTTCCTGGCGGGCGACAGTGCGCAGGCGGCGGCACCGCAGCCAGCGGGACAAAGCGCGGCGCCGGTTGACGAATGGAAGCACGAGACCAAGATCGCCAGCCCTAACCCGGTTGACGCGCAAGCCCCGCTGGCGACTGCCGCAAAACCCGAACCGCCAAAACAGAGTGCCAGGCCGGAGAAGGTCAGCGACTTCGGATCGAAGCTGCAAGCGGTGCTGGACCTGAAGAAATAGCTGGAGGGATTTCTTGGACGACGCTCAGCGCTTCGTGAACGAGATGGAACGCCTTCACGCGGAACGGAGAAGGAACGTGGAACGCTGGAAGCGAGCGCCCGCAGCAGCTGCGAAGCGAATCCGGCAGTTCTTCAAGAAGAAACCGAACCCGCCGGAAGACCCGTATGCCTACGTTATGGCTCCGGTAAAGCCGAAGCCGCCGCATCTGCGCGCCGCCGCAGCGGCCGGAAAAACGGCTCGGTCATACCGCTTATTACGCGTTTTTGCGAATACACGGATCGCGCAGAATTAACTATAATGATGCGCATGTTTGCGCGTTTCTTGGCGGCATTCCTGGTAGCAACAGTGCTGGGCATGGGCCAGCAGAAGCCCGACTTCGCTGGAGTTTATGGAGGGGCTTTAGGGCCAATCCACATCAAGCTTCACGTAGTTACCGGCCGAGATGGAACTCTTACCGGAACGGTGGATAGTCCAGATCAAGGCCTGAGTGGCGTACCGTGCGCTGATTTTCAAATCAACGGACAGGCGCTGAGCTTCACAGTGCCGGTGGTGCATGGTACGTGGATCGGATTTCTGAGCGCGGATGGTACTTCACTAACGGGTATGTGGAATCAGGGCAGTCCTTTGCCATTGAACTTCACTCGCATTGCCGCGAATACGGCGAGCCCCGCAGCTAACGGAACCCCACAATCTCAGGGCCGGCCTCAGATGGGCGCCTCGGAGGTTAAGTGGGACGACTACACGTTCAAGTTCATCCGCACCGGCACGGCGGCCCAGGTCTTCGAAGGGAACAAAATAGTTGGCACGATACTGACCATGAATGGCGAACTCCAGGTTATTCCGATGCCGGGCACTGATGCGGACAAGCTGAAGAAGTCATTCGAAGACTATAAAGCTTTCAGCGCTCGCAGCCACGGGGGCAGCAACTCGAGTGCAACGCCGACCACGGCGCCGCCAAGCGCCGCCCAGCAAGAGGGATCCGCCGGGGGAACGACGGCAGTGTTAACGCCCGCCGGTGGGGGTGGAACTGCAGATTCGGGGATTCGCTTCGACGCCGTAGCTCATACCATTACCGTTCCGCGGCCCGACGGCGTAACCGTTACGTTTGTCGGCGAGGACGTGAAGATAGCCGGCTTCCACCGCGTCAACTATGTCGTCCGACATCAGAAAGGCAGTGTAGGGAGGCTTCTAGAAAGCAGCGTCGGACATCCTAACCGCACGGGAGGCAGTTTATCGGGCGGAGGGGAGGAGTTCCTGTTGGAAGGAGGCGGAATCATCTACGATTCCGGAATGGGCGGCGTCAATCTACAAGAGAGCCACCAAGTGCTGCTTGCCAAACAACTCTCCCAGATAGCCGTTGACGCAGTTGGGGACGTGCGGCAGGTTCCGGGTCATGAGAGCTTCGAGCCTCCTGGATATAGCAGCCTGAAGGAGATTTCGCAGTATCGCTTGCGTTCAGACGGTTCAAGATAGTCCGCCGTGGCGTGCGCGAGAAGACTTTCCTTGGACGGAATTTGAGAAGGCGGCCCGCGCGCTTCCGGCAAGTTTGACACTGGGTCGCGAATCCTTCAGAATGGGAGTTTGCCCACCTCTTAGCGGATGTGGCGGAATTGGCAGACGCGCTAGATTCAGGTTCTAGTGAGGTAACACTCGTGGAGGTTCAAGTCCTCTCATCCGCACCAAATAGATTCTAAAGTAGTTACGTGGCGGCGCCGACGAGGTCAGGCAGGTGCGATTTTGGTGCGTTGTAACCGTTATTGTAACCATGGCCCTCGGTTTCGGATGCAACTGCTTGCAAATTCTAGATTCGTCGTGCCAGAGTCGCCTTGCTGCAGCAATTCCCGTTCGGCGCCATCGAAGCAATGGCAGAACACAAAGGGCGGACGTGATAGCCCAACGACAGTCAGCCCGGGGATTCGTTCGAAATCGCAAACGTTGATCGTGCCAGCCGCACAACCGAGTTCCAGGGCGCATGCTCCAATAATGAGATCGCCCAAGGGCAGGTTATCCCTTGAGCAGCGAGTTCGCCGCCAACGCGAGCAACGGTCTCCGCTGTCGCTTCGGTTAGGGGATGGATGGGCAGAATCGTTTTCGATCGTCGAGGAACAGCCTTCGCTGGTTCCGAGTTTCCGACGTGTTGGCTCGATAGATGCCGTGGCCGATCTCAGCGATTGCAAGCGAGCACAGATCTATTGGGAGTTCGCCAACCCTACTTTGAATGGACTCAATCGCCTGATCAGGTCTCAGCTTTCAGCGTTCTGCAGCGCTCAGAATGCTGGAGTCGAGAACTATTCCCAGGAGGGCGGATTCCATCGTTGACGGTGAGCCTTGATTCCGTCCTCAATATCCTGCGCGAAGTCGTCATCCATGACCACGCTTGATCCTCGCGCCTCTAGATCAGCGATCACTTCCGAGATCATGCGGCCTGCGGTGGGCTTGGATGGCTTGATGACGGCCACGGGACGATCGCCCAGTTCGATGACTATCTCCGTCCCTTGCCGGACTCTCGCCATCGCGGCAGCTAGATCCTTCACCACGTCGGCCTCACTCATGTTGACAACAGCCATACCCTCGACCATAGCGGTTCTGCGCCATCTTCGCCTTTAGCCGATGAGTAGAACACAGTTAGACCCGGCAAATCTCGCCGACTGACTGCGCTGTGCACTACTCGGAAACTGCTCCAGCTGGGTCGTTGCCGAGTGCATTCCGTGAGTGGCCTCGGTGCAATTAACCTAAATACCGTAGCGTCCAATCGCCGCCGTAAGCGGCAAAAAGACCATAAACCAGATGTTCCGTCAGACGACAGGCTGCGACGCGAGGCTTCGTTTTCCGGAACTGATGCTATGCGGGTCCGGAGAACCGATCAAGGCTCAACCCTGCGGGCGGGCTTCGCCCGGCCTTGATCGAACCTCGCGGGTCCGCAGCCTGTTCCACCATGCAACACGAAGCCAAACCAAAAACCGGGCATTCCATTCCCGATTCGAAGCAGAATCTTGGTGCTCTACCAACCGGCCGAACCGCGCCTGTTCGATTCAAATTGCCATCCGGCCCTGGGAGCGATCAAGGCCTCGTCGCTCCTGCGCTAATTGGGGGGACCCACCTTGTTTTGTAGCCGATGTTCCCCTCGTTTTGCAGTGCCCGAGAGGGTAACCCAACCGATCGGCAGTTGCATTCCGCTCCCAATACGCTCGCTATAACCGAAGTCCGGGCGTTCTCTCAGCACCTTGTTGACGATGAAATACTGTACCCGATTCTGCCTTTCGATACCCCAACCCGACACGATTTCGAGACGCGCTGGGTCAGCGTGATGATGCCAATCCAGGTCACAGCAACACCAATCTCGGGCAGGCCTGCGTGCATCGAGTCGACCTTGCGTGTGTCACTGGGCGTGATCCGGTATCCATTTTCGGGATCAAAATGGGAGCGTTCTTCGCGATGAAATCATGCAGGACCGAGGCGTGCTCTGCCTTCGCTGTCTACATCGAGCAACGAGGATACGGAAGCTGGTGAGGGCCGAACTGCTTGCCTAGGCCGGCTCATGAAGGGCGTTTTGCGGGCGCCGCCCTTTCCAACTTAGTGTAAGGACTGCGCGGTCTTGATGCCGCAATTCGGTCCGATAGTCCGCCCCTTTTGTTACTTCTCCTTCGCTTTTGGATCCAAAATGAGCGGCGATTCGAACTCGAATTCGAAGAGCGAAGGCTCTCTTGAAGTGGCCGCCGGTTGTGCTCTGCCAGCTTGAATTGCATCGCGAGCGGCCTTCTTCAACTGCGGCTGAACAGCATCTGAAGTCGGTGCAACCTGCATCGGTGTTGCGCCAAGCGAGGAATCGGGCGGCGATTTGGGCACTTGCGCGGGCCGAATCCGCGCTTGCTTGGTTCGCTTTTTCACGAAATCATGGATAGTACTGGGAGCCACCGAAATCTGTAAATGGTCGCGAAGGAAGACGGCAATCTCCTGGTAAGTGCGGCGCTTCCGGCGCAACTCCCGAATCACTTCGGCGTGCTGTTCGAGCTTCGAGCGTGGCGGCCGTTCGGGGATTTGGTCGAGCAGTTGCCGAATTCGCTCATCCATTGAAAGCACCTTCTGGCAGAAGCCACTTGAGAAAAGAGGCCGAAAGAGCCCGGATGCAATTTGAACAAACTACGAAGGTCATTCGAATATATGCCGATTATAACCGAACATCACCTCCTGCCGATCGCGCCGCTCGTAATCGCCATGTTACACCCTGTTATTTGGCCTACGCCGAAGGCTTAGGGATAGTGTCTACTCTAATCAAGTTTTATCGAGTGCGCGCCACTTTTCCTTCCTCCCTGAGCCAGTTTTCCGCTATACTGCTGCCATGCCCGGGATCGAAACTCACATTACCCTAACGCTTCCCCAGGACATCGCTGCTCATCTCACTGCTCATGGTGAAAATCTGTCTCGTTCCGCTCTGGAGGCATTGGCTCTCGAGGCCTACCGAGAACACAAGCTCTCCACGGGCCAACTCCGGCGTCTACTCGGCTATCGAACCCGGATGCAGGTGCACGCCTTTCTAAAGGACCATGGCGTTTTCCTCCACTACGGTTCCGACGACCTCGACCATGATCGACAAGCGGGTGATGCTCTTCCTGAACCACCAGCTGCATGATTGTCATTGCCGACACAACGCCCTTAAACTATCTGATCCTCATCGACCAGGCCGATCTGCTGCCGCGCCTATTCGGTCGGGTTCTCATTCCGCCAGCGGTCCTATCCGAACTGCAGGATCCGGACACGCCGGGGGCAGTCCGGACCTGGGTCTCCGCTAGCCCGTCCTGGCTCCAGGTGCAGCCACTTCAATCGGACCCGGACCCCGAACTCCATTACCTGGACCCTGGAGAGCGAGAGGCCATCGCACTCGCCCAGGAACTAAAGGCCGATCAACTGCTGCTCGATGAAACGGAGGGCCGACACGCGGCGGAACTCCGCAATCTGCCCTTCATCGGCACGCTCGGCGTCCTGCGCCGAGCTTCGCAGTTCGGTTGGATCGACTTGCCTTCCACCCTGCAGCGGCTTCGTGGAACAACTTTTCACGTCAGTACAAAGCTGATTCAGTCGCTGCTCGCTGAAGACGCAGACCCGAAGAGGAGAACCGAGTAAGTCCGATGTACCACGCGATCCAGACAGGGGCCTTGTCGCGACATAGAGGATCTCGCTCATGCTGACGATCCGCGCATTGACCGGCGGAGCGACCTATGCCTCGCGACATCTGTCGTCCAACGACTATTACTCGGAGAAGGAGCGGGTGGTCGGCCAGTGGATGGGCCAAGGAGCCGAGCGACTCGGTCTGGAGGGCGCCGTCGAGATGGATCACTTCGATGCCATCCGGCAAGGACTCGACCCGGCGACCGGTGAGTTTCTGCGGCCCCGGCAAAGCGCCGACCGGTTCAACGAAGACGGCGAACGCACCGGAACCTCCCGCAGCTTATATGACTTCACCGTTTCGGCACCGAAGTCTGTGTCGATCCAATCGATGTTCGATTCGAGGCTGCTCGAGGCGCATCGCCAAGCCGTCCTCGAGATGGCCCAGGAAATGGAGCGACTGGCGGGGACGCGTGTGCGGCAGCACGGCGCCGATGAAAACCGAGCGACCGGAAACCTGGTCATTGCGGCCTACCAGCACGACACCAGCAGGGAACTGGATCCGCAGATCCATACGCACCTGGTCGCAGCCAATCTCACCTACGACAGCGTTGAGAACCGATGGAAGGCGCTTCAAGCTTCCGACATCTACGAACAGCGCGCGTACCTGACGGAGGTTTACCGCAACGCGCTCGCGCATTCGGTCACCGAACTGGGTTATCAGACTGTGGATCGCTTCGACAAAGGCCGGGAGCGTGGCTTTGAGATCGAAGGCATCGCGCCGACGACGATCGACAAGTTCAGCCAACGGAGTGAGCAGCGCGACCAGGCCATTGCGGGTTTCGTCACCGAGAACGGACGCGTACCCACCAATCGCGAGATTGCGGTGCTGGTCCGGGAATCGCGCGACGACAAACTGGCCGAGATCTCGACCGCCGACGTGAAGCAACAGCAGTGGGCGCGTTTCAAACCGGAAGAAGTCGCGCGGCTCCGGGAACTGCACACTCAAGCGCAGGAACACCAAGCAGATCGAGAGCAGCGGCAAGAACGAATCGCCGCAGACTCCTCTCTGGTCTACGCCCGGGAGCATCTCTTTGAACGCGTGTCAGTGGCCAAAGATCATGAACTCAAACTGGAAGCACTGCGACACGGCCGGGGTCGCATCGCCCTCGAAGAACTGAAGGCGGCCGTCCTCGGTGAAGAACATCGAGGCGTTCTATTGAAGGTCGGAAACGAGATTGCCACCCACGACAGTGTGGCCCGCGAGCGCGCGATGATCGAAACGATCCACCGCGGCCAGGGACAGTTTTCGCGATTGGGTCGAGGCCACGAGTTTGTGGTCTCGGACCGGCTGCGGCCCGAACAGAAACATGCCGTCGAGGTCATACTCGATTCCCGCGACATCGCGGTCAACCTTCGAGGAGCGGCCGGCACCGGAAAGACCGCCACGCTCCAGGAGATCCAGCGTGGCTTAGCCGAGAGCGGCCGAGAGGTGATCGCGGTTGCTCCCACCCGCTCCGCCGTCGAGGAACTGGAAAAGATCGGCTTCGCTCGTGCCCTGACAGTTGAGGGCTTGCTCCAGGAATCCAGCAAACAAAAGCAGCTCGCTGGTAACGTACTGATTGTCGATGAAGCGGGCATGGTCTCCAGCCGCCAGATGTCCGAACTCCTCGCACTGGCCGAGCGAAGCCGAATCCAGATCCTCTTTAGTGGCGACACCCGTCAACTTCAGAGCGTTGAAGCCGGAGACGCCTTACGCATGCTCGAACAGGAATCTCGCTTGAGGAGCGTCTCGCTTAGCCAGGTGCAGCGTCAAACGCTAGCCGAATACCGCACCGCGGTCGAACAACTCCGTCAAAATCCGGCTCGCGGCTTTCGTCAGCTGGAGCAGATGGGTGCCGTCCGCGAGATCAACTGGCAGCTTCGCCCGCAGGAAGTCAGTCAGGCCTATCAGGATGCGATCGCCCAACCGAACGCCAAGGGACAGACTCGCGAAGTCCTGGTTGTGGCGCCGACGCATGACGAGATCCGACGCCTGACGGAGTCGATTCGTCATGACCGAAAGCGGGCTGGTGATCTCGGCGAAAGCGCGCCCCAGACACGCTACGTGCCCTTGAACTGGACGGAGGCGCAGAAGCAACATACCAAGCACTACCAGCCGGGCATGGTGCTCGCCTTTCACAAGGCAACCAAGGATGTGGCCAAACACGAAGCGGTGGAAGTCGTTCGCGTCGTGAAAGACAAGCTGATTGCCCGCAAAGAAACTGGACAAGAGATTACCCTCACTCGCCGGCAAGCGCAAGCCTTCTCCGTGCACGAGCGCCAGAACATTGAAGTGTCCGTCGGCGACAAGCTCATGCTGCAGGCCAACCGGCGCGAAACCGGGTTCAGGGCCACAAACGGCGAGATTGTCACCGTCGCACGCCTAGAGGACGGCCGGATTCAGTTCGAAGACGGCCGCCGTTTGCCGGCGAACTACCATTCCTTCGATCATGGCTACGTCATCACCGCGCACCGCAGTCAGGGTAAAACCGTCGATGCGGTCATTGTCTCCGGGGATCGGATGTCGAAAGAGCAGTTCTACGTTGCAGTCAGCCGTGGCCGGGAAAGCCTGACCATCATCACCAGTGACAAAGAGCAGTTGCAAGAGTCGATTGGGCTTTCCGGAGAACGGCTCTCCGCTAGCGAACTGGCACGCAAGACCGACGGGCACGTTCCTCTGCATCAGTTGCCGGAGCGCACACAAGAGCGCAATCTGGAAGCGGCGGGGAACTGGGCACTCCGGCAGTCCGCATCCCGTGCGGCGGACGAGCAACGGCAGGAGCAGCACCGTGTCGAACGAGGACGCGCGACCGATTCACAGCGATCGAAAGAACCAACGCCAGGAAAGGAAATAGACCATGGTTTCGGCCAGGGCTTCTGATTTTCCTTGGGAGGTGTCCGACGATGGTCGGCCAACCTCGCTGACGGTCCGCTTGCGCCATCAACAGTTTGTCTTTCCCTGGAGTTTGTTCTTGTTCGCGGAGGGAAACGATTCCTCCGTGCGCGTCGTGTTTCACACACACGTCATTTCCGTTCAGGGTGCCGGTCTGACTTTCCTGCTCTCCGATCTAGCGGCGCAGGTTGTCTCGGCGCTGATTGAGCCGGGCCGCACTGCAAAATTCACGGCCGGTGCCGGTCCTTCGATTGCCGGTCTATCCGTGAGCGAGAACAAGTGAGGAAACGCCAGAAAGGGCGCGTTTTCCCCTTTCTGGCATAGTCAGAGGCAGCCTGCAACGAAGAGTCTGTCAAGGCCGGCGTGAAGCCGCCGCGCAACGGGCCGGAGCGAAGCAGGAGCCTTGACGGACTCATGAGTGGAAGGCACTTCAAAAGAGAGGGATGCCTTTCCGAGCGCTGTAAGTCAACCGCCCCTCAAAGATTAGGGACAACGCCGTATATAGGGACTGATCGGAAGAACTTCCCAGATCCGGGCATAGCGAGTCGGGTGGGCACTTCAGCGGCTAGGACGTTTCTCGTCAACTGACGTGATGCCGACTCTTAAGGAAGGATTTCCCTCCCTCCCTTTCTGTCGGGGTGGATGCGCCCGGTTCGGAGCTTCACTGGAGTGATTCCTCAACGCGCGCTTGGCGGCTTTCGACTGCCGCCTGTGCGTTGTAGCCCGGAATGATGCCATCGGCGCCCGGCATGATCCGCGATTGCGGATCGGTGAAGTTGTACTGATCCTTGTTTTTCGGTGTCTCCTGATCCGGTGCGCCGCGTTCGGCCGCCGCTTTCTCCCGCGCTCTGGCCACCAGTGCCCGTTGGGCCTCCCGGAATCTTCTTCAGACGGGTCTCGCGGTGCCCCAGTTCTTCGGCAGTTCGTCGCCAACGCTTGTCCTTGCCATAGTTGATATGGTTCCGGTGGCTTCTCTCCCAAAGTCTCGACCTTCGTCGGCCTGTCGTGTCACCAGAAGGGTTACGGCCCTGGAAAGACGGTTGTCACCTGATACGCCACGGCCGTACCTCCGACGACTCCTAAATAGACAGAGCCCTTATTGTTTTGCGGCACTGGATCGGCCGGATCTCTTAGAGGCTGCCTTCTTTGGCAATCGCGGAACAACCTGAACGCCCGCCCAAAGCGTAGCGATCGTTTGCTCGACCACGAGAGTCTGGTCAGGCAAGTCGGGCACAACCCCTTGTATGACCATGAGCGTGGCGAGGCCGAAGATCGTGTACCACCAGGTGTGGGCTACCACTAAGTCATCCCTACTTGGCAATCCTTCATCCTTGGCGACATCGAAAAAAAGCTGTACGAAACGTTGGAACAAAGGCGTGCCAATGTCGTTGATATATTGTCCAGCGCGGATGCCATTGCGGTTCTCCGGCCCGAAGAAGACGTTGCGGAACTGCTGTGGATGGGCAGTGCAGAACTGAATCAAGCCGCGTGAAGTCGCAAAAAGACGCTCTTTCGGTGCAGGATGTTTAGCGGCAATCGCGTCGAAGTTCTGAATCAGCAGCCCGATCGTCTCGCTGCTCAACTCGGCAAGAATATGCCATTTGTCAGGAAAATACTGGTAGATGACGGCGTGCGTATAGCCGATCTCTTTAGCGATCGCACGAAGCGTCACGGCTTCGTAACCGCGATCGGCAAACATTTTGCCTGCAGCCGCAAGGATTTCGCCCCGCAGCCTCTCCTTACGTTCTATCCGACGACTTGGTGATGTGGATGTCACTTCACCAGTTTACTCCCTTTTTGGACATTTTTCGACCACTTGCTTTATTATAACCATTGGTTGAAGTAACATCGATGGTTTTATGGTTGGATGCCACCGCCGCCACCCACCTCCGAAAACGCCCTATCGACCAGCCAGCGCCAGGTCAGGCTGATGCCGTAACCGGGTGCCTGGTCGTCCCACCACCGAGGTTCGAGCGGCGGCCCTTTTCGTTTTTCGTGATGTGCGGGTGACGTTAAAGGCCCGCGTGGGGACGACGAAGTCCTTCGCATTGTAAGTCTTGTCGGCTCCCTGGGGTGATGCGCCGAGAACGGCCTTCTTGATTGTCGGCGAGCATCAGCATCCGACCAAATGTTTCAGCCACCGAATAGTTTACAACCACCGCTTAATTTGCAACCAATGGTTTGCCAGGGAGTCTAATCATTAGGTCGCACATCTGGGCGGGCGGCCAAATACGAGGCAACAAGAAGGAGAATGCGATGAAAATTTTTAACAAGGAGAAAACGAGCATGTATTTAGTCATGGGCATTACTGGAAAAGTTGGGGGCGCCACCGCGCGGCATCTGCTGAAGCAAGGCAAACAGGTGCGAGCACTTGTGCGCAATCGCGAGAAAGCGGCGAAGTGGGCAGACCAAGGCGTGGAGTTGGTGGCTGGAGACTGGAACGATGCGACAGCCACCGAGGCGACGCTCAAAGGTGTTGAGGGCGCGTTTGTTATGTTGCCGGCTGTATGGGCGCCATCGCCGGATTACAGAGAAGCAAAAGGCGTGATTGCGAACTATGTCGAGGCCCTGACCAAGGTAGCGCCGCCGCGGGTGGTAGCGCTCTCGTCGATGGGCGCGAATAGAACAAGCGGGCTGGGGATGATCACGGCCTTATCGCTTTTGGAGCGAGGTTTTCGCGGCCTGACATCTGCGGTGGCATTTGTGCGCGCGGGCGGATTTTTCGAGAACTTTCTTTTCGGCTTACAGGCCGCCCAAGGCGGAACACTACCGGTCTTCTACAATCCTACAAACCGGAAATCGACAATGGTCGCGTCAGACGACATCGGCGCAGAGGTAGCAACGCTTCTGACCGGGCGGGCGTGGTCAGGGCATCGCGTTATCGAGCTCGGTTCGATGGTAAGTGCGGATGAAGTGGCGGAACAATTGGGTGAAGTCCTGAAACGCGACGTAAAAGCCTTTGCAGTCCCGCGCGCAGGGTGGGCGGAAGCGTTCGAGCAGTTCGGCGTCCCGAAGGGCCACACTGGACCGGCCGAAGAAATGTTTGAGAGCATTAACGCGGGATGGATGGAGCTCGGAATCACGGGTACGGAGCACGTAGCGGGTACGACGTCCGCACGCGATGTGTTTGCGGCTGCACAGAACGCCCTCAAGGCCTAAGTCTGCGGCAAGCAATATGAAAGCTGAACACACAATGGATAAACCCGCGCGGGCAAGTCGAGCGACTCAAATGGCCGCGATGGTAATAACGGGCCTTGTCGCCTTGATCTGGGTGTACTTCGGAAGGTTATATCTAATTCACGATCCCGACGAATGGAGGATCGCCAATCAGCAGCTCCAATACCCGCTCTATATCATCCCTCTGCTTGGCGTGACCCACATCCTTGGTGGCGTGGGCCTTCTGATTCCCAAGGTGCCTCGATTGACTGAGTGGGTTTATGCTGGTCTCGCGATCAATCTTTTGCTCGCGTTCTATTCACAACTGAATGGCGGTGGCAGTACTTGGGATAAATTTGATCCGATTCTCGTCATGGCGTTCGTCTTTGCGTCGTATGTATTAAGACGCTGCATGGGCGCAAACAGGTGGTCGATATGAAGAACACGCTTGGGCGGGTGGCCCACCCAAGCTTTTTCTTAGCCAGCAGCACCGCATTTGTGGATGCCTCATCCAGGACGCAGCTTCATCGCGGCATGGGTGGGACTGCACCAGAGCGCACACACCTCCGCCGCAGCTAAACTCACCACCCATAATGGCGACTGGCGGGAGATTTCGCCTCCCGGGTGCTGGCGGCGGATAATCGGCCGAACATCCGCACCATATCCGATTTCCGCAAGATCCACCGGCGCGCAGGAGAATGATCCGCCGGGAACTGAACACACCCACGCAATAGCCGTAAACCAGCAACTTCGTCATCAACCGAGGGTCGTAAGGCGGCTGGACCACGCTTCTCACGGCCGTACACCTCATCCATTGACGAAAGATCGAGCTGATCGATCGCGTCGCTGACGAAATACGCCAGATGAGTCTCCGGCAGCCACCCGCAGGCGGTCGCAGCAGCAAACCACACGAACGTATAATCGGCGACGCACCGATCAGGGCATACCAGTCATTTTCGCTGCAAGCGAAGTGTTCGCGGATCATCAGAGACTGAGTGTTCGAGTCGGGACGAAGGTTTCTTCTGAGTATGCTCAGCCTAATTCGTTCCTGGTTGTTTGGCCTCAGCGTAAAAGGGTTTTGCAACGGATTCCGACTACTATGCCGGTTGTGTTGCCGGTCTGATGCTGAGTGGCGAAGCGCATTGGAGACGATATCGCCGTGTATCGGTCCCAATCCTTCTCTAACCGGATCGCCCAGTGCTATTCGACTGACGTTGACGCCTCGGACGCACAGCTCGGGTGCGATCAGCGGTCAACCATTTCCGAATCGTGCGCCCTGCGGTTTCGCACCCTTCACTCGATGGATTCCAGCCGCCAGATCCGGACTCAAGAGACCGCAGTCTGACGCCTCATTGGCTAGGCGTCGAACGGCGGCAAGGCGCACATTGATCGTGGACGGTGCCGGACTTCTTTGTTCCAGCGAGAAGCGGTTTCGTGCCGTTTGGCTTTGCATTCTTTCGGCGACGAGCCATATCTGCGGCCTCCTGCGCCGCGAACCTCAGTATGAGACCGCAACGAGAGGCGACAAGATTGCCGTTTTCAGGTCCTTAAAGTAGTCTGCATTGCTTTTAGGTGCGCACCCAGCGCATCGGATCAATGAACAGATTGCTTAATACTTGGGATTTTCTGCTAACAAAAAAACAGACCCATTCGACAGAAAGGGTCCGCAATCCGAAGGTGCGCCGGAACAAATGACTCCAATCGTCAACTGTTCCACTAACACCATGCCGTTACTCATCAATTTGGCTGCTATGTGGCATGCATGACTTGGTCGACGGTACTTCGCTCTCTTCTTTCCCCTCTGATACCAGTTCCCAGAGCTAGCTCGGTTTCAAGCAGCCGTCCCCAAGCTGCTAAGATTCGTCTTGAAATGATGAAGCCGCTTACAGCTCTCAGCATGCCTTGGTTCCTACTCGCGGCCGGCCACCTCCTCGACGTTCCATTGGAAGCTCAGACCGCAGCCACTCAACAAACGGCCGCGACCCAAAATAAGGTCGCGTCAAAAGAACTCATTGAAAGTGGCAAATCACTATTCAAACAACAATGCGGCTTCTGCCACGGACGGGACGCGGGTGGCGGTGAAACCGGACCCTCTCTGGTGGATTCTGAACTGGTTAAGCGCGACAAGGCCGGCAGTGAAATCGCCGGTGTCATCCGCAACGGCCGGCCTGAAAAAGGAATGCCCAAATTTGACCTTTCCGAATCTGCATTGTCCAGCGTTGTCGCCTTTGTCCAAGATGCAGAAGCGCACAACGCCAACAATGGCGGGCGCCGCGGCGTTCTCCCCACAGACCTACAGACAGGTGATGCCGCTCTCGGCAAACGGTACTTTGAGGGGCAGGGCCGCTGCTCTACTTGCCATTCGGCCGCCGATGATCTTGCCCACGTAGGCACTCGGCTGGTAGGTCTTAAGCTGGAGCAGCGTATGCTCTATCCCAACGGCACTAAAGCCAAGGCGACAGTGTCCCTCCCCGGCGGCAAAAGCTTCAATGGAGTGGTAGCTTATGAGGACGAATTCACCATTGCCATTCGCGATACTGACGGGCGCTACCAATCATGGCCGAAAATCCCGAGTGTCAAAGTGCAAATCGACGCGCCCGCCGAGGCCCACGCGGAACTTCTGGGCCAATACTCCGACGCCGACATCCACAATCTGATGGCCTATCTGCAGACGCTGAAATGACAAAGACCACTCTGATGATCCGACTCACGCTCTCATTTGCGGTGGCCAGCGTGGCACTGTTCGCTCAAGGGACTAACCAGCCACTGCTCGAAAAACCGCCGGTAACCTCATGGCCTGGGTACCACGGAGACTACTCCGGCAAGCGCCATAGCCAGCTCACGCAAATCACCACCGATAATGTGGATAAGCTCGCGCTCGCTTGGATCTTCCCCACCGGCCAAGGCGCCACTATCAAGTCATCCCCGCTGGTGGTGGATGGCATTATCTATGTCACGGTCCCGGACCGCATTTGGGCGGTGGACGCCCGCTCAGGCCACCAGATCTGGACTTATACTTATCCGCCCAACAAGGGCCTGCACATTGGCCACCGCGGCGTTGGCATGTACGGCAACTGGCTCTACTTCCTCAGCCCGGACGGCCACCTTGTCTCGCTCGATAGCAAGAACGGGAAAGAACGCTGGAATGTGGAAGTGGCTGATTCGACGCGCGGTTATTGGACCACGATGGCGCCGCTCGTCATCCGCAATCACGTCATCATCGGTGTTTCGGGCGACTTCGATAACCTCCGCGGGTATCTGCGTTCGCTCGACCCGGAGACGGGCCGGACTCAATGGACATGGTACTCCACGCCACCTGAAGGAACTCCCGACGCCACCACTGGCGGCATGACATGGATGACCGGTACTTACGACGCTGACCTCAACCTTCTGTATTGGGGCACCGGGAATCCGACGGCCGTCCTGAATGGAAAAGGCCGACCCGGTGCTGATCTCTACACTTGCAGCATCGTCGCCCTCAACCCGGATAACGGCAATCTTAGATGGGCGTTCCAACCGTCTCCTCATGACACTCATGACTGGGACGCCGTCGAGACTCCTGTACTGGTTGACGCGGAGTTCGAGGGTCAGCCCCGGAAGATGCTCATGCAGACTTCGCGAAACGGCTATTTCTTCGTACTTGACCGTACAAATGGAAAGAGCCTCTTGACCTCGCCTTTTGGCCCTGTGAACTGGGCCAAGGGAATTGATGAGAAAGGCCAGCCCATTCCGAACCCTGATAAAGAGCCTGCCCCCGACGGGCGCTTGGTGGCTCCTGACGAAGGCGGGCTTACCAACTACCGTTCCCCCAGTTTCGACCCGACAAGCGGGTTGTTCGTGGTGGACGCGCACCCGGCGTATGGGGTCTATTTCGCCAAACCAGCCGACGGAAACTACGGCTGGGCCGGAGCCGATTACACGGTATGGGGCAAAGGCGTCCTGCAGGCCATCGACTACAAGACCGGCAAGACGCGATGGACTCACGAATTAGGACCATACGGATCCGGTGCGGGCGTTCTCACCACCGACTCAGGCGTCACTTTCACCGGAGACGCCAATGGCAATTTCCTGGCTGTGCGCACCTCCGATGGTATGACGTTGTGGCATGCCGGTTCGGGAGGCCACATCGAAAGCTCCCCGATCACCTACGAACTTGATGGCCGCCAATACGTGCTTACCAGCAGCGGTGGAATTCTCTTCTCCTTCGCTCTTCCCGAGTCTCTGGCGCCCAGAAAGCTATCAACGGATGCAGGCAAGTAGACGGGATGATCCCGATCGCGGAGTGGCCACGAGTTTACTTCGCTACCGAAATTCCATTCGGATGAAACTCGCCGCCTTTGACCACAATGTTGGGGATTTCATTCGTTCTCGCCCGGCAGACTCTGCCTTTTTGAGGTGTCAGGTTGGCGTGCTCGGAATCGATCATCGGGAGCGGTTCTTTAGGACCGCGGATCTCCTTAAACCCTTTCGGGACGCTGCCCGCACATGGTAGCGGAATTCCCAAACCGCTTATGATCGGCATCGTGGCTCCTTCGCGTTGTCAAACACCCAAGCGTCAGCGGAGATTGTCCTGGAGTCCTTTGTGAACCACTCCGAGGCTGAGCCATGGTTATTGGTAACAGCCCAAGTATCCAACAATCAAGTCTATGAGGTCGTTACAGGAGGCGGCTGGCCAGTCGGCAGGAATCCGGCGCCTCAATGACTCTAGGTGACCAGATCGCCGTGTATCAGTCCGAATACGAAGACCTTGTCAGATCTCGGCACCGCGAGGTGACGGGCGCTTAATCGCGTGAGCCATCCTGCGGACCGGTGACCGGCGAAGTCATCAAGCTGATGGGTGTTCACTTCCTCTGACGAGCGTTGGCGTCTTCTTCAATAGCGGCATCGGCCTCTCTCTTCAGATCGGCGCAAAACGAATGCAGTCGGTCCGGACAAGCGGCGTTGGCTTCTCCCGAATGCGCTCGACATCTTTCATGTCTAGAGTCGCATTAACGTGGCTCAAGACGAATTTTCGAAAACCGGAATCGCTAGCGGCGAGTTTCGCCAACCTGGGTAGCGTATTCCAGTGGTCTACCAGGATCCGCGCCGCAGATTCGCTATACCCCTCGCCTGCATCGGCATCGTTGCACCGCTCATACAGCTTGTATGAACGGTAAAGAGCATCCCAGCTGCGTAGGTTTTCTGCTTCCGCTTCGGCGCGATTGGTCTGTGCCTCCGTACAGGGCACCTGCTGACCACCGGCGGGCTGCAAAAAGGTCCAACTGGCGACTGCGATGATTAACCGGCTTGTACGCATCTGATGACTCGCAATCTAACACGAGGGGACCCGGGCTGTGTCTGCGTACCAACGCTTCTCCGTTGATCTAGTGCTGAGCGGCCGAAGGGATTCCAGACGATATCGCCGTCTATCGGGCCCGGACCGAGTAACGCCAATGCGTAGACCACTTCTGCGGCAGGGCTTCATTACCCAATAAACTGGTTACTCCTGGAACGGTTCATCGGTTCCGCGCTCACCACAGGGGCAGTAACCCACAATGCCATCGCTATCAGTACCCATCTCGTTTGTTTCATTGCCGGTGTTCCCCTCATAATTGCGATGCTCTGCCGCAAGCTCCCTACTTGCAATTCGACTGGAGGCAAAGATTCTTGCTGAAGAACGGCATCACATGATTCTGAAATCGATCCGCGACGGCGCTTGTGTGCGTGCCGGAATAGATCTCAAAGCTGTTTGCAATTCCGTACTTGTCGAAGACATCGTGCAGCTTGCCGGCATCAATACGCAGGCCGTCTTGGTCGCCTACGTCCATGGCGATAGCGCGATACTGCTTCAGATTTCCGATGTACTGGTCGACGAAAACCAACGGCGCGTTCGCCGTGAATTTGGCCTGGACCTCCGGTACCGGAAGACCGTTCCTGGTGGGAAGGTCGAAGTAGAGTGGAGGGTTCTTCGGATCGGGAGCCCACGCCGCCGCCGTTGCGAATTGAGCGGCGGCGAATCCCGGCGACTGAGAAGCCAGATCCGCCGGCGACTTTGCCTCGGAAACCTTCTTTTCGCTTGAGATCGCCATCTCTTTCATCCGGTCCGCCCCGCCGGGGCCGCCGCCACCCATGGGCGACAGGCAGCAGGGGCTCATGATGTACAGCGCTCCGAAGACATCCGGGTGCTTCATTCCGATGCGTGAGGATCCGTAGCCACCCATCGAGTGGCCCACCAGTCCGCGGCTGGTGCGGTCGGGGATGGTCCGGTAGTGCTCGTCGACGTAAGCAACGACATCATGATAAATAAACCGCTCGAAGTCGCCTGTGGTCGCCGAACTGGAATACATAGAGCCGTTGTAGATCGTTTTGGAATCCGGCAGAATAACGATCATCTCGTGCGCCCCTTTCGCGAACGCTCCCTCGATGGTCTGTGGCACTTGAATTTCGTGCGTCCACTGCTCAGCGCCGATAAAGTAGCCGTGGAGTGCATAGACCACGGGGTAACGCCGGTGTTTGTCCGTGTTGTAGCTGGGCGGAAGGAACACGATTACGTCGCGGTCCACGGCTTCGCCTTCCAGGTTGCCCTCCATCGCCGCGGAATGAATCTTGATGTGCTCTACCGCAACGGGTTTTGCGCCCGGAACAGGGTCAAGGACGATCGTCTGCACCTGAGCCGTGAGCGCTACTACCGTCGCCATAGCTAAGCTGATTGCTCGGACGTTGAAAAACCTGTCCATTTTCATAAGACTCCTTTCGACCATTCGGTTATTTCGCGGGAAATGAACAGATGCACAGCCATGCTGTCGGGCAAGGCTCCGAGGGTCCGTTCTTCAATCTGAACCAGGCCTCTTCTCGACTTGCACCGTTGCGTTCGATGTAGTTGCCAACAGCCCAGAACTCCAGGTGATAGGGTTCGGGATGACTATTCGCTGCGCGCCGTTTGACATCATATCAGGCCATGCAAATCATGGATGACCTCGACACCAGATCCCCACCGATTCTGGAAGTTGATTGGCACAGATGCCCAGTATGTGAGGTAAGAGGACGTCCTGAAGCAGTACCGGCAGACGTTCAACATTCGGGCGAATGGGGACAGACGGAGAACAAGTCTGACCAGCCTCAGAGATACCCGGGGTGCTTTGCATCTTTGAGATCCTTTTCCTCGATGGTCGACCGCGAGAAACCCGGAGAAACCCGGGACAGGTTCACTCCAGTATCCACGTTTACCAGGTTTCCACTGCCCGTCAGTCTGGTGCTCGGCCAAGGCGGGTTGCGGACGACAACGCCGTATATCGAGAGTAATCCGATGATTGACACTTCCGGTTCCTAATCTCCAGCCGCCAGAGCCCGAGCAGGACAAAGCTGCCTACTTCCGTCGGTTCTGGTCGCGAAGCTCCCGATAGCCGGTTATAGCGAATGTAAGGCAGATGTGGTACAGCACCAGAAAGAATGCACCCTTCGCCCATTCGCCCGCAAACGCGCAGTACGCAGCGTACGCAAGTAGGGCCAGTAGCGTTAACTGTAGAGCCTTCCTCATGGGTAGCGTTCCTTTCTGCGCTGTTTTGCTTATACTATACCCCAGTATAGTACAATGATAGCCAATGGCACACATCACTAACGACGGGGGTAAGAAACTCCTAACCCGAGTCCGCCGCATTCGTGGACAGATCGAAGGGATTGAGCGATCCATCGAAGAAGGCAACGACTGCTATGCGGTCCTGCAGCAAACTGCCGCCGCCAGGGGGGCGCTGGGCGGCTTGATGGCCGAATTGATCGACGGCCATATTCGTCACCATGTGCACGGCGACGCTGACCGGGAAAGAGCAACGGACGAATTGATGGAGATCGTGCGCAGTTACTTGCGCTGAAGGAGGCCAACAATGCCGCAAGTCAAGACTTCTCTAGATGGGATACCGGGAGATGAAGGGCTGCGTGCTCAAGCGCAAAAGAGCACCGACGGACATGGTCGTCAGTACGAGTCGCGGAATCACGAAGACGGGAATGACCGGGAACACGGCCACGTTGAGTCCCTTGACCTGATCCGCATCGCTGTGACGGCGCTAGCGGCTGGCTTGGTCTGGTTTCGCGTTTGGGAGCCCTTTCCAAACATCAGCTTGATTGGCATTGCGGGCGTCCTGTTTGGCGGCTGGCCAATCTTCCATGAAGCGTTCGAGAACCTGCGCGAACGACGCATGACGATGGAATTGTCGATGACTATCGCGCTCGTTGCCGCGCTGTGCATCGGTGAGTTCTTCACAGCGCTGGTGATTGCGGCCTTCGTGCTCGCGGCGGAGGTGTTGGAGGGTCTCACCGTGGGCCGGGGCAGGCGGGCAATTGGCGACCTTTTGGACCTTTTACCCCGCTTCGCTTGGATCGTGAGAGATGGCGTCGCGCCGGTTGAAGTCCCGGTGTCTGAACTGCACACCGGAGACCGGGTTCTGATCCGGCCCGGAACCAGAATTCCTGTTGACGGCTATGTAGTTTCCGGTAACTCAAGCGTCGAGGAAGCGGCGATCACCGGCGAATCGCTGCCTCAAGACAAGCTTCCCGGCAGTCGAGTCTTCGCTGGCACGCTCAATCAGACGGGCGCCCTCGAAGTGGCCGTCGAGAACCTGGGTCGCGACACCACTTTTGGGAGGATCATTGAGGAAGTCGAGAAGGCCGAACGAACGCGGGCCCCCATTCAGCGGCTTGCCGATCGCCTGGCTGGATACCTGGTCTACTTCGCTCTGGGCAGCGCAGTACTGACTCTGTTGATCACCCACAACCTGCGTTCGACGATTTCGGTCATCATCGTCGCGGGAGCTTGTGGAATTGCGGCCGGAACGCCGCTGGCGATCTTGGGCGCCATCGGCCGTGCAGCCCGCCAAGGAGCCATTATCAAAGGCGGAGTCTATCTGGAGGAGTTGGCCAAGGTGGATACTGTTTTGATCGACAAGACCGGCACGCTTACCTACGGCAAACCTCAGGTTGCTTTCATCGAGCCGGCTTCCGGCTATGAGCCCAACGAGGTTTTGCGTATCGCCGCGGCAGCGGAACGGAACTCGGAACACCCGCTGGGCCTCGCCGTGGTTGCCGCAGCCCAGGAGAGGCATTTGGCGGTGGCACAGCCTTCTTCTTTCAGCTACACACCCGGGAAAGGCGTCCACGCCAGACTGGACGGCCACAAAATCGTCGTGGGTAACAGCGTTTTGCTGGAGGAATCGGACATTTCACTGCCGGCGACGACCACGGTAGCCGGAGCCAGCGTCCTGGTGGCTTGCGATGGCCGGCTCATCGGTTCGATTCATATCGCCGACCAAGTGCGCGAGGGCGCTGCGGAAGCCATCCGGGAACTTCGCTCGCTGGGAATTCAGATTGAATTGCTCACTGGCGACACCGAAGTGTCCGCCAGGGCCGTTGCGGAGCATATCGGCATCCGCCAGGTATCCAGCGGCCTGCTGCCGGAACAAAAGTCAGCGCGCGTTGACGAACTGATTCGCTTAGGCCGAAAAGTCGCCATGATCGGGGACGGCATCAACGATGCGCCGGCGCTCGCCCACGCCCATGTTGGGGTTGCGATGGGCAGCGGAACGGAAATCGCGCATGCTAGTGCGAATGTGCTGCTGATCGGAAACGACCTCGGGAAGTTCGTCGCTACTCTCAGGACGGCCCGCTGGTGCCGTTCAGTGATCCTCCAAAACTTCTACGGCACGCTGATCGTTGACGCTCTGGGAATTTCCTTGGCGGCCTTTGGGATGATCAATCCCCTGCTGGCGGCTTTTATTCACGTTTCTTCCGAGTTGACGTTCATCCTGAACTCAACCCGCCTGCTGCCCCGTTTTTCACGGCAGCCACAATAGAACCCAGCCCTGCGTGGCTAGAAGAAGCCGCATGTTCGCTGCACTTGGATATTCGCTGCACTGCCGCTCGCCTAGAAGTGGAATCCGATGGTCCCGGTGATCGCTCGCGGCGTTACGTAGTGTGTGCCGCTGAAGGTCGAAATGAAGTTGTAAACCGCTTCTTTGTTGGTAAGATTCACAATCGTCAGGCGCAGACTCAGCTTGAATCTGTCGGTATGACGCAGCACGTTGTCTTGTCCAATCGCAATGTCGAAAAGATTGCGCGGCGCGACACGGGGCGGGTTGTGGTCGTCGTTCTCGGTGCCGGCAGCCGGAATAGACAAGTATTTGGAGGCGTATTGCGAGGCCGGGCAAATGCTGTTCGGACTGATCGGCGTAGTCGGAGTCGCATACACGCCCGCGCAAGAGAGTCCAGCTTGGAATTGCTGGTCGGGTGTAATGATGGATGCATCTACAATCGTGCTAGTCCCGTTCGGTCCGTTTGCACAACTGCCCCCGGCGCACGGCACGGGTCCTGCGACAAGGCCGCTATCATAACGCCAATTAAAGCCTAGCCACGGCCAATTCTGCTTTGGCTGGTATTGCAGGTGAGTCGTCTGGTTGAACACTTCGTCATGGTCGATGCGGAAAACCGAAGTGCTGCCCAATGACGACGGCGTGACCCCGATGCCGGCCAACTGCGGTCCGAAGAACCGCGCCGCAACGCTTGACATAACGACATATGCCGTAAAGCCATGGTAGTTTGCCACATTGCCGTTTATCGTCCAACCAGGAATCTTTGATTTTCTCCACTCAATCGGATAGGTGATGGGTGTATTGCCCAGAACGCTAAAGTCATACGCGAGTTGGGTGTATTTCCAGATCCAGTTGGCGTTGATAACAACATACTTTCCGAGCGCCTGCGAAATGCCTGCATGATATTCGTTGCGCGTGCTGGGCTTGAGTGGCACCGTCAGACACGGATATCCCTGTACCAGCGCCGAGAGTGCGTTGATGACGGCATCGTTGCATCCCAGGCTGGCCAGGACTAGATTCTCATTGAAAGGGGATTCTTGCGTTTGCGCGTAGGCCAGTCGTATCACCGTGTTGGTCCGCTTGATGTTGTACGCGGCGCCGAGCCTCGGCTCCGCCGCGCTCATGCTGGTGATGCCGCGATAGATGTCGCCGCGGACGCCAAGATTCAAGCTCAAGTTTCTCCACGTGATCTGGTCCTGGATGTAGAGCGCTGTCTCATGGATGTCGGCATGGCCAATGTAGTTGTACAACCCGGTGATGGGAGTCGGCCTCGTCAAGTCATACGGGCCAAGGATCGGCAGATACCCAGGATTCTGTTGGAGGCCGCCCGTGCATTGATTGAGGCCTGTAATCGATGGATTCGTGTTCGGGCTTCCATCCGGATTTAAGCAAGGCGCATTTTCCGTCGGATCGACAATTCCAAACCGATCGTTCTCGTTCAAGATGGTGTCCTCGAAGATCACTCCGCCTTTGATGTTGTGAATGCCTTTGACATAGGAGAGACTGGCGCGGGCGCCTACATTCGTTAGGGTCCTCTCCTGATCGACTGTGTTGGTCTGCAAATCCGGCGTAAAGTCGGCATACGGATTGTCGCTGCCGTAATAGTTGTATTGGTCATGTCGGAAAAAGGCGCCGAAGGTGAGTAAGGTGGTCGGGCTGAGCAGGTGCGTCCACGCCGGAGCGATGTTATACGTCAAAATCTTTGAACGTTGATCCTGGGACCCAACCGGCAGGCCATTTGGGCCAAGCCCTCCGTTATCGACCACCAGTCCCGACCATGCCGTCGCGTTTTGAGCGTCCCAGGAATTGGGTGTCTGGAACCAGGACCGCGAAAAGCCAAGCCCGAGGTTGATGGAGTCCTTGGAGGTAGGCTGAAGATCGAACCGGTCGAATATATTTGTTTCGTTGCCCTGATCGTGAAGCACGGCATACTCCGGCCCGTCCAGAAATCGGGAGGTATCGAGAATGTTTGCCGCGACAAAGTTACCCCACTTTTGGCCGCCCCAGGCCAGGTCGACCCCGCCGCCTACGGTTCCAAAGTTGCCGAAGGTCGTCGTCACGTCTCCATGCGGCTGGGTTACGCCCAGACCCGACCGGGTTGTCGCCACGATCACGACGCTTGTTTTGCCGCCGAATTCTGCCGGAGGCGCACCCGCAATCACCTCCAGCGACTGCACGGAATCGAGCGGGATCTGATTCGAAAAGACTTTGCTTTGCTGGTCGGTAATCGGCTGGCCGTCGACCGAGAATGAGTTGGATGCGTGGTCGCCGAATCCATGGAACAGACCGTTGGAGTCGGCGCTGATCCCGGGCGTTGCCAGTGTTACCAGTGAACTGAGGGACGAAGACTGGCTCTCGAGCGGAAGCTTCTGGAACAGCGCGCGGTCCACATCGGTATGCGCATTGGGGTCGTTCTCGACCAGATCGGCTGAATCCGACACCACCACCTCCGTCTTCGTTTCACCGATGGCCAACGTGATCTTCAATTCGGTCGGCACGGACGAGCGTATGTTCAGATCCTGCTCACTTGCCTGAAACCCTAACGCGGTGAACGTTGCGTGATAGTTATTGAAGGGAATGTTGCTGAAATCGAAGTTCCCCTGGGCGTCTGTCTGGGTAGTCCGGGTGTACTGCGACACGGGGTTCGAAATCACGACCGCGGCTCCCTTAATCACCGCGCCTGAGGGATCGACAACCGATCCTCGTATCGCGCCGTTGGATTGACAGTAACCGGGAACGCTAAAGATGAGCGGGGCGACTAGATAGAGCAGAATGGCGGATAGCGACTTCCTCATTATCATCCCCATATTCTGGAGGTCGTCGTTGCAACCGCGCATTTCATTTCTACAGCCGGACTGATCTTCGCCGTAACCGGGATGTTACTCAGGTTGGGCGGGACGGTGTAACTGCTTAAAGTCTTTTATTGACGCCGATCCCGTAGATTCACAAGGCCTCACCAGCTCAGCACCTCTCGAACGTTCTTGGCCTGCCGTTTGCTAACGACATACTCGTCGCCGTTGTTCAGCGTGACCGACCAGCGCTGACTGGTAATCATACTCATCTTCCGGATCTGATTAATATTGATCAAAGTGTTCCGGTGAATCCGGCGGAATGGGCTGTTTCCCAGTCGTTCTTCAATTGCCCGCAGGCTGTAGGATGCGTAGTAGCGCTGTTTGGCGGTGACGATCCAGGTCACGTCGCCTTCGGCCTGAAAGGCCAGCACCTCCGGCAAGGGGAGAAGAAAATACTCATCACCCCATCTGCCGACCACCCTGGCAATCTGCCGAGGCGAGCTGGGTAATGCAACCGGCGCCATCGCCTGGAGTCTGGCGAGGTTCTCAGCTACCTGCAAAGGACTCTGACGGGGTGCTCGGCCCGTTCGACGGCCTCGGCAAGTCGTCGCTGGCTCACTGGCTTCAACAAGTAATCGATGGCGCCTGATTGTTCTGCCTACCGTAACCTCCGCTGTTGATTGCGCAGGGCCACTAGCCTTTTGTGTTCGAAGTTGGGGGAATACACTCTTGAGAATTCCCTCAAATTCGCGAGAGGCTGCAAATTTGAAATGGTGGCACCGTTCAGAGGAGGCTTAAGACCCTGTTCTTCTGTCCTCCCGAACACGCCGTCACCGCGTGTTCGCTTCTAACTAATGCGCCCCTGAGCCGCCCCGCGATATCAATCCTGCGTCGCGGTTCTCTTCACCATCAGCTTCAGCCCGCAAACTCCCGTTCTCGATCACGCTGGCTTTATTCAACCGCGCGGCTTACTCAGGACCTCTCTAACTTCTTGTAGCAGCTCGGCCGCCGTATAGGGCCTAGGGAAGACCTCGAATTCGCGGTGCGCCAACCGATTTCGGAGCCGCTCGTCGTCAAGAAGGCCGCCGAGAATTAGAACCCTCATTTTCGTGCATTTCGTACGCAAATACACGGCAGCATCGAACCCCGGCAAGTTCTGAACATATGTGCGGGTTATCAACAGATCAGGCGTGCACTCCCTCAACCGGTCTACCGCTTGCCCTAGGTCGCCGGTGGCCAGGACGACGTATCCTTGGTCCTCCAGTGTCTCCTTGAGAACCGAACGCACGACTGGATCAGAGACCAACAGAAGGATCGTCGTCAGGGAGTAGTCTGCCACGGTTGTTCCTTTCGCCGATTACGTTATGAACCGGAACCTTGCTTTCAGGCTACTTCGTTAAGTCCATTCTCTTTCTAGCTTCGCCGGGTATGGCACAGAGATTGGAAAACCTCTAGAATAGTGGGTCTAGCTTTCATTGGTCAACCGAAGTGCCGTCCGTTTCCGCTTCTCAACAGGAACAAGCTTATGGCATACCAATCGGTAACGGTATATTCCCGAGTCCGCATCAAGGATACTTTTTCGACATCATCCGTCTAGTTACCCGGAGGTATCTATGCTCAATGTCTGGAAGAAAACTATGATTGTAGGTCTCTGAGCGCTGCTCTTCAGCCTCCCGGTAGTTCTGCTCGGGGGCACTCTCAATAATGTCGATGCACACTTCGTAAGAATGGCGGCGAAAGCAGACTTGGAAGAGGCGCATCTGGGAAGTCCACGCGAATAGGGCCGTGATCGCGGCGTTCGAAAACGAGGCCGAACATGGAGAGAACGGTGACATCAAGACTTGGGCGAAAAGCATGATTCCGACCTTGGAAGGGAACCTACATACAGCCGAACGCCTTGCCCCGCAAGAGAAGACGGGCAAGTGAGCAGTGCTACCAAAACCAAAGTGGCCTGGTATCGCGAAGGGCTCAAGTGGACAATGAATCTGCAAGCCTCCCAGGCTAATAGGTTCAAGAACACGATCATGAAAAATAGCGAGTGAAAGAAACGCTAAATCCTCGAGCTCAGCGAACAATAACTCCCCGACCAAATCACTCGCCCTGATGGAAGCTATATTATTCAGTGTCTGACAGGAACCTCAATATTGGGATAATTGTTGGCTGGGCCGTCCTTTTTATCGTTCTAGTAATTGTAAGACCCGGGCCGTTGAATAACGTTGACATAGGTTTTATAAAGATGGCAGCGAGAGTGAACTTGGAAGAGGCACAGTTGGGACAAATAGCTGAGCGCGAAGCCTCGCTGCCGAGCATAAAGAGGTTTGGGTAAGACCTATCCAACGACCATGAGACGGCCTACAGGGAACTCTGCGAACTGGCGGGCGAGACCGGACAAAAAATACCGGCGACGCTAGGCGACGATAAAGTGATCGACCATTTGACGGGATTTGACACTCAGTTCGATAGAGCGTTCCTGAATGAAGAAGTCCAAGCGCACAAGTCCGTGATCGCAGCGTTCAAGAACGAAGCTGAACACGGAGAGAACGCCGACATCCAGGCCTGGGCGAAAAACATGATCCCCACAATGGAAGGACACCTACAAACGGCTGAGCGCCTCGCTTCGCAACAAAAGACAGGCAAGTGAAAGTGCCAACTGCGCGTGGATTGTCACCCATTGCGATCGTCGTCTCAAAATCCAGGGCTGTCGCTCCCGCTTCGCGGTTTCGTATCCGTCTCTTCTTGTGAGTCGCGCAGCTATGGCGGCTGGTATGAACGCTGGGATTCAAAAGGGGCAGCACCGATCTCCTGAGCCTGAAGATAGCTGCGTCTAATTGCAAAAGGCTTTGCTTAGCTCCTAGCCATCCAATAGACTTGGGCAGTCTATCAACCTCACAAGCGGCAGCTAGGGACTCAAGCCGAATGCGCAAAATTTCGTAGCCCTACAGAATGATTTGGTTGCATTATCCCTTTTACTGGGACAGGCGCATCAGGTTCTTCTCAAGAAATTCGCTACGCCGCGGGCGGTTCAGCTGAACGCTTCGGCCCTCCCAGGAAACTTCTGATACCCAGCCTGTGGGGACGACGATTTTGTGACCATCGGGAGATGGTCCTGCGTCAACCACCAAGTCGAGAATTCCCCATCCTTGGTCTTCTACAATGAAATCCGCAATGTCCCCAAGCGATCCGTCACTCGCGTCGACGTGGTAGCCGGCCAATTCTTTTGCACTTCGAAGGTGTGGGTCTCCAGACTGCTCTGAATCGAAGCCAGCGGACGACAGAACGCAGTTTTCCTGCTGCCGCGACACGGGCGGATCCGTGTCCACATCTGGGCTTCTTTGAACCTGCTCTTTGGTTAACAGCACAGGAATTGTCCCCTCGATCAAGTTCGGGCTCCCCAGCGCCGCGGGAGAAATCAGGACCCTCCGGTGCCCGAAGCGGGAGTCGGTCTCAACGACCAGATAGCGCATTGCCCATAACCGATCGTCGATAAGAGCGTTGTATGCCCTGCCCACCTCCCCGTCCGTCGCGATGACCACCGAGCCAAGCAGCGAATCCAGGCTTCGAAACATTTCAACCTCCTTGCGCAATTTGATGGACGGAAAGGCGTTTCCCCAGGGCAGCCGTGGTATTTTGCCGTCCAAATGGCGAGCGCCAATGCCAGGGTCGATGAAGAGGCGGCTTGCCCTCGAAATGGCACGGCGCTCCGGGGAAAGGTAACCTCAGGCGGGATGCGCGATTTGATGGGTATGTCCAGTATGCGCTCCTGTGATCGCGCCCAAAATCAGTCCGTAAATGGCGAATAGAATGAAGCTTCCCACTATCCGCGCAAACAAGCTGGTTGCGTGATCGCTGAATAAACCATTCCCAGTTGCGGGCATGAGGGTGAGTTCCATCCCTATCCAAAGGACCAGCCCCCAGATCATCCCACGGAACCAGCTGCTGCCTGCCAGCCAACCATTGACGAAGTAGGAATAAATCGCCGAAAAGACGATGGTGCCATTGACAAAGTGCCACATCATCCCCGCCCACCACAGGCCGGTCATTGTTGCTGGTGTTCCATGGCCGAGTAGCGAGCCTAAAAGGGCCGCAATGTCCGTATTAGGCGCTCCGGCCGACGAGGCAGAGTATAGCAAGACGGTCATGACTAGGGTTCCAACGAATCCACCAATCAGAGTACGCGACAAATTGCTATGTTTCATAACGTCCTCCATTGCCAGGCCAACCGTTGACCCAGCCACCATAAATCACCGCTTCCAACTCGCATGAGCATTTCTTCTCCCTCTGGCGCCGACCCATCCAACCGGAGGTCCGTCCAATAGCTTCAAATTAGCTGGCGGGGCGAACTGGGCCGGGCAAGCCATTTTTTCGTTCGCTCTAACTTCAGTTTAGGGAGCACGCCCTAAAAGCGCATAAAGATAGTGTTAGTTTTTACTTTATTCAAATCACGGGTTGCCGTCCCAGAACTTGTTTATTAAGTGACGTCAATTCTTTAGGGCGGATTCAATACACGTGACCAAGTCGATCATTGAAAATGGCTTAGCAAGGTAATCGACTGCGCCAGCGTCCCAGATCACCGCCTGCGACTTCGGACGAATGGCTGAAACGATGATGACTGGAACATCAGAACGCGCCCGTATCTCCCGGCAGGTCTGAAGGCCGTCTATGCCCGGCAATTGCCAATCGAGAACAACCACGTCCGGAACGTTACTGGAAACGTTTGCCAGCGCTCCCTCGCCGTCGACGGCATCGTCAACTTGGTAGCCACGGGAGTCTAACGCCATGTGAAGAGCTTTGCGGAATTGAGGATCGTCGTCAACGATCAATATGCGGGGCGCGACACCAGTTGAATGACTCGATTCGCAGTTCATCATCTGCCCTTCCCCTAGGTGGGTGCTCACCTCATCAGAGTACACGGGTGGCATAAACACAGAATAAAAGAACTCTTATAGTTTTCTTGACGCGCTGACGCCAGGCGAGAAACGGTATCCGGACGAAGGCTCGGTGAGAATATACTTTGGACGAGAAGGATCCGGCTCGATCTTCTTGCGCAACTGATTGATGAATACGCGGAGATATTCCACTTCGTTGCCGTAGTCGGGCCCCCACACGGCTTGCAACAATCGTCGGTGTGAGACAACCTTCCCGGCATTCTGCAGGAAGTAATAGAGAAGTCTGAACTCCTTGGTGGTCAGATGGTCAATGTTCTGGCCTCGCCTTATCTCATGGCTTTCGAGATCGATCTCCACCGAGTCCAACCGGACGACCCGGAGGTGAGGTCCGACCGACGGTCTTCTCGTTACAGCGTGAATCCGGGCAACCAGCTCGTCAATGCCCAAGGGTTTAGTGACGTAGTCGTCGGCGCCACACTCGAGGGCCTCTACCTTCTCCGGTTCGGTGCTTCTGGCGGATACGATCATGATCGGCACTTCGGAACTTTCGCGAATGAGGCGGCAGGTCTCGAGGCCGCCGATACCAGGCATCTTCAGATCGAGCAGAATCACGTCCGGAGTCTCGCGTCGAAGACTTTCTAGCGCCTCCTCGCCGGTGCGGGCATCAGTGACTTCGAATCCTCGTGTAACGAGGGCCGCTTTCAGGACGCGCCGGGCCTGAGGCTCGTCATCGACAATCATGACTCTCGCAGCACCCATCACAGCACTCCAACCGGCCTTCCGGCGCCAGCCAGTGGCAGCGACACGTGGAAGGCTGCGCCCCCCGCGGGTGGTTTGGTGACCCAGATCTCTCCTCCGTGAGCTCGAACGATGGACCTTGCACTCGCGAGGCCCAATCCTGTTCCGGAGGTTCCGGCGCGCGCCGCGCGACCACGAAAATACTTTTCGAAGATGCGATCCTTTTCCTTTTCGTCAACACCAGGGCCTCGATCAACCACATCGATGACGATTGCGTCTCCTGAGACTTCCGCCGATATCGTTAATGGTGAGTGGTCCGGCGAGTACTTCAGTGCGTTACTTAGAATTTGCCGGAGCACGCGAGCAATCATCTCCTTGTCGCAATCAGCAGCAGGCAGGGAATCTGGAACGCAGACATGGAGGAAGCGACCGCCGGCCAGTGCCCCCATATCCTGGACGGTAGTCAAAATCAGCTGACCTATCTGTTGCGGCTCTTTTTTCAAAGACAGTTGGTTGGCTTCCAATCGCGCTAGCTGCACAGTTTCATCGATAACAGAGTCCGTTCGGGTTACCTCCTGGTCGATGATCGTCAGCATCTCCCGGGTCCTCACGTCCTGGCCCGCGCTCCCCGAGAGCAGCGTCGTCGCAGCAATTCTAATCGAATTGAGCGGGCCTCTGATTTCGTGCGCCATTGCGTCGAGAACAGCCGATTTCAGCTCCTCTGAGCGCTGGATCACTGCCGCTTGGGTAGTTCTTTCGAGGGCGTACAACCTCGCCAGCCCCAGCCCTACCCGTCCCGCAACCTCACCCAGGAGGGTTTCCGACAACCTCGCGCCGGTTACGCCGATGCACCCAACCAGTTCGCCGGCGTACAGGATGGGAGCAAAAGAATGTTCCAATTCCGCACCCTCCGGCCGGCGTCCAGTGATTGCCATGTCTCGGAGAGCTTGATCAGAGATGGCGACGGCGCGCGGACCCGACCGTACAATGCTGCCAGTGTGTTTGTCGAAGACAGCGACGCCTTCGGCGTCGAGAATCTCCACGAGTTTGTCTGCCAGTTGGAGCGTAGTGGATTCGGCGCTGCCGCTCTCCATTAACGCATTCACGAGCCTGTACAGCTTCTCCATATCAACTTGACGCTCAACGGCCTCAATTCGGCCTCGCCTCAACTGGGCGGCTAGCCGGCCGGTGGCGACAGCGGTGACGAGGAATGCTGCCAGTGCGATCCAATGCTCGGGGTTTCCGATACCCAATCCACGAGGAGAGAGGACATAGTATTCGAACCCAATACCGCCAACAGTCGCGGCGGTCAACGCCTCCGCCCAACCCCATGTCTTGGCGAGGCCAACGATAGCAAGTACCATCAGCAAAGCAACTGTCGCGTGATCGACATGACGCAGGCGCAGACAAACTGCCAGCATCGCCACAATGAGGCCGACTGAAACTGCGAGGTGCCAGACTGATCGTGGCATCTTTACGTTCATGCGCCGTGGGTAAGGGAACCTATCCCACAAACGAATCTTACCTCCAAATCCGGGGTCAGGAGACTACGGTTACTACTCGCTTCCGCAAAGGGCGACAGGCAAGCGAATCCGGTCCGGGGCTGGTGGTGTGAGTTTTGGTTGGTTGCGCCGCCGGACCGGCCGAAGCGCGGGCCCGGCCGGCTACATTTCATTGCTTTGCCAGGTAGTCACTTTGTGGAAAGAGGCTTGCTCAGTGGCATCAGTGTCCTGCTACCGTTCACATCGCGGCGGGACTGGCCTTGGTCACTTCCTCAATCGGAATCTGCCGGAGCTTCTTTCGGGCCTCAGGAACGGGCACCGAAACCTTCAGTACCCCATCTTTAAGCTGCGCCGTTACCTGGTCTGTCCTTGCTCCCTCCGGCAACGGCAGTGAACGGTAGAACTGGCCGTAGCTACGCTCCCAGCGGTGGAACCCGTACTGATCGCCGATGTGCTCTTGCTTCCTCTCGCCCTCAATGATTAAGGCGTTGTCCGTGACCTCTACCTTCACGTCATCTCGTTTGAGGCCGGCCAACTCCGCGGAAACCTGTAGCGTTCCGTCACACAGCTGCACGTCGATGACGGGGGCCCAGCCCGCGCTTTCTACGCCACGGCCGTAGCCTTGAAATGCCCGATCCAGTTCATTGCTGAAATCGCGCATCAGTGCGAACGGGCTCAAGCCGAGAAGCCTGCCTAATGGAAAAGCGGGAGCGAAACCTTCATTCGTCTGAAAGATCGCCGATGTATCCCGCTTGCTTAGGGTCTGCCCGTTGTGTGCTCTTAGTTCTGACATCAATATAACTCCTTTTTCAATGAAATATGGATAAGTGTGCTATTCGACAGCGCTGCCTCTGCGTCGTTCATAGCCTCGTTTCGTGCTTACGAGTAAAGCTCCGCACCTAACATTTGAAACGGCCCAAGTTTAAGCGCCTCGTCTACAAGGTATACGAACAGCATCAGGCAGAGATAAGAAAGACATTATGATTTTCTTTACAGGCCAGTGACGCAACCAACTTCATAAGTACGCGTACATTGACTCACTATTCAATCGCCGAATAACTCCATATCATCAGCAAACCGGTCCAGGACGTCTTTGCGCGTAATCATTCCCTCGACATCGGCCGCGGTGAAGTGCCCGTTCTTCGACGTAACGAGCGCGAGCGAAGCGTCATTCCGACGCATCTTCGCTACGACGTCCCACAAGGGAGCTGTACCCGGCACCGTGACGTACGTTTCCTGGGCACCGTCGTGAGCGGCCTGAAGTAGCGCTGTTGCCGCGTCCGGCCCAACCCGATGCATGACATCGGAAGCACGTCGCGATAGTTGAAGGTCGGCGCGCATGGTTTCGGGCACGGCCTCGCCGCGGAGAGTTAATTTGCGCGTATAAATGCTGTCTTTGATTAGGCTGGTTCGCACAGCATAACTAATGGCCACGGTCAACGTTATGGGAACGATTACCGTGTAATCGAGCGTCATCTCGAAAATCATCACGATTGACGCCATGGCCGCTCCCGTCGCGCCGCCCACCACGCCGGCCATTCCGGCAATGGCAAAAGCGGGCGGGCTGATGTTCAGCGCGGGGGCGAAATGGTTCAGAGCCACGCCCCAAGCCTCCCCCGATGTCGCCCCCAAGAATAGGGCCGGGGAGAATATGCCACCGGATGCGCCGGAACCGAGCGTGAGGGAGGTCGCCAGCAACTTTGCGGCGAAGAGTGCGAGGAGCAGGTAGAACGTGTAACCGAGGCCACCGAGCAGATCCTGGATGGTAGCGTAGCCGACGCCTTGCACATAGTAATGTCCGAACCGGTGCATCAGTGCATAGATGAGCATACCCACCACCAACATCCCGGACATATGCTGTACGTAATAGCCACCCTTGACGTACCTCTCAAAAAACGCCTCGCATCCGTAGATGGACCAGATGAACAGCGCCGAAACCAGCCCGGCTATGACACCAAGGCCGGCATAGGCGACCAGAACCAGAGGCTTCGCCACAACGAAGAAGGTCGTCTCCAGCGCGGGGACAAAAAACGACGGATGAGGTCCGAAGAAGAGCTGCCCGACGTACGTGGCACTGGCTGTTGCGATAAACACCGGCACCAGGGTCCTGGCGCTAACCTCGTGCAGAATGATTTCGACGGCAAACAGGACACCGCCCACCGGCGTGTTGAAGGTAGCGGCGATTCCGCCGCCGGCTCCCGCGGCGATCAGCGTAATCCGCTGCCAAGCGGGTACACCGAGTAACTGGCCGAGGGTAGAGCCAAAGGAGGAGCCTATCTGTATGATCGGTCCCTCGCGGCCGATGGACGCACCACTGCCTATTGAAAGCGCTGAGGCGAGCGCTTTGACCACGGATACCACCGGACGGATGACTCCCCTGCGATTGTAAACGGCGTCCATCACTTCAGGAACGCCGTGACCCTTGGCTTCCGGAGCGAAGTTTTTCACCAGAAATGCGACTCCAAGGGCACCAAGGACCGGCACAAAGATGATAAACGGGCCCCACGGGCCAGGAGGCGTATGCGTGCTGGCATCATACGTCGCGGAGAGCCTTCCGAGAAACATCAGATTATGACAGAAGCCGATTAGGGCTCGGAAAACCACTGCCCCAAGGCCGGCTATGATTCCCACCGGAATAGAGAGCGCACACATAGCCGGTGCGTTGAGAGATCGGGTAGCTGTCGACTGATCGTTTGACGATCGCGGCCGTTTCATAGGTTATTCTTGTTGCCCTAGACCCATTTGACAATCAACAAATAATCCGTCGACGCACAGGCCTCAATAAATCAGTCTGGTTGCGTCGATTCCAGTCAGATCGGGCGCTGCGATATCCAGCGAAGCGCGGGAAACGTTCTGCCAGCCGATGAGCATCGTCTAGATGCCGCTCGCCGAAGCCCGCCACAACCGCGAAGCCTTGCTGCTGCTCCGGTAGCGACCGCAACCCGACGCGGAATTATCATCGTCGGCTGACAGTATCGGGATGGGTTTCATGTGTCTCGTCATGTGTCACGCCGGTAGCCAGGTCGGCTAATGGCAAGCTGATTGTCAGCAGCGTGCCGCGACCCGGCTGAGAATCAATTTTGAAATCACCTCCCAGGTGATGAACCCGCTCTTCCATGCCAAGCAAACCTAGTCCCCGCGCTCGCTCCGCGTCGAATCCGGTACCGTTATCTTGTACCGAGAGTTCAATCCCTCGCTCCGATCGCCACAGGTGCACCTGCGCTGTGCTGGCCTGTGCGTGTCTCACTACGTTGTTCAAAGCTTCCTGTACGACCCGGTAAATGCATGTCTTGTGTTCTTCCGGTAAGTCAATGGGCAGCCCTTCTGCCGATACCTGCACGTGCAAGCCCGTCCTTTTTGCTGTCTCCTTGGCCTGCCAGTTCAGCGCCGGAACGAGCCCAAAATCGTCCAACATGGACGGTCGTAACAGGAGGGCCATGTCTCTAGCCACCGCTAAACCACGTTGCGCCAAACCGCGAATCGATTCCAAATGCAACCGCGACGCTTCAACCTGTTCAACGTCGAGCAGATTTTCCGTCTCGAGCAGGATCGCCGAGAAGGACTGGCCTGCTTCGTCGTGCAACTCCCGCGAGAGAGCTTTCCGCTCCTCCTCCTGCGCCCGCACCAGCTTTGCAGAAAGCTCTCGCAGACTGGTCTTCGCCTCTATGTTTTCTTCCAGCTTGGCCCGCACTTCGTTTTGCAGACGCAGAACTACAACGCTCGTATAGATGGCCAGAGCCAATCCTCCGAGGAGGGTCAGCACGAGCATTCCAACCAATCCGCGCCGCAGCCGTTCGAACAGACCAGCCAATTGTTGATCGCCGCGCTGCAAGCCGTGCTCATTCAGTTGTCCAACCCGGTCGGCAATTTGCAGCATCGCGGTCCGACGGGGTATCAGCTCGCTGTAAAAAAACTGATACCGGTATTCCTTGCGTTCGTCGTCGGTCCAAGCGAAAGTTTGGTCTAATACCCGCCAGTAAGCTGCGATCTCGGACCGCAGGCTTGCGAACGCTACAGCTTCTTCCGGTTCAAGCGATTTCTGATAGGTTGCTATCGCTTCATCCGTTTGCCTTTGTAAGCTGGTCACCTCCGCCCTCTGGGACGAGGCACCCGCTGCAGGCGCCAGCAACAGATCGCGCGCCACCGTGCCGGAGAGGTAGATCGACGACCGAATCTGCTCTAGGAGCCGGCTGCGTTCTAGAAATCGCCGTTCCACTTGAGCGTCATTGGCACGCAGGCTGTTTATCACGAACAGCGCTCCCACTTCGGCCGCTGCCATAATCAGCAGCAAGCCCCCAAGGCCGCCCGCCAATGTCAGCCAAGAACGCCGTCGCATGGTCTAAATTCCTAGACTTACACAAATGGCGCGGCGCTGACATCGTGTCGAGACAGTATTCGGGTCGGCCAAGAATACTATCTCGACCTGATACCGCCGCGGGCTACGGTCCGTTACGTTCTCAGTCATAGAGGAGCGCACATGAAAGTGCAAGCATTCAAGAGTTTGGCCCTTGCCGCCATCTTGGCGTCGCTGGCCAGCTGTCATAAGCAAGTTGCCAAAGTTCAACCCCCTGCCGCACCCACACCGGTAGTTACCGCAAAGGAGGCCCCGCCGCCGCCCGCCGCGAGGCCTGCCCCGGTGAACACGCCGGCTACCGTGGCGCGTTCCACAGAGCCCGACGCAGCCACGAAAGCCACCATTCAAGCTTTGTTGAATCGCATTCAAGACGTCTACTTCGATTACGACAAGCACATCTTACGACCCGACGCGCAGACGACACTCGAGGCTGACGCCAAAACGTTGCGCGACATTTTGAAGCAATATCCGAACTACAAACTCACCGTGCAAGGTTTCTGCGATGAGCGCGGCTCGGAGGAGTACAACCTGGCGCTGGGTGACGAGCGGGCCAATCAAGCCAAGGAGTTTTTGGTAACGCTCGGCCTGCCCGGTTCTCAACTGGTTACTGTCAGCTTCGGAAAGGATAAACCGGTTTGCACGGATCACACCGAATCGTGCTGGCAGAGAAATCGCCGTGCGCACATTACACAAGAGCAGGCAAGTTAGAGTCACTTATGGCAACAAACGTCAAACTGTGGCTATGTCTGTTTGGCATTGCGGTAGTCCCACTGGCCGCCCAGACTCCGGACTTCTCCGGCACGTGGCACTCGGATTCAAATGCATCTCTGAAATGGGTCCTGAGTCAGAAAGGTGACCAACTTCACGTCCAAGAGTTTACCGGCAATAAGGTCGAAGCCGACTTTACCTGTTCGTTGCTTGGCACGGAATGCGCCGCGAAAGAGGGCGGTCGTTCTGAAAGGATCTCAATGTACTTCAACGGCGCTAAACTCGTCGAAATCCGCGAGCGCGGTGAAAGCGCGATCAAGCAGTCGCTGACCGTCAGCGCCGACGGCAAAACGCTCACTGTGGAGACCGTGCCGCTTGTCTCCGGCAAGAAGCCGGAGGCCGTCTCATTTCACCGCCAATATACCCATATGAATTGAAAGGACCAAACCAAATGTCGAACAAACTAATTCTGGCCTTGCTAATCGGCGCGGTCGTTTATTGGGTGCCGGCTGCTGCAAAAACGGGAGCCTCCTCCCAAAGCGATGAGGCTTTTCTTTCAGCGGCCGCGCAAGCTGATATGACCATTGTCCACATCGGTAAAATGGCGCAGGAGCGCGCCGAAACGCCCAAGCTGAAAGATTTCGCCAACACACTGGTACAGGACCACACGAATGATTACCAGGAACTCACGGAGCTGGCCGCTAAAGCCGGCGACCGTATTCCGAAGGGTATCGACAAGCAGAACGACCGCACCATAAACACGTTGGATCACTACAAAGGCAAGAGCTTCGATCACGCTTTCCTGGAAAATCAGACCATGGAACACGAGAGACTCGTGAGCGCCTTCAAGCGCGAGGCCGAACACGGGTCGAACCCCGACATCAAGGCCTATGCCAACAAAGCATTGCCGACCATAGAACAGCATCTACACGACGCAGAGGATCTTCTTAAACAGAAGAGCTGATCGCGGGCACCGATGCACAAGGCAGCGTGCTAAAGCCGAGGTCATGTTGCTCGCGTGGGGCAACTACCGAAGCCCTCAAGCTGCGCGGCCGCCGCTAGCTCGGGCTGATCCTAGGACGCAATGACCTTAGATCAGCGCCGAGTCGCCCGCCTTCGCGATCGCATCTAATCCCCAGGAGGCAGAGATGGACGTTCATCTGCGGATTCACCGCTGGGTTATCTGGTGGTTTTGGTTGGGCGTGGTTTGTGGTGCGGTAGCGATTCTCAATATCGTCACTCGGAATCTCACCAAGTCTAACGAACTGGTCATCCTCTTCATCGGCGTTATGAACTGGGTCCTCGGAGGCGTGATCTGTTGGGGCTTCGGGATTCAAATTGTTCAGCCATCCCCGCCGGCGAGTCCTACGAAGGAAGCACACTTCACACCCGAGTTCGAGTGGCATTCGGCCTCCGACTTTCTATTGCCAGGTCATCGGAGACTGTTGCCGCCAAAGTACTCGCCCGCGCCCACTAAACCCACGCGAAGCTTCGAACGGAGAGCCAGGCCGCTCTCGATGTGATGGTCGATCCATCTTCCGGTAGGTTGCGTGCTGATAGAAGGCTTCTCAGTACGTGGCACCGGATTGAAACGAGAGCGGGGGCAAGCAGCCGCCGCAGTCCGCTGACACCAAAGAGTACCGCGGCTTTCGGTCAGGCTGCCTAACTCGTCCACACTGGAAACCATTTATCACTGTGCCAGTCTCGCCATCACCAACGCAAGCGGAGTATCCATGGCGCCCGAGCTGCATTCGCGCTTTCGAAGCTGCCAGAGTTGTTCGGCGAGATCTAGGTTGGCTTCGGAACGTTCAATTTGCTGTCCGGCTGTCCCATGGGTTTTCAATGCACGGGTAGCCTTGGCAGGCAATTCACGTAACTCCGCGGGGGGATTGAGCTTTGCGCATTGACTGACTTCGTTCAGCGTAGGTCAACCAGTTTGAGGCTCCGGCGGAAGCGCTCCTCAGATCCGAGGCCTCTCAGCGTGGGATCCAGTTGCAGCACTTCGTCGCAGCGATCCAGCTGGCGCAACCGGCTGGTACCAGCGCCTTGACCCGCTTGGGATTGAGTCCCAGGTTACGGGCTACTACTGAGGCAAGTCCGGCGCCCACATGCACAGATGGGCCCTCGCGCCCTAACGCGATGCCGCTGGCAAGTGAAGCCGAGCAGCAAAAAAAGCTTTCCTAATACTGTACGAAATGAGATGCGCCCGTTGTTAATGAAAATCGCGGCTTTCGTTTGTGGGATTCCGCTTCCGCGCGCGAAGGGAAAATAACGCCAAAGAAGATAGCCCGTGCTGAGCGAACCTAATACCGGAGCGAGTAGCCGCCGCCACCCTGAACCTCCGGCGGGATAGATCCGGGCGCCCAGACGCCCGGTCAGTAAAACAAACGCCACGACGACCAGGCCCACAAGGGCTCCGATTACCAGGCTCAAGACAAGAACTAACTGTTCGTCGTTTCGCCGCAGTCTGTCAAGGCTTCTGCGGAGCTTGCCAATCAATGGATGATGCCCTTCCGCACGGCGTACAGAATCAGCTCCGGCACGGTGTGCAAATTCAACTTCTGTAGAATGTGTGCCCGGTGCGTTTCAATCGTATGAAAACTTAGATTGAGGAGATCCGCGATCTCCTTGTTGCTCCTGCCTTCGGCGGCCAACTGCAAAACTTCGCGTTCGCGTCCTGACAACAACTCAAGAGTATCGGTCTTCTGCTTGTCTGCCATCTGCCGAAAGCTGTCTTCCTGCAGCAGCAGGCGAATCTTAGGACTAAAAAACGAATGCCCCTGGCTGACCGCATTGACTGCACCAATCAGGTCGGCCTTGAGTGAATCTTTTAATAAGTAGCCCCGGGCGCCGGCGTTTAGGGCTCGGACAACATAGCTTTCATCGTGGTGCATGCTCAGGATGATCACGGCCGATCGCGTAGAGGTCTCAACAATCCGCTTGGTTGCGTCGATTCCATTCAGGACGGGCATCGCGATGTCCATCACGACCACATCTGGTTGATGCTTCTCGGCCAGCCGCAATGCCTCCCGCCCGTCGCTCGCTTCTGCCACTACGGCGAAGCCCTGCTGTCGCTCCAGCAGCAATCGCAGACCCTCGCGGAGTAAGTTATGATCGTCGGCTAACAGTATCCGGATTGGTTTCATGCGTCACATCAGCAGCCGTTATTCTGGAATGAGTCGCGTGCTACGGTACCCGAGGGATAGATCAACGATCGAGCCTGCTCCAGCAAAGCGGCTTCAACTTCCGCAATAATAATCAGCAACCCGCCAAATCCACGGCCAAGGCCAGCCAACAAATGCTGCCGCATAGGGTAACTCTCCAGCGTTACACAAACGCCTGAGCTCCCGGCATCCTGTCCAGACAGTATTTTGCATGAAGAGAATACTGCTTTGGCCTGATACCGGAGCAGGCCGTCGGCCCTTAAGGTCTAAGTGATGGAAAAGCGTTAATGCAAGCATGCACGAGTTTGACACTTATCGGCGTCCTCGCGTCGCTGGCCAACTGTCACAAATGCTTTCAGCAACGGGACTTGTCGGCGTCCCGCTCACGCGGGCTTCGTTCAATATGAGAGTTCTGATTTCGGGCGCAGGGGTCGCGGGTCCAACTCTTGCCTACTGGCTAAACCTTTATGGTTTCGAGCCCACCCTGGTAGAAAAAGCGACCAAGTTGCGAACCAGTGGCTACATCGTCGATTTCTGGGGTGCAGGCTTCGACATCGCGCACAGGATGGGGTTGCTGCCGGAACTGAATCGTAAGGGGTACATGGTCAAGGAGGTAAAGGTTGTAAACCGGCAGGGTAAACGGGTAGCCGGTTTTCCAGCTGCCGCCTTTTCCCGGGCGACGGGTGGCCGCTACATCAGCCTCCCTCGAGGGGATCTGGCAGCTTCGATCTTCGCCAAGATCGAGGGTAGGGTCGAAACGATCTTCGGCGACAGTCTGCGTTGCATCGACCAAATGAAAAGAGGTGTTCGTGTCACTTTCGAGCGGGGAGCCGTACGGGACTTCGATCTCGTCATCGGGGCAGACGGCCTCCATTCAGGCGTTCGGGAACTGGTTTTCGGTCCTCAAGGCCAATTTGAGAAGTATTTGGGTTATAAAGTCGCAGCCTTTGAGGTCGACGGCTACCGGCCAAGGGACGAACTGGCCTACGTGATGTACACGCAGGTTGGTCAGCAGGTAGCACGATTTGCGATGCGTGGCGACCGAACCATGTTCTTGTTTACCTTTGCCGACCAGGAGCCCCATGCTCCACCAACATTTGATTTGCAGGCGGAAAAGGCTCTCTTGCGCCGGCGTTTCGAAGGCAGTGGCTGGGAGTGTAGGACTGCTCTCAGCGCGCTTGACGAGGCCCACGATCTTTATTTTGATCGCGTCAGCCAGATACGGATGGAATCACGGCCAGGATTGTGGACCTGCGGGCGGGTGACCTTGGTCGGCGATGCGGCTTCGTGCGTGTCGCTGCTCGCCGGTGAAGGTTCCGGGTTGGCGATGATGGCGGCCTATATTCTTGCAGGTGAGCTTTACCGGGCGAATGGTGACTATACGAGAGCTTTCGCGCGCTACCAGAGGCGGTTCGGGCCGTTCGTCCTCAGGAAACAGAAGGCCGCGGTGCGCTTCGCCAGCGCATTTGCACCGAAGTCGCCGCTGGCCCTATTCTTACGCAATCAGATTATGAAACTCTTAAGAGTCCAGTGGGTGGCAAACCTCGCGGTTACCCGTGATCTCACCAACGATATTGCCGTACCCGAATACTAGCGAGAAGGATCTGGAATATTGGGCATCCTGGAATTGTTCGAGGCTCCGCCCGGTTGTTCCATTCGAGACAAATCTCAGTAAAATGCGAGCCATACTCAAAGCAAGGTACTGGTATTCACTGTGATGGCTGCGTCTCGGGAATTCATAACTGAAAATGGGGCCAGCAGAGTTGAAACCGGTGGCTAAGAAAGGCCGACAAACGAGCGCGATAGGCAAAACAGTGTGAACCGAGATTGATCAAGGAGTAACCATGGGTATCCAACTCAATGAAGAAGACGGCGGGAAGACTCTTGTCGTCCATGTCTCCGGGAAGCTGGTAAAAGCAGATTACGGAAACTTTGTTCCCGAGTTCGAGCGACTCCTCAAACAACACGGGAAGCTCCGCGTACTTTTCGACATAAGCGGTCTCCGCGGCTGGGATGGTGGCGCCTTGTGGGAAGACATCAAGTTCGACGTAAAACACTTCGCCGATATCGAAAGACTGGCGATGGTCGGGGAAAAAAAATGGCAGCACGCCATGGCGATGTTTGGCAAGCCGTTTACTACAGCGACGATCCGATACTTCCAGCGGTCCGACGCCGCTGAGGCGCGGAAGTGGTTGAGTGAAGCATAACTGCCATGCCGCGACCGACAAGAATCATTTCACCTTGCCATGCCGCCCTCGTCGATCTCCGGGGTGTATCGGCAGGGTCATTGGCGTGACTAACGACGTTGCAATCTCCATCCAGTAAAGAACAACTTTCGAAGCCTGCGACAAGCTGGCCGATCCTCCGCCACATACAGCCGCGGCGGCCCTGAGAGGCGAGGCCTGACCCGAGGAGGAGCGCGAGACTCTGAGAGACTATGCGCCGTAGACCGAGTACCGTCGTCAGCTGCCAAGGGCTGTTATGGCCACAGGTTTTGTGTTTTTTGCTTTTTTTTGAACTTCCCGCAACCACGGCAACTCCTTGCTGCTCGGCAGCTGAGGACGAGGCGGAGCACGGTCGGGCCACCTCATCACCCGGATGCCTCTTTGGATGTGCGGTTGTGTCAGCTGCCGTGTGATCAATGATCGTGTCAGCATCTTTCGGCCCCCAGCTTCCGCGCCTGTACGGTCGGGACTTGTGATGCCTCTGGATGGACCACCGCCCAGGCGGCCTCAACCGTGCCCTCGCGGGTGAAGAGGGCGCCGTCGCCAGTCACTGCGTCGCTCAACGACGCTCGTACGGTGTTTGCTCTCCCGTCTGCTTTTCAAGGAGGCCATTCCGCTCATGGTTGCGTCTTCACTGGGATCGATGAGAACGCGACGCCGAGCGGATTGATCTTCGCGTTCAGTTGCTTGCGTGTCACGCTGGCTTCGACAGTCGCATCGAGATCTTCCGTACTCGGAGTATGGCGTTCATGCCAGTCAGGTGCATTCCATCCGACAACCCCATCTGAACCGCACTTTCTCGTACTGCTCAAAAGCATTCCTGAAGCGGCTAAACCTAGCCACTACAGCAGCTTGCAAAGATTTCGCCGGCATGTCACGTTATCGTCGCTAATCCGCTTCCCTTGGCCACCCAGAGGATGAGGCCCAGTTGGCCGGGGCCGCTCAGCGTACTTCACGTAGCGGGAAAACAGATCAAAGACCGGCTGGCTCCTCTCCTTCGAAGAACGGATCGTAGCCGAAAAACAATGAGCATTCCAGGCGTTCTGCGTCGACCAGAACTCCACCTGGTACCTTCTTACGTTCCACCCGCAGGTGGTCGACGAGGCCGTGGACCGCCTCGACGACGCCTCGGTGAACGAGTTCATCGCCTTGAATGGCCTGAACGTATCGCTAAATAGCGTCAGCGAACGCGCGGAACTCTCGGGTTGGATAGCCCCGTCGGTCCCCTTCGAGCGCCAGCGAGGAGTCTCGGTGCCGCTCGACAACTGCGTGTGCTAGCCGGTCCTTTTCGACTCAGCCATTCCCGTCCGGCTTCTCGCGCCGGCTCCAACGCGCATTAGCGCTTTTCTGGGCTCGAGCGCGTTTTTGTTCGGGCGTGAGAGTTGCCCAGTATTTGCGCGAGACCTCGCCCATGGTTTTGCGGAAGGACTCTCTTTGTCCTTCGCTCTTGATCTTCTTGGTGAGAGGCGACTGCTGTTTGCTCGTCTCGCGCAAGAGAGCATCCAGACCCCGTGTAAGTGCGTCGTAACGGGAAAGGCCACATTCCGCGGCCACTCGATTCAACTTCAAGTAGAAAGATCTAGTCGCCTGCAGCCAGACCGGCATTGATAGGTCATCTTTCACGATCGCCGGCGTTTTCTTCATTGTTGGCTTCTTCACAGAACTTGGCTCCTTTTTGATGATCCGCC
>CAVUCO010000003.1:0-212676 GCA_963740005.1 uncultured Acidobacteriaceae bacterium | reverse complement strand
TTTCGGAGCCGCGACCGTAAGGAAGCGCACTCAAAAGCCGATATTCCGTCAAAACCCCCAGCATTTCACCTGGTTCCCGAGCGCGGGTGAGCAAGCAGTCCTCAACAAGTGTTCCAGCAACGCTCTTAGTACGTCCCAGGATATGTTTTCAGCCCACTACAGAACCGTCGGCAGAATCTGAACTTCGGGCACGGCCACGCGCGGCGGCAACTTCGCGATGGCCAGAACCAGCTCCGCGACATCCACCGGCTGTAATGCCTTCTGAAGAGTTTCCGCAGTCGGTTTCACTGGCCGCTTTTCCATCAGTTCCGTGTCGACCAAGCCCGGGCACACCACGCAGGTGCGAATCCCGTTTTCTTTCTCCTCCACACGGATGGCGTGTGCCAATCCGAGCATGCCTCGCTTGGATGCCTGGTACGCAGCGCCGGAGACGTCCGGCACCAGCCCGGAGATGGACGCAATGTAGATCAAGTGGCCCGACTTCGCTTCGCGCATGGCAGGCAGCAGCGCCGCGGTCAAGTAATAGGCGCCGTCCAAGTTCACAGTCAGCAGCTCGTTCCAAATCTCAGTATTCAGCCGCTTCAACGAGCGATCCGGCGTGTTGGTTCCAGTCGCGTAAACCAGAATGTCCACGCGTCCCAGCGCGGTGATTGCTTGTTCGGCAAGAGCCTTCATCGCCTTCGCATCGGCTGCATCGGCGGCCGCAATGTGGATGGCGTGCCCCTCCCGCTTCATTTCCGCCTGGAGCTTGCGCAAGCGGTCATCGCGGCGGGCAGAGGCCATCACCTTGGCGCCCTCGCGGGCGAAGAGCACGGCCGCTTCCCGGCCGATACCGCTGGAAGCGCCCATTACGAGAACAGTTTGATCTTTGAGCGAAACAGACATGGGAGACGACCTTAGGCTATCATTCGCAGCCGGTTTCCAACCGCCTTCAGGCTACCTTATAAATCCCTCGATTGAAACGGCGAAGCGGGCAGGCCCGCACCGTTGAACAGGCTCGCATCCGGCGTGCTCGACCATGCGTAGCGAACCACCGCCGGATCCTTGACGGCGGGACTGGATACGCGAATATGGTCGCCTTCGATCACCGCCTCCGCCGGAACGAACTTCCGATCGGAGCCCGCGATTTCAAAGCCAGTAAGCGATCCACCTTTGGCGACGAGTCCGCTCTGCGCATGATCGAACCAGAGGTTGAGTGAACCGTCCGCTCGCGTGGCTTGTCGAAACAGCGGTCCGGAATACTCCACCTTGTCTCCATACGAGAGAGCCTCCGCCGCTAAGGCGAGCCGCAATCCGACGTCCTGCTTGTTCTTCGGATGGATGTTGTCGGGATCGCCAATGTCGATGGTGACGGCCATGCCGGTGTTGACCAGGTCAAGCGTCTTGCGCTGTGCTTCGCGAACCTCCGGCCAGGCGGAGCTCGCTTTAAAGTTGGCAATTTGGACAAAGAGGAATGGAAAATCACCTTCGTTCCAGGCGCGGCGCCAGTCGCGGATCATGGTCTGGAACAAGAGCCGGTAGATGGGAGCGCGGTCAGCCGAGGTGTTGCTTTCGCCTTGATACCAAATGGCGCCCCGGATAGGGAAAGGCGTCAGAGGAGAGATCATTGCGTTGAACAGGCCGGCCGGACTCCACGAAAGACGTTCGTTCGGTTCCCAGGGAGGTTCCTCAGGCTTGCGGCCTTCGGCCTTGGCTTTCTCCTGTGCCTGGCGGGCCAGTTCGAGCCTTCTTGTTTTCGCGCTGAATTCATCTGCCAGGGACGACCACGATAGAAACACCGGGATCAGTGAGGCATCGGAACCCAAGCCGCGCATGCTGGTCCAAGCCTCAGCGGGCGTGCCTCCCCAATTGGATTCGATCAGCCCGATCGGCACGTGCTCCTTTTCTTCCAGCTGCCGCGCAAAGAAATAAGCGACCGCGGAGAATGTGGCCGCTGTTTCGGGCGTGCAGGCTGCCCAGGGCTGGGCTTTCACATCATCCAGCGGATACGCGGAAACGGCGTGCTCCACCTGAAATAGGCGTATTTGCGGATGATTGGCAGCTGCGATCTCGGCCGGCCCATTGATCGATTCGACTAGCGTGAACTCCATATTCGACTGACCGGACGCCACCCAGACATCGCCTACCAGTACATCGCTGAACTCAATCGTATTTTCTCCCTTGATCGTCATGGGGAAGGGTCCGCCCGCTTCTCCGGGCGGCAGGAAAATGCTCCACTGGCCCAAGCTGTCTGCTGAAGCTGTGCCGTTCGCTCCGAGAAAGGTGACGGTAACGGTCTCGCCGCCAGCCGCCCAACCCCAGATATGGACCGGAAGATTTCGCTGCAGCACCATGTGTTCCGTCAAAACCGCCGGCAGGGTGACCGCTGCGGAAAGCGGCCATGCCGCGAGTGCCATCAGTGCGGCAGCGCAGATGAACCGAATGGGGTGGGTTTTGCGGATTGGCATAGCGAAGGTCAGCCCGACATCAAACTTCGGGCGTGCACGTCCAGTTTATCCGGGCCTCCGGATTACACTGGTCGGATGCGCACAACTTTGCTCCTCTTTTGCCTTGCCGTGAGTCTGCTGGCGGAGGCTGCCGCTGGACTTCGCTGGACTCCGCCACCTGGCTGGAAGAGTGAAGGTTCAACTTCGATGCGAATCGCCACTTATATACTGCCGACCGGACCCAACGACAAAGCCGAGTGCGCGGTCTACTTCTTCGGTCAGGGGAAAGGCGGTACGGTGGACGCGAACATCGACCGCTGGAAGGGCCAGTTGGTGGACGATGTCGGCAAGCCCGCCAAAGCCGACATTCAAAAGAAAACGGTACACGGCCTTCCAGTAACCACCATCGATACCGCGGGGTCCTACACCGGTATGGGTGGCCCGATGAATGCTTCTCCTACCGTTCACCCGAGCTACCGGCTTCTGGGCGCCATCGTCGAAGGACCGGGCGGGAACATCTTCGTGAAGTTCACCGGTCCATCGAGACTCATCGCCGCGAATCAGAAGAACTTCGAGCAGATGATCTCGTCATTTCAAAAAGAGAAATAGCGAAGAACCCGCCCGCTAAGCCGCGGCGTCAATGCCGAGAACGGGATTCGAAAGCACGGCCACAATCTCCCGTGCAATGTTGAGAAGCGGCTTACCGTACCGGACGCTCGCACCGACCAACCAATCTTCGGCCTCATCTGGCGTAAAGCCACGCTGGCTTACAATCAGGCTCTTCGCCCGCTCCATGAATTTTCGGAGCGCAATTGTCTCTTCTGCCAGGCGTGCTTCCTCCCGCAGTGCCGCGTTCTGATCGCGCAGATCATGACGGCGTGCAAACAGAGCCAGTTGCTGTGCCAGGAAATTCGCAAACATCGGCGCGCCCTCTTCATGGATCGCCGGAACGACGACATCCACCGTTACCACGACGCCATCGATCGCGGCCGCGCCACGCGCCAGAACTTCCGAATCGCCTTGGGTGGCCAGCGCAAAATCGTAATGACTCGAGATGTCGTCCCGAGAGACGCGGATCGACATCCAGCGCAAAATACCACTGGCGCGCATCGCGCGTAGGACTTGGTTCAACGTGGCATCGCCATCCCCTTTGTTACGCGCCAATAAATGACTGACGCGATACATAGGTCGGTCAAATACCGATGAGGATGCCTCTTCGACGATTGACGGGACTGCAAAATCTGACATGGGGATAACTCCTTGATCTCGATCGTTGCTTGGGGTTGGGAGGACGCGAAAAGACTAGCAACAACAACAGGCTTGCCGGGCGGCAATTTGCATTCGGAATGAGGAGAATAAAGTCATATTCCTACTTTATAGATCAAGAATACACAGTAAGCGGGGATCCTGTCAAGACCTGGCAGCAGCGAAAGGCAATGGGCAGGGCGGCTCCCTAGGCGCTCTGATTATATTTTTTCCGTGAGATTGAACCTTTTCCGTCTTCCGCCGTATATATACTCAGATTGTCTATGGGACGAGAGAAATCGAAGACCGACCTTCTGCACGGCACGCTCGACATGCTCGTGCTTAAGACGCTGACGCGGGGCCACTTGCACGGGTATGCCATCGCCCAGCTCATTCAGCAGCTGTCGGATGACGTCTTGCAGGTGGAAGAAGGGTCGCTCTACCCTGCCCTTCAGCGCCTGGAACTAAACGGCTGGATTGAGGGCGATTGGGGGCTATCCGCCAATAATCGCCGGGCCCGCTTCTACAAGCTGACAGCCGAAGGCCGCAAGCAACTCAACACAGAAACGGACCGCTACCGGCAGCTCACCGGCGCGATTGCGCGGGTAATGGGCACCGCTTGAAGGAGTACAGCAGCATGACGGGGAGTCTTCAAAAACTGAACCGCCGCCTGCGCTATTGGCTGGGGCACAACGAACGCCAGCGACTGCTGCGCGAAGAAATGCAATTTCACGTGGATTCGCTGGCACAGGAACTGAGGGAGCAAGGCATGGCCGAGGAGGACGCCCGCGCGGCAGCGCGAAGAAAGTTCGGGAACCCGACTCTCAAAGCGGAGGAGTCGCGCGGCGCCTGGATCGCCCAGTGGATCAGCGACGGGCTGCAAGACCTGCGCTACACATTTCGCACGCTGCGCCGTGACGCCGGTTTCACCACATTCGCGATTCTGATTGTCGGGCTGGGCATTGGGGCGAGCTCGGTCGTCTTCAGCGTAGTGAACGCGCTCATGCTGCGCCCGCTCGCATTCAACGACCCTCACAGCTTGGTGTGGATTGAGAATCGTGACGTCGACGAAGAACACACGTCCGGACAAACCGTGCCCACGGGCCACTACACCGAACTGCGCGACCACAACCAGTCCTTCGCAGATGTTGCCGGATACTTCTCGGGCTTCGGAGTTGGAGACAGTAAGCTCACCGGCGATGGAGAGCCGCAGCGTCTGACAGGCGTGCCTGTGACTTACAACTTCTTTTCTGTTCTGGGCGTGAAGCCGCTGCTGGGGAGACTGTTCAACGCCGAGGAGAGCAAAGCGAAATGGTCTCCGTTCGATCCGCGCGTGACGGTCCTGAGCTATGACCTATGGCGCAGGCGCTTCAATTCCGATCCGGGCGTGATCGGGCGGCAGCTCACAGTGAACGATCTGGCGGTGACGGTGATAGGAATCCTGCCGCCGTCATTCGATTTCGGAAACGTGTTCGCGCCGGGTACCCGAGCCGACCTCTTTTTCCCGTTTCCTCTCACCCCCGAAACAGACCACTGGGGCAATACGCTGCTGATGGTCGGTCGCTTAAAGCCGGGTGTGACGATGCAGCAAGCCCGGGCGGAGCTGAAGGTACTGGGGCCACAGATCAAAAGGCGAGACCCCGATCGCAACTTTGAACTGCTGTTGAGCGGCCTCAATGAACACGTTAGCGGACGCTTTCGCCCCGCGCTGTTTGTGCTGGCCTGTGCCGTCGCCGTGGTGATGCTGATCGTGTGTGCAAACCTCTCAAACCTGCTGCTGGCACGCACCGCGACGCGTCAAAAGGAAATGGCGATACGCGCCGCGTTGGGAGCCGGGCGACAGCGTCTGGTTCGTCAAATGCTGACCGAGAGCGTGGTTCTTTCCTGCTGCGGCGCCGCGCTGGGACTGCTGCTAGCGATCACCGGAACGCGATTGCTTTCTAATCTGAATACGTTGAACATTCCGCTATTGGAGAGCGTTCGCATCGACACCAGCGAGATTGTCTTCACCCTGCTGATGGCAGTGGCAACCGGCCTGGTCTTCGGTTTGGTACCCGCGCTGCAGGTTCGTGGGGCTGCCGTTCAGGATTCCATGAAGGAGAGCAGCCGCGGTTCGAGTCAAAGCAGGAAACACATGTGGATTCGCGGCGCGCTGGTGGTCGCCGAGATCGCATTTGCTTGCGTGCTCCTGGTGGGCGCGGGACTTCTGATTCGCAGCTTCTTGCACGTGCTCGGTGTGAATCCAGGTTTTCAGCCCGAGAGGGCAGCCGCACTGCGCGTCGATCCCAGCTCGCAATACTCGACCCAAGCGAAGCGCAATGCGTACTACGATGAGGCGCTCCGGAGTGTGAGGCTGATACCGGGCATCGAAGCCGCCGGACTGACCGATGCGCTGCCGCTCGGCAATGACCGGACCTGGAGCGCCATGGCCAAGGGCCGAGTCTACACCCGGGACAAACCGCCGCCTCCGGCCTTCGTTCGCATCGTGAGCGATGGTTATCTACAGGCGATGGGAATCGCCTTGCGCGCGGGTCGGGACATTTCCGGGCATGACACTGCGACCAGCAAGCCGGTTATCCTGATCAACGAAACACTGGCGCGAACCGTTTGGCCGGGCGAGGATCCAGTCGGACGAACGCTGGTGGGAGCAGGCTATGTCGACCGGGAGGTGATCGGCGTGGTGGGAGACGTCCGGCATCTTGCGCTAGAGAAAGCATCCGGTTGCGAGATGTATCTGCCTATTCGGCAATCCGACGATTATTCCGCGGTAGACCTGGTGGTGCGCACGTCGCTGCCGCCTGCGGGGTTGGCCTCATCCGTTCGGGCCGCCCTTAGGCCGATCGAGCCGAACTTGCCTGGTAACGAGTTTCGAACCATCCAAGAACTGGTGGATCGAGCCACCGGGCCGCGACGTTTTCTGGTGACAATGCTCGCCGGATTCTCCGCGTTTGCGTTGATCCTGGCGGCGCTGGGAATCTACGCGGTCATCAGCTACTCGGTGAATCAGAGAACGCAGGAGCTTGGCATTCGCATGGCGCTGGGGGCCTCGGCGTCCGACCTGCAAGCCGGGATCGTCATCCAGACGTTAAGCCTCGCCGGTGTGGGAATGCTGATTGGCGTGACGGCTGCGTGGGCCTTCGGACGAGCGCTCAGCGGGCTTTTGTTCGGCGTGACATCGAGCGACCCGGCTACGTTCGCCGGAATGCTGCTCGTCATTGGCGCGGTCGCCGCAATCGCCGGATATCTTCCGGCCCGTCGAGCGTCGCGACTCGATCCGATGCTGGCGTTGCGCGCGGATTAGCATTCACGTACGAGAAATCCTGTTAGAGCGAAGGCACGGCGAGCTCAGCACATTTCTCTATTGACTCTACGAATAGTTTCGTAGTACCGTCTTCTCAGGCGCGACCCTCGATCCCAGCGTCAGCCGGCAACTCCAAAATTAAAGTGAGACCCGGCCAACGACCGGCCGCCTTTGTGAGTCTAAAGGGCGTCGCTAACCGCTAACGTTGTGTGCGGCGGAATGCCTTCCCTAGCTACGAGCCCCGCCGCTCGCATAGAAGAACCTGCTCGCTAAGACGTTCGCCCAATAAAGGCACGGAGATACGGAATGATGGATTCAAAAAGCACTGCCCAGGGCCGCATCGGTGAATCGAAAAGCCTGCCGTTCTTCGAAACGCTTCGGCAAGACCTGCGATACACCCTTCGCACGCTGCGCCGTGATGCGAGTTTCACCACGTTTGCGATTCTCATCGTCGGCCTCGGTATCGGCGCCAGTTCAACCATCTTCAGCGTCGTGAATGCGCTGCTGCTTCGCCCGCTGCCGTTCAAAGATCCCGGTCAGCTCGTCTGGATCGCGAATGACGGCAAGGACGGCGACCTATCGGGTGAAACGGTCCAAGTGGGGCACTTCACTGACCTGCGCGAGCGAAACAAATCGTTCTCGGACATGGCGGCGTATTTCGCATTCTACGGAGTGGGCGACAGCAAACTGACGGGTGATGGTGAGCCCGAACGGCTGAGCGGTGTTCCCGTTTCGCAGAACTTCTTCCCGCTGCTGGGCGTGAAGCCGCAGATCGGCCGCTTGTTCACCAACGACGAATGCAAATGGAACGGCCCGAAGGCGGTGCTCTTAAGCAACGGCTTATGGAAACGCCGCTTCGCCTCCGATCCCAACATCGTCGGAAAGAACCTGACCATCGATGATGCGCCCGTCACGGTTGCGGGCGTTCTACCGGAGTCTTTCGATTTTTCCTCAGTGTTTCACCCCGGCAGCCATATCGATCTCTACTTTCCCTTTCCGCTGACCGCGGAGACCAATCGCTGGGGCAATACGCTATCGATCGTGGGGCGGCTGAAGCCCGGCGCAACCCTTCAATCCGCGCAGGCCGAGTTTAAGGTTCTCGCCCAACAGCTCACGAACGAACACCGGCGCGATCGCAACGACATCGATCCGGTTCTCACGATGCTTGAAACTCACGTGAGTGGCCGCCTTAGGCCCGCGCTGTTCGTGCTGGCCTGCGCCGTCGGCGTGGTGATGCTGATCGTCTGTGCGAATCTATCGAACCTGCTGCTGGCCCGCACCGCGACGCGGCAGAAGGAAATCGCCATTCGCGCTGCGCTAGGGGCAGGCCGTCGCCGCCTCATCCAGCAGATGCTGACGGAAAGCGTGGTGCTTTCGTGCAGCGGAGCCGTACTCGGCCTGATTCTTGCGCTGGCGGGCGCCCGCATCTTATCGCATTTGGATGCCATCAACATTCCACTGCTGCAGAGTGTCCGTGTGGACGCCGTATCGCTCGGCTTTACGATGCTGATCGCGGTCGCCACTGGCCTGCTGTTCGGATTAGTTCCCGCGCTGCAGGTTCCCGCTATTGCCGTCCACAGCGCCTTGAAGGAGAACAGTCGCGGCACAAGTGAAGGGAGACGGCACGCCTGGATCCGCGGCACGCTGGTGGTGGCAGAGGTCGCGTTCGCGTGCGTCCTGCTGGTGGCGGCCGGGCTGCTGATTCGAAGCTTCCTACGCGTTCTCGACGTCAACCTGGGATTCCAGCCGGAGCGGGCCGACACCATACGGATCGACCCAAGTTCCGCCTACAAAACCCAGGCCCAGAGGAACTCCTATTTCAATGAGGCGCTTCGCCTCGTCAAAGATATCCCCGGTGTGCAAGCCGCGGGCCTCACGGATGTGCTGCCGCTGGGCCGCAATCGGACTTGGGGCGCCGGTGCGCTGGGACATGTTTACCCTCCCGGCCAGTATCCAGTGGCCTTCGTCCGCATCGTGAGCGACGGCTATATAAAGGCCATGGGGATCCCGCTCCGGCAAGGGCGAGACTTCACGGAGCGCGACATTCCCTCCAGCGAGCAGGTGATCATAGTCAATGAAACAATGGCGCGGGCGCTGTGGCCGGGCCAGAATCCGATCGGGCAAATGATCGCGCAAGACAAGGGACGGCGCGTCGTCGGCGTGGTTGGCGACGTGCGGCACCTTGCGCTGGAACAAGGGTCCGGTAACGAAATGTACATACCCATGCGCCAGACCGATGACTATCCTTCGGTGGACCTGGTGATGCGCACGACGCTGCCTCCCGCAGAGCTGGCAACGGCGGTGCGTAGCGCCCTGAAACCCATCGAACCCAATCTGCCGGGCGAATTTCGCACCTTGCAGCAATTGGTTGACAAGGCCGCTTCACCCCGGCGCTTTGTTGTGCTTCTGCTGGGCGGGTTTTCGGCCTTCGCGCTGATTCTGGCGTCACTCGGAATCTATGCCGTCATCTCCTATTCGGTGAACCAGCGCACGCAGGAACTGGGCATTCGGATGGCGCTGGGCGCCTCGGCTCTCAACCTCCAAAGCGGAATCATTCTCCAGACACTCAGCCTGGCAGCGATGGGCATGCTGATTGGGGTGCTTGCTTCGTGGCTGCTGGCGCGGGCGTTGAGCAGCCTGCTGTTCGGCGTGACCTCGACCGACCCGGCAACCTTCCTGGGCATGCTGATCGTCCTGACAGCCGTTGCCGCACTGGCCGGTTATCTTCCCGCGAGGAGGGCGTCGCGGATCGATCCCATGATCGCGCTCAGGGCGGACTAGATCCCCGGTCAATCAAAGCGCAGGGCTTCGATGGGATCGAGGTGGGCTGCGCTTCTGGCGGGAAGGACGGCAAAACCCAGGTTTAACAGCGCTGCCACTCCCATCGCCAGCCATGCGCTGCGAACGTCGAACACCTGCGGCTGCGCGGCCCATTTTGCGAGTAGATTGGAGGCTTCCGCCGCCACCCCCGTCCCAATCACGCATCCTGCAATACTCAGCGCCAACGACTCCCAAATGACCTGGAAGAAGATGTCCCTGCGCGTTGCACCGAGCGCCCGGCGTGTTCCGATTTCGCGGGTCCGCTCGCGCACGCTGATCCACGAAATGGCGAGAATGCCGAGACCCGAAACGCACAGCGCACTCACGCCGATCCAGCGGACAAAAAGCAGTAACTGGGCCGAAGTCGCGATTTGTGTATCCAGCAGCTGTTTTTGATTCTGAACTTGGAAGTCTGGCCCGAGCTTGCCGATTGTGGCGTGGCGCCGGCGAAGCACCGCAGCCGTTGCTTCCGCGGCTTGATCCATATCTTCCCAGCGGCCAACCGCGAACAGGATTCCACTGAAGTAGTCCACGTTCGCAAGCCGGTGCATGGCCGTCGTTAACGGCACATAAACCTGGTCATCCTCGTTCGCCGCGTCCAGGCTCTGGCCACGTTCACTCAGCACCCCGGTCACTTCAAAGGGAACTCGATTGATCAGGACCCGCTGACCCAAGGGTGACGAATCCCCGAAAAGGTCGTTCGCCACAGTGGACCCGAGCACAACGGCACGAGCCCCGCGGCGAACCTCAGCCCTTGAGAAAACCTCTCCATCACGTAGCGGCCAGTGCTTGATCGCAAAGTAATCCGGCTCAATACCCGCGACCACGCAGCTCTTCTTCGAAAGGTCGCCGGCCTTCACGAGGAAGCTCTGATTCAGGTATGCCGCACTTCGCGCGAACAAGGGCACTTCGCGTCTAATCTCGTCGAGGTCTCCGGGCCTCAACGTCGTCACCAGGGCTCCGGTCCGCGCCCGGCCTCCGACACTCCGGCTCTCCCGAGGGGTAACCGTCAGTAGATTGGTCCCCAACAACGCCAGTTGATTCGTCACCTTCGCTCGCCCTCCCAAAGCATAGTTGACGGACGTCAGGGCTCCCGAAACTCCCATCACGGCGCTCACAATCGTAAGCCCGGACCGAAGCGGGAATCGCCACAGCACCCGGACCGACCGCCGCAGGATTGCGAGCTCTCGAAGCATTGAGCTGCCTACGATCGAAGCGCATTCACGGGATCTACTTTCGACGCCCGCCACGCCGGGTAGATTCCGAATGCCAGCCCGATAGCAAAGGCGAGCGTCAGTGAACGCAACAACGCATCACTCGAGAAGATCAACGGCAGCTTCTGCAACACGGCAACCACGTTGGCGCCGCCGAGCCCGGCGACGACTCCTAAAATCCCGCCGAATGTCGAGACCAGGAGAGCTTCCATCAAAAACTGGTTGAGAATGTCGCCACGGCTCGCTCCCGACGCTCGCCGTATGCCGATCTCCCGCCGCCTCTCGGAAACGCCGATCAGCATGAGACTCATAATGACCACGCCGCCGATCAGCATCGAAAGAAATGCGATGCCGGTTAAAATGCGCGATAGCGCGGTTGCCACTCCCATCATCTGCGCCAGCACAGCCTTGGGGTTTGTGATTGTGAAGTCGTCGAGCGCCGACCCGCTCAAGTGGTGGCGCGCCCGCAGCAGCGCTTTGATCTTCAGCACTGCGGCATCGCCACCAGCGGGATCGTTCAGTTGCGCGATGACCATAGTCAGAAAATCCCGATTGAAGAGCCGCTTGGAAGCGGTCGAAACGGGAATGAGGACCAGGTTGTCGAGATTGCCTCCCGCCGGCCCCGCGCCGCGCGATGCCAAAGTGCCAATCACGGTAAACGGCACGCCTCCAATCCGGATCGTTTTGCCGAGCGGTTCTTCGTCAGGAAAAAGCGCTTGGCGCGCCTCAGACCCCAGCACCGCGACGCGGCTCAGCGACTGTTGCTGCTCCAGCGTGAAGAATGCGCCCTCCTCCACTTGATCGCCCCGCAAATCCAGCCAGTTCGATGAGACCCCAAACACACCCGGCGTCAACTCCCGGTCGCGATAGCTCACACCCACATCAAACGCATTCTGCAGTTGAGCCACCTGCTTGATCTCCGGAAGGTCCCTGCCAATTGCCAAAGCGTCCTCAAACTTCAAAACCGGTTCCACGGTGGCGAGCGACACCATGCCTCGCGCTTTTCCGCCTCCCGGCCGGATGAGCACCGTATCGAAAGTGCCCAGCATATTTTTGACGCGCTTCATAGTCTCGCGCCTGGTGTTCTCTCCAATCGAGTTGAGCACCGTCAGCGATGTAATGCCGACCGTAACGCCGAGCATCATGAAGATGCTCCGCCGCTTGAAGCGCGCCACGCTCCGAAGGGCTTGTCGAAACTCTGCAAGCGACTTCATCTCGCACGGTCCGATATCAGACGGCCATCCTGAAGCAGCAGCTCCCGGCGCGCATGGGCGGCGATTGCATCGTCGTGCGTAATCAGAACGATCGTGCGCCCCTCGCCTTGCAGTTCCGTGAGAATACTCATGACTTCGTTTCCAGCCGCCTGGTCCAGATTGCCGGTCGGTTCATCGGCCAGAATCAGCGCCGGACTGTTGATCAAGGCCCGGGCCAGCGCAACCCGTTGCTGTTCGCCTCCCGATAGCTCCGAGCTGAAATGATCGGCGCGTTCCAACAGCCCCACCCGGTCCAAAGCCTCGAGTGCAGCTTTCCGGCTTACGCGGCCATCGCGGTACACCATCGGAATCTCCACGTTCTCCACGGCCGTCGTCCGAGCCAACAGATTGAACGATTGAAACACGAACCCGATATGCCGGTTGCGGATTCGCGCCAGTTGGCTGTCGGATGCCAAGGAAACGTCCTCGCCTTCCAAACGGTAGCTGCCTTCGGTAGGCCGGTCCAAACAGCCGAGAATGTTCAGCAGCGAAGACTTCCCCGACCCGGAAACTCCACGAACGGTAACAAATTCACCCTCGTCGATCCGAAAGGAGACGGAGCGTAACGCATGAACGGGCGTACCGTTGTCGCGGCGGTGCGTCTTCGAAACCGCATGCACTTCGATCATCTTTTATTTCCTCCGGCGCTAGAGATATCTCCGATGAGCACGCCGTCACTGACGCTGAGCCCCTTCTTCACTTCGCTCCAGGAACCATCCCGCGACCCGGCTACGATTCCTCGCTTCTCGGGTGCACCATTCCGGGCGACGTACACGAACGGCTCCCCCGCATCCTTGTGGATCGCCTCGGCAGGCACCATCAAGACGCGCCGGCGGGCCGTGGAGATCGTCACATTCGCGGTCATGTCCGGTCTCAGCATCGGCGCGCCGGTCTGAATGGCGATTGCGGTTTCGTAGTTAACCACGCCTGAAATGACCGTCGCCTTGGGAGCCACCCGTTGCACCACGCCGTGAAACTCACGCGAGGGAAACGTCTCGGTTGTAAACACCACTGGGTTGGCAGGGCGCACATTGCCGATGTCGGTCTCGTCCACCATGGCGATCAGTTCCAGCGCATTGTCTTCGATGATCGTGACAAATGTAGGCGCATTGAACGACGCGGCCACCGTCTCGCCTTGCTGGGTCGAAACCGACGCTGCTGTCCCTGCGATGGGCGCGCGAATCGTCAGGTAGGGCAAGTCGCTTTCGACCACCGCCAGATCGCTGCGCGATTTTTCGAGGCGGGCCTGAGCGCTTCTCAAATCTTCCACCAGGTCTTCTGTCTGCTGCCGTGGGATCAAGCCCGCGGCGAGCAGTTGACGGCTTCTGGCTAACTCGCGTTCTACCTTGCTTAGCCCAGCCTGGTCCACGTCGATCTGCGCGCGCGCCTGGGCAATCTTCGAATCCAACCCTCGCGATTCAATTTCAGCGATCACGTCGCCCTTCTCAAGGTGCGATCCCACGGTCACATTTAGCTTCGTGACGATTCCTGAGATCTCCGCCCCTACTCGCACTTCGGCTCCCGTCCGCAGCCGGATCGTTCCGGTCGCCTCCACTGTTGCGTCCAGCTCGCGCATTTCCGGACGCACAATTTGCAACCTGCTGCCCGGTGCGCGGGCCGCATGGTTGGCGCGCTGCCAGAAGTAATAGCCTCCCGCCGGGATCACAGTCAGCAATAGCGCCGGAATGAAAAGCTTTGCGGCCGTTCCGGACTTGGCGGAATGCCGGTCCACAGGGGCCGCGCCGCCCCTGGCCTTTAGCTGCAGGGCCTGTTCATTCGCGGTCATAGACCATGACCATCGACGGACGCTTGCCGCGACTGCTTTCTACCGTCATCACTTTGCCATCAGCTGAAAGGAAACGTATTTCGGTTCGTACACTCGTGCTGCCCGCCACTGACCCTGGGCTTGTCCATGTCGTTACTAACTTGTTTCCATCCCATTTCGTAACCGTGTCCGCTTCCGCTTCCATCGGGTTCTTGTTCTTAACCGGCTTACCGTTGAGGTCCAGGCGTGTCTCGCTGGTCTGTCCCTGCCCATTGAAAACCGAGGTATTGGTGATCAACAGCGTGTCGCTGGTTTGCTTCACGGACGCGACCAGCTTCATCTCGGACATCATTCCGATGTTCTGGCTCTTTGCGGCGTTGAACACCCACTTGCCCGCAAAGCTCTGCTGTCCCCACGCGGCGGTCGAGGCCACAATCGCAATGGCGCCGAGCATAGAAATCCTCTTCATTCCTAGTCCTTTCCGAATCGGCAAGCTGACCTCACGAGCAATCGGCTTGGCCATCTCAGAATCAAGACTGAGGCCTCTACCGAGGTATAGAGTCAACAGTTAATTTGGAAAAGAGAAAAGTAAATCTACTAAGTGAGATTCTTCTGGCTTGGGCACTCGGCGGGTTGGCTCAGAAAGTCGATCAGGTTCCGCCGCATCGCCTGCAGGGCCTCGATCTTTTCGTCGATCATGCGCAGCCGCTGGGCCGCCATCTGGCAGATTTCTTCCAACGGCTTCTTGTCACCGCTACCCGCCTTCCCCAACAAATCATGCAAGCCACTCAGTTGCCTGATCTCGTTGAGAGTAAAGCCGATGTTTTGGCACACTTTGATGAACGCAACGCGCTGCAGATCCTGGTCCGTAAATGCCCGATAACCGGAGGCCGTGCGCCTGGGTTGACGCAGGATTTGTTCACGCTCGTAGAAACGGATCGTCTGGATGTTGACGCCGGCTTTCTTGGCAAGCTCTCCAATCTTCATCACTTCAGTGTGAACCCTATACCGTGGTATTGAGTCAAGCCGTTTTGCGGTCGCGCACCGCCATGCTGTGAGAGCTTCTCGCTAGCTCGCTAGTCGTCCGTACCCAGAAAACTTCCCAGGCCGCCGATCCCGCCGGTCAGCGCCTTCAACGGGCTCTTCTCGTCGCCTGAATGCGCATGCTCTGAGGGCGATAGTTCGTGCCGCAGCCGCTCCAGCGTCATGCTCTGCAGGATCACACGGCCCGGTCCCGTCAGCGTGGCAAGGAACAGCCCCTGGTTGCCGAAAATCGCCGTTCGGATGCTGCCCACCATTTGTATGTCGTAATTGACGGTAGGCTCAAACGCGACCAGGTGCCCAGCCTGCACTTGCAGCGTTTCACCGGGCTGCAGCGTGAAGTCGACATGATCGCCGCCCGCATGGATGAACACGGCCCCGGGTCCGGTCAACTTTTGAAGAATGAATCCCTCGCCGCCCAGCAAACCGGCTCCCAGCTTTCGCACCAGGGTGATATCCAGGTTCACGCTGCTCTGCGCGAACAGAAACGCGTCACGCTGCACCATGATGGTTTGGCCCGCCGCTAGCTCGAACACCTGGATTTTGCCGGGATAATGCCCCGCGAATCCCACTTCGCCGGCCGCCGTCGCCTGAAAGAAAGTCCAGAACAGGCTCTCTCCCATCAGCTTGCGCTTAATCGCGCCGATAATCTTATCGCCGATCGTCTGGCCGGTCATTCGGGTCTGCCACTCGATCTGAGCCGACTTGTAAATCATCTTGCCGGCCTCGGCGTAGATCTCCTGGCCCGGTTTCAAATGGACCCGCGCAATCTGGAGGTTGTGTCCCTCAATGTCATATTTCAGAGGTTCAACCACCACGGGTTGCGCGGTGTACGCAGTAGCGGCAGCGCCCATCGGCCGGCCGCAATTTACACAGAACTTCGAGTTGTCGTTAAGTTGGGTCCCACAATTTGTGCAGAAAGCCATAGCCTAGCCATAGTAACGAAAACGGGTCCGCGCGCGTTCCCGGAAACACCGGTTGCGCGTCAGTCGGTCCGTCGTCCGGGATGAGTGTTACCCCTTACTACCGGGACACGGGAGCCCATTGCAAACAAACACAGGCGCTTCGGAGCCGTGCCCGCAAGTACCTACGCAGTTGGATTCTAGTTGTTTCTGGCGGAATATTTTCGAGGCATGCACTTCACCCAATGTTCACGGCCCTCAGAGGATGGTTGCAAACAGCCCCAACTTTCGAAAAGCCTACCGAGGCGCGACCGTCAGGGAGTAGCCATGGCCCGGCGGGCCACCGAATTGAATGAAGACGCGAAATTCCGGCTCCATGGCATCAACAACTTGGAGCGCGTCTTCAGGGAGCGCTCGCCCGGATCAGCCTGTTTGGTTCCGGCTGCGCCGGGTTAGGCAGCGGTCTTTGGCGTCTTTTTCAACAGCCTGCAGCCCTGAGGACTACTTCCCCGCCTCACAGGCGAAACTCGCCGCTTGGTTCGTATCGCCCGCGCCCTTGTACTTCGCAACCTGCGGATACGGGCACAAAGGCCGCGTCATTTCAATGGCATGCGACGGATCGCCTTCCTTCAGCTTCGTCGCAATAATCCTGCCCGGCGCGACGCCCTTTTCGACCCACGTCTCCAACCCCAGGTAAACGCTATCTTTCGGACTCTTGCCCGCGATTACACTGAACTGGCCGAAGAGGCTCGGCCCGGGACCGCCGATACAATGCTGCATTCCCGGAACCATATACAGCCGAACGAATTGGTTGCGATCGCCCGGCCCCAGCTTTTTGCCGACGCTTTGGAAGTAGTCGATCGTGTTTTCGGGAGCAATGGCCGCATCGCTCCAGCCGTGATAGATGATCAGTTTGCCTCCCCGCTTCCGGAAGCCGGTCAGATCTGGATCGTCGGAGTTGAGCATTTTGGCCATCTTCTCGTCCGCTGCCCGAAGCGAGGCATCAATGTTAGCCGTTTTATAGCTCCAGGCCGGATCGTTGAAGACCATGTAGCGGAAGAAGCCATTCACATATTTGCTTCCTTCACTGTCGCCAGGCTCGGTACCCGTAATCCATCCTTTCCATCCGCCGTCGCCTTCTTCGCCCCCTGGCGAGTAGCCTGGAAAAATCTGCACCCCGGTGGAAGTGCGGCCGCCCTCGTACAGTTTCTTGAGCGAGGCAACTTGCGGGCCGGTTAGACAGCTGTCGGTTTCAGCTCCTTTGCATAACAGCGTTGACGGATCGAATCGGCACAAGTTGGGTTCACTGACGATGCCATCTTTCACGCCGTCTTGCGAGTCGCACGCGCCCAGCACACCCGCGCTAATCGCCGGAATCTTGGCAGCGGGAATATAGCCGCCGGGAGTTCCCAATAATGTCTTGGACACATCCACGCCGGAACCCAACAGGTGCGTCCAATAGTTGGCAGGCGCTCCCGCCAGAATGCCATCGTAGTCATTCGGAAAGCGCTGCGCTTCCATCAGGGCCTCCCGGCCTCCGTCCGAGCAGCCCACAAAGTAGGATCGCTGCGGAGCTCTGCCGTAGTAAGCCGCGGTAATCGCTTTGGCTTTTTCCGTCATCTCATGAACGCCGCGGTATCCGAAGTCGGCTATCTTCTCCGGATGCTTGAGCGCCCACGCCGCGTCGGTTGCATCCCCTTCGTGACCCGTGTCTGTGCCGGCCGTGGCGTAACCCTCGGCGAGTGCCCCGGACATCAGGCCGTACGGCATCGAGCCGGCGAACCCTCCATTGCCTTCCCCTTGGAACTTGTGATTCCAGCCCGACAACGGCATCCACACTTCAACCTTGATGTTGGAGTCGGCGGTCGGCGTCAGCGTCGCCAGGACCCGGCAGAAGGCGGGCAATTTCTTGTAGCGCTCGGCCGCCTCGTTGCTGACTTTCGGTTCCGGAGAAATAAAGGCTCCCGCTTGGACAGTCGTCGCGCCCGTGATCCTGGTGCCTGGCAGTTTCACGTTGCTCAAACTCTCGCACGAAGCGGCTTCCGCCGGCGCCTGGCAAATCCCGATCACAACAGCGAAAAGGCCTGCACAAATGGCTATTCTTGGATGCACGATCCTTAGGTTCTCATAGCGGATCGATCCGGAACAAAACAGAACGGTCCGCTATCGTGTGAGTAGGCAGTAACCACTCCTGCCGCGTGAAATTGCATGGGCCGCATCCGAATCCTCTCCGACAACGTCGCCAACAAAATCGCCGCTGGCGAGGTGGTTGAGCGCCCGGCCTCCGTCGTCAAGGAACTTCTGGAGAACGCGCTCGACGCTGGGGCGACCGAGCTCCGCATCGACACCGAAAATGCCGGCCGCCGCCTCATTCGCATCCGGGACAACGGCCACGGCATGTTGCGGGACGATGCCATGCTCGCCTTCGAACGCCATGCCACCAGCAAGCTCAGCGACGTAAAGGATCTGCTGGCCATCGCCACGCTCGGCTTCCGGGGCGAAGCCCTGCCCTCCATTGCGTCCGTGTCGCGCCTGCTCCTTGAGACACGCTCTGCCGACGAGCAAACCGGAACCGCAGTCGAAATTGCCGGCGGGAAGCTGCTCCGATGCGATGAGATTGCTCACCCCCTAGGCACGACCATTGCCGCTCGTGATCTCTTCTACAACGTTCCCGCGCGCAAGAAGTTCCTGCGTTCCGATCAGACCGAACTCGCTCACATCGGTTCGCTCGTTACGCACTATAGCCTGGCTCACTTCGACAAGCGCTTCGAGCTCTATCACGAGGGCCGGGAACTCCTGAACGTCACCCCAGTCGCCGGGATCACTGAGCGCGCCTACCAGGTCTTTGGCTCAGCAATTATGGAGGACCTGATCGATCTCGGTGTGCGCACCAAGGATCTGCGCCTTCCCCCACCCTACGTCCCTCCCCATACCCGGCCCACGCACGTATCCGCAGCGGACGCACAACCTCCAGAGCCCGACACCGCCCACTACGCCATGCGCGGTTTGGTATCGGGCCCTCACGTGCAGAAGTTGAACCGCAACTCCATTTTCCTGTTTGTCAACGGCCGCCTGATCCGTGACAAGCTCATCCTCCATGCTCTGACCGCCGCGTACCACAACCTCATGCCGCCCGGTTGCTTCCCGTTCGCCTTGCTGTTCCTCGAATGCGATCCGGGCGAAGTGGACGTCAATGTCCACCCCGCCAAGACCGAAGTGCGCTTCCGGCACGGCTCGCTCGTACACGATTTTGTGCGGGACACAGTTCGCGAGGTTCTCGTTGCGAGCCGCCCCGTCTCGAGCGTGCCGGTCATGCCGAAGTCGCCGCTACCCGAGTTGACTCCCCAACCTTCCCCGGCTCCTTGGGGCGCCCCGCGTCGCTTTGAATTTCCCGACCGGCCCATTCAGCAAGGCGCCGTCCTGCCGTTCTCCGAGTTCAGCCAAGCCTTGGCGACAGGTGGAGAGGATCAGCTCAGCCCGTGGCTTGCCACGTCCGGCCCTCAAGACGCGGCACCGGTCGATCAACTGTCGGAAGTCGACCTTCCACGCACCACCTTCGGAGCTGCCAATTGGAACTCGGGTTCTTCGACATCAATCGACGACCAACCTCCTGCTTCCTTCGCGCCCAGCCGGAGCGCGCGCGTCCCCGACACACACGGGGCACTGGGCCAACTGCCGGCGGAATGGGACCACGTCGATAGCTATACCCAGTTGCCCGATCTGCGGCCGCTTGGTCAGCTGCATGAGAGCTTCATCGTCGCGGCCGGCCGCGATGGCCTGTGGATAATCGACCAGCATGTCGCGCACGAACGAATTTTGTTCGAACAAGTGCTGCGCCAGCGCGCAGCCGGACGCCCCGAGATCCAGCAGCTTCTCATGCCCCTGGTGCTGAAACTGACCCCTGGCCAGGAATTTGAGTACGCCCGCATCGCCGACGAATTGAATGCTTGCGGCTTCGAGACCGAGCCGTTCGGTCAGCGCACCATCGCGGTCAAGGCCGCACCCGCCGGCGTGGGCGCCGGGGATATCGAAAAGGTGATCTTTGAGATTCTGGAGATCGCCGAAGCCGAGTTGCGGAGCGCATCACTCAACGACATCCGGCGCAGTGTATCGGCGACCATCGCCTGCCGGGCCGCCATCAAGATCAACACCCGTCTGGAATCCAGCAAGATCGAGTGGCTCTTGCGCGCCTTAGCCGCCTGCGAGTATCCCATGAGTTGCCCGCATGGACGACCCATCGCGCTCCGCTACAGCACCAAGGATATATTGAGAAGCTTCCACCGGATCTGACTAACCCGAGTGGCAAGTAAAGAACTGTAAACCGCCTACGCCTGCTTCATTTGCCGCTCGACAATGCGGGCGGCGCGCTGGCTGATCAGATCAGCCACCTTACTCAGCAACCCCGGCAAATCCTCAGGCTTGATCAGCACCGGCCGGCTGCGCGTCGTGGGGCCGTTCTGATAGGTCGTGACCAAGGCCGTGGCGGGCTTGTAGTCCATCAGCCGGGCGTGTGCTAGTACTTTGAGACCCGCCTGGGGCGATTCCATCTGCAGATCGCTTAGTACTAATTCATATTGGGACGCATCCAGTTTACCGACCGCCTCGGCGGCCGACGCCGCCGAATCGACAAAGTATCCGCCCGCCTCTAACACGGTTTTGAGAGTAAGGCGAGAGGCAAGGTCACCATCTACTAGCAAGACCCGTGCCAGCTCAAGTTCCCTAGCAGGTGGCTTTTTGGACTGTAAGGGCATCGGTAACAATGTTTCCGCTTACAGTGTAAACGAAAAGCCATATTTTGCTACCACAATCTTCGACCCGATTCGAGCGGGAGGACTGGCGCTTGAGCCCCCGTCGTCATCAGAATTAACTGAGAAAAGACGACTTAGCTCTAGTTGAAGACACGCTCAAAGATGGCATCCACGTGCCGTAACTGGCGGGTAAGGGAGAAGCTCGCCTCGAGTTGGTCGGCGTCTAAGTACTCCGAAATCCGGGGCTCATTCGCGATAGCTGCCCGGAAATCACCATCCTCCTCCCAGGCTCTCATCGCATGGCTTTGCACCAGCCGGTAGGCGTCCTCGCGCAGCATCCCGGCTGCCGCCAGGTCCAGCAATAGCTGCCCTGAGAAAATCAGCCCGCGCGTCAGGTCAAAGTTCCGGCGCATCCGTGCCTCATTCACTTGCAGCCCTGAAATCAGCCAGCTGGTCTTGTTCAACAAGTAGTCGATGAGGATCGTGGAATCAGGCAGGATGATTCGTTCCACGGAGGAGTGGGATATGTCCCGTTCGTGCCAGAGAGGCACGTTTTCGAATGCTGCCTGGGCATTTGCCCGGACTACCCTGGCCAAGCCGCTGATCTGCTCGCACGTGACCGGGTTCCGTTTATGGGGCATCGCGGAACTGCCCTTTTGGCCCGCCGAGAAAGGCTCTTCAGCCTCCCGGACCTCGGTCCGCTGGAGATGCCGGATCTCGAGCGCAATCTTGTCCAAACTGCTGGCGATCCCAGCCAGAACCGCCCCGTAGTTGGCGTGCAGATCCCTCGACAGCACTTGCGATGTTATCGGAGCAGCCCTTAGTCCCAATCGCGCGCAGATCTTCTCTTCCGCTTCAGGCCCGATGTGGGCGAAAGTGCCCACCGCACCCGAGATCTTGCCAACCCGCATTTCCTCAGCAGCTGCTGTAAAGCGGACTTGATGCCGGCGGAATTCGTCATACCAGATCGCCACCTTTAGGCCGAACGTAACAGGCTCGGCATGGATCCCATGCGTGCGCCCAATCTGCAGCGTGTGTTTATAGCGGAACGCTGATTCCCTAAAATCTCCCAGGAGCTTGGCCAAACCGTCGGAGATGATCTTCGAACTACCCTTCAGCTGCAGCGCCTGGGCCGTATCCACCACGTCGTTCGACGTGAGCCCGTAATGCAGCCACCGGGACGACGCGGCTACACCCCTGGCTTTCATTTCCTCGGCCACGGCTGTCGTGAAGGCGATCACGTCATGCCGGACTTCCCGCTCGATCTCATGTACGCGCGCCAGCGAGAACCCGGCACTCGATCGCAGCTCCGCGGCAGCCTTCGGCGGGACCTCTCCCAGTTCCGCCAACGCCTCCGCCGCGGCCAGCTCAACTTCCAGCCAGCATTGGTACTTGTTCTGTTCGCTCCAAATGGCGCCCATTGCAGGGCGCGTATAGCGGTCAATCATCTTCCTCTAGCTTCGCAAACTGCCCGCTCTGCGTCGCCTCGAAGGAAAATGCCTGACCGCTACACTTGCCGTCGCGTGTGGGTAAGCAAGCTAATCACAAATCCAATGAGAAAGATCACAAACAGGACTTTAGCTACCGTGGCCGCGATTCCTGCGACTCCGAAGAAACCCAGAAATCCAGCGATCAACGCGATCACCAGAAACACTAAGGCGTAATACAGCATGGTTCGAGAACCTCCTGGTTCTGACTTCGCCTGTAAGACGCTATCGCGTGGTTATAACAAACACTCGAATCCTACGGCAATTCTACCGGGGAGAAAGAGGGTGTCTAGACGTCAATCACGACAATGGAGGGACTTTCGGTGGAGCGGACCTTCCTCTTCGGAGCCGTGACCGTGAGGGAGCGGACGTCGATATCTTTATCAAGACCCCCGGGATTTCGGCCGCTTTCAACCACACGTCAGCAAGCCATGACGGTGAGGCGCAGTTGAGTTTTCCCACAGACTCGCCAGGGAGCGGTTTTGGGCCTTTTCAGTACCCTGCTAGACCCATCAGTGTCCTAACAACCGTCCCATCGGGGCAGAATACGCGCTGATTTGCGATTCCGGTGGTTCCTTGTGCGAAGGGATTTAGCGACCCATTCAGTGGAAGAACACACTTCAATGCACGTAGGCCCGCCGCCAAAAGTCAGAATCCCTCCGCTTCAAAAATCTTCCGCCATTCCGGCATTAACTTGGCCGTCAAAACCACGTTTGAGGTATTCACCAGGGTTGGCCCCGACGACTCGCTTGAACGCCTTACTGAACGCAGCGTCGGACTCGTAACCGACCGACCGAGCGACGTCTATGAGCTTTTTCTCCCGCTGTTGCAGTAACTGCATTGCCTTCTGCATCCGCCACTCAGTTACGTATTCCAGCGGTGTTTGTCCGAGTAACTCTTTAAAACGGACTGCGAATGCGGAGCGAGACATGCCCGCCGCTTCGGCCAGGGATTCGACCGTCCACGGTGCATTCACTCTGTCGTGGATGGCACTCAGGGCAGTACCCATTTGCGGATCGAAAATCGCACGAAGCCATCCTTTGTTGCGTCCCGGTACCGACGCGATGTGCGCCCGGAGTGCGTGGATAAACAAAACCTCGGCGAGCCGAGTCGCGATTACTTCAGATCCCGGCCCCTGTTCTGCCATTTCTGACGCCATCGCTTGCATTGTGTTGTGAAGAGCCAGCGTGCGTGCCTGATCGGCCTTAATCAGAATGAAGCTCGGCATTAACTGGGTGATCGGCTTCAAGCTGGCGCGATCGAAACTTAAGGACCCACAGACGATTGTGGTCGGTGCGCCACCACCTCCATAATGAGCGACATTACTCTTGGCTTTGGCCCCGATCTCGCGGAAGCTCCACCTCGGACGTGTTCGTGGGCTGTCGCGCAAAACAATCGAAGTCCCCCGGACCAGCAAAAAGCAATCACCACCGGTGAGGGGAATCGGCTCCGGAATCCCTTCTACACTCAGCCAGCAGTTGCCGCGCGAAAGCATGGCGAAGTGCGCCAAATCTGTGGGTGGCATCTTTTTGTCGGAAGGGGTGCCTTTTTCTTCGGTCTGCTTCTCCTGCATCACGCCCCACGGGGCTGTGGCTTCGAGCCTGTGCAGACCAAAAGCGGTTACGTGCATCGTTCTGAAGATGTCTGTTATCGGGTCCAACCTAGCCTCCTCATTTGGACGAATGGACAAAAGATTAGGACTCCTGAGCAGTTCTCGTCCACCGCCAAAGGAATCTACTCTACTGTACAGAGTTCTACACATCTACCGAAGGGAGTAATTATGGGAAAGCTTGAGGGTAAGGTTGCAGTCATCACGGGTGGATCGAGCGGTATGGCGCTAGCAAGCGCCGAGCGCTTTGTTGAAGAGGGTGCCTACGTTTTCATCACGGGTAGGAGGCAGGAGCAGCTCGATGACGCCGTCAAGCTGATTGGCCGGAACGTGGCCGGCGTGCGCGGCGACGCGGCAAATCTCGACGACCTCGACCGTTTGTTCGATACGGTCAAGCGCGAAAAGGGCAAGATCGACGTCCTGTTCGCGAGCGCTGGCAAGGGCGAGGCCGTACCACTGGGCAAGATCACCGAGCAGCACTTCGATGCGACCTTCGGCCTGAATACGCGCGGAACGCTGTTTACGGTCCAGAAGGCGTTGCCACTTTTCAACGATGGTGGATCGATCATCATGACCGGATCGGTTGCTTCGCTGAAGGGTTTTCCTGGTTTCGGCGTGTATGCGGCGAGCAAGGCGGCATTGCGCTCCTTCGCACGCACGTGGCTAAACGAACTGAAGGGCAGGAGGATCCGGGTGAACGTGCTGGGCCCGGGGCCGATCGCCACACCGATGCAGGAAGAGGTTCTCACCAAGGAGGCGAAGGAGATGTTCGAGTCCCTAATCCCACGGGGAAAGATGGGTCAACCCGAGGAAATCGCGACGGTCGCGCTCTTTCTTGCTTCAGACGATTCGAGCTTCGTGAACGGGGTGGAGTTGTCCGTCGACGGCGGCCTGTCGGCCATCTGAAAGTAGCTGGACGGTCTCCCGTCCTCAGCCTTCGTTGCGAAGTCGTTCACCGCTCCCGTGGCGGATTTGACCAAAGATCTCGGGTTCGCACCCGTCAACCTGGGAAAGCTGAACGAGGGTGGCGCGCTGGTGCAGGCACGCGGCCGCACCTGAGGTCAGCTCATCTTCCAGGATTTATTCAAGAAGGAGCAGTAATCGATCTACACCGTGTGATTTGTCCCGAGAAGTACCAAAACGTTCGAATGGATCGGACACGCTCTGATGTAAGGGAAATGGAGAGATTTCGATGAGCATCGAAAAGAATGTCCAGATTGTGAAGGATTTTTTTGCGGCACTCGGCCGCCGCGATAAGCAAGGTCTGCTGGCGTTGTCTGCCGAAGATATTGAGTGGATCATTCCGGGCGAGGACTGGCCGCTGGCCGGCACGCACAGCGGGCACGAGGGATTGGAGAATCTACTTCAGAAAGCTAACGAGACGGTGGAAACTTCCTTCCCAAAGCCCCCCGAGTTCATAGCGCAGGGAGACCGGGTTCTGGTCGTCGGCTTCGCTACGGGGAGAATCAAAACCACAAATAGGACGTTCGAGGACCATTGGGTCTTCGCCATTACCGTTCGAAATGGCAAACTGACGAACATCCGGGAGTATATCGACACGCTAGCACTGGCGCGGGCCTCCGAGCTGGCCGCGAGCCCCAGCCCCTGACCCATCGAGACCGATCCCACACGAAACGATCCGTAGAGTCAACCAATACGTTGAACAGCAGCAGTTTTTGTGAAACACCACGCACGTTTCCCAATCCAAAGAAACGTGCGCTGTTGCGCGGTGCGCCACGTTTGCGCGAAGGAACGTTCAGCGTTGCCTAGGCGTCACTTGATGTCGTTGAACTAAACGCGCAAAAGGATTTCAGCCTTACCTCTCTCGACTGGGATTTGCTCAGTATGAATCGGCGCTGGCGGTACGACGATTTCAACGAGCCCGGTCGCCACGTCGTAGACGAGGCCGGAGATAAGCCAGTCGCCCGGCAATGCCGGCAATGCCCGGAGCGCAGCGACGTCGACTGCAACGGCCGTTCGAGGATCGCAGACCGATTTGGCCTTGAGTTCCGGTTCCCGGATTTGAAAATAGCGCGTCAGCAGTGCCGGGTCTCCAGCGAGGCGCGTGATGCCGCAATCGGTGTGCTGAAGTACGATGAGGTGAAACTCCCCGCCGCCTCCAGGAATCTCTCCGGCCACCTGACCGATTCGTCCGAGCAGATCCAACTGCTCCAATAACCCTGGAGTTATTCGCCCGCCGATGTTCCGCATGACGACCGCCTCGCCCTGTTTAATTCCAAGGACATGAGCAGGATCGACGCGCATATCCGCGCAACCGATGATGATTGCCTTTACATTGGGTAACGAGCGTGGAAGCGAGGGCATAAGTGTGCCCGCAGCAGACTGCCGGGCAGCAAAGTCTTTGTTACGTTCTAACATCGAGTCCAGACTGTTCATGTTGATTCTCCCGTTGTGGGCTAAGAAGGTGGCCATTCAGGCGTTTTCGTGAGGTGAACGTTTTCTCGACGGTCACCCTGATCTACTCGCAGCTATGTGATTCGAGCGATAACAGCGTGGTCTGACAGATAGCCCACCATTGCTGCCATTTATTGCCGGGCGATCTACGGGGTTCTTGCTTGTCGGAACGAAGCTCGATATTGCCCGGGAGTCACTCCCAAGCGTCGACCGAAGGTCCGACGCAGAATCTCCGCGCTCCTAAAGCCACTGGCATCGGCCACTTCCTCCAGGCTCAACGAGGTGGTATCAAGTTGTCGTCGGGCAGCTTCGAGCCGGAGATTTTCGACGTGCCGCGCAGGCGTCTCGCCGACCTCCTGCGTGAACACGCGGGCGAAGTTGCGAGGGCTCATTGCCGCGCGCCGCCCAAGGGACGCAACAGACATGTCTTGCGTGACATTGTCGGCCATCCAGGCGAGCAAATCTCTGAGCGGTCGGCTTTGGCAGGCTTGCGCCGCGAGAGTTGCACTGAACTGTGATTGCCCGCCTGACCGCCTCAAAAATACGACCATCATTCGTGCTATTTGAAGCGCAGCGGAAGCTCCCAGATCCTCTTCGACCAAAGCGAGGGCAAGATCAATTCCCGCTGTGACACCCGCAGACGTGTAGACATTTTTGTCGCGAATGTAGATCGAGTCGGCATCTACTTTCACCAGAGGATGCTTTTGAACAAGCTCATTGCACCAGTTCCAATGGGTAGTTGCTGGCCTTCCATCGAGCAAATCTGCATCAGCCAGAACAAGGGCGCCAGTGCAGACGGAACCCAAACGACGGACCTTTGTGCTCTGTTCTTTGAGCCAACTCAAAAAGTCGGGCGGATGCCGTTTGTCGGGAGGCCATTCGCCGCCCCCGACCAGAAGCGTGTCGATCGGATCGCGCAACTCTCGGTATGTCCGGTGAGCCAGGATCGGCAGGCCGATTTGGCTCGGAACGGTTCGGTCTTCCGCAGCCGCGATGATCTCCACCTCATATGCCGGTCCGCTGCCGCGCAGCTTATTAGCGTCAGTAAACACTTCCGCAGGGCCGACAACATCCAGCATCCGCGCAGGAGGTACGGCGATAATCGCGACTCGTCTCACCAGCGACATTCGCAGGATTTTTTCCACCCTTCTTTCGCTGTCTGGCGGGCATAGTGGCAGAGAAAGTGGGGTTGGCTCCCATCCACATTATTTCAAAGTATTCCAGGATCTTCGCGAGTTCATTTCCGTGCCAAATACGAACTTCGTTGGTGCTCGTTTTTATCTCCTTAGTCGAGGGATAGCCCTCGCACTTGTCCCCGATAGGACTTATGCGACTGACCATCCCATTGCTTGACGAGGATGTTTCGGCGCGATTTTATGCACCTTCGACGATGCGGAAATCGCGGACCGCGCCAGACCCAAGTGCCTGAAGCGCTTTCTGATAGGCCTGGCTTTCATGCGCCGCGAGGGCCATTTCATAGCTGTCGAACTCGACGAGAACCGCCCTTTGCTGCAATCCGGCTTCGTAGGCCCGTATCTGACTCGTCGATCTAGTCAAGAAGCGCCCACCGAGTGACTCAACCGCTGGCCCTGCCAATGCGCCGTAAGCTTTCAACGCCGATTCATCCGAAATCGATCGATAGGTAACGACCCAATATCCCTTTTTCATGGTGGCTCCTTTTCAAAGTGAGTGCGACGCAATTTCCGGCACCGTAAACGTCACCGTCTTCGCCTGCCCGGGAAAGAGCTGGCGGTTACCGTCCACCAGGTCGATCGTAACCTTGTGCTGGCCCGCCCGCAAGTCCTTGACTTCGATTGTGCCGGCGTCGCTCGCGTCCGTCCAATGCCACGGAAGTTCTCCGAAGTTCTGTATGGAGATCATCCCCACCACTTTATAGCGTAATAATCTGAGCTGCTGGATCCAGACGCCGTAGATCACCGGGATCGCTCGTAACGATGAAGTCTTGCCGCTCCCTGGCGACTATCACGACCGACGCGTCGATAACATCCGATGCGCTCGCGGCACCGCAGAGTTCTCCGCAGCAACGGGCAAGCTGCTCGTCAAGAGGAACAATTTCCACTTCCTCGCTCCGCAAGAACCGCGCTAAGGTAACCTGAACGCGACCGTTGCGCCAGGCTTGCCCCACCACGCCCGCAGGCACGCGGAAAGCCCGGCCTTGAGCTAACGCCCGCTGGAGCAAGGCGATCATCCGCTTATCACCACGCTCCAACGCGATCAGCGCGCCGGTATCCAGAACTATCCCCGCCGCTGTTCGAGTGCGCGTTCTGCCCATTTGATGTCCTTAGCAGCCGGCTCGCCGTGTTGCTCGATCAAGTCCCGTAGCAGTTCCCCCAGAGACTCGCGTCTCTCCTGCTCCGCCAACACCCGGGCAATGTAACCGGAAACCGAACCGGCTCGCCCGGCACGGACTTCTCGGTGGACCCGCGCGATCTGATCCTTGGGCAGACTGATCGCGATCTTCGACTTGGTCATACCAACATCATACCGCTCGCTTCGTCCCGAGAGCCGCGGACTCGGAACGAATTACGGCGGCACTCTTCCATTGCCGTTCGTGGGTTGTCCGCACCACAGCTCTGGAAGAGTGGCTGACAATTCACCCGGAACCAGTTAAGGTACTTCGACAGATAGGCCGTTATACAGCCAAGTGGCGACCAACCTCCCACAGTTGCCGTTTCGGCGGGAGCGATTCGCTTCACCGGCATTTCAATCGCTGGAATCGCTTAGACTTGCTCTATGCCTCTGGCTCCTGGCACCCGCTTAGGACCATACGAAATCCTTGCGTCCATCGGCGCCGGAGGCATGGGCGAAGTCTATCGGGCGCGCGACACGACGCTCGAACGGGACGTAGCCATCAAAGTTCTTCCCACCGCTCTCGCACAAGATCCCGAACGGCTGGCCCGCTTCGAACGCGAAGCCAAGGTGCTCGCCTCGCTGAACCATCCCAACATCGCCCAGATCTACGGCGTCGAAGATCGGGCGCTGGTCATGGAGTTGGTGGCCGGCGAGTCGCCCAAGGGACCGCTTCCGTTCGAGACGGCCCTTAACTACGCTCGCCAAATTGCGCTGGCCCTGGAAGCCGCGCATGAGAAGGGCATTGTTCATCGCGACCTGAAACCGGGAAACGTGATCGTTACGCCGGAAGGCGTGGTGAAAGTCCTCGACTTCGGCTTGGCGGCCGTGGCACAGCCTTCAGGCTGTGATTCTGATCCCGCCGCCTCACCCACGCTTACCATGCCCACCCAAGCCGGCGTGATCATGGGCACCGCGGCATACATGAGTCCGGAGCAGGCCGCGGGCAAACCGGTGGACAAGCGGGCGGATGTATGGTCATTCGGCGTAGTGCTGTGGGAGTTCCTTGTCGGCCGCCGCCTGTTCGACGGCGAAACCGTCTCCCACACGCTGGCCGACGTGCTGCGAGGCCCGATCGATTTCGACAAATTACCGCGCGAGACCCCGCCGGCAATCCGCGGCCTACTGCGCCGCTGCCTCGATCGCAATGTGAAGGACCGCCTGCGCGACATCGGCGAAGCGAGAATCGCCATCGACGCTGTGTTGAGCGGTGCGACCGGCGGGACGTCGGAGCCAGCGGAGCCCGCGCCCGCGTGGCGAAGGATCGTGCCTTGGGCCGCAGGCGGAGCACTGGCAGTAGCGCTCGCCATCACGGGATGGAGCTGGTGGCGCGCATCACAACATGCGGAGCAGCCGTCGGTGCGCGTCGATGTCGACCTGGGCCCGGGGATCTCCATGCCACCAGTCGATTCGAACAGCCTGCATGTGGCCAATGTGATCCTCTCGCCGGAGGGGACGCGGCTGGTCTATGTGGCAAGCGCGTCGGGAGGCCCGTTCAAGCTTTTCACCAGGAGGCTGGATCAGCCCAAGGCCGTCGAGCTGCCTCAAACGGAAGAAGCTGCCAATCCGTTTTTCTCGCCGGACGGCAAGTGGGTCGGGTTTGTCGCCCGCGGCCAGCTGAAGAAGATCTCAGTAGAAAATGGCGCAGTGGTTCCGCTCGGCGACGTCGACGAGACCTCCTTCGGTAGCTGGGGAGACGATGGCAAGATCATATTAAGCACTCTACGTCCGGGCGGTACCCTGAAGCTGATTCCAGCCAACGGAGGCGCGACTGCGCCCCTCACGGAACTGGCGGATGGAGAGATGCTTCATTCCCTTCCGCGTGTCCTGCCCGGTGGTAAAGCCGTGTTGTTCACCCTCTACACCTTCGGAGGCTCACGGAGCATCGAGGTCGTTTCCTTGCTGGATCGCCGCCGGAAGACGCTTGTGCAGAATGCGATTTTCGCGCGATACTCGGCGACGTCGAGCGGGACCGGTTATCTGGTTTACAGCACCGACTCGACGCTGTTCGCGATCCCGTTTGACTTGAACCGGTTGGAGACGCGCGGAACGGCCGTTCCGATTGTTGCGCCGTTCGAAAGCCCCGAGTCCGTGTTTGACCTCTCCACCACCGGCACCTTGGTCTACCGCGCCGGAAGCCCCGCGCGATACATGACGACCATTCAATGGCTCGACGCCTCGGGCAAGAGGACCCCGCTGCTGGCCAATCCCAGCCACTACGACGGTGTGCGTCTGTCTCCGGATGGCGGGCGGCTAGCGGTGGGGTTAGCGCATGACCCCAGCCCTGACACGGACATTTGGATCTACGAGCCCCGGCGAGATTTGATGACGCGTCTGACGTTCGGCGGGAGGCGCTTCTTCTGGCCGGTCTGGAGCCCGGACGGCCGGTACGTCGTTTTCGGGTGGGACGGGGGGGAAGGGATGTTTTGGGCTCGGAGCGATGGCGCCGGCCAGCCGCTGCAACTCACCCAGGCAAAAACCAATCAGGGCCCGAATGCGTTCTCCCCAGACGGCAAGCGACTGGTCTACGCGGAATTCACCAGCTCGGGTGGCGCCCCCCGCATACAGATCCGGACAGTTCCCATTGAGGAAGGCGAGAGCGGATTCCGAGCGGGAAAGCCGGAGCCGTTTCTCCAGACCAAGTTCAACGATCACTCCGGCCAGTTCTCACCAGACGGGCGCTGGCTGGCGTACCAGTCAAACGAATCGGGGACGGGTGAGGTGTATGTGCGGCCTTTTCCGCGGCCGGCGTCAGGCGAAGGCGGGAAGTGGCAGATCTCGACCGGCGGCGGAGTATCTCCGGCGTGGTCGCGAAAGGGCGCCGAATTACTCTACCAATCCGGCGACCAGATCATGGCCGTAAGCTACACGGTGAAAGGCGACTCATTCATGCCGGAGAAGCCTCGGGTGTGGCTCTCGAAGCTTGGAGGCTCGACAAACTGGGATTTAGCCCCGGATGGCAAGCACCTGGCGGTGTTGATGCCGTTGGACACGCCGGAGGCAACCAAGGCCGACCACGAAGTCACCTTCATCTTCAACTTTCTCGACGAACTGCGGCGGAAAGTGCCGGCAGGGAAGTAAGTCATCGGGACTTCGGGGGACTTCGGGGACGGAGAGGTATGGTACGAAGTTGAATCCTGATGGGCGAGAACGGCGTAGATACGCCGAAAAGCAAGGTTCTCCTGATATCGAGGAAGCCGTCTTAGGTAGTTCTGGAATGGGTGGCTCTCTTTGAACAACGAGTTGCGCCTCTCATACCTGGCGTTCCAGCCCGACCGGCAGCGTTGCTGAATGATGGACATAGGCCTTCTACAGACCCAAAGGGGGAAGGCCGGGAGACTGAAGCTTTCAAGACTCAACTTCGTGCCATACCTCTCCGTCCCGGAAGTTCTCCGGAATAAAGTACTCCCGAATCTCCCGCGCCGAGTCCTTGCCGGTATCCCCATCGAAACATTCCCAGTCGCGCAGCGCACTGTAGTCAACCAAAAGCAGCGGAAACAGCATGCGCCGCTCCTCCCGCACCTCCCGTTTGCGCGCCTTGGCGATCTCCGTTTTCACCCACTCACTCTCGATACTGTTCACCGAAAGGATAAGCAACAACCGATCATAGAAACGAATCGCCTCATCGACCTGCTCGTGCAATTTCTTCCCGCCGGAGATGTGATGTGGTGCAAACCAGCAGCGAACCCCTTTCGCTTGCAGATCGGCATGCAACCGATCCGCAAACGGCTGGTCTTTTGTGGAGTAACTGATAAAGCACGAATAGAACTCGATTGGCTTCCCCACAAGCGAACCGGCATAAGTAATGAAGCTGTCCGGTACGCCCGCCCCGCGCAGGAAACTCTCCGGTAGAGTGGATCGCATTGGTCAAAGAGCGCAGGTGGGGAAATCGGTGTCCGGATAGGTGACGCGACGGGTCTGGCTGCCAACGGTTATCGAGCTTGTATTGCGATTGACGCGTGTAGTCTTCGCGCCTGACCGGAAGGATGAAGCTCTGGCTCAAAAGAGAGGCTTAGGAAATTGCCTCGGCTGGGTTGCCCGCCATTGTGGTCTGGCGGTATTGATGTCGAGTTCTGGCCGTTAGGGCCTAAGCAGCGTGCGTGCGAGTTGAGCGGCGTTCCAGATGACCTTAACCACTTTCTTGAATTTCCGATACTCGGCCTCTGTCGGAGACAATGCGCCGCAAAGTCGGCATTTGCCATTTAGCACCGCGTTCGCATCACCAGTGTTTAGACAATTGACACAAAGCTCTTCGCCCTCGATGCACGCAACGTCGCCGTTGCGATCAATATAAAAGCACAAACTCGTCTCATGTTGAGTATCGATTGTGAGCGTCTGAACAGAGCCTTCGTTTCGACAGAACCTAATCTGATCAACGCTAACAACAAAGCTCACGTCGTCATGGATCAGCGTCCACTCGTCAGCTAGAACGAGATGTCCGGACGCCCTAAGCGCAGATCCAGCATAGTTCTTGATGCGCAAGAAGGTAGAGCCTCTCGGCATCCAAAGCCAACTACTCATATCAATACTCCACTCCGCTTAACGTTCATCCGCACTGAAGGTGATCCGGACCGGACCGGAATTTAGTGCCGCGGTCGACCAATGAACAAGATACGGTACAGGTTTGAGGTTACCATTCAGGCCGCTCTCCCATATTGGCCAGAAGTCATTTACTCGATAGATTGTCATTTGGGCGTACAACTAACGCACATACCAGCGATATGAATTCCGAAGTTGGGCCCCCAAGTCCGGATCTGTGAAGCTTCACCCGGCTGTGTAGTCGGCTATGCGTGGATTGAGAGTCCGTGGCCGAGCAGTGTTCCGGCCAGAAGCACTACTTGGCCGTCATTCGACATCGCGGCGGTGGCGACGCGGTTGCTCAACAGGGGCGGGAGTGCCCGACTCTTTCCCCGGACTATCAGCTTCGGCCAAGTCTCAGGTCGCGGGGCCACATGAGAGCTCGGCTTCGTCAGTCGCAGCCCGGCGGCCTCTGGAAATGAAGACGAATTTCACCCGTCTCCGCAATTCGATGTAATTCCAGAGACGATTTGATGCCGTGAATTTCCTGTGGTTCGAAGGAAACGACTTGTGAGATCGGCGTCCCGGAGTCGAGCCTTCGGTATTCAGCAACCTTCAACATTGGCACCCTGGTGAATTTGATCTGCAGGTCGCCGACATAGGCAATTGACCGGACCCGCACAGCGCCGGCATCCGTGTCGACCGCGAAATGATCGTCATCGGAGGAGTAGTCAACATTCAAATCAACGTGCTTCGTCAGGCCGTTCTCAACGACATCGTCAAACATGTTCCCGACGGCTTGAACGGCACTTAGAAAGGCGTTCGCTAGCGGTACGCACTCACCGGTCTTCGTCGATCTAAGAATTGGTGCATCGGGCGCTGTATTTGCAAGCAGGGATTCGAGTGCGTGTATTCTGTCCGCAGGCTCAGAGGAGTCGACGACAATCCGTGCACCCCGTAGAACGGCGCTGCTCATTCGCTGCTGCCCCATCGTCCGCATCGTTAACCAGGGTATGAACCCGTCTGGGCTTAGAGACGCAACCTCTCTTAGTTCGATTTGCTGAAGTTTGGCGAAGTCAACAGCACCGGGGGCGAAGCCCGTTGTTGATACTGCGGTGACCTTATTAAAACCGAATCGGGCACGCCTGCCTACGAGCTGTTCTATCCAAGAGCACGGAGCAGAGCCTTGGCCGGGGCGATCGCGGCATTCGATTAGCCACCGGATGTCTGCTGAGCCGAATCTTCCTGATACTTCGACGTCAAACTCCGCGATCTGAACTCCCTCTTCGTTAAAGACACGCTCATTGGTCGATACCGTCAAGCCGTGGGGAGCTAGGATTTTCTCAACGGCTGCCACGAGAGCCTCAAGCCGTTTGCCATCCGATGCCATATGAAGCGCCGACCCACCGAAGAGTCAAGGTACCCTCCCTTATGCTACACGGAGAACTCACTCTACGAGCAGAAACTAACAGGTCATGCCAAAGGTGCGTGCCGGCCTGCCGGGCTTCCATTTGGCCCTATAGCCCTTCCCGCTAGCGACGCCGTTCAAGTCGAAGCCGGGCTCCGGGCTTGCCGTCCCGCTCGGATGTTATCCGCACCTCCTGCCGCTCAGACCGTTCAGCGATTGAGCCTCTTCGTTCTTCACGCATCCCTCTGTCGACTCGCTGCCAGCCGCCGATCCCGGTATTCTCCGGCTAGCGGTGCACGAATTCCACAGTCTCCGAAGCCCAGACCCCAGTCCCTCTAGACGTCCATCGTTGTGCGAACAACCATCCCATCCGGACGCAATACCCGCTGGATCTCGTGCGCAACCTGTGGAAGCAGCGGCTCAAGGTGCGGCGGGACGATGATCTTGCTGAAGTATCCATCGCGCCATGGGATCGCCGCGGGTGTTGCGTCCAGGAACAGTACGTTATCGAACTCCGCCATCTCGCGCCGTGCCCGATCGACTTCATCCGCCGAACCCAGCGCCACGATCGCCCCGCGCATCAGCACGCGCGCCATCGAAACGAGCTCCGAGGTCGACGGAATGTCGAGCAGCAGAACTTGATCATCGGCCCGCAGCGCTTGTGGCATTAACCGAGGTTGACCAACTCCGCCGGTGCACTGGCAGCCAGCACCGCGGCCGCTTCTTCCTCGGTGAATTCCTGCGTCTTCACCGAATGATTCATCGAGCAGAATTTCGGACCGCACATGGAACAGAACGCTGCTTCCTTGAATCCCTCTTCCGGGAGGGTCTCATCGTGGTAGGCCTTGGCCGTTTCCGGATCCAGAGACAATTCAAACTGCTTGTTCCAGTCGAACTTGAACCTCGCCCTGGACAACTCGTCATCTCTGTCTCGCGCGCCCGGCCGGTGTCGCGCAACGTCGGCCGCATGTGCCGCGATCTTGTACGCAATTATGCCCTGCTTGACGTCTTCGCGGTTGGGGAGCCCCAGGTGTTCTTTGGGCGTCACGTAGCACAACATCGAAGCCCCGAACCAGCCGATCATCGCCGCACCGATCGCCGATGTGATGTGGTCGTATCCGGGCGCAATGTCGGTCACCAGCGGTCCGAGCGTGTAGAACGGCGCATCGAAGCAGATCTGCCGTTCCTTCTCCACTTGCATTTGGATCTGATCCATGGGGATGTGTCCGGGACCCTCGATCATCACCTGCACATCGTAATCCCAGGCCTTCTTGGTCAGTTCGCCCAGCGTATTCAGCTCCGCAAACTGGGCCGCGTCGCTGGCATCGGCCAGCGAGCCCGGGCGCAAGCCGTCGCCCAACGAGAAGCTGACATCGTATTTCTGGAAGATCTTGCAGATGGCCTCATAGTTCTCGTAGAGGAAATTCTGCTTGTGGTTCTTCACCATCCACTCGGCCAGGATCGCGCCGCCGCGGCTCACAATGCCCGTGATCCGCTTCGAGGTCAGGGGCACGTATTGGATCAGCACGCCGGCGTGGATCGTCATATAGTCCACGCCCTGCTCAGCCTGCTCTTCAATCACTTCCAGCATCACGCCGATGTTCAGATCTTCCACCCGTCGCACGCGGCTCAGAGCTTCATAGATGGGCACCGTGCCGATCGGCACCGGCGAGTGCGCGATAATCGCTTTGCGGATGCCGGGGATGTCGCCGCCAGTGGAGAGATCCATCACTGTATCGGCGCCGAACTTCACCGCATACCGCAGCTTTTCCAGTTCCTCGGCACTGTCTGAGCTGGTGGATGAGTTGCCGATATTCGCGTTGATCTTGCACTTCGACGCGATGCCGATACACATCGGCTCGAGCGAGTGGTGGTTGATGTTAGCGGGGATGATGAGCCGGCCGCGCGCTACTTCATCCCGGATCAGTTCGGGTGCGAGGTTCTCGCGCCGGGCGACATACTCCATCTCCCCGGTGACCTGGCCCTTCCGGGCGTAATGAATCTGTGTGCGAATCGAATCTTTTTCGCGCTGGGCGAGCCACTCGGTGCGGTTCATGTACCGATTATAGGACCGCCTGACCGAGACACCGCACTGTAGGGTAGTCCCCTGGACTGCGATCGACGCCCCGTCGATCAGCCCCGGTATTCAACAGAGGTCCTGCGTCCGGGAATGATCCAACGTTTCGCCGCGCTATTCCGCCTTGACCGGCACCGCAGCCGGCGTTTCAGCTTTCTTCAATTGCTGGTCGAGTATCGTCTTCAAGGCCGCTGCATTGAGCGGACCGTTATAGCGCTGCCCGTTGATAAACAGCGTCGGTGTTCCTTCCACGCGGGCATCGTCGCCATCCTTGACGTCCTGCTCCAGCTCCTTCTTGATCGCGGGCGAATCCAGATCCGCTTGGAACTTCGTCATGTCCAGGCCAATCCCCTTAGCCATCACCAGCAGCTGTTCGCGGCTAAGGTTGTGGCGGTTGGCAAACATGGCGTCGTGCATCTCCCAGAACTTGCCTTGTTTCTTCGCCGCCAGTGCAGCCGCTGCGGCCAGCGCCGCCTGGTTGTGAATCTCCAGCGGATACTGCTTGAAAATCAGCTTTACCTGGTCCGGATAGTCCTTCAGAAGCGCACTCAACACGGGCGCGGCAACCGCGCAGTAGGGGCATTGGAAGTCTGAGAATTCAACCAGTGTGATCTTTGCCTTCTCTGGCCCAAGCGACGGAGCACCGGCCGTCGGTATCGCGATGGCGTCTTCCAGCACCGGAGCCTCCTGCGACTGCATGTGGGCAAATTGCGAATCGGCCGCAGCCTTGCGAGCGTCCGCCTCGCTCTTCCCTGCCTTGATCGACGCGACAATCACTGTGGCCAGCCCGCGGCTGTAATAACACTTCGGGTCTTTCACACGGCATTCAGCGAGCTTCATTCCGCAACCGCAGGAACAGTCGTAGCCCCGAAGTATCCCCAACACCTTCGTTTGCTGGGCGGCCGAAAGCCCGCTCATATCAACCAGCGGCAGGTCAGTCGCAGACTGCCAATCCTGGGCGCACAACATTGCTCCCGATATTGCTCCCGCTAAGACCAACAAGCCGGCCATTCGGGCATGGCGCGCCATCCACATGTACATTCTTCCATTGTAGTTATGATCCAGCAGGCCGGTTTCGCAAACATAGCTCTTGCACTGGACTACCCTATGTAGTAATCTACTTTCACGATGCTTGAGGCTCGTTCCCTCACCAAGTGCTACTCCACCGTTCCGGCGCTCGACAACGTTAGTTTCACCATCCGGCCGGGCGAGGTGCTGGGCTATCTGGGCCCGAACGGCTCCGGCAAGAGCACCACCGTCAAAATACTCACGGGCCTGCTTAAACCCACTAGCGGCGTGGCGCTATTCAACGGCCAGGACATCCAACACGACCTGCCGGCTTACAAACGCCAACTGGGCTATGTACCCGAAGAAGCGAATCTCTATCCGTTTCTCTCGGGCCTGGAATACCTCGAACTGGTCGGTCGTTTACGGGGTCTCGATCCGAACCTCATCCAGAAACGCGCCGGCAAACTGCTCCGTCTACTCTCGCTATATCCGCACCGCCATCTCGCCATCTCTTCCTATTCGAAGGGCATGCGCCAGCGAATTCTCCTGATCGCCGCCATTCTTCACAACCCCGATCTGCTGATCTTCGACGAACCGCTGTCGGGTCTCGATGTCACCACGGCGCTGATCTTCCGCAAGATGGTTCAAAACATGAGCAGCGAAGGCAAAACCATCTTCTACTGCTCGCACGTGCTCGAAGTGGTTGAAAAAGTCTGCTCGCACGTCATGATCCTCCGCAAAGGGAAGCAACTCGCCTACGGCTCGGTAGACGAGCTGAACCGCTTCCAGTCCATGGCCTCGCTCGAAGAGACCTTCTCCTCCCTTGTCCAGGAGACCGACTCCGAACAATCAGCCGGCGAGATCGTCGATGCGGTGCTGAGCCGATGAAAGCCATTGAGCTCATTTATCGCTGGTATCAGGCCCTGGCGCGGCGGCCGTTCTGGATACTCACCGGACACTTTGCGCGCCGCATGTTCTCAAGCGACGATCCCAGCGAGATGAGCATGGGATTGGGCGTGGTGCTGGGCATGCTCGCCGCACCCGGCGCCTTCTCCTCTCTCTTTATGCTCGACAAGTACTCCACTTTGCTGCAGTACTTCCGAGGGCAAACCCACTTCGACCCGATCCGCGCCTCGGCTGCGGACGAATACTTCTTTGTTGTCCTTTCCATGACCATCACCGCGCTCATCGTGGTGTTGCGCTGGAACCGCCTGTTCCCCGACCGGCGCGACTTCGCCAATCTGGCGGTTCTGCCGCTGCCTATCTATCACATCTTCCTCGCGAATTTCGTGGCCCTGCTCGGCTTGGCGTTGATCTTTGCGATCGACGTTAACGGTGTCTCCTCGTTCTTCTTTCCCACCTTCGTCACCATGGATCAGGACAGCGCCGCCGCCTTCATCCACTTTGCTATTCCGCATGTGGTCACGGTTCTGTTAGCCAGCTTCTTCAGCTTCTTCGGCATTTTCGCCGTGGTAGGCACTCTGATGTTCGTGCTGCCCAGAAAGCTGTTCCGCGTGTTGTCGCTCTACCTCCGCATCCTGCTCGTGGTTGGAACGCTGGTCACTTTCTTCAGTAATCTCTTTATCCAGATGCTGGCGGGACATGTTCCCGGATCGGCTGCCTCCTATCTGCCCTCTGTCTGGTTCCTGGGGTTCTTCGAGACGTGGCTCGGCATTACCAGGCCGGGCATGGCCGTCCTCGGCGAACGCGCTATTCCCGCGCTGGCCATTGCGGTGATTGTCTCCGTTCTCGCTTATGCACTCAGCTACCGGCGCCACTTCTTGCGTTTGGCGGAGGAGAGCGACGCGCTGCCTTCTTCGTATCGCACGCTGCGTCTTGCGCTGCCTGGATGGGCCGGCAGGCTGGTCTTCCCATCGGAACCTGAACTCGGTATCGCTTCCTTCGCGCTGAAAACCCTGTTTCGCAGTGAACAGCATCTCCTCTTCTTCGGCGGATACCTCGGCGTGGGCCTGGTGCTGGTTGCAGAATTTGCAGTGACCAGCCGCCCGGACAGCCCGCTCGCCTCGGTCCCTCCGACCGACATCCTTGCCATCCCGCTGCTGATCGCCTTCTTCGTGGTTACCGGGCTCCGTTTCGTCTCCGACATCCCAGCAGCGCTCGAGGCCAACTGGGTCTTTCAGGTTTCGCTCGATCACCGCAGCGCCTCGCCCGAGCGCATCATGCGAAAGCTCATGCTACTGCTGGTGATCCCCTGGCAAATCGTGGTGTGCGGGCCGATGACTGCCCGCTCTTACGGCTGGACCACGGCACTGATTCATACCGTCTTTATCCTGACGATCAGCCTGCTGATCATCAACCTGCTGCTGATCCGGTTTCACAAGCTTCCCTTCACCTGTTCGCGGGTGCTCGAAACCAGGCAGGTGTTCTTCCGTTTTCTAGCTTGCCTATCGGCCGTCATCATCCTGGTTCCCGCGCTGGCAGGGCTTGAACAGTGGGCCCTGCTGCGTCCTTCCCGCTTCGGGATTCTGGCGCTGCTGGCGGCCGCGGCGGCGTTTGCGATACGCAAGCGGCGTGAGAGCATGCCCGGCCAGGATCGCCTGCTGACGTTCGAGGATCGTCCACCCGCTCAGTTCGAATGGCTGAAACTCGCCTAGCCCCGCAGCACACCGCAAAGGAGTAGAATTCTACAGAGTGTTTATGAGCGATTCCATCAAGCTGTCGCACACGGCGGCGCTGATCCTGCAAACCGTCGATCAAGGTTGCCGCTATGGCTTCGACATTATGGACACCACCGGCCTTCCCAGCGGCACGGTGTACCCCGCGCTGCGGCGGCTGGAGTCGGAAGGGCTGATCGATTCCAAATGGGAGGCCGAAAAAGACGCGCTTGCCGAACAGCGTCCGGCCCGCAAGTATTACCGGTTGACCCGCAGCGGCAATCAAGTCCTGCTTCAATCGCAGAAGCGCTACCCCCTGCTCGAAAAGCTGAGCGCAAGCAAGCCGCGCGACTAGATTCCTCGTATGCAGCCGGAACCCAAGCCACCGCTTTCCGTTACCGTCGCCCGCCGCATGGTTCGGGCCGCTTCGCGGCTGGTTTCTCGCGCCGACCGGGAGAGCTGGCAGCGGGAATGGGAAGCGGAGATCTGGCATCGCTGGCGCTTTCTTGCCGATGCCGGCGCGTGGTCGACGGAAGAGGGATTTCGCCTGCTGCTGTGCTGTTGCGGATCGTTTGCAGACGGAGCGTGGCACTTCAGCCGGCGCCAGTCCGTGCAAGAGCGGATTCAAGAGTATGCCCGGTCGCCGTGGGCCTGCCTGGCCGCGCTGCTCTCGCCCCTCTGTGTGCTGGCCCTTATCACCGGATTGCCCGCAACACGCCAACTGTTGATGCCCCTTCCCTACCAGGACGGCAATCAACTTTCCATCATTTCCCTACATTCCTACACCACCGGCATGGAGAGCGGCGTGCGGGCCGTGATGCTTCCGGAATGGAGAGAGAAGAGCAAACTGCTGGCACGAGATGCCCAATCGATTACGCCCTTCAATTGGATGGAATTGAAGCACGATTTCGCGGGCGCTCCGGCAAAGCCGCTGCTCATTTCGGTAGAGCCGGCGTTCTTCAGCGTGCTGGGCGTGAAGGTCGAGCAGGGTGCCGTTCCATCCACAACCGCCGTGCTGCTCAGTCACCGTGCTTGGGTTTCGCTCTTCCAGTCGCACCGGCAAATCGTAGGCGGCAACGTCATTATTGAGGGACAGCCCTATCGTGTCGCCGGGATTCTGCCGGAGCGCTTCTGGTTTCTGTCGCGGCGGCCGGTCCTTTTCTTCGTCATGCCGCATCTGCCCGATAACCGCGTGATGGCGCTGGCTCGCGCCAAACCCGGCGTGACAGCGGCGGCGTTGGAAAGAGAGCTGGTCTCGATCTGCCACCAGGATGGCTTCTCGGTTTCTGCCTCGCGGCCCCATGTGATCTCGGTTTCCGACGCGCTCACTGCGCCGATCTACTCCTTTGTGATCGCGCTAGTCGGCGGGTTGGTTTGCCTGGCCCGCCTCGGCACTCTCCGGACCGCCTTCCGGCGCGATCTGCGAGTTGGGGTCGTACGCCGGTTGTCGTTCTTCGCGGCGAAGTGCGCTGTGACTCTTTCTTTCGTCTTTTGCGCCGGGCTCGAGCTGGGCCGTGGCGAAACGTCGGTTCTGCTGCCGCGCATGGACTCGGCCAGTGGACCCGGGCTCGCGTGGCTGTACCTCCTCTGCGCCATGGCGGTGTTGCTTTGGGCGTGGGCCGACCAGCGGGCCCGCTGCCGGGTCTGCCTCCGGCTGCTCTGCTTCCCGGTTCGCATCGGCTGCCCGGGTTGCCTGCTGCTGGATTGGGCCGGCACGGAACTGCTGTGCAGCGAAGGCCACGGCGTACTGCACGTTCCCGACATGGTGGTGAGCTGGGATAGCCAGGCCGACCACTGGATTGCGCTCGACGATTCCTGGCGCGACTGTTTCACCCACGCGGAATGAATCCAGCCCGCCACCGTCGTCACCAGCCCTGAGCGGAAATTTACCCAACGGAATCAGTCCTTTACGAGCCACCCCGTTGGCCACCCGCACGCCAGCGTCCTAGACTTGTTCAAGAAACTGGGAACAAACAACTCTAACGCTACTGGGTTCGTTTTTTCCATTTGTGGCGCAGACTCTTAGTCTGCTGAGCCGAGACATCGTCTCGGCTTTGATTTTCATTAGTGGGCTGAACGGATCCCGGTCGCCTGGTTCGTTTCGCAAATTCGGCTTCCGAGGCTTGTCGGAACGCAGCTGGCTTCGTTTTTTCTTGCACTGAAAAGCCGGTTCGGACGCCGGGCAGTTCGTTTCGCAAAAAGCCGGACGGTCTCCGGACCGCCTGGCCAAACACGAGTAAGTATCTATGAATCAATCACTTGAGTTCGACTGCACAGAAGTTCCCGGGGCCGGCTGCCCAGCCGGCACCACCTCATCCGTGACCACCGAGAACCAGCGCAGATTCGACTTTCCAAAGGAGGTGGTGATGGCCGTGTCGGTGGCATCGCGACCGATAGCGATGGGTATTCGCCCGATTCGGGGCTGATTGAAGCGCGCGTCGAACACCCACCAGCGGTCCCGCAGGTAGACCTCGAACCAGGCGGAAAAATCCATGGGGGGCATCGGTGGGACGCCGATATCACCGAGGTATCCGGCCACATATCGCGCCGGTATATTCATGGCGCGGCAAAAGGTGATGGCGAGATGCTGGAAGTCGCGGCAAACGCCGGTACGTTCAATGTAGACATCGAGCGCCGTCTTGGTGGAGCGGGCGAAGTTATAGCCGAAGGTGACGTTCAGATGGACCCAGTTGCAGATCGCCTGTACTAAGGGCCAACCCGGCTCCACTCCGTTGAACAGTTCGCCTGCCGTATTGAGAAGTTCATCGACCGGACAGTAACGAGATGCCAGCAAAAACCGAAGCGCCTCGGTTGGGAGTTTTTCGACCGGCACCTGCTCCGCCGTGACATCTACCGCGTCAGGCTGGCCTGAATCCTCGATCAAGGTAGAGTTGGACAGGCGAAGGCGCCCGGCGGGGGCAAGAAACCGCGAACAAACGTTCCCGAAAATGTCGATGTACGGCTCGATCACCACTTCCGGATCGGCGCGCAGCATATCCGGTTCCCGCAGGTCAGCTTCGCGCGAAGGATGAACGCTTAATAACGCGATCATGGCGACAGGCGCAGGAATATCGAATTGAAGGTCGTAGCCAAGTCTGATTAACATTACGATGTCCGGCCAGCATTGCCGCATCCACGGTCATCTTGCGACTTGGCAGAAGGACAGGATCCAGTCGCTGTCATTTTACCCAAACGATACAGTAGTTGGATGCAGGTAATTAACCGGGTCATCTCCCGTAGTTTGAACGGGGGCGCGAACAAACCCACGTGAGCCGATCTTTGGTGATCTATCGCGAGGAGGACGAAGTAGGGCCCTACCTTGCTGCGCTCGCGGCGGCCGGCGTTGAAACGGTGAAGGCAAGCGCCGGCGAACGCCCGCGATTGCGGGATTTTGAAGGACTGGTGCTGACGGGCGGCGATGATGTAGATCCTGCGCTATACGGCGAAGAGAGGCACCCGAAAACAGAGCAGCCTGACCGCGAGCGCGATCAGGTCGAGAAAGATCTGCTGGCCGAGGCTCTGGAACTCGACTTGCCCGTGCTCGCCATTTGCCGTGGCTTGCAACTCTTAAACGTCTTTCATGGCGGGGATCTCATTCAACACCTGGATTCGGTGCAACGTCATCAACAGTCAGGCGGCGTGCTGGCTACGCCTGCTCACGGCATCATCGTCGAGCCGGATACGCTGCTTTATTCGATCGCCGGAACGCGAGAGTGGCAAGTGAATTCCCGGCATCATCAGGCGGCGAAGCGGGTGGGACGAAACCTCGTCGTCTCGGCAACCGACGCCGAGGACCAGACCATCGAGGCATTGGAACGCCCGGACAAGCGATTCGTCCTGGGTGTTCAATGGCATCCAGAAAACCAGGCGCTGGTGGATGCGGGGCAACTGAGAATTTTCCAGCGGTTCGGGGAAGCAATCAGGCAGACTTAGGTTCGATCAAAGGCAACGAGACCAAGATGACATTTTGTTTGGGCATGAACCTGGCGGACGGATTGGTGGGGCTTGCGGACACCCGGGTGGTGGCTGGGCGGGATGCGACGATGGCGAAGAAAGTTGCCACCTACCAGGGACCGGGCTTTTCCTTCTTCATCATGAACTCCGGGCTGCGGTCGCTCCGCGACAAGACACTGCTGTATTTTGAAGACGCTTTTGCGCGCCAGACCGCGGTCCGAGACCGGCTCTTCAAGGTGGTGAATCTCTTCGGATCGCAAATGCGCCGCGTTGCGGAAGAGGACGCAAAGGTTCTGAAAGAAGCGGACATGTCTTTCAATATCCATGCCCTGATTGGTGGACAAATGGCGGCCGAATCCGCTCATCGGTTGTATCTTGTGTATCCCGAGGGTAACTGGGTCGAGATCGGCAGAGATACTCCTTACCAGATTATCGGTAACTCGGGGTTTGGAAAGCCGATTTTGGAGCGCTCACTTACTTATACCGACCCCTTGTTCTATGCATTCAAGTTAGGAATTCTGGCTTTCGATGCGACCCGGCTGTGCGCTTCGGACGTTGATTTTCCGATTGATCTTCTGGTGTATAAACGGGGCAGTTACGAAATGATTGAACATCGCTACGCGCGCGAGGACCTGGCCCAGATTTCGAGCTGGTGGCAGGACCGGATGCGGCGGGCGGTGGATGAACTTCCGTCGGCTTGGGTGGAAGCGGCGTTCCGGAAGCTGAATGGGAAGCCAGAACTGGAAGAGACGGATCAAGGGCAGGGATCGAGTTAGTCGCCGGGAATGAAGGCGGCTTAACAACGGCAGACGCTGGGTGGCTAATAAACGCGGATTGGGCCTGTATCCGCTTACTGACGAGTCTAAGTGAATACTCCCGGCACAGAACCGCGCGCGTGAGCAAGCGGGTTCGGGGGTTCTCCTTTCGACCGCGCGTCAGCAAGCCCACCATCGAAGGGTGATTTTCGCCGGAGTGGGTGTTAACGGAGCCGTGACCGTCAGGGAGCGAACGCAAAGCTTCGGAAGCACGAAACCGGGGGATCGAATCCAGCGCAAGCTCTTAGGATCCGCGATTGGCCGGTGATTTTCGACGGAGCGGATGCCTTTCGGAGCCGCGCCGTGAGGGAGCGCGGTTACCAGAGTTTTCACACAGACTCTGACGCGCCAGGTTCAGTGCTGGGTTGTGAGACGTGGCTTACCTGCAGCAGATTCTGGTATAAGCTGTCGAGGAGGCCGCTAGGGAACTTGGGTGACGGCGGTTTTTCGAAAGGACATTTCTATGTTAGGAAAGTGGAATTCCGATGGCACGTTCCATCTGGGCATCAACATGGCCGGCGCGGTTTCGGCCGGCGCTTACACGGCCGGCGTTCTCGACTTTCTGACGGAGGCGTTGGAGCAGTGGTACGCGGCGAAGAGCATGCCGAATCCGGCGGTCCCACTGCATAACATATCCATCGACGTTTTCTCGGGCGCTTCCGCGGGCGGGATGTGTGCGGCCATTGCCTCGGTGATGGTGCAAGGCACGTTCGACCACATTCGGAATCCGGCGGATCCGAACGTCCGCGGCACCAGCAATGTCTTCTTCGAGAGTTGGGTCAACAAGATCGACATCGAACCGCTGCTACAGGACAATGACCTGGCAACGGGCAAGCCCGTGATCTCCTTATTGGACTCGTCCATCATTGACGAGATCGCCGATTATGCAATTGCGCCGGGCACTGCCGCAGCCCGCCCGTACATCTCGAAATCGCTCACGCTCTTCCTAACCCTCACCAACGTGCGGGGCACTCCCTTTTCTCTGAACGGCACGGCCACGGGATCGGCGGAAGAAGACATTGCGTACTATGCCGACCAATTGCAGTTTGAGACGGTCCAAGGGGGCGATGCACCGCTCAGTCCTCTGGCGAAGCCGCTGCCCATTGGGTCGAGCGCAGGATCTTGGCCGCTGCTCAAAGAGGCGGCGAAAGCCACGGGTGCATTCCCGCTGTTTCTCGCTCCCCGGAGAATTGACCGCAGTGCAGCAGATTACTGGAGCTCGCCCTGGGAGCCGATTTCCGTGGCCGAACCCGTCGCCGTTCCGCCACACTGGACGCTCAAGCCGGTCGACGTATTCACGACCCTCAACGTGGACGGAGGCGTTACCGACAACGATCCATTCGAGCTTTCGCACGACTATCTCGCCGTTCACAATCCGCTGGCGAAAGTCGATCCGGCGACGGGCGACTTGGTCAATCCCCGAGCGGCCGACCAGGCCAACTGCGCGGTGCTCACGGTTGCTCCGTTTCCCGCCATGAATCTTTTTGACCCGAAGTACGACTTCGATAAGAGCAGCAGTGTTTTCGGCATGCTGCCGAACCTGTTCACAGCTCTGGTGGGGCAGTCACGATTCTTAGGCGAATCGCTGACGGCGGTGTTGGGCGGCGTCTCGTTCAGCCGGTTTGTGCTGGCCCCGTCCGATACGGACAATCCGAACGACAATGCCCTGCAATGCGGAACGCTGGGGGCTTTCGGCGGATTTTGCGAGCGAGGCTTCCGCGCGCACGATTACCAACTGGGCCGCCGCAACTGCCAGAAGTTCCTGCGCGACCATTTCCGGCTTTCGACGGACAACCCGATCATCCAGGCTGGTCTGCGGGGATTCGATGCCGCTACGCGCGACGCCGTGACTTCGACGTTCGATCCCGGCAAGAGCGGGTTTATTCCGATCATTCCGCTCTGCGGCAGTGCACTGCCCGAAGTTCCAGCCCCCGCGCGGGCGACCATCACGTCTGCGCGTGTGGGTCACATCGTGAACTGGATTGTGGATCGGCTGCATTCGCTCACGAAGGCTTTTTTGGACGACGCGATTTCGAGCGACTTCGACAAGTGGGCCGCCCGATCGGCCGCCGACACGCTGATTTCGACCTGGGGCAAGGCGAAGATCAAGGCGTATTTGCAGGAAGAGCTGAAGGGTGTGACGGCGGGGTAGTATCGGCTTTGGCGTTGGGGACAAAGCTGCCCCGAGCACGTTTGCGGTGAACGTGACGCCAGGCCGCTATGTCCCCGATCAGGTTAGGCGAAGGGGTTTTCGTCGGCGCTGCGGCCGTAGATCACCGGAATGGGAACCTCCAGCATGCGAAGGTAAACCGACAACTGACCGCGGTGGTGATACCAGTGATTCAGCACGATGCCTCGTAACACACCCATGCGCGGAATGACGAACACTTCCCTTCCCTTGGCCAGCATGCGGAAGTTTCCCATGGCCGCCGATTCGGTCATCGCGCTTAGGTTCTTTTGGGCAGTCGCGATGCTCTCGTCGAAGGCTTTGAGGATCTCGGCCGTGCTGGCAGGCTGGGGCGGATCGAATTTCGCGTTGACCGCGTCGAACTCATCCAATTGAGCAAGTCCGGTCAGGACACCTGGGATGGTTGCCGTGTGAATGGCCAGCTGGCCCAACGTCATGCAGGTTGAGTGCGGCCTGAACGTCAGTTTGGCGTCGGGAACACGTTCGAGGAGCCGCCTGGTGGTGGCGGCTTCCTGTTGCATTTCGGCGAGGATCGGTTCAATTGTTTTGGTCATTTCTGTATTTCCTTTTCGCCAGCGCAGCACGCGTCCTTGGTGGTCTTCGGGGGTGAATAGGGCTGGGCTGGGTCGACCAGGTAACCGTCGTCGTAGCGGTCGTGATGGCGTACCCAGGACATCGAGAAGGCCAGGCCGTCTTCGTCGCGGCCTTTCGGCGCCATGTCAAGGAAGTTGTACGTGCCCAGCAGGATGTCGAGACCCCGTGAATAGGTGGAATAGGTGTGGAAGATCTGGCCGTCTTCGTCTTTCGCGAAGACGCTGGCGCCAGGCCCTTCCTCGACCGGAAACGTCTGCACAGTGTAGTTGTTGTAGACCTCTCCGCGAGCCAGTTCGTCCGGGGTGAAGGACACCTGATAGTCGAAGTTGAAATCGCTTCCGAACGACGAGACCCATTTGAAGCGCCAGCCCATACGTTTCTTGAAGGCTTCGATCTCGGCGATGGGCGCACGTGAAACAACAACTAACGTCACGTTGCGATGGGCCAAGTGCACCGTGGTTCCGTCGAAATGATCGGCCAGAAAGGAGCAACTGCGGCAGCCTTCGGTCCAGCCGGGACCCAACATGAAGTGGTAGACGATCAATTGGCTGCGCTTGCCGAAGAGGCTGGCGAGCGTCTCCTTCCCGTTTGGTCCTTCGAAGACATAGGGCTTTTCGACTTTTTCCCAGGGCAGTTCGCGGCGCTGGCGGCTGAGTTCGTCGCGCAGGCGCGTGAATTCCTTTTCCTTGGCCAGGTGTTGCTTGCGGGCTGCAAGCCACTCCGCCGGCGAGACCACTTTGTGGTGATGTCGTTCTATCTGAGTGGTTGGCATTGTGATTCTCCTTTCAGTTGACTCATTTTGGTTTGAGGTTAGAGAGTTCAGAATAATGGCCGCCGATGAACGCGGATGGGTTGATCGGGCGATTCGGCTAGCGGTCAACGACGGCCACGGTTGCATTGGGTCCGGTTGCTGACGCGCGCGGTTTTGTGCCGGAGTTATTGCACGGTTATCAAGCACCCGGTTTCGCGACGCTTGTGTTTGGCTGCGACGCGGGACGGTTGCCCTCTTCACCACAGGCTGAAGGCTGTGCCACGTGCTTCCCGGGGTGAAGCCTGTGCCAGGTCTTCACTCCGAGAGCGGTTAGGCCGGCGGTCGAGGTTGCTTTGCCGGCGATTAGCGCGGCGGCTGCGATGCAGACTGGACACATGTTCGCGGCCTCGTCGCACTGACGTTACTTCGCGGATTTACCGGCACCTGAGGCGAGAGCTTCGGCGCGCTGGCGAATGCGATCGACTATGTGCTGCCAGCCTGTGCCTACGTGCTCGCGGTGATCGTCGGGCATGAGTCCGATCGCGCTGTGATGGAACTTGATTAACGTTCCGCCGGGTTCCTCGCTGAGGCGATATTGCACGTTCGACAGAAATGGATATGAAGCCCACAGGGGCCCGCAGATTTCAAGCAGTGTGGGGCGCTTGATGGCTTGCACGTTGCCCCAGAAATGTCCATCGTCGCCGCCCAGGTCCCGGTACCAGCGACCGCCCGGCCAGGGCTCGATCTTCATCGGCATGGGCCTACCGTCGGCTTCATTGTTCGTTCCCAGTTCTTCGAGAATGGTGGCGAACGTCGTTTCGAGCGGCGCACGGACATGGATTTCCTGGTTGATGTTCAGCGTGAGATTTTCGATAGATGGCGTGGTCAGGGTCATGGTTTCTCCTTGCGTTCGTTGGGGTGAGGTTCAAGACTTACTTTCTTCTCCGCATGCTGTTTGATGCGGATCAACTGCTGCTGCCAGTAGCGTTCGAAGGTGCTGGTCCAATCGTGCAGCGGTTTGATCGCTTCGGCATTGGTTCTATAGAGCTTCTGGCGGCCTTCACGACGCACATGGACCAGGCCCACGTCCCGCAACACACGAAGGTGTTTCGACACAGAGGGCTGCTCCAGGCGCAGGGTCAACACAATGTCCCCAACCGGACGTTCCCGCAGAACGAGATAGTTCAGGATCTCGCGGCGGCGGGGTTCGGCGACGGCGTTGAAGGCGTCGGTCGTGGTAGCGGCTCGGGGCACAAGACTACAATACATTCCCTTATGGGAATATGTCAATGGTTTTTTGATGCCGGTAAGGCTAACGCGGGGCCGGTCAGTGGGGATTGTCAGAGAGAGGTGAATCGACGCGAGCGTCTTTCGACGGCGCTTCAGTCAGTGCCGGATTTTTCTCGCCGAGCATGGAACCGCCGCATCGCAAGGACGATCAGCGCTCCCAAAAGAACCACGAACAGCGGGAAGACCTCGAACCGCATTCGATTCTGGTCGGTGAAGTCGAGCAAGATAACGACGGCGGTCAGATAGGCGATGTTGCCGAACGCGAAAACAATGGTTAGATCGCGAGGATTGCCGCGAGGGGGAATGGCGTGCGGGAGGTTCAGAGAGCGAGAGCGGCCGCTGGAAGACGCGCGCGGTTGGTCTGAATACGACTGTTGTGGATCTGGGGACAGGCTCGCTGTGTCCACGCGGCAATGGGCTTCCGTGGCGAAATGGGGAGATGTGTGCATGCCTTGGGACACAGGCGCCTGCCCCCGGTCAGCGTGACGCTTCAGCCAGCGTACCGATCGCCACAGCCCAAAACCAAGCAGGATCGGTAGCGTAAGGTACGAGAGAAATGCGTAGTTGTCGCCGGGAGCTTTGCCGCTGACGACCAGATCGAACGCCTTGAGTAAAGGCGACAACAGCTCTCGATTCGCGCATGGACCTGACACGAAAGGAAAGTCGGTATCTGCCGGCAGGAAATATTGCACGACGTTTCCGCGGATGGTTTCAAGGGCTACATACGGGTAAGCGCGCAGAAGGGCTAGGCCGTCCCGCCGGAGTTGCTTCCCAACGGCCGCCATCCAGAGGCTTTCCATATTGATGTCGCCGGTCGATTTGAGGCGCTCGTCGAGAATCGGGATCCCGGTCTTGGGCGGAAGGGGAATGACCTGAATCAGTTCGTCGTCTTCGACATCGTGGAGCAGGATCGGCGAAACTGCCCCTTTCGTCACCATACTCAGCAAGGCTTCCTGTGGAAGCGAGAAGCGTGTCAGGTAGGCGAGGTTGGTCGCCCCATAAACGTCGCTGCCCGGTACAAATAGCCCGAACAGGATGAGGCTCTTCAAATAGACCAAAGAAAGGAGAGCGCCCGGAGCAGCGGCGCACAAAAAAGTCCGGCGCCGGTAGTGAGGCAGGACATAAATCAGCACCGCGACGATCATCCAAAACCACGTGAGGTGATACACAACGCGGAGCAGGGCGATGCAGGCGAGAGAGGAAAAGAACACGATGGCATCAACTCGACCGTGGTTACTGGCGTAGCGATGTAGAAACAGGGCAGCGACACAGAACAAAACAGCCAGCGGATATTCGTAGAAGAGCCAGTTTTCGTACAACACCGTTACCGGGCTGACGGTACAGACGATCGCAATCAGAAGGGCGATGAGCCGATTGAGACGCAAGCGATCCAGTAACAAAAACAGGCAGATACCCAGAACTAACCCCAGCGCAAGATAAGTGGCATGAAAAGCAGCCGTAAGATGACCCGGAAAGAGGTGCATCACCGAACCGAGATACAGGTTGAAGCCGGGAAGTTGCGCCCGCAAGTAGAACAAGCTGCGCCATAGATCGTCTCGAAGCAAAACGGGATCGATGATTTGCCAGTAGAAGTCTAAATTCTCGGTGTCGAACCGAACGCCCATCCAGTAGTACAGGCAGCGCGAGCAAGCAAAAACGGCGACGAGAAAGAGCAGGCATCGTCTTCGATTGCCGAGTAAGGCTGCGGGCCGCATGAGCTTAGAGATTACCAGCGATGCCGAGGAACGGTCGCGGGAAGGCGCATCGTGAGCATCGATTGGGGACGGACCCTACAGGGGGAGGCGGATTAAGTTGTTGTTAAAGCGACATAGCGCTTAGTCTCGCGGACCAATTCGATCGTTTGGAGATTCTTCACCCTTCACGGTTGGTATGGCTTGAACAGGTCCGTGGTGAAGTAGCGCTCCATGCGATCCGGAAATACGGTCACGATGGCAGCCTCTTTCTCCAACTCGGCGGCGGCGAGCACGGCCGCGCGATAGTTCAGCCCCGAACTGGGGCCGACCGGGAAGCCTAAGCGCACCAGTCGCCGGGCGGTTTCAATCGCTTCGAGATCGGGCACTTCAACGGTGGTGACGTCGGGGACGGCTTGGGCCGAGAAGATGGTGGAGATGCATTCGACCACGCCTGGAATACGGCAGCTGAAGCTACAGCACTCGATATCAAACGACCCTCCCTGATCGACCGGACGAGCCAGAAAAGGCCGGGCCCGGCATCCGGATTGACGCAAGCCCTGATACAGGCCGACCAGTGTTCCGCCGGTGCCGACACCGCTGACGACGGCATCCACCGTACCGGCCGGAATTTGTTCCAGGATCTCGCGGGCGGTTCCCAAGCGATGGGCTTCGGCATTTTCTGGATTGGTGAATTGGCGGGGCAAGAATCCGCCCGTCTCCGCGGCGAGCCGCTCCGTCTCGAGAATGGAGCCGTAAACGCCCTTGTCCTTCGGGGTGAGCCGGATCTCGCCTCCATAGGCGCGTATGATCAGCACGCGCTCGCTGCTGACGCCCTCCGGCATCACGGCGACGAACCGCAGTCCCAATTGGGCGCACGCCAGTGCCATCGCGATGCTGGTGGATCCGCTCGAGGCTTCAATGACGGACATGCCTGGCCGGAGGCGGCCTTCGCGTAGCGCTTTCTCGAGAATGTAGCGGGCGATGCGGTCCTTCGTGGACCCGCTGGGGTTGAGGAACTCCAGCTTGCACCAAATAACGGGCGCATGGGCCTCCAGTTGCACCGGGACCAACGGCGTGCTTGACAGAGAACGGGCGTATTGATTCGAAACCGAAGCCATGGAAACCTTATCGTACCGGGCGGGCGGGGTGGCACGCGACGGCCGGCCGCACGCACCGCGCCGATACCCTTATAAATTGTTACGATTCGGCCTCGGCGAGGCTGGTAAAATAAGGCTGCATGCCGCTCAGCCCCGAACTGCTGGAGATTTTAGTTTGCCCGGTTTGTAAGGAGTCGCTGGAGGTCAAGCCCGATGGCAGTGGTCTCAAGTGTATTAAGTGCCATCGCGTCTATCCCATCCGGGACGAAATACCCGTTATGCTGGTCGATCAGGCCCGTATCGAAGACTAACGTCTCATGACCGTTTTAGAGCAGCTTCCCCGGGGCGCGCGCATCTGCATCATCCGTCTGCGCTCGTTAGGGGACTGTGTCCTGACCACACCGTGCATCGCCTTGTTGAAGCAGGCGCGCCCCGATCTCGAAATCGGGGTGGTGGTGGAGCAGCGATTCGCGGCGGTGTTTGAGAATCACCCTCACGTGGCGGCCATCATCGAGCCTTCCTGGCGAGCCGTTCGGCACTGGAAGCCGGTATTGTGCATTAACCTGCATGGCGGTTCACGAAGTATGTGGATGACGGCCCTCAGCGGAGCGCGCTGGCGGGCGGGCTTCGCACATCATGCGATCACTCTGCCGTACAACCTGCGAATTGGCCGTGCCCAAGCCATTTTGGGCGTCAACCGAACCGTACACACGGCGGAGCATCTCGCTTCGGTAGCGTTTGCGCTAGGCGTCGAGATTACGCCGATTCCACGAGCCGGCTTGACGGCCGCGGAGTCGCCACTGCAAGGCAAGTACGCGGTGCTGCACCCCTTCGCGTCCTCACCCGATAAGTGCTGGCCGGCAGACCGCTTCTGTGAACTGGCTCGCTACCTGAACCTATGGAACATTACGCCAGTATTTATGGCAGGACCAGCCGACGACGCGACACCATTTTCCCAATTCCGGGTTTTTCGGGAGGAGTTGGACGGGGCCAAGGCACTGCTCTCACGGGCGGCCTTATTTGTCGGCAACGATAGCGGGCCGGCTCATATCTCCGCTGCTTTTGGCGTTCGCTCCGTGGTTCTCTTTGGACCCTCCAAGCCCGCCATCTGGGGACCGTGGCGCACCGAATCGGAAATCATTGTCGCTCCGGAAGGCCTGGCATCCGTATCCGTCTCGCGTGTCGTCGCGGCGCTGGAGCGTCTGCGGGTTCTCGAAGAGGCTCACGCGTGAGTTCATCGGATCAAGGCGGCAAGCCATCGATACATGGCGAGAACGGCGCCGGCCAAGCCTCTTTTAATTCCACTAATTCCACCTCTCAAGTTCCTCGAAAGCGCCCCCTGCGGCCCTCGCGCGACATGATCCGGCTACTGCGTTATGCACGGCCGTACTCCCCTGCCCTGATCGTCTCTGTTTTGCTGATGGCGGTGGTGGGCATATCGCAAGGCCTGCTTGCCACGCTGATTCGGGTGGTCTTTGATCGTGTGTTGCAACCCGATGCGCCGAACGATCCGGTGGTTCTTTATGAACTGAAGGGCATCGGCCTGCGCCTATTGTTAAGCGATCTGGTCCCCTCCTCTGTTCATAACGTCTGGACGATGGCGGCCATCGCCATTCTGCTGTCCTTCGCTGCTAAAGGTATTTGTGATTACGCGGGCAACTACCTGGTGAACTGGGTGGGTTTGAGCGCGGTGGTCGACCTGCGCCAGGAGGTTTTCGATCACGTGCTTCGCCAGGACGCGCACTTCTTCGAAGACCAATCGACCGGGCAGATCATGTCGTCGATCATGAACGACATCGAGAAGATCCAGCTTTCCGTCTCAAGCATGCTGGCCGACTGGCTGCGCCAGGTATTCTCGGCCTTCTTTCTGATCCTGGTCATGGTGAACATCAATTGGAAGCTCTCGGTGGTCAGCGTCACACTGCTGCCGTTCGTCCTGGTTCCCACCATGAAGCTGGGGCGCCGCATTCGCCGCACCACGCGGAAGGCGCAGGACATGACCGGCCAACTGAACCAGATCCTGCAAGAGACGATCACCGGCCACCAAGTCGTCAAGAGCTTTGGCGCGGAGGACTTCGAATCGAATCGCTTCCGGGTTGCCTCGAAAAACCTCAAAGCCGGAAATCTGAAATATGTAGCGCAACAAGCGCTGCCATCGCCCATCATCGAGTTCTTCGGAGCGGTCACGATCGTTGCCCTGCTCTGGTACGCGCGTCTGCAGATTAAGAGCGCCGACATGACCGCGGGAATGTTTTCCGGCTTTGTCTTCGCGCTCTTGATGTTGTATGAACCGGTGAAGCGCCTGACCGGCATCCACAACATCTTCCAGCAGGGACTCGGCGCGGCCGAGGAAGTGTTTCGTTACCTCGACCGCAAACAGAGCGTGGCCGAGAGGACGAATCCGCTGCGGTTCTCGAAGTTCGAAAAGAGCATCAAGTTCGACAAGGTGTTCTTTAGCTACCCGGCCGCCCCCGACCGCGTGGTTCTCAAGAACATCAATCTGGAAGTGAAAGCGGGCGAAATTGTAGCAGTGGTCGGCCCCAGCGGTTCGGGCAAATCAACGCTCGCCAACCTGGTGCAGCGGATGTACGATGTCACGTCCGGCAGCATACGGATCGACGGCAAGGATATTCGCGACCTGAAACTGACGGGTTTGCGCGACAAGATCGGCATCGTCGCACAGGATACTTTTCTGTTCGACGATACAGTTTTCAACAACATCGCTTATGGACGGCCGTTTGCCGATGCGAAGGAAGTGCTAGCCGCTGCCAGAGCATCGCGTGCCGACGAATTCATCCACTCGCTCCCGGATGGCTACAACACGCGCATTGGCGAACGAGGCGCGCGGCTCAGCGGGGGGCAGCGCCAGCGCATCTCGATTGCACGGGCGCTGTTGAAGGACGCGCCGATCCTGATTCTGGACGAAGCGACATCCCACCTCGACACCGAATCGGAAGTGCTGGTTCAGCAGGCGCTGGGCGTGCTGATGGAGCGCCGCACGGTCATCGTGATCGCGCACCGCCTGTCGACCATTCGGAGCGCGACCAAAATCATCGTGTTGGATGCCGGCCAGATCGCCGAGACGGGAACGCATGAGACGCTCGCCACTGCGGGAGGCCTGTACCAGCGCCTGCACGAACTTCAGCACGCCGACAGCAGCGTGCTCGCCGAATGAGAAGCGCCCTCTTTAATGACTGAAACTTCATCGACCGCCCCGGTCCGCCCGGTTCGCAGCATGACCGGATATGCCCGAGTCCGGCGCGATACGCCGCTGGGCCAACTGGCTGTCAGCCTTCGCAGCGTCAACCACCGGGGGCTCGATCTTCACTTCCATACGCACTCCGAGTTCGCTCCGTTCGAGAACGCCATCCGCTCCCTGGTGAAGCAGCACGTGGGACGCGGTCACGTGGAGGTGCGCGCGTCGCTCAACCGATCGTCCGGCACTGTGACGACAGAAGAAGCGGCCAGTGCGTACAACCGGGACCTGCTGGTTCGCTATCTAGCGGCGTTTCGCCAGGCTTCCGCCGACTTCGACCTTTCCACCGAGCCCGACCTCAATGTGGCTTTTCGGATTCCTGGCGTTTTCGACAGCGACAGCGCCGCGGAATCGCTCGATGCCGCATTCGAACCCGAAGTGACGGCCGCATTCACAGCCTGTCTCGCCGAGTTCAACGCTACCCGCGAGCGGGAAGGCCAACTGCTCCGCGAGCAAATGATGGGCGAAGCGGAAGCCATACTTTCGCAGGCGATACGCATGAGCGAAATCCGCGAGATAGCGCTGGCCTGGTTTCAGCAACGGCTGGAAGAGCGGCTGAAGGAGCTGCTCGCCGGCGTGGGCATCGAGCCGCGGCGACTGGCTGAAGAAGCGGCGCTTCTTACCGACCGTTCCGACATTCAAGAGGAACTCACACGCCTGGACATCCATACCCGGGAGTTGCGCCAGATTCTGGGTCAGGGCGGCGAAGTGGGCAAACGGCTCGACTTCCTGCTGCAGGAGTTGAACCGTGAGACGAACACAATTCTCTCGAAAACATCCGGCGTGGGCGATGCCGGGCTGACGCTGACCAACCTCGCTTTGGCGACTAAGGCTAATATCGAGAAGATAAGGGAGCAGGCTCTGAACTTGGAATGAGAAGGCGCGAGAAGCTTTCGCCCCATCCTGAATAATCTGATTAGTGACCACTATCTTCATCGTCTCCGCTCCGTCCGGCTCCGGTAAGTCGACGCTTGTTTCGCGGCTGCTGCATATTGACCAGCGCCTGCGCTTCTCCGTCTCCTACACGACCCGGAAGCCGCGGGGTGCCGAAAAGCCAGGCGAAAGCTACGTCTATATCAGCCGGGCCGAGTTTGAGGACCGCATCGAACGCGGGGAATTTCTAGAATACGCCGACGTTTTTGGCAATTATTACGGAACCCACCGGAAGGTGCTGGAGCGGGCCGAGGCTGAAGGCAAGGATCTGGTACTCGACATTGATGTCAAAGGTGCGAGACAATTGATTAGGAAGATCCCGGAAGCAGTTTCGATCTTCATCCTGGCTCCGTCCCGCGACATTTTGGAGCAGCGGTTACGAGCGCGTTCCGAGGATGCCGAGGAAGTGATAGAGCGGCGGCTGCGGGAAGCCGAAGCAGAGATCCGGAATTATCACGAGTACGACTACGTGCTGGTGAATCATCAGGTTGACGAGTCGGTGGATTCGCTGGCCTCGATCATCAAGGCGGAACGCGTGCGGCGTATTCGGATGGAAGATCTGATTCGTCCGATTCTGGCGAGCTTCGAACAGAAGCCGCCTTCGTTGTTTTAATGGCTGCCCAGCGCGGCCCGAGCTGGAACAGCCGCAAGCCGGCTGAGAAATAGTTTGCTAGTTAAGAAAAAGGTAAGAAACATGTCAGAACGCCCCAGGCCTAATTCGATGCATTCCCTGCCGGACGATCCGGAAGGCAGCACCTACCGCTTCATCATTGTGGCCGCCAAGCGCGCGCGCCAGCTGCAAAACGGCCAGCGCAGCCTGCTGCCTGCGACCAACAAAAAGCCGACCGTTCTCGGCATGGAAGAAGTGCGCCGCGGCCTGATCGCCTATACCGACGTCACCCGTGACGAAGAGATCGCCGCGAGACTCGCCGCTATCGAATAGACTCTAGTTATGCGCCTTGTGCTGGGAGTGGGCGGCGGCATTGCCGCCTATAAGGCAGCGGAGTTGGTTCGCGCCCTGCAGAACAAGAACCATGCAGTCCAGGTGGTGATGACTCGCAGCGCACAGGAGTTTATCCAACCGCTCACGTTTGCCGCTCTGAGCGGTCAAAAGGTGATTACGGGTCTCTTCTCGCAGGCCAGCGAAGGCGACACCCTCTCCAGCGCAGTTGAACATGTAGCTGTTGCGCGGGATAATTACCTGCTGGTGGTGGCGCCCGCCACGGCAGACCTGCTGGCGAAGTTTGCGCACGGCCTGGCGGACGATTTTCTTTCCACCCTCTACCTGGCGTTCACGGGCCAGGTGGTGCTGGCCCCGGCCATGAACACGGAAATGTGGAACCATCCTGCGACGCAAGAAAACGTGGCCACGCTACGTGCGCGCGGACACATATTTGTGGACCCTGAGGAAGGCTGGCTGGCCTGCGGCACGATTGGCGCGGGGCGCCTAGCCGAACCCCACCGCATTGCCGAAACGGTGGATCGCCTGTCGAGAACCAAGCGCGATCTGGAAGGCGAACGCGTCCTGATCACCGCCGGCCCTACGCAGGAGCCCCTGGACCCCGTACGCTTCGTCTCCAACCGCTCCAGCGGGAAAATGGGCTACGCAATCGCGGATGCCGCGGCCTCGAGGGGGGCACACGTGGTTCTGGTTTCCGGGCCTGTGTCGTTACCGCCGCCGCTGGGAGTCGAGGTGGTTCGCGTGCGCACGGCGCAGGAAATGCGGACTGCGGTCATGGAGCATCTTGGCCCCTCCACCATCATCATCAAGGCGGCCGCGGTCGCCGATTATCATCTTGCCAAGGTCCCGCAGCACAAGATGAAGAAAACGGCGGCGCGCCTCTCGTTGGAACTCGACCCGACACCCGATATTCTCGCTGAGGTTGGACAGAAGAAGGGCGACCGGCTGCTGATCGGTTTTGCCGCGGAGACGGACCATCTGGTTGAAGAAGCACGGCGCAAAATGCAGACCAAGAATTGCGACCTGGTTGTAGCGAATTTCGTGGGCCATGAAGGCACGGGCTTCGAGTCCGATTTGAACGAAGTCACCATGGTGACCCGCGGCGGCGAGACCATCCATGCAGGTCCCGCCGAGAAGTTCGACATTGCCGAAGTGATCCTGGACCAGGTTCTGAAGCTGCGCCTGATGTTGCACGCCGTGGCGGAGCCGGTTTAGCGCCGCTGTTACTCGTTCTATCCCTGCCAGCATGGACAAGAATCAAATCCGCGAGTATTTGGAGTACTATCAGGACCTCGGGTTCGAAGTCATCTATCGCCGGGCGACGCCCAAAGAACGGGCCGCGGCGGTAGCGCCCGAGCCGGCATCAGCAGCGCGACCTCCTTCCATCCCGGCGTCCGGGTCTTCACTCACACCAGCACCTTCTCTTATGCCACCCTTGCCCGGCATCATCCCCGGCCTCGCTCCGGAAAACGATTCATTAGCTCAGGTCCGCGCTGACATCGGCGACTGCCACCGCTGCCGCCTTTCGAAAGCGCGTAAGAAGATCGTCTTCGGCTCCGGCAACGAAACATCGAAACTCGTCTTTGTCGGTGAAGGGCCAGGTGCCGACGAAGATGAACAGGGCCTGCCGTTCGTCGGCCGGGCCGGCCAGCTTCTCACCACCATGATCGACAACACCGCCGCCAAGGAAGGCATTCCCATCCGCCGCGAAGATGTATATATCTGCAATGTGGTGAAGTGCCGGCCGCCGGAGAACCGCGCACCGGAATCGGACGAAATGCAGACGTGCGGCCAGTTCCTCTTCAGACAGATCAACGCGATCAAGCCGAAGGCCATTTGCGCACTGGGCGGAACGGCGATGAAGGCGCTCTTGAACACCAAGGAAGGCATCACCAAAATGCGGGGCCAGTGGCACGCCTGGAACGGCATTCCCTTGATGATCACCTACCATCCCTCGTACCTGCTGCGGCAATACAATCAGACCGCGAAGCGCGAGGCATGGGAAGACTTAAAGACACTCTTCCATTTCGTTTATGATTAGGCCTCTGGATGGCTAATCGCGGCCTGTTCATCACATTCGAGGGTACCGACGGCAGCGGCAAATCGACCCAGATCTCCATTCTGGCTGAGAAGCTGCGTACCGAAGGCTATACGGTCCTGGAGAACCGCGAGCCGGGGGGCACATCCATCGGCCAGCAGGTGCGGCGGATCCTGCTTGATCCCCAAAACCACGACATCGCACCCATGACCGAACTGCTGCTGATGTTTGCGTCGCGGGCCCAGGCCGCCGCCGAGCGCATTCTGCCGGCACTGGCGCGCGGCGAGATCGTGGTGAGCGACCGATTCACCGACTCCTCACTCGCGTATCAAGGTGAAGGCCGTGGCCTTGGCTTCGATCTGGTGTTGGCGGTACATCGCCTTGCGATGGGCGAGTTGTACCCGGACCTGACGATTTGCGTGGATATTGATTTGGAAACCAGCCTGGCCCGCGCGCATGGCCGTAACCGGCAGGCCGGTGCGCAGTCGGATCTCAGCGAAGCAAGGCTGGACGAGCAGTCGTTTGACTTCCACACCCGGGTGCGCGACGCCTACCAACGCATCGCCCGTTACGAACCACAGCGCTTTCGCCTCATCGACGGACGCGACGATATTGCCTCCGTGTCACAGCGCATCTGGGCGGAGGTCAGCGCGAAGCTGGCAGACGTGGCATCAGCCGGGCGATAGGCGGCAGCACAAGAGCGTGTATCTGGACTTATTTCTCGGTCCGAGCCGTCTCGCAATTTCACACTCCTCACCCGTTTTCTGGGTGTACGCTAAAAAATAGGTCCTTTCTTAGCGTGCTTCGGCGGTCGCTTGGAATTGAGAAGGACTTTGTTGTTAGCGGAGATCGCTTGAACTCGGACGCTCCCACGATCTGATTCGACCTTCACCGGGATATCTCGGCCATCAATTGAATTCTTGCGCCTGGGTGTCGTTGCATTTGTCCGCCTGATCAAGCCGACGTTCCTTGCGGAGATGTTCGTTATGAAGTCAGCAATACAATCTTCCGTACAAGACCTGCCGAAAGTTGAACGCGCGCAGACCGACTCGGGCTTCTTCTCCAGCGAGTCCGTTCTCAACATTCTAAAGCTAATTCTGGCCGGATCTGAGTTGCCTGAGGTGCTGACGATCATCGCACGATTGGTCGAGTCTCAAGGCGAAGGCATGTTATGCACCATTTGGCTTCCCGATGCCGGCGAAAAGCAGCTCTATTGCGCAGCCGCGCCCAGCCTACCCGGATTTCCTGCGCACGTGGGGCGCACCTTGATTTGTCCGAACGGCGCGTCTTGCGGCACGGCCGTTTATCGCAGGGAGCCGGTCTATGTGGCCGACATTCTCCGCGAGTCCATTTGGGACGACTATCGCGACCTCATGTTGCCGTATGGGATTCGCGCTGTCTGGTCGCGCCCCTTGTTCACCCGCGACGGGAAGGTGCTCGGGACTTTCGCCATCCTTTATCAGGAAGTGCGTACTCCAGATGCCCTCGACCTGCAGTTGATTGAGAATGCCAGCCACATTGCGGGTATCGCGATCGAGCGGCACCTGAATGCGGAAGCATTGCGGCATGAACGCGACCGGCTGCGATTGCTTCTGGAAGTTACAAGCAGCGTGACATCCAGGTTGGACTTCCGGCAAGTGGTTGAGGCGCTTTCGATGAATCTCTTCCGCGTCATGCAATGTGACGTGTCCGCCTTGCTGCTACCCGACTCCGAGAGCGGCGAGTTACGCGTCACTATCCTGTACAATCCCGACGCGAGAGGACCCATGCGCGAGGGATCGTTGGTGCCGATGAATAGTTCGATCTCAGGCCAGGTGTTGCGCGAGGCCAAGAGTGTCCGGATCGATAGCTTCGAACAGGTCCGCGAGGATCCTGAAATTTATGGGAATCCCGACGGCCAGCGTCTTTATGAGCGCGTGATCGAGGAAGGCCTCAAAGTCGGCTGCTATCTCCCGCTCTTAAGCCGTAACCGCGTGGTCGGGGTACTGATGCTCTGCAGGCGTTCGGACAATGCTTTCGAGAAAGACGACGTCATCTTGCTCGAGCAGGTGGCCCGCCAGGTAGCGATCGCCGTTGAGAACTCGTTGGAGTACGAAAAGGCGATCAAGGACCGAGATAAAGAGACCAAACAGAGGCTCTACCTCGAAGAAGAAATTCGCACTCAGTTCGGGGCCATCGTAGGTGATGCACCCGCGTTGAAGGCCGTGCTGAAGCTCGTATCGGTTGTTGCGCCCACGGATTCGAGCGTGCTGATCCAGGGCGAGACCGGTACTGGTAAGGAGCTGATCGCCCGCGCGATTCACGACTTGGGCAGCCGCCGCGAACGCCCCTTCGTCAAATTGAATTGTGCCGCCATCCCGCTGGGGCTTCTGGAGAGTGAGCTGTTCGGTCACGAAAAAGGAGCATTTACTGGAGCGATTGCTCAAAAAGTGGGACGCTTCGAACTCGCGAATAAAGGCACGCTCTTTTTAGATGAGGTTGGCGACATCCCCCTGGAACTCCAGGCGAAATTGCTGCGCGTTTTGCAGGAGCAGGAATTTGAAAGGCTCGGCAGCAACCGCACGCATAAGGTCGACGTGCGGCTAATCGCCGCTACACATCGTGATCTGCCAGGTATGGTCAAGCAGTCGAGTTTCCGCGAGGATCTCTATTACAGGTTGAAGGTATTTCCGATCAACGTTCCCGCGCTACGGCAACGTACCGAGGACATTCCGGCGCTGGTTCGCCATTTCACAGAGCGCTATGCCCGCCGAATGAACAAGCGAATCAATGAAATCCCTTCGGAGACAATGGATGCGCTGGTGCGATACTCCTGGCCCGGGAATGTTCGGGAATTGCAGAACTTCATCGAGCGGGCCGTTATTCTTTCTCCGCACTCTGTACTGCGTGCACCTATTTCAGAGCTGGAACCCCTGCAGGTACGCCGCGAGGGCAACCTTCCGATGACAGGTCTCGAAGAGGTTGAGCGGGACCATATCGTCCGAGCGCTGGAAGCGAGCAAGTGGGTAGTGGGCGGCCGCAATGGCGCCGCGCAGCGATTGGGAATGAAGAGGACCTCGTTAGTTTACCGGATGCGAAAGCTTGGCATCAGCCGTCCTGCGGGCGCGTGACGCTTTCCGGCACTGACACAATGTAAACCTCGACGAAATGGGTGACCAATCCCGGTCACTGTTGGAGGTCCGTCGCGGCTCTGTCACGTCGGGACAAGACTTCCTCGTCGCTCCTGCGGCGAGATCCTGCTGGTTCAAAAACCACTTAGACGCTTGTGCGGCTTCTCGAATTAGGCTCCCGTCCTTTGGCTTTTGGGGTGCGATACCAATGCTGTTCCAGCCTCGTGGCGAGGCTTCGCGACGGAATAAGGAGAGTTTCATGAGCCAATCTCGTTCAACCCAAACGGCTAAGAGTCCCGGACTCGGGTTGAAAACACCGCCAGGGTCTTCGGAGTTCTCTGCGCCGGTTACGACTATCCACAAGATCGAGGCAGATGGCGTCCGCGTATTCTACCGGGCGGCCGGCGACCCAGATTCCCCGGTAGTGTTGTTGCTACACGGATTCCCAACGTCATCTTTCATGTTCCGCGAACTGATTCCACAGCTCGCCGGTGACTATCGAGTGATCGCGCCAGACCTGCCCGGCTTCGGATTCACAGAAGTTCCGGCGGAACGGAAATACGTTTATTCGTTCGACGGACTGGCCGCGACGCTGAATGCATTCACGCAAGCCCTGAAGATCAGACGCTTCGCACTGTATGTATTCGACTATGGCGCACCGACAGGATTCCGTTTGGCGATGGCTCACCCGGATCGAGTCACAGCGATCGTTTCGCAGAACGGGAATGCTTATGAAGAAGGGCTCGGCGATGCCTGGGGACCGATCCGAAAATATTGGGCTGAGCCAACCGCCGAGAATCGCGAAGTCATCCGCAAAAACATTCTCACTCTCGACGGAACGCGATGGCAATACACGCATGGCGTAGCCAACCCGGAGAGCGTTCCGCCGGAATCGTACACGCTGGATGCGGCGCTGCTGGAGCGTCCGGGGAACAAAGACATCCAGCTCGATTTGTTTCTCGACTATGCGTCCAACGTAAAGCTCTATCCGGCATTTCAGGATTATTTTCGGAAAGCCAGGCCGCCGCTGTTAGCTATTTGGGGAAAGAACGATCCCTTCTTCATTCCTGCAGGTGCCGAGGCATTTCGAAAAGACATACCGAACGCACGGGTGGAGTTCCTCGATACCGGGCACTTTGCCATCGAGACGCATGTTGTCGAGATTGCCGCCGCAATGAAGGAGTTCCTGCCGGCGAGCGGGGCATCTCAATGAGTCTCTATGCGCGGAACGCCACGATCGTGTTGGTGCACGGTGCCTGGGCTGACGGATCTTGCTGGCAAAAGGTGATTCTGCCGCTGCGAAAAGAAGGCCTTAAGGTCACGTGTGCGCCGATCCCGTTAACATCGCTCACTGACGACATAGCCGCTCTTCAACGCGTGCTCGACAGAACCGATGGACCGGTGCTCCTGGCGGGGCATGCGTATGGCGGCACTGTGATCGCAGGTCCAACTGATTCGCGTGTGAGGTCACTCGTGTACATAGCGGCGCTGGCTCCCGCTGAGGGTGAAACGGTCGCAGACGTTTTTTATCGCGCCAACCCGCATCCGGAAGCGCCCAAGCTTGCGCCGGACTTGCACGGACTTATCTGGATGCCCGAAGGCGGTTTCGCGCATGCAGTAGCTCACAGAGCTTCACCGGACGAGGCGACGATTCTCGAAGCGGTGCAGCGGCCGATCGCGGTGAAGTGCATTCAAGAGAAGGCTCCCGTACCGGCATGGAAAACGAAACCCTCGTGGTTTCTCCTGGCCGAGCAGGATCGCATGATTGCGCCGGATACGCAGTGCTACATGGCGAAGCGGATGAGCGCGAGGATCCGGACGCACGATGTAGACCATAGTCCGATGTACACCGCGCCGGACGTAGCGGTGGGCGTGATCATCGAAGCGGCACGGGAGACGCTCGCTAAGTGAAGCAGTCCGTCGCGATTGTCACGGGCGCGAGTCAGGGCATTGGCCGTGCCACCGCTATACGCCTGGCGCGTGATTTTGAAGCCGTTGTCCTGACGGCGAGGCAGAAGGATGAGCTTGCCGAGACGGCGTCTGCCGTTCAGTCCGCGGGCGCCGAACCGCTGACATACGCGCTCGACTTGCGCGCGCCTCGGTCGGTCGAGACCCTCGTCCAGGGCACGCTCGACCGCTTTGGCAGAATCGACGCTCTGCTGAACATTGCGGGTGCCGTGCCCCAGATCGATTTGTTCGAGATGACGGACGCACAGTGGGAAGATGGCATGGCTCTGAAGCTGCACGGTGCGCGCCGGCTGACCATCCGAGCCTGGGACGCTCTGAAGGCGTCGAACGGCGCTGTCGTGCTGATCTCGGGAAGTGCAGCCCTTGATCCGAAGCCGGGCTTCGCGGCCGTGGCGACCATTAACGCGGCCATCCTCGCGCTCGCGAAAGCTTTCGCCGAGCAAGGCATTAAAGATGGAATCCAAGTAAACAGCGTGGTGCCGGGCGCGATCATGACCGGGCGCCGCCGATCGTTCCTTGAGCACTGGGCACCGAAAAACGGAATGAGCGTAGAAGAGGCCACGAAGCAGTTTCCGGAAAAGGCCGGCATCGCCCGCTACGGTGAAGCGGAGGAGATTGCCGGCCTGATGGCGTACCTGGTTTCGAAAGAAGCTCGCTGGCTGACGGGCGCTTCTGTTCGGATGGACGGCGGCGAAATCAAAGGGATCTAGTATGCAGCCCACCCGCAAGGACTCGTTTACCACGGGAGGAGTCTGTGAAACGCAAACGACCATTTTCTGGGGCTCGTCATTCACACGGGAAGCCTCGCTGAGACTTCCCGAAACACGAGGCAGTTCTATCGCGGGAAGGCGGCCGTTTAGGGTAACAGTCAACCCACCGCGAAACTAACTAACAAAACCAACCAGGGAGAAATAAGCATGATTCGAAACACAAAGATTGTAATGGCACTCGCGACGCTGGCCTTCACGCTAGTTTTGCAAACCTCGCTGAACGCACAAGGAGGCAACGCTAAGACTCTGGCGACTGGAACCTTTCATGGCAAGGTGCACAGCACCTCGGGCCGGGCAACCATCTACCGAGAGGAAGATGGAAAGTTGGTCCTTCGCCTAACGAACTTCAAGACGTCTAATGGTCCCGATGTCCACGTGATTCTCATAGCGGCGAAGGATGCGGCTGACGATGCCAACTTCCTAAAGGGCAACACCGAACGTGTAGACCTCGGCACTTTAAAAGGGAATGAAGGCGACCAGAACTACGAGATACCCGGCGGGACGGATTTGAGCAAGTTTCAAACCGTTTCCATCTACTGTGAGCGGTTTAATGTGAACTTCGGGGCGGCGCCCCTGGAGAAGTTCTGAGCCCGGTTCATCCGAAGAGGTCCAATCGGGCGGCAAGAAGCTGCCCGATTCACCCGTCTCCAGGAAAATAGCATGACATCACCCATAAGTAGATGGCTCTCACAGAGAAAATGGACCGTGATTGCCCTCGGTCTTCCAGTTCTCGGCGGGGCTTGGTGGGCCTTTCGGCCCGAGAAGCTCTGGATCAATAAAAAGGTCAACGAGCCCGCTCCATTTGTTTCGGCCGCCGAACCTCAGCCGCTCTTTACCGGACGCTTTGAAGGTAAGGCGCACGAAACAAGCGGGCGGGCAACAATTTATAAGAGCCCGGATGGCAAACTCTATTTGCGCCTTACGGACTTTACGACGTCGAACGGCCCGGACGTCCACATAGTCCTCGCGCGGAGCGACGATAAAGGCCTGGAACAAGAGATTGTGAAGGGCGACCTCGATGACGTTGAATTGGGGCCGCTGAAAGCCAACAAAGGTGATCAGAACTACACTCTGCCCTCATCCGCGGACCTGAATAAGCACCGGGCCGTCGTAGTCTACTGTGAGCGTTTCCACGCGGTATTTGGGTTGGCGAGCCTTGAGCCATTCTGATATTACGAGCGAACGTGCTCACGCCGAATCTTGTACTCGCTGCATAGCCGGTTCCCAAGCGGATGCCAGACTTTCTCCGTTCGAAACCGGCAGTGAACCCGGAGAGATCGGAACAAATCCGCGGCCAGCCGCGTAAAGGAGATGAAACCCATGAATGCACCTGAAAAATACGATGTCCTCGTGCTGGGCGGAGGCACGGCGGGTAAATTGGCGGCCTGGACGATGGCCAAAGAAGGAAGGCGAACCGCCGTCGTCGATCGCAAGTACGTCGGCGGATCGTGTCCCAATGTGGCCTGCCTGCCGAGCAAGAATGTCATTTATTCCGCGAAGGTCGCCTCGCTCGTAGCACGGCACAGTGAATTCGGGATCGAGACCGGGCCGATCGCAACCGACATGGCGGGAGTTTACGCGCGCAAACGCGAAATGGTAGACGGTATCATCCAGGTTCATCTCGACAAATATCGCGCAACCCTGGACAAACATCGCGGTGATGAGCTCATCTTCGGCGAGGGCGCATTCGTTGCACCTCGAACGCTTCAAGTCGCATTGCGCGATGGGGGTGAACGTAGGCTCACCGCGGAGCGCGTGTTCGTGAACCTCGGCAGCCGCGCGACAACACCCGATGCGCCCGGTTTGCGGGAAGCCAAGCCGCTGACCCATATCGAAGCGTTGGATCTGCAGCGGCGCCCCGATCACCTGATCGTCTTGGGAGGCGGCTACGTCGGCCTGGAACTGAGCCAGGCTCTGCGCAGACTGGGGAGCCGTATAACGCTGATCGAACGTGGATCGCGACTAGCCTCCAAAGAAGATACCGACATTTCACAAGCGATTCTGCAGCTGTTCCGGGACGAAGGCATTGACGTACTGCTAGACACGCACGTAGTCGATGTGCGCGGTCTTTCCGGCCAACGCGTGAGTCTTCAGCTCCAAAGCGGGAACGGTACACGAACCGTGGAGGGGACCGACATTCTGGTCGCGCTTGGACGTACGCCCAATACAAGCGGCATCGGGCTCGAGAAGGCGGGAATCGAGGTTACGGAAAAGGGGCACATTCGCGTAAACGATCGCCTGGAAACAACTGCCGCGAACGTGTGGGCGATGGGCGATTGCGCGGGCAGCCCTTACTTCACCCACGTGGCTGAGGATGACTTTAGCATCATTCGTGAAAACCTGAACGGAGGCAACCGCAGCACGCGGGACCGGCTTGTTCCTTACTGCGTCTTCATCGATCCGGAACTAGCGCGAGTTGGCCTCAACGAGTCAGAGGCGCGGGAAAGGGGTGTCGCCCACCGGATTGCGTCCGTGCCGATCGACTCCGGTTGGCGGCCCTGGACCATTTCGGAGAAACGCGGGTTCATGAAGACGCTCATCGACGCAGACAGCGACCGCATTCTCGGGTTCACTGGCTTTGGGCCAGAGGCCGGCGAACTCATGGGCACGGTTCAACTCGCGATGCTGGCGGGCATACCCTACACAACTTTGCGAGACGCCATGTTTGCTCACCCGACGATGACGGAAGGCCTGAAGGCCTTGTTCATGGCCGTGCCCCAGCGGCTGGAAAAGGTTGTCGAGCGGCCCCAATACTCCCGAACATCCGCGGGTTGAGCCGGCACCCCCCTATAGCATGCCGTGTGACGATTCGACGTGCTGGCTCTGGCACGATTGCACCTTGCTTCCTGGCCCGCTGAAGCCAATCCGTTTGACCCCGCCAGACGATCGAGCGCCAGACCCGATCCACTACTCGATCGTTTTAGTTCAGAAAGTCTTCCGGCCTTGAATCATTCGGCAAATGAGGGCATCTCTCAAGGGAGTGGATGGCCACGTAGCCAGCCGGGCCGCTAGGATCCGACTGACATCCCTCACCTCACAAAGGCATTCAGCCTTTTCGATACCGATTGAAGATCGGAAGAAGCAGATGAAAATGCAGACCGGCGAACTACTTGTATCCATTTGCTTATTGGGCGTGATCGCTTTAGAGACGGCGTGTGGAGGCGGCGCTAAAGCCGACAAATCTCCTGCTCCGCCGCCTGTTGTGTCGGTGATTGATGTCAAGCCCGCCGATGTTCCGATCTATAGCGAGTACTCGGCGCAAACTTTCGCGCGCGATCTGGTGGAAGTACGAGGCCGCGTCGACGGCTTCATTCAGAAGCGCTTGTTTGAAGTAGGATCCGATGTGCAGGCCGGCCAGGTTCTCTACGAACTCGACCTTCGGCCATACCAAGCGGACGTCGCTAAGGCGTCGGGAGATGTTCAGCAAGCGCAGGCCAATCTCCAATTTGCAAGGAACCAAGTGGCGTTGCAGCAGGCCCAGGCTGATCTGGCTCAAGCTGAGGCCAACCTGGCGAAAGCAGAGCTCGACGTTAAACGACTCGAACCACTGATCAAACAGCAAGCCGCTTCCACCGAGGAACTCGACGATGCGCGGGCTGCCCTGAGAGCCAACCAAGCCAGCGTGGACGCTCGTAAGGCTAATGTGCAACAGATACGCCTGTCCACCGAGACTCAGCTTAACGCCACTGGGGCACAGGTCGAATCAAATAAGGCACTGCTGCGCAGCGCAGAGCTGAACTTGGAGTATTCGACCATCCGCGCGCCGATTGGCGGACGAATCGGCGATTCGCTGATACCGGTCGGAGGTCTGGTGTCGAAGACATCCGCGTCGCCGTTAACGACGATTGTTCCCCTGGACCCGATTTGGGTCCGCTTCAAAGTGAGTGAAGGCGAGTATCTCGGCACGCAGAGCCGCAGTCCGCGGCCTTCCAACGTTCTGCCGGTGATTGCGGACGCTCCGCTCGAGCTTGTTCTGGCGGACGGCACTGTTCATCCGTATCCAGGTCACATCCAGAATGCTCTCAATCAAGTGGATCAAAAAACCGGCACGCTGGAAATGCAGGCGACGTTTCCCAACCCAAAGCACAACCTGTTGCCCGGTCAGTTCGGCCGCGTACGATTCCTGAATGAAGAACGGCGCGCTGCGCTGCTTGTGCCACAACGCTCGGTGCAGGAATTGCAAGGGATGCAATCCGTCCTGGTGGTGGGTCCGGAGAATAAGGTTCTCGCGCGCACCGTAGTCCCGGGCGATCGTGTCGGGGATCAATGGATCATCTCCCAGGGACTGAAGCCAGGAGATCGCGTCGTCGTCGAAGGCACCCTGAAGGTGCGCCCAGGTATGCCTGTGACCCCGAAACAATGGGTTCCGCCGGTAGGCAGTAAATAGGCGCCGTCTATGGCCAAGTTCTTCATTGATCGGCCCATCTTCGCGATGGTCATCGCACTGGTGATTGTGATTATCGGCGCGGTCGCCATTCCGACGCTTCCCGTTGCGACCTATCCCGAAGTGGTTCCACCGGTGGTGCAGATCACGGCACAGTACCGCGGCGGCAACTCCCAGGACCTTGAGAAAACCGTCGCGCAACCTATCGAACAACAACTGGTCGGACTCGATGGGATGCTCTACTTCTTCTCGCGCAGTTCGAACGACGGCACGCTGACCATCGACGTCACGTACGAGTTGGGAACGGATATCGACCTGGCCACTGTCAAAACTCAGAATAAGGTCAATATCGCGCTGCCGATTCTGCCTCCCGAAGTGCAGCGTCAGGGCGTGACGGTGAAGAAGGTCTCCTCGGCCTTCCTGATGGCAATCAGCCTCACCGCAAGCGACGGGCGATACGACGATCTGTTCTTGAACAACTATTCGACCATCAACCTGGTAGACCGCATTGGAAGTCTTCCCGGCGTTGGCGATTCGCGCCTGGCGGCAAGCCAGAACTACGGCATGCGCGTCTGGGCGAATCCTGACAAAATGGCCAAGCTGGGCCTGACCGCCACGGATATTTCAACCGCCATAGAGGCCCAGAATCGCCAGAATCCAGCGGGATCCATTGGCCAAGCGCCAGTGCCTCATGGCACCGACTTTCAATATCCGGTGAACGCGACCGGGCGGCTACTGGAACCTAAGGAATTCGGCGATATCGTGCTGCGTTCGCAACCGGATGGGTCGTTGCTGCGAATCCGCGATGTGGCGCGCACCGAATTAGGTGCCCAGGACTATAAGACCTACAGCCGCACGACCGGCAAGCCATCGTCAATCATCATCGTTTACCTTTCCCCCGGCGCCAACGCGGTGGAAACCGCAAACCGCGTCACGGCCTTTATGGCCGAGGCGGCCAAGAGCTTCCCCAACGGCATTGAGTACGCCGTGCCCTACGACGCGACGAAGTTTGTCCGGGCAGCCATCAGCGACGTCGTCACAACGCTGTTCGTCGCGGTGTGCTTGGTAGTCTTCGTGGTCTTCGCATTTCTGCAGAACTGGCGAGCGACACTGATCCCCCTGTGTACAGTTCCGGTTGCTGTTATCGGCACTTTCGCCCTGTTCCCTTTGCTCGGATTCTCCATCAATATGACCAGCATGTTCGGGCTGGTGCTGGCGATCGGTATCGTCGTCGACGACGCGATTGTGGTCGTGGAGGCCGTTCAGCACAACCTGGACGAAGGCATGAACCCGCGCGATGCCACCTTGAAAGCGATGGAGGAGGTTTCCGGTCCGGTCGTCGCGATCGCGGCAATCCTGGCCGCCGTCTTCATTCCCGTTGCGTTTCTCGGCGGCATCAGCGGGCAGATTTACCGGCAGTTTGCGCTGACCATCGCCGCTTCCGTCTTGATTTCTGCGTTCAGTGCGTTGTCGCTGAGTCCCGCGCTCTCCGCCATACTGCTGCGGCCCAGGCAGGAAAGCAAAGGCCCGCTGGGGCGTATATTCGATGGATTCAATATCGCATTCAACTGGACCAGGAATCGCTACCTGACCGGCGTAACGGTTCTGGTGCGCCGCTCCGTTTTGGCGCTGGCCGGGCTTGGCCTATTCTTCGTGCTGGCAGGCGTCCTCTTCAAAATCCTGCCCACTGGTTTTCTCCCTGACGAGGATCAGGGCGTTTTCTTTACGGCGGTTCGCTTGCCGGACGGGGCCTCTTTGGAGCGCACCAGGCGGGTTACAAACCAGGTAGAAGATATTCTTCGAAAGACACCGGGCGTGCAGGACGTAACCACCTTTGGCGGCCTGGATATTCTCACCTCCACGCAAAACTCGAACGTCGCTACCGTGATCGCGACCCTAAAACCTTGGGAAGAGCGCAAATCCAAAGAGTTGCAGTTTGCGTCGATTCTCGGAAGGGCGCAAGGTCAATTCTTCGCCATCCCCGAAGCGGTTGTCTTTGGTTTCGGCCTGCCGCCCATCCTAGGATTAGGAACAGCCGGCGGTTTTGAGTTCATGCTGGAAGACCGTTCAGGCAGTACCGATATTCACCAGTTGGCGGAGGTCGCCGATCAGGTGGTTGCAGAGACCCAAAAACGTCCTGAGTTCGCGCAGGTTGTGGGCATCTTTCGCGACACGGTTCCCCAATACAACGTCAAACTCGATACTGACAAGGCGCAGACGTTGGGCATACCTGTTACAGATGTCTATAACTCACTCCAAACGTTCTTGGGTGGGTTGTACGTGAACGACTTCAATCGCTTCGGCCGCACCTGGCAGGTGGTGCTACAGGGCGACCAGACCTATCGTGACGCGCCCGACGACATCGGGCGCTTTTACGTGCGGACGGGGAGCGGGGACATGGTTCCGCTCAGCACGCTGGTTTCGATCACGCCCACCACCGGCCCGGAGGTCGTCTACCACTACAATCGCTTCCGGACATCCAAGCTGATCGGGCAGAACGCTCCGGGCTACAGCTCCGGCCAGGCAGCTGCCGCGATGGAAGAAATAGCGCGCAAGGTCATGCCCAATGGCTTCGACTTTGAGTGGACCGGCACGGTGTTCCAGGAAAAACTCTCCCAGGGCAAAGAAGGCTTCATCTTCGGCTTCGCCGCGGTTCTGGTGTTTCTCTTTCTCGCAGCCCTCTACGAAAGTTGGAGCATTCCGTTCGCCGTGATCCTGGCGGTTCCTCTCGGACTCTTCGGCGCATTAGCAGGAAATTTTTTGCGCAATTTCCCGTACGACGTCTACACGCAGATCGGCATCGTGACGTTGATCGGCTTAGCGGCGAAGAACGCCATCCTGATCGTCGAGTTTGCGAAACTGCGCCGCGAAGAAGGGATGAGCATCGAAAAAGCGGCCATGGAAGCTGCCAGCCTTCGCCTGCGCCCCATCCTGATGACGTCGTTCGCGTTCCTGCTGGGAGTGGCGCCATTGCTTCTGGCAACCGGAGCCGGAGCGGCGTCCCGGCGCTCTCTGGGTACGGCTGTGTTTAGCGGGATGATTGCAGCCACCCTGTTGGCCGTTTTCATCGTGCCGGTTCTCTTTGTCGTGATTGATCGTCTTGCCGAACGCAGCAAAGCGCGCGGCAAAGAAAGTCAGCCAACTGCTGAAGCCGCTACCTGATTCCACTCGACGGCCCGTCGCCCGCAGGATTGAAGGCCGATACCGTACGCTCGGGCCCTGAACGTCCGCTCCCCGAACCGGGATCATCGCGCGGCAAAATCCGGATGGTTACTTCGGTGGCAGGTTTACTAGGACAAGCCCACGACGACGATTTGGTGTTGCTTTTCGGGACTGGACGCCTCCTGGTGGGAAAGCGCTCCCTTCTTACTCGTCCCTCAGCGCGCGCATTGGGTCCACCAACGACGCTCGGCGCGCCGGTGCGTACGTCGCTAGCAGCGTGATCAGCAGCATGGTCAGGGCGGTCAAGATAAATACGGAGACGTCGATCGTGTGAGTGCCGGGGGCGAACGGGTTGCTCGCGGAGAAGACAGCGTCGACCAAGCGGCTCGCCACGACACCGCCTGCGAGCCCGATGCCAACGCCGATGGCCGCCAGCACGAGTCCCTGCCGGAGCACCATGCCCAGCACCTGCGTTTTCTCAGCGCCGACTGCCATGCGGATTCCTATCTCGCGCGTACGACGTGCGACGGAAAAGGCGACGAGTCCGTACAACCCAATCATCGCCAGGATTACACCAGTCAGACCAAGGACGGCCACCGTTTCGATGATCATATTGGGAACCTCGACAGCCCGCCTGTTGTAGAAATCTTCCATGGTCCATACGTTGTAAATCGGCTGGTTTGGATCAATTTGACGAACCGCTTCACGAAGCACCGGCGTAAGGCCGGCGGCGTCCGCTCCGGTTTGTGCGATGAGGCTCATCCGCTCGCGCGGGTTTTGCGCCAGCGGCAAGTAGAGGAATTCGGTGGGAGGCTCTGCGATCCAGAGAACCTTCGACGTACGGGCGACGCCGACGATTTGAAGCAGGGGACCGTTTGCGTTGCCGAGATGAATCCGCCTTCCAATCGGGTCTTGATTCGGCCAGTAGCGCTGCGCGAACGCGTCGTTGATAATAGCGACGCGCGGCGCGCTGGCCGTGTCGGTCGGTTGGAAGTTACGGCCGCGAATCAATGGAATGCCCATGGTTTCGAGGTAATGTTCATCCACGGTGCTGGACCAGACGCTGAGTGCCTCCTTCCCGGGCGGAAGCTGGTAGCCCTCCGGGACAACTGTCTCGCCATCCTGATCCGGCGCCATGGGCGTGGCGCTGGCTAGCGCGGCGGATGTAACGCCCGACGACGAGCGCACGTTTTCGATTAAGCGCTTGTAGAACTCTTTGCATTGATCCGGTGTGTAGCGCACCAGGCTGGGATCGAACGCCATCATGACGAGGTGATCGGTCCGAAAGCCCGGACCACCGCCCAGAGTTTCTCGAAAACCTTTAAAGAGCAGCCCGGACACGATCATCAAAATCAGCGACACAGCAATCTGGCCGATCACCAGGGAGTTGCGTCCCCACAGCCGCCGCTGGCCGGGCTGATTGGCAGTCCGCCGATTTCAGAGAGGGAACTAAATCGGGCCGTGTACTGCGCAGCGCCGGCACCAAGCCGAAGAGAATTGTGCTGGCGAGCGACACCACCAAGGTGAACAGCAGGAGCCGCATATCGAGCTGCGGCGAAATGATGATGGGCAGGTCGGTGGGAATCTTGAGCTTGCCGAAGAACTGGACGCCGGCATAGGCAATGACGACACCGACCGCGCCGCCCAGCACCGCAATGAGCAGGCTTTCGGTTAGCAGCTGGCGGATGAGGTTACCGCGGCCTGCGCCGATCGCCAGCCGGACAGCGATTTCGCGAGCCCGGGCGCGTGACCGGCTCAGTAAAAGACCGGCTACGTTTGCGCACGCGACCAGTAGCACACAAAACGAGAGTGCCAACAGCATGACCATTAGGGAAGCATCAGGCGGGTCGTCCTCAATGCGCGACTCCAGTTCCGTCTTGACCGCGACTCCCTGATTGCGGTTCGTCGCGGGGAAGGTCTGCTTCAGGACGGCCGCAATTGAGGCCAAGTCACTTTGCGCCTGCACCAGGCTGACACCAGGCTTCAATCGCCCGCGGACCGTTAGATTACGGGCATCACGCTTCTCCAGGAAATCAGCCTTCCCGACGGCCGGCACCATCGCGAGCGGCACGTAAAACGCAGGCCGCCAATACACATCGACGCCCGTGAATCGTTCGGGAGCCACACCCACGATGGTGAACTCTTTTCCATTAAGACGAATCCGCCGGCCAATGGCGCCCGGATTGGATCCGAACTGCTTCACCCAGAGGTCGTGACTGAGTACAACCACAGCGTCGCGGCCTGGGGCCTGATCTTCATCGAGCCGGAAACCGCGGCCCAAGTCCGGCTGAACGCCGAGCGCCTGAAAGAAGTTACCGGAGACGAACAACCCAAATTTGACCTGCGGCAACGCATCCGGTTTCTCACTGAAACCGAACGAACCATTCATGTGCGCGACCAGGCTGTCGAAGCTTCGGTTCTTGTCGCGAAAGTCGACGTAATCGCGGTACGAGAGGCCTTCCCTGGCAGTGGCAGGAGAGGTCATCTCCACCTGAACGACTTGGCTGGGGTGAAGCACGGGCAGCGGCCGGAGAAGAATCGCATCGGCCAAACTGAAGATGGCCGAGTTGGCCCCGATCCCAATCGCCAGCGAACACACGGCGATGGCCGTGAACAACGGATTCTTCCGAAGCATCCGGAATGCGTAGCGAAGGTCTTTGAGCATCCAGTCTCCTTAACGCGAATTCCGAAGCCGCGAAGGCCCGGTAATCGGAATCAACACCTGGTCGGCGTCACAGCGAACAGGGTGGGGTAGTTAGTTCTCGATCGACCGGGCAGCTGCAAGGAGCAACCACCATCCTTACACTCGGCTTCGGAATTTTAGCTTGCTCTTCGTAAGGCACTCCAGTGCCCTCCCGTTTTCCCTTTGTTTTCGCCATTCCGGATTAGGCGCCTGTCCGTATTCGGACAAAGCCGTTCGCCGACGAGACAATCGAGCCTGCGTGGTGCGGGGTGGACCAACGCAAATTTTCACGGCCCGCATCTGTTGGCATCGAAAGGACGAGAGTTGCAGGTTTAAAGGAACGAAACCGGGACCCCAGTGCCAAGCGACCCGGAGTCCATGTTTCGGATTCGGATCAGTTCGTTATTTCCCTTCAGCCTTGATGTCGGTAATTTCGATACCGTGGCTGCCCGACTTCTCGAAGACCTTTCCGGTGACGACCACACGCTGTCCGGCGAACGGCAGAAGCTTATCGTTCTGGCTGGCGGCCGGCATTGTCGCCGACACCGGCAAGTAGAGATGCCCTTTATCGTCCAGAATCGCCAGAGGCGAACCGGCTTTGGCGCAGGCAATGGCGCACTCGCTGCTGATCGGCTTCTTCAAATCGTGGGTCAGCGCGCAAGAGGAGTCCAGCACCCAGCCTTTCACGGTCGATGTGCTGCCCTCGGCGGCATTTGCTGCAACAGCGAGACAACTCATAGCCATGACGTAACCAAGAATACGTTTCATCTAGAAAGCTCCTAATTTCTGCGCAGACGGCTGTCTTCAGAGATTCCCTGAGTTTAGTCGCGCCGTGACAATCGCTCCATAGTTGAAAGGCACTAGAAGGTGGTGCACGGGGAATCCGTTGGGGGACCCGTAGGAGATTCCCGGTGGGTAGTCGGAGGAACGTACCCACCGGTGCGGCACACTCGGCATTGAGCTACGGGAGTGCGCCCAGGTGATGGTTAGATGCGTTTCCACCAGAAACACACCACAAAAAAACTCCCGGTGGGTACTCGGAGGAAGATGCCCACCGGGTTGGCACACTGGCAGCATTAAGCTTCGCAGCGGGCCAAACTGAAGGTTGAGGTTACGTTGCCAGGCGACAGCCGAGACACAAGCCGTCTTTGGGAATTCCCGGTGGGTACTCGGAGGAAGATACCCACCGGGTTGGCGCACCGGCAGCATTATGAGTAATAAACGCAGTGCGCCAAACTGAAGATTGAAGGGCACTTCCAGGTCACTACCGAAACACCCCACAGTCTAAGACGTAACAGTTCTGGCTGGGTTACAAGCGTGTAAAACTTTTTTTCAGGGATCCGCACAGATGCATCGGGATTCATTGGCCCGGGATGAGGACGAACCGGATTGGTGCCCAAGCCAAGGCCAAATGGCACAATGACGGGAGTGCTCGCCTCTTGTTTGAGGTGGGAAGCCAACATGAAACGAAGCTTTCCCTTTTCCTTCGACATCGCCGCCAGTCTTCAGGAACAACTTCGATGACACCCGTGCCAAACCCATTTCGCTGGGAAACGAGAATACGCTTCATTGACACCGACGCCTCCGGCCGCATTCACTACACCTGCATGTTCCGTTATTTTGAGTCGGCGGAAGTCGAGTTCTTGCGCACCCTCGGCATGTCGTACGAGAGTAGACTGCCTTACGTCTTTCCCCGGGTGCACGTCGAATGCAACTACATGGCGGCCGTAGTCCACGACGATTTGCTGACGTTTGAATTGTCCGTGGGCAAAATCGGACGCGCCTCCATCAAGCTCGAGTACCACGTCTACAAGGCGGGCGCTATGGTCGCGTTTGGTTCGGTGACAATCGTCTGCATGGACAAGCGAACACAGGTTGCGGCCCACATCCCGGAGGACGTCCGCGCCATGCTCTTGGCCGCACAGAGCGCGCAAAGAGCGGTTAGTGAATGAGTAAGCCGAAGGACGGAGGCGCCGCTCAGCCGGACGTTCAACCCCCGCAGGTGCGCTGGTTCGTGCTGTCTTTTTTCGTTCTCTCTTCCGCACTGAATTACCTCGATCGCTCGCTTCTCGGTGCGCTGGCGCCGGTGTTGAAACTCGAATATCATTTCTCAGACCAGGACTACGGCTACCTGGTAGCGGTCTTTTCCCTGACCTACGCACTGGCTTCGCCGCTTCTGGGTATTCTGATGGATCGCATCGGACTGACCACCGTGGTGAGCCTGGCCGTGGGCGTTTGGTCGCTGGCTGGAATGGCGACGGGCTTTGTGCGGTCGTTTGGCGAACTGCTCTGGTGCCGGGTCGCGCTGGGCATGGGAGAAGCGGGAGGCATCCCCGGCACAGGCAAGGCGTACGGCACCTACCTGCTTCCAAAAGAGCGGGCGCTCGGTGCTGGGGTGGGACAACTCGCCATCAGCGCCGGATCACTCGCTGCGCCGCTGCTGGCTGCCTGGGCGCTCCACCGCGGCCATTGGCAATGGGCCTTCGTAGCCGCAGGCTGCCTGGGATTTCTTTGGATAGCCGGGTGGCTGGCGACGCACCGAGCATTCCCTCCCCGGCGCGTGCCAAGTTATGACATTCGGGCGGCAGCTCTAGGCGGCGGACCCGCCAGCGTTCTGCGCGACCCTCACTACTGGCGTCTCTTGGTCGCGAATTTTCTCTGGATGTCCATTTATCTGCTCTGGCCGGCCTGGACTACCCTTTTTCTGACTAGCCGCTATCACCTCACAGCCGAGTTGGCCAATCGGCTCTATGCGTGGATTCCACCGCTAGGGGCCACGGCCGGCGCGTTGGCGGGCGGATGGCTTTCCATGGTCCTGGTCGCGCGCGGCATGCGTGAAGTTCGCGCCCGGCTTCGTGTGTGTCTGATCACCGCCGTGCTGGCCCTGGTCACGGCACTCGTGCCGTTCGCCCCTACCCCGGCACTCGCGACACTCGGCATTGCGCTCAGCTACTGTTTTGTCGCCGCCGGCAGCACCAACCTCTACACCGTTCCCGTGGACCTGTATGGCCCCGAGCGATCGGCCTTCGCGGTCTCCGGCTTCGTGGCCGCCTTCGGCGCCACGGGATTTGTCTTCAGTCCCCTGTTTGGGTGGATGATCCAGCACCTGGGAAGTTATGAACTTCTGTGCGCGGGAGTGTCGCTTCTCCCGCTGGTTGCGTATTCAGTAGTCGCGACGATTTCTTGTTCTTCTTCACCTGCTCCTCATAGAACAACTTCGTAAGCCAGATCATGCCCAGGATCTGGGTCCATTCGGAGACCACGTTACCCACCACCTGACCCCACTTCGAAGTGGCCGACATTTTGGCAAACAGGATGATCCAAAAGATCAGAGTGACCCCGAAGAAAACCGTCAGGGTGTGGTTCTTGATCCAGCGTATGACGGGATTCGGATCCTTCGCTTTGCGGTGACGACAGCCCGGCGCGCCGCGTTCGTACAAGATTCTGGTGCAGATAATGGAAGCGACCACACCGCTCCAATCGGCGATTGCGTTGCCGAAGAACGATCCCCAATGGGTGTCCGGGTCCGCTCGCAGATAGAACAGGATCCAGCTCAAGAGGACGACCCCCGCAATCGCGGTCAACGAATGGCGCTGGATGAAGCTTCTCTTCGGCTCCTCGCCGGTCTCCGTCATTTCGATGTTCTTGGACATAGGCCTCACTAAATAGATGCTTTTTCGTTTAAGTGGCACGGTTGCGGCGAAACCACCAGACGGCGGCGGCCACCGCGAGCAACACGGTAATCAAAAGCAGGTAACGATGGATCAGCTCAATGACTACCTTCCAATTCTCGCCCAGGTAGTAGCCCAGCGCCAGAAAGGTCGTCACCCAAAGAACTCCGCCCGGATAGGCGTAAGCGGCAAAGGTGCGGTAGCGCAGTTGGGACATGCCGGCCACCAGCGCGCTGAAATGCCGCACGCCCAAAATAAAGTAACCGAACGTTAACAACCAGTGGCCTAGATGATTAAACCAGCTCTTCACGTGTAGCAGCCGGTCTTCCGTGAAGTGAATGTAGCGGCCATACCGATGAACGAAGCCATGGCCCGCGGTGCGGCCAATCAGATAGCTCAAGGAGATGCCGCACAAGCTGCCTCCGGAGGCGGAAAGCCAGCCTAGCAGCGGATGGAGCTTCCCCTTCGAGATCAGGTAGCCGCAGAACACCAGCAGCGTCTCGTCGGGAATTGGCAGGCCAACAATGCCCAGCGCCAATAGGATGAAAATGGCGCCATAGCCGTATTGAGAAATCCAGTTGAGGATGATGTCCATCGCCGGCATTTGGGCACGTTGCTTTTGCAGAATAACAGGAGCCGCCTTCAGCCCATCGACCGTCAGAACTTCGGCACAGAACCGCGCGCGTCAGCAAGCGGAAGGCGGAGATCCCACTAGCCCCTCCCGCCAACTCCCTGCGGCTGCGATAACATCCCGGTATGGCCGAACTGATTGAAGTCTCCTGCCCCTGCTGCCAGAGCACGCTTCACATCGATCCTGAAACCCGCCGGGTGATTCACCACCAGCAACCCGTGAAGAAGCCGCTCATCGACGACCTGGCCGAGGCCGCACGCAATCTGAAGGGTGAAGCCGCGCGCCGCAATGAAGTGTTCGAGAAGAGCTTCGCCTCGCATCAAGCCAGCGGCAAAGTGATGGAGAAGAAGTTCGAGGAGTTGCTGAAGCAGGCTAAGGAAGACAAGACCGAGGCGCCGCCCAAACGGGCCTTCGACTTCGACTAGAACAGGTGGTTGAACTCGCCGCTTGCCAGCCGCCGCACAAAATCGATGTCGCCATCCAGGAAGTCCAACGTCGGCAAAGCGGACAAGGCCTGCCAGGAGATCTGTTCAAATGCCCGGCAATCCGGCGTGCCGGTGAACTCTGTCACGGCGTAGAACAGCAACTGAACCGTAGTCCCGCTGGGATAGCTGTGACTGTAGCGTGCAATCTCATGCCCCGCGCTCGCCTCAATCGCCAGCTCTTCGCGCAGTTCCCGCACCAGCGCTTGCTGCGGAGTTTCGCCCTGCTCCACTTTTCCGCCGGGAAATTCCCACTTCATCGCGTGGCGGTCGCTTTTGCGGCGCTGCCCAACGAGAACATTCCCGTCTCTGAGGATGAGGCCTGCAGCAACTAGCAGGACCCCGCGTTGTCGGCGCATGTGCAGTAAAAGGAGGACGTTTCGAATCGCACGGCCGCCGGACTTCAGACGCTGCCGGTGCAGAATGAATCGTAACAAACGCCGTTCGAACGCCCGCCAATTGGTTTCTACGCCCGTCCGGCCACTAACTGCCGCAGCACATACGGCAATATCCCGCCGTTGCGATAGTATTCGGCTTCCTGCGGCGTATCAATGCGCGCTTGAACCTCAAACGTGAACTCCGTCTTGTCGGGCCGCGTCGCGCGAACCTTCACGCGTGGAGCGCCAGCCACCGCGTCGACTACGCCGGTCAGATCATAGACTTCTTCGCCTGTCAGACCTAGCGTGTCGCGTGTCTCACCCGTCAGAAACTGCAGTGGAAGAACGCCCATACCCACCAGATTCGATCGGTGAATGCGCTCGAAGCTTTCCGCAATCACTGCCTTCACACCCAGCAGCAGCGTGCCCTTCGCGGCCCAATCGCGCGAGGAGCCGGACCCGTATTCCTTGCCCGCGATCACGAGCAGCGGCGTGCCGGATGCCAGGTATTTCGCCGACGCGTCGTAAATGAACATCTTCTCGCCATCGGGCATATGGCGGGTCCAGCCGCCTTCCACGCCCGGCACCATCAGGTTCTTCAGCCGAATGTTGGCAAAGGTCCCTCGCACCATCACTTCATGGTTGCCGCGCCGCGCCCCGTAGCTGTTGAAGTCGCCCGGCTTCACGCCTTGCACAATCAGGTATTTGCCGGCCGGGCTGTCGACGGGAATAGAGCCCGCCGGCGAGATGTGATCGGTGGTCACCGAATCAGCCAGCACCGCCAGCACACGCAATCCCTTCAGATCCTTCACCGACGTGGCCGGGTCCACCATGTCGTCAAAGTAGGGTGGCTGCTTGATGTAGGTGGAATCGTCCGTCCACTCGTAGATGTCGCCGGTCGGGATCTTGATGGAATTCCACGACGCGTCGCCGGCGAACACTTCCGCATACTCCCTGGCAAAGAACTCGGTGCGCGCCGATGTGCGAACCGCGGTTTCCACTTCCTGCTGCGTCGGCCAAATATCTTTCAAATACACCGGGCTTCCGTCGAAGCTCGTGCCCAGCGGCTCATTCGCGATGTCCAGATCCACGCGGCCCGCCAACGCATATGCGACCACCAACGGCGGCGAAGCCAGATAGTTCGAGCGCACCAGCGGGTTCACGCGTCCCTCAAAGTTGCGGTTGCCGCTCAACACGGCCGCCACGTTGAGCTTTCCGGCCGAAACAGCCTGCGCCACGTTGTCCGGCAGCGGTCCGCTGTTGCCGATGCACGTGGTGCAACCATAGCCCACCAAATGGAAGTTCAGCTTTTCGAGATAAGGCATCAAGCCCGCATCGCTGAGATAGTCGAAGACCACCTTGGAACCGGGCGCCAGCGACGTCTTCACCCACGGCTTGGCCGTCAGACCCCGTTCCACCGCTTTCTTGGCGAGCAGACCGGCAGCGATCATCACGGATGGGTTCGAGGTGTTCGTGCAGCTCGTGATCGCGGCGATGACCACGGCGCCATCGTGGATCGTTTCGTGGTGGCCGTTCACCGCAAGCTGGGCCGATTTCTGAGCCGCGCCTAGCGACGTCAGAAAGTTCTGTTTCACATCCGGCAGGTTGATGCGGTCTTGCGGCCGCTTCGGTCCCGCCAGCGACGGCACGACGGTAGAAAGATCCAGTTCCAGCGTGTCGGAATACACCGGATCGGGCGAGTTCGCATCCAGGAACAGTCCCTGCGCCTTGGCGTATGCTTCGACCAGGGCTACCTGGTCGGCTGAGCGGTTCGTCAGCCGCAGGTAATCCAGGCTCTTTTCATCGATGGGAAAGAAGCCGATCGTCGCGCCGTATTCAGGCGCCATGTTGGCAATGGTTGCCCGGTCCGCCAGTGACAGCGCACTCACGCCTGCGCCATAGAACTCCACAAACTTTCCGACCACACCCCGCTTGCGAAGCATCTGCGTCACCGTTAGCACAAGGTCGGTCGCCGTGGTGCCTTCAGGCAGCTTGCCGAACAGCTTGAACCCGACCACCGCCGGTAAGAGCATGGATATCGGCTGGCCCAGCATACAGGCCTCTGCTTCAATGCCACCCACGCCCCAACCCACCACGCCGACGCCGTTGATCATGGTGGTGTGCGAGTCGGTGCCCATCAACGTATCGGGATAGGCCTCGCTCAAACCGTCGCGCGCTCCGCTAAACACCACGCTCGCGAGATATTCCAGGTTGACTTGGTGAACGATGCCCGTGTCCGGCGGCACCACGCGGAAGTTATGGAACGCGGTCTGGCCCCAGCGCAGAAACGCATAGCGCTCTTGATTGCGTTCGAACTCCAGTAGTGCGTTCTGGCCGAAGGCGGCAGGCGTGCCGAAAGCATCCACCTGCACCGAGTGGTCGATCACCAGGTCGGCCGGAATCAACGGATTGGCCAGCGCCGGGTTAGCGCCCATCTTCTGCAGCGCATCGCGCATGGCCGCCAAGTCCACAACGCAGGGAACACCGGTGAAATCTTGCAGCAACACGCGCGCCGGACGAAACTGAATCTCTTGCGGAGCCGCCGCCGTATCCCACTTGGCAACATATTCAATATCGCTGCGTTTCACGGTTCGGTCGTCTTCAAAACGCAACAGGTTCTCGAGCAGAACCTTAATCGAGTACGGCAATCGGGATACAGAGGCCACGCCGGCCTTCTCCACCGCATCCAGGCGATAGATCTGGTAATCGCGATCGTTGACGCGCAGGGTTCTGGCTGCGCCAAAGCTATTTTTGCTGGGCATTTGATACCAGTTTAGTGCAGGGGGATAGACATCAACGCTGCTGTCGAGGCGCGCCGCCAAGTAGCCGCGCGACAATTCACTTAATAGAGGAGTCTGCCATGACAACTTCCAATGCGGAGCGAGCCCGCCAGTATCTGGCTGCGGCGGTGTCGATGGAGTCGGCCGAGCTGGTTTCTGAGTTCTATTCACCCGATGTCGTCATTGAGGAGTTCCCGAACCGGATTGCCCCAAACGGGCGCGTTCGCCACGCGGCCGATCTGCGGGCGGCCTATGATCAAGGCCGGCAGGTCCTCAAGTCGCAAAGCTACAGCATCCAGAACATTGTCGAAGCAAGCGACCAGGTGGCCATCGAATTGATCTGGACAGGCGCCCTATCCGTGTCAGTACTGAATTTGCCCGCTGACACAGAAATGAAGGCGTTCGTCGGCATGTTTCTCACGTTTCGTGACGGCAAAATTGTCTCTCAACGAAACTACGACTGTTATCCGCCATTCGAAACTGCGGCCGAACCGCCCATCACCGCGTAGCGCCAAACAACACGAAGCGGGCCTGCCTTCTTAGGGGCAGACCCGCTTCTTGAGGTCTCGCACGATCCGTCTTTCAGCGGTTCTGATTAACGGGCGGCTCGAACGAGGGCTACGATGCGAGTCGTAGAGGCCTCTTCATCGAGCACTTGCGGATGAGCGATCGTGTAGCCTCTAGAGGCCGTCCATACCTCACTCAGGAAGCAAGTTCCTTGGCCGCACTTGAAGATCATCACCGGCCCACGCGCCTCGGTTTTGGCGTTGGGTTCGATTGAACTGATCGCGGGAACAAACGTCGTTTTCCCGGTGTCGTCGTTGGTCAGAACCAGAGGTGTGGTGTTACCGTGTTGCGTTCTTAGAGTGTAGGTTCCGCTGTCGTAAGCGGCCATCTTGCTATGGAACGAGAAGGGGATATTGGCTTTGGCTGCTTCCTGGGCCTGAATGGACTGAGCTCCGAACAGGAACAAAGCCGCCGCAGACACCCCGATATAACTAAGTACGTTTTTCATTTTAGGTCTCCTTTTGACCGGCTTCCGGTTCGAATCTTACTTTGATTTCCGGTTGCTCTTGCCCTTTAACAATGCACGTTGGAAGCCTGTGACAAAGGGCTCTGCAATGTAAGCGGTGTCAGGCGGCAAGTGTTTGAAATCGCGTACCTGTCGCAATGCTCTAAGCGAGTGATTCCGTTCCCGGGTTGTACATTGCGGATATTCCGGTGCACGAGATAGTTAATTCACCGGATTGGTTAGTTAAAGCTAGGCCGATCACGCACATTGTAAGCGAATCAAATAAATCGCGTTCATGGCGATCCGCGGCGGCCCGGGAAACCGCTCCCTGACGAGTGCTGGCCGACTGTTCTGCATACTGGGACAGGCTCGCTCTGTCCGCGCGGCGAAGGTGCCAGGGTTACGAAAGTACGTGTCATGGTCGCCTTGGGATCAGAGGCGCCTGTCCCGGTCGGCTTCGGCGTGAATAGTTGAGATAGCCTTTTCAGCAGCCTGCTTAATCGCCCGCTCACCGTACACAATTCCGCGTCCTGTGCGCTCGCCGCACACTACCGCGCGAATAACGTCCGGCTAACTTCCCCATACTTTACACATCTTTAGCGCATAGGTCTTTGAGACGCGCGTCAATGGAGATGAGGCTAACTATGCAGAACCGCATCCTTTCCATTTCCCTGCTGACAGCCGTCAGCGCAGGTTTTCTCCTATCGCAGACCACGACCAACACACCGCCGTCGCCGCCGACTCCGGCACAGATGACGGCCCACCAAGTCGCTCGTCTAACAACCCTGCTCTCGCTCAACACGGAGCAGCAAACGCAAGCAACCGCCATCTTCACCACCGAACAGACGGCCATGTCAAATCTCCTCCCGTCGATGCAGGCCGCACACAAAGCGCTGCAAGCCGCCGTGAAGACCCAGGACGCCTCTGCTATCACCGCGCTCTCAGCACAGATCGGAACGCTCACCACGCAGGAAGTCCAAGCCCGAGCGACTGCACAAGCAGCGTTCTACGCGATTCTGTCCACAGATCAGCAGACTAAATACGATCAGCTGCCACCGGGCGGAGGCTTTGGTGGACGTGGCGGACCCGGCGGACCGGGCGGTCCTGGTGCGGGCGGACCGCATCCGTAGAATCGAAACTGTTCTGACCGGAGCCTACTGAATGGAGATACAACCCGAGCGGTATGCCAATGAAGTCCACTCGCGTCGCGCGGTGCTCGCGCGCGGACTGGGAGCGCTTGCTCTCGGTGCCGTCTCGCGCGGCAGATTGGCATTCGCTTCAAGCGACCGGGTTTCCTCGGAGCCGGCCTGTGCACTCACGCCGGAGCAAACGATCGGGCCGTATTACATCGATCGCAAGGTCGTCCGATACGACCTCACCGAGGGCAAGCCCGGCGTGCCGTTGAAGCTGCGCATCGCCCTGGTTGACGTGAAGCGATGCGCGCCAGTGAACGGCGCGGCGCTCGATATCTGGCACTGCGACGCGATGGGCGTCTATTCCGGCTTCACGGCGAACAGTCCCGATGGACCTCCCGGTGGTGGGCCACCATTTGATCCTTCCCAAAGGAGCGGCCGTCCCCCCGGTCCGCCTCCCGGTGGCCCACCTGCGGGGTTCGGACCTCCGCCTGGCGGAGCCGGATTCGGAGGAGGCCCTCCAGGCGGTCGAGGTTCACGCAAAATAGACGACACGAATTTCTTGCGCGGAGTCCAAGTCACCGACAAGCAAGGCATGGTCGAGTTCGCCACCATTTATCCCGGCTGGTATGTGGGCCGTGACATCCACATTCATCTGCGAGTTCACATCGGCGGACTAATTGACGGAGCGAAGTATCGAGGGGGTCACGTTTCGCACACCGGCCAGTTGTTCTTTTCTGACGATCTCACCGACCACATCGCCCGCATCGACCCCTACGCCGCGCATCACACGCTGCGGACTCGTCTCGACGAGGATAACGTCTACGCCGGCGATCATGGCGGACCCATCCTCTCCATCACGCCCATGAAACAAGGATCGTTGGAAAGCGGCCTCGTGGCCACCGTGACTCTTGGAATCGACCCGGATGCCATACCGAAGGGGCACGGCTTCGGTCCAGGGCGACCTCCCGGCGCTTAGGGCAGTTCCCAATTATTCCGCCGCTTGCGTCGACAGTGCCTGCGCCGCACCCAACGGCGCGGACATGCCCTCTGGTAAGTGATGACGCGTTTGCAGATAACTCGGCTCGTTGTACGAGATCCATACCTTGCCGCTCGGGTCTTCCCAAACTAAGGCCTTCAGCGGCAGGTCAATCGCAATGCTTGGCGCTGCGAGCATCAGCGGTGTCCCACCCTTCGGGTTGCCGAAGATCAGCAGTTTCGTGGGTGGCATATGCAGGCCCGCCTTGTCCGCTTCCCCGCTATGGTCGATGAGCGCAAATAACTTGATCCCCTTTGATTCGAGCAGGCCCTTGAGCCTTTCAACCGTTTCGTCAACCGAATGCCGGCTCGCCACGTTCACGATGCCATTGCTTAAATCCGTGTTCATTGAACTCTCCTTCCGCTGTTTCAAAGCCCCATTGTCCGGCTGCCGAACCGTGACCAGATAGGCCGCCATCACCAATCCAAAAGCACCCAGGATCAGCGCGAGCGTTACGGCGAGCACAAACGAGGGCTTAAAATCGGCTTCGCCCCGATTTAAGCCCCGCACCAGACGCGCGTGGTTCCATGCACTCACCACATTGACAGCAACGCCCAGCACGACCAGCGCGGTCCCGATCCAGAAAGACGGCCCGTTCGGCCGAATCTGCGGATTCGCCGAGTTCAGCAGTAAGGCCTGTAGGAACAGGCCGAAGCGGGCCACCACGAAGCCAAAGCCCATCATGGCCAGTCCGGTGCGGATCCAGGCGAGAAAGGTCCGCTCGGCCGCCAGGTAGTCGGACGCAGAAGCTTTCGTTGGGTCTGCCATTCTGCTTCAGCACCTCATTTCGCAAGGCTACCCGAATACGTGTCTTGCGAAGGACTGCGGTTTTCGACAGCACTTTCAGGCGGGATTCGAGTAGTCTGGCCGGCGAGGTGCTTCATCGAACGCGGCACCTAAGCTGTTGCCATCGCCTTAGTGGTTGTCGCTAGCACCAGGCTTGGCGGGGTCGGTTGTCTTATGTTTCCGGGAGAATTTCTGCCGTATGTCGGGCCAGAACTCTTTCACGACGTTGCTCGCCATATCCACGCCGATCTGCGTACCGAGCTCCGTCACTGCGCTGCTGACGTTACGCCCGTCGGGATAGTATGCCATCGAAATTGCTACTGCCGTGGAGTTGCCGACGATCTCCGAATAGTTGAACTGCTGGCCTCCCGAATCCGTGTGGGTCCAGAAGATCTGCTCGACCGCGTATCCGAGTCTCGACCATCCTCCCCCCGTGCCACGCCGGAAGTACCGGGGATCCTGATGAAAAATGGTCGGGTAGATCGCCTCGGTCATGAAATCGCCGATAACAAAGTCGGCATAGGCCGTCCCGAAATACGAGGCGTATCCCTTCGCCCCCTGTCCTAAATATGGATTCGAATTCGTCAACTGCCCCTCGCCCGCGAACATCGCGGCTAGAACCACCGTTCCACGGTCGAAAGCATCGTCAGCTGCGATCTTGAACTTCTCCTTGGGCGAAATTGGCGTGTAGTGAGTCGGATAGGGAAACGTTCGGTAGTTCGGGATGATCCAGAGGATGCGCTTGTCGTTTGATTCCTCCGGTTTCGCCGGCTCACTCTGCTGGCTACTCCCCGGCGGTGTCGTTTGGCCGAAACAGAACGTCGCGACAAAAGTGCTCGCTACGAAAATCGTAGTCAATCGCCAACCCGAGCGACGCCAGACGCAACGCATGAGGATACTGATGGCGAAACCCTTCGAAGAGTTTCGATTAAATCGGGAAACGGCTGCCCACCCACCGACATACCCTGTAAATTCCGCGAGATGCACTTGCGGCATTCCCGACGGACACGTTTTGCGGGCGGTCCCGATTTACTTGACCCACCCGCAATCGTCCTACCCGTAAACATTCGTGTTCAGGAACGCATTCCGGAACTTCCCGCGCGGATCGTACTCTTTCAGCAGCGCCTTGTAGTCGGCCAGCTTCTCGTATCTCGACTCCAACTGCGCCGGCGCCATCGTGAAGAGCTTGGCCCAATGTGGCCGCGCTTCAAAAGGCGCCAGCTGCTCTTCAATCAGCGGCAGCACCGTTTTGACGGACGCCCAATCCGGTTTCCAGGTAAAGTGGATGGCCAGTGACGGACGCTGGTAGGCCTCGCTCATCCAGAGGTCGTCGGCGGCAATCGTGCGCAACTCGGTGATGAACAGATTGGGTGTAATCTTGTCCCTCAATCGCTCCACCGCCAGAATCGCCTCGTATCCGCGCTGGCGTGGAACAAAGTACTCCGATTGCAATTCCTGGCCGCTACTGGGCGTGAAGTTCATTTTGAAGTGCGGCAGCCGCTCGTACCAGGGGCCAGGAATGCCCATCTGCTCGGTGCAACTTTCCGCGGAATGCCCGGCTAAAGGATGCAGCTTCCGGGTCGCCCGCGTGGCCCCAAAGAATTCGGATTCCCAATGGATTGCGGTACCGGGCTCGACGCGGCGCTTGATCCATACCTGCGTCGCTTTATGGTTTTGCCAGTCGGTGAACAGGCTCACGCTATATCCGCTGGAGAAGATCTCGTCCAGATGCTTTTCCAGCTGCCCCAGCGATAGATTCTCATAAACCGTTTGGGCGACCAGGAAGGTCGGTTGAACGTCCAGCGTGACCTTCGTCACCACCCCCAGTGCGCCCAAGCCCACCACGGCGCCCTTGAAACGGCCGCCATCTTTTTCGCGCGACAGCGTTACCAGTTCGCCGTCGGCGGTGACCATCTCCAGGGCCGACACGGCCGTCGACAAATTGCCGTTCTTGATGCCTGAGCCATGCGTTCCGGTTGCGCAGGCTCCGGCGACCGAAACATGCGGCAGCGACGCCAAATTGTGAACGGCATAGCCATTCTGGTCGAGATAGGGCGACAGACGGCCATACGTAACAGCGGCATCGACTGTAACCGTGTGAGCCTTTTTGTCGAGCGTCATCTGCTCAAGCTGTTTCAGCGAGATTTGATTTGCCGTGCTATCGGCGATCCCGTTAAACGAGTGGCGTGCGCCGAGCGCCTTCAGCTTGTCGCAACTCTTCACAACCTGCTGAACCTCTTCCACAGTCTTGGGGAGGTGCAGATTGTCGGTGCTGTAGGTGTAGTTGCCGGCCCAATTGGTCCGCGCCTTTTGCTGGTCGCGAGCCGTCAAGCCTACACGCGAGAAGATGCTGCCGCCGATGACCGCGCAAGACGTCTTTAAGAAGTCTCTTTTGTTCATAAGTTGCCTGAGCCAGTTGAGCTTGAGTCGGAGTATACACCCTGCTCGGTGGCGCTGGCCTTCGGCGCGAAGGCGCCCTGCGGAACCGACCCAATCAGGCCTTGTGGGCGAGGCCGCATGACCGGCGGCTAGCTGTATTGAAGAAGTTTTCCCCGATATTGAAAGCGGGACGGGCTGGAGCCTACCTTGGTGGCGGGAAGGACAAGACGGAGGCTCGCCGCGCTCTTTCGGGCTTCCGTAATCTCTCTTCGAGCCGCTTGGCCTGTTCAATCAATCTGGATTCTTCAACGAGAAGCTCGCCTATCCTCGTCGCAAAGGTAAATCGGACCGCTGGGGATTGTACGGCGAGCTCGATTTTGAGCGTTAGGATTTTCGCGAGTCTCTCGTAGATCAGTGACAGCTGCGATTTTGGATCCTCGGTCGGCGTGATGGATACAAGAACTGGACGCTTCCTAGTGCCCTTAGGCTCGATCGGGGGTCTCTCCACTAATTCATCCCCCGGACGGTTCCAAGGGGTGGGTGGGCCATCAGGCAACCAATTCTCGTTTTTTGGGAATGATAGCGCAAACAGTCATTTTGCTAGTTAGAACAGGTGAACGCAACTTCTAGTAGAAATATTATAGATTTCACTAGTGAAACATTTGGCAAACCGTGAGTTGTCATACAGTTGCCTTGGGTAGAGCGATGCCCTTCGCCCGATGTCCATCTTTGAAGGTCCAGGTCCGTGCGCGTCACATGAACATCAGCGGCGGAAGGGGGTTATCACCTGGCCGCTTAACGCCATCCGGCAGCGGGGGTTGCTCTTTGTGTAGCCCGGTGAATGGAACTGAGAACAGAAGCGTTTCCGAGTCACTCCAGCTGGTTCCTTCCGGGAAGGATGCGGATTTGGAGGTGTACCAGTTTCCCGATTGTGTGGAAATCATGCGGCCTTCGAGTAGTCCCAATGTGGGCCGGCGGCTGAGCAGAAAAACGCTCGCAATTTGTCCGGTTCCACTCGCTTTGCTCGCGGGCGTACCACAACGTTCGTCCAGTTGCTGAGAGTTGGCGAACAGTTGATGTACAGTCTGCCCCGCCGCACTGGCGCTCTTAACCGGAACCCGCTGCCAATACCATGCTGGAGATGACGGTTCTGAGTTGTGGGTCCCGAAAATATCGTGCCCGCCGAAAATCCCGAACAGGTTCGACCATGTGTTTACTCCCAGAGTGCTCCACGCTTCTGCGGCGGAATTAGAGTAGGGTGTGCCCGTCATCGCGTACGCGTCCGGCCCGTAACCATCGGTTCGCCCGAACTGCTTTCCGTTCATGGTCAGCCAGGCATGCGTCGTGATATAGCATTCGCAATCGGGATGCGCCAGCATTATCTGATAGGCCCAGGACCAAGCAGCATTACCGGCGAAGAAATCCATTGCCAGAATGAGCAGGTGTATGCCGGAGATGACAAACTTCACCGCTGTGTTGGCTCCAGTGCGGTCGAACGATCCCATCCAGTAGGCCATGTCTCCGCCGCCCAGATCGATACCGGAGCCGTAAACCGAAGAGCGGCGACTGGCCGAGAAATAGCCGGTTGTAAATTGCTTTCCCAGGTTGCTCCGGACATCGAGTGTGCCTGCATAGTCGTGGTTCCCTGGAGGAGTCGTGAATGCAATGCGGTTCTTGTCGAGAATCGTCCAGGCGGCCTGCGCATTCTTGTACTCATTTTCGCCCCCGGTCTGGTTCACGCAATCGCCGACGCCCACGACAGCCTTGATGTTCGCGTCAAAGGACGTTGTGCCGGATGTGAAAACGATGTTCTTGTTGCGGACGATCCACTTCATCATGGCGGCGTAATATCCGCCGTAATTGTCGGGGCAGGATTCCGCCAGGAACTGAGGGTCGGGAATAATGGCAATTGTGAAATCGGCGCCGGAAGCAGCCCCTACCGGAGGAGCGCTCATGAGGCGCGATGCCGCCGCACCCGCGAGACCGCCCAAGACACACGCCCCGAACCCCCGCCTGGAGATCCTGCTCAAGAGCCGTTTAGGCGTCAGCCCCCCGTGTTTGATTACGTATTCGAGTTCCGTCATGGTAACTCCTTGCTTAGGCCACAGAAATCGCCCCATCCCTCCGGACGCGAAAGAGGCATCGTGAGTTTCCGGCAGGCTTGCTTACCGAATCCGATGCACCTCGCGCCACATCTGTAGCAAGTGTTCCGTAGTAACGGACTGAATGACGGTCAAAGGAGACGCAGATGGGCGCGCTGGATGGGAAGGTAGCTGTAATCACTGGTGCCAATAGCGGAATCGGCCTTGCTACGGCCAAACGCTTCGTAAAGGAAGGGGCTTATGTTTTCATCACCGGTCGTCGTCAGGCGGAATTGGATTCGGCGGTCTCGCTGATCGGAAAGAATGTAACGCCCGTTCAGGGAGACGTCTCGAAGCTGGAAGATCTTGACCGTCTTTATGAAGTGGTACGCAAGGTGAAGGGACGTGTCGATATCGTCTTCGCAAACGCCGGCGTCGTAGATCCTGTTTCACTCGCAGACTCGACGCCGGAAACGTACGACAAGCATTTCAACCTCAACGCACGCGGGGCGTACTTTACGGTGCAGAAGGCACTCCCACTGCTCGCCGACAAGGGATCGATCATCCTCTCCGGATCGGCGGCATGGCAGATGGGCATTCCGGGCTATGGCGCATATTCGGCGACGAAGGCGGCTTTGGTCTCGTTCGTCCGAAGCTGGACCGCTGAACTAGCCAGCCGCGGCATTCGAGCGAACGTGATCAGCCCTGGACCGACAGAGACGCCCATGGTCCATGTGGGCTCTAAGGGGTCTCCGGAGGGTACCAGCGAATACTTCCGGAAGATGATCCCCATGGGACGACTTGGAACCGCAGATGAGCTGGCATCGGCAGCTGTGTTCCTCGCATCGGACGAGAGCAGCTTCATCACTGGAATCGACTTGCCGGTGGATGGTGGCACTGCCTCCAAATAAGCCGCTCAGCGCGCAATTCCAATGGCCAAAGGTCCTACCGTTGTCTCGGGTGTTGTGAGAGCGATGACCCTTTGGAGACGGAATTTTGTCGTTGCAGAATGGTCTGTAGAGGCAATTCCGACCAAAAGCGGATTACGCAGGAGTAGCACATGAAGACGACGCTTCAAGAGCATCGGGACATAAACGGAGCCTGGTCCCTATTTCATCCGATCAGTGCCCCAGACGCCGCTGCGATGGTCGCCTTGAGAGCGATCGTCGAACCCAACAAGGGACGCCTGGAAGGAACGGCCGCCCGCGTTCCGTTCGACGGCATCATGGAACGTGTGGCAGCGCCTGGGGGTGTGACCTATGAAACTGACCACGTTGGAGGAATCCCCGGCGTCTGGTGCCGCCCGGAAAATGCGCGTCCCGAAGAAGTCGTGCTGCATATTCATGGTGGATGGTTCAACTGGGGCTCGGCTTACGCTTTCCGGCATCTGGTGGGCCACATCGCAGCTCAGGCAGGCGTGCAAGCATTTGTACCCGACTACAGGCTTGCACCGGAGCATCCATTCCCGGCCGCGCCTGAAGACGTTCGGGCGTCCTACTTCGGCCTGGTCGAGAGCGGCTTCACCAAGATCGCTGTCACTGGCGATTCGGCCGGTGGAAACCTGGCTCTTGGTCTGCTTGCTTTCCTGAACTCGAGCACCACCTCTGCCAGGAGCGCGATCGTGGGCAGCGTTGCGCTTTCGCCCGTCACAGACCTCTCGCTGTCCGGCGGAAGCTGGTCGACGCGTGCGGTGGCCGACCCGTACTTCACGCGACCTCAGGTCACCGAATTGGTGCGGTCGTATTTGGACGGTCACGATGCGTGCGACCCTCTCGCCTCGCCGCTCTTTGCCGACCTGGCCGGCCTCGCTCCGATCCGAGTGCACGTGGGCAACGACGAAGTGCTTCTCGACGACTCGGTCGGCTTCGTCGAACGCGCAGTCGCGGCGGGCGTCGATGCACGCGTGGACGTGTGGGAAGGCATGGTCCATGGCTTCCCTGGAGGGGTCGGGCAGCTGGCAGCCTCCGCGGAAGCGCTCAAGCTGATCGGCGCATTCCTGGCCGAACGCTTTGCCGCATCCGCAGTTCAACGGTAACAACCCCCCGCGCCACTGCGTCCGCGATCGGGGTTTCTAGAAGTGGAACCCGATGGTTGCTGTGATCGCACGCGGCGAAACGTAGTGCGTCCCGCTGAACGTGGATAGGAAGTTGTAAAGCGCTTCTGTGTTAGTGAGATTGACAATCGTCAGGCGGGCGCTCAACTTGAATTTGTCGCCGCGCAGAAGGTTGTCCTGCCCAAGGGCGATATCAAAGAGATTGCGCGGCGCAATGCGGGGCGGATTATGGTCGTTGTTTTCGGTGCCCGCTGCTGGGATGCTCAAGTATTTCGAGCCGTATTGGGAGGCCGGACAAATGCTGTTGGGACTGATCGGCGTAGTCGGCGTAGCGTAGACGCCCGCGCAATAGAGTCCCGCCTGATACTGCTGGTCGGGAGTCAGGATGGACGCATCGACAATCGTGCTGGTGCCGTTGGGGCCGTTATTGCACTCGCCGCCGGCACAAGGAACCGGACCGGCCACCTGGCCGCTGTCATAGCGCCAGTTCACGCCAATCCATGGCCAGTTCTTCTTGGGCTGATACTGCAGGTGGGTGGTCTGATTAAAGTGCTCGTCGTGATCGATGCGGAACACTGCGGTGTTACCCGTCGTCGTGGGCGTGATGCCAATCCCGGCGAGCTGCGGTCCAAAGAACCGCGCCGCCAAGCTCGACATGACGACATAGGCCGTAAAACCGTGGAACTCCGGAACGCTTGCGCGCATGGCGAATCCCGGAATTTTTGATTTTCGCCACTCGATGGGATAGGTGATGGGCGTGTTGCCCAGCACGCTGAAGTCATAGGCGAGGTTGGTGTATTTCCAGATGTATTCGGCATCGATGACCAGAAACTTCCCGAAAGCCTGCTGCAGACCGACGTGGTATTCGTTGCGCGTGCTGGGCTTGAGCGGCGATGTCAGGCAAGGATAACCCTGCGTAATCGAAGTGAGGGCGTTGATAACGGGATCGTTGCATCCCTCGCTGGCGAGCACTAGGTTCTCATTGAAGGGCGATTCCAGTGAATAAGCGTACGCCACGCGTAGCACGGTGTTGGTTCGCTTGATGTTGTAGGCGGCACCGAGCCGGGGCTCCGCCGCGCTGGCACTGGTAATGCCGCGATAGATGTCGCCGCGAACGCCGAGGTTGAAGGTCCAGTTCTTCAGCGTGATCGCGTCCTGAATGTACAACGCGCCCTCATGGATATCGGCGTGGCCCAGGTAGTTGTAGAGTCCCGTCGTGGGTGTCGGCCTGGTCAAATCGAGAGGCCCAAGAATCGGCAAATATCCTGGATTTGGTTGGAGGCCACCGGCGCATTGACTGGGCATCGTGATGGATGGGTCCGTATTGGGACTTCCGTTTGGATTTAAGCAAGGAGCGTTCTCCAACGGATCGACGATTCCAAACCGGTCAGCCTCGTTGAGAATGGTGTCCTCGAAGGTGCCGCCGATCTTGATGTTGTGAATGCCTTTCACGTAAGAGAGGCTGACGCGCACGCCCACATTCGTGAGGTCACGTTCCTGATCGACCGTGTTGGTCTGCAGGTTCGGCGTAAAGTCGGCGTACGGATTATCGCTGCCGTAGTAATTAAACTGATCGTGCCGCACGAAGGCGCCAAAAGTGAATAATGTGGTCGGGCTGACCAGATGTGTCCATGCCGGTGCGACGTTGTACGTGAGGATCTTTGAGCGTTGATCCTGTGACCCTACCGGTAACCCATTGGGTCCGATGCCGCCGTTATCGACTTCGAGCCCCGACCACGCGGTTGCGTTTTGGGAGTCCCACGAATTGGGGGTCTGGAACCACGATCGCGAAAACCCAAGATTCAGGTTGATGGAATCCGCGTCGGTAGGCTTCAGATCGACGCGGTCGAACACATTGGTCTCGTTGCCGTTATCGTGGAGAACGGTAAACTCCGGGCCGTCCAGAAACCGCGAGGTGTCGAGGCCGTTCGCCGAGACGAAATTGCCCCACTTCTGGCCGCCCAAAGCTAGATCGAAACCGCCGCCAGCGGTGCCAAAGTTGCCGAAGGTGGTGGTTACGTCACCGTGCGGCTGAGTTACGCCAAGGCCCGAGCGAGTGTTTACGACAATCACCACGCTGGTCTTGCCGCCGTATTCGGCAGGAGGCGCGCCGGCAATGACCTCCATCGACTGCACCGAGTCGAGCGGGATCTGGTTCGAGAAGACCTTGCTTTGCTGATCGGTAATCGGCTGGCCGTCGACGGAGAATGAGTTCGAAGCGTGGTCGCCAAACCCGTGGAACAGACCATCCGAATCGGCCGAGATTCCGGGCGTTGCCAACGTGACAAGCGAACTGAGTGACGATGAATTGCTCTCCAGCGGAAGCTTGTCAAACAGAGCCCGATCCACATCGGTGTGCGAGGTTGAATCGGTCTCGACCAGGTCTCCCGACTCGGAGACTGTTACTTCCGTCTTGGTCTCGCCAAGCGCCAGCGTGATCTTCAACTCGCTTGGCACCGACGAACGGACGTTCACGTCCTGCGCACCCGACTGAAACCCTGGCGCCGTGACCGAGACGTGATAGTTATTGAACGGGATGTTGGCTACGGTGAAACTTCCCTGGGCGTCGGTCTGAGCGGTTTGGCTGAACTTGGAGACTGTGTTCTGGAGGGTAACCGTCGCGTTGGCGATGCCCGCGCCCGAAGGATCGAGCACAGAACCCTTCACTGCACCGCTATTGGATTGGGCAAAGCTGGCGCCGCCACAGCCGAGGAAAAAGACTAGAAAGGCGAGGATAGCCCTCGTCGATTTGGACACTGCCCAATTGTCAAACGAGCCAGCCATAACTTTGAGCAAAATCCTACCGACGATCTATAGATGACCGTGACCGGACTTAGATTTCGGATGAACGGACTTATCCCGGCGGTCAGCTGAAAGCTCGAAGTCCTACCAGCTCAGAACATCGCGGACGTTCTTCGCCTGGCGCTTGCTGACGATGAACTCGTCGCCGTTATTGAGGGTGACCAGCCAGCGCTGGCTGGTAATCATACTCATCTTGCGAATCTGGTTGATATTGATGAGTGTGTTCCGATGGATTCGGCGGAACGAACTCTGGGGCAGGCGTTCCTCAATGGCCCGCAGGCTGTGGGCCGCGTAGTAACGCTGCTTGGCGGTCACGATCCAAGTGACATCGCCTTCAGCCTGAAAGGCCAGCACCTCGTTCAGGCTGAGCAGGAAATACTCCTCTCCCCATTTGCCGACTACCTTGCGCGGCTGGGACGAGCCTTGAGAAGCGGAAGATCCAAGCTCCTGCAGTTTGGCGACTGTTTCCGCTACCTGCAGTGGGTTCCGGTAGAGCCGGCTTGCGCGCTCAACGGCCTGCGCCAGACGCTGATGACCGACCGGTTTGAGGAGGTAATCCACGGCGCCCGCCTCAAAGGCGCGCATCGCGTGCTGATCGTAGGCGGTAACCATGACGAAAGCGGGCATGTGGCCGCCATGCAATTGGCTGAGCAGCTCGAAGCCATTCATGACCGGCATCTGCACATCGAGGAAGACCAGATCGGGCGTCGCGGAAGACATCATCGCGAGTGCGGCCGCGCCGTTCTCGGCCTCGCCGATGACCTCGACCGTATCCATCAAGTCGAGTTCTTCCCGCAGCACCTGCCGGGCAATCGGTTCGTCATCGACGATCAGTACTCGAAGCGGGGACACTATAGCTGAGTTGACCGGTCCGGTGGCAATCTGGGAAGCGTTCGTCGATGCGCGGCCTGCTTTCATGCTCCAAAGGCCTGCTAACCGGCGTGAACGGACGCGACGGGCGTGTCTTCGGCCAAGCTTGTTTCGGGAACCGGCTGCCGGAGCGGCACCAGAAACCAGACTTTCGTTCCAGCGCTACTCGACCCGATATGCAGTTCCGCCGCAGGTCCGTAGCAGAGGGTCAGCCGCCGCCGCACATTGGCTAGCCCGACTCCCAACCCTGCGTTCCCGAGCTGCGTCTGAGCGGGAAAACCACCACCGGTATCGTCAACGGCGATGAGCAGCCCGGATGGGGTCTCTTCGATCTTCAGATGCACACGACCGCCGCCCTGCTTCCCGGCGATGCCGTGCTTGACCGCGTTTTCGACCAACGGCTGGACGGAGAGGATGGGGATGAGCGTGGTTCCCGCCGACTCCGGAACGGTGATTTCGGTCTTCAGCCTATCGCCAAGGCGGAGCGCTTCGATCTCCAGATAGGCCTCGATGATCCGCAGTTCTTCCGCCAGCGGAATGAACCCGCGATCCCCCTGCAGGAAGTAGCGGAAGACATCCGCCAGATTGAGGACCATGCGGCGCGCGTCGAGCGATCGCCGGTCGATGATCCCGTAGAGAGTATTAAAAGCGTTGAACAGGAAGTGAGGGTTGATCTGGGCCTGGAGTGCGCGAAGTTCCGCCTGGCTGACCAGGCGTTTCAGCTCCTCGGCTCGAAAGCGTTCAATCTGCTCGGCAACCACCGCACCCAACCCGCGCATCTCGTCCAGATCTTCGCTGAGGTAGCGCCTGCCTCCCCGCCTCGCGCCGAACACCAGGAAACGGGCTTCGGTGTTCGATAACCGCAGCGGGATCTGCGCTTCGGCCCAGAATCGCTCGTCGCGGAATTCCTTCGCGTCGGCGTCGGCTGCCAGGATCGATGGCTTATCATTGCGTGCGCCCAAAGCGCCGCCCGGCAGAACCGCAAACAACTCGGTTCCCAGATGATGGGCAATTTCCCGGGTTGCCCGCGTTAGTAGCTCATCCTCCGATTGCGCGAGGGAAGAAGCCGCGAGGATTCCGTTCACTGCCTTATCGAGCGGCTCACGACGAAAGATAACCCGGCTGAGCCAAGCCTGCATCAGGTTACGGAAGTAGGCGAACAGAACCAGCGACAAACACAACGAGACCAGCAGCAGGCCGGTGAGAAACATGTTCGAACCCACTGTCGCCGAAAGACCAAAACGCCGGTTCAAGACCAATAGCAACGTGGCGTAGGCAACGGCCAGGGCAGCGTTTGAGACGAAGCGCACAAAGGTGTCGAGCAAGAGGAATCGATAATCCTGCAGCAGAACGATCAAAGCAACGGGAATGCCGATATGGTGCCAGGCAATCTCTCCGGTCCAAGGCGACCCGACGTGCCCGTAGCCAAAGTGAAGGAAGGATGTGGTGAAGAGCAGCAGACAGGGGAACGTAAGCCAGTCGGACCGTTCCACTGGCCTGCTTAGGTGGAAACCGTTCCTCAGAAAAAAGCTCACTAGGGTAAGTAAGCCGAAGCCAGCCGCAATGGTGATCAACGCAGCCTGGTGAAGACTTAGGCTCAAGGAAAAGAGCTCAATAAAGTGCAAGAGAATTGCAATCGCACTTACGGCGTAACCGCAAGCCACGATGGTTCGCTGGCGCCCGTGAAGAGCCACCTGCAGAAGTATGGCCGGCAGAACACTCAGCACAGAAAAGCTGAGCGTCATGACGATACGGATGAGCAGCTCGTTGGACGAACCAAGTGCGATCAGTGACCCCGCGTTCCATGCCAACGCAAGGGCTGCGGCAACCACCGAGAGCCGGGTCTGCCGCACACCATTCGAGCGCCAATCCCGGATCAAGAGCCCGATCGTGAGGCCAAAGAGCAGCAGACCCGCGGTGTGCCCGATCGTGTTGATCAGCACCGGATCGGTCAAATTGGCGTTATTCCACATGCGGGACAGCTTCTCTCCCACGATACTTCAGATCACAGGAGGAAGCGGGCCTGCCTTGGAAGGCAAGCCCGCTTCTTTGGGTCGGGCAACAGCCGTCTTTCAGTGGTTCTGATTAACGGGCGGCTCGGACAAGAGCAACAATCTGAGTCGTGGAAGCCTCTTCATCGAGCACTTGCGGGTGAGAAATCTTGTAGCCCTTGGAGGCAGTCCAGACCTCAGTCAGGAAACAAGTGCCTTGGCCGCACTTGAAGACCATCACGGGCCCACGCGCCTCGGTTTTGGCGGTCGGTTCGATTGAACTGACCGTAGGAACAAACGTCGCCTTGTCTGTGTCGTCGTTGATCAGAACCAGCGGCAGGTTGTTGCCGTATTGCGTCTTCAACGTGTAGGTCCCGCTATCATAAGCGGCCTGCTTGCTATGGAACGAGAAGGGGATATTGGCCTTGGCTGCTTCCTGGGCCTGAATCGGCAGAACTCCGAACAGGAACAAAGCCGCTGCAGACACCCCAATGTGACTAAGTACGTTTTTCATTTTAGGTCTCCTTTTGACCGGCTTCCGGTTCGAATCTTACTTTGATTTCCGGTTGCTCTTGCCCTTAACAATGCACTTCGGAAGCCTGCGGCAAAGGGCTCTGCAATGTAAGCGGTGTCAGCCGCCAAGTATTTGAAACCACGTCCTCGTGTAGAAGCTATATCAGCCGTATGGTGTGCTTCGGTGGTACATAGCGGATATTTGTGTAGCATGCGATGGTTAATTTAGGGCGGTCAGTAACATTGGTAATTGAGGTGCGGCATCCGCTTGCCTGTTCTTCCGGAGTCACGACCGTTTCATCAAGGGGACGGACGTCCTCTGTCCCAAGCCATGATGTGGTGGACCGGGATACAGCCCTGTGGCGCGTGGACAGATCTGTCCGTCCCCGCGTCCTCCAACCTGTCTTTTCAAAGCAACCGCGCGCGTAAGAGACTGTGTGAAAACTTCAGCACGGAACCGCGCGCGTCAGCAAGCGGATTCTTTCGGAGCCGCGACCGTAGCTCTCCGCCACGGAGCCAGGAAGCGCACTCAAAGGCCGATATTTTTATCAAACTCCCGGCATTTTCAGCTGCTTTCTGAGCCGACCCGTCCGCAAGCCCTGACCGTGAAGCGCGATTGCCGGAGTTTTCACACAGACTCGTGAGCAAGCCTGAATGGTCCTCCGGACCATCGGATGTGATGAAATTCTCCCGAACGCCCCGACCGTCCTGAAACTCCAGCACGGATCTCAGCATGAGCGAGGGAGTGCTCACCCGCAATGATGAAAGCGGGGGCCCAAGTCCTTCCGGAGTCACGACCGTTTCATCAAGGGGACGGATTTCTCTGTCCCAAGCCATGATGTGGTGGACGAACCCAGATACAGCTCTGTGGCGCGTGGACAGAGCTGTCCGTACCCGCGTCCTCCACAGGCCGATATTCCATCGAACCGTCCGGCATTTCACTTGGTTTTCCGAACCGTGCGAGCAACCTCTGACCCCGATACGCGCACTTGCCGTGCTTTTCACACAGACTCTCACGCGCGGTTCGGTGCTTGCGCTTTCCTCAGGTTTTGATCGCCGCTGTTTCCAGTGATAGCCTGACAGGCAGCATGCCCGACCCCACCAACGAACTGCTGGAGCTGGCCCTTCGGGCGCGAAGAGAAAACCGGCTCGCCGACGCGAGGGCGCATCTGGTCGAGGCAGTGAGTCTTTATCGCGAAGCCGGCGCGCCGGCTGATTTGGCTAGGGCGCTAACACGTCTCGCTCAGATTGAGCGGGACATGCGCCACCGCGACGCCGCCCTGCGGAGCTACCAGGAAGCGGCCGCCATCTACCGCGCAGCGGGCGATGCGCCGCGACTGGCGCACACGGTGCGGCATGTGGCCGATATCCAGCGGGGAGACGGTCATCCGGAGTTGGCCGAGCCCTGCTATCACGAAGCTCTTGCCCTCTATCGAAGCCATCCGCAAACGCCTCCGCTCGACTTGGCGAACGCGATTCGCGGCCTGGCAATCCTCAAAAGCGATGCGGGCGAGGCCGGAGAGGCGAGACTCCTATGGCAGGAAGCGAAAGATCTCTACACGGCTGTCAACGTCAAAGCAGGGGTCGATGAGAGCTGCCGGCAGCTTGCCCGGCTGGAACAGCGGTAGCAACCTTCAGGTCTTTGGTCTTGGCCAGGACTCGCTTTTAACGATGCCTTTGCCTTCCTGGATGACGACCAGTTGATTGGACTTCACACCGGCCAGTTTCTCGATTGCGCCGTTGGTCCAGTGCACTTCGAGATCGGCTGTGGCGTTTGTCCCGAGGCCGAAGTGGAGTCGGCGGTCGTTGACGGAATAGAAGCTGGATTGTGCCATGACGGCTTGAGCCTGCAACTTGTCGCCATAGTGCGCAATAACGCGGGAACCGATCGCGCTGCGGTTTGACTTGGTCCCTACCAGTAAGACCTTGAGCCAGTGACGATCGCCGGACAGGTCGTTTCGCAGCAAAGAAGGCGGCTCGTTCAAGTTGATGATGACCATGTCGATGTCGCCGTCGTTGTCGAAGTCGCCAAACGCGCAGCCCCGGCCGCAGTGCGGCGCCGCGACGCCCGGGCCCGCCTCTTCAATCAACTCCTCAAACTTCCCGTTACCCAGATTGCGAAAAACCAGCCGGGGCGTCTTGAGCGGATAAAGCGGCAGCGACTTTTCGACTTCGGGATACACCGAGCCCGTGACGACAAAAATATCCGGGAGGCCGTCGTTATCGAGATCGACGATGCCGGCGCCCCAACTGATATAGCGAGTCTCGACACCGATCCCGCTGCGCAGGGTGATATCGGTGAAAATGCCCTTACCGTCGTTGCGGTAAAGAACGGCCGTGTCGTCGGAGAAATGCGTCTTGAAGACATCGAGATTGCCATCGAGGTCGACATCGCCTATACCGAGGCCCATGCCGGCCTGCTCCATACCGTCCTCGCTCAGGGCAATGCCGCGTTCGAGGCCTTCTTCCTTGAATGTGCCGTCGTGCTGATTGCGAAAGAAAAGGCTGGGCGTGGAATCGCAAGCGACATAGAGGTCGGTCCAGCCATCGTTATCGAAGTCGGCGGCGACCGAGGTCATCGAATACGTGCCGGTGGATTTGGCGATGCCGGAAGACTCGCTGACATCGGTGAAGGTGCCGTCGCCGTTGTTGCGGTACAGGTGGTTTACCGGGGTTTTGAGGCCGCGCGGGCCGCAGTTCACCGGAATTCCCTTCCAGTTGCAACTGGCGTTCTCGCCCGGCTTCGGCAGTTCGTTAAGGACGATGTCCACGTAATTCGCGACAAACAAGTCGAGGTAACCGTCGCGATTGTAGTCGATGAAGGTACAGCCCGATCCCCAATCGGGCCGGCCGGTGCGAAGCAGGCCCGCCTGCGCCGTCACGTCCGTGAACGTGCCATTCCCGTTATTGCGATAGAGGACGTTTTGTCCGTAGTAGGTGATGAAGAGATCGTCGAAGCCGTCGTTGTTGTAGTCGCCAACGGTAACGGCTGAAGCCCAGCCGGTCTTAATCAGCCCAGCCGCCTCCGTGACGTCCGTGAACGTTCCATTCCGATTGTTCTTGTAGAGCCGGTTGGTGGCTGCCGCCGGCGGATTCTGAAGGCGGGTCCCGCACAACACGAAGATGTCGAGCCAGCCGTCGTTGTTGTAGTCGAGGAAGGCGACGCCGCAGCCCACCGTCTCAATGATGTAATCCTTCTTGTCAGCCGCGCCGTAGATGGTTGGAGCGGTTAAGCCCGCGGCTGCGGCGACATCGGTGAACTTCGCCAGAAACGGAATGCCGGATGGCTTCCCGCGCGGTGCCGCCTGGACACCGCGCGATGCGACTCCTTGTGCGGCGCCGAACGACGGAAGAAACGGTACCGCGGTGAGAGCCAGGATTTCACGGCGCGTCCAATACCTCCGGTTGCGAGGCTGCGAATCCGGATCAGGCATGCTGCTGATTGACTCTCCTACAGCGGTTGAACAGTCGGCGATACATGGATAGCAATACCCAGTATGGAACGGGCGCCGCTTAGAACTGCCCGCGCAGTGCACGCCGGCGCTGTTCTTCCGGCAACCGCTCAATCGCATAGCGCAAAGCTGTTCTCGGCAGAGCCGTGTAATGTGCGGCAAGAAAGGCGAGTAAGTCGGGCAGCGAACGCTTCCCCGCTTCGCGCAACATCCAGCCGGTAGCCTTGTGCATCAGGTCGTGTTCGTCCTGGAGCATCAGTTTAGCCAAGGCGAACACATCGGCAATCTCGCCGCGGCGGATGAACGCCAGGGTCGAGACCATGGCGATCCGGCGTTCCCACAGGTTGCGCGATTTGGCTAGCCGGTAGAGTACCTTACGCGAGCGCGCCAGCAAATGCTCACCCACAATGTAGGGGCTTGAAGCATCCACCAGATCCCAGTTGTTGACGAGTTTGGCGTTCTGTAGGTAGAAGTCAAAGACTTCGGCGCGGGTCTGCAGATCGCCCGCCTGGTACTTGGCCACCAGGATAGTCAGTGCAGTGAAGCGGTGTTCATGGATGGGCGAGTCGAGCAGCTTCTTCAGATCGCTGAGCGGCAAGTGCCGGTAGCTGCGGGCAATCTTGCGCTGCGCCGGGACCGTAATGCCGAGGAACTGATCGCCCTCCCCGTACTGGCCCGCGCCGGTCTTGAAGAACCAGGCAAGGTTGCGCGCGCGTTCCGGGTCGGCTGCGCGGTCGAGCTCCAGCTTGAGATCACGGAGCTTGGCCGGCTTCGGGACGACGCTTGCCTTTGGTTTTAATCGCTTCACGCCTGGGATGCTCCCGCAGGCTTGCCCGCCCGCTGTTTGCGCTGCGTCCACGAGTGTACCTGGCGCGGCGTAAGCTTGTACTCCTTCGACCGCTCGAGGACCCGAACGACCAGGGGCGAGTGGGGATCGAACCACCAGAACTTGCCTACCTGTTCGAGCGCCTGGGACGCTGCGTCGTAGAGGCTGGCTGCTTCTACCAGCTGTTTGTGCTCTTGCCGGTCCGATCCAGAAAAGATGACTTCGCACCAGGTCACGGGAACACTGTATCATATTCGCCCTTTGTTCGCCTAGCCCGCGCTCGTGAGAGTCTCGTCTGCGAAAATCGGTTCCTACATGTCTCGAAGCACAGCAATTCTCATTTTGTTCCTGGCCTCCTTGCTTGAAGCGGGGGGCGACGCGCTGGTGCGGTTGGCTTTGAAGGGGCAGTACCAGGCTGCGGCCCGGCTCGGCCTGTTCGCCGCAGGCGCGGTGGTGCTATTCAGTTACGGCTGGGTGGTGAACGCACCACCGTGGGATTTCGGCAAGTTGTTGGGCCTGTATGTCGTCTTCTTCTTCGTTACGGCGCAGCTTCTGTCGTGGCTCGTTTTTGGGCAGCCTCCCACACGAGCCATCTGGTTTGGGGGAGCACTGATTGTCGGTGGTGGTCTGGTGATGACGTTCGCCGAGCAGTAAGGCCGTCAGGCTGCCACGCCGGAGTCCGAAACCGCCGGAGTGAGCTGTGGCTCCGCCGCTTTGGCGGGCCGGAAGGCTGAGGACTCCACGAACCCCGGTAGCACCAGCGAAGGCAGAATGGTTGAGATGGCGGCATAGACCAACAATCCGCCATAGAGTGAGTCACTCAACGCAAACTTATCCCGCAGGATGGCGGCTATTACCAGCGTGAAGATCAAGGTCGGGGTAAGGGCGACGGCAACCCGGAAGCTCCCTTTGAATTCGCGGCCGACCAGGAATCGCGCCTGGAGCCAGACGCTGAGCATGCGGAACGGCAAGGCAGCAATCGCCATACCAAATCCATACAACAGTGACTGGAGAACCAGAGCGCCGGAGGGAACGCTGAGTCCGCCGCGGAAAAAATAGAACGGGATGAAGAATGACGCGAACAGCCGGATGGCATGTAGATTCCCTTTCGACGCCAGCGATGCCATGCGCTCCCGGAGCGCACCGGCTACCAGGCCGGCCACGAATGCGCCGACCAGGTAATAGACTCCCAATGCCTTCGTGATGACGGCACAGATCAGACCGACCATCAAAAGAAGCGAGAATTCCGACCCCGGCGCATAAGGAACCACGAACCGTCCCAGCAGCAAAAAGACAAACGGCGTGAGGGCGATGAGGAGAATCAACGCGCCTCCCGAAACCAGCAGAGCTTGTGTCGATCCGGCCTGTGAAACGAAGAAGAGGAGCAAGAGCGCCAGAATCTCTCCCGCGATGGCATTCAAGGTCACTTCCGATTGTTCGCTTTCCGAAAGGCCGGATTGGGGAAGCGAGTCCAGGATGAAGCCGGCGGAGGGGGTGAACAAGGCGAGCGAAATCAGAGCCGCGGATTGCCAGTCCAGGTGCAAATAGCGCATGGCCAGCCAGCCAAAGCCGGCCAGAACCAGCGAACGGACCAGCAGGTGTCCGCTTAGCCGCAACGCATTCTTTCGGATCTCGGAGAGATCCACTTCCAGGCCGGCAAACAGGAACAGTGAGGCGATGCCGAGCGTCGCCATGGCTTCGACCACGCCGTCGTGGACCAGGTCTTTCACGAAAATGGCGACGACGATCCCAAGAGCAAAGCAGGTTAAGGGCGCCGGCAAGCGAAAACGCTGGAGCGCCCGCGGAATCACCAGCAGCACGAAGACAATGCTCAGATAGAGGACTGCAGCCGGCGGCTTATCCATGGGCTTCTTCCAGGCCTATTTCGTTTGGGAAAGCGCCCAACGGTCCTGGGCAGCCTTCACGGTTTCCACAAACCGGCGCGAACGCTCTGTGAAGAGTTTGTGCAGGCCTCTTTCGATAGACCGGGAGTCGGCAATCGCTGCGCCGACGCCGATGGCGGCCGCGCCGACATGGAAATACTCTGAACAGGTTTCGAAGTGAATGCCGCCCGAGGCAATGAACTCCACCTCCGGATACTCTGTGCGCAAGGCCCGTACGTGGTGCGGCCCTCCCACAAAGTCGCAGGGGAAGAGCTTTACAATGCGAGACCCGTGGGTGTAAGCCGTCTGCACCTCGGTGGGGGTCAGCCCTCCCGGCAGAATGAGCACGTCGAGCTTGCGGGCCAATTCGAGCAGTTCAAGACCGAATCCTGGTGTGACGATGAACTGCGCGCCGGCCGCAACGGCCTGGCGCAACGTCTCCGGGAGTAGGACACTACCGGCGCCGACGATCATGTGACTGCTGACGCCCTTCAGCACCGCATCCAGAGTGTGGATGGCGTCGGGAGCACAAAGGGACACTTCAATAATGGGAATTCCACCGGCCAGGATCGCCTGTGCCGCCAACGCGCCCTTTTTGGGATCCAACGTGCGGACGGTCGGAATAATGCCGACCTCTTTGATTTTCTGCCACACGGTCTCCTGGCTCATGATTTCCCCTTGGTCTCCATATTCTAAACGAAGCGGTCTGCCGCACGATAGGTTTAGCGCTTATAGCCGAAGCGCTGAAGCAGGCCGATCCGCGCCGCGACATGCGCTTCGGTCTCGACGCCCTTGGGCGAATAGCCGTCAATGACGCCCAAAACGCCACGTCCCTGCTCGGTCTCCGCGACAATCACTTCTACCGGGTTGGCGGATGCGCAGAAGATGTTCACGACTTCGGGAACCTGAAGAATGCGTGGCAAGACATTAATCGGAAAGCCGTCGCGAAGCGCAACGACAAGAATATGGCCCGCCGCCAGCGCCAAGGCGTTGGCTACGGCATTGTCTTTGAGCGACTCATCGTTGCCGTCGGCGCGCGTGAGGCAATCACCCGACGCTTCGTTAAAGGCGATGCCGAACTTGATGTGCGCCGAAGTGTTCACGATCGCTTCGTAAACATCTTCCACGGTCTTGATGAAATGGCTTTGTCCCAGGATAATGTTGCCGTTTTCGGGGATGGTCAGCCGGACGATCTTCAGTTCCATGCCACTCAGCATATCGGTAAAAGCAGTACTGGCAATATCCGGTATGTGACGGTAGCGTGACTAATCACTTGCTGCGCGTAAGATCGCTGCGACGCTTCGGTCCACGTCCTCGTCCCGCGTAGCCCAGGAGGACACACTGATGCGCATGGCGGTGTGGCCCTGCCATTCCGTCGGTCCGCACCAGCAAGTGCCGTCCCGTTGAACGCGTTCGATCACCCGGCGCGTTCGGGCGGCATCGCCGAACGAAACCAGCACCTGATTAATTACCACGTCGTTCAGAATCTGGCAGCCCCCTCGGTTCAGTTCGGTCGAGAAGCGAGCGGCGAGGCGACAGGTCCGCTGGATGAGATCGTTAAGCCCCTGCCTGCCTAGCGAGCGCAGTGCGGCCCAGATCTCGACACCGCGAGCCCGCCGGGAGAGTTCGGGTGTGTATTGCGATGGCTCACGGTGCTCGCCCTGTGGCAAGTACGCCGCCGTTAGCGACATGGCTTGCTTGAGCGGGACCGGATCGCGGACGAAGGCCAATCCGCTGTCGTAGGGAACGTTGAGCCATTTGTGCGCGTCGGTGGACCAGGAATCGGCGTTCTCCAAGCCACTGACCCAATGCGCGTGTGCTGTGCTGGCCGCCGCCCACAAGCCGAACGCGCCATCGACATGGGCCCAGGCTTCGGCGTCGTGGGCACGCGCGCAGATTTCGCCGGCTGGATCGAAGGCCCCGGTATTTACGTTGCCTGCCTGCATGCACACAATGGCCGGGCCGCTGAGTCGGGGCATTTCGTTGGCGCGCATTCGCCCCTGACCGTCCACGGGAACCCGTATCACGCGCGAGCGCCCGAGGCCCAGCATGCCCAACGCTTTGATGACGGATGGATGGGCCTCGTCTCCAAGCACGACGGCAATCGGCGGTGCGCCGAACAGCCCGTCCGCTTCGACATCCCATCCGGCACGTTTCAAAACAGCATGCCGGGCGGCGGCCAGAGCGGTGAAGTTGGCGACCGTCGCACCGGTGACAAACGCCCCGCCCGATCCTGGCGGCAGCTTCAAAACATCCAGCAGCCAGCCCAGCGAGATCTCCTCGAGAACAGTCCCGATGGGCGAGGCAACAAACAGGCCGGGGTTTTGGTCCCACGCACCAGCCAGCCAGTTGGCGGCCAGCGCGGCCGGAAGCGAGCCGCCGATGACGAAACCGAAAAACCTCCGCCCCGCCATTGCCATGGTTGCCGGCGAACCGATGCGGTCAAGCATCTCGAGCACGGCCACGGGATCCTCCGGCTGCTCGGGCAAGGGCTGGTTCAGTTCCGCCAGCCGCGCCAACGCCTCAGGCGTGGGCGCCACGCTGCGGTCGTCGAGCGTTTCCAGGTAACGCGACGCGATCTCGGCCGTGCGATGCAACACGTCTCGCATCCCTTTGATCCTAGCAACGGTTGCTCGGCTTGACGGCGCGCGTCTTCTCCGTGGCAATACCTGTCCGTGGGAACTTCGGTGAACTTGGGTGACGGAGAGATCAGCTCGGCCCCAAAATCTGGTCACCGATCTCGCCAAGTTATTTAGCCAACAGAATCAGCGGGTTCGCGGCAAACCCGACCGAAGCCCGCATGCCTGTGCCGCATAATGAGGACCGGATAGGCTCCACCGATTCGGCGGCGTTGGTTGGGTTCGTATTTTCGAAATGTCTTCCCGCGTTTCTAAGTCGTCCGAAAATGAATGCGGTTCTGGAATGAACGAACCTGGGTTACGCCAGTTCGTTTCGTAATTTGCAACTTGAGCATGACGCCGGCTCACCGGAGGCACCGGCGAGCGGACCAGATGTTGATTTAAGTGCTGGGGGATCAATGAGATGAGTTCGACCGCACAACTGTGGTTCCCCGCAGCGGCCCTGCGGGGTTCGTTTCGCAATCCGGGTGTTGAATGCTCTCCGCCCCGGATGAAACATGGCGGCACTCGCCGGGCCTGCGCTCGGCCGGGGTCGGCGGACGGCGTCCTTGCGAGACATCATTCCGCAGTACATAGTCCGAAATGCCCGCAGGTGAGAGAATCTGTTTGTGCCAAAGCATGTCACTGAGGCGACGGTCCTGGAACACATCCGCGCGCTGCCGCACGGAAGGGCCACTTACAAACAGCTGCTCAAGGAGTTCCGCGCTCATGGCGAAGAACGCGGCGAGCTGGAAACGGCGCTGGAGCGGCTGTCGGAGAAGGGTTATTTGATTGAGCTTCGATCGGGCCATTTCATCGCCATCGGCAGTAGCCCCGAATACATGACCGGGCGTCTGTCTCAACATCGCGACGGATACGGGTTCTTGATTCCCGATCAGCGCGTGGAGGGAATCGAGGGCGATGTCTTCCTGCCTCCGAAGGAAGCGGAGAAGGCGATGCACGGCGACCGCATCCTGGTTCATGTTTCGCGGGTGGGCCGCGAGGGGAAGGCGGATGGCGAGTTGGTGCGCATTCTGAAGCGCGCCCATACCACGGTGGTGGGGGAGTTTCGCATCAAGAAACGCGGCAACTTCGTGATCCCCTCCGACGACCGGATCCAGCAGTGGCTGCTGATCCCGGAGGGCATGGAGATTCCTGCGCGGCAAGCCAATCGCGACCGGGTGGGCGTGTCCGTGGCCGAAGTGAAGAGTGTGGAAGATCTCGACGGAATGGTGGTGAACGTCGAGGTGCTGGAGTTCCCCGAGGAAGGCGCGTATGGCGTGGGCCGGGTCATCGAAGTGCTCGGCTTTCCGGACGACTTCGGTGTGGATGTCGAGATCGTCATCCGGAAGCACCATCTGCCGCACGAGTTCCCCGATGAGGTATTGCGGGAAGCACGCGCGGTTGGTTCAACGGTCGCTCCGGATGAGCTGGCGCGCCGCCGCGATTTCCGCGACCTGGACATTGTGACGATCGATGGCGAAACCGCCCGCGACTTCGACGACGCGGTCTGGGTGGAGCGGCTGCCGAACGGCAGCTTCGCTTTGCAGGTGCACATTGCCGACGTCAGCCACTACGTGCGCCCCGGGTCGGCAATCGATCAGGAAGCCATACTGCGGGGAACCAGCGTCTATTTCCCGGACCGCGCGGTGCCAATGCTGCCGGTCGAGCTTTCAACAGATATCTGCTCTTTGCGGCCAGGCGTAGAGCGCCTGGTTCTATCGGCGCTCCTCGAGATCGACCGGCAGGGCGATGTGGTTGCCCAGGAGTTCACCCGCGGCGTGATTCGCAGCGCCGAACGCATGACGTATACGGATGTGTTCCGCGTGCTGGAAGGCGATCCCGGAATGCGCGAGCGGTACCGGAAACTGGTGGATCGCTTTGAATTGATGCGGGAGTTGGCGCTGATCCTCAACCGGAAGCGGTCCAAGCGGGGCTCGATCGATTTCGACATGCCGGAAGCGAACATCGAATTGGATCTCGGAGGACAGATGACGGGCGTTACGCGCGCGGAGCGGAACATTGCCCACCGGCTCATCGAAGAGTTCATGCTGGCGGCGAACGAGGCAGTAGCGTCGCATCTGGAGCAGGCCGCAATTCCCAGCCTGTATCGAATTCACGAAATGCCGGATCCGAAACGGGTCAGTGAGTTTGAGGAACTCGCCTCGCACTTCGGCTATTCGTTGGGTATTGGCGCGTTGCCGGTGAAACGGTTTGCGGTAGTGAAGCGTCATCGGGACGGAAGCAAGACACGCCGCGACGTGGTGCTGCCGAACGAAAACTTCACCATCTCCTCGCGCAATTATCAAAAGCTGATCGCACGAATTGCCGGGAAGCCGGAGGAACGAATCCTCAGCTACCTGATGCTGCGCTCCTTGAAGCAGGCGCGCTATAGCAACGTAAATACCGGCCACTTCGCCCTGGCCGCATCCAGTTACACGCACTTCACCTCGCCGATTCGCCGCTATCCGGACCTGGTTGTGCATCGTATTCTGACGAATTACCTGGACCACCAGCATGGCCTGCTGGAGGAGACGGCACTCCGCGAGATCGGCGAAGATTGCTCCTTCACCGAACGCCGCGCGGCCGATGCGGAACGGGAACTGGTGGAGTGGAAGAAGGTCAAGTTCATGCAAGACCGCGTGGGCGAGGAGTTCAACGCGCTGATCATCAGCATCACCAAGTTCGGTTTCTTCGTGGAACTGGAGAACCTGTTCGTGGAGGGGCTGGTTCCGCTGGATACGCTACAGGGAGACCGTTTCCACTTTCAGGAAAACGTCCGCAAGATTGTGGGCGATCGCACCCGCAAAACGTACTCGATCGGCGACGCGGTGCGGGTATTGCTCGACCGGGCCGATCCGGTGGAAAGAAAGCTCCAGTTTGCGGTGGCGGAAGCGGAAACCAAGCGCGAACGTAAGAAGAAGAAGCACCACGCGGGGTCGTGATCTCGTTATTCGATGACCTGCACAAACTCCGCGACGATCTCATACTTGTCTTCGTCCGGATCGAGGTCCCAGGACGGGAACTCCGGATTCAGGCTCTCCAACCAGATGCGGGTATGGACGAAGGAATCGTCGTGAGCGGCTTTTTCACTGTGATAGCGCTTCACGGTGAAGCGATTCTCATCGGCTAGTTCGGTGTTCCGCACCAGCACGAGCCGGTTGTTACGGGAGCCGATTACGTTACGTCGGAAAATACAGAGGCTGCCATCCGGGATTTTGGGCTCCATGGAATGGCCCCGGATGGTTGCGATAAACATGTTTTCCTCGATCTCCAGACCCGGTGGGGTCTCGAGCCATTCCCCGGCGGAAATCTCATCCGCGTTCGAACGGAAAGGTCCCGCGGCGACCTCGAGCGAGTACAACGGCAAGTGCGTGCGGAAAGGTTGTACAGAGGCGGGAACGTGCTCGCGATACAGACGCCGCAAGGTGCGTTCGAAATCGGTGATCGAGACGCTGTTCCTCGCGGAGAGTTGCACGGTCCAGGAGGCTCCGGACTCCAGGTGCGCGAGCAGTGCTTCGCCACCCAATTCGTGCGCTTTCCGTTCGAGATCGTTCGCGAGCTCTTCCAGCACTTCGACGTCTTCCGGGTCCGCGATGGAACGCCAATCGCGGCGGAACTGAACGTACAGGGTGTCGTTCTGAGGATCGAGCAGCAAAACGCCGATCGCTTCCGGGCGCCGGTCCGGCAGGTGCGCTGTGAGGACGCAGTACTCGCCGGAACGAGGCTGGTGGGCGGCAATGCTGACCACACGCTCGGAGATAGAGGAGAAACGCACTTCCCTCAGCTTATCGTCAATGACGGGGCCGCTAATAGACGGCTTCCAGGGATGTCCCGCAAAATCCCGGCTTACGGCAGAGCCCCGTAGTAACCCTTGCGCGCCCGGACCTTGACGTTTGCCAGGCTTACCACGATCTTCACGTTGCGAAAGGACTTCGCCGACTCGTTGTTGGGAATATAGCGAATGATGTACTGCAGTGTGACCTCGCCCGCAATGTCCGTCACGGCACGGAACATCTTGTTCGCGACAGCCGACGCATACTCACCGGTTCCTACCTTCAAGGAATAGTTCCCGTCATCGGACGGGTGCGACAGATAGCCGTCCGTATCCTTGTACACATCTTGCAGCGGATAGACGACGCGGCCGCCCGTTTCGGTGGCCAGTTTCTCCAGGTTGTCGCTAGACGGGTCGGTAAAGCCGAATGCGACTGTACTGATCCCATAAACCGTGACCAGGTTGCGCTGGGCCAATTCGACGACTTCACTCAGCGAGTGCTTGCTCGCGGAATCATGTCCGTCGCCGATAATCACAATCACCCGGCGCGGTTCGATCGGTTCGCCCTGGACCAGCTTGCGGTTGGTGCAGGCCATATAGACAGCGTCATAGAGCGCGGCTCCGCCGCTGGGCTTCATCTTGCGGAGTTTTTCGACCAGTTTCTCCGGATCGGATGTCGTATTTACCTGCAGTTCAGCATCGTTGGAATAGGAAATCAGATAGCCGGAATGCTTGGCATCATCCGTGAGGAGATTCTGGATCAATTCGATGGCCGCGTCCTGATAATTCTTCCAATGAACCCGGCTGGCGTTGCTGAGATCCATCAGGAAGCCGACCACGATGGGTTGATTGCGCTCCCGGGTGAAGAAGCGGATCTGCTGTGGCTTGTTGTCCTCGAAGACCTGGAAATCGGCCTCGTTCAGATCGGAGACGAACTTCCCTTTATCGTCGGTGACGGTGATGGGAACGATGACTTCGTTCACCTCGATGCGTATGGGCGGCGTCTGCTTGTCGGTAGCCGGTTCTTTGGACGGCGCTTGCGTGGGGACTGGAATGGTTACGGAAGAGGTGCCGGAACCGGAAGGACTTGGCGAGGGGGCAGGGGCATTGGGGGTAGGAGTGGGTTGCGTTTGACCCCAGGCTAGAACGCCACCCAAGATCAAAAAAAGAAGACGGGCCGATAGAGAAAACTGCATGAATAAGGAGCCTGTTAGGGATTATAGCGAGGGGCGCGCGATCTATCGTCAGTGGACGTATCCCCGCGCCACGAAGTTGCGTGAGCCAGGGGTCAATCGCTGTCAGCGCTGGACCCGTCCCGATCCACCGCCGTGCACCAAAGCGTTGACCTCCGCCGCACTGAACCGGCTGAAATCTCCCGGGATGGAGTGCTTCAGACAGCTTGCAGCCACCGCAAACTCCAGGGCGTCCTGATCCGATTGCCGTTGAGTCAACCCGTAGATCAAGCCGGCGGCAAAGCTATCCCCGCCACCGACCCGGTCGACGATATGGGTGATTTCGTACTTGCGGCTCAGCCGGAACTCCCTTCCGTTGTATAGACAAGCCGACCAGCCGTTGTGAGACGCGCTTATGGATTCGCGCAGCGTGATAGCGAGAAACTTGAGATGGGGGAACGCGGCGACAACCCGCTCCGCCAGCCCGGCGTACTTCTCGCGTTCCAGGCTGCCCGATTCGACATCGATATCCACGTGAATGTTGAGCGCCTTTTGGCAGTCCTCCTCGTTGGCGATGCAAACGTCAGCGACGCGCGCGAGATTAGGCATCACCTCGGCAGCTTTTTTGCCCCAGTTCCAGAGATTCTTTCGAAAGTTTAGATCCAGGGAGACGGTTGCACCCAGTTCCCGGGCGGCGCGCATGGCTTCGAGCGACAAAGCGGCGGCGCTCTCGCTAATGGCGGGCGTGATGCCCGTTATGTGGAACCAGGTTACGCCTGCCAGAACCTTCCTCCAATCGATTGAGCCCGGTTGAGCCAGAGCGATGGCGCTGTATTCGCGATCGTAAACCACCTTTGAAGGACGCTGGTTCGCTCCCGCTTCGACGTAATACACACCGAACCGGCCGGGGCCTCGCAGAATGTGATCCGCGTCCACACCGAAGCGGCGCATCTCACCGACGAAGGCATCGCCGATGGGATTGGGTGGAACAACGGTGATGAAGCGGCTGCGCCCCCCGAACTGGGCGATGGCCACCGCGACATTCGCTTCACCACCGCCGAAGGTGGCGATGAACTGGGGAGACTGCAGCAGCCGTTCAAAACCGGGAGGCGCAAGGCGCAACATGATTTCGCCGAAACTGGCGACCAAAGGTTCCATCGAAGGCGATTGTATCTTTAATGGCAGCCGAAACAGAATAAGCGGATGTCGCCGGGCCGCCTGGAGCCTTAGCGGAGAGAAGAGATAGTCGACGTCCCCGAGCCAACCATAATTGCGTCCATGCCAAGCGCCGCATCTAGCGAAGGCAAGCCCTCGATTTGTTCGATGGTGATGGTGCTTCCCGGCACATCGAACTTGGGGGCCGTCTTGCGGAGGGCCGCTGTCGCCTCCCCGCTCAGCGAATAGACGTCGAGCAAGGCGATCTGCCCGAAGTTTCCGGAGGCCGCTTCCGAGAATTTACGCAAATTCTTGAGGGCTGAGTTGGCGTCGTCGAGGTAACCGCCGAAGGCCAACTGCAGGCCTGTAAACACCAGCCTGGACCGGCCCGGAATTAACGTGACGCGCGCTGGCCCGAGAATGGAGATCGGCGCCGGCGAGGAGCCGCCTTCATGCGAACGCGCCACGGCCTCACAAGTCGTCCGGGGACCGCCGGGCTGCCGCTGCGCCTGCACCAGGTTAATGGAGGCCGTCGAGAAGATTGAATTGGCCTGGGCGACGTGCTGTCGATAATCGCCAAGATTGTCGGTGAAGCAGGTCAGGCTCAGCAGAGCGGACGGCGTCAGAGAGGCGGCCGAGAGACTCTGCGCCAGCTTGCCGAGTGAAGCGTCGAGTGTGGGCGCAGTTTGCCCGGCCAGGAAGGCCAGTCCCTCCGGATTGAGCACCCGCTTCTCCGCAATAACGGCTTCAATCACAACCTGAGCGGCGTCATCGCCCAAGGCGCCGACTTGAATAATGCTGATGGCTGGAAGGTTGAGCTTCTTCTCTGTAAAGAGATCGCTGACGATGGCCTGAACGCGGCGCGAATCGCCCGCCCCGGCGACGAAGGCGCGCAGCTTGATGATGGTTGATCCGCGGGCATCGCGGATCAACTCATTCAGACTGTCACGGATCTGAGCCGACAGCTTGCCGATCCGGAGTAACGGCGTGACGCGAAAGCTCAAGGACTCTACATCCGCTCCGAGCGCCATGGGCGGCTCCTTAGGCAGCGGGAGAACCTGGGTCTTGGGTTCCTCGTCCTTTTTCTTCTTCTGATCAGCCGAGAGCGGAAAAACGGCCAGCAGCATCAGCACTGCCAGCAGCACTGGCCCAATCATCCGTTGTGCATTGTAAAACGTGGCCGCCGTGATCCGATCGGGCACGGAAACCACTGTTTGGGCTGGCACGATTCCAGCGTAGCGCGAAGGCACCATGAATCGGATTGGCTGCCTCATATTGGATGGCCTTATGCAGTCCAATATGGTAACCTTGGCGGTGAATGGATCTCGAGACGATTCGGCTGGATAACACCTCCGAGGTACCGCTTTACCGGCAGCTTAGCTCGAATATTGCCGAGCTGATCAGCCGCGGCGATATTCGGGTGGGAGATCGGCTGCCCGCCACTCGGGAATTGGCTGGTCAGCTTGGCCTGAACCGGACGACCATTTCGGCTGCCTATGCGCTGCTCGAAGAGCAGGGTCTGATCCACGGCCACGTAGGCCGGGGAAGCTTCGTCGCGTCCCGTCCAGGTTTTTCGGGCGATCTGGCGGACGTTGAGCCCGCCGTCGATTGGGACGCCATCCTCCCAGGACCCGAATTGCAGGCGAGCAATCTCGCCTATCCCATCGAAATCAGCTTTTCCAGTTCTCGTCCCTCGAGGGAAGCGTTTCCCCTGGCGTCTTTCCGTCGTTTGGCTCGCGAGGTAATCGACGGTCCACAGGTGGCCGACATTCTGCAGCTTGGCTCTCCGCATGGATATGGGCCGCTGCGGCGGTATCTGTACGAGGAGGCCACGGCGGCGGGGACGGCCGGTCCGGATGACGACCTGATTATCACCAATGGCTGCCAGCAGGCGTGGGACCTGCTGGCGCGAACCCTAGCGCCGGCCGGCACACCGGTGGTTCTCGAAGATCCGCTTTACCACGGCCTGTGGCAGGTGTTCGCTCAGGCTGGAGCCGAGGTAATTCCAGCGCCCGTCACAACCTCCGGCGTGGACACCAGCGTGTTGGAACAGTTATTCCAGCGCCATAGGCCGCGGCTGGCGGTACTCACGCCAAGCTTCCAAAATCCGACCGGCGCTACGATACCGCTCAATCAGCGGCACCGCGTGATCGAGCTGGCCCAGCAGCACAACGTCGTGCTGCTCGAAAGCGACATTTACAGCGAGCTCCGTTACCGCGAGACTTCGTTGCCGCGATTGAAGCAGCTCGACACAGGCGGCCGCGTGGTCTTGTTGGGCAGCTACTCGAAGGTTGCATTTCCAGGATTGCGCGTCGGCTGGATCATCGCACCGCGTCCGCTGGTAGCGCACCTGGCAGCGTTGAAGCAGTTGAGCGACTTGCATTCGGACCATTTGTCGCAGGCCGTCTTGCTGCGCTTTGCCGAGTCAGGCGAATTGCGCAAGCATATCGAACGAACCCGCCATGCCGGCAGCCGGCGGCTGGATGCCGTGTTGCGGGCTTGCCGCGAACACCTGCCGCCCGGCGCACGCTTCACCCAGCCGGACGGGGGAATGAGTCTGTGGGTGGAATTGCCGGCGCCGCTTCGTTCCGCGGAGTTGTTAGCGCGCGCCCAGGCGCAGGGCGTTGATTTTCTGCCCGGCAGTTACTTCTCGGCTGAACGTTCACATCCGCGAGGATTGCGGCTCAGTTTCGGCGGACTGTTGCCCGAGCAAATTGAGCGCGGCGTGCGGATTATCGGCGAGGCCGCCAAGCAGGAGTTGCAGGCATCGGCGTCCAACGTCGGCCAGGAGCCGGTGACCGCGTTAGTTTGAAGTTTCGATTTTCGTTATCTAGGGAAGGAGAACCAGCATGAATTTCTTGAACGATCAGTTTCGGCTCAAAGTGGGGCTGGCCGAGATGTTAAAGGGCGGCGTCATTATGGACGTCGTGAATGCCCAACAGGCAGTCATCGCCGAGAAGGCGGGCGCGTGCGCGGTGATGGCGCTGGAACGCGTTCCGGCCGACATCCGGAAAGAGGGCGGCGTGGCCCGCATGTCACAGATCCGCATCATTCGGGAGATCATGGGCGCGGTCACAATCCCGGTTATGGCTAAGGTCCGCATCGGCCACTTCACCGAAGCGCGGATCCTGGAGGTCCTGGGTGTCGACTATATCGACGAAAGCGAAGTGCTGACACCGGCCGACGAAGAACACCACGTTGATAAGCACGAATACAAAGTTCCGTTTGTCTGCGGCGCCCGCAACCTGGGCGAAGCCCTGCGCCGCATCGCAGAAGGCGCCGCCATGATCCGCACCAAGGGCGAAGCGGGCTCCGGAAACATCGTGGAGGCGGTTCGTCACATCCGCACCATCGTAAAAGAGATGCGGCAGCTCACGGTGCTCGGCAAGGAGGAACTGGTGCACGAATCCAAGAACCTCGCAGCGCCGCTGGAGCTGGTTCAGTGGGTCGCAGCGAACGGCAAGCTGCCCGTGCCAAACTTCTCGGCCGGCGGAATCGCGACGCCCGCCGACGCGGCACTGGTGATGCAGCTGGGAGCCGAGGCGGTGTTCGTTGGCTCCGGCATCTTCAAATCCTCGGATCCGGAAACGCGCGCCAAGGCGATTGTGAAGGCCGCCACCTATTATCGTGATCCGGTGAAACTGCTGGAGGCTAGTGAGGAACTGGGCGAGGCGATGCCGGGCCTGGAAATCTCGAAGCTGGCGGAATCCGAAATGATGCAGACCCGCGGCTGGTAAGGAGACCTTGAGCAAAACAAATACTCGTCCGCCGGTGATCGGAGTGCTGGCTTTGCAGGGCGATTTCGCTGCGCATGGCAAAGCGCTGGAGTCCGCCGGCGCCAGGCCGGTAGAGGTCCGGACGGCGGCAGACCTCCGTGGCATCGATGGTTTGATCATCCCGGGCGGTGAGAGCACGACCATGCTCAAACTGCTGACGATTGAGCAGCTGTTTGAACCGCTGCGGCAGTTCGGCGAACAAAAGCCGGTCTTCGGAACCTGTGCGGGCGCCATCCTGCTCGCCAGCGAAGTGCTAAATCCGTCGCAGGAGTCGCTCGGTCTCATGGATCTGACGGTGGAACGAAACGCCTATGGCCGTCAGATCGACAGCCGGATTGCTACCATCCCGTTCGGCCCTGAGGATCGGCCCTTGGAGGCAGTGTTCATCCGGGCTCCCATCATCCGGCGGACCGGAAACGATGCGCAGGTCCTCGCCCGTTATCAAGGCGATCCGGTGCTGGTGACCCAGGGCAAACACCTGGTAGCCACCTTTCACCCTGAGCTGACAGTCGACGCCCGGATCCACCGGCATTTCGTCGAGATGGTGAGAGGCGCCGCCAACTGAAGCTTGTCTAGTAAGATTGCCAGCCGTTTCGTTACACTGAATTGACATTACTTTCCCCATGAAGCGAGTTCTCTTTCTCTGTATCGGCAATTCCTGCCGCAGTCAAATGGCCGAGGGCTTTGCCCGCAAGTATGGCGCAGATGTCATGGAGGTGGGCAGCGCCGGATTATCGCCTGCCGCCATTGTGCAACCCCAAACCCACGAAGTGATGAACCGAAAGAACATCACTCTCGACGATCACTTCCCGAAAGACCTCGGCAGTGTCAATGTCGGGACCTACAACCTGATCGTCAACATGAGTGGCGTCAAGCTGCCTGGCCGGATTCCGCTTGAAGTTCGCGATTGGAAAGTCGAGGATCCCATCGGGCGCTCCGAAGAGGTTTACCTCGCCGTCCGCGACCAAATTGAGGCCCTGGTCATGCAGTTGGTACTCGAGCTACGACGCGAGGCCCGGCGTTCTGAACCCGGAGCAAGCGCTGGAAGGGCCCGACGCGGGCGCTAGCCGGTATTCTCGTTGGAACCCGTTTCGCACGCAACAATTGCGCGGCGGAGACGGGCGCGAGTTTTGCAACTCAGTATCTCGAGGCGAATAGACCGTTTGGTCTGCACGTTCTAAGCCGCCGTTGCTATGCTGGGTGGCGCACGACCTATGCCCGCTAACCAGCTAATTGGGAAGCGCTACGAAGTCCAATATCCACCCATCGGCCAGGGAGGGATGGGTGTTGTCTACAGGGCTTACGACAGCGTGACGCGCCGTTATGTTGCCCTGAAAACACTGCGCGGCGGAGTGGATCAGTCCGACCTGCAGCTGTTCGAAAAAGAGTGGACAGTGCTGGCGCGGATCAGCCATCCGAACATTGTCGACATTCTCGATACGGGCGAATTCACCGAGGACGGCCGCACAAAGCCGTACTTTGTGATGCCGCTGTTACCGGGCACCACCCTCGATCAATTGGTTCACGATCGCAGCCAGCGATTGACGGTGCAGCGAACCATCGAAATCATCTGCCAGTCCTGCCGAGGCTTGCAGGCCGCGCACGACCAAGGCCTGGTACATCGCGATCTGAAACCCAGCAACATCTTCGTGATGGAAGATGACACCGTCAAGATCATCGATTTCGGCGTGGTCCATCTGGCCGACACGCGCACCTTCACGGGAATCAAGGGAACCCTTGATTACATGGCGCCTGAGCAGTTGCAACTGAAAGGGGCGACGCCGCAATCGGACATCTTTTCGCTGGGCGTAGTTGCCTATGAGGCGTTGACCGGCCAGCGCCCCTTCGCACAGTTCACCGGCACTGACCTGGTCGAAGCGATCCGGACGTTTATTCCTCCGCCCGCAACCGAGCTGAACCCAGCTGTGAATCAGATGGTCAGCCGGACGATTCACAAAGCGATGGCAAAGCAACCCTACCATCGCTACCCGACCGCCCGCGAGTTCGCCGAAACACTGCAAAAGGCCATGCGCAATGAGCCGATTGAGCGATTTGATCCGGGTCTGATTCAGCCGCGTATCGAACGGATCAAAAAGGCTCTCCAGGAGGGCGACTGTCATTTTGCCAAGGAAATACTGACAGAGCTCGAATCGGAAGGACACATTGAGCCCGACATGCCGGCGTTGCGCACCGCGATCGATCAGGCTGTGCGCGATAAATCGATCCGGGAGTTGTTGGATAGCGCCCGGACGCGATTTGAAGAAGAGGAGTATCCGCTGGCGCTGCAGAAGGTCCAGGAGGTCCTGGACCTGGATCCCTCCAACGTAGACGCCATTACGATCAAGTCGAAGATTGAGCGCCACCGCAGCGAGAAGCAGTTGGGAACCTGGTTTCAATTGGTCCGGCAGCATCTGGACAGCCGTCATTTCACACAGGCCCGGCAGGGCATTGACGAGATCTTCAGAATCAGTCCGTCCGATGCGCGTGCGCGTGAACTGCTGCGCGAGATTGGCCGCCGGGAGCAAGAAGAACAGCAGGTCCAAACCGAAAAAGAGCGCCTGTATGAAGCGGCGCTGGCCAATTATCGCGGCGGTGAGATTAGTACCGCGATGAACAAGCTGGAGCGGGCGCTGGAACTAGCCCGCCAGGCACACGGCACGGTGGCCGGTGGAACTGATTCTCAATACCAGGCGCTCTATAAGCAGATCCGCCAGGAGTACGAGCTGGCGCAAGAACAGTACCGGCGAGGCCGCCAACTGCTCGAAGCCCGGGACTACGCCAAAGTCATCGCACTGTGCGACGAGCACCTCGCCAAGAACTCGGGCGATCCCCTCTTCCAGGCATTAAAGCTGGAAGCAGAAGAAATGGAGCGGCAGGAGCAGGCCGCGGCGATCGGCGACGTCAACCACCGGCTCGATAGTGAGACGGATCTCGAACGTAAACTTCACATCCTCGAGGAGGCGAGCGAACGCTATCCGAAGGAGCCGCACTTCAAGCAGTCGCTGAAGCTGCTCCGGGATCGGCGGGGCCTGGTGGCGTCGATCATCACCCGCGGCCGCCAGTTCGAAGAGCGAGGGCAGTTCAGCGAGGCAATTTCGCAGCTGGAAATTATACGGAACATTTACCCTCAACAGCCGGGGTTGGAAGCCGATATACAGCGCCTGCACCAGCACCTCGACGACCGGGAGCGAGAGGGCCTGAAGGCAAAGCGGCTGTCGGAGTTCGATCATCTGCTAAGTACCGGTGCCTACGCGGCAGCGCGTCAGCTCGCGTCCGAGGCGCTTTCTCAATTCCCTGGAGATCATGAGATCGAAGGCCTGTTAAAGCGTGCCGACGAGGGGATCGAGCGTTGTGCCAAGGCACAACAGCGGTTGGGCGAAGGCCAGGCTCTTTGCACGCGTGGCGACTACACTAGCGCCCTGCCTCTCCTGCGTGAAGCCGCCCAACTCGACGGCGGAAATCCCGCGATCCGGACCGCGCTGCTAAGCGCACTGCTGGAGCGGGCCCGCGACGCAATGGACCACGACTGGCATGAGTCGGTGCCACTGCTCAGCGAGGCGTTGAAGTTAAGCCCGGACGATCCGGTCGCTCTCAGCCTCTCAGCCTTAAGCCACGATCACCAAGCTCGCGAGGCAGTCACTGAAGTGCTTTCGAAAGCTCGAGAGTTGCAAGCGGCTGGGAATGCAGCCGGCGCGCTACTGACGGTGGAACGGGGTCTGGGTCTTTTCCCCCGCGACCAGCGGCTCCGGCAGCTTGAACTGACCCTCCACGGCACATTGGGTATTCCGGTGCGCCGCGACGTAGACGAGCCAACCGATCGGCCGCGTCCGGACCCTCAGGAACCGACTGTCAGCAAGGATCCGGTCAGCGAAACAGCGGTCCATCCGGGAACGTCTACGCCGCCTCCACTGAAGCTGCCAGCTCTCGCGACAGAAGCAGCCACACAGCTGGCTCCGGCAGCGAGCAAACCGTCGCCACCCCCGCACGCAGCAAGTCCCTTGAACGGCACGACAGAGACCCTCCCCGGCCCCAAGCCGGAAGACGGCATCAAGACGCCTGGCGGGAAGAGAAAGAGTCCGCCTTACGCAAGTATGGCGATCGCGGCCGCTATCGTTGTGGTGGCCGCAGCCTTGTCGATCACGCAGTTCATGCGGAAACCTTCGGCGACAAAGATACCAACGCCGACCGGACAAGTGCCGGTAGAGATTTCGGCAAACATAGCGGGTGCGCATCTCACCGTGGACGGCCAGCCAGTGACCTCCGCACCGTTAGTGCTGAAGCCCGGCCGGCATCAATTGGCGGCAACCCTCGATGGCTATCTTCCGTTTTCAAAGGTGCTCGACGTTGCGGATAATCGGCAGGAACCGATGCAGGTGCGGGTTGATTTGATTCCCGCGCCGGCGGAGATTCGAATTGCGTCGGCTCTGAAATCCGGTCAGGCGATTGTCGATGCCAAAACGATCGGCCTCCAGGAGGGCAACCTGATTCTGGGCGACATCTCGCCAGGCGATCACACATTGAAGATCGTAGACGGCGGTAAGGAATTGGTCTCCTTCTCGTTTAGTTTTCAGCCTGCGAAGCTGGTCGATCTTGGTGGCCCTGTGCAAGCGAAAGACGTTCCTGCCGTAGTCGTCAGCTCGCTGGGCCACACCGCCAAGGTGTGGGCTTCCGCCGGCTTGAAGGGTTCGCGCGGGGGCGGCATCCCGCTGCCGATCGCTCCGGAAGGTCTTACGTTGGAAAACGTCGCTCCCGGCAGCAATGATTTCATCGTCGATGATGGAAAGAGCGCGCATACGCTGGCGATCGACGCGGCCGCCGCGCCCATCCTGACCGTCTCGTTAGGAAGTGAAAGGACCACCGGCACGGTGGTTGTACACGCCAATGTCCCGGATGCCAAGGTTGTCGTCAACGGCGTCGCACTGAAGCGTCCGATGGCGAATGGCGTCAGGATCATCAGCCTGGAGCCGAATGTTTATCGTGTCAAAGTAGTCTCGCCTGGATTTCAGGATCCAGGTGAACAAACCGTCGAAATAAAACAAGGGGACTCCAAAAGCCTCGAGTTCGCACTCTTGCCGGTGATCCGGAAAGGCATCCTCATGCTGGATAGGTTCCCGGCCGATGCGGAGGTTCTGGTGGATGGAACCAAGGTGGGCAATACGGCAAGCGATGGGACGTTCAAGACGGAAATTGTGGCCGGTTCCCACACGCTGGCGTTCCGCAAGAGCGGCTACGAGGAAACCAGTGTAACTCGCGAATTCAAGGCAGACGCCACGCTGGCTCTCTCCGGCGACATCCTCACCCGGATGCCGGGATCGGCGACCTTCCGCGTTACTCCCCTCAACGCAAAGATCTCCTATCGCCGTGAAGGAGAAACGCAGGTTCACGACGCCTCGAATGGCCAGACGATCTCGCTCGGGCCTGGCAATTACTTGGTGACGGCGGAAGCCGACAAGTACAAGTCGCGGCAGCAATCGGTCACGGTCCAGAGCGGCAAAACATCGGTCGTGCAGTGGACGCTGGCGACGGTTGAGAAACAGGAGACCAACAACGGCCGAACCATTGCCAATACACTGGAGGCTCCCTCCGAGTGGACGGTCGAGGATGGATGGTGGCAGCACGTTGTGCCGGACTTCGGCTGGTTCCGTCTCAACCGGGGCCAAATCACCCTGGATATTCTGCGAAAGTCCAGCACCGTGGTGTTCATCAAAAAGTCACGGCGAGTGGAGTTCGATATCGACTATCAGGACGAAGGGAATCGCATTTCGTACACCCTCGATGAACATCAACTCCATCGCAGAGCCTATGTAGGCGGCGTAGCGGGGCAGGAGGCCAAAGCCGGGCATGGCATGGAAGCACTGAAGGTCTACCGCGTCAAGATTGAGATAAGCCCGGATCGGATCGTGATTCGGGATCGGAGCGGCAAGGCGCTCGATGAATACATCCGTCCAAAGCCGGAAGCGCCCCTGGGGAAATTTGGATTCCGAGGCGAGGTCGCTCTTTCCATCGCCGAATTGCGCTAACCGGGAAGTTGCGCGAATGCCGCTTCGCCGGCTCGCTAGCAGCTCATCGCGATATAACGGAAGCCCAGCCGGATCAACCGGTCACGATCCAGCGCGTAGCGGCCGTCAAGCACCAGCTTCTGGCGCATGCGTTGGCCCAGAACATCCCAGTCTAATTGAAGGTATTCGGACCATTCGGTTACCAGCACGATTGCTTCCGCATCGTCGGCCACTTCCTCGGCACTACTGCAGCAATTCACGGCGAGGTCCCGGTACTCTCTCTTAAAGCGTTCCAAGGCAATTGGATCGTGAACCTTGACTTTAGTGCCCCGTTCAATCAGCCGGCGGGCAATGTCGATGCCAGGAGCTTCGCGTAAGTCGTCCGTGTTCGGCTTAAACGCCAGCCCCAGCAAGCCAACCGTTCGGCCTTTCAGAATCTTGAGCTCAGCGAGCAGTTTCTCGATCACCCGTTCACGCTGCCGCTGATTGGTGGTGCGTGCCGCTTCGACAATCGGCATGCTCATGCCGTACTCGCTCGCCGTCGCGACCACAGCCGCCGTGTCTTTGCCGAAGCAAGATCCGCCCCAGCCGATTCCTGCACTCAAAAACCGCGGCCCAATGCGGGAGTCCAATCCAATGCCGCGCGCGACCTCGGTGATTTCGGCCCCTACCCGCTCAGCGAGGTTCCCAATTTCATTGATGAAGCTGATCTTCAAAGCGAGGAAGGCGTTGGCGGCATACTTGATCAGTTCGGCCGAGGCAAGATCGGTCGACACCAGCGGAACCGCCGTCTTTGACTCGGGCCGGGGCACATACCGGGGCGGACTAAACGTCTGATCGATGATCGGGCGATAGAGCGTAAACAGAATCTCAAGCGCTCGCGGATGATCGGCGCCCAGGACAATGCGGTCCGGATATAGGCTGTCGAGCATCGCGGACCCCTCGCGAAGAAACTCCGGGTTCGAGGCAACGGCAAACTCATCCTTCGACTTACGGCCGTGCTTCTTCTCAAGCGATTCCCGGATGAGAGAGCCAACCCAATTTCCGCTCCCAATCGGCACAGTCGACTTGTTCACTACCACCGTAAATCCAGCGCCGATATGCTCGCCCACTGCGCGCGCTGCTTGGGCCAGGTATTCGAGGTTGGGGCTCCCCGACCCCGTCGAGGGTGTACCGACCGCAATGAAGACTACCTCGGCCTCGGGAATGGACTCGGCATAACTCGTCGTGAAGGTGAGGTTGCCATGGGCCTCTTCCATCACTTCGGCGAGGTGAGGCTCGTAAATGGGTACCTTCCCCTGCTTCAATGCGCAGATTTTCGATTCATCCGTGTCGATGCAGGTTACGGAGTGCCCGATCGATGCAAGGCAAACACCGGTCGTTAGTCCGACATAGCCGGTTCCGATAATAGCGATGTTCATCTGTTCTCTTTATCTTAGCGGGCGGCCTCGTCGCTTGAGACTAGTCGCGCTCCGCGCTTGAGACTTGCACGGCATGTTTCTAAGTCACGCTCAGTGGTTCGAGATCCGGCGAAGGAAGTGGTTCGGGCAACCCCGCTAAGGGTTGTGACGCGTCTATCTTCAAGAAGAGTAACCCACTGATAATCAGCATCGCAGCTAGCGGATATACCGGAATACTGTAGCTGAGCTGAGGCGAAAAATGCTGGCTTAAGGCCTGTACGGCAAAGCCAAACGCGACCGACGAAAGAAAGGAAGCGATTTGGCCCGCAGTGTTCATCGAAGCACTCAGCGTTCCTGCGTGCGGGCCGCCGACATCCATGCACACAGCCCACGAAACCGGCAGCATCGCGTCCATACAGCCATATCCGACTGCCAGGAAAGTCGCCGCCAGCCGGTTGTCCGGAACGGCCGCCGCCGCGGCCATGAACATCCCTCCCAGCAACAACCCGCCGGCACCGATACTGCGGCGAGCCCACTTGATTTGAATGATCGGGACCAGCTTGTCGCTCAGGATGCCACCCAGCAGAGTCGCAGTTCCGCTCAGGATAAACGGCAGCATGCCCCAGATCTTGAGGTCGTTTTCTGAAAACCCCCTGCCTTTCTGCAGATAGTTGGGCATCCACGAAATGTAGAAATACGAGCCCCAGCAATAGGTGTGGTACATCAGCAGGATCAGAATAAAGTTCTTGCTGCGGATCGCTTGTTTCCAAGGCAGCCGGTGCGACTTCGCAACCACCGGCGTGTCGCCTATCTCTTCCAGTTCTTTCGCGCTGACACCTTTCATCAGCCGTGGATGGTCGCGGTAGAAGATAAACCAACCGGCTGCCCAGGCCAGCCCCATCCCGCCCAGCCACATGAACGCCACGCGCCAGCCGAATCGCTGCTGCAGGGGGATGACTATCCAAGGCGCAATCGCACCCCCCACGCGGCTGGCCATCCAGGTGAGGCCAATCGCCCGGGCGCGCTCGCGCTGCGGAAACCAGCGCGAGATGACGGAAGACATGTTTGGAAATGCGCCGGCCTCTCCCGCCCCGAACAGGAAGCGGATCGAAAGTAAGCTCAAATATCCGCGCGAAAGCCCCGTCGACGCGGTAAAGACCGACCACCACACCACAAATCTGGAGAGGATGCTCCGGCCGCCAACGCGGTCTCCCAACGTCCCGCCGGGAATCGCAAAAACCGCGTACGAAATCGTGAAGGCCCCCAGCACAAGACCCCACTGCCGCGGATCAAGGTCCAGATCATGCTGCATCCTGCCCGATGCGAACGTGATGCAAACCCGGTCGAGGTAGGTAATTACTGCCAGGAGCAAGAGTCCGAGCAACACTCCATGGCGATATCGCATCCGTTCGAAGATTATTTCACAACCGGCTCAAAACACCGTTTCTCAGGGTTCCAGATGCAAGAATAGGTAGGCGTCGTTTGCGGCTGATCCAGTTCAAGCGGCGAACGGGCCAGCGAGCGGCTAGGCCGGCTGATCAGAATAGGGAGTGATAATGCGAACAATTCTAATGACCCTGATGGCGACGGTATGCCTCGCCTCGGCCGCTTCCGCGCAGGACGACATGCCGGCCAGTCTGTTGGCGCATCTCCAGACATCGCACGCCTTCACGGTCAAGGTGGCGGGCCAAATGCCGGAGGCCGATTATGGATTCAAAGTCAATGCCAAACAGATGACCTTCGCCGAGCAGGCGATCCACATCGGGAAATCGATCTATTTCTATTACGGCGCGCTGGCCGGTGCAGAACCGATGGATTATGAACCCGCCGCTAAAACCAAAGCCGGCATCATCGTCTTCCTGAACAACGCGTTTGACTATGCCCAGGGCGTGCTGAGTAAGGAGACGGCGGCGCAATTGTCGAAGAAGTACAACGTAGAAGGTACCCAGATGAGCGGCTGGGATTTGGTGATGCAGGCGTCCGATCACACCACCCATCATCGTGCCCAAATGGAAGTCTACCTGCGGGCTAAGGACATCGCTCCCACGGAGTACACGTTCTAGGCCGTTACTGAAAACACAGAACCGCGTCCAATAAGGGACAATGAAAGGCATTGTCCGAACCGAGGGAGAAACTATGCGAAATGTCTTAATTTCACTCATTGCCACCGCCTGCCTATGCTCGTCCGCGCTCGCCGCCGACACGACACCGGCCACGCTGCTGGCTCATCTCAAGAAGTCTCAGGCCTTCACCATCAAAGTGGCCGAACAGATGCCGGAAGCCGATTACGGATTCAAGCTCACGCCCGCGCAGATGAGCTTTGCCGAACAGATGGCTCACATCGCGAACGCAAATTATTACTTCTACAGCACCCTGGCCGGTGAGAAGCTCGGCGACCCCAAGCCAGCCTCCCTTAGCAAGGCCGATGTCATCGCCTTTCTCAATAAATCGTTTGCATACGCGGAGGGCGTACTCAGCAAAACGACGCCCGAACAACTTACTAAGATGTACTCCGCCGAACATAGCCAGATGAGCGGCCTGGAACTTGTCATGCTGGCCTTCGATCACACCACCCACCACCGGGCACAGACAGAGATGTATCTCCGCGCGAAGGGCATCACTCCTACGGAATATACATTCTGAGGAGTTTCGTCCGACGCAAGCCTGGAGTCTCACGCTGCGTGCCAGAATGAGATTTCATGCTTGAAATCATTCGCGCCGGGGCGTCCGCATCAAAAGCGCGCGTTGCCATTTTCGATTTCGACGGAACCGTTTCGCTCATTCGCACGGGTTGGGTCGAGATCATGATTCCTCTCTGTGTCGAACATTTGGCTGCGCTAAACACGGGCGAGTCCGAACAGTACCTGCGCAGCGTAGTTGAGGATTTCGTTTGGCGCTTAACCGGCAAAGAGACCATCTATCAGATGATGGCGCTGGCAGACGCAATACGTGCTCGCGGGGGCACGCCATTGCAGCCGCTGGCTTATAAGAAAATCTACCTGGACCGGTTGTGGACTCGTATCTGCGGCCGCGTCGAGGGCCTTCGCAACGGCAGCCTGCATCCGGATCAATTCACGGTTCCGGGCACGCGCGAATTACTGGAAGCCCTGCGCGGGCGTGGTCTCCGGCTTTATCTGGCCAGTGGGACTGACGACGCAAACGTGAAGGAAGAGGCCGCCCTGCTCGACCTGGCCAGGTATTTCGAAGGGCGCATCTATGGTGCGCTGGACGATCTGCAGAGCTTCTCGAAAGCACTCCTGGTGCGGCAGCTGGTGTCCGAAGCCGGGCATTCGGGCGATCAACTGCTAGTTGTCGGCGACGGCTACGTCGAGATTGAGGAAGTGAAGAAAGTGGGTGGAACCGCCGTCGGCGTCGCCAGCGCGGAACCGGAGTGCCTTGCTATCGATGAGTGGAAGCGCAAACGGCTCATCGGCGTGGGCGCCGACTTCATCGTCCCCAATTACTTGAACCGCCCAGAGCTGCTCGCGGCGCTTTTCGCCGGGTCTGCGGTGCGGGCTTGACGTACAATCCTGTTTCATGACAGCAAGCGAGTTGTTGGCAAAAATGGCGGCGATGCGGGTTCTGGTGGTAGGCGATATTTGCCTCGACCGCTGGTGCCACTACGACCCAGCCCTGTCCATCCCTTCCCGCGAAACGGGCATCCCGCGCATCGCCGTGATGTCGACTGAAAACACACCGGGCGCAGCCGGCACAGTCGCCGTGAATCTTCGTGCTCTCGGCGTCAAGGAGGTCGCGGTGCTTGGCGCAATTGGCGACGATGGCCACGGTTATGAGCTGCGCCAGGCGCTGGCTCAGCGGGGCATCGGCGCCGATCTCCTGGCGACGGAACCTGGCTTCGCCACCTTTACCTACAGCAAACTCCTCAACACGAATCTAGGAACCGAAGATCTGCCCCGGGTTGATTTCATCAACACAACGGCTCTTCCACCGAGCCTCGAAGAACGAGTCTGCTCGATGCTGGACGCAGCCCGCGATTTCGATGTGATCTGCGTTTCCGACCAAGCGGAAACCGACCAGGGCGGTGTTGTCACGGCACGCGTTCGCCAGCGCCTGGCTGAACTCGCAGCCAAACATAATCAGCTGGTCTGGGTGGATTCCCGCCGCCGTATCGAACAGTTTGAAGGCGCCGTTCTGAAAGTCAACCAGGATGAAGCAGCCGAGGCACGCGGCCGGAGCGGAGCGGCATCGCTGGAAGAACTGCGCGACCGTCTCAAAGCGCCCGCCCTATTCGTGACCCACGCCGGCAATGGAATTCAGATCTTCAACGACGACGGCGAGACGTGGATCATGACCCATAGGATCCTCGATCCCGTGGATGTCTGCGGTGCGGGCGATAGCTTCACCGCCGGTGCTGCCTGCGCACTGGCGGCGGGAGCCACGGTTGAAGCCGCGGCCCGTCTGGGCCACCTCGTCGCCTCCGTCACCATCATGAAGAGCGGCACCGGATTCGCGTTGCCGGCCGAGTTACTGGAGGCGGAACGGGAGTTGAACCAGTGAAGACTCTCGCCATCGATATTGGCGGCACCAAGTTCTCCATTGCCGGCTTCGACGATTCGTCCATGGTGCTGCGCGAAAGCCGCGAAACCAACCGCGACGGTGGGCCCGAATGGATGATGGATCAATTTGCCCAAATCGTTACAGAATGGCGCAGCCGGACCGGGTTTCGAGCCGAGGTGTGCGGCATCGGGTTTGGTGGACCCGTGGATTTTCCATCCCAGACCGTCACGTTCTCCACGCACGTCGGCGGCTGGAATTCGTTTCCCCTCATCGCACGAATCCAGCAGATCGCAGAGGCGCGGGCGGTCATGGACAACGACGCGAACGCCGGCGCGCTGGGCGAAGCGGCATTCGGAACGGGCATCGGATTCGACCCGCTCTTTTACATGACCATATCCACCGGGATCGGAGGCGGCATTGTCTCGCGCGGCGAAGTCTGGCGTGGCGCCGACTCCTACGGCGGCGAAATCGGACACCTCACCATTCGGCGCGACGGCCCTGAGTGCCTGTGCGGCTCCCATGGCTGCCTGGAACGTCTTTGCTGCGGCCTCTGGCTCGAACGAGACCACGGGAAGCCCGCTAGCGAGTTGTTCCTCGATCCCGATTTCGTCCGTCCTTATGTCATCGATCTCGCGCAGGGACTGAAGGCCGCTATCATGTTGTTGAACCCCGCCCGCATCGTGATCGGCGGAGGCATCAGCAGAGCTGGGGATCGGCTATTCGTGCCATTACGCCGCGAACTTCGAGCGCAAATCACGTCCTGGTCGCGTGCCCGTTTGGATGTCGTGCCGGCCGGACTGGGCGACGACAGCGTGCTGTACGGGGCGTTCGTCTTAGCCCGAGGAATTCTATGACCTTTTCCGAATCCTATAAACAGCAGACGCTCGAAACTATAGCGGCCATCGATACCGGCCAAGTCAATCAGGTGATCGAATTGTTCCGCGAGGCACGAGACAATCACCGCCAAATCTTCGTCTGCGGCAACGGCGGAAGCGCGAGTACCGCGTCTCACCTCGCCTGCGACATTGTCAAGGGAGCCAGCTTCGAACGCGCCTCGCGCTTCCGGATTCTCGCGCTCACCGACTCGTTGCCGACCATCACCGCTTATGCCAACGACGTCGGCTACGAATCTGCATTCGTCGAGCAACTGAAGAACTTCGCCGAACCTGGTGATCTGGTGGTGGCCATCAGCGGCTCGGGCAACTCACCCAGCGTGGTCCGGGCCATCGAATATGGCAACAGCATCGGATGCAAGACGGTCGGGTTGACGGGACGATCCGGCGGCAAGCTTAGCGAAGTGGCCCAACTGAACGTGCACGTTCCGCTTCAACACATGGGCCGAATCGAAGACGCGCACTTCATCATCTGCCACATGATCGGCTACTATTTCATGGAGAATGAATAGCCCGCCAAGAGCAGGCGCTTACTTCGCTTCGTATAGTGTGCTGCGTTTCATGCTGTACAGCCAGTAAATCACCAGGCCAATCGCTAGCCAGACGAAGAATCGGATCCACGTTTCCAGCGGAAGGCTGAGCATAAGCAGGGCACAGCAAATCACGGAGAGAATCGGTATCACCGGCGAGAACGGCACACGGAAGGAACGATGCCTCTCAGGCTGGCTCTTCCGCAACGCGACGACTCCCAGCGAAACCAGCACAAAGGCAAACAGCGTGCCGATATTCGCAAGATCGGCGAACGTGCCGATATCCCAAATGCCTGCCGGTATCCCGACCGCCAGGCCGGCAATCCAGGTACTCACGTGCGGTGTGCGGAATTTTTTGTGAACCCGGGAGAAAAGGTCCGGCAGCAGCCGGTCACGAGACATCGCGTACCAGATGCGGGCTTGGCCATATTGATAGACCAGCAGCGACGAAAACATTCCGAGCAGCGCGCCTACCGTGACCACAAAACGCAGCTTCTTCATTCCGATAGCCTCTAGCGCCGACGCGACCGGCGCGGCGTTATTCAAGGTCTTCCAACTGACGATACCGGTCAGGACGAAAGCCGTCGAGGCGTATAGCAGGCCGCAAATCACCAGTGTGCCGATGATGCCGATGGGCATATCGCGCTGCGGATTCTTCGTCTCTTCAGCCGCACACGATACCGAATCGAATCCGATGTAGGTGAAGAAGACAATTGCTGCGCCTGTCAGTACGCCGGGAATCCCGTTCGGCATGAATGGGTGCAGGTTCTTCGCGGACACCGCGTGGGCCGCGCCAAACACGAATATCAGCACGGCGAGAACCTTGACCGCCACCATCACGTTGTTTGTGCTGGCGCTCTCTTTCACGCCGCGCACGAGTATCCAGCTAAGGAACATGACAATTAACAGCGCAGGCACGTTGAAGAAACTACCCGTAAATCGCCCTTCAACAATGGCGGGGTCAGACAAAAACTGCGGCAGGTGTCTGCCGAATAAGTAATCGCACATGACATTGAAATAGGCTGAAAAACCCACCGCGACCGACATGTTGGACACCGCATACTCTAGGATCAGATCCCAGCCGATGATCCAGGCGAAGATCTCGCCGAGCGTCGTATAGGCGTAGGTGTAGGCGCTGCCCGCGATGGGAATCATCGAGGCCAACTCGGCGTAGCAGAGCGCCGCGAAACCGCACGCAATCGCAACCAGGATGAACGAGAGAGTAATGCCGGGACCCGCGCCTGGCCGCCCGATGGTGGAAACGGCGTGCGAGCCGTGCATGATCAGGTCAAGCACCGGTGCGTTCATCACCGAGTGGTAATCGTAGGTCTGCCCGGCGGCAGCCGTTCCGGTGAGCGTAAAGATGCCCGATCCGATGACGGCGCCGATTCCAAACGCAATCAGGCTTCCAGGGCCAAGTGTCCGCTTCAGCTTCCTGTCATGCCGTTCCGCGGACTCGACGAGAGCTTCGATGCTCTTCGTCTTGAACAATTGGGACATTCGGTCGATTCACCCCACCCTGGATTAGATCGACCCAGTATAGCCCGCAGGCCATTTTTGCCCTCAATTGGGCGAGTGATTACTTCACGGCGGTCGCAGTAACTTCCAACTGCATTCTTCGTTTGGAAGCCAGGTCATCCGATGAGAAGACGACTGTAGGGCGCTCCAGCGGAACGAGCACACCTGAACTCCACCGATTCGTCCTGAGCACCGGGTAACCGGCCGGCGCGGCTTTGAGATCACCGTCCGCGACGCTGCTGACATCCGCTGAAAGATTCATCGAAAGCTCACCACTGGCAGTCATGCCGACCTCCCGGCAGTCGAAGTTAACGCCGACATCCATATACGACCGGTGGTCTTCCGTACCAACGGGCAGCTTCGTTCCCGTTCGCAACGAATTATTCTCATGGCCGGTGGAAACCATCATGAAATACTCACGGCTGTTCACCGTCTTCCCGCCGTCCAGTTCCTTTACGGCGAGGTCCAGACGATAAAACTTCTTCTCCGGAGGCGGCGCCTTTTTCGCCTCGTCGCTTTGTGCCAAGCTCGCCGCCGACAACGCGGATATCAACAAAATCGTCCTGGTTACTCTCATCGGTCAACGCTCCTTTTTGTCGCCCTCTTCATCGCCGTCAATTAACAGCGGCTTGATTTCTAAAGCCTGAATCTGAATCGGCTCTACCTGAACCGTGCTCGCCTTCTCCGGCCGTGCCTTTGCTCCAGAAGGAACCGCCGTCGCCATCTTCACGAGTGCGAGTTCCTCCGGGGTCAGGGGACTGGGCGTCGGAAACACGTCCAGTTTCGCTAATGCGGATCGCCGCGCTCTCACCCTTATCGTTCCCTCGACTTCCCGGTTTTCCCGAGTCGCCCCCGGAGCTTCCACACCAGTTACCGGGCGTTCGGTGGCTGTCTGACTTGGATTTGCCGCTTTTTCCACGACACCGTTGCGGCTCAAAAACACGCCTGCCGCAATCAAGGTAACCGTCAGGCCGGCACCCACTGCCCTGCCCCAAGAAATGGCGGCCAAACCCGTCCCGTGAGCTGCCCGGCCCTCCGTCCGGACCCTCCGTAGGATTCGGGCCTCGATTCCCAACAACGGTTCCGCAGAATATACCGACAGCGCTTGGTTCAGGACCTGGTCCAGTTCGTCACGTTCTTCATCCCACATGACGTCCTCCCATTGCCCGCAACTTTTGCTTCAATATCTCCCTGGCGCGCAGAATGCGGTGGCGCACCGTACCCTCGGGGATGCCCATCACAGCCGCGATTTCGCGCGAGTTCAACTCATCCAGTGCAGACAAGGCCAAAGGCCGGCGCAGTTCCTCCGGCAGTTTGGCCATCAGCTGATGAACCACGTCAGTCCAGTTGGAATGGACCGCCGCTGCCTCCGGGCTATGGCCCAGCGAGACTGCCTCTACATCCAGCGGCAGTGCATTCCGCTTCGGAAGCCTCTCGACTGCCATCCGCCAAACAGCCCTCGCCAGGAAAGCGCGTTCATCACGAATCGTTTTCCAGCTAGCCGTGCGGTACAACTTCAGGAAAGTCTCCTGAACCACGTCTTCGGCATCTTCGCAGTTCCTCAGAACCACATAGGCGACCCGATAAGCAAAGCGGGAATTGCGCTCAACGAGTTCGGCAAACGTCGTCGGAACCTCTGGCAAGGCTTCGGCCTCGTTCACATGAGGATCGCGCTCGCCGGCCATGGTTTTGTCAAAGGTTGAAGCGCGCATGCCACTCGTTTAGTAAGACCGCGAACCGGCGGCGAGTGTTGATATCTTTTTTCACCCCGGTCCGTGTGGCTGACATACCATCGGAGCGTGCCCGCTAAACGCAAAGTGCCGTCGCTTCTTGGCTTGATCTCCGATACGCATGGTCTGTTGCGTCCCGAGGCCATCGATGCGCTGCGGGGATCGCACTTGATCATCCACGCCGGAGACATTGGCAACCCGGAGATTCTACCCAGGTTAAGAGCGATTGCGCCGGTTGTCGCCGTTCGAGGAAATGTCGATCATGGGCAATGGGCGGCCGAATTACCCGCGACCGCGGTAGCCGAGGCAGGCGACGTTCAGATTTACGTTCTGCATGACGTGGAGGACCTGAGTGTAAACCCACTCGCCGCAGGTTACGACATTGTAGTCAGCGGACATTCGCACGATCCGGAACAGGAGGTACGGAAGGGCGTTCTCTACGTCAACCCCGGCAGCGCGGGACCGCGCCGCTTTCGCCTTCCAGTGACGGTGGCGCGCTTCGATCTGACGAAGAGACCGTGGCAGGCCGAATTCGTCTACCTGGACGCTAAACCGGATGCCTCGGACTGACCATTTGATCCGGATGGTCAGCTCAGCACAGAAAGGGCGAGTGGGCTGAAATACCCACTCGCCCTCGCTGTTTCACGCTGGTGTCTAATCCGAGGCTGGAACTGTAAACGCGAAGCGCTGCTAACGATGAAAAGGGATTAACGCTTGCGAGTTTGGCCCTTGGCGATCTTCTTGACCTTGCGCTTGTTCTCGCCACGCGCTACTCCGGAGGCACGTTTGGCCTTCGGTGCAGCCTTCTTGCGCGCAATGCGTTTCAGCTTCTTACGTTCATCTGTGTCGGCAATGTGTTTAGTATTCATTCTTCAGCTTTGATATCCAGATACTTTTCTACGATTTTCTTGAGCCCAAACTCTTGGAAGCTTATTGTTAGTTTCGCATCATCGCCATCCCCTTCGCGACGAAGAACCTTTCCCTGCCCGTATTTTTTGTGATGAATGACGGCTCCAACCCGCAAGCCGCCAATTGTCGGCCCTCCCGGCCGGCTGCCGGTTGGGCGCAGACCAGACGGCGGGTGCACGCCGCCCGGTGTAAGAAAACTCGATTGGACCGGCGGCCGCGACTGTATTCGGGTCGATCCCGGATTTGAGGAAGGCGATTGTGTTCCGGCCCGGTCGAGCGGGAGCGGCGCACCACTGGCACTGGATCCGCCGGCTTGCGCAGCGGCCGGGGGCGCGGGTCTCATCAATCCGGATGGAAGCGGCATCCCGCGCTCGGCGAAGAACTGGGCAATGTTATCCACCGAATTCACGGTCCGCCCCGTGTAGAGGTTCTTCTTGGCCGACTGGCGAACGTCATGCTGTTCGCTGAAGAGATCGACTTCCTCCACGCTGTGCGCACGAAACGCCGAGAGGCGTTCGGTTAGGCTCGGTGGCACTTCATTAACGAAACGCGAACGCAGGCACGGTTCGAGTTGTCCGCCGCCAAACCGCCGCCGATAACGCGCCCAACTCAAGTACAGCCGCTTACGAGCCCGCGTCATACCGACGTAGCAGAGCCGGCGTTCCTCTTCCATGGCCCCCTCGGTGTTGACCGAGCGGCTATGCGGAAACAGGTTTTCCTCCATACCGGCCAGAAAAACGTTCTGGAACTCGAGTCCCTTCGCGTTATGTACAGTCAGCAGCGAGACGGCGGCTTGTTCGTCCAGTTGGTCGCTATCGGCCACCAGCGCGGCGTGGTCGAGAAACTCCGCAATAGTCTCCCCGCGCTCCGTCGCCTCGGCCGCGGCATTCAATAGTTCCTCGAGGTTGCCCACTCTCGATTCCGCTTCCGGGGAAACATCGGAGGTCAGCATATCGCGGTAGCCGCTTCTGTTGATCACGGCTTCCAGCGCTTCATGCACTGTCGCTGTCCGCGCGTACTCTGATAGCTCCTCGATCAAATGCACGAAGCTCTTCAGCGCCGATTCCGCCCGCGTCGGAAACGCCCTCGCCTGCACCATCTCCTTCAGACTTTCCCAGACACTGAGCTGGTTTTTAAGGCTGTAGGCGTCAATCTGTTCAATAGTGCTCTTGCCGATGCCGCGTGCCGGCGTGTTGATGATGCGCAACAGGCTGATCGGATCCTGCGGAGTCGACAACACCTTCAGATAGGAAAGAACATCTTTCACTTCGGCGCGCTGGTAGAAACTGAATCCGCCCACCACCAGATACGGTCGCCCGTAGCGGCGCAGCGCTTCTTCAATCTGCCGCGACTGAAAATTGGTGCGGTAAAGCACCGCCGCCCGCTCAGCCGGGTTCGCTGAAAGCAGCTTATCGATCGTGTCCGCGATGAAAAGCGCTTCGTTCTCGCCGTCCAGCGCCTCATACATCGCGATCTTCGGTCCGTCTTCGGCGTCGGTCCACAACCACTTGCCCTTGCGCTCGGTGTTATTCGCGACCACGGCGCTGGCTGCTTCAAGGATGTTCTTGGTCGACCGGTAATTCTGTTCCAGCCGGATCACCGCAGCGTTTGGATAATCCCGCTCGAAGTCGAGAATGTTCCGGATATCGGCGCCCCGCCAGCCATAAATCGACTGGTCTTCGTCGCCCACCACGCACACGTTCTTTCGACGCTCAGTCAGCAAACGCATCAACTCGTACTGGCTGCGGTTCGTGTCTTGATATTCGTCGATCATCACGAATTCGTAGCGCCGGTTGTACAACTCGCGGATCCCATCGTCGTGCCGTAGCAGCCGGACCGATTCCAGCAACAGGTCGTCGAAATCCAGCGCGTTCGCTTGTCGCAGCCGCTCTTCATAGCGGTCGTAGATCGTTGCGAGCCGCGTCAGTTTCGGATCGGTCGCTGCTTTGTACCAATCCTGTGGCGATTCGTGATGGCTCTTTCCGTGGCTGATGCGCGAAAGGGCGCCGCGGTACGGCATGAACTTGTCGTCCAGCCCGAATTGTTTGTAAATCGACTTGATTAAGGCCAGCTGATCGTCGTCGTCGTAGATTGTGAACTGGCGCGTGTAGCCCTGGCGGATCTCGGCCAGCGACTCACCGTCGCGGCGCAACATGCGCACGCAGAATGAGTGGAACGTGGAGACGTTCGGTGACTTGCCCGTCGAAGGGTTATCCAGCAGGCTGAGAACCCGCTGCCGCATCTCATCCGCAGCCTTATTAGTAAACGTAACGGCCAGCACGCATGGTCCGGGTACATGGTGCGCCTCTATCAAATGGGCAATCCGGTGGGTAATCACCCGCGTCTTGCCGCTGCCCGCGCCCGCCAAAAGTAAGAGCGGGCCCTCGACATGGGCAACTGCGTCGCGTTGTGGCGGATTGAGGCCAGCTAGAAAATCCATTCGCTCTTTCTACAGTGGGGAACCGCCGGCAGTCGTCTCCAAGCAGCCAGACGCAAACCGGCCAACCGGTGGGAGGGGGCTTCTCCTAGAATAGCATTCTGGTCTATTCGTCCCACAATGCTCTATGGCAACCAGTACGACAAAATAACTCTTTCTTTTACATCGTTTTAAGCTGATAACCTAACCCATTAATGGAGGCTTGGGCACCCATTCCGGCAGCGCGGAACTTTCGACTTGAGCCGTCCAGCCGCCTCGCACGATAGTATGCAATTGATGCGAGACTTGGCCGTCACGCCTCCGCGGCGGACCCGCAAATCGGACGAGACCCGCAGCCGGATTCTCGAGGCGGCGCTCGACCTCTTCCGCGAGCGCGGCTTTGAGGCCACCACCATGCGCGACATCGCCCGCGCCTGCGAAATCGCCCTCGGCGCAACCTACTACCACTTTGCCTCCAAAGAAGCCATCGTGCTCGCCTTTTACGAATTGGCCAAAGACGAAATGAGCGAGCCGCTGGACCAGGCGGCGAAGGGTGCGAAAAACCTCCAGCAGGGCTTGCGGGCCGTGCTCGACATCAAGTTTAACTACTTCGCCCCGAACCGCAAATTCCTCGGTGCGCTGTTCCCGCACGCCGCCGATCCGCAGGACCCGCTCTCGCCCTTCAGCGAACAAAACCGGCCCATCCGGCTTGCCGACCAGGAGTGTTTCCGGCAACTGCTTATGTCCACGAAGACAGCGATCCCGATTGACCTCGCTCCGTTTCTTCCGGACGTGCTGTGGCTCTACCAGATGGCTCTGCTTCTTATTTGGATCTACGACCGCAGCCCGGGCCAGCGCCGCACGCAAACCATCCTGGCAAAGAGTCTTCCGGTCGTCGTGAAATTCATCAAACTGGCAGGTCTTCCTCTCGCCAAGCCAGTGCGAGTCATGCTCGCGGAGTTGCTCGAAGCCCTCCTTCGTTAAGGGAAGCTCGTACCAGGCCAGGCAATTTGCTTTGCGACAAGGCGACACTGAGTAGATGACTTGGCTCACGTGGTCCCTGCTCTCCGCCCTCTTCGCCGCGCTCACGGCCATCTTGGCTAAGTTGGGTGTGCAGGGGGTAGATTCGAATCTCGCCACGGCAGTTCGCACGTCCGTCGTGGTGATCTTCGCCTGGCTGGTCGCCTACCTCACGCGGCAACCGGCCAGCTTTCAGCATTTCTCGCAAAAGACATGGTGGTTTCTGTTCGCCTCCGGCTTGGCCACCGGGCTCTCCTGGCTGTGCTACTTCAAAGCTCTCCAGATGGGCGAGGCCTCGAAGGTGGCGCCTATCGATAAACTCAGCGTCGCGCTGGTGATCCTCTTTGCGGTGATATTCCTGGGTGAGCGTCTCACCTGGTTCAAGGGCCTCGGGGGACTGTTGATCGTCGCCGGCGCGATCACCATCGCTTTGGAGTAGTGGCAATAAAACGCCGCCATATTCGCCCGGCTGTAGCATGATGTGCAGCCTCGGCGAGAACCATGGCGGCAGGCCCTCCTCAGCTCTTGACCGCGCAAGCCAGCGTAGGTTAAAATTTTTTCTACCATGCGCGCTCCTCTGCCTGTACTCAAGCTTTTTCCGCTTGTTGTCCTTGCGGCCGGTCTCTCCACGACCGCTAATGCGATCACAATCACCGATAGCACCTACACCTTCTCGGGTACCTGTACGGCGGACTGCACGGGAACGGGGACCGGAACGCTGGTTCTGGCCAACTACACGCTGGGTAACAGTTTCACCAACAGCAATTTCGTCAGCTTCTCGTACAGCTCCAACTTCCTTAGCTATTCGATCTCCGAACCAGAATTGGACAATTTCAGTGGATCCCTGATCGGACCCCTGCCTGCTTCCGAAAATGTTTTCATCACTTCAGTTTCAAACGCGACCTTTGGCGGAAACTTTACAACGATACGTTTCGACTCAGGGAGCTCCGGGGTTTGGTGTACCGGAGGCTTTGGGGCTTGCTCCAGCGATAGCGGAACGAATGGCGTCTGGTCCGCCGTTACCTCCGGTGTTCCAGAACCCGCCACGTACTTAAGCGTGCTGCTTGCCGGAGCCGCACTGCTGGCGCTTCGGCGCAAGCGCTAGACAGCGATAAACGCTAAACCCGCCAAGTCGAAGAGTGGCTGCTTACAAGCCATTGCGATTTCGATAATCCCCTGAAAACAAGCAACTCCCGTCGTCCGCTCACACTTGCTTCCCCATCCGAATCGAACCAGCTTCTTGACAAAATCGTCCAAATTGGGTGATACTTCCATCGATAGACGATGGGAACAAACTCAAGGCCGTCTGAACTGTTGCCGGGTACCCTCGACCTGCTGATTCTACGAGCCCTGCTTGCGGGCCCGATGCACGGTTACGGTATTGCCCAACGATTGAAGCAGGTTTCTGACAACGTTTTGCAGGTAGGCGAGAGCTCTCTATATCCCTCACTTCAACGGCTCCTGCTCAACGGCTGGGTCAAGGCCGAATGGGGCGCCTCGGAAAACAATCGCCGGGCCCGTTATTACACCCTCACCGCTGCCGGCCACAAGCAACTGCAATTGGAACGCGAGGAGTTCGAGCGCGTTATCGTTGCCATTCAAAAAGTGCTGCAAATGGTATGACTGGGCGCTGGCGGACATGGCTCTCCCGCACTTGGAATAGGCTGGTGTTCCGGTCGCGGCGCGAGCAACTCGAGCTCGATCTCGCCGAGGAGATTTCGTTTCATCGTTCCTTGCAAGAACGCGAGTACCGGCGATCTGTTTCGACTAGCGCCGAAGCTTCTGACCTGGCCCGCCGGCAGATGGGCAATGAAACCATGGCAAGGGAGGAAAGTAGAGATATGTGGAGCTTCCTGCGACTTGAGCGTTTATGGCAGGACATTCGCTATGCCGTTCGCATATTACGCAAGGCGCCCGGCTTTACGTCAATCGCCATCGTCTCACTCGCGCTCGGCCTGGGCGGCAACGTGGCCATGTTTACGCTGGTCAACACCTTGCTGATTCGGCCTCTTCCCTACGCGAACCCGGGCAATCTCATCCGCATCACCGGCATCTACCCTCGCGCAGCACTGCCCGTTTTCCAACAAAACAGCCGCAGCATGGAAGTCGCCTCAGCCAGCCCCGGATCGGAGTTCACACTCACTGGTGAAGGCGAACCAGTTCGCGTAACGGGCAGCGTCACGTCCCCAAACTTGTTCGACGTCCTGGGAGTATCCGTCCAGCGGGGACGCAGGTTCGAAGCCGGAGAGAACTCGCCCGGCCGCGATGGAGTTGTCATCCTGAGCGACGCTCTATGGAAAGTGAAGTTTGGTTCTGATCCGCAGGTCGTCGGGCGCACGGTCCGGCTGAACGGCGTCAACCGGCAAATCGTCGGAGTGATGCCGGCCGCTTTCAGTTACCCGGCCTCGACAACACAACTCTGGATTCCGGCTCGCCTCGACCCTTCGAACATGGAGGAGTATTGGGGCGGCGAGTTCGTTCCATTGATCGCCCGCCTCCGTCCCGGGGCCTCCACTATGCAGGCCCGCGGTGAGATCGCACCCCTGGTTACGCAGGTTCGGCGCATGTTTCCCTTTCCCATGGCGCGCGATTGGAACGCCAATGCAACCGCGATCCCACTGCAGCAGGACCTCACCGGCGACGTGCGCGACCGGCTGATCATTCTGCTTTCGTCGGTTGGGGTTGTTCTGTTGATCGCCTGCGCAAACGTCGCGAACCTGCTGCTGTCGCGGGCCACCACGCGGCGGAAAGAGATTGCTTTGCGCTTTGCGCTGGGAGCCGGGCGCCTGCGCATTGTCCGCCAGCTCCTAACGGAGAGCATCCTGCTGGCACTGCTAGGCAGCGGGTTCGGATTGCTGCTCGGCAGCGCCGCACTTTCCATTTTCAAATCGCTGCTTCCGGCGGGAACGCCGGGCCTGATGCAAGCAACCGTCGATTGGGACGTCGCCGCGTTCGCCGCTGCGCTGGCGCTGGTAACCGGCGTGGCATTTGGCATCGCTCCGGCGGTGAGTGCGTCTCACGTCGATCTTGCCAGTGCAATGAAAACCGGCGGCCAGCGCTCTACCACCACGCAATGGAGCTCTCTCAGAAGCTGGTTGATCGCCGGAGAAGTGGCTCTGACGCTTCTACTGCTGCTCAGCGCCGGTCTATTGATGAAGAGCCTGTATAGCCTGTCGGAAGGTAACCCGGGCTTCGACCCAACCCATGTCGTGACCGTCAAAATCAGTCCGAACGAATCGTCCTGTAATCAGCGGCCTTCCTGCATCGCACTCTACGATCGCATCTTGCAGACCTCGCGAAATCTCTACGGTGTCGAGGCGGCCGCCATAGCTAATACGGTTCCACTCGATCCCTCCCTGCCCATGATTCCGGTTGACGTCGAGGGACACCCCAAGTCTGTCGACTTTCCGGCGCCCATGATGTGGGCCGGTGCGGTCAGCCAGGACTATCTCCGTCTCATGGGCATTCCGTTGCTGGCCGGCAGGGAATTCACCGGCGCCGATAGCGTGAGCTCTCCCGCCGTTTTGTTGATCACGCCGGCCACGGCGCGGCGCTTCTGGCCGGGCGAAAATCCCATCGGCAAGCACATCAAGCCCGCCTTTGAAACGCAATGGAGGACGGTGGTTGGCATGGTGGGCGATGTCCGGCAGTACAGCCTGGCCGAAAGCCTGCCGGCATGGATGGGCGGTGCGCTCTATATGCCTTACGCCCAGTCGGTTCAGGCCGATAAACAGATTCCGGCGGCCATGGATCTATTCATCAAGACCTCGTCCGACTCCGCTCGCCTTCGCAGCGAGCTTCGGAAGCTTGCTAAGGATCAAGCCCCTAACGCGCCGGTCGAGGACGTAAAGGCTTTGAGCGACCTGATGTCCGCCTCCATCGGCGACTTTCGATCTACCATTCATGTCTTCATTGCCTTTGCCGCTGCTGCCATCTTGCTGGCAGTGGTAGGAATCTACGGCCTGGTGTCGTATTGGGTGACACAGCGAACCTACGAGATTGGTCTGCGCATCGCCATCGGAGCGACGCGGAAGCGCATCGTCTCAATGATTCTGGGACAGGGTCTGCGGGTTGCTGTCTGCGGAATCGGCGGCGGCCTGGTTGCCGCGCTTCTGTCGACTCGATTCCTGGCGAGCCAGCTGTATGGAGTGGGCGCAACCGATCCGCTGACATTTGTCGCGGTAACGGTGCTCCTGCTATTCGTAGTCGCAGCGGCCACGGCCGTTCCCGCTTGGCGCGCCGCTCAGATCGATCCGGTCAAGTCGCTTCGAGCGGATTAGCTCGAGCGGACACCATGCCTTCACTTCTTCCGGCTGCGATATTCTGCCATCGCTCGTTTGTGATCCTCCGAAAGCAACGTGCGCTCCTGGTATTCCAGATACTTGTTCAGCGCCTCATCGAAATCCGATTCAAACGACCCGTTCATCAGCTTCTTCGAAAAGCTCCGAGCCGTCGCGCTGCCCTTCATCGTCTTCACGATGATGGAGTCCGTGGTTTCATCCAGCTTTTCTGCCGGCACCACCCAGTCCACCAGCCCGATCGCCAGCGCTTCGTTCGCCGGAATCAACTCGCCTGTCAAAACCATGCGCCGGGCGCGGCCTAAACCGATGAACCGTGGCAGCCGGTAGATGCCCATGCCGGGAATGATCGCTTCGAGTACAGACGGCAATCCGAAGAGCGCATCCGTAGCAGCGATCCGAAGGTCGCAACCCAGAGCGACCAGCAGACCGCCGCCCACCGCAAAGCCCCGAATTTTCGCGATTGTCAAAGCATCCAGTTGCTCCAGCCGGCGCACCGCTTCGTCGAAACGGCGAAACCAGTCGATCTTCAATTCGCCCGCCGACAAGGCGTTCATGTCAATGCCGGTTGAGAACGAACCGCCTTTGCCCGTGACGACCACCACACGCAACTCAGACGACGCCTCTAATTCATCGAGAACCGCATGGAAGTCGTCGGCCATCTGCCAGTTCTTGGCATTCAGTACCTCCGGCCGGTTCATCACCATTTCGGCGACGCATCCCCGCTTTTCGAGATAGACCGTGTTGCTTCGCGTCATGGTTGTGCGGGACTTTCTCGGGGCCCAAACCCAAACTGAGTGTGTATCCTTAGACACACTTTCCATGCATTATGTGACATCCGGTCTCCATTGGATATTCTTGTGGCTGTCATGCGTGTCTTCGGCGTCCTCCTAATGGCCCTTCTCGGGGCGCAGCCCATGCATTTTGAGAAAACGACCATCGCCGATAACCTTACCGGCGGCTACCAAGTGATCCCTTGTGATGTAAACGGGGACGGGCGCCCGGACCTCATCGCCCTAGCGAGCGGCATGCCCGATCTGGTGTGGTTCGAAAACCCTACCTGGGAGCGGCATGTCCTGGCCACCAATCTCCCGCACATGATCAACGCCGCGTGCTGGGCGCGGAGTCTGCAGTCCATCCCAACCATCGCCGTGGCGTACGAATTCGCCACCGAACCCAAAGACAGCCAGGGCATCGTTTCGGTGCTGACTCCGAATGGCGACCCACGCAAACCCTGGAAGGCAACCGAAATCGACCGGCTTCCCACCTCCCATCGTTTGCGCTGGGCCGATATCGACGGCACCGGTAACAAGGTCCTGGTCAACGCTCCCCTGGCGGGCCCGAACGCGTATGGCCCGGACTACCGTGGACACGTCCCGCTTGCCTACTATCGCCCCGGCATTTGGAAACGCCAGGTGATCGGCGACCAGGAGGAAGGTATTCTGCACGGCATCTTCGTTACCGACTGGGATCACAATGGGCGCGATGCCATTCTAATCGGCAGCTTTCTCGGTATTCATCTCTACCGGTTCGGCCAGGATGGCAAGTGGTCGCGGACCGAGATCGGCGCAGGCAGCCCGCTGCCGTGGCCCAAGAGCGGCAGCAGCGATATCACCGTAGGCCATTGCGGCAGCCAACCCTTCGTAGCGGCCATTGAACCTTGGCACGGGAATGAAGTGGCCGTATACCGCACTACCGGAACTTCGTGGCAGCGGCAGGTGATTGACGATACCCTGCTAGATGCCCACACCATCCAGACCGCCGACCTGGATGGCGACGGCTGCGATGAAATCGTAGCTGGGTTCCGGGGCAAGCCCTATGGCGTTTACCTGTATGCCTGGGATGGCACGAAGTGGAACCGCCAGATCCTCGACCAAGGCGGCGTGTCAGCCGCCAGCTGCTCCATCGTCGATCTCAACGGCAAAGGAAAGCACTCCATCGCCTGCATCGGCTCGGCCACTCACAATTTGGTCCTACTTACAATGCCGGCAGGTAGCTAGCCCAACGGCGCCAAACCCAATTGGCTGCGGCCGAGCGGCGTCAAATCAGCCTCGGTTCCGCGGCCCTTGAAATCCACCTCGAAGTTGTCGGCAGCGAAATCGGGAGGCGTTTCGCCTTTGAGGAAGGTCGGCAATTGCCGCGCGAGGTAAGCCGTGTTCTTGGCGCACCCCGGTGTTGAGCCAATGTACATCACGTTGCTGTAGCCTTTGCCGCGATGCTCGTTCTCAACGGCGTGAACAACATCGGAGTGCCAGAACACGGCATCTCCCGGATGCATCAGCGGAATCGAAGAAAGCGCCTCCAATAAGAATCCGTGCCACTCCGGCTTGATCGACAGGGCACGTCCGGGCTCTGCGCCGCACAGGTTGTCGGAGGGAACGTCGTCCTGCAGCGCTCGCAGCAGCAGATAGGCCATCGCGTTGGCAATGGGAATCAGTTGCAGTGTTCCGTCGCCCTGCCCCTGCTGTGTCAGCGCAGTCCACCCTTGGAATGTTCGGAACATCGAGCAAACGGCGGGCGAGGGAATCTCCCGGGCGTCCGGCCGCCACGCCGCGTCGAACGGATCGTACTGATGCCAGTCGCCCGCAAATACGTGCCGGTAGACTTTGCGGAAATTCTCGTCCAGCCATCGCTCCACCGATCCCCCGTCCACGTGCGGCGACAAGCCGAGCGACGCCGATCCAGGCGGCCGGCGGCGAATTCGGTCCGCGTAAACGGGCACTTGCTCCGGGTCGAAGTGCCGGCGGCCCTCACTCTCCGAGCGCCACAGCCGGTTCATAAAGGTCCGGGCGCGGGTCAGCGATTCCGATTGGCGTGCTTCCACTTGCGGTCTTGACCAGTAGATGCCGTAGATCTGCGGTTTGCCGGCGTCGAGCGAGCCAAAATATTTATCTTCCGCTGCATGCGCCAGACGCTCATCCAAACGGTTGTCTTCGACGTAGGCAGCAATTTCGTTATCCCAGGCGCGCGCCTGCGCTTGTTCGAAAACACCCCGTATCACGCAACAACCGCGCGCTTTAATTTGCCCAATCGCCTCAGGCGATACGGTTCCCGCCTCGACATCGGTGTAGGGCAGCACTGGCACCACGGGCCGCCCGGCTTCGCGATCCGCGACAATCGCGGCCACCTGGCGTCGCATGTCGGCCTCAAGCTCACGAAAGACTTGCCCGTAGTTCGGCAACTCGTCACGCAGCTTGCTTTTTACGTCCCTCGTGGTTTCGACTAGATTCTCAATCTCGAGCGGCATACTTCGAGCCTCCTCGAAACATTCTATTCAGACTCGGAGCTCTATAGGCTCCTCTCAACTCGTGGCACAGTCTTTAGGCTGTGGTTCTCGGTGTTCTGGAATTCAGCATAATCATCGAAATAGCCGCGGCACAAAGTCGCGCAGATCCCGGCGCCAAGTCTGCCATTCGTGCGCCGTTCCCGGCGATTCGTAGAAAACCACGTCCACGCCCGCTGTCTTCAACGCGTCGGCCGCATCCTTGATGCCGTCGTGGAGCCGCCCCTCCGCACTCCCCACTCCAATCCACAGCAGCTTCACCTTTTTGTTAAACACAGCCGGATCGGCAAACGCGCCATCGTAAGCGGTCTTCGTGTCGAAGTGAGCTGCTTGGCCGCCTCCGGCGGGCTGGCTTCCGGTGTTGATGCCGGCGATCATCGGGCCGCTGAAAGACCCAATGTAGGCAAACCTGTCCAAGTGATGAAGCGCAATGAAGAGCGTCTGCATTCCGCCCATAGAAAGGCCCGCCATGGCCCTGTGCTCTTTGTCGGGAATCGTCCGGTAAGATGCGTCGATGGTTGGTATCAGATCCTGGATCACCACATCTTCAAATGCGCTGAAAGCTACCTGGAAGTTCCTCGGCGGCGATCCGGGCCCCGCCACAACCGGCTGGGTTCCTGCTTTCGTCGCATACCCCAAGTCCATCACCACCAGCATGGGCTTGGCCTTCCCTTCGGCGATCAAATTATCAAGGATGAAATTCGCACGGCCTTGCTTCGTCCATCCCGTTTCGTTCTCGCCGGAGCCGTGCTGAAGAATCAAGACCGGATATCTTGCCGTCGCGTTGTCATAGCCCGGCGGCGTATAAACCATCGCCCGCCGCCACTCGCCGGTGACTTTTGAGAAGTACCACTTCAAGCGAACCTCCCCATGCGGGACATCCTTGGGATCGTAGAACGTGACGCCGGCCTCCGGAATTTCGACGCCGCTGGTCTCCTTGCCGTATCCGAAGTAGGTCTCGCTTCCGGCGTCGTTCACCGGGACGCCATTTAGAACGAACCAATAGTAATGGAAGCCCGGCACTGCCGGCGGCGTCTTCACACTCCAAATGCCGTCAGCGCCTTTCGTCATCGGGAAGGGGCCCTTGCCAAGCCCGTCACCGCCCGCCACCTGAACACTTGTCGCGTCGGGCGCCTTCAATGTGAACATCACACTCCCGTCGGGATAGACCCTCGGACTCTGTGCGCCGCGCACGTTCGATGTCGCGGGCGCCGAATCCGTCCCTTCTTGCGCGGCTAATGTCGACACCCCTAGTGCACCCCAGACCACGGTCGCCACCAGAAGAACTTGTCTCGTCACTTGAATACGCTCCTCGGCGCTAGTTCGATGTTAATCCCAGCAACCGGGCGGCCTTGTCCAGCAACTTACCTCCGCGACGCAATTCGCCCATCCTGGACCATGGCCCTAGGGAAAACGCTAGGATTATGCGATACACTGGGACGCCAGTTCTATGAGCCTACATGAGCATCCACCTAATTAATCCAAGCGATACCTCCTTCGGAACGGCCGTCATTACCCCCCGGTGGCTGTACGTCCTGGCTGGCGCAACCTCCAAGTCGTTCGGCGATCCTAAAATCTGCGATGAAACTCTGGAGCACCTCGACTACGAGAGCGTCCAGCCAGGCGACGTGGTCGGTATCGGCATCCACACTGACAACGCCTTGCGTGGATACGAGGTGGGCCGCGCCGTGCGGGAGCGGGGTGCTTGGGTGGTGTTCGGAGGAATCCATCCTACCCTCTATCCGGAAGAACCGTTTGTGTATGGCGGAGCCCACGCAGTGGTCAAGGGTGATGGCGACCTGATTTGGAACCGCGTGCTCGCTGACTGCGCCGCCGGCAAGCCAGAACGAATTTACAACGGTGGCAAAGTGCCGCCTGAGGAGTTTAAGCAAGCCCGCTGGGACCTTCTTCCACCTGACAGCTATATGTGGGCATCCGTCCAGACCGTACGTGGATGCGCCAAGCATTGCTCGTTTTGTTCCGTATGGCGCACAGATGGACAGCGTCCCCGCCAGCGAGGGGTCGAAAGCGTCATCGAGGAGATCGTTGAGCTGCGCCGCCGCGGCTTCCGCTTCGTCGCCTTGGCGGATGATAATTTCTATCCCGTCACGTTGACGGACATTCGGCTTGCCGAGCAGCAGAAGAACCAGCCCCGCGTCGATCAGCTAAAAGCGATGCGCAAGGAACGCTTCGAGCTCATGGAACGGTTATCGGAAATGCCCCGCGACATGCATTTCTTCACCCAGATCACGATGGAGGCCGCCGAAGATACGTCATTTCTCGACGCGATGAAGAAAGCTCACATCAAGGGTGCGCTGGTGGGTGTGGAGGCGGTCACCGCCGAAGGCCTGAAGTCGGTCTACAAGGATTTCAATCTGTCAGGTGAGAATTTGATCAAGCGGCTCCGCATCTTCGCCGACCACGGCGTGCACGTGCTTGGTTCGTTCATCTTCGGACTCCCCACCGATCGACCCGACACCTTTGACGCCACTCACGACCTGGCACAAAAAGCCGGCCTCACCTTCGCCCAGTTCGTCATGCTGACGCCGTTCCCTGGCACGGTCGACTTCGAGAAGTGGGAAAAGGCGCAAGGCGAGGATCCGCCCAAGGTGGAAGGAATTCCCTTGACGCGTTACTGGCTCATTCCCTATTGGAAGCGGCCGAAGATGTTCATGCCGCATCCCAGCCTGAGTTCCGAAGAATTGCGAACGCTGACGCAGGGAGTGTGGGACCGTTTCTATGACTTCGCGTCCATCTGGAAGCGTTCGCGTTGTACACCGAATCTTCGAGCGCGCCTGGCCTTCGTCTTTGCCTCGAAACTATACCGCCAGATGTACGCAAGCACGGGTATCTCTACCGACAGCGCCCGCAACAGGCGCGCCGGCGTCTGGGCCCGCTTGACGGCCATCCCGTGCCGCAAGCTCTTCCAGGGCCGTCCTATGCCGGAACTGCAAGTCCCTCGTCAAAAGCTCGCAGTGCCCGACCTGTTCCATGTAATCCAGTCAGCGCCGGAGAATGCGGCCTGACGGCTAATGACGAACTGCCTGACAGAGGCTATAGACGCGGCCGGGAAACGCCAACCCACTAGCACAGAACCGCGCGCGTGAGCAGGCGGACCGGATGCGAGCCGCGACCGTCAGGGAGCGTTTTTTTACCTTCTTTGGCAGTGCCTTCAACTGTGTTCGACTTTGATCGGTCTGACTGAGAACTCAGTTCCAGTGACCGTGGCCGTCCTTGTGCTCGTCCACAAACCGCATCAGCGCCTCGGGCTTAACCCGCACTTCCACGAAGGTCGCATCGCTGCGGTCGAGTGTCGCGATCAACACGCGCATTTCTTTCCCGCTGGGTCGCGCGTAGATGTTCGTCGATTCACCGGATTTCGAGCGCACCCGGACCATCGGCTTCCAACTGGATCCCACTGCGTCATCGGTGATCCGGCTAAAGCGCGCAGCATCCACATCCGCATTCTCGAAAACGGCAAGGTTCAGCTCGCTCGTTCCGGCCGGATGGCCCACGGCAACCACAGCCTTGGCCAACCCAAAGAATGGAATATGCATCGGCTTCATGCCGGTTTGTCGCGAGAACTCGCGCACCATCCAGTCGAATTCACCCGCCTGGAGTACCGCGGGCAGGAACAAGCCGACCAGCAGGGCGCCAACCGCGGCGGTAGTGCCCCGCGGCACCGACTCGCCCAAGAAGCTTGCCGAAAAGCGAGGCATAGCTACTTCTCCTCTTCTTCCTTATCCGTAGACTTCGACTTGCTGTCAGTCGAAGTCGCGGTGGTTTTGGACTTGGTCTTCGACTTTCCCATCTCCGGAATCCCCATGTGGCCGCCCAGTTCGCTCAGTTCCTCGGGATTGATCTGCCCGTCAATATGCACAATCGTCAGCTCCCTCGGCTCGGTCGCGATCACCACCAGCCCGGCGATCTGGTCGCCATTCCGATGTATATAGATCTCCGAGTTATCGCCCTTCACCGACTTCACACCGACAATGCGCGTCCACTGCGGCGACTTTAATTGCACCCGGATCGCCTCCACATCGGCCATTGAATACTGCCCTTCTTTATCGAATTCAAAGCTGCGGACATACACGCCTTTCAGCTTTCCGACAAGCTTCTTCACTTGCACTTCGTCCGGATCGTCCTTCGAGAGGAATTTGCTGGCCAGTTGCAACATCGACTCATCCAGCGTCACATCCACCGACTCGCTGGCTCGTTCCGCCAGTTTGTCCAGATTCACAGGCAGCTTCACGTCTTCGCGCGCCCGGACCGGAATACTCAGAATTCCCGCCACCATCAACCCCAGCCACACTCGTCTCATAGCCATCTCCTCTTGATTCTTCGCTTAGCCTATTGCGGCGGCCACTCAGTCCCGTCTGTCTCCATCGCCACAACCCGCAATTGGGTGTGATGAAGCTTGGTGCCGGCAATCCGCAGCGCCTGCAACAGTTGCTGCTTGGCAGCCTGGCCCTGCACTTCCCGCTGATGCTCGCGATAAGCCACCACTCCGCTCACCACCAGGAACGCAGCCATAACCGGAGCCAATCGCCACGCCTGCATCAACGGCGCCTGAAACCAGCCCTTGCGAAACCAGGTCCGCCATCCGCGTGCCTCCTTCTGGTGTTCTTGACGCGCCGCTTCCGCCAGCACCCGGCTCGTGAAATCGGCCGAGGGCTCCTGCCTCGCCAGCGCCTGCTTGAGTTGTTCTTCAAACGGTGTCATGTGATTCGGGCTCTTCTCTCTTCAACCGGTTAGCCGTCTTGGCTCGCAGTAATTCCAATCCGCGTGCCAAGTTGGTTTTCACTGTACTGACGTTCATGTCCAGCACCCTCGCAATCTCTTCCGGCTCCATTCCCTCCTGGTAGCGCAGCACAATTGCCACCCGCTGCTTCTCCGGCAGCGACGCCACCATCCGCTCCAGGTACGAGGCCAGCATCGAATCGTGTACCCGTTCGAGCGCGGTCGGCTCGGCGGTCTCCTCCAGGCTAGTCTCCGGCTTTGCCTTGCGGCTCCGAAGCACGTCGATCGCCCGGTGGCTGGTCACCTTCCGTAGCCAGAACACAATGTGGTCGGCGGACTTCATCGACCGCCAGTTCCGATGCAACTCCAGAAACACGTCCTGCGCCAGTTCCTCGGCCAGCGACCGGTCCCGCAGGAAGTGCCAGGCAATGCTGAAAACCATCGATTTGCTGGAGTCGACCACGTCGGGGAAAGCCGGCAAAGCCTGCTCGCCTGTTGCCGCCACCGAACCTGTCAGAACATCCGCCACCAAGGTCCTCGTATCCTTCCGTTCTCTGCCTTCACCAGCTAACTACGGAAGTGGTTGGGAATGCGACTCAAAAAGATGAAGACCTGTTCGCCGAGTTCGTTGGCACAACATCGTCCCGCGTTCGTTCTTTAAGCCGAGAACGTCGCAGGCGACTTTATGAGAATGCGGAGTGCGGACGCTTTCGGTCTGATCTGAAATGCCGGGACGAGCCGACGCCCGACGCGCTAATCTGAAGTGAGAATCTATGACCCTCACCGTGCATATCCCTGATGAGGACGTACCTGCGTTACGGACAAAAGCCAGCGGTCTGCCGCTTGAGACCTTCGCTGAGCAAGTTTTGATGGAGCAAATTCACGGCAACGGTGCGCACACGCCGGATGAGTGCGTTGCGGCCGCCGCGAGGCGATTGGGAGCCTTTGGCAAACGTCATGGTCTGTCGCTAGGCGGCATGACCGTCCAGGACCTGCTCGATGAGAGCAGACCGTGATGCCCTTTGTCCTGGACGCTTCGATCGTTTTGACATGGTGTTTCCCGGACGAAGAGGCGCAAAGGGCCGAGGAAACTTCCGAGAGAATTGCCTTGGGTGACCGACCTACCGTTCCGGCCTTCTGGCTCCATGAGGTTCTTAACGCACTCTTGATGGGCGAGAGGCGAAAACGCTTGACACCCGAATTGACTCAGGAGTTCATCAAAGACCTGGGACAGCTGCCAACTGAAATCGATGCCCCGGCTGCTGACACTGTGTTTGCCAGGACGCAGTTTCTTTGCAGGAAGAATGGGCTGACGGCCTATGACGCTGCTTACCTCGAATTGGCGATGCGTCACGGCATTGCACTCGCTACTGCGGACGGGGTGTTGAAACGGGCAGCGGTAGCGGAGAAGGTCGAGATCGTGTGAGGCATTCGGCTCCGACATCAGCCCACCTGCTGCGCATGCAAGCTCGCCTACGACGCGTCGTAAGAACAACAAAAGCGGGCCGGCACACATGGCGCCAGCCCGCTTGTTAATTCACGAACGGATTTCTCAGCTAAACGACGTCCACACCCATGCTGCGGCAAGCGCCCTTCACTTGCGCCATGGCCGCTTCCACCGTGAAGCAGTTCAGGTCCGGCATCTTCAGCTTGGCGATCTCTTCGACCTGCTTCAGCGTGATCTTGCCGACTTTGTTCTTATTCGGCTCGGCCGACCCCTTAGCCAGATTCACGGCCCGCTTCACCAGAATCGCCACCGGCGGTGTCTTGGTGATGAACGTGAAAGAACGATCCGAGTAGATGGTGATCACCACCGGGATGATCAACCCTTCCTGATCCTTCGCCGAGGTCTTCGCATTGAAGGCCTTGCAGAATTCCATGATGTTGACGCCCTGCGGACCGAGCGCGGTGCCAACGGGAGGCGCCGGCGTGGCCTTCCCCGCCGGGATTTGCAGCTTAACCTGACCAGTAACTTTCTTCGCCATGTTCTTTACCTGATTGCGGCCCTCGCGAGTTCCCCCCGAGCGGCCTTCCTTATATCTTTTCTACCTGCAAGAAATCCAGTTCCACCGGTGTTGAGCGGCCGAAAATAGTCACCATCACGCGCAACGTATTGCGATCGCTGTTGACCTCGTCCACCTTGCCGGAAAAGTTCGTGAACGGCCCGTCGATAATCTTCACGGTTTCGTTCTTTTCGAATTTGAGCTTTGGACGCGGCCTGTCGGCGCTGGTAGCCTGCCGGAACAAAACCGAGTTCACTTCATCTGCCGTCAACGGCACGGGCTTCGTGCCACCGCCGACAAACCCCGTCACCCGCGGAGTGGACTTCACCGCGTGCCAGAGTTCGTCATCCATTTCCATCTCCACCAGCACATAGCCCGGGTACAGCATACGCTTGCTGGTGACTTTCTTACCGTTGCGAAGCTCAATCACTTCTTCGGTGGGGATTAGCAGCTGTCCAATGCGATCGGCAAAACCAAATGCCTGGGCGCGTGTGCGCAGCGACTCCGCCACCTTTTGCTCAAAGCCGGAGTAAGCATGGATGATGTACCAGTGCTTTTCAGGACCGGCGGGTGTCACCGGCTGAGGCGCCGCAGCGGGCTCCTCCTCAGCGTGTGTCCCCTCTTCGGCGGGCACTTCCGTTTCGGCATGCTCGGAGCCGGCAGAAGCGGATTCTTCGTGGTCCGCGGACGACTCAGCCGGCACAGTCGGCTCAGCCGTTTCTTCTTCTGCGTGTTCTAGTTCTTCCTCTGCCATTGCCTCAATCCTGTCCATTTGTAACCGGCTTACTTCACGAAGTAGTCGATCACCCTGGTAATTCCCGCGTTCACGATATAGTTCACGACGGCAAAATAGGCCGCAAACAAAAAGACGGCGGCGATCACGACAGCCGTGGTGGCTCGCACCTGGGGCCAACTGGGCCAAGTCACCCGGCGCATCTCAGCCTGGAGCTCTTCCACGTAACTCTTTGTGGCCAGCGGCCACTTCGCTAATTCCATTTTCCTTAACCTCTAACTGAACACGCCAATATCAACGGCACGCCCTGCACCGGTGTGCCTTCGGCCGGTAGGCGTCACCAAACCTCGCCACGACTGCGTCCAGGAAGCAAAAAGGCGGGAAGTCTGGCAGGGGCAGAGGGATTCGAACCCCCACTCGCGGTTTTGGAGACCGCTGGTCTAGCCGTTAAACCTATGCCCCTACGTCTCCAACTATCTCAGCCTACCAAACTACTTCGTTTCGCGGTGCGGCTGGTGCTTTCGGCAGTATGGGCAGAACTTCTTCAACTCGATCCGCTCTGTGGTGGTCTTCTTATTCTTCGTGTTGCTATAGTTCCGGTTCTTGCACTCTTGGCACTGAAACTGGATAATCTCGCGCGGCATAACGGCGTTCCTTTACTTCCTGACTAATCTTGCGTAACTAAACCAAACTCACCATCGGGCGAGGACTAAGCCTCGCCCTGGTTTGAATACATTCGGGCGAATGCGCTATTCCAAAATCTCCGAAACCGTGCCGGCGCCCACCGTGCGGCCGCCTTCACGAATCGCGAAACGCAGCCCCTTGTCCATGGCGATCGGCGTGATCAGCTCCACTTCCAGCTGCACGTTGTCGCCCGGCATCACCATCTCCATGCCTTCCGGCAATTGCGCTACGCCCGTCACGTCCGTCGTCCGGAAGTAGAACTGCGGCCGATAGCCCTTGAAGAACGGTGTGTGCCGTCCCCCTTCTTCCTTCGACAATACGTACACTTCACCCTTGAACTTCTTGTGCGGCTTGATCGAGCCCGGCTTCGCAATCACCTGCCCGCGCTCGACATCGTTCTTTTCAATGCCGCGCAGCAGCAGGCCCACGTTGTCGCCCGCCCGGCCCTCGTCCAGCAGCTTCTTGAACATCTCAACGCCGGTGACGACCGTCTTCCGCGTTTCCTGGAATCCGACGATCTCCATTTCCTCGCCGACCTTGCAGATGCCCTTCTCAATCCGACCCGTCACCACCGTGCCGCGCCCCTGGATCGAGAAAATGTCCTCAATCGGCATGATGAACGGCTTGTCGATGATGCGCTCCGGCATCGGAATGTACTTGTCGACCTGCTCCATCAGCTCATCGACCGTCTTCTCCCACTGCGGCTCGCCGTTCAACGCGCCCAGCGCGCTCACCTTCACCACCGGCAAATCGTCGCCCGGGAATTGATAGCTCTTCAGCAGCTCGCGCACTTCCAGTTCGACCAGCTCGAGCAGCTCCGGATCGTCCACCATGTCGACCTTGTTCAAAGCCACCACGATGTACGGCACACCCACCTGGCGCGCCAGCAGAATGTGCTCACGCGTCTGCGGCATCGGCCCGTCGGTCGCCGCCACCACCAGAATCGCGCCGTCCATCTGCGCGGCGCCGGTGATCATGTTCTTGATGTAGTCGGCGTGGCCCGGGCAGTCCACGTGCGCGTAGTGACGGTGCGCCGTCTCATACTCCACGTGCGCCACCGCAATTGTGATCCCGCGCGCCTTCTCTTCCGGCGCGTTGTCGATCGAATCGAAGCTCCGGAACTTCACCTTCGGATTGTGCTTGGCCAGCGTCTTCGTTATGGCCGCCGTCAACGTCGTCTTCCCGTGATCGATGTGTCCGATCGTCCCGATGTTTATGTGCGGCTTGCTGCGATCAAATTTCTCTTTCGCCATCGTCTACCTTCTTTTTCGAGTCCTCTGATTCACCTGACAATGAAATCGGCCTGACAGTCGTCTCCCGCTCACTGCCGTTCAAAACACCCGGCTCGGCAAAATCACCCTTACCCGCCGGGCTGTTACTTCGCAAGAATCTGGAGCCGTTGACCGGGATCGAACCGGTGACCTCTTCCTTACCAAGGAAGTGCTCTACCAACTGAGCTACAACGGCCTGTCGTGATGGTGGACAGGGAAGGATTCGAACCTTCGTAAGCCGCAAGGGCTGACAGATTTACAGTCTGTTGGCTTTAACCACTCACCCACCTGTCCAGCTACTCAAACCTAAACCAAGAAACACCAACAAAAGGCCTCGGCGCGCAAGCTGCGGGATGCAGAAAAAACTTCCTGCGTCACCAGCAAGCCAGGTTGCTTTGGGTGGGGAACTCTACGGAAGGAACTCCTACGAACGCAGAACTCCTGTTGCCTTCACTGTCGAGAATAACATATTGGCCGCGCCGCCCGTTAATGCCGCGCTCAACTCCTTCGTGCGCTTTAATTTAGCTCTCTGGATTCGAAACCCAAATCCTAGTCCGGCATGCGGTCCCCAACCGTTCGATAGGTCACGGACTGGCCATCCGGCAGAAAAATAACGTAGCGGCTCGAGAGGGTGTGGCCGTCCATTGAAACCCGGGCCGATACGGTGGCCGACAAGACCCCATTCCGTTGCACGGTCACCGTCAGAGTGTCGTTGTTGGTCTGCTGAAAACTAACCGAATCCCCGACTAAACTGCCCTTGAGCGGGTACGGCTTTCCATCCGCTAGAAAGGTCGCCTCAATGAGGGATGTGTTCCCGTTGGGATATACCGTGTCGGCACTGTACCGAAACAGATTCCCCTCCCGATGAAACGCGGTGGTCGCCTCGATCGGGATCGGAATCGGCGCATTGGGCGACACATCCGTATACCGGGTCTTCCAAGTTCCAAGGAACAGGGAAAGAGCGCCATCAGCGGACATGTTAGGACCTCCCAGACTCGGCGATCAGGGCTTGGTTCGTTCATATATTAGCAAACGCAAGCACTTGAAGGCTGAGCCATGATTCGTGTGGAAGGAGTCGTGCTGCATACCGCTACACCCTGGGCAAAGTGAAACAGAAGCGGCTTCCTTCCGTCTCTGTCGACTCCACCCAGATCCGCCCACCATACAAGTCCACCACCCGTTCGCAGATGGAAAGCCCGATTCCCGACCCTTCGAAGCGGTGACTGGCGTGAAGACGCCTAAAAAGCCCAAACACGTACTCGCGGTACTCCTCCTCGATGCCGATACCGTTATCCTCCACACAGAATCGCCAGAATCCGCCTTCTTCGCGAACAGACAGGCTGATCGCCGGTGGCCGATCCGGATGACGGTATTTCAACGAATTCGACAGCAGATTCTGCAACAACTGGGCAAGGTGTACTCTTGCAACCGCGACCACCGGCAGTGGATCCGCGGTGATCACGGCCATTGTCGCCTGGATCTGTGGCCCCAGGGTCGTGATCACTTCTTCGAAAACAGTGTTGGCGTCCACGGATTCGAGATCCCTCGGCTGTTCGTGCCCGATCTGCGCATAGTTCAAAAGGCCCTTGACCAGTGCCTCCATTCGAACGGCGCCCGCTGCGACAAAGCCCATATACTGCTGGGCCTTTTCGTCGAGCGTATGGCCAATTCGTTTTTTCAACAGCTCCGTGTAGATCGCCACCATTCGGATGGGCTCTTGCAGGTCGTGTGAGGCGGAATACGCAAAGCGATTGAGATCTTCGTTAGCTCGCTTGAGCGTCGCGTTCATTCCTTCTAAAGCCAGATTCGCCGCCTCTAATTCGACGGTCCGCTCGTTCACCCGTACTTCGAGCGCCGCGTTCAGGTCGCTGAGCTGCACCGCACTCGGCAGCTTTAGCGCTCGCGGAACGATTCGCAAAAAAAGGAGCGCCGTGAGAAAGGAGGAGATCGCAGTCAACGCTTTAATGACTCCCTCCAGACGATATGTTCCGTGCCATAGCGTCCAAATCTGCATGAGGTGAGTTGTGCCGCACGAAAAGATAAAAATGCTGAACAGAAGAACAATCCAATAGTATTCGTAGGCCAGATCACGACGCTTCCACATCAGATAAAACAGCCCGATCGGTATCAGGTAATACGAGAGAGCGATCAGCGCGTCCGACGACAAGTGAAGCCACAGGATTTCGGGATGCCACTTATAACAGAACCCGTGCGGCATGAAATCTGACGTGAATAACTTCTGAAAAAACTCAAGCATGGAGGTTTGTCCGGTTCTTTCGCGCCGCATCCGCGTGGTGCTTCCAACGGCGAGAGAATTGAGTTTCGTGATGTGTCTTAACTACATGGTCCAGGCTGTTGTTATATCAAGGAATGGCAACCAGCGGGCGGTAGGAAATCCCACCCCGTGCGGGCCGCTCTCCCACCGCTTCAAAGCGGTAAATCTTTGTAAACTAAAGAAAAGCGGCGCAGGCCAATCCCCGAAGATCAGCTAACCTGAAATCAGCACCATGGCCCGACTTTCCATTCTCCTGGTCGATGATGACGCCGAACTCTGCAGCCTCATGGTGGAGTTTTTCGCGCAGCACGATATTGATATTCAGTTCGCCAATAACGGTGAGCGCGGCCTGAACCTCGCTCTCAACGGCACCTTCGACTTGATCCTGTTGGACGTTATGATGCCGGGAATGGATGGCTTTTCAGTGTTGCGGCAAATCCGCCGGCGCAGCCCCATGCCCGTCATCATGCTGACCGCCCGCACGGAACATGGCGACCGGATCGAAGGACTGAATGCCGGCGCCGACGATTACCTCGCAAAGCCCTTCAGCCCGGATGAACTGCTGGCGCGCATTCAAGCCGTGCTGCGGCGCTCCGGCCGCATTCCTACCCTCAAACCGGAAACGCTCGAGGCCAATGGCGTGCGCATGAATCCGGGTACCCGCGAAGTCTTTCGCGACGGCGTTCCCGTAGAAGTCACCTCCATCGAATACGAGATCCTCGAAATCCTCGTCCGCTCCGCCGGTCAGGCCGTCTCCCGCGACGATCTCGCGCGTCTGCTCTACAACCGTCAGGCCAATCCCTTGGAGCGTTCGCTCGATGTTCACGTGAGTCATTTGCGTCGAAAACTGGAGCGGGGCAAAACCATGATCCGCACCATCCGCGGTGTCGGCTATCTATTTGCAGCCGGTGAAGGATCCCCGTCGACCGTGGAGGCAGTCCAGTGAGCTGGAAACAGTTCACCCCTCATCGATGAGATCCGTCTACGTAAAAATCGTCATCTGGCTGGCCGCTTCGCTAGTGACCTTCATCGCAGGCACCGTCGTCACCACCTCGTTCGTTTACCGGGCCAATACCACCGGCCGCAGCTTCTTTCCGCGCGCGATGCAATTCCAAGCCGACGAGGCCGCTGCGACTTTTAAGTCCGGCGGTGCGCCTGCACTTCAGGCCTTCCTGCAGCGCTGGACGACTTCCGTTCCGGGCGAGTATATCCTGGTAGACCGTCGCGGCATTGACGTGCTAACCGGCAACGACCGCAACACCCTGATGCGCCAGCGCCTTCCGCGGCCGCGCTTCTATTCGCCGTTCTTGCCGCCCCGCGATAACGAAGTCTTTGTGTGGCCCACCAGTGACCACAACTACTCGCTCGTCGTACACGGGGCATCCGGCCACCATAGCGCGTGGAACGCGCTGCCCTACTACCTCTGGATCGTCGCGGCAACCACCGTCTTCAGCTATTTCCTGGCGCTGTATCTCGTCTCCCCGCTGCGCAAGCTGAAGCAATCCGCTGAGCAGTTCGGCCAGGGTGATTTCTCAACCCGTGTGAATCTCCGCCGTCGCGACGAATTCGGCAAAGTGGCGCAAGCCTTCAACGAAATGGCCGATCGCATCGAGACCCTCATGACCGCCGAGCGCCGTCTGCTGCAGGATGTCTCCCATGAGCTGCGGTCGCCCTTGGCCCGTCTCGGATTCGCCGTGGAACTCGCTCGCACCAGCCCGAATCGCGAAGCCGCTATGGACCGGATCAAGAAGGAAGTGAACCGGCTCAGCTCACTGGTGGCAGAACTTTTGCAGGTGACACGCGCTGAAGGCGACCCGGCCTCCCGAAACCTAGAGGAAATCTCGCTCGACCACCTGGTTCGCGATTTGATTGATGATTCGACGGTCGAATCCGAGGCCCGCGGCTGCCACCTCGAGCTCGATTGCTCCACGCCCATCCAGATACTCGGCGATCGCGAGCTCCTGCGGCGCGCCGTCGAGAATATCTTGCGCAATGCCATTCGCTTCGCGCCCGAAAGCAGCGCCGTCTGCGTGAACGTCAGCCGCCATAACGGCAAAGCGGTCATTTCAGTGCGGGATTTTGGCCCCGGTGTTCCGCCCGAAGCGCTGCCCATGTTGTTCCGGCCTTTTTACCGCGTGGAGTCCGATCGCAATCGGGCCAGTGGCGGCGTCGGCCTCGGTCTAGCGATTGCCAAGCGCGCCATTAGCCTCCACCAGGGCGAATTGCGTGCCCGTAATGCCGGCCCCGGCCTCGAAGTGGAAATCGAGATTCCGGTTTCCAGCAACGGGCATTAGCCTCCACTTGCTGCTGCGGCTTACTTGATGTCCGTCACCTTATCGTCGATGAACGTAATCTTGTAAGAGTCGTATACATAGATTTTCTTGGTCCCGATTACCGCTTTGCTTTTGGGCTGCCCAAGCAGTCCCTCCACGTCCGCCGTTGTCATCCCCAACGAGAGTTCCTTGGTCTGAGTGGCGGGCACATTGGCGGGTGCCGGCGGAGGCGCTACCGCGGCCCCTACTCCCGGATCTTGTCCTACGTTCGGTCCCGGCCCACTTGTATTGGCTGCTTCGGCCAGCGCTTGGTTTTCCGCCTGAGCTCCGTCCCTCGCATCTTGGCTCAGTTCGGCCTGGAGATTCGGATCAGGTGGCGGCGCGATTGCCGCAAATCCTGTTTGAACCGGCGGTGCTGTAGCTCCCGCTGGAGCCGCTGGGAGGCCGTTCCGTCCCTGGTCCTTTTGTAGTGCTCCGAGGCCCTGATCAATCGTCTCTCGCATGTGATTCTGCATGTCCTGCAGATCGGCCACACCCACCGTCACCGTCGAGCTCTTGGGGCAGTCTTGCCCTTTGGTGGCGAGTACAATCAGCGCAGCGGTCGGCGAACCAGGCGGAACTCCCGGAATCAGTTGCAGTACGTCCCCTTCCGTAACCGGACAATCCCCCGCGTTCGATTGGACCGTGAGGCCCGCCGATACAACGAAGATGTGCGGCATGTTGTCGCTCAACATCCGGGCAATCCCACTCGAACCCGGATCCGGCGCCGCCTGTGGGCCTGCCTGCGCCTCAGCCGACTCCAGTGCCAGCTGCCGGTGAACTTCGTCGGCGATTTGCTGTTTCACCTCGGGCGTCAGCGGGGCAGCGGCAAAGTTATTCGCTGGTGCATTGGCCATCGCCGCTGCCTGCTGCTGCTGGTAGGCGGACTGCAGCGTTTGCGACACCAGGTAGTCCGTCAGCCAGAACACGGGGCTCGCATAAACAGGGTACGGCGTGAACCAGCCGCCATAGTACCCAAACCAGGGGCTTCCGCCCCATCCCCAGGCGTACGGAACGGGCGCCGCCCACGGATAATACGCCCAGCCGTAAAACGCGGGTGCGAAGAAAAAGCCCGGTGCATAAACCGCTAGCGGAACCCCGCCCCAATAATAAGGACGGTAATATCGGCCATAAGCGACACCGCCCACATAGTAACTGCGGTAATAGAATTGAGACCCGTGATAGTAATACGGCCGCTGCACATAGCCGTATCCATGGCTATTTGACACCACCGTCACGCCGCCCGGACCTTGCCGGACATATGTCGTTCGGCCTCCCGGCCCGCGGTGAATGTCGTAGCCATTCGCACGAACGTACGTCACTTGACCGCTGCGTCCCCGATAGACTTGACTCCCGCTGCGAGTAGTGATGCTCGTCTCTCCCGGTCGTACCGCGCGCTGGCCACTGTAATTCTTATTCGTCGCCGTATTCGAACCAGTCCCCGGGGTGCCTACTCTTGTGTTCGGCCCGGCGTAGGGCGGCCTTGTTGCAGGCGCGGTGGGAGCCATCTTCGTACTGGGTACTCCGGTGCCTGTCGTTGTTCTCGGTACGCTGGTGCCCGTCGCCGTCCCGGATCCAGTCGGCGCAGATTTAGTCGGCGCAGGCGCTGCTTTCGGCGCCGCCTTTGGTGCAGCCTTCGGTGGCGCCTTGGGCGTAGGCTTAGGCTCGTCAAAAGCAGCAGCCGACGAACACACCAACACACTAATCGCCAGGCTCAACGCTGCGTTTGAAGCAGCTTTACGAATTCGGTCAGCACACATAGGTTCTCCGGTCGTCTCTTTAGTCGGTCTGTTCGTAGTCTTTGTCTCGCCGTATGCGGCACGGTGCAGCGCGAATCGTCATCGTAAGTCAACATTCGACACTTTGCCGTTAATAAACGTTATCTTATAGTCCTTGAATACGCTGATCTGCTTATTGTTCGGAAGTTTAGCGCTCGATTCGGGCTGCCCCAAGGCCGCCGTCACTTGCTCGATGGTCTGACCAATCTCGATAGTGACCGTAGCCGCTGGCGGAGGCGGCGGTGGGGCGACCGGAGCAAACTGCTGGCGCGCTTCCGTAGTAGCCTCCGGGGACGGAGCGCTACCCGGAGCTGCTCCACCCGGCTGCACCGGCGCTTCCTGACCCGTCGCCGTAGCCGGACCCGCGGATGCTTCTCCCGGAGAATCCAAGACTTCTGCAATTACTGCCTGGACGTGCTTCAGGTCCGCCGAACTCAACCAGCCCTTGTTCATGCGAAACAGGATGCTTGCCCGCGCGGCCCTACGCGACGGATCCACCGCAGCCGGGTCGCACGCGCCGCAGGTTACGATCTCCAGAATGATTCCTTTATCCGGCAAAACGCTGGTCCTCGTCAGGTAGACCTTATCGCCGGCCGCCAAAGGCTTCGCATCCACCGCTTTCATCCCAAGCGGACTCAGGGCGGACCCCAAACCCCGGAGCGCCGCCGTCTTCCCCTCAGTCGAGATGACGCCCTCGTCATATTTGTTGGCATATACGCCGCCTGAAGTGTAAGCCAGCAAGCCGTCCTTCTTTACCACCAGAATTGTGCCTCGCTGCTCAACTTTCATCCAGGTCGCATCCATGACCGTCGGGACGTACGCGGACTGCAACTGTTGTACGAGATTCTCTTTGGGAGCTTGCTCCTGGAATGCCCAGAGTCGTGCAGCCATTGACCCGGCCGCCAGCACGACAACCAGTCGCTTTCGCATGAAACCCTCTCACTATCCAGCCTAGGATGCCCCCATTCTAAGTCGGTTGCCGCTCTTTTCCTAACGCACATTTGGATTACCCCTGTCTGGTCATGCGTTTTGGAGGATTTCCAGTTTTTGGAATCGCTCGGAACCGGCAACACATCGACCAGATGGCGCGTTCAAGTCGTTGCTTCTCTTTAACAATTCTTAGGTCGCACTTGTTTCGAAATAGGTTCTACTCAAACCTGGGGTATACGGCTCGCGCCTATGATTAAGTCTCATCCATATCGAACCTCGCGCTGGCGCGCGATTTCCTTCATATCAGCCGGCATCGTTCTCGGCAGCACGTTACTTTGGGCGTACTCCGATTGGGCTAAGAAAGACCCCAGCGAGTGGACCGATTCCGATGTGCACGCTATTCTTACCGACTCTCCCTGGACGAAGCAGGCCAAGCTGAACTCCCCGAGCAACATGGGCGCCGGAAACCCGGGTGGCACAGGTCGCATGGGAGGTGGTGGCTACGGCGGTGGTGGCGGCATGGGAGGAGGCGGCGGCTACGGCGGCGGTGGTGGCATGGGAGGCGGTGGCGGCTACGGTGGTGGCGGCGGCATGGGAGGCGGTGGCGGATATGGCGGACGTCAAGGTGGAATGGGCGGCCAGCCCGGCGGCGTTCAGCAGGACCGCTACGTGACATTGCAATGGATTAGTGCTGCGCCCGTTCGCCTTGCCCTTCTGAAACGACAGCCTGCCGGACAAGCGTCTGCGGAAGGTGCCCCTAACTTCTCAAAGCCCATGGATCAATATGTTCTGGCAGTCTCTGGCTTTCCCGCCGGCGGCGGCGCAGGTGGTTGGAACCGGCAGGGCAGCCAGGACGGCGATACCGGCGCTACCGGCGACCGCCCGCAACGGGATCCAGCCCAGATGGCCGAAAGACTCAAGGCTAACTCGGTGCTGGAGCGAAAAGGCCACGACCCGATTCATCCCGACAATGTCACTTGGGACAACTCGAGTGGCTCTCGCGTCATGATGTTGTTTTTCCCGAAGAGCGATGCGATTACCCTCGCCGACAAAGACGTCGAAGTTCAGATCGCTATGGGCCCGATGGAGATCAGGAAGAAGTTCACACTCAAAGACATGGTGTACCAGGGCAAACTCGAGCTTTAATCCTTTCGCGAGGCGAAGTTTAAGACTTGTCAGGCAGAAACCAACTGACTAGCCGAAACGTTTCTATCATCAGTCTCCAGTTGCGCGATTCCATAAAAATGCTCTTTCGAAGAGTTTCAACGTCGGCCCTGCTCGTCGTAGTTTTACTGGGCGTGTCGGGCGCGCTGGCGCAATCTAGTGGAGACTCCAAGTCGCACGACGATCAGAAGAGCGGCGCGAAGTCATCCAGTGACGATTCTGTTGACGAAGAAGTCTACGACGTCGTCGGCGATGTCAAGGCGCCCCGGGTCCTGCATCGCGTCGTGCCGGAATTCACCCAGAAGTCTCGCGACCGGCACGTGGAAGGCTCCGTGATTCTCGCACTCGTCGTCACGTCAAAAGGAGAACCGCGCCAGATTCGCGTGCAAAAGGGCGTTGAACAAGACCTGGACGAGCAAGCGGTTCAAGCACTGAAGCAGTGGCAGTTCGCCCCCGGCACCAAAGACAATAAACCCGTCGCCACCCGCGTGAGCATCGAGATTCGCTTCAACGTTCTCTGAATTGTGGGGCAGGATGGAATCCTGCAGCAGGTTGTTAACCCGCCCGGCTCCTTGTGTTGAGAGAATGGAATCGAGGAGCCGATGACCAACTTGACAATTCAGATCCCGGATGATCTTGCGCGCCGTCTCGAGGTGATCGCCTCTGCGCAGAAGAAGAGCGTGGAGCAGGTGGCGTTGGAGCGTCTGGGCTCATTCTTCGACACGGCAAGTTCGCCCCAAGCTGTTTTGCAAGCGCTACGACAGCTACCTCATCCGAGCTCTGCGGCCATGGATGACCTCGATGCCGCAATTGCTTCTGGGCGGTTGCCAGTGAGCGACGAGGGTGCCTTCGACCGCTGAGACGCGCATGACTTACCTGCTGGACACAAACGCCGTAAGCGACTTGATGAGGGCGGCTCCGGGGATCGAGAGTTGGATGGCTGGACTGGACAGCGGTGATCGCCTCGTTACCTGCACGATCGTTCGGGGCGAAATCCTTTACGGTATTAACAAGCTGCCAGAGAGTAAGCGGCGAGCTGAGTTGGAACAGACGGGACACCGGTTCCTGGCGTTCTTGGGTTGCGAACCTGTGCCGGAGCGAGCGGCGACTTCTACGCTGCCATCAAGCGTACTCGGCAACAACAAAGTCTCCCGCTGGATGAAAATGATCTCTGGATAGCAGCGACGGCACTCTCTCTGGATGCGACACTGGTGAGCCGCGACAGCGATTTCGCAGGCATTGAAGGACTGGCCGTCGCGGCAGTGCGCTAGACGTCGCCCCCGAACATCCACTCACTAATTCGCCCGCTCTACCCCACCTTCCAATAAATCGAATACCGCTCCCGCGTCACCTGATTAATCGGCACCAGTTTCGTCTTCGTCTCTTGCCCCTTGGTCTCAAAGGCCAGTGTCTTCGAATCCGGTTGCGCTACCCAATCCACCGGTCCGCTTCCGATCCTCTTGACCGTCGGCGCGGCCTTCGGTAGCCCTTTCATATCAGGACCCATCGGTCCGAAGACTTTCTTCGAGTCGGTCTCACGTTTCCCCATGTCAGCCACTAGCACCAGCGGCCCATACATCACAGCTTGGATCGTCGAGTCATCTGGCATCGATTCCACATGCAACCCCATCGGCAGCTCCAGCGCAAGCGTGTCGCCGGTCTTCCAGGTACGTCGAATGGCCAGGTAGCTTCCCGGACTCGCCATCGCGTCCAGTTTCACGCCGTTCAAACTGGCCGTGGCTTTGTCGCTAGCCCACCCCGGGATGCGCAGACGCACCGTTGTCTCCACCGGGCGCTCCGCCTGGAACGTCAACAGCGTCCGGTCTTGCGTCGGATACTGTGTCTGCTGGCGGATCGTGAGCCCTTTGTCTTTCCACGTCAGCTCCGATGCGACAAACAGATTGACGTACAGGCCATCCTGGTCGAAGAAGTAGATGCTGTTGTTCAGCTTCGAATACTCCTCCACGCCGGTCCCCGTGCAGCACCAGAACGAATCGTATTCCGAGCAGAACGTCTTCCAGGCGCCCGGCGTGTGCGAGAGGTAATACATCGTGTTGCCCGTCTCCAGGTCGATGGTTCCCAGCCGGTGATTCAGCATTGTGCGCTCGTAGTAATCGAAGTAACGCGGGTCGCCCGACCACTCATAGAGATTCCGCGCCAGCTTCAGCATGTTGTACACGCAGCAGCACTCCGCCGTATCGGTCGCCTGCCTCCACTCCGCCGCCAGTTGACCGGCTTCAGTCAGCCAAGCTTCGTTATTACTTGTGCCGCCCGTTGCATAACGCCGTGATTCAGTGACTGTCTGGTAGAAGAAGAGACCGATCTGCCGGTAACGCGGATCGCCCGTCATCTCGTACCGTCGGCAGGCCGCGATCACCTGCGGCACGTGCGTGTTGACATGCAGCCCTTTCAACTGGTCGCGGTGCGCCGCCAGCGGAACCAGGAAGATCGCTTTGTTGAATCGGTCGGCGGTGTCGAGATACCGTTTCTCTCCGGTGACCGCGTATAGATTCAACAGCACTTCGCCCATGCCGCCGAATTCCGTATTCAGAATCTGCTGCATGTGCGCGTAGTTAAACTGTCCGCTCCATTTTTCCGTCCAGTCCGCCATGCCCTCCAGCACAACCAGCGCCTGTTTGTTGCCGGTTAGCAGATACATGTCCAGCAGCCCGGCCATGATTTTGTGAATGGTATAAAAGGGCGCCCAAACCTTCTTGCCGTTCTGCAAACGATCGAAGAACTCCAACGGAAATGCGCTCAAGTATCCAGCTCCGAGTGCCTGTTGGCACTTCGCAAGCTGGCTCACCATTTCGTCGGCCTTTTGCTTCACTGCTGTATCACCGGTGCCCGCGTACAGCAGCGCGGAGGCCGAAAGAAAGTGCCCCGTGAAGTGCCCGCGCAGCTCGCAATCGGGCTTCTCCCATCCACCCAGCGGCTCCGCGGAAGACGGCAGCCCGGCGTTGATCAGAAAGTTGTGCACCAGCCGGTCCGCAGGCAAGCGGTGCAAGACCGCCCGATTCGCTTCCTGCGCTTTGAGCATCGGCCCTTCGTTCAGACGAACAGCGCTCATCGGAAATGGATAGACCAAAGGAGTCACCGGCGGCTTCAAATGGTCAACCCCGGCGTCGCTCCCGGTCTTCGCGCCCTCATTCTGCGCCGTCCTGGCAATGCTGGGGAACGCCGCACTGGCGATTCCAAGCGCGGTGAGGAATTGCCGGCGGTCGAACGGTCTCGGTGCACTCATGATGTCTCTCCTCTTCCTCTACAGTTCGATCTTAGTTCCCAGCACTTTCAAAAACTGGGCGACCCATGCCGGATGCGCGGGCCAGGCGGGTGCCGTCACCAGCTTCCCATGCGTATGCGCCTGATCCACCGGGATGTCGATGTACGCGCCGCCCGCACCAGTCACATCCGGCGAAACGGCCGGGTAACAGCTGCACTGTTTCCCTTTGAGAACTCCCGCCGCGGCCAGCACCTGTGCCGCGTGACAGATCGCCGCAATCGGCTTGTCGTGATTTGCGAAGTGGCGCACTATCTCGAGTACCCGCGGATTGAGCCGGATGTATTCCGGCGCCCGGCCGCCCGGAATAACCAGCGCGTCATAGCTTTCCGGTTTCACATCGTCGAACGTTGCGTTCAGGACGAAGTTATGCCCGCGCTTCTCGCTATACGTCTGGTCGCCTTCGAAGTCATGAATGGCCGTTCGCACAAACTCGCCGGCTTTCTTGTTCGGGCAAACTGCATGTACCGAATGCCCCACCGCCAGCAGCGCCTGGAACGGCACCATCACTTCGTAGTCTTCAACGTAATCCCCTACCAGCATCAATAGTTTCTTAGCCGCCATTTCCACCTCCTGCCCGCTATCGTCTCATCCCCAGTGCGGCAATTCTCTGAAGCTGTGAAGCGCAGCGACGCCCTGCCAACTCTGCCAACCACGCACTCGTAGGGTGGGCGCCCTCGCCCGCAATCGACGCCCCGTCGATTCTCGGCCCCATTTCATCCTCGATGAACCCCACCATCCGCGTTCATCCGCGGTCCCCCATCCCTTTTCAGCTTCGTCCGTAACCAACCATGTAATATGTGAACCAAGTAGGTGTACGAGGATTTCATGATGAGCAATCTGAACCGCCGGGTCTTTATGGGGGGCGCACTGGCAACCGCCGCCTCCTACAGCCGCATTTTGGGAGCGAATGACCGAATCACCGTCGGCGCCATCGGTACCGGCTCGCGCTGCCAATACTTGATGAGCGTCCTCAACAAAATCGGATCGAACGACATTGTCGCCGTCTGCGATGTCTACGAACCCCATCGCCTCGAAGCCAGGGAGAAATTCGCTCCTGACGCTAAGGACTATGGCAACTTCAATGAGATCCTCGACCGCAAAGATATCGACGCCGTTGTAATCGGTGCCCCCGATCACTGGCACGTGCCGATGATCATCGCCGCCATCGGTGCCGGCAAAGACGTGTATTGCGAAAAGCCCATCACCCACACCATCGAGGAGGGCGACCGGCTGATCGCTGCCGTCAAAGCCTCCAAGCAGGTCGTGCAGACCGGCACTCAACAGCGCAGTTGGGAACACTACCTTCTCGCCAAGGAACTCATCTCCGAAGGAAAGCTCGGCCAGATCACGTTCATTCGCACTTACTGGTATCAGAACTACATCGCCGGACCGAAAACCGACCCCCAAATCGATACCGCCAAACTCGATTGGAAGGGCTTCCTCGGCGCTGCCGCCGATCGTCCGTTTGACGCGGATCAATACGCCTATTGGCGCTGGTACTGGGACTTTGGAGGCGGCGCGATGACCGATCTCTTCGTGCACTGGATCGACGTGGCGCAGTGGTACATGGGTGAAGACATGCCACTCCGGGCAACCGCTACCGGTTCAAAATTCGTCCTCAAGGAGCGACAAGCGCCCGATACCATGAGCGCCGCACTGCTGTATCCAAGCGCTGTCGTGGAGTTCGATTGTTCGCTGATCGGCTACATCGAGGGTGGTGGCCTGATGATTCGCGGTACCAAGGCCGCCATGCGCCTGCACCGGCGCGGCTTCGCCGTCTACAACGAGCTGCCCAAATACAGTGAGAACTACGAGACGGACGATGCCATCTTCACCGCTCGCTCGACCCGCGATGGCGCTTACGATCACATGAAGAACTTCGTTGAGTGCATGCACACGCGCATGACACCCAACGCCGGCGTCGAAGTCGGCGTCGCGGCTGCCCGCGCCGGTCACGTCGCCAACCTGGCACTCCGTGGCTCGGGCGTCTGGAATCCCAACCGCAAGACCACCTGAGGTTCTGCCGCTGAGACGCAATCCGTCCATCTATCAAATCGACGTCCGCGACTGGCTCTACCGCTGTTCGCGCGAACTCGGGCGCCCTTGTCAGCTCGACGAAATCCCCGATCTTCAGCTCGATCGCCTGGCTAGTCTGGGTTTCGACTGGATTTGGTTGCTTGGCATTTGGCAGACCGGCAAAGCCGGCGCGGAGATCTCGCGCCAGACCACCGAATGGCAGGCCGGCTTCCGCCAAGCCCTTCCCGATCTCACCGAAGATGACATTACCGGCTCGACCTTTGCCATCACGGCCTACGACGTTCACGCTGATTTCGGCGGCCCATATGCCCTGCGCATACTGCGCGATCGTCTCCGCCGGCGAGGGCTCCGTGTGCTGCTGGATTTCGTCCCCAACCATACCGCCATCGATCATCCGTGGGTCGAAGCGCACCCGGACTTCTATATCCACGGCAGCGAGTCGGATCTCGCGCAGCAGCCCAAGAACTTCATCAAGCTGGATCTCGGTTCGGAAACCACCATCCTCGCGCACGGGCGCGATCCTTACTTCCCTGGCTGGGCGGATACCCTGCAGCTCAATTACGGTAATCCCGACGTCCAGGAGGCCATGGCCGAGCAACTCGTCTACATCGCCGGCCAGTGTGATGCCGTTCGATGCGACATGGCGATGCTCGTACTGCCTGACGTGTTTGCGCGCACCTGGGGAATCCGCATCCAGCCGTTCTGGGCCGGTGCAATCGCCGCCACCCGCAAGGCCAATCCCGAGTTCCGCTTTATCGCCGAAGTGTACTGGGGCCTTGAGTGGCAGCTACAGCAGCTCGGTTTTGATTACACCTACGACAAGGTTCTCTACGATCATCTGGTCCGCCATGAGGCCGAACCGGCTCGCGCCCACCTCGGCGGCGACGTCAACTACCAGCGTAAGCTGGTTCGCTTTCTCGAGAATCACGACGAACCCCGCGCAGCTGCCACCTTTTCCGACCAAGCCCACAAGGCGGCTGCCGTCATCTCGTACTTCGTTCCCGGTCTCCACTTTTTCCACGCGGGTCAGCTGTCAGGCGCGCGGATCAAGCCCTCCATTCACTTGCGGCGCCGCTTTCCGGAGCCGGTTAACCCCGGCTTGGCCGCCTTCTACCGGCGGCTTCTGGATTGTTTGAAGCTCGCCTGGCCGGATGATTGGACCCTGCTCGAGACAGTGCCCGCCTGGGACGGAAACTGGACCAACAACTGCTTCTTGTGTTTCGGATGGTCTTCGAACGAAGAGTTGGAAGTGCTCGCGGCCATCAATTTCTCCGATCATCAGAGCCAGTGCCGTGTGAAACTTCCCTTCCCTTCCCTGCGCGGCCACGACATCACGCTTCGAGATCTGCTGGGCGATGCTGTCTATCGTCGGGATGGTAGCGAACTCTCTAGTAGCGGACTATATCTCGATATGCCAAACTGGCAGTTCCACCTCTTGAAAATCGAACATGCGAGTTAAGCTCCTTAGCAGTGCCCATGGGCCGCTGGTTCAATATGCGTCCTCATATCTCATCAACGACAGCATCGCAATTGACGCCGGCAGTCTGGGCTTCTGGGGCATGCCTGAGCAGCAAGCTCAGGTGCACCACATCTTCCTGACCCACTCTCACGCCGACCACATCGCTTCGCTGCCCGTGTTCATCGAAAATGTTTACGGCTTGATTGATCCGGGCGCCATGGTCTACGCGAATGCCTATACCCTGAACGCGCTCGAGCAGGACGTGTTCAACGATCGCATCTGGCCCGACTTTGTCGAGCTGTCCCGCTTGCATCCGCCCTTCCTGAGTCTTCAGGAACTCGAGCCCGAGCGGCATGTCGCGATTAACGGCCTGCGCATTACGCCGGTACCCGTCCATCACGCTGTCCCTACCTTCGGCTACATCGTCACCGACGGCAAGTCAACCGTTGTCTTTGGCGCCGATTCCGGTCCCACCGAGCGCATCTGGCAACTGGCGCGCGAAGCACCCGCTCCGCACACCATCATTCTGGAAGCCAGTTTTCCGAATTCGATGACGGATCTCGCCAAGCTGTCCGCTCACCTCACACCCGCGCTGTTTGCGGACGAGCTTGCCAAGTTACCCGACGGGAGCCGGGTATTGACAACTCACATCAAGACCCGCTTCCGCGAGGAGATGCTGCTGGAACTGGCCAAAGTCGCGAGCACCGCTGCGAAAAACGGCATCACCGTTGAAGTCGCTGAGGCGGATTTAGACTACCACCTGTAAGCGATTTGCGTCCAGCGTGGCACAGGCCTTCAGCCTGTGGGCTTTCACGCCGACCGGACAGACGCCCAAGACCCTCCGCAGCCTACATCTATCCCCTCGATTTCTCCCCAGCTTCTTACCGGGCGGTTGCCCGGAATCCTACCTCTACTCCTGATTCGGCGCAGGTAAGTTATCACCCGCCGGAGGAGCGTTGTTCTTATCAATGCTGCCCGGCTGCTTCTCGGTCACGGTCAGCGGGGCCGACAGCTTCATGTTCAGAACTGTCTCCGACGGCACAACGGCGGGATCACCTCGGGTCGCCAGAACGACTCCCGTTCCGGCACCACCTCCCACCAGCGCGCCAATGCCGGCGCCCTTGCCACCGCCCGCGATGCCACCGATCAAAGCGCCCGCACCGGCTCCCACGCCGATTTTGGTAGCGTCCTTGCCCTTCGTCGACTTCGCTGCAATCTGCACAGACGATGCACGGACGGAAAGACTCTGGCCGTCGGCCGTCCGAATCCTGGTAATGCCGAGCGTGATGGTCGCCACGCCCTTCACACGTCCGCCCGGATCCGAGTCAATGATGGTCCCACTGACTGACGAGCCCCGCTTGGCAATCGTCACGCCATTCACAATCAGCGCGGATGCGAGCGTCGCCGAAAAGGGCTCGCCCGTCTTGTTGGTCTTCGTCGAGAGAGAAGACACAGTTCGTATCGCAATCGGCGTTCCGGCTGGAATCTGGAAAGTCTCGGGCTGTGGTGGAGGAGGTGGTGGTGGGGGTGCCGGTGCCGGCGGCGCTGCTTGAGCCGTCTCGGTCGGGGCAGTCACGGCAGGCGCCTGGCCATTCGCCGCGGCCTGCGCGGGAGGCTGCCCGGCAGCGGGAGCCGCTCCGTTCGCGGGTGCTCCAGCCGGTGCTCCAGCAGTCGCGGGAGTCTGAGATGAGTCCGGACCTGCTTGCGCCGGCGCGCCGCTGGCCGGCGGATTCGTCGCCGCCGTCTCGGTCTTCTTCGAACAGGCGGGCGCAAACAGTGCGGCCAGCAGCGCCGCGATTGGTGCCGCTATTTTCAACATCGTCCTCATGATTCTGGATCTCCGCTTTTTAGCCTATATCACGTTTATGCCGGCGCGAGCCACTCGGTCTTCGCCACCGCCAGCACCAGGCCGTCACGCGATGTCAGCTTGTGCCGGAACGAGGGTCGCTCCGGCGTTCCGGTTTGCTCACAGATACAAGTTACGTCCTCGTCGATCAGTACTTCGTTACGGAACTGGATGTCCAGCCGGCCGAGCTGCATCTGCTGCCGTATCGCCAGGGGAATCGTCTCCAACGCCCAGTCGACGTAGCAGACGTTGTTGGCGTGGCCGTTCACGTCCAGATCGCGCCAACGAACGCGAATCTGCTGCTGCGATGTCGCGCCACTAGGCTCGATCAACGGCAAAGACTCCACCGGCTCCGGCGTCACAAATAAGGGGTGCCGGCCTTCCAGCACCGACTCCGGCATACGCACCGGCCGCCGCGTCTTGGCATCCAACATGAGCCACAAGCTCCCCGCTTCGCCCAGCAGCGTACCGTCCGCGCGGCGCAGGTAAAAGTCCCGATACGCCCGAAAGCCATCCACACGGCTGGTGGGCCATGTCTCAACCACCACCGGCTCGCCCACTTGCGGCTGCGCGAAGAGATGCAGAGCAAGCCTGACAATCACCCACATCTTTCCGGCTTCCCGCAGCTCGCTCAGCGAGAGACCCAGCGACCGGCAGTGGCAATCGGCTGCCTCTTGCAGATAACGGCAGATAGCCGGCACCGACGCCCGCCCAGTCGGCTCGGCTTCGTAGAACCGAACCCGAAAGGGTTCGCGCCAAATCAAGTCCATACGGCTACTCTACTCGGGCGCTCTTTCCTGCCTCGCACGCTACACTCTAGTTTCCTCGCCAACGCTCGCTGAAACTTGGTTGAAACCGACCCAAAACCGGAGATCGATCTGTGAACCACTGGCACCGCTTCAAAGCCGCCCTGACCCTAACCATCTGCTCACTGGCGCTCTCCGCCGCCGCATCCGCCGCTGAGCACAAGACCAGGTACGTCATCTTCGTGATGACCGATGGCCTGCGCTGGCAGGAGGTCTTCAACGGCGCCGACGAATCCCTGATGAACAAGGAGAACGGCAACGTCGAACCGGCCAACGTGGCCGCACTCAAAAAGGCCTATTGGCGTGATGCGGTCCAGGCTCGCCGCGATGCTCTGATGCCCTTTGTCTGGGGCGTGATGGCCAAACACGGCCAGCTCTATGGCGATCGCGTCAACGGGTCCGACGCCTTCGTCACCAACGGCATGAACTTCTCTTATCCCGGCTACAACGAAACCCTCTCCGGGTTCCCCGATCCTCGCATCAACAGCAACGACAAAGTGCCTAACCCAAACATCACCGTGCTCGAATGGCTCGATAAGAAGCCCGCCTATCACGGAAGGATTGCCGCCTTTGCGGCGTGGGACACATTTCCGTACATTCTCAACACGGGGCGCTCCAAGTTGCTCGTCAACGCCGGATACGACCCGTTGGTCTTGTCTCCATCAACCTCCAAGCTCGATCTGCTCAACCAGCTCAAGGCCGAAAACCCGCGCGTTTGGGACGATGAGCCTTTCGATCCGATTCCGTTTCACACCGCGCTCGAGTATCTCAAGCTCCGCGAGCCGCGCATCCTGTTTCTTTCCCTTGGCGAAACCGACGACTGGGCCCATGACGGCAACTACGCCGAGTATCTGAACGCCGCCCACCGCGTCGACGCCTATCTGAAAACCCTCTGGGATACCGTGCAATCCCTGCCCGAATACCGCGGCAAAACCACGCTCGTGTTCTCTCCCGATCACGGCCGCGGCGACGCTCCCCTCGGTTGGAAAAGTCACGGCCAAAAGCTCCCGGAATCGAAGTACATCTGGATGGCCTTCATGGGCCCGGACACGCCCGCCCTCGGAACTCGCGCCAAGGTCGCTCCAGTGACCCAGAGCCAGATCGCGGCCACCATCGCCGCACTGCTAGGCGAAAACTACCCGGCTGCTGTCCCACAAGCCGGCAAGCCGATCCCCGCCGTCGTAGGACACTAACCGCGACAGGCGCCTTCCGGCGTGGCACAGGCCTTCAGCCTGTGGGCTTTCAAAGATGCTGTACAGTCGACGGGCCGCCCGTCCCTGCGTCCTCCACCTCTCACCCTTGCCTTCTCCATATTTGGAGTTTACACTCTAAATATAGAGTTCCTATGCTCCAGACCATTGAGCAGCACAAGTTCGACGCCGTCCATCCCGACCGGCGCCGCGATCCGAAAATCCGCAAGCAATTGTCCGGCCCGGCCATGCGGGCCTTCTTCCAGATCGCCGACGCCTGGAGCCTCACCGTCGGTGAGCAGATCGCCCTGCTCGGCTACCCCGCCGAATCCACCTACTTCAAGTACAAGGCCAGCGCCGCCCGGCCCGCGCACGACGCAGAGGGTATCGGCACCTTATCGTTCGACACGCTGGTGCGCATCTCGCTGCTTCTCGGAATCTTCAAGGCGCTGCATATCCTATATGCCGACGAATCGCTCGCCAACCGCTGGGTCAAGCTACCAAACAGCAATCCCCTGTTCGGCGGGAAGCCCGCGCTGGCCCTGATGGCCAGCGGCATCGACGGGTTGTATCAAGTCCGCCGGCTTCTCGATGGAAGGCGCGGATGACCATCGATGTTCCTAAGGTTCCCGTCAGCTTCAAGGGCGCCTTCCGCCTGATCCCCAGTCGGTTCCCCTCCACGGGCATCCTCGACCGCCTGGCCGCGCCCGACGATCTGGACGCCATTATCGAGCTCGAATCCTGGACCAACGATCGCATCTCGACCGAACTCGGCCTGCTCCATCGCCTTCCGAAAGAAGAATGGGTGGTCGGCAAACGGATGTCCTCGGTCGTCATGGCAGCCTTCTCCCAGCCACGCATTACCGGGGCGCGCTTCAGTTCCGGCGAGCGCGGCGCCTGGTACGCGGCACGTGCACTCGAAACCGCACACGCCGAAGTCGTCTTCCACCGCACCAGGGAACTCGAGGAAATTGGCGTCCTCGAAACCTTCGTGCAAGTTCGCGCCTACCTGGCCGATTTTGCCGCCGAGTTCCACGACATCCGCGGCCCAAACCCCGAGTTCAAACCGCTCTACAGCCCCAACAGCTACGCGGCCTCACAGAAATTTGGCCAACAACTCCTGGCCGCCGGATCGAACGGCGTGATTTACCGCAGCGTCCGCCATAAAGGCGGGCAGTGCCTGGCCTGCTTCCGTCCCAAGCAAGTCAAGAACGTCCGCCAGGGTGAACACTTCGAATACCGCTGGCACGGCACCCGCATCCCGTCCATCCGCAAGCTCGCTTAGCACGCCGCCGCTCGTGGGAAGCAGCTCCTGGCCGTCTTCTTCTAAGGAACCGGATACAGGAACTTGAGCGCATCGCGGATGCGGTGACCCCAGGCAGCCTCGTTGTGCCCCGCTCCTTCGTCGACATCGAACGCAAGGTCGCGGCCCAGCTCCCATCCTTTTTCAACCAGCGCATCGCACAGGCTCACCGCATCCCGCTCCGTCGTATCCGCATTGCCGCCCTCGGCCGTGCCGATATCCAGCCAGATCTTCACCGGTAGTTTCTTCTTCAGCTTGTTCACCCGGCGCAGGATATCCCGGTTCGCCCACCACACCGAAGGCGACATCACCACCAGCTTGCCGAATACATTCGGATATTCGAGGCCCAGGTACATCGTCACTAGCCCGCCCAGCGACGAGCCGCCCAGCCCCGTGTTGGCTTGGTCGCGATAGGTCCGGTAGCGTTGGTCGATAAACGGTTTCAAATCGTCGACAATCAGCTTGCCGTAACGCCGCGCCTGGCCGCCTCGCCCGCGCCTGTCCCGCACCGGCGTGTATTCCCCAATCCGCTTCATGCCGGTGTTGTAGATCCCGACGATAATCAGCGGCTCGATCTGCCCCCCCGAGATCAATTGTTCAGCGGTTTCATCCAGCCCCCACTCATTGCCAAGGAATGCCGTAGCGGCATCGAACAGGTTCTGGCCGTCTTGCAGATAGAGCACCGGATAGCGGCGTGAAGGGTCGTGGTCATAGCCAGGCGGCAGATAGACGATCACATCCCGGTCCGTATTCAGGTGCCGGGAATGAAAGTCGTGGTGAACCTGGATGTTCCCAGTCAGCGTGTGATGCAAGTCGGTGCCCGGCCCCTGAGCTTTCCCATCGCCAGAAGATTTTGGGGGAGATAAGTTATCAGTCTGCCACAGCACCGAAAGAGAACCCACAGCGCCCTGCCCGAAGAGAGCATCGGCTAGGACCAGCGAAAGAAGTAGAGGCGGAATAGAAGCAGCGCGGCCCAAGCTGGCAGACTATCACCCAGGAACCTTGAGTCGGCCCCTTCCCGGCTCTGATGGCTAAGTGGGGCGGGCGCCTACGCCCGCGCCGGATGCCCATATCCGGCTCTTAGAAGCTTCACGGAAAGCTGTCTGGTGACGTGCGGGATATAGTTGTGGTGTTTCGCTTCCCTGCTTTTTGAGCGGTCAACCCCCGGGGCCGGAGCGCACTCGAAGGAGCTCACAATGAGAACCAGGTTTTCCTCCGCGTGCTGTCAGAGCCTCATTCTCGCGCTCGTTATCGGAAGCGCTGGCTTGCTCGCACCCACTCCCACCTCGGCCGCAGTTCCAAACCCAACCACCACGACGCTTGCCTCCGACATCACCACCGGTGCCATGGGAACCGTGTTCACGTTAACGGCCACCATCACCGTTGGCGGAAAGCCAGTCACGGCGGGCTCGGTTCAATTCAACGACGGAAGCCGCGTCCTGGGTTCGGTGCAGGTCATCATCAGCGGATCCGCCGCTGGCACAGCCGTCTTAAAGACGAATTCATTCGGCATCGGCCCGCATAGCGTGACCGCTTCTTACAGCGGCGCGCCGAATTCGGCCCAGTCCACCGCGCCCAGTAAATCGACGCCCGTTGCCATCACAGTCACCGGCCTGGCCCCCACCTCCACCAGTCTGCTCATAGTGCCGAGCACCACCCAACAGGGCGCCTACGATATCACCGCCACGCTGCTCGCCTCCAGTTCAACCATCGGACAGGGAACGCTGGCCGTCAATGAAGCCAACCCCTTCGCTTCAATGGACCTTGGAAGCACAACAGTCACCACCACTGGCGGCTTTCTGCCGGCACAAAGCCTGACTGAGAGCAACCTCACGGGCGCCGGCGCTGTTGGCGATTTGAACAGCGATGGAATACCGGATCTCGTCCTGGCAACCGCCAACTCCCCAGGAGAGCTACTTGTTCAGTTTGGCGATCCCACTCATCCCGGCCAGTTTCTGCCCGCAGTCACTTATCCCCTTTCTACAATCAACGCTAACTGGATACTGATAGGCGATGTGAATGGAGACGGTCTTCTCGATGTTGTAGTGGTCGGGGGCGGGATAAGCGCCGGGGCCGTCAGTCTATTTCTCAACGATCCAGCCCACCCCGGACAACTTCAGCCCGAGCAGATCGCCGCAACCAGCACGGATTTCTTCGGCTCGGCGATTTTAGCCGACATGAATGGCGACGGGGTTCTGGACATCGCCGTTTCGACAGTTCACTACGTCCCCGGTTCTCTTCTCTCGGACGTTGGCATCTTTTTCGGCGATCCCGCGCACCCCGGTCAATTCCTTCCGCTACAAAGCCTCAATCTCGGCCTAGCCAACGTGAACGACCCTCTCGTGGCTGACTTCAACCAGGACGGCCTCAACGACCTCGCCGTGTTGACGGATACGAGTAACGGCTCAATCGTGTCCATCTTCTTCGCTGACCCGCTCCATCCGGGACAGTTCATTGCAGGCGGAGTGTACCCATCCTCTTATGAGGGTGAAGTCGAGTCACTGGGAGACTTTAATGGCGACGGACTGCCCGACATTCTGTTCGGGAGTACTTTGCTGCTCAACCAAGCCGCTCATCCAGGCACGTTCTCAAGTATCCCTTCGAATGCATATGCCAGTGGTTCCTACGCCGCATTTGTTGTGGCCGATCTCAACGGCGATGGCATTTCGGACCTGATTGGTTTGACTAGCTCGTTCATCCACTTTGAACCCAAGAGCGCCGGCTACATGGTTCCGGGATCGGCCACGTCTCTCATAAGCGACCCCGCCAATCCTGGCCAGTTCACAGCATCGGGCACCTACACCCTCGGCGCTTTTGAGTACGCACCCGTGGGCACGGCCATGGCCACAGATATAAACGGCGATGGCCAGCCGGATTTAATAACAGTTGCTTATGAGGGTGACTTAATAACCGCACTAGGCGCTCAGGTCGGAACATTGTCGCTACCAAACACGGTGGTTACCGGTACCGGGATCAGTTCCCTGCAAGCTACCTACTCTGGTGACGCTCACTATCAACCGAGTTCCTCCCCCATCACACCAATCGCGACTTCCGCCTTACCGACCACCAACCAGCTAACGGCCTCGTCCACAAACATCATCGTGGGCACGTCGACTACGTTTACCGCCTCCATCCAGGCCAGTCTGCCGACCCCATCCGGTTCCGTCGCCTTTTACGATGGCTCTACGGCCCTGTGTACGGTCGCTCTCGACGCAGGCGGCCAGGCCACGTGCGACGCTACCTTGGGAGTCGGCGGGCATACCGTGGTTTCGGCCTACCTGGGCCAAGGCGTCTATCTTTCCAGTACATCCACACCCTTGAATGTCGTCGTGAACGTCCCCTCACCGCAAGGGACCCTGACGGCGTCACCCAATCCCGTCGTCATCGTCACACCGACCTTCACGGCGCCTATTGGAGGAACAACGACCATCCAATGGAGTGCGCCGACAGCAGCCACCGTTGAAGTTCACGTCGGCAGCCCAACGGGAACGCTCTTCGCCGGAGGCGGCAACAAAGGTTCTGCCACCACCGGCGCATGGGTGACCGACGGAATGGTTTTCTGTCTGCAGGACACGTCCGGCGGAAAGCCTCTGACCGGCGCCAACACGCTAGCGGTACTCGTGGTTCACGTGCAGCAACAGCCGGCGATATGGGCCAGCCCCAACCCCATCCCTGTTTCGCCGGGCGCCCAAATGGGCGTGACGACCATCCATTGGAACTACCCACTCTCGCAATCGATGCAGGTTGTTTTGTGGCCATACAACGCTCTCTTCGCGGCGGGCAGCAGCACCGGCTCCGCCACAACTGGCGACTGGGTGACGGACCCTACGACTTTTATCTTGCAAGATGCCAGCCAAAACCCACCAGTGCAGGTCGCTCAGATCGTGGTGGGCCTCGAAACACAACAGGCTGTCTTCACCGCTAACCCCAATCCAATTCTGTCCGCTCCGATCGGGGCCACCACGTTGCAATGGAGTGCACCCACTGCCACCACCATCGAGATTCACGTAGGCAGTCCGACCGGAACCCTCTTCGCCAGGGGCGGGGGCACGGGCTCCGCCATGACCGGCAATTGGGTAACCGACGGCCTGGTTTTTTACCTTCAGGATGTCAGCGGCGGGAAACCGCTGACCTCAGCCAATACCCTTGCCACACTGGTTGCACATGTTGGCATGACGGCCTACTTCTCCGCCAGCCCCAACCCCGTCCCCGTTTCAGATGGCGGATACGGTTCGACAACACTCCTATGGAATGCTCCTTCGACGAACTCCGTCGAGATTCATCTCGGTTCCCCGTCGGGTGTGGTCATAGCCACAGGGGGCTCTACCGGCTCGTTTCAGACCACGGCCATGGTGAGCGAAGGCACGGTGTTCTACCTGCAGGATGCCAGCAACGGCAACGCGACTTGGTCCAGCAACACACTCGCTATGGTCGTGATGCATCTGCAATCAGCCTCGGCGCCCTCCCTGATCGCCAGTCCGAATCCCGCTGATCCCGGCCTGAATGGATACGGAATCACGACGCTACTGTGGAATGCGCCGGCCGGCACCGCTGTCGAGATCCACGTCGGTGCTCCGAACGGCACTCTCTTCGCCGCCGGCGGGAGTTCCGGCATCGCCACCACCGGCCCTTGGGTGACGAACGGCGAGCTGTTCTATCTGCAGGACGTGACGGGCGGCAAGCCCCTCACTCCCGCGAACACGCTGGCTGTTGCCATCGTGACGCTGAACAACTAATCGCTGCTTCCCGGTTTCTGGCCCTGGCTTTGATGACTCCGGTCGATACTGCTCACAAGGCTTCTTGAGCTAGCCGGCGACGAACTGCTGTCCGCCGTCGATGTCATAAGTTGCGCCCGTGAGCGCCGTGTTAACCATGATGTGTACCGCGAGCGCGGCCACGTCCGCCGGTCCGACCACGCGTCCGATGGGAAGCGTGGTGCGAAGGTGGTTGCGACGTTTTTCGAGCTGGTCGCCCAGCAGTTCCGCGGACAAGCCCGTGTCCACGAATCCCGCGGCGATGAGGTTCACTCGCACCGGCGCGATTTCAAGCGCCAGGTTAGCCGTGAGTGCGGGCAGCGCGGCGGTAACTGCGCCAGTGATGCTCATGCCGATCGCGGGGCGTCGACCACCCGTGCCGCCCATGAAGATCAGCGTTCCTCCCGGTCGCACTTTGTTGGACGCGCTGCGCGCGACGTGAAGTGGCAGCAAGAGGTGCTCGCCGATGAGACCGCGAATCTTCGCGAAGTCCATATCGGCGAGGCGTCCGTAATAAGGCCGGCCCGCTGTCACCATCACGTGGTCGATTGTCGGGAGGTCACGGAAGAACCGATCGAGAGCAACAGGATCCGCGGCGTCGAAGGCCGCCGTACTCAGGGCTTCAACCTCACTGGCCGCCTGCTGGAGGCGCTCGGCATTCCTGCCCGTGAGGATCAACTTGGCCCCTTCTGCACGTGCACGGCGTGCCGTTTCGAATCCGATGCCGGCGCTACCGCCGATCACAACAACGGTCTGCCCAAGGAGCTCCGGTTCACGGTGTATGGGAGAGGGGTTTACGGTGCTCATCGTTTCTCCGATTCGACCAGTATAAGCAGGGAACAACGAATAGGAACGACGAAAACGGATGCCGAACGCACCGCCGGCGTGGCGCGGGCTTCAGCCTGCTGAGCCGAGACTCATCTCGGCTTTTGGTCCGATACTTTTCGGAGCAACCGCACCATTCTTCTAACGACGATCAAGACGAATGCGACGAATGGGGACAGGACAGACGAATGGGGACGGGGACAGACGAATGGGGGACAGACGAATAGTGGGGACGAATGGGGACGGACGGAGAATAACCCTGACCAGCCTCAGGCTAATCCGGTAATAGCCTGCGTTCTTGCAACAGTCCAGACGCCGAGCAAGGCTGTGAGCCCAGCACAATCAAAAGATCTCACCGGCTACCGACCGACTCCAACCGCGGAGCGCCCGGCGACCGCAGAGTCCGAACATCCCGCATCGGGGGTTGCCCGAAGAACCGGCTGTATTCGCGATTGAACTGGCTGGCGCTTTCGTATCCCACTTCAAAGGCCGCACTGGCTGCGTCCAGACCATCGATCAGCATGCGTCCCCGCGCTGCCTGCAGCCGAAGCTGTTTCTGATACTGAACCGGGCTCATCGCCGTCAGCGCCCGGAAGTGGTGATGCAGCGTGGATACCCCCATGCCTGCGATTTGTGCCAGATCTTCCACCCGCAGCGGCTTCGGGTAGTTCGCCTTCACCCACGCGATCGCTTTGGCGGTCCGGTTGCTCTGATCGCCCAGGGTGGCAATCGCTCGAAGCCGCGCCCCCTCCGGTCCCCGCAGGATTCGGTAAATGATCTCGCGTTGAATCAGGCCACTGAGAAACGGGATATCCTGCGGCGTGTCCAGCAGGTCCATCAGCCGGCAGCACGCGCTCAGAAACTCGGGCGTCGCCTCACCGGTCGCCATGGCCGGCGTGTCGGACGGCGGCTCGCTCACCTGTATCTCCTCCCGGCTGAGAAGCTCCCGGATCACAGGCATCTCGAGCTTCAGCGACATCGCCAGACAAGGTGCTTCCTCACTCGCTTCGACGATCTGGCTCACAATCGGCAAATCCAGAGACGTCAGCAGGTATTGCGACTCACCGTAGGTAAAAGTGGTTCGGCCAAGTTCCACTCGCTTTCGCCCTTGCGCCATCACGGTGACGCACGGCTCATAGGTCATCGAGCACGGTACAGTCGGAGCCGTCCGCCGGTGCAGCGTCACGCCCGGGATGTCCGTTGCCCGATTCTCCGCTGACCCCATGTGCAAGGCAATCTTACGAGCCAGCTCGGCCCGCAATTCACGTGCTCCACCGGAGGGCGGGCTGGCAATCCTACTAGCGCTGTACATACGGAATGGTTTCTTTCTATCCCCGATCCTAGGGTATCCTTCCGCTATCGTTCCGACAACAGTTCTCACGAGTAGCAAGAGAAATAGGCAATAAATCGGAAGGATCGGGATACCGCTTCTCCAGCGCCAAACCCTACCCTGGAGATGAGAGAAAACGATTCCAAAGGAAAACAATGAAGAAGCGCAAACTTGGCAAGAGCAACCTGGAAGTTTCGGCCATTGGCCTCGGATGCATGGGAATGAGCTTCGGCTACGGCCCAGCCAAAGACAAGCAAGAGATGATCCCGGTGATCCGGGCAGCCGTAGAACGCGGTGTCACCTTCTTCGACACCGCGGAAGTATACGGCCCGTTCATTAACGAAGAACTGGTGGGTGAAGCTCTTGCCCCTTTCCGTGGTCAAGTTGTGATCGCCACCAAGTTCGGCTTCAACCTTGATCCCGTCACCGGCAAACAGGCCGGGCTGAACAGCCGCCCGGAACAAATCAAGAAGGTCGCCGCGGCCTCGCTCAAGCGGCTCAACACCGATGCGATCGATCTGTTCTACCAACACCGCGTTGACCCGGACGTGCCTATTGAAGATGTAGCGGGTGCGGTGAAGGACCTCATCCAGGAAGGCAAGGTCAAACACTTCGGCCTCTCGGAAGCAGGAGTGAAAACGATCCGTCGTGCGCACGCAGTCCAGCCCGTGACGGCGGTCCAGAGCGAATACTCGCTGTGGACCAGAGGCCCCGAAGCGGAAGTCCTGCCAACTCTTGAGGAACTGGGAATCGGCTTCGTTCCGTACAGCCCTCTAGGCAAGGGCTTCCTCACAGGGAAGATGGACGAAAACACGCAGATCGATAGCTCCGATTTCCGCAGCATTCTTCCCCGCTTCACGCCCGAGGCCCGGAAAGCAAATCAAGCGTTGGTTGATCTGCTCGGCGATATTGCGAAACAGAAGAAGGCGACATCGGCGCAGGTCGCGCTCGCGTGGCTGCTAGCCCAGAAGCCATGGATTGTTCCCATCCCAGGCACCACCAAACTGGCACGCCTCGAAGAGAACATCGGAGCAGCTGCCATCGAACTCACGTCGAACGATCTCCGTGACATCGAAAGTGCCGCCGCGAAGATCAAGGTGGAAGGTGCCCGTTACCCCGAACACATCGAGGCACTGACCGGCCGCTAGCCGAGTATGCGTGACAACTCCACCCACATGCCGATCGGGACCTGGCGAACACAATGAAGAAAACGGATGTCGACCAACAGGCACTCGCCGTCGTGGCACGCTCTCCGTTTCGGAGCAAGGCCTTCAGCCTGTGGGTTTACACAGCAAAGCCGACCGGGGACTGGCGCCTGTGTCCCAAGGCGCGTCCAGCATCAGCATCTTGTCATCGAAGCCCATCGCCGCGTGGACTTGAGCGACCCTGTCCCCAAATCCACAACACCTGTTTTCAGGAGCAATTCGAGCCGCGCCCCTACCGGCCATATCAAGGAGACCAAGAAATGGAAATAAAACGAATTGGTTCGCAGCCTGCCGCCAAAGGGCCGTCAGATTGGTTCACGGGCACGGTGCGGATCGATCCTCTTTTTCAAGCGCCCGACCCGGCGCTCGTTCAAGGCGCCAGCGTCACATTCGAGCCGGCTGCGCGAACGGCGTGGCACACTCATCCCCTCGGCCAGACCTTGATCGTGACGGCCGGTTGTGGCAGGGCACAGCATTGGGGTGGCCCGATCGAGGAAATCCGCCCGGGTGATGTGATCTGGTTTCCGCCCGGCGAGAAGCACTGGCATGGCGCAGACCCCACGACCGCAATGACGCACATCGCCATTCAGGAAAAGCTCGACGGCAAAGTCGTCGACTGGATGGAACAGGTCAGCGACGAACAATACAATTCGTGAATGAAGGCCATTCTGCCACAGATCTCAACGAGCAAACGCGCGGCCGCTCGTGGCGCGGGCTTTAGCCTGCTGAGCCGAGACTCGTCTCGGCTTTCTGTCCGATACTTTTCGGAAGCAACCGCGCCATTCTTCTAACAACGATCCAAAATTAACAGGAGCCTAACCCATGTACAAAGCAAAAGCCTATTCCGCAGGCAGCGCGACATCGCCGCTTGCCTCGACCACCATCACCCGCCGCGATCCAACCGAACGCGACGTGCAGATCGAAATCCTGTTCTGTGGTATCTGTCACTCCGATCTGCATCAGGTCCGCAATGAGTGGAGCGGCGTGATGCCGACTGTGTACCCCTGCGTCCCAGGCCACGAGATCGTCGGCCGTGTCACCCGCGTCGGCTCGGCCGTCACCGGATTCAAACCCGGAGATCTCGCCGCCGTCGGTTGCCTGGTTGATACCGACCGCACCTGCCCCGAGTGCCAGGCTGGCCTGGAGCAGTTTTGCCCGAACCCGACCCTCACCTATAACTTCCCCGATAAGCACCTGGGAGGCGTCACCTATGGCGGCTATTCGGACAGCGTCGTGGTGGATGAGCACTTTGTCCTGCATGTCCCCTCCAACCTCGATCTTGCCGGAGCCGCGCCTCTCCTGTGCGCCGGAATCACCACCTACTCGCCCATGCGCCACTGGGGCGTCACCAAAGGCAAGAAGGTCGGCGTGGTGGGTCTCGGCGGCCTGGGCCACATGGCCGTGAAATTCGGCCATGCGCTCGGAGCCCACGTGGTGGTCTTCACCACCTCACCCGGCAAGAAAGAGGACGCGCTCCGCCTGGGCGCCGACGAAGTCGTCATCTCGCGGAATGCCAACGAAATGCAAAAGCACGCGCGCAGCCTCGATTTCATACTCGACGCCGTCTCTGCCGATCACGACATCAGCGCGTACATTCAACTCCTCCGCCGTGATGGCAACATCACCCTGGTCGGCGCGCCCGAAAAGCCTCTCGCCGTCTCTGCCTTTGGGCTCATCATGGGGCGCCGCAGCCTCTCCGGCTCGCCCATCGGCGGCCTCCCCGAAACCCAGGAGATGCTCGACTTCTGCGGTGCGCATAACTTCGCCGCCGATGTCGAAGTCATCCCGATTCAGAAGGTCAACGAGGCTTATCAGCGACTACTCAATGCCGATGTGAAATACCGCTTCTCAATCGATATGGCTTCCCTCAAATCGGAGTGAATTAGTGAATGTCCAGGTCGTCGGCTAGACGGCTCATCGCTCCTTCGACGTTTGTTCGCACAGTCCGCCGCTACGCTCTACTCGGGAAGATCCGCCGGCAATGTGCCACGCATGGTAGTCCTCCTTCTTTTGCGAGCCGTGACCGTAACTCTCCGCCGCGGAGCGAGGGAGCGGGCGTCGATTTTTTATCAAATTCTTGGGTTCTCTACTGCCTTCTGACCGCGCGTCAGAAAGCCTATGACCGTGAAGCGCAGTCGCCGGCGTTTTCAGACAATCCATTACGAACAAACACCGCAGCTTTGCGAGCCGTGACCGTGAGTACCTACATAGTTAGGTTCGTGCCGAAAATGGCAGAATTCTCAGCGGCAGGTCGCAGCCAGCTGCGGGATGATCAAGAGTTCCTTGAGTTTGAGGCCCAAGGCGACAACTTGTTTGCCGAGCGCAGTCAGGTAGTACTTGTAGCAGTGCGTGGCCTTTTTGAGGAGCCCGTGGGTCCGAAGGCGACGGAGGATTCTCGACATTTGGCCGCTGCTGTATTGAGGGAACCGAGCGCGTAGCGCTTTGTTCTGCACGCCGCTGATGGCGTTCTCGCCGCGGGCCAGAGCCAGAAAAAGAGCTTCATCATCGGGGTCGAAGAAGTTGAAGCCGCGGTAGGAGCGTGCCTCCTGGTGAACGGTCCGCGTGATCTGGTTGAGCTTGTCGATGCCATTGCTGGGATCGTCGATAGCCGACAGGAACTCCAGGTAGCGGCGGTTGGCAGCATGCAGCAACTCCCGTAGCGCACCCAGGCTGTAGATGGTTTTCTTCATCGGAGCGAACTTCATCACCGATTCGCCGTTGCGTTGTTCTACCTCGCGGTAGTGCTTGAAAAAGGAAACGTCCTTGGCGGTCGTCTCGATGCGAAGGATCTGGCCAAACTTGTCGTACATCTTGATGGAAGCCATGCCCATCGAGTGCCGGACGCGGGTCCCCTCGATGCGCAGGTTATAACGGTTGCCCATCTCATCCTGGTAGTTTCCGCTGAGCTTCTTGCCCAGAAAGGTGGCGATGTCATCGGGCTTGACGGCGTGTATGGCGGTCCGAATCAGATTCCCGTAGAAGGCCTGCAGATCGGCCTGCCGGCGAAACACAATGTCGGTGGCATATTCGGCTTCGTCCAGACTCCAGTGATACGATTCCTCGATCTGCTGCAGGATGGGACAGTACCGTCGGACAAATTCATCCAGCTTGCGATGCAAAAACGATGGCTCCCAACCGTCGGCCAACCCCTGCGCGGCCTCCCAATCCTCGATGGTGGTGAAAGCGTTGTCCAGCAGGGTGTAGCCGATCTTCTTCCGTTCCAACTTCCGCGCCAGCCAGTTGTGGCCATTGCAGTAGAACTGCAGCCGGAACGGGCACCAGGTCGGTACCCGCACATAGCACAGCCCCAGTTCTTCGTCGATGAAGTAGAAATAGTAGTGCAGACACTTCCCGTCGTCGTAGCGCAGGTAGGTGCGCCCGGTGAGCTTGTCGTGCCAAGGCTGGTAGGTGGTGCACGGCTCCAGGGCCGAGAAGATCCAAACCAATCCCGGGTGTGTTCCCCGCTGCTTCAACACACCCTTGACCCGGTCCTCCTTGCGGAAGTTCTTCTTGCGGATGTAGTCGATCGTCAGGTCATTGGCCGCGGCCAGTTGTTCCGCATTGGCCCGGATGTTGTCGGTGATCGGTTTCGCAAACTGAGTAAAGTCGAAGATGCGAATCCCGCGTTTGCTCAGATAAGCCGTCATTCCGTCGGCGTAGCAAAACACTGGCAATGTCCCCTGCACCATCACCCGGTCATAGCAGGACAACACCCCAGCGATCTGCGCAGAGTGACGTTCGGTTAGCAGTTCGAGTCCCATCCTTCACCTCCGAGGAATGGTACTCCGTTTTCCCCTGTTTGGTTCCGGCTACGCCGGGTTAGGGAGCGGACGTCGATTTTTTATCAAAACTCTCGGGATTTCAACTGCCTTCTGACCGCGCGTTCAGAAAGCCTATGACGGTGAAGCGCAGTCGTCGGGCTTTCACACAACCTCGTCAGGGAGCAGTTTTTTCGGCAACCTCCTAGCAGATTTTCTAGGCACCGGCCACCGGGGCGGGTCAGTCTAAGAGCAGTCGACACAGCCCAATGTCATTAGCCCTTACGCAGATTCGGGATATTTTCAAACCCCTGGAAGCTGGTGATGGAGGCGCGTTCCCAATTAGCGAAGCGTCCGGAGCAGTAAAGGCCACGAAATAAGCAGTGGCCCCAGCCTGTAACATCCCAAACAGGGTTCATCGCCATCGCTTTTGGCGCTCAGCCTGAAAGGGCTAGGCCGGGCTTACGAACATCAGTGAAAGTGAGAATTCATAGGAGGCAATTATGGCAACCACAGAGACAGTTACGGCAAAGACGAAGGCTGCAACAGCAACCATGAAAGTGGCGCAGATTTCTAAGCCAGGAGGCGATTTCGAGATTGTCGAGCGCGAGATCCCCAAGCCGGGCCCACAACAAGTGCTCATCAAGGTGCAGGCCTGTGGTGTTTGCCACAGTGACCTGTTCACAAAAGAAGGCGCTTGGCCGGGAATTCAGTATCCTCGTGTTCCAGGGCACGAAGTCGCGGGCATCGTCGAAGAGCTCGGCGCCGGTGTAACCGGTTGGAACAAGGGACAGCGCGCCGGCGTCGGCTGGCATGGTGGCCATGACGGCACCTGTCTCATGTGCCGGCGCGGGGATTTTGCCAATTGCCAGAATAAAAAAGTCGCAGGCATCAGCTATGACGGCGGATACCAGCAATACATGCTGGCTCCCGTGGAAGCGCTGACGTCGATGCCGGAAGGTCTCGACGATGCCGAAGCTGCGCCGCTCCTCTGCGCCGGCATTACCACCTTCAACGCACTGCGGCACAGCGGCGCGGGGCCCGGAGACCTGGTTGCCGTGCTGGGCATCGGCGGTCTGGGTCACCTCGGAATCCAATTCGCAAATAAGTTTGGTTACAACGTTGCAGCTGTCGGCCGCGGACCGGGAAACGCGGCACTCGCTAAGAAACTCGGAGCCAGCGTGTACATCGACAGCAAGGCGACCAATGCCGCAGCGGAATTGCAGAAGTTGGGCGGCGCGAAGGTCATCCTAGCCACAGCGCCCAGCTCGAAGGCCATGTCCGAAGTGATCGACGGCCTCGGGCCTCACGGCACGCTCATGGTCGTCGGCGCGGCCTTCGAACCCATCGAGGTTACACCGGCGCAGCTCATTAATGGCAGCCGCAGCGTTCAAGGCTGGACCTCCGGAACGCCAACCGACGCCGAAGATACACTGCGCTTCGCTGAATTAACGGGCGTGCGGCCCATGATCGAAACCTATCCGCTCGAAAAAGCGGCCGAAGCCTACGCCCGCATGATCAGCGGCGACGCACAGTTCCGCGTGGTTCTGACGATGTGAAGTGGCAGGAAGTAAAGAAGCGCGCTCCCGGACGGCAAAAAACGAAACGGCGATCGAAGGTCGAATGTAACCTCCGATCGCCGTCTCCAGAAGTCGGCTGCTGATGAGTAAGTTAGCTCTTTACAAAGTCTAACGACGCCGAGTTCATGCAATACCTGAGGCCGGTCGGCTTCGGGCCGTCATCGAAGACATGCCCTAGGTGTGCATCACACCGGGCACACAGGACCTCCGTGCGAATGCCAAAGCTCATGTCGGTCTTGGTAGCCACGTTCTCCTTGGCGATCGGCGCCCAGAAACTAGGCCAACCGGTTCCCGATTCAAACTTCGTGTCCGAGGAAAACAGCGGCGTCTCGCAACAGATGCACTTGTAGATGCCGTGCTCGTGGTTGTTCCAATACTTCCCGGTGAAGGCGCGCTCGGTGCCCGCGTGCCGCGCCACGTCATACTCCTCGGGTGTCAGCTTCTGTTTCCATTCCGAATCGGGCAATACAATCTTCTCCACTTGAACTACTCCTTTACGTTCACCTTTGTCCGTAAACTCAACAATTTTAACCATCTTGGGCGTTGCCGTACGGCCCCCGTCAGTCTTTCCTCGCGCCCGGAGACCCATCGAAATACCTCCCAGGCTCAACAGGCTACCGACAAACATCCTGCGATTCATTGCTTTGCTCTCCATTCTCGTCCCTCAGACCGCGCCGGTTTCTGTCAGTGTATTCGCAATCGGCCCCGGCCAGGTTACGCCCGCCCGCCGCACATAACAGACATTATGATGCCGCGAATCCCGAAAGGATGCCTTGTGGGGCAGGTTGCCAACCTGAAGGCGGGTTGGTTAACCCGCCTTTCGCCCGTGGCAGCCTAGCCCCCGCTCCCCCTGCTGCTCTAAGATAAAGACATGCCGATCTTCGAATACAAGTGCGACGATTGCGGAACCAAGTTCGAAAAGCTGGTCCGGCGCACCGCGGACGCCGACGCCATCCGTTGCCCCTCCTGCGGGACCGACCATCTCACCACCGAATACTCCACCTTTGCGGCTCACGCTCATCACACCAGCCCGAAGAACTGCGCTCAACCCGCCGGCGGCTGCGGTGGCGGCATGTGCCAGTCCGGCATGTGCGGAATGAACTACAACTGACCGTCCTTTAGAGCACCCGCTGTACCGTGTAGTTCGCTTCTTCGAGCGCTTGGCTCAATTCCGCGATGTGCTCGGGCCCGCGAGTCTCCACGGTAATGTCCACCACCGTCTCTCCGAGGTGCACGCCAAAGTAAGCTCTCTCGTGGCGTAAGTCGACTATATTTGCTCGTTTAGCGGCAACAATCTCAACCAACCCTTTGAGCCCACCCGGCTTGTCGCTGATATAAACGTGTAGCCGGACCAGGCGCCCGTCTTTGACCATGCCCCGTTCGATGATGCGCGAAAGCAAGGTCACATCGATGTTGCCGCCACACACCAGCGAGACCACGTTCTTCCCCTCAAGACTCGTTTTGCGTTGCACCAGGGCTGCAGTGGCTGCCGCCCCGGCTCCTTCTGCCAGCGTCTTCTCGCGCTCGAGCAGGATCAGGATCGCGTTGGCGATGTCCTCCTCCGACACCGTGACCAGCTCATCCACATATTTCTCGATAAGCGGAAGCGTGAGTTCGCCGGCGCGGCGCACGGCGATGCCTTCGGCAATAGTCGCCGCCGCCGGTAGCGTGACGGGCTCGTGCAGGTTCACCGCCTCCAGCATGGACGGGATGCGCTCGGTCTGAACGCCGATCACGCGCACCGATGGCTTCAGCTCTTTCACCACACACGCGATGCCGCCCAGCAGCCCGCCGCCCCCAATCGGAGCGATAACCGCCTCCATCGTCGGCGTCTGCTGCAGGATCTCCAAGCCGATCGTTCCCTGCCCGGCAATCACATCGTCATGATTGAAGGCCGGCAAAAGCACGAATCCATATTGCTCTTGGCGGCGACAGGCTTCCTGATAGGCCTCGTCATAACTATCCCCAAATAGAATCACTTCCGCGCCATAGTTGCGGGTTTGGGTGACCTTCACGAGAGGGGTCGAAAGCGGCATGCAGATCTGCGCGCGAATGCCGCGTTTGGTCGCGTGATACGAAACGGCCTGCGCGTGGTTGCCGGCAGACGCCGCAATGACGCCGCGTGTCGCCTCGTCTTTACTCAGCGTCAGAATCCGATTCAGCGCGCCGCGCTCTTTGAACGAGCCCGTCATCTGCAGATTCTCGAGTTTCAACCACACCCGGTTGCCCGAGAGCTGCGACAGCGTCTCGGAGTAGGCGCAAGGGCTTTCATAGACCGCGCCGCGGATGCGCTCACGGGCCGCACGGATGGCTTCCAGATTCACCATGTTGTTCTCGACTCCGCTTCTCAGCATACGCGCGAAGCGACGAATTTGCCTTCGCTTCGGCAACAATCGTTGCGGGGGAGTCCCCCGGACTGCAATCGTCGCCCCGCCGATTTGCCGAGACGTTCGCAACGCCGCAGCTAGAGCCATTCACAAAGCCCGCACAGAAATTTGTCGAACCGAATCAATCGCTTCCGCGCGCCCGTGGGCGACCAATTACTGACCAGGCCTCAAACTCTACTAAGGACCGACGGCCGGCCAATAGGGTGATTGGCTTCATTCGGAAAAGTGGTCTGAGGGTCCGGCTAGGGTCTCAGCCCGTCGATATTGGCTTTGTTTTTTAGATTGAAGGAGGCCTGAAATCAGAGGTCGAAGGCGACTCATGCCTGGTTCGTTTCGCAAAAGGCAGTTCCCGCTTCAGTTCGAATGACAAGCTGTGAGCCTGACCGAGGGCTGAGTTCGTCCGAAATCGTGGCACAGGCCTTCAGCCTGTGGTTGGCTGGCCGACTTTTCAAAGAATTCGGCTGTGGGCCGCCAGGCCGAGATGCATCGCTCTGGGTTCGTTTTTTCCGATGGCCGAAGCGTCAGCAATGGCTACACTTCGTTTCGCAAAACCGGCAGCCAGCCGCCCGGAACCCGGACGGACAGCCGCAAGAGGAAATGCAGAATGGCGCTAAACCTCGATTAATCAATCGTTTGAGTTCGAACGCACACAAGCTCTTCCGAAAGTCCGCCTCGGGATGTGGGGCGGACGCCCACGTCCGCGCCGGATGCCCACATCCGGCTCTACGAGCTCGGTTCGTTTCGCAAAAACGCTACGCTACGCGATGTTCAGGATCTGCTTGGTAACGCCGTGATCGGCCCGGATCTTTTCCTGCAGCTGCATCAGCGCGTAGATCAGTTGCTCGGGGCGCGGTGGGCATCCAGGAACGTAAACGTCTACCGGGATCACTTGATTCACCGGAACCAGCGAATAATTGCTGAACACGCCGGTCGACGTCGCGCAGGCGCCCATTGAGATCACCCACTTCGGCTCCGGCATTTGCCGGTAGAGCTGGCGGATGACCGGCGCCATCTTGTTCGATACCCGGCCCGCAATGATCATGAGGTCCGATTGCCGAGGTGAGCCGCGAAATACTTCCGCGCCGAAACGGGCGCTGTCAAAACGCGAAGCGGCCGTCGACATCATCTCGATGGCGCAGCAGGCCAAACCGAAGGTCATGGGCCACAAGGAGTTGCTGCGGGCCCAGTTGAGTGCTTTGTCCAGCGTGGTGGTCAGGATACTCTCGCCGACACCGCTGGCCCAGCCGTCATCGATGCGGGCGAACAACTCTTCCGGTTGGCTCAGCTCAAACTTCTGATCGGAGTTCACATCGAGATTATCCCACGCCCCCGCGGCGAGCGGGGCGAAGTATAGGGAGCAGAAGTATAGGGAGCTGCCCGGAGAGCAGCTCGTTTTTTTGCGACCGGGTTACGTGTGGTCGGTCTTCTAGAATCAAGGTGAGCCTATGCCGCGTCCTCAAATCGTTTTTGAGCCTTCCCACAGCTATGAAGATGCTCTGCACAAAGCTGCCGACGAGTGGGGAATCGAGCGCGAGTTTTGGGACATCTTCGGCAAGAGACACGTGGCATCGGCAGCCATGGAGGGCCGCATCCTGTCTGCGCTCGGCGTGGATACGTCATCGCAAAAGACCATCGAAGACCAGCGCATCCAGCGCTTCGAGCGCCGCGCGATGCTTCCCATCCAGCCGGTTTCGATCACCACCGAGCAAGAGAAGTGGATCATTCTGTCGCTCGCCCAATCCTATACGGCCGCCGACATAGAGATCGCCATAACCTTGGAGACCGGCCAGCAGCTGCGCGCCAACTACAAGTTGAACCAGCTCAAGTTGGTGGGCGAGTGGCTGCTGCAGTCCCGCCACTGGTGCGCCTACCTGGTTCCACTGCCGCCTGCGGTTCCGCTAGGCTACCACTCGCTTCGGGTCCAGGTCGACGATCCGCTGGTAGCAGAGGGCCGCGTGATCGTAACCCCCGTGCGGGCATATCTCCCGCCCCGATTGGCGGGCCAGGGTAAATGTGCCGGCGTGGCGATCACACTGTACGGCCTTCGTTCCGGCCGTAACTGGGGTTGTGGCGACTTGACCGACTTGCGCAAGATCGTTGACTGGGTCGCCGACGATCTCGCCGGCGCCTTCATCGGGCTGAACCCGCTGCACGCGCTGCACAACCGGTTCCCCTACAACCAGAGCCCCTATCTCCCGCTCTCCATCTTCTACAAGAACCTCATCTACATCGACATCGAAGCTGTGCCCGAGTTCGCTGGCGACGGCTTGACACAGCGCCTTTTTGCAGGCCCGCGCGTGCAGCAGGAGATTCAGTCGTTGCGCGCCAGCCAGTTCGTCGAATATGAACGGGCCGATCGCTTAAAGAAAATCTTTCTGAAGTGCCTGTATCTTCAATTCGAACGCGCCGCCAGTCCCGCACGAAAAGACCAGTTCGAGAACTTCTGCCGCAGCGAAGGCGTGCTGCTCGACCGGTTCGCCCTGTATTGCGCCCTCGATGAGGTGCTCCACAAACAGGACCGCACTCGCTGGACTTGGCGCGATTGGCCGTCGGAGTACCACCATCCCGAGTCGGACGCCTGCGCGCGCTTTGCCTCCGAGCATCGCCGGCTGATTCGCTACTTCAAGTACATCCAGTTCGTGCTGGAGGAACAACTGGAAGCGGTGCACGCTTATGCGCGAAAGCGTCTCGCGATCGGTCTCTATCATGACCTCGCGCTGGCCACCGATCGCAGCGGCTCCGACCTCTGGGCCCATGGCAGCTTCTACGTTCAAGGCTGCCGTGTGGGTTCCCCGCCCGATGCGTTTTCACCCACGGGACAGGATTGGGCGTTTCCGCCTCCCAACGCGGAAGCGCACCGCTTGAGTGGCTACGAGCTGTTCCGCCAAAGCATCCGCAAGATCGTTCGCTTCGGCGGAGCGCTGCGCATTGACCACGTGATGCGTCTCTTCCATCTGTTCTGGATTCCCGATGGCGTCAAGGCTGCCGATGGTGTGTATGTGAAAGACAACTCCGCCGACCTGCTGCGGATCCTGGCCCTCGAGAGCGTTCAGCAGCAGAACATCGTTGTCGGAGAAGATCTGGGTACGGTCACCGACGCGATCCGAGAGGCATTGGACAAGGCTGGTTCGCTCAGCTACCGGCTGTTCTACTTCGAGAAGCGCCAGGATGGTTCATTTAAGACGGCTGAGGAATATCCGCGTCATGCGTTGGTCGCTTCAACCACGCACGATCTGCCCACCATCGCGGGCTTCTGGACCGGGCGGGACATCGAGGCGCGGCGTGAAGCGGGCCTCGCCGATGCAGCCGTCTATCAAAAACAGATCGCTGAACGCCAGGTCGACAAACAGCGGATGTTGGACGTCTTGCATGCCGGGGAACTGCTGTCACCGAACTATACGCGTAACGCGGCCGACGTGCCGGAATTGGATGGCCCCTTGCACAACGCCATCATCGGGTTCCTGGCCCAGACGCCCAGCGCGCTGTTGTTGCTCAATCAGGAAGATCTCACCATGGAGACCGAGCAACAGAACCTGCCGGGCAGCACGTCCCAGTATCCGAACTGGCGCCGCAAGATGAAATGGACCGTCGAGCAGTTGCGGGAGCTGAAGGAGGCGCGGGACTTCGGCCAGATGTTCCGCCATCAACTCGAACGGACCGGCCGGGCGAATTAGCGCCGAAAAAAATAGGGCCACGGTTTGACATGGAGGTCATCCGTGGCCCTGCGTGTGTCCAGGCGTAGTGCTGTTCGAGAAGCTTAGTGCTCGGTCGTCTTTTTCCGGTCCTGCTCCTCTTTAGTGGGTGGTTTGGTTGTCGGCTTCGGAGGTGGAGCGTGTGCCGGCTGCTGCGGAGGCTTGTGCTCCTCCACTCGGGCAGGCGGCGGCGCCGGAGCGGCCTTGTGTTCCTCTACGCGCGCGGGCGGAGGGACTGGCTTGGCCGGTGGCGCGGTTGGCGGCTTGCGCTCCTCCACATGGACCGGCGGAGGCGCTGTCTTAGCTGCCGGCTGCGGAGGCGGCTTGTATGCCTCCACCTTCGCGGGCGGTGGTGGCGTCTTCGCCACCGGCTGCGCCGCGTTTGGATTCACAGGGGTGACTGCAGGGGCCGGGCGGTTCGGAGGGATGCCATGCGCGTTGGGGTTGACGGCGGGAGGATTCGGTGCGGGCTTGGCCGCGTTGGGAGTGCTGGCGACCATGGGCCGCGCATTCGGTGGCGCTGCGCCGACCTTCTGGCCCACCACCACCTTGGTCTTGGTGACGGGCTGGCCCTGGTTCGCGATCTTGACTTGCGTGGCCGGCTTCACCGCCGAGGGGCTTACCGAAGTGCGGACCGTCTGAGCATTAAAAACTTGCCCCGCATTGCGCTGCAGCACTTGCTGCTGGGCAGCGAAGGAAACCGGCGCCGGCGGCGGCGCGACCTTGGCCACCACCGGCCGCGACATCAGTTGCGCCGGTGGATGCGCCACCGGCTTTTGCCCCGCGCTGTATCCGGCCGTCAAGGCCTGCTTGGTCGGCGCCACCGGCGGAGCCAGCACGGCAGCGGTGTTCATCTGGATCTTGCCGACGGACTGGGCTGGCACTGGCTTACCAACCCGGTTTGCGCTCTGCCCCGAGGCAAACGCGTTTTGCGGCATCGTCATAACTGCGTTCGGCGACCGCATGTTTACGTAGGTCTGGTTGTTGTTGATGATGGTGGTTTTATTCACATAGGTCGTGTTGTAGACGTTGGTGATGTTGACGTTCCTGTTAATGACCGTGTTGCTGACATTGACTTGGTTGTAGTAGCCCGGGCTGACATGATACGCCGGCGAATAGAGTTCGCCCGGCCCGAGCGGAACCCAGCCCATCATCGGACCACCGCCAAAGCCGACCGATGCGCCCCAACTCGCTCCGCCGATGAAGGCCACCAGGGCCGGCGCATAAACCGGCCGAACAGCTGGCCGGCCTACGACCACCACAGTGGGCCCGGGCGTCCAACCCCACGCGCCGCCGACATAAGCCCAGCGTCCGTAGTGGAAGGGCGCGAAGCCCCAGGGCATATCGTCAACCCAGGTCCAACCCCACGGGTCGACCCACGCCCAGTGGCCGTTGTGGTACGGAGCCCACCCCGCATCCACCCTGTTTGGATACCAGACCGGCCCGTACTCGGGCGTGTTTCGCCACGAGCCGTTAGCATCCAGATCTTCGTATCCGATCATGTCGGCCGGGACATAACGCGTCGCCTGGAGGCGCGCTTCGTGCTGGTCCCGCTGCAGGCAGTAGTTCTCAAAGTCGTCCACGCCCGGTGCGTTCTCGACGTCAAACCCCAGTTGATCGGTGCCGTAGAGTTGAACGCTCTGGTTCGCCATCAGCGTAAACGCCTGACCACCGCCGGTGATCTCGGCCTGGCCGTTCCGAATCACCAGGAATGTTGTCCCGTTGTTCGGGTCCACCGTGAACACGTAATCGCCCTGGCTCTGGAGAGTGATGGCGGCGTTCGGGGTATCCACCTCGAAGACGTCGCCGCCGCCCAGCCGCCGAACATGGATTTGCATTTCACCTTCGGCAAGCTGCAGTTGAGCCACCTGATCGGCCAGGTTGAGAAACCCGAAACTGGTTTGCTCATTCATCCGGAGCACAGCCGTGTCGAGGTGCAATTCGGCGCGCGATCCCGTGTCGGCAAACAGGAAATCACCGGTGGTGAAGGGGCGATTGATGATGCCGGGAACCCATTCGTCTGCGCCCGCAGGCTCCATGGATATGGAGCCCTGCATCATATTCAAGCGCGCGACACGGCTGGGCGGATCCCCGCCGCCCTGTGCGAAAAGATGGGTGGCGAAAACGCAGCCAAACAGAAAAGTGAGTTTGAGAGAGTTGCTTCTAAGATGACTTAACATGCGAGGGTAGACTCCTGAACCATAGATGCCAGGAGAGCCGAGGCTGTTTCTAGCCATCACCCTAAGCCATTGATTCTGAACCAAGTTTAATGGCAGTCAGAGAGGCTAGTCGGTAAGAAAGGCGGTCGTTTTCACACCCGAAATATCGAAGGACTTGCGGCAGCGCTGATTCTTGCATTGCGCCTTGTCATCCAGCAGGACCATGTAACTTTGCGACTTGGCGAACTTGGCGCGGTCGCGCTCGTCAGCGCGGGGCGGCAGGCGATCGAGCTTCTTCCTCACCAGCCAGCGCAGCTGGTAGCTTTCAACGGTCCGGCAATAAGGGCAGTTTAGGGTCGCCGGCTTCGTCGCCTGCGACTCTTTGTAAAAGGCTCGCTCGTCCACGTATTTATTCTACCCGTCAGGCTTGCTTTTCGGCCTGGTCGAACAAGAACTGGATGGTCTTCTCGGTCCGAATATGATCGGCAATGCGACCGATGGTCCCCTCTTTTTCGAGCTTCGCGCGGACCACGGCAATGGGTTCGTGTTCGCGCTTGGCGTAGAGTTGCACCTCGCGATCGACTTCGTCGCGCGTGGCATGGATAGCCTCGCGATCGGCCACCTTCTCGAGCAGCAAGGCGGCCTTTACGTTGCGCACAGCCTTCTCGCGCTGCGATTCCTTGACCTTCGCCCAGTCGAGCTTGAGAGCCTTGGGGTCGATTCCCTTCTCTGCCAGGTGGCTGAGCTGGGAGCGCACCTGGTTCTCGATCTGTCGGTCGATGTACGCCTCCGGAACCGGAAAGTCATTGGCGTCGATCAGCTTGTCGATGAGAGATTCCTTCGCAGTCTGCTGAGCCGCGAATTGCTTCTCGTGAGCGATGGACTTGCGGACCGCGGCCTTCAGCTCGTCTAACGTCTGGTAGTCGCCGAGATCGCGGGCAAACTCATCATCAATCGCGGGCAGTTCTTTACGCCGGATCACCTTGGGTGTCAGCTGGAAGCGAACCGTCTTTCCGGCCAGACGCTCCTGTCCATAGTCCTCCGAGTAAGTGACATCGAATTCTTTCACCTCGTCCGGACTTGCACCGAGGAGATGCTGGGAGAACTCGGGCAGCGTGTCGTCCGAGCCGACCTGAACCTGCAATGCATCCTGCTCGATTGGTTCGGCCAGCCCGCCGACTGACTTCACATGCACCACCACGTAGTCGCCGGTCTCAATGGGGCGCGGGTCCACGTTCACATATTCGGCTTTGGTCTCGCGCATCGATTCCACACGCGCATCCACTTCTTCGTCCGTGACGCCGGGCTCGACGTATTGCACCTGCAAGCCGTGATAGGGGCTGATCTCAAAACTGGGCGCAACTTCGAATTCCGCCTTGAAGCGGATGGGTTCATCGGGCTCGTAGTGCAGATCGCTGATATCGGGTGTGCCGACGACCTTGATGTCTTCCTTCTCAACGCGTGCGCGAAATGCCTGGCTGAGCAGCTTGTCGAGGACCTCGCTGCGGATCTCGGACGAAAAGCGCGAACGGATGAGGCTCACCGGGGCCTTGCCTGGACGAAATCCCGGCAGACGGGCCTTGTTACGGATCGATTCCGTGACCTCGTCCTTGGCCTTCTGGACTTCCTCGAGCGGAATCTCTATCTCGAGGGAGCGTTTACAATCGACTGCGGTAGTCACTACGTTAATATCCTCAGTTTCTATTTTGGGCTATTGCCATCGCCAATGTTCAGCCCGCGGCGCTAATCGGGCTCCGAGAGGCTGGCCAGGTATTGCTCTTGTTCCAGAGACAGCCGATCGATTTTCAGGCCCGCAGCTTCCAGCCTGGCGCGCGCCACCTGACAATCGATGTCGTAGGGGACCGGATGGACTGCCCTTCCTATCGAGCCATGATGCTTCAGCAGATACTCCACACTCAGCACATGATTAGCCAGGAACAAATCCATGACAGAGGCCGGACTGCCTTCGGTGGCAACGAAGTTGATCGCTTGTCCGCCCGCCAGCACGTGGATGCGGCGGCCGTCGCGGAGGGTAAACTCTTCGACCCACTGTCGCATTGAACGGCGAGACGAAGTCAGCTGCCCCAGGATTTCAAGGTCAATTTCGACGTCGGAGTGTCCGGCATTGCAAAGAATGGCGCCGTTCTTGAATTTGTCGAAATGCTCGCGGCCGATTACGTTCTTGCTGCCAGTGACCGTAATGAACAGGTCGCCGATGGAGGCCGCTTCGCTCATCGACATGACTCGATGCCCGTCCATAACAGCGGTCACGGCTTTGAAAGGATCAATCTCCGTTACAATGACGCGAGCGCCGAGGCCTTTGAGCTTATGGGCCACGCCTTGCCCACACCAGCCGTAGCCTGCCACCACGACCGTAAGGCCGGCGAACAGCAGGTGGGTAGCGCGAAGGATGCCGTCGACAATGCTTTGCGCAGCGCCATAGCGGTCGTTGAACAAGAGCTTGGTTCGAGAGTCGCCAACCGCGATAACGGGGTAAGGGAGTTTGCCGTCCGCGGCCAGGGCGCGCAGCCGCCTCAAACCGCGATTGGTCCCTTCCGATCCGGCGATGGTTTGCTCCAGCGCTTCAGGCGGCTTGGCGATGAGCCGCGACAGAAGCTCGCCGTCGTGATCGACGATGAAGTGCGATTTTGACGTGAGGACTGCCTGGAGATGCTGAGCGTGGACCTCATCGGATTCGCCCTGAATGGCGAAGGTTGGCACGGCATAGTCCCGCACCAACGAGGCCGCGACGTCGTCCTGCGTGGCGACCGGGTTCGGACTGCAAACCGTGAGGCCAGCGCCGCCATCGCGAAGTGCAATCACCAGGTTGGCGGTTTCCGCGTTGATGTCGATCAATACACCGATGCGAAGATCCCGGAAAGGCTGCGTCTTGATCAGGTGCTTGCGGATACTCTGAAGCGCGGGCATGGACTGAAAAGCCCATTCGACGCGGCGCTTACCCTGGTCTGCCAGGGATAGATCCTTGACGTTATAAGCAAGTGTTCCGGTCGGCGAATCGGTAGTGGGTGTTGCCATTACCAGGACCTATCCACGTAGCGAGGAATTCAAGTCAGTAAAAACGCGTGGCGCCGGCCTTAGACCGTGGCCGCGAGCTTCGCGCCCTCGCGGAGCGCTTCAGCGCGATCGGTCGCTTCCCAGGTGAATGACTTTTCTGTCCGGCCAAAGTGGCCGAACGCAGCGGTCGCGCGGTAAATGGGGCGCCGCAGATCGAGGTGCTTGATCATGCCGGCAGGCGTGAGCTTGAAATTCTCGCGGATCAGCTCGGCAATGCGGGCATCCTCAATCTTCCCCGTGCCAAAGGTATTGACGTTGATCGAGACCGGCTCGGCCACACCGATGGCATAAGCCAACTGCACTTCAGCCTTGCTGGCAAGACCAGCGCCCACGATGTTCTTGGCGACGTAGCGGGCCATGTAACAAGCCGAGCGGTCCACCTTCGTCGGGTCCTTGCCGGAGAATGCACCGCCGCCATGCCGTCCCATGCCGCCGTACGTATCGACGATGATCTTGCGTCCCGTCAAGCCGGTGTCCCCGTGCGGTCCGCCAATCACGAAGCGGCCGGTAGGATTGATGTGATAGGCGGTCGAGGAATCGACCATGCCGGAAGGGATGACGGCATCGATGATGTGCTGCTTCACTTCCTTCTGTAGCTGTTCGGTCGTGACGTCGTCGTGATGTTGAGTAGACAGAACCACGGCGGTAATGCGCTTCGGTTTGCCATCGACGTATTCCACGCTGACTTGGCTCTTGCCATCGGGCCGCAGGTAGTTGAGCTTACCGGCGCGGCGCACCTCGCTGAGCTGGCGAACCAGCTTGTGGGCCAGCATGATGGGAAGCGGCATCAGTTCGGCGGTCTCATCGCATGCATACCCGAACATCAAGCCCTGGTCGCCCGCGCCACCCGTATCCACGCCCATGGCAATGTCGGGGGATTGCGCCTGGATCACGTTCAACACCCCGCAGGTCTTCGAGTCAAAGCCGAACGCTGCGTCTGTGTAGCCGATGTCGGCGATCACGCCGCGGACGACTTTGGGGACATCCACGTACGTGGTGGTTGTAATCTCGCCGGCCACCAGGCAAAGGCCGGTGGTCACAAGTGTTTCGCAAGCGACTCGGCCGGTCGGGTCCGCCGCGAGAACGGCATCGAGGACCGCGTCAGAAACCTGGTCTGCGACTTTGTCAGGGTGGCCTTCAGTGACCGATTCGGACGTAAAGATGTATTTCATGGAAAACGGCAAGGGCTCCTAGATAGAGTGTTGGGTCAGGCTACCTCCCGACGAAACCGATCGTTCTCGTCGGGCAAAAAACACGAGGATGGCGGCAGACTTCCCGGGTGATTCTCCGAAGAGGAATCATCTTAGTGTAGCAGTGCAGAGGGCGGAGGCGCAGCACGGGAAGTACTTCTACGGATGGTGACGGCTGGGGTTTGCTGTCGGCCTTTACCGTTCCGAATGTCCCGCAGGGCGCCCCCAACGCCGGCCTTAGCGAAACAGCAGCGATGTGAACTCGGCCAGGTTGCGGCGCCAAACCATCCAGACGTGCCCGCCGGGTGTTTCGATGGGGGTCAGTTTGACGTCTTTGGTATTGAGCCATGCAATCAGGCTGTGGTTGAACTTGATAAGGCCGTCGTCCGTGCCGCACGCGATCCAGAGCAGCTTGATCTCGGAATTGGCTTTCGAAGTGAGTGCCGGAAACTGGGCGGCGAAGTCGTCGGTGAGGCCGCCCGAGCTGAATGCGCCAATCCAAGCAAACTTATCGGGATTGTTAAGGCCGACGTAGAGCGATTCGGCGCCGCCCATGGAAAGCCCGGCGATGGCGCGGTCCGTCTGCTTGGTGGACACCTGATAGTTGCTTTGAATCATCGGGATTACTTCCGTAAGTAATGCCTGGCGGTAGTTGTCGAAGTTGCGCTCGCGCACGCTCGGGTCGCCTCGAAAGCCAGGGCCGCCGCGAGCGACGATTTCAGGCGCACCATAGCCAAGCGTCATGACGATCACCATAGGCTTTGCTTTGCCTTGGCCGATCAGGTTGTCGAGGATGACGTTGGCTTTGCCGACCGCCGTCCAACCGCTGGCATCGTCGCTATATCCGTGGAGAAGGTAGAGCACGGGATATTTGGTTTTTCCTTTGGCATCGTAGCCGGGCGGGGTGTAGACAAAGAAGTCGCGTTGATCGCCAATGATGGCAGATTTATAGAAGTGGCGGTGGATCTCGCCATGCTTAACATCCGCGACTTCCCAAGGCAGAGGGTTGGCGCCGGGGACGTGCACCATATTCGAGAGGTAGAGGTAGTTGGGCTTGATGGACGAATTGTTGGGATCGAGCAGGCCGACGCCATCCGCGACGAAGGAGTAGCCGTAGATATCGGGTTCGAGCGCGGCGGTCGTCACGGTCCAGACACCATCGGCGTCCTTGGTCATGGATGCCGGCTTGGCGCCTTCCAGGTTGAGGGTGACGGCTTGGGCGTTGGGGTCCCGGAAACGGAAGGTGACGGTACGGTCGGCGTGCACATCGGGCGAAACCAGCGGCGGCGGGGGCGGGGGCTGCGCGGGCTGCGCTGAGGCAATAGCAGCAGCGAGCAGGGCGGATACGACGACGGCGAATTGGAGTTTTACGAGTCTATTTCGAAGCACGGGCTGACTATATCAAAGCAGCGCAGTCCAGAACACGCCCGGGGAGTTAGCGGTTCGCACCTGCCGATGCAGCCGTGGCAAGGAATATCATCGACCCTTCGCTCTTTTGAAGTTGCTCCACTCGAAAACCCATTGGCTCCAGGTCTCTTCGACAGACATCCATGCTGTAGCCTGCGCCGACGTGACCTTCGCCAATGATGCAACGCACCTTTGTCAGCCAGGACGGCTGGCCTCCCAGGAGCTCCCTCTCTCCGCCTTCAATGTCGATTTTCAAGAGATCGATCTCGTCCCATCCCATTAGGGCCATTAAAGAAGGCCCGGAGACCACGTCGACTTCCAGAGTTTGCTCGGACCACATCACGGCCAAGCTGGCCGAATGTTGGCGCGGGTCGTCGGATATGTTGAAGCGAGTCTTGCCATCGGCGGGTCCAGCAGCGGCGGCGACCACTCTCACGGCCCCTTGGGTCAACTGAACGTTGCGATGGAGGAGGGCGAGGTTATCGGGAATTGGTTCCACGCTACAGATCTGTGATTCGGGATAGGTCCAGGCGAACCAAAGGGTCGCCACCCCGATGTTGGCGCCCAAGTCAAGAATCCGCCGGACGCCCTTGAGATCAAGACCATAAATATGCTGCACCCACACTTCGTCGAGGTTGAGCCAATCAAACCCATTGTTCCGAATGCACACCCTCTGCTCTCTTCCGGCCGCATCACGGATGGCGATCTGAGTGCTTGCGGCATCTTGAGCGCGTGCGCCAGGCAGGCGGCTGGCATAGTAACTCCAGAGCAAGCGTCCTGTGTCTGGAATATTCAGGTGCAGAGCCCTTGCGGAGGCGCACATTACCTGAAACTGTTTGGCACTAAACATTCAAATCGAGTGGCGGGCTCGAGCGTGCGCGACAGGGCCCTCCTGGATTATACTCATCTGCACTTTCCACGCACCGCCCGCCCGCCGATGCACGTAAACCTTCGTATCTTTATCGCTGGCCTTGCCAGCTATTAGCTCTCGCGGTCCGCTGAAATTCTGGCGCGGCAAGGGCGACAGTCTGCTACGGCACGAACCTAGAAGGCGAAGGAATCCGGCTGCGGACATTCCGCCAGTCACAAACGGAAAAGATTTTTCTGGTCTCGCAAAAACCCTTTCATCACAGTGCGTTCCGGAGATTCCGGGTTTAGCAGGGTTGCAGTCCAGCCTGAGGTCGGGTCGAAAATCTTGGCAGGGCGTTAATCAGGCCGCCAGCTTGTCCCACGTGGGACAGGTTGTTTACCCACTGAGTCGAGAGTCATCTCGGCTTTTCTGCGGAAGAGGGCCGTCAGTTCGCCAAGGAAGGTTGTGAGAGATGAACGATGTATCTTCAAAACTCCCGGAGACCCCGGGCACACTTAAGAATCAAGAAGTCCGGGCGAACCAGGAACCGGCCTTGAAAGAAAGCGATTCGGCGCATCAGGATCAATCCGTGCCGCCCGAACCTACCAATAAGAATCAGGAACCCGCGCCAACGAATGACAGCGCGGAGAAAGAAAACAATCCGGTGGTCGATGCCCGCACCGCGGCCAATCGGCTCAATGCCCAGAAAAGCACAGGCGCAAAGACGCCGGATGGAAAGGCCGCCTCATCCAAGAACGCCGTCAAGCACGGACTCTTCGTCGGGGATCTGGCCAAGCACCTCAGCGGAGAACAATTCGAACGCTATCAGAGCTTCATCGAAGGCATCGTCAAGGATCTTCACCCCGTAGGCGACCTGGAGCTGCATCTCGCGCAGCGTGTTGCCGACATCCAGTTCCGGCTCGAGCTGCTTCGCACCGCCGAGCTCAAAATCTACATGGACGTTGGCATCCTGTCTCCGACCATGGAAGGCTGCCTCATGAAGACCGGCAACCCGATGGGCCTGGCTTCGCTCTACGATCAGCGCTTTCAGCGCTCGTTCTCAAAAACTCTGGAGGAATTCCGCCATGCACAACAGATTCGAGTGGACCAGGAGAAACAGGCCGTCGAGGAGCTAAAGGCCATTGCCGCTGCGCACATGCAGCAGAACGTCCCGTTCGATCCGGCCCGCTTTGGCTTCGTTATTTCGAGCGAACTTCTCCTCAGTAAAGTGCGCCTCGGAAATGCCAAAAAGATGGCTCAATTCAACACGGGTGACGGTATCGTCGAGAAGAAAGTCGTCGCGATCCTGGCCGGCGGGCCCAAAAAGGCCGCCTAGTCCGTCCCAAACGATGCAGAAATACCTCCAATAAAGCCAAGCCTTGAAGACCTCCGCCAGCCTTGTGTCGATCCGAACCGCGCCCGAAACAAATGGGCTGCGATCAAGAGCACGGCAGACACGGGAAGTGAACGAAACGCCAGGTCCGCGGCGCCCCTCATGCGCTTTAGGAAGGCGCAACCACCCTTTCACCATGGCGGCGACGCACTCCGGCGCTCATACAGAGACCGGTGCCGGAGTTTTAGGCAGATTCCGGGCGTGAGTTCCTCACACCACAGTGCCGACCAGCTTACCGATGCCTGCGGTTACGGCCATCGCCAGCGCGCCCCAGAACGTAACGCGCAACGCTCCTGGCAGAATCTTAGCGCCACCGGCATAGGCCGCGAGCCCTCCCAGAAGAGCTAGGAAGAGAAGCGATGTAACGGAGACAACGGCGATGAGACTCGTGACGGGAACGAGAGCGGTGACCAGCAATGGCATGGCGGCGCCGGCTGCAAAACTGGAAGCCGACGCCAGGGCCGCCAGAATGGGCCGCGCCCGTGTCTTCTCGGAGATGCCCAGTTCGTCCCGCGCATGAGCCTCTAAAGCATCGTGCGCCATCAACTGATCGGCAACCTGTTTCGCGAGCGCAGGCTTAAGACCGCGAGCAACGTAGATGGCGGCCAGTTCTTTGTGCTCGCCCACGCTGTCGGTCTTCAATTCACGACGTTCGAGCGCGAGTTCCGCCTCCTCACTGTCAGCCTGAGAGTGCACCGACACGTACTCGCCGGCGGCCATCGACATCGCGCCCGCAACCAGACCAGCGACGGCCGCCACCAAGGTGCCGCTGTGGTTGCCGTGCGCTGCGGCCACACCGAGTACCAGGCTGGCAGTGGATAGGATGCCGTCATTGGCACCCAGCACCGCCGCGCGCAGCCAGGCGATCCGGTCCGTCCGGTGCTTTTCTTTTTCAGCTGGCGGCATTCCACAATGGTAAACGGCTCCGGCGCCGGTCAATCTGAATCGGCACCCTTCCCGGCGGGATTCATCAGGGACAATCTGCTTATGCAAAGATCCACAACTGGACCGAGATTGATCATCGTATGCGGGTTGCCTGGATCGGGTAAGACAACGCTTGCCGGAGCGCTGGAAAGGAAACTCCGCGCGGTTCGCTTTTCGCCCGACGAGTGGATGAATGTTCTTTCCATTGACCTCTACGATGAAGAAAAGCGCGGGAAGATTGAGGCACTGCAATGGAAACTCGGTCGGGAACTCCTCGCGCTCGGTCTCACCATCATCATCGAATGGGGCACGTGGGGAAGGTCCGAACGGGATGCCTTGCGGCTCGGAGCGCGAGCCCTTGGCGCCGCCGTTGAGTTGCATCATCTCTCTGCGCCTCCGGATGTCCTCTTGGAGAGGATTCAACGCCGGGGCATGGAGATTCCGCCCATTGAACGAGATACCGTGTCCCGGTGGGTCGAGATGTTCCAAGCACCGACACCCGAGGAGATGGCACTCTTTGACGAGCCTTCAGTTTCCGACCTAGCGGTCGATCGGAACTGACCTGCCGCGAAACGCCCGGAAGCTCTGAGAACACGGATCGCTATTCCCGATTCCGCGCAGACAGCTGCACCGGCATCCGTTTCTGTATGGCCTCGCGCTCCTGCGCACCGAACGTCATGAGGCCCATCCCGGCTCGCTGATAATCGGCCTTCCCCCAACGTGCTTTCATGATTCCGGCCGGTGAGTGCTCGGTGTTTCCTAGCAGTGCATGCCCCAGTTCATGGGCCATTGCGTGGCCCAGCATCGTCGACAGGGCGACGTCGCCGGTCTTGCTCACTCGTTCAATGCGGTCACAGAAAACCGTTGCATGCACGCCGGTCTGAGCGTCGGGAAAAGAGATCCCCAACGCACCCGGAAGCGCCCGTTCCGGGAAGTCGCGCAGGATCCGGAGAACCAGGTAGCCGCGGGTATCGCGCTGGTGGTCCCGGGTGCTGGGCGAGGCTGCGTGGGAATCGACCTGGTGCGCCTCTGGCGTGTCAGGCGGGCCAAACTGCCAAACCGCTTCGACTCCCGCCGTCGCCAGGATTCGGCCAGCTTCCTCCGTGGCCTCGTGTAGATCCCTCGCCGAGACTCCGGCCAAGTCATAAACATGGATGGCAACGGATTGCCGTTCCGCTCGATCAGACTGGCGGGCCGCCGCGAACAATTGGAAGCTCGCTGCGGAAAGGATTCCAACCGCCAACTGCGTTGTCAAAGACCGTTTCATGGGGTGGCCTCCTTGGGCCACCCCGAAGGTCGATCAGGTCAGCGGGGGTCTCCATAGTCCGCAACTGGTCTGATCATGGAAAGCATCTGTCGGCTGAAATGAATGAAACAAAAGGAATTATTGGAGTTCTGTCCAGCTCTTCCGGGGCCTATTGCCGCTCGTCCGGGGCCTAGACAAAGGCCTGTTTTGGCTGGGACAGCCGGGACATTTCGGGTCTAGGCATGGACTAGCTTGCTGGGCTGCCACAGGCAGCAAGCGCGGGGGTGCGCTTGGGCAACAGAAAGCTGGGCTCGCGGCCCTTTGCCGGAGAGTTGCTTCCGGCTTTATCGCGTTGGTGACACTCCTGTAGCACGCACGTTCCGCCGGCGCTTGCGAACGCTGGAAATGAGCATGACATCAGGCCGGTGTCCCCGATCGGCTTTGGACCGTGCGGACTGCTTGTAACGGCTGCTGGCCAGGCATATGATTCAGGTAGGGGCAGGCGGGTGCGGGGAATGGAACAGCAGCGACCCGCCGCTTTCCAATTTGGCGCCTTTCAGCTCGACGTCCCGAACGGGGAGCTGCGGAAACACGGAATCAGGATCAAGCTGCAGGAGCAGCCTCTGCAGATTCTTGTGCTTCTGCTGGAGCATCCTGGCGAAGTGGTGACGCGGGAACAGATCCAGCACAAGCTGTGGGCTCCCGACACTTACGTTGATTACGACAACGCCATCAATAGCGCGATGCGCAAGTTGCGCGAGGCGCTGGGCGATGATTCAGAACATCCGAAGTTCATCGAGACGATGGCGAGACGTGGATATCGGTTCGTTGGGCACATTGAAACGCAGCATCGGGTAGAGGAGGTGTCGGCACTGGGTCCGCTGGTGCCCGCCGCAACATTCGCTTCGCGAAGATCCAGAAACGGAGTAATCGCCGCCGCTGTGTGCGGAGCGGCAATTTTTTTGGCAGCCGCCGGCTGGTGGCTGCTGAGAACGCGAGCGGACACATCCCCAGCCGCGCTGGTTCCGGTGCCACTTACCTCCGCAGCCGGCCGGGAATATGATCCAAGTTTTTCGCCCGACGGGAATCAAGTGGCGTATGCATTTGACGAGGGGAACGGGGCTGGCTGGCACATCCTTTTGAAGCTGATTGGGGAAGGAAAACCCTTGCAGCTGACCTCGGGTCCGAAGCCCGACTGGTGCCCAGCCTGGTCCCCGAACGGCCGCACCATTGCGTTTGTGCGAGATCTTGATGATAGCCGAACCATCCTGAGGCGGTTATATACCGTTCCTGCGTTGGGCGGCGCGGAGCGCCAGGTTGCGGAGGGCCGGCTTGGCTGCCTCATTTCGTGGTCGCCCGACGGGCGATTTCTGGCTCTTCTCGAAGACCATCTCCCGGTCAGTTCCTGGTCGTTGGTACTTGTCAGGATCGAAAACGGTGACAAACTTGCGTTAACCAAACCGCCAGACGCTAAGAGCGAGGATCACGATCCGGTCTTTTCCCCAGATGGGCGCGCGCTGCTGTTCACGAGGTGCACGGGAGACTACTACTGCGGGCTGTATCTACTGGACCTGTCTAAGGACTACCGACCCTCCGGAGAACCCAAGCTGCTGAGACAGGAGAGAGGTCATATAGCTGGTTCGGCCTGGACCGCGAATGGGCGAGAGGTCGTTTACGCGCTGTCCGAAGAAGCCGGTTTGAATCACCATCTGATGAGAATGCGGGCTCGGGCCGGGGCGCAGCCGCAAAGGCTGACATTCGCCGGCGAGCATGTTATGGAGCCGACAATTGCCCGAAGCGGGAATCGGCTGCTCTATGCACAGTACCTGGTCGATGCCAGTATCTGGCAGGTTCATCCCGGTGAGCCGCCAAGAAGGTTCATCTCAATCGCCTCGACGCGCTGGGAGGCGGCTCCTCAATTCTCACCGGACGGGCAACGGGTGGCCTTCCAATCGAACCGTACCGGCTCGATGCACGTTTGGGTTTGCGACGCGGACGGCGGGAATCCAGTGCAATTAACCCACTTCGAATCGGGCTACTCCGGCACGCCGCGCTGGTCGCCGGACGGACGATGGATCGCGTTTGATCATCAGGATCAGGAGGGGTGGCGCGTCTATGTGATGGCAGCCGATGGCGGTCAAGTCCGGCGGCTGGCGGAGGAGAGGGGCGACGCGGACATCCCAAGCTGGTCCAGCGATGGAAAGTGGATCTACTATGCCAGCAATGGCACTGGGCGCTACGAAGTATTCAGGCGGCCCGCGCAAGGCGGCCCGGCAACCCAGTTGACGCACAATGGTGGATTTGTTGCGTTTGAATCGCGCGACGGCCAGTCCTTGTATTACTCAAAGATGGATTCCCAATTCCGGTGGTCGCTGTGGGTGCTCCCTGTGGGAGGCGGTGAGGAGAAGCAAGTGCTGAAGTCCGTTTTCTGGAGGGACTTCGCCCCGGTCGACGACGGAATCTACTACATGCCAGAAACTGCCGCAGACGGCAGCACCTCAGTGCGATTCCGTCGCTTCTCGACGGGTGAAGACACGGAGATCGCTGAGATCAAGAATCCAGTTACGGGACTGACGGTTTCGCCCGATCGGAAGACGATCCTGTTCTCTCTAGACGTTCGCACCGGGAGCAACATCATGGTGGTGGACAACTTCCGGTAAGCGAAGAAAGTCACGGTTTCCTCATCCCACGGGCACCAGCAGCACTTTACTTGTCACTGCGGCGAGTCCGTCGAGAGAGTTCATAAGTCCGGTGGACAGCTCAGGCTCCGCGCGTAGATGCCAGAGCAGTTCGGCGTTCTTCCAGGCTGCCTCCCGAGCGGCGCCGACTTTCCAGGCGGCGATCGTGTCCTCCAGGTGAGACACCGGCGGCAGCGCATCTCCCAGTAGACGGACATTCAACGTCTGTTTCGCAGAGTCAATGACGCTATCGAGCGTTGGATTCAGCGACGTGTAGTCGCTGTAGTGGGTGTCGCCATGTTGCGGCACCGTGCCGGTCACCTGGCAGGTTGCGACCAACGCCAAGGGAAGGTCGTGATTAATGTGGGCGTTGACACCGGCCAGGGCGAACTGGATGCGCGCTATTTCCACTTGCCCACGCCGGCTAAACAGAACCTGCCAACAATCGGGCGTTGACTGGCCGGAGAGCGATGAAGCCAGTGCGCCGAAGTATAGCTGCGCGAACTGCACGTCGAGCTCGGCCAGCCAGGCTGGATCCGTGAATCCGCCGGACACGATGCGGGCTTCAACAGCTTGGGTCTCCGCGCTGTAGAGCCAGTTGAACCACTTCAGACCATCGGCGTCGACACACGTGTCTTCGATGGTCTGCATGGTTCGGATGACGTCGGCAACAGAGTGCGGGGTTGAACTGACGGCGGCAAGGAGAGTGGGATCATAGGCGAACATGATTGGCTATTGTATCCGCGAAATGGAGACAAAGGAGGCGCG
>CAVUCO010000002.1:0-186989 GCA_963740005.1 uncultured Acidobacteriaceae bacterium | reverse complement strand
GGAATCGAGGCCCCCGCTTGCTGCTCGCCCAGCTTCGCTTGCAACTCGCCCAACTTGGCTTGTTGTTCTCCGAGACTGGCCTGCTGCCGACCCAGTTCTTCCTGCGGTCTGAACAGATCCTTCGCCCGCCGCACCAAGCCGGGGTCAGCAATCATGTAAGGCTTTCCGTCCCGCCTGAACCAGATGAAGTCACCATGCATCTTGCTTTGATAGCGCCTGATTCGATCGGCATCGCTGCTCGATCCGTTCATGATCGTCAATTGTCCCCCTGCCACGATGGCGTAGGACTCGCCTGAGCCATCGGAAAACCAAGACCAGTTCGTGTCTGGTGGTTCGGGAGCTACGGGCCCAGAGAGAGCTTCGGGCGACGTTGGAGCAACAGCCGCGGCTATCGGAGCGGGCGCAGACGGTGGAACAGGTCGAACGGGAGATGGCGGAGCGGGTGGTGCGTTCTGGAACGCCACCGCGGGTTCTCCGCCGCTGCTTGCCAGAGTCAAACCGGCTGTAACGGCGACCAGCGGCAATAACGCGGCTGCCAGCACCAGACCCCGCTTCCAGGTGAAAATCGTTCCTGCGTCGGCTTCGCTGAGAATCCGCTCAATACGCCGGCCGATGTTGCCCGAGCGCGCCATCGCCACGCCGGCGAACTGCCCATCGGAACTCTGCGCGACTTCAAGCAGTAGTGCGGCATACGACGGCCGGTCCTCCGCTTCCCGCACACCAGCCTCATCACTAATCGCCTCGCTTAGGTCAGAGAGTTCGCGCTGCAGCCACCAGCTCATAGGATTGAACCAGAAAATCGCAGTATGCAGGCCGGCTAAGAACTGCAGATAGAAATCGCCCTCGGTTACGTGGCATCGTTCATGCGCGATAACCGTGCGGAGCCGTTTCTCATCCCACTCCCGCACTGAGGCGGGCAGCAAGATCCCCGATCCCACCGCAACCGGCATCTTGATCGCCTCGGTGATTCGGATTCGCGCTCCAGTCTGCCAGTCAGCCGGAACGGGTTTCGCACGCAGCCACAGCCGGAGGGCCAGCACCGTGCCGGTCAGAAGTCGCAGCGTGAGTACCGCGGCCACTGCCAGATAGACTGTCATCGCGCCGCCGATCACGGCCGCTCTCCAATCGATCGTCCGCACCGGTGCGGACGAAGCGGAGACCGGTTGGGTCGGCGCGAGCGCCCTCGCTACGCGGTGCGGCAACGCCCGAGCGGCTTCGGTTACTCGCGGGCTGGCAACCGGCGGAGAGACCCTCAGGGTGTGCCACTGCATAATCAGCGGCATCGCTAGCGCCGCCAGCAATACGGTCACCCAAGCTACCTTGCGCGCACGGGCGCCCTGAACTCGAAGGATACTTAGTCCGGCCCAGATTATTGCGCCCAGCACAACTGAGCGGAATGCAGCTTCAATCATCGTCGCCAGCATTACTTGTTGCCTCCTTTGGCGTTCGCAATTCTCTCCGCTAGAGCCTGCAGCTCTTTCCGGTCTACGACCTTCGTATCCACCAGCCCCACCAGCAGATCTTCGACAGACCCTTCGCAGAACCAATCGACAATTCGTTTGACTGCGCGCGCGGCCACCAGTTGGCGCGTTTCCGCCGGCCGGTAGAGAAATGTGCGGTTTTCAACCGAATGCGCCAGATATCCCTTTTCTTCCAGCCGTCGGAGCACCGTGCGCACGGTGGAGTCTTTGAGTGAACGGTCCAACGCTTCACGGACGCCTTCGGCGGTGATCTCCGCGTGTTGCCAGACTAATTGCAAAACCTCGCGCTCCAGTTCGCCGAGCTCGGCCGGATCGTGACCCTGAGTAGCGTTACGCATGGTAGTGTTACCATTAGTAACATAGCTACGCCTGACGGCGCAAGAGTTTTTTACGTGGCCATCAGCCGAGGGATTCCGAGGGCGTACGCGTGCCGGAGGGCCTACTTGACTCGCTCGGCGAATGAAAAAACGGGGTCGATATCAATCGGGACGCCGGTCACCCGATCGAGCGATTCTTTGAGACTGGTGGACGTCTGGCCGTATTTCGCGAACCACGCCTCGTTGCGCTGGCGGTCACCCGTCGCCTCGATGGTGAGGAGTTCCTTCGCGAGCGATCGGATCGCATCCGACATCTTGGCGATAATCACTTCGTATCGCCCGTCCGGGTTGCGCTTGACCGCCCCCTGTTCCTCGAGATAATTGAACTCCATCATCTCGGCGCGCGAGTGGGCTTCTGCCGTGCCAAACCGGACGCTGCGAAAGATCCCGGCAAGATACGAAGCGTAATACTCCTCCCGTCGTGCGGATGGAAGTGCATTCCTCTGTAGCAGCCAGTCCAGGGCGAACATTCCAACTACATCGGCCTTCGCCTCTTCGAGCGGCGAATATCCGGGTCCGATGGCTTCGTTGATGGGGCGCTTGGCTTGCGGCGTTCGGGCAAACGCCGGTCCCAATCCATGACAGATCTCGTGCATCATCACCGCCGCCAGATAGCCTTCGCCCGAAGCAAGGGCAGCCTGATCGGCACGCATCACCTGCCGCGCCACCGGCAACACGACATAGTCGGTCCGTGCATCTTGGAAGTTCTTGAAGAAGATCTCCTTGGATCCTTTCTCTTCGTGAATGCGCGGGTCGTTGGGGAGGTTATCCGCCACCACCTGATAACCGTGGCGGAGGTCAGCTGCGCGGAAAGGCGAATCGGCCGCTTCCATCGGTGTGGCTAACCCGTGCTTCGATGGCCGGTCTTCGGCGGCCAGCGGCAAGGAGTCTTGAATATCGGCGACGTAGCGCTGGAAGAGTTCCAGTTTCTGGCTGGCGGCGTCGTTTCGAATCAGTATCGCGGCGCCGTAGGTTGTCTTAAGACCGAGCAGCTCGTCGTCATACGTCTCATAGGGCGCAAATACGATGTCGATGCGCGGGCTTTTCAAGTTCAGCCAGGCAATATCGCTCGGGTAATAATCGTCACTCAGCAATGCATCGGCCCGCTTACGCAAAAAGTCGGCAAAGGCGGCGTCGTTGCTTAAAGCTGCCGCCCGCCGCAGCGCGTCAGCCGCCGGTTTCAGGAATTCAGCGAATGCAACGTGATAGGGGATGGCTTTGAGCTTGTCTCCGTCTCGCCGGACGAGCGTCGTCGCCGAGTATAAGGCCGGTTTTTCAGCCGGGTGCTGCTTCACGTAAGCCTCAATCTCACTGCGCGTGAGGTCTTCCGGATAGAAGGCGCGCCCTTGGGGGATTGGTTTCTTCCCTACAAACGGCGCGTTACCCTCGAACAAGTCGTAGCGGCTCCCATTCACAAACAGGTAGTGCGTCAACCGGCCTGCCTCAGTATTCCTCGGCGGCACGCCATTCTCGGTCAACTCCTTGTAAAGGGTCAGCGCCGGTGGGTCAATCTGGCGCCAATAGATATCTCCCAGCAGGCGCGAGGCTTCCACCAGTTCGCCCACCTCCTTCACCTCCTCCTTGCTGAGGCCGGTGGTTGAGAAAGGCATTTGCACCGGCGTGAGGCGGCCCAGTCGCTGTTCCAGGTTCGACGCCACGTCGAGTTTCGAGAGGTCGACGGAGCTTTCTGCCGCTATCCAGTAACTTCCAATCACGGCGGTAAATACTACACTCGTCAAGGTTCGAAATCTAATTGCAATTCGCATAAAAGTCGCTTCACCGGATAGTAACCCACGTCCTCTCGGTGCCCGCCATCGCTTATGAAGAAAGCATTGTTATCTGTTGCCTCAAGGTTTGCGGGATTATCCTGCCGGATAGGGCGGAGACCGGCGAGGCAGTCGCATCTGTCATGCGCACGACGTTGGGCGGCGAAGCTTTGGCGGCGGAAATCGACGCCTGCCGCTGGTCATCGAAGTGCTCCGATCCTGACCGTTACTTTCTCGGGATTTCTCCCCCCAAGTAACGGAGGACTTAAACAGATGTCAAACAAAAACGCCAAAGCATTACCCGGCAGTGAGCGAAAGCCACTATCCGGAGCAAAATTAGTCAAGCCGGTGGCCGACAACGAGATGATCCGCGTCACCATCGTGCTACACCGCCGCACCGCCTCCGAACCCGTCAGGCCCGCCGGTTGGAACGACAAGCACCGCCGCACCAGCGAAGAGTTCGGAGCCATTCACGGCGCTGACCACAAGGACTTCGTGGCGATGGAGAAATTCGCGCACGATAACGGTCTGACCGTGGTCGAACGTCACCAACCCAGCCGCCGCCTCGTACTCGCAGGCCCCGCATCTGCGATGCAGAAAGCCTTCGGCACAGAGCTGGGGCATTACGAAACCCCTGGCGGCGTTCAATACCGCGGCCGGACGGGGTCCATCAGCCTGCCGCCGGAGGTCAGCAGTTCGGTGATGGCCGTACTGGGCCTCGACAATCGACCCGTGGCGAAGCCTCATTTTCGGCGATCCCGGGGCGCCCGTGCCAACGCCACAGGCGGACAAGCCGGCACGTTCACGGCACCCCAGCTGGCGCAGATCTACAACTTTCCGGCAAACCTGACCGGCGCCGGCCAGACCATCGCCATCATTGAGCTCGGGGGCGGCTATACACCTGGCGACTTGACCACCTATTTCGGGAACCTGGGCATACCGATGCCATCGGTTACAGCGGTCTCCGTCGACAATGGCGCCAACACCCCAGGCTCCGACGCCGACGGCGAAGTGGAGCTCGACATCGAGGTAGCCGGAGCGATTGCGCCGGGTGCTCAGATCGCAGTCTATTTCGCACCAAATACCGATCAAGGCTTCCAGGACGCAATCGCCCAAGCGGTCCACGACACGGCTCGCAAGCCGTCCATTGTCTCCATCAGTTGGGGTGGTCCGGAGGACAGTTGGACCCAGCAAGCACGCGACGCCATGAACGCCGCCATCCAGGATGCGGGCGCACTCGGAGTCACCGTTACCGTTGCCGCCGGCGACGACGGCTCGACCGATGGTGTGAACGACGGGTCTGACCATGTCGACTTCCCTGCGTCAAGTCCCTTCTCACTGGCTTGCGGAGGAACTACGCTGCAGGCTTCCAACGGCCAAATCACCAGTGAAACGGTCTGGAATGAGTTGGCGAACCAGGAAGGCGCAACAGGAGGAGGCGTCAGCGAACTCTTCCCGCTGCCCGCCTACCAGCAGAACGCAAATGTTCCTCCGCAGGTAAACAACAAATTCGTGGGCCGCGGCGTGCCGGATGTTGCCGGCGACGCAGATCCCGTCACCGGCTACCAGGTGCTTGTCGACGGACAAAACACCATCATTGGCGGCACCAGCGCAGTCGCTCCATTGTGGGCTGGGCTCATTGCTTTGCTGAATCAACAACTGGGCCAGCCGGTCGGCTTCCTGAACACGGCTCTCTACCAGATTGGGGAGTCGGCGTTTAACGATGTCACCCAAGGAAATAATGGCGACTACTCGGCCGGTCCCGGATGGGATCCGTGCACCGGGCTAGGCTCGCCCAACGGCACAGCGTTGCTGCAGGCTTTGCAAGCCGCTGCAACGACTACGACCACGACCACGACGACAACAACGTCCACAAACCAGCCGGTCCCGGCTCTCCAGGGCCGCTAAGGCAGATCCGGCTTCACAACGGGCTCGTGGCGAACAGCGATGTCCGTCACGGGCCCATTTGCATTTAGGGCCCCCCTGCCCGTCTGCCCGCCCCGAACCACAGGTGGTGGATATCCACCACTCGAACCTCCACAGGAGCAAGTAACTCGTTGAATTTATTGGGCCTCTTTTTTGGCCAGCCCCGTGCTTCAACCAAGCCGTGGTGACCTATGGGCGGCGTTGGTAAATCGGGCTGGATTGCGATGGCGTTGGCCATCGTTCTACTGGCCGGCACCCTGTTTGCCCAACCTCCACAACCCCAAGCGTACCCGCCGCCACAGTATCCCCAACAGCCGCAGTACGGCCAGGCTTCCCAGCCGCCGGAGGAGAATCCGGACGATCCCAGTCGCGGTGTTGCTCGAATCAGCATCCTGCAGGGCGACGCAAACGTACGGCGTGGCGATTCGGGCGAGCTGGTTGCCGCAGCTATCAACGCTCCTCTGCTGGCCCAAGATCACATCATCACCGCTCTCGGCTCTCGCGCCGAAATTCAGTTGGATTCCGCGAATGTGGTCCGGCTGTCGCCGAACACGGATCTCGCTATGGCGGACTTGGCCTATCACAAGTTCCAGATCCAGCTTGCGCAGGGTACCATCATGTATTCGGTCGTGCGGCCGTCCAAGGCGGAGGCGGAAGTTGACACCCCAAGCATCTCCATCCGGCCGCTGGGCTTCGGTGAGTACCGCATCTCAGTCCTGAGCGACGGAAGCACCCAAGTCACGGTTCGAGCCGGGCAGGCCGAGATCTTTAGTCCGCAAGGTTCCGAACAATTGGCCGCAGGACGCACCATGATCGTGCGTAGCTCGCCGCAGGGCCCCGAATTCCAAACCACCTATGCCATTGCCCCGGACGATTTCGATCAATGGAACGTTGCCCGTGACCAGCAAATGCAGCGCTCGCAGAGCCCGCGTTACGTCAGCTCCGACATTTACGGCGCCGACGATCTGGATCAATATGGCCGTTGGGTACCTTCTCAATACGGCCAGGCGTGGGTTCCTAATCAGGTTGATCCCGACTGGGCGCCGTATCGCGATGGTCAGTGGACTTGGGCCGATTATTACGGCTGGACCTGGGTCGACTCCGCTCCCTGGGGCTGGGCTCCCTATCACTATGGCCGTTGGTTCTGGAATGGCGGCTATGGGTGGTCGTGGTTTCCGGGTCCCGTGGCCGCAGCCTATTACTGGCGTCCGGCGCTGGTGGGCTTCTTCGGATTTGGTGCTGGTTTCGGCTTCGGCTTCGGGTTTGGATTCGGCAACATAGGCTGGTGCCCCTTGGCGCCCTATGAAGCGTTTCATCCCTGGTATGGACGCGGCTATTATGGCGGCTACGGCCGAGGCTTTTACAACAACACGACTCTCGTCAGCAACACCAACATCAACGGCGTGTATCGGAATGCGCGGGTGAACAATGCCGTTTCCTACTCCTCGGTGAATCGCTTTGGGCAGGGCCGCCAGACGTACATGGCTGCTCACTCCAACCAACTGACACAAGCCAGTCTTGTTCGGGGGCAGGTCCCGCTGGCGCCGACGCGCCAGAGTCTGTCCTTCACGGGACGCAGTGCAACCGCGAATGCTATGCCCTCGGCCCGCGGCAACCAACCGTTCTTCACGCACCAGCAGCCGGCATCCGCCGCTCATGTGCCCTTCAGTACGCAGGCGTCATCTCTGGCTGCTTCATCGCAACGAACGCTGGGGTTCACGCCAAGCCGTGGCTTCACGCCCGCGGGTACGGGCAGCACCTCGGCGCAGTCGGGTGGACAACAAGGTTTTCGCCGCGCCGAGAGTGCGGGTCCAGCTTCCTCTAACGCCGGAACCTACAGCTCCAGTGGTTCTCGCACCTACGGTGGCGCGTCCGTGAACAGCGGGGGCTGGCATGGTTTCGGCCAAACCAGCCAGCCTGGCCAGACCGAAATGGCCCCGCGCTCCAACGGCACATCGGGCCAAACCGCCGACGGGTGGCATTCCTTCGGAGCGCCCATGCACACGCAAGGCTACAGCGGCAGCAATTCATATCAGCCCCGTAGCAGCTATGCCGGGCCCAGCAATAGCTCGACTTACAGCCGTGGCTTTCAGAGCAGCGGCGGAGCGCAGCCTTTACGCATTAATCCCCCGATGGTGCGGCAGCGGGAGAACAACTACTCTGCCCCACGGAGTAACAGCTACAGCGCCCCGCGCAGTACCAATAGCGCACCTCACTACAGTGCCCCCAAGAGTAGCGGCGGCGGGTCGCATGGCGGTGGAGGCGGTGGCGGCTCCCATGGCGGCGGTGGTGGATCGCATGGCGGCGGATCACATGGTCATCGCTAATAAGTTTCAAGGTCTCCGAATGGACTTCGGTTTACTCGGTTGATCGTTAGGTTCCCTCAGCCGCTTTGGCCTTGGCAGCGACGGCCAAAGCGGCCTTTTTTATTGTTGTAACGCTCATCTTGTTGCCCATTTGTGATACCTTGCGCTTGAAATGAGTATTCTCAATCGTTTCTCCCGACGCAGCTTCCTGGCTGCCACCGCCGCCGCTCCTTTTGCAGCTTCGCTCGCGAACCTGAGGGCGGCCGACAAACACATTCCCATCGGACTTGAGTTGTATTCGGTGCGAGGTGATTTAGGCAAGGACGAGGCCGGTACCCTTCGTGACGTTGCCAAGCTCGGTTATCAGTGTGTGGAGTTCTACGCGCCCTACTATAACTGGACGGCCGACCACGCCAAGGAGGTCCGTAAAGAGCTGGATGACCTGGGTCTCCGTTGTTATTCCACCCACAATGACCTGCAGGCCTTTTCGCCGACCGGCCTCCCCAAGGCGATTCAGCTGAATAACATCCTCGGCGCCCATTACATCGTGCTGGCCCACCCTGGTAACAAGATTGTGGACATTGACGACTGGAAGAAGCTTGCCCAGACTCTCGACAAGGCCGATGAAACCATGGAGGCCGAGGGTCTCAACGCCGGCTATCATAACCACGACATCGAGTGGCGGATGACGGCGGGCCAGCTCCCCATGGAAGTCATCGCCAAGAACACCAACCCAACCGTCATGCTGCAGTTGGACGTCGGCACCTGCCTTGAGGCCGGCTACGATCCGGTGGCTTGGATCAAGAAGAACCCTGGACGCATTCGATCGCTGCATTTAAAGGACTGGTCTCAGGAAAAGGGCTACAAGGTACTTCTTGGAGAAGGCAGCGCGAATTGGCCAAAGATCTTCGAGGCAGCCGAGGATGCCGGTGGCGTTCAGTATTACCTGATCGAACAGGAAGGCAGTGCCTACCCGGAGATTGAGACCGCAAAGCGCTGCCTCGCGACTTACCGGAAAATGCAGGCGTAGTCTCGCTAAAGACCTGCGCGGCCTCGTCCGATAAGTCCGCGGTGAAGCTCTTTGCGGCAGCTGCGCTGGCCCTGTTCGGCGCACCACTCTTCGCGTCCGATCTCATTGCTGGCCGTGTCTTTCAAAGTGTTGTTCCGGCTCTACCGTACACGTCTTCCTGCCGCTCACGCATCGTCTTGGTGAACACCGGCGATACCCCGGTGAAGGTTGAGGTCGAAGGGCATGCGGAAACCGGCGCCGTGGTGCCTCTCAGTGGCCACGCCAGCCGATCTTGGCTGGGTCCGGATGAGCAGGCCGAGTACCGGTTGCAGATTGAAGGTCAATCGGAAGGCTCATGGGTCAAAGTGCGCGAATACCTTCCGGCGGGACGAGATTCACCGGCCATCGCCATACGTCCAGCCAGCGAGTGTGTCGTTGGCAACGAACTCCGAAGCGCCACCCGCCAGGTAGCCTTCCCCATGCGGAGCCCCTGGTTCTCCGGCGCTGTCGCCGAACTCCACGGCGCAAACATCTGGATCGTCAACGTCTCCGGCCGTCCGGTCGAAGCCTCGGCTTGCTATTCGTCCGGCAGCTACTACACGGTGCCCGGTTTGTCAGCCCGAGAGCGTGGATCGCGGCCGCCCCAGCCCGCCACCATCTGTTCTGCCTCCGAGCAAGTCCAGGTCGCTCCCTATGCGTCTCATCAATTCCCGTTTGAACGGGATGGCAATTCGCAATTCTCGCTGCACACCGAAGGTCCAGAAATTGTCTTGCAAGCGCTCCGTCCCATCGATATCGGCGTTCACGTCTACACGGTCGATTCGTCCATCACGTTCTCGAGTGAAGACGGCACCAGCGGAACGGTGAATCACTAACGGCTGTCCATGGCGATGGGCCCAACAACTCATTGCAAACGAATGCTTCAGCAATGAACCGTGCGCGTGAGCAAGCCGCCATGCCCCGGAGGGGCACCAGAAGTGATGAAAATGTTCCGAGGGCCCCTCCAACGCCGAGCGGGGACAGGCGCAAGTTGGCCGCACAGGAGTGGGATGCAATGTACCGCGACAAAGGACTGCGCTGGGAGCTGATCCAAAGCCGCACCGGCCCAGAAAAAGAGCGGCTGTACTCGATTCGCATCACGCAGAAGATCCGCGCCGTGCTTAAGCACTCAGGAGACTTTCTGGAGTTTCTAACTCTGCACGTCGACCACGATTCGGCGTATCCTTAAAAACGACAAGCCCGTCAGTTCTGTTTGGCGGCTTCATCCGTCAGCTTCCCGATCCTCCCCTTAGGTCCAACGGCCCACGGCACGCTCAGAGCATTCCAGTTGTTCTCGCCATCCAACCTCTTCCACGTGCGCCCATCGTCGAAGGAAACATCCGCGCCATTCGTTCCCACTGCGATCCAGGCTTTGCCCCGCTGATCCCATGCCACGGCCGAACGAAATCCGGACGGTAGTTCCGTCGCTGCAGTCCAGGTTTGCCCGCCGTCGCTCGTGAAGGCCGCAGTGCCGGTTCTGTCGGCGGGTTTCTGATAATCGCCGCCCACGGCCACTCCGTGGTCGTCGTCGCGGTAGGCCAGTGAAAAAACACCCGCGCTCTCCGCGCCGCCTGCCAATGGAACCTCAGCAGAAGTCCATCGGCCTAGGTGGGCGGAACCGGAAAGTCCAAATCTGCCTACGACCCGGAAGACCCGTGGGCCACCGAGACCACCTGCGCCAAATTGCACGACCTCTTGCGTCACGACGAGCGACGTATTACTGGCCGCGAATGCACCTTCGCCTTTAAGGTTCGCCGTTAGCCCTGATTCCGTGTCGCGGGACCAATGCTCGCCGCCGTCCGCGGTGGTTAGGATCACGAACCGCCCGTCCACCGGGTCGCCCAGTATCGTCCCCCTTTGCTCATTCCGAAAGGAAATGGCGTCCCAGAAGCCCTTCGCCTCGGGATTGACATAGAGTTGCGTCCACGTCTTGCAGCCGTCAACTGTTTTATAAAGCCGTGATTGATCGCCCTCGCCAATCGACATCACCACAGCCCGCTGTGAACTCCACGCCCAAACACCTCGGAAATCCAGCTTCTCCGCCCCCGGCGGCACGGCGCACCGTTGCCAATGCGCACCCCCATCGTCGGTATGAATGACGGTGCCCTCGGTGCCGCTGGCCCAAGCCACGTTTCCATCCACGTTGTGGATGCCGCGCAAGCCGGCTGTGGTTCCGCTGTTCTGCATCAGCCACTGTGCGTTGCCCTGTACCGCACAGGCAACGGGAAGCAGAATTCTAAGGCAACGGAGGACGACTCGAAGCGCGGACATGACTGCTCTCTAAAATGCCACACGCAGACGCCCGCGCCCGCCATCGCCGCCGCGTCAATTCGCACTCGGCTCACTGCGCGCTCAATTCAATCTCCATCGATCCGCCCTGTTCAATCACTCTGGAACTGAGAACCTTGCCGCCAGATGCCGTCTCCACCCGGAGTTTCTCGCCGGCGCGCGTCACCACCACATCAAAATCCTTCCCGTACGCATGAACCTTGTTCAGCCGCATTGACTCCCAGCCCTTTGGCAGCCGTGGCGTCATCCGGAACGAATTCAGCCCGGTCGGCCGCATGCCAAACAGGCCTTCGGTGTAGATCCGGCAATACAAGGCGCTCTCAGCCGCCAAGTGCCTTTGATTGCCCTCGGGATACGCTTCTACCGGGTACGGCACGTGTTCGCCCAGCAGCCGCCGGTTCGAATAGTAGGTTAGAAATGGCATGGCCCGTTCGGTATCGCCCGCCGCCAGAACGCCACGCAGCGCATAGAGCGTAGACCGGTCCCAAAATGTGCGCTCGCCCGCCTGCGTTGCCAGCCCGTCCTGGGTCCACAGCCTGGGTGAAAACAGCGCGGCGATTGTGCCCTGCGCCCGCTCATAAATGCCCACAGTCAGCGGGATGCAAATCCAAGACCGCAAAACCGTGTTGCCGGCGTAATAGCGATATGTCTCAAAGCCCTCCACCGTAGCGCCGAAGTAACTATCAATCGCCGCTCGCATGGCTTTGGCCCGCTCCTGATAGTCGTTCAGTTCGGTCGTTGGCTTACCCAGCGCCTTCCCGAGGAACACTGCCGAATTCAAACCGTCGTAGTAGAGCGACGACGTCGACAGGTTTGCCTTGCCGCTCGGGAAGCGTCCTTCCAATTCGTCGCTATCCGATTCCACCGCGCCTTGCGCGTTGACCTTTCGCCGGCAATACTCCAGGCACCAGGTAATCAACTTCCATAGTTCCTCCGCCGTGTCTCTCCGGCCGTAGGCCAGGGCGAAGCGCGACGCCCCGTACGCGATCATCGCCATATCGCCGCGGTCGCCGGCGCCGTGCCATTCACCGGTCCCTTCAGCAATAATCGAACTCGGAATCGGCTTGTAGTCCGGATTCATATATCGTGCGAAAAGGCGATACGCGTTGATCGCCGATTCATTCCCGAGCGGGTCGCCCAGATAGGGAAAGAACGGATTCGCATACTCGGCTTGATCGTTCGCCCAGATCGCTGCATAGTAGGACCCGCCGCCCGGACCGTGCATTAGGCCGCCCTTCGTCTCGTAGATGCTTTCCGTCGTGCGGATCTTGGCAAACGCGAAAGCGGTGTTCAAGACCGGATCCGGCGTTTCCAGTTGCAGTTTCGAAAGAAACTCGTCCACTCGCTCTCGCCTGGCCCGTTCTTCGTCTACTGCGTTCACGACGATCGCTGGCGCCCCAGCCTCCCGCGCACTGAACGCCAGCGTGAAACTCGCCCTTTCGCCCGGCTTCAGTGTCTTCGGGCCGGCGTCAAAGACTTGCGCTGTGATGAGATACTCACCAGCCACGCCCCGCGCGGCGCTCGTTCGGACCGTCTTCGCCGTATCCTCCACCTCGACCGTTGCGGTCTGCGCCGACAGGTTCGTAAATGTGTAGCGCTCCAGCGCCAGCGGCTTGGTGGTGGATGGAAATATCACTCGCGTAAGCGCGATGTCCTTGTTCTTCCCAAGCAGGCTGTCGATGGTGACTAAACCGCGAATATGAACGAGCGTGGTTATCTCGCTCGTCACCGGCTTTCCATCAATAAAGAACCGCGGTGTCGCATCGGCGGCGAACTTGTAGCTGAGGCTGGCATGCGTGTCGTTGGGAATCGTACGCAGGGAAGGGAAAACCACTTGGCGCGTCAGCACGGTGGCTCCGTCTTCGACTACGCCGTAGTTCAGAATCACGGACACCTTTCGGCCGCTCATCTCGATCTGGTCCTGGTGCGCATCCCCCGCTCGCACATCCCAGGTAATGCCGCCATCGCCATCCACTTTCCAGCGGGACTCCGCGGCCGGCAGCGCGCAGGCCGTCAACATCAGCGCAATCAGAGATGCTGGCGCAACGAGCCGATTACGACACGACAACATGCATCGATTCTATGTCGGTCGATTGACGTCGCCAGGCGATCCTTCGCCCGACTAACCAATCTCGCCATGAATCGTCCAAATAGGTCATAGAATTGTGAGTGGCATTGGCTGAGACGTTTGGAGGGCAACATGCGGAGTTTCTTCGTTCTTCTTTCGGCTTTTGTGATCCTTTTGCCCGCGGCCTTTCCCCAGGCGTCAGACCGGACCGTACGGCCACAAGCCGGCCCAGTTCAGTCGCAGGGTCCTTCTAACCCCGCCATTGATGAAGTGCTGAAGCAGCAGTTGGCCGGTCTTACCCAGGGAACTGCCGTTCCAGTCCAACAGCCACATGTCCAGCCATTACCCCCGGCACAGGTTCCTCCCTGGACGGGGCCGTTTGCAAAGATCGGACCCTATGGCAATGGCCTGGACTTGGGAATCCGTCACCGGGAACTGTCAGGCACGCTGCCCAGTCCCTCCAAGGCGTGCGCGATTCCGCTTCTCGAAATGCCCGTCGACAGTAGCTTAGATGAAGGCATCCGCATCCCACAGCCCATGCGATCGGGAAGTTCTGCCGATCCCAAGATGGCCGTTCTGCCGCCCGCACCCGCCTGCGATAACCAGGCCGCCCCGCTGCCAAAACTTAAGGTCAAGTGACGGCTGGTCAGCCTTTCGGTGATTCCGCGGAGGGAACTGCGTCATCCTATCTGAGTATGGCAACGTCGACCAAATCAGCCCCCTCAAAGAAAGCATCACCAAGCAAGCCCAAAGCCGAGTCACTTCAGCCCGCCTCGGGCTCCGTCGCAGGCTTCTCCAAGCAAGGACTGCAGTTCCTGCGCGATTTGAAGAAGAACCAGGATCGCGATTGGTTCCGCGAGCGCAAAGACATCTACGAGCAGTTCGTGCGTCAGCCCATGGAGGCCCTGGTCCTCGCAGCATCCGCCGCCTGCCGTAAGCGAGGATTCTCGCTGTATGCCAAAGAGAAGTCGCCCGTGATGCGTGTCTATCGCGACATTCGGTTTAGTCCGAATAAGGACCCCTTCAACACGCACGTCGGCGCGGGCCTAAAGCGAACGCCCGGCAAAGAAGGGTCTGGCGAGGTCTATATCCATGTCTCGCCGGAGTCGTCGTTTCTCGCCGCGGGCTTCTGGATGCCGGAGCGCCCTTTTGTGAACGCATGGCGACAATCCATGGATCGTGACCCGAAGAAGTTTCGGGCTTTATTAGCTCATCTGAAGAAGCACAACTTCGAGCTCACCGGCGAACACTCGCTCGTACGGTTGCCCCGCGGATTCGAGGTGCACCAAGGCACCGATCTCGAAGGGCACTTCAAGCTCACTTCCTACGTGATTCAACGGCCGCTTTCGGCGTCCGAGTACAGCTCTCAGAAGATGCTCGATTCGGTTGTTGAGTTTGCGGTAATCAGCCGGCCGCTGCTCGAATATGGCTGGGCTTTGAATCATCAGCCGCCGCGCGATCCCCTCGTCGTCGAATGGTAGGCATTACACCGGCAGCAGACTGAGTGCGGCTTCAATCTCCCCATGAGTATGGCTGTCGCCCTTGCGCTTGGTCACAACCAAACCCGCCTCATAGAGCTGCTTCGCTTCTTCAACGCGCCCCAGTTTCTCCAGCGCTTGTCCGCCATGGTAATAGGCCGCCGCGTAGTTCTCATCCTGAGCAAGCAGCGCCCTGTATTCCGAAATGGCCTGCTCGTATTCTCCGCTCTGCGCAAACTCCATCGCCAATCCGTAGCGGGCAAAACTGTTCTTGGAGTCTTGCGCCACCATCTGTTGAAGAATTGCGAGACGATTCGTTGCCATATAGTGCATTGTCCCAGACCTTCGGTCGTTTTCTTCCGACGCGTAGTCGCATCGCGGTCACAACTTCTTCGAGCCGTGCGTCACACGCTACGCGCCGGGCCGCTAGATGCGTTTTGATGTAGCAACTGATGCTAAACTGTATCAATGAGTAAAAGGACCCCGCGCTCGGCCAAGCCGGCGAAGAGAAGGACGACACTCACCTTACCCGCTGATTCCCTCGACCAGGCGGAGCGAATAGCACGCGCCAGGAAGGTGAATCTAAGCACCGTGATCTCGGAGGCCCTTTCGGATGGCCTGCGGCTGAATCTCGCGTCAGAGCGCAGTGAAGCCGTCCTCAGCGCCTACCGGACGGCTTTTGCCGGATTCTCAGAGGAAGAGATATCTATTCTAAACGGTGTAATCCTCGAGCCGGTCAACGGTCGTTAGCGCGGTTGCCGGACAATGATCGATCCCGCCTCTGGGCCTTTCCTTTTTGATACGACCGCCGAAAGCTGGTTGGCGCGCGCCGTACAACCCGCCGCGTTGGATTGGATGCGTGGCTATCTTTCCCATCACCAGGTGAACATCTCCGCCGTGACCATCCTCGAGCGCACCCGTGGATACAGCCTCCTGTGGCGTCGCTCACAAGACCCAGCCGCACGGGCGCACGTCGAGGCCGCGCGGATCGCCTACCTTAGCAGCCTGGGGCGGGTCTGGCCAGTTGATAGCGCGGTAGCTGTAGTTAGCGGTGAGATCATGGCTCTCCTCCCCGACCCGCCGCCGCCGCCTCGACGATCCCATCAACTTGACGAATCGCGATCGGAGCGTTTGTCCCGCTGGCGGTTCGACGGCATGATCGCGGCGACTGCTCTCGTCGCCGGTCTTCCCCTGGTTCATAACAACCCCGACGACTTCGAGTCGATCAGAAGCGCGATTGAACGCTCCCCCGAACGGTTTCCCGGACTCGGCCCTCTGCAACTGATGCGCTGCGCCTCACTGGCATGATGAGTGTCTAACGGAAAGCGAAAACCGCATGCTGAGCTCCGGCGCAGAGGGCCATACGCACCGTTCTGCGCGGAAGTACCGCTCCGCACACCTCGACGAAACATAGGACAATCATGAGGAGGATCATGCATGGCCCCGTCAACCGCACTCCAAAAAACCTCGACACGCCGGTCAGGTGCCCTGAACCGCCGCGCACGTGATACCCGACCAGCGGGCGCCACCCGCCATCTTCGCGACCTTCGCGGCGTCGGCACCAGCATAGAAGCGAATCTGAATCGGCTGGGAGTACGCTCCGTCGAAGAGTTGGGCCGCCGGGATGGCGATTCACTCTATGAGGCGCTCTGCGATCTCACCAAAACCCGCCAGGATCCGTGCGTTCTCGATACCTTCCGTTGCGCCGTCGCCCAAGCCCGCAACCCCAAGCTTCCGGTGGACCGGTGCAATTGGTGGTGGTGGTCGCGCCAGCGCAAGTCAGCGACCATCTAATCGGGCTGCGATCCCACGATGCCCTGTCTCTACTTTGAGCCTGCCAGCCCCGTCGATGAACCCTTGCACGGCCGGAGCCGCCTGCCGCTGATTGAGGAGTACGACGGTCGCTGCCATGCCATCCCCGGTGCGGCATCTGCCACCGGTCAATTGCGTTGGGAATGCTGTAACCAAGGCTACTCGCTCGGTCGATGCGCGCAGTTTCCGGCCCTTGGGTTTGGTGGCGCCCTCCGCTATTCCGTTACCAGGCACACGGAGGATTTGCTGGAACTGGTTTGGGTCGAAGAGCGGGACCACGCACCGTTTCGGCATGGCGGCGCGCATTTTACAATCAGTACGGGCTGCCTACTCGAGACCGGGCTGGACGCGATCGTGGCCTCCCAGGCACTGGCCTACTGCCGAAGTTACCTGAAGCGCTACCGGGAACACGCCCGGCCTACGCCGCTCGGCTGACGATTCATCACCTCAATCGTTAACATAAGTAACAGTGGAGACCCATACTGCTCACACGGTCGCCGAGAGCCGCTCGGAATACTCGGAGTTCTGCCTGCCCAACGACGCCAACCAGCTCGGTAACATGCTGGGCGGGCATGTCATGCATCTGGTCGATCTCTGTGGTGCGATTGCGGCCATGCGTCACGCCCGGTGCATCGTCGTAACCGCTTCGGTCGACTACATGACCTTTCTGCATCCTGTCAAAGTCGGCTCTCTAGTTCGGCTGAAGTCGCAGGTCAACCGCGTCTTCCGCACCTCCATGGAGGTCGGCGTAAAAGTCTGGGTGGAGGATCTGCATACAGGCGATGTGAAGCACACGTCTTCCGCCTACCTCACCTTCGTGGGTCTCGATGCCGGGCAGCAGCGAGTTGTCCTGCCCCAGATCGTGCCGGAGACCGAAGAGGAAAAACGGCGCTACGACGAAGCCGGTGAGCGGCGCGCCTATCGTTTGACACAAAAAGAACGGTTCAAAACGCGGGATTAGGTTGTCCGGTCATTGAGGCGGACACAAAGCCTTATTCGGGTTCCGCTTTGTACATGTACTTGATGCAGTGCTTGTACAGCAGAAGGTTGGGTGCACCTTCCCGATTCAGCTTCAGGCACGTTTTGTCGTACCACTCGATGACTCCCTCCAGGTGCTCGCCATCGGTCAGCACAACCACCATGGTGGTCTTGCCCTGCATCTGCTTCGAATAGTAGAACTGCTCGGCGTTGGTCTGCTCCGGAGGAGCTGACTTCTTCGCGGCAGGTCGGCGGTTTACGTCTTTCACTTCCATGAGTGTTTTATGAACTGGCTTTCTAAATTCGACGTCCAATTGCCAGGTCCTCCATTAGCTTCATTCCGGACGGGTTCACTCTTACTGTCAAGTGATGACCCTGATAAGCCGCGGTTAGATGTTAGGCGCGGGCTGACTCTGAATCGTTACGCAAATCTATAATCATTGCGTCTAACGCTACCATTTTTTGGATGTTGCGGCCGGCCATTCTGACCAGCTCGTCAATCGACGCCACCGCCTTCTCAATCCAGCGGAAGCTAACCCGGTTTGCCAAAGTTGAAATCTCCCGGTGTAAATCCCGGTTCTTGACCGCCTCGCCGCCGTGCCAGCAGATCAGAAGGTCCTCCAGCAATCCGTACGCCACTTTTGAATACAAGTCCAGCTTCTCTGATTTCTTCGCGCCGAACGATTCCGACCTCTGAACCCACGCGCCAAACGGGGCCGCACCGGCGGCACACTCGAAAAACGTCATCATCAAAGCTCGCCGCTGCCGGTATTCTTCCATGTTCAGGGTGGTCGCAAAGCCCGGGCTACCCTCCGCCACCATCACCCTGTTCGCCGCATCCGTCAATCCTCTCTCCACGGCAAATTCTCGCATTTCCTCGTCGGTCAATCTCGACATAGAAAAGACGAGCGACCGCGACCGGATTGTCGGTAAAAGATCGTATATATTCTCCGTGGTCGCAATCAGCACCAGGTAGGGTGGAGGCTCTTCGAGCAGCTTCAGAAGTGAATTGGCAGCTTGTTCGTTGGCCCGGTCCAGCCGGTCGATCAGGAACACTCGCCTGTCGCCGCTCAGCGGCCGAAACTGCGCACGCTCCTTGAGAACCCGCATCTGCTGGATCGATATCTGGCGCAGCGGCCCGTCTGGCGCGAATGTCACAAAGTCCGGATGGCTGGAGAAGAACAAGGGAGCGTCCGCCCTCTTCTCCGCCGTCCACTTCTCACGTTCCTGAATCAGGTCCGCATTTTCCGGCAGACTGAGATCGTCCCGTTCAATCTTGTCGCCGCCGCCCAGCAGTCGGGCTCCAAAGCGCCGCGCCAGCGTCGCCTTGCCGACGCCTTCAGGACCGCCCAGCAGAATCGCCTGCGCAACTCGCCGCGTCTCGATCATCTGGGCCAGCGTCGCGACCACCGCCTGATTTCCCCAAAAGGACTCGAAGCCGAACTGGCCAGCCGTTGCCATGAGAGAAGCCTTCCCGCCTGGTGGCGCCATCTTCGAAGCCACGAAACGGTGAATCCCACCATTGTGTCACTTCGCGCGGCAGAGAATCCCGTCATGAGCGTTTCGGACAACAACACGATCAAAGGCGAGGTGCTCACCGACTACAGTGCACACGGGGTGGATTTGACGCTCATCCGCTGGATGCTTTCGCTCACTCCGCTGCAGCGTTTACAATTCCTCGAAGAACGCATCAATGAGATTCTCGCCATCCGCGAGTTGAATGCCGGAAACCAAACTCCTTTCAACCTTACGCAGCCTCTCTGAAGACTTCCCCAACACCAGAGTAAGTTCGTGGCATAGCGCGGCTTTGCCGCAAACGGGAAGCAGAGGTGGGGCTGGACGCCCACGACCGGCTCCGCCCCGTTTCCTAACAATCATCGCTCCGCGCAAACAAACAAAATTTAGTAATACAGGCCTTCAGCCTGTGGGCTTTCAGAGCAAAGCCGACCGGGACGTCCATCAACCGACGGCTTACGAAGGCCTCCCCAACCTCCAAGTCCTTCCGAAGTCACGACCGTTTCGTCAAGGAGACGGACTTCTGTCCGTCCCCGCGTCCTCAACCGCTATTTTCGGACCCCCCGCGACCGTAAGAGTCCCCGTGAAAACTCCGGCACAGAACCGCACGCGTGAGCAAGCCGCCATGCCCCGGAGGGGCACCAGAAGTGATGAAAATCTTCCGAGGGCCCCTCCAACGCCGACCGGGGACAGGCGCGCCTGTGTCCCAAGGCGGGCACCGGTTTCCGCGACTCCTAACCGAAGCCCGGCGCCGCGTGGACACCGCGAGCCTGTCCCCAGACCCTCAGAAGCCGACCATCGGAGGGTGATTTTCGACGGAGCGGATGCCTTTTCTGCGAGCCGTGACCATAGCTCTCCGCCCGGAGCGAGGGAGCGCACACAATCGCCCGCTTACAAACGACAGCCTACCGCGCGTACTCCCAAACTCAACTTTTCGAGTATCCTCAGAGCACCTGGCGTGCGGACACCCGAAAAAGCCGACCGGGGACGCAGCACACCCGGCCAGCCCGAACGTTTTCCCCACTGCGTTATGATCCGACTTACTCATGCCGGCCCCAACTCCCGTCCGCATTTCAAAATCTAAGTTCGTCGCCGGCGTCCAGTGCCTGAAGCGTATCTACCTTCAGGTTCACCAACCTGAACTTGCCGGCGAGGCCGACGAAGGCCAACAGGCCAGGCTTGATCAGGGGAACGAAGTCGGGCTGCTTGCGCAGGAAAGGTTTCCCGGCGGCATCCCTGTTGGCTTTGAAAACGGCGTCGACCACGCCCTGGCAACCACAGCGGCCTTGATGGACCGTCCCGCCGTCCCCGCCATCTTCGAGGCCACCTTTCACCACGCCAATCTGCTGGTCCGCGTCGACATCCTGCAGCGCCGTCCCAGGAACCGCTGGCGGCTGATTGAAGTGAAGTCCTCGCTCGATGTGAAGGACTACCACTTATACGACGTCGCCATCCAACACTACGTCCTCACGACGTGCGGACTTGATATTTCAACCGCCTGCTTGATGCATCTCAACCGCGACTACATCTACGACGGAATACGGCACGACCCGGCGACCCTCTTCACCATCCGCGACCTCACCAGCCAGGTCAAAAAGCTGGATCCCGATCTGCCCCGCCTTCTCAAAGCGCAGCGCAGAGCTCTGGCCCAAGCCGGCCCACCCGACGTCCCGCCAGGGCATCAATGTTCAGACCCATATCAGTGTGAATTCTTCAGCCAATGCAACCCGGAGCGGCCGGAGCACCACATCTCGTCTCTCCCGAGGCTGAGCCCCAAAAAAGCGCAGGCCCTCTCGAATCTAGGCATCAGCCTCATCCGCGAGATCCCTGACGATTTCCCGTTGACCGGCCTGCAGGCGCGGATGTCCGACTCGGTCAAGGCCGGCCAAATGTGGCTGAGTGAATCCATCCAGCAGGAACTATCGCAGCTGCGGTACCCGCTGTTCTTCATGGACTTCGAATCCTGTTATCCCGCCATCCCTCGTTTTGCGGGGATGAGGCCCTACGCGCAGATTCCTTTTCAGTGGTCGATCCACCGGCAACTGTCCGATTCCGCCCCGCTCGAACACTTCGAGTTTCTAGCCGATGATGAGCAGGATCCGCGCCCGAAGTTTATTGAGTCGCTTTGCGCGACCCTGGACGACCGCGGCCAAATCGTCGCCTACAATGCGAGCTTCGAGTCACAGCGTCTCGGCGAACTAGCGGACGCGCTCCCGGAATACAAGCAGCGCATCCAAAACATTCGCGGACGCCTGTGGGACCTCTTGCCTTTCGTACGCGAGCACGTCTATCACCCGCAATTCCACGGCTCCTTCTCCATCAAATCGGTTCTGCCGGCCCTGGTGCCCGAGATGACATACGAAGGCATGGATGTCGCAGACGGAACCGAAGCCGGCCTCGCCTGGGAGCAAATGACCCGAGGCGAACTCGATCCATTGGAGCGCCAGCGACTAAGAACGGCCCTATTGGCATACTGTGGGCAAGACACGCTGGCGATGGTGAAGATCCTCGAACGGCTGCGGAGAGCAGTCGGGCAGCCGAGCGCCAGATCAGCAGGATAGCCCGCGACGGCAGCGCTTAGCGTGCGCTCGACTCAGGCGGCCCGTATTCTGACAAGCACGCAAGTCCCCGATGACACCGTCTTGTGTGGAGCATATGGCATCGGCAACTATAAGACTCTTCCTGCCGCGCGGAGATGCGAAGAGTCTGCGCACTGCCGAAATCTCCAACTTAACCGTGGCACAGGCCTTCGGCCTGTGGTCGCGGGTTCTCACCCAGCCTGCCTCACTTCGCTTCGTAATCCAATGGTGGGGCTGGACGCCCACGACCGACCACTTCGTTTCGTAATCTGCTTCGAGCGCCACGCTCTCCGCTTCGAACCAAGGCCTTCAGCCTGTGCTCGCCGGCCCGTCACCCAGTCTCCGCAGTTCGTTTCGCAGTTCTTTTCTAGCGGGCAGCTTTTCGTGGCACAGGCCTTCAGCCTGTGGTTCTCATGGTGACAGCCCTCCCAGCCGTAGAGTACTTCCATTCAGCAGGCTCACGAACCAGGCCCGCCCGCACAGGGTTCTCGAGGATAAACCTCTCTATCTTCTCGAACTCATACCGTGACCGGGCCCAGTGATCGAAGGACTCGTCCTGCCAAAACGGTCCACCGGCCCTGCCCAACACCTGATTCGCCCTGCGAGCCGAGACCCCCCTTGATCCACTTTGTCACTTCGTGCAATGGTCTGCGCGGCGTAATCAACAAGTGAACGTGATTGGGCATCACCACAAAGCAATGAAGACGGCAGAGGCCTCGATCTCCATCCGATGCCTCGATGACGCCCGCGACCAGATCAGCGACAGCAGGTTCTCGCAACCAGGCTGGTCCTGATAGGGCACGGTCAAGAGTGCGGTCCAACGCTGCGAAGGCGCGTCCATCCTTTAACCGATCAAGACCAATGCGCGGCGGTATAGTGGCGAAAAGACACCAGGTCACGAAAACAGCGGCGCCCTCCGGAAACCAATGAGGCAAGTTGCGACGATACACTCGTTGACAGTTGTCCATCGCCTGCAAGAATCTCATCAGATTTCTGGGGCCGGAGGACCTAAGGGGGGCCGAAAGAGCTCGGCCTGACGGAAGCTCTCGGCGAAATCATCGAACATGTTGAAGCGCTCCGACACTTTCGCATGTTTCGCCAGGAGAGCCCACCCAGCCCCAACCAGACGACCAAAGGCCTCTCCCGGCCACAGAAAACAATGGCGCCCGGGCGGAGATATTGTCTGACAACTTTCAGCCGAAACCCGGGGATATCTCGACGTTCGGTAAATCCGGCTATGCCCCATGAAAGAGATGGCGCGGGAATAAAGATAGTCTTCGCCGCTGTGTTAAGAGTTTGGACTACCATTAGGGGAGAGGCACGATGATCGATTGGACGAGTTGCGAGCTGGTGGAGCGGGTGCCTGGCAAGGTCGCCGGGAAGCCTGTTATCAAGGGCACGCGGATCGAGCCCGACACGATCGTGCAGGATTTCGAGTTGGGCTCTCCCGTCGAGGAGATCCACGAGAACTTCCCCTCTTTGCCTGTTGACATCATCAGGAAAGTGATCGGCTTCGCTCATAGCCATCAGCCTGTGATTTGAAGATTCTCCTCGACGAAAACCTGCCCCACAAACTGCGGCTGCACCTGCCGAACCACGAAACGACGACTGCCGTGTATGTCGGCTTCGGCGGCTTTAAGAACGGCGCGCTCCTGCGGGCCGCAGAGGACGCTGGCTTCGATGTCCTGATTACGGACGATCTTTCGTTGGAATATGAGCAGAACATGGCGGCTCGGAAGATCGCCATTGTGTCGCTGTCAGCCAATAGCTGGAACATCGTGAAGCATCACACCGCGAAGATCGCCTCGGCGGTCGGTCATGCAAAACCGGGATCGTTCGTGCGCGTTGACTGTGGGATATTCAGGCGCGGGCGAAAGCCATAAGGCAGCCAAGTCGTTAAAGCGCTCCGACACTTTCGCATGTTTCGCCAGGATATCGTGGCTCTGCCGCCCCGCCGCCGTCACTGCGGCTTCTCCGGCACACGGGAATTGAAATACATCAGGATCGCGCCGGCGATAGGCGCACCGCGAGGGTACCGGCTCGTGAGCAATGCGGCTCCTATCGTGATCCCCGCATTGATGAGAGCCTTCTGATCTTTGGTGAGGCACCTGTCGCAGGAAGCCACGTCCTTGCGGGCTTTTCTTGCGTCCAGAATATTGGTAAGCGCGCCCACGTTTTGAAGCGCCTCGAGGTTGCTCCCGTCAATCGTCAGCACCCTCTCGAAGCACTCCTTGGCCGGGAACAGCTCATTCCACATCAGTTGCATCCGGCCGAGGTTCAGATACGCCAGCATCTTCTGGCCCGGGACCGGAGCCTGCGTCCAGAACATAACCTTGTCTACGCGAAACTCGTTATTCGACCACAGCGGAGATGCGCAGGCCCCACCGGCCTTGAGGTCTTCATCGCTGAGCAACGCGATTGCATTTGAGCCTGCGCCGGCAAGCGCCAAATTGAATTCCTGGTTTTTTGCCCGTCCCAGAAAGCTCAGAACCCTGGCTTCATCGATCCCGATGCTGCTCGCGAGTACTGCGGCACTCGCGTATCGCCTTTCCAGGCTCGTGAGATTCAACATATCTGGAAGGTCACCGATCCTTTTTTGCCGCCTTGATAGAACGCCCTCGGCCGATCGATATGCCCCCAAGGCGTATCCGTAATTCCCCTGCTCTTCAAATGAGCGCCCGTTTGCATACTGGTTCCGCGCATTGGATATCTGTTGCAGATCTTCTGACTCCGGCGGCCCGAATTGACACCAGGCTAAAACCGGAACCGCGAGCACGCACGCAAGTCTCACGAGACGCATGCGAGTAATTATAAATCGGTAAAAGGCATCCTGGGATTTCCAAGCACCGGCCCTTCCACGCCCGGGCAACGGAGTGTACAACAAGCATTGATGAAAAAGCGGTTGCGAGCCGCGACCGTAGCTCTCCGCCCCGAAGCCAGGGAGAGCACTTAACTGCCCGCTTGCAAACGACAGCTCCTTACTCTTCCGCTGAGCTTCTGAGGCGCGACGGTGACGGAGCGCTTGCTTCTTAACTCAACTTTCCGGGTATTTTCAGAGCCGCCGCGACGCTAGCTCTCCACTTGGATGCCTTGGCCGAGTCTTGTAGGCTGGTTCCTGCACGCCGGGACGGCTTTCTGATCGCCGGCCCGTGAATAACAGGAGAGGCGGACTCGATGACGTCACAAACGAAACGAATATTGCCCGCAACGGCAATTCTTGGTGTGCTCCTTGGCCTGGCCGCGGCGGGGCAGGCGGCAGAAGTCACGGTCGGCACAGCTACGGCGGCAGCCGGGAAGAAGGCAACCGGCTACATCGAAGTGCCGGCCGGCGTCGACGCAGCGACCAATCTTCCCGTCATCGTGATCAACGGCGCGCACGCCGGCCCAACCCTCGCGCTCATCTCCGGCGTGCACGGAACCGAATACGCCTCGATTGTCGCGCTGGCTCAATTGTCCGCGCGAGTCGATCCGTCCGAGCTGTCGGGAACACTCATCATCCTCCCCTTGTTGAACGTCGCATCTTATCGCCAGAAGGTTGTTCACGTGAACCCTGTCGATCAAAAGGGGGTCGGTGGTTATCCGGGAAAGGCGGATGGAACCCAGTCGGAAAGGATCGCCTACGCCGTTTATAACCAGGTGATTCTGAAGTGCGAACATCTAATCGACTACCACGGAGGCGACCTCGACGAAAACCTCCATCCATATTCATACTGGACCAACACGGGTAAACCCGATCTCGACAAGATGTCGCGCGAAATGCTGTTCGCCTTTGGTGTGAAGACGATCATCATCAAACAGCCTACGCACAGCCTCGACAGCACGGCTCTAGGGCTGGGAAAAGCCTCCATTACGGTGGAAGCGGGACGAGCCGGCACGACGGAAGTCGCAGATCTCGCGGTGCTGATCGACGGAACGCTGAACGTGATGCGTTATCTCAAGATGCTGCCAGGCCCGGTCACAAAGTCCTTCGAGCAGCCGCTTTGGCTCAGCAAACTCACCCGGGTCAAGAGCGACTACGAAGGCATTTTCTATCCGTCGGTCGTCCCGGAAGGGTATGTGCATCAGGGCATGTCGGTCGGCTATATCACCGATTATTTCGGCAACAAGATAGCGGACATACCCGCGCCGGTCACGGGCGTGGTCACCCTGGTATGCTCGGTCCCAACCATGAAGAAGGGCGATAGCGTGGTGAACATCGGCGAGATCGGTGACGATCCAGCCGGAAGCGCTAGCGGCCGCTAAACCGGAATCCCCTTCGAACGCCGGGCAACCCGTTGTGGGGTAGGCCCCCGGCCTGCGATCGACGCCTCGTCGATCTGCCCCCATCCTCTTTCACAGGCCGTTTGTATCGCCCCCGCAACCAGCCAGTCACAGCTCGACAAAATAAATTTATCTCCCTAATGAATCAATCGCCTGGCGGGAATTTCCCGGCCGCGCTCGATCCGTTTCTTGCCCTTCGTATGCTAGTTTCAATCAGATTTTCGGAATTGATCGAGCCGGCCTGAACACCGCCGGCTTTTTCTATTGGTGCTGAGCCGCCGTGCGCAGCACCATCCGAGCACAGCACCATCAACCCGCTTGTGCCTCACCGTCGTGTGAGGCGCAGACGGGTATTTTTAATCGCATCCTCAGGAGCAAAAACATGTCCTCTGCCGCGCAAGTCGCCGCCAACCAAGCCAACGCCCAACTCTCGACCGGTCCCCGGACTATCGAAGGTAAGGCCAAGTCATCCTACAATGCCCTCAAAACCGGCCTCACCGGCCGCACCATCCTCGTAACCAAAAATGAGGCCGAACTCTACGACGCACACGTGCTCGATTACGATGCTCGGTTCAACCCTCAAACCCCTCGCGAGACCGAACTGGTCCAGTCCATCGCCGACTGCCGCTGGCGCCTCGGCAGCATACCCGGTCTCGAATCGGCTCTGTATGCGCGCGGCTTCCGCGAATTCGCCGCCATGTTTGAAGACGAGGAAGACGAAAACCAGCGCCCCTTGCTCATCATGAGCGAGACCATGACCCGCTACCGGAAGGACTTCGCCAACCTCATGCTGCAGGAACAGCGCCTGTCCCGCCGTGCTTACCAGGAGGAGGAGCTCCTCAAAACCATGCAGCGCAAGCGCATCGCCGAATTCGACGAGCAATTGATGCTAGCCACGCAGTTCTATCTGGCTGCTAAGAAAGAGAACAAACCCTTCGACCCGGCCAAACTTGGGTTCGAATTTTCAATTCATGACCTGGAGCTGCACGCTGAGGCTCAGATCCATCACCAGACCATTAATAAGATGAAGTGCGCCTCCTGAACGGGGCCGTTTCCCCCCTCAATATCGACGAAACCTGTCACATTTCGCGAAGCAACGGCCCGGTCAGGGGCTCTGCACGCCGGATTCAAACGGTCGCGCCCACGCTGCGCAACCAATGCGGCTCCGGGGCCAGTTAAGCAGGCATCAGATTGACGACCAGCGTCGCCAGTGTGTTAGCTGCCGTCAGCGCCTGGTTGTTGGAGACGTTTTGGAGATAGAAGGTCATCCCGTCCGTCACCCACACTCCGGTTGACGCCGAGCCGACGTTGTAACTCTCGGCGAAGAGAGGGCCGTCCGGCGCGCCTACATGCACTTCAACGTATGTGGCGCTGGGCACGTTCCACGAAAGAGTGGTCATGCCAACCACTGCATTGGACGCCACCGGAATTGGATTCGGGCTTGCTGTAAACGAGGCCGGAACGTAACTCGGTGGACCGTAGGACGACGGAAGTCCGAGGGCTGCCGCATTCGCTAAGGCCGTCGATAGAAAGAAGCCCGGGCCGGTAGAAGGCGTGAGGAACGGTGTCAACGCGGCAACCGCCGAGTTGGGCCCGTTGTAGACGGTTAGCAGGCCATCGGTCTGCTCGTAGTTGCGATCGTTCGGCTGGTTCGCGTTCAAAATCACTTTGCCCAGCACGCGATGCTCTGCCTCGACGCCCAGGATCGATGCTGCGACTTGGGCAAAGTAGTCTAATTGCGCGGCGCTATACGGTCCACCGTAAGGTCCATCCGGAACCGTGCTGGCCGTCGCGGAAGCGAGCGCCGCAAACTCGCGGCAGGCAACCAGGTAGGCGCCAATAAAGGCGTTCTCGAGCGTTTCTAGAGTCGCGATGAACGCGCTCAAGCTATCGAACGTGCCTGCCGGGAAAAAGAAGCTTTGATATGGGTCGGTGGTCGCGTCCGAGCCGAGGTTCGCAACCGCCCGCAACAGGTTCGCGTGCTGGATTTCCTGCGCCATCGCGGCCCGCAGGTAGTCAATGTTCGGCACGTTGCCGGAGGGGCTGGGCATCACCGCTGTCCCTCCCGGACCGGCCAGCGCCGGATCCTGAATCACGCCCCCGGTCAGGCCTTTGAAGTAAAAAGTCGTCGCCAGGTCTTCCGCAACCAGGGCCGCTGTCAGTATCTGGTTGGCCGTATCCTGGGGGCTGGTGGTTTGCCCCTGTAATTTTGGCAGGCCTAGAAATAGGCTCCCCGCTGTCGCGCCTAGTCCCAGTTTGCCCAGATGCTTGAAGAACGTCCTTCTGCCCGGATCGATAACTGCTTTCAGAATCTCGTTAGTATCTTGCATATCCGCTCCTTGAATTCTCGTTCTTGACGTTCTTTCGAAGCTGAAGCTTGCCCGGGTACAATCGTGCCCTCACTTTTGCCGAAGGTCTTCCGAAGCAATCGGGCTGCAACGCTTACTTACTCTACGCAGAGAATAGAGGAATCGGATTAAAACTTGGAATACAAAAAAATACGGGGACCGTTTCTCTCGAGGTCGGCTGCGTTGTACTAAAAAGATGAAGGTCATACTGTTTGGAGCGAGCGGGATGGTTGGGCAAGGTGTTTTACGGGAATGCCTGCTCGATCCGGATGTTCAGGAAGTTCTCTCGATTGTCCGTAGCCCGACTGGACACCAGCACGCAAAACTGCGTGAACTCGTGGTTCAAGACTTCTTCGACTTCTCAGCTATCGAAGCCGGCCTGTCGGGCTTCGAGGCCTGCTTCTTCTGCCTCGGGGTTTCCTCAGCCCGAATGACGGAGGAGGCCTATACGCGAGTGACCTACGGTCTGACGATGGCCGCTGCCCAAACCCTCGCGAAGCTCAACCCCGGCATGACGTTCATATACGTGTCCGGCCAAGGCACTGACAGTAGTGAGCGGGGCCGCACCATGTGGGCGCGCGTCAAAGGGAAGACTGAAAACGCGTTGCTCGCCTTGCCGTTCAAGAGTGCGTATATGTTCCGCCCGGGAATCATTCAGCCACTCGACGGGATCAGGTCGAAAACAAAGGTGTATCAGGCCTTCTACACCGTGCTGGGGCCGCTGCTTCCGGTGCTGAAGAGACTCATGCCAAACGCCGTAACCACGACGCGGCAGGTTGGTCGCGCCATGCTAAAGGTAGCCAAGCAACGCGCCCCGAAGCGAATACTCGATAACCAGGACATTAACAGGCTGTAAACGATGTTAGTAACATTACTATGGACTGGTTGTAGACGAGAAGTCTTTGTCTCGGCAACCTAGTGGTCGAAGCGAGCGCCGACTCGGAGGAAGTCGATCGGCAGCGGACTCTTCCCAAACATGGCCAGGTCGGCCAGCGCCTCGCCGATGACCGGCGCAAACTTGAAACCGTGGCCGGAGAAGCCTGTTGCAATGACTAAGTTCTCCCACTCCGGGTGGCAGTCGATGATGAAGTGCTCATCGGGAGACATGGTGTAGAGACAGGTCTTGAGCTCGGAAACTCGATCCAACGCCCCAGGCAATGGCCCGGCCAGGGCGGGCAGGAAGCGAGATGCCATCTCCAGCACTGGCTCAGCTTCTTCCAGGGTTGCGCCAGCGACCGGTGAAGTTGGATCGTCAACCATCTGGCCTTTTTCCCAGTGGATTGCCATCTTGACGCCCCGGCCGCCGATGGAGGGGAAGCCATAGAAGAAGCGTTCCGCAAACGCGAAGATCGGCAGGACCTCCGGAGTGAATAGTTCCGGAACGAGTGGGTTAACCCAGAGCAAGACCTTGCGCTCGATGTGAAGCGGCAAGCCCAGCTGGGACAAGAGCTGGCTCGACCACGCACCGGCGGTGACGATGACCTTTTGGGCAGCGATCTCGCCCTCGCGGGTGGTTAAGGCGAAGTGACTGCCTCGCTTCTCGACGGCGAGAACCGGCGAATCGGTCAACAGGTTCGCACCGGCCTGTTCCGAGAGGCGCTGTGCGGCTGTGATCGCTGCATCGACGTCAATCCAGCCTGCTGAAGGCTCGAAGATGCCGACGTGATCTTCTGCCGGCTCGATCGCCGGAAACAGCCGCCGCACTTCTTCAAAGGTGTGTTTGCTGGCCCCGATTCCATGCAGCACCGAGCTCTTCTCAATGCCCTCAATCATTGAACTGTTTGGGCGACCTACGCTGAGCATCCCGCAGCGATTGAGCAGTGGAACGCCGGCCTCCTCCGCATATCGGTCCCACATCACTCCGGCACGCTGGGCCAAGGGGACATAGTCGGGATTTTCGGCATACGCGATGCGGAACACCCGCGTCGCTCCGGAGTGGCTGCCGCGATCGTGCGGTGGTGAAAAGCGATCGAGACCCACCACGCTGAGGCCCCGCCTGGCCAGTTCGCTGCAGGCGTACGAACCCATAGTGCCCAGGCCGATTACAGCCGCATCATAAGTAGGCAAGCGATCCCCTCGCGAGACACCGGTTACTTGGTAATTCCGACTTGCGTCATCATCCAGGCATACTCGAATGACTGGTCCTTGAGCCGGTCGTAGCGTCCGGATGCACCCCCGTGCCCGGCGGGAATCATGCGGGTTTTCAACAGCAGGACATTAGAGTCTGCCTTGACAGTACGCAAGCGCGCGACATACTTCGCCGGCTCCCAATACATCACCTGGCTGTCGTTGAGGCTCGTGGTTACGAGCATGGCCGGGTAGTTACGCTTCTCCAGGTTGTCGTAGGGGCTGTAAGTCTTCATGTAGTCATAGGCGCCCTTTTCGTTCGGGTTGCCCCACTCCAGGTATTCGCCCACCGTCAGCGGAAGAGAGGCGTCCATCATGGTGTTCATGACATCCACGAAGGGAACAGCAGCATGCACGGCCCGGAAAAGGTCGGGACGCATGTTGACAACCGCGCCCATCAGCAACCCACCCGCGCTTCCACCCTCAATCACCAGGCGGTTCTTTGATGTCCAGTTCTCTTTGATCAGATACTCAGCACTGTCGATGAAGTCGTAGAACGTATTCTTCTTCTTCATGAGCATGCCGTCGTCGTGCCACTTCTCGCCCATCTCGTCCCCGCCGCGTATATGTGCGATGACGTAAGCCATGCCGCGGTCGAGGAGGCTGAGGCGCGAGCTGGAAAACGTGGCCGACATCCCGATTCCATATGACCCGTAGGCGTACAGGAACAGAGGCCCTTTGCCGTCGCGTTTGAAGCCCTTCTTGTAGACGATGGACAATGGAACCTTTACGCCGTCGCGAGCCACAGCCCACTGGCGCTCCGAAACGTATTGCGACGGATCGTAGCCGCCCAACACCTCTTCCCGCTTCAGCAGTTTCGATTTGCCGGTTTGCGTGTCGTAGTCGTAGACGCTGGGCGGCGTGATAAAGCTCTGGTAGCTGTACCGGTAGGTCTTCGATTCGTAGTCCGGCGTGCCTCCAGGCGAAGCAGCATAGACGGGTTCGGGGAAGGGGATGCTATTCCAATGTGCGGACTTGAAATCGTAAATCCGCATCTGGTTGAGGGCCTGCGATTTCTCTAGTGCAACGGCAAAACTGCTGAAGAGATCGATGCCCTCGATGAGCACGTCGTCGCTGTGCGGGATGAACACCTTCCAGTGCTCCGGGCTGGGGTCGCTCTCCGGCGCGGTGACAATCCGGAAGTTCTTAGCGCCTTTATTGGTCCGAACATAGAACAGGTCCCCGCGATGGTCGACATCGTAACGGTGCTTCTTCTCACGTGGCAGGAATATCGTCAGGTTCGCGTTGGGTTGGTCGGCCCGCAAATAGCGGACCTCCGTGGTGTCGGTGCTGTTGATATGAAGTAGCAGATACTTCTTGTCTCTCGTTTTGCTGACGCGAATGGTAAACAGCTCGTCTTCTTCGTGATAAACCGGCTCAAACGCTTGATCACCCAGTTTGTGACGCCAAAGGTGATCCGATCGCTTGGTTACCGGATCTTCGGTTGTCAGGAATAACGTGCGATTGTCAGCAGCCCACTGAACGCTGTCGACCCGCTCCGTCGTGTCGGCAAGAACCTCTCCGGTGCGCAAGTCCTTGACGTGCAAACTGAACTGGCGAAATCCTACGTAGTCGGTTGTGTAGGCGAGGAGGTTCTGATCGTCGCTCACCACGAACGCGCCTAACCCGACAAACTTGCGACCCTTTGCCAGCTCGTTCAAGTCGAGCAGCACTTCTTCCTTAGCATCGAGGCTGCCCTTCTTACGGCACTGTATCGGGTATTGCTGTCCCTCTTCAGTGCGCGAGTAATAGAAGTATTCGCCGCGTTGCTCCGGCACACTCAAGTCAGTCTGCTTGATACGGCCGAGCATCTCCTTATAAAGCGCTTCTTCGAAAGGCTTGAGATCCTTCGTCATCGCCTCCGTGTAGACGTTCTCCGCTTCGAGATACTTGATCGTTTCCGGATTGGTCTTCTCGCGAAGCCAATAGTAATTATCGACCACCGTCTCGTCGTGACGAACTTCCTGATGTTCGGTGCGCTTTGCCACAGGAGGTGCGGTCGGAACTTGAGCCACCAGTACAAAACCGATGAAGAGCATAAGTGAGGTAACGATAAGTGAATGGAATGACATGTGTCTGCTCGCTAAATTCTACGACGATGCGGTTGAAAAACGACGGCTGGCCTAAAATCGTTGTCTGCCTGGTCTACGGCACTTCTTCTTCGCCCGCATCGAAGTCCTCATCAGGCGCCACCGGCAAGACGGCAATCTGTGACAGCCCGGCTCGCTTAAGCTCCAGATTCAACGCATCGAGCTTCTGAGCCTTTAGCGTGTTCCATCGATTGAGCTGCTGTTCCAACTCGTCGTGGAGCATGCCTACGGCTTTGATCGCCTGCGTTGTAGGCGCGTTGTCCGAGCCGTCGATGACGTTGAGTAACTCCGCCAATTCACCGTTGATGCTCGAAAGTGACTTGCCGGCAGAAGCATTTTCGAGTGCCTGGAGTTGCTTATCCATCTCGTCGATGGAAGCCGCCACTGCGTTGCTTGCGTTGGCGCGCGATTGGAGGAGCTGCTGACGAAGCCCCTTCACCCCACTGAGCGCGGCAAAGTCGTCGCTAAGGTACTTCGTGATCTGGTTGGACAGATCGAACTGCTGGCTGAGCCCGCCCAGCGATGTCTTGATACGCGGATCCATGCGCAACGTCAGCGGCTGCATCAAAGTCTGGCCATTGACGGTGAGTTTGACGCGATATGTCCCCGGCAACGCCCACGAGCCATGTGGCGCTCGCGCCGTGTTTCCGTAGATGGCGGCGATCGGATATGAGTGATGCAACACCATGGGCGACGGGTAATGGAGATCCCAAACGAAGCGATGCATGCCAGGAGCGGCGGATAGCGCTTGAGGCGGGCGAAGCCAGTAGAGTGGTACATTTAGCGCCTTCTCGTTCACTTCGTCGGGCTTGTCCGTACTGGCATACCGGCGTACGAGATTGTTGGCATGGTCGAAAATCTCGAGCGTAACCGCCCCGGCCGTGCCGGGCCCCAAGTAGTAGTCGATCACCGCGCCATCCGGTGGGTTCGCTCCTGCTGGTTCTTCAGGCGGGATCGGGGTATCGGTGCTCCGATTCCAACGAACGCGGATTGCCGTCTGAGGCTTGAAGAGTTGCGTCGCTGGGGCCGGCTGCGCCCTAAGCTGGCGCAGAGGCGTGATGTCGTCCAGTATCCAGAACGAGCGGCCATGCGTCGCGGCAACCAGATCGTCGCCATGAATCACAAGATCACGTACAGAAGTGACGGGAAGATTGAGTTGTAGCGGTTGCCACTGCTCGCCATCGTTGAACGAAACGAAGACGCCGATCTCCGTACCGGCGAAGAGCAGCCCCTTGCGCTCAGGGTCTTCCCGGACGGAGTTGACCACAGCGCGGTCAGGCAGGCCGTTGACGATTTCGTCCCAGCTCTTTCCCCCATCGTGCGTGCGTAGGATGTGCGGATGCAGATCGTCGAGTCGAATGCGGTTAATGGCCGCGTAGGCCGAAGCGGCGTCGAAGCGCGAGGCCTCGATAAGAGAAACCTTGCTCCACGGCGTGAGTTCCGTCGGCGTGATGTTGTTCCAAGACTTCCCGCCATCCCGGGTGATATGGATAAGCCCGTCGTCAGTACCGGCCCAGACGGTGTTGACGTCCTTATAAGACGGAGCGATTGTGTATACCACGCCGCGATGCTTCTTCATATCGGCGCTCTTAGCAGCATAGATGCCTACAACAGACGGCATGTCCCAGTCCGTGCGGCTGAGATCCGGACTGATCTCGGTCCAACTATGCCCGCCGTCGACGGTCTTGAAGATCACGTTCGAGCCCAGGTAAAGAATGTGTCTGTCAATGGGCGAGAACAACAGCGGCATCGTACGAACGTATCGATACTTGTCGCCACGCAGAGGGGTAGGACCGACCTCTTGAACATCGCCGGTATTCCAGTCGTACCGGGTCGCTTTGCCCCCAAAAATGACGTTAGGGTTCAGAGGGTCCGGAGCCACGTAGCCATATTCTTCAACACCAACCGTCCGGAAATCCCGGAAGGTAATGGCGCCGTAGTCACTGCGGCTCGCGACGCCGGCTGACCCGCTCTCCTGCTGCCCACCGTAGACCCAGTAGGGAAAGCGATCGTCGGTAATGACGTGGAAAAACTGCGCAGTTGGCTGGTTCCACCATGAACTCCAAGTGCGGCCACCGTTCGTAGAGATGGTTGCACCCTGGTCGACACCGAGCAGAATGATGTCGGGATTGGCTGGGTTGATCCAGATACTGTGATAGTCGTCACCCCCGGGCGCGCCTTTGATGGCGTGGAAACTGTGGCCCGCATCGGTTGACCGGTAGAGCGATGTGTTGACCGTGTAGAGCTTGTCCTTGTCCTTAGGATCAACGCGAAGCCATGCGAAATCGGAGCCGCGGCCCCAAACGCGTGGTTCGTTGTTGGCCCGCTCCCAATGCTGGCCGGCATCGTCGCTTCGATAGACGCCGGCTTTCTCAGGGACGGCATCGACCGTGGCATAGAGCCGGTTCGGATCAGACGGGGCAACCGTAAAACCGAAGCGGCCGAGGCCATCAGCAATCGTCGGAAGGCCCGTGGTGAGTTGTATCCAGGTGCTGCCTCCATCAATCGACTTAAATAGACCACTGCCTGGACCCTGGAACGATTCGCCGACTTCCCAGGGCGCCTGACGCGCAGCCCACAGCACGGCATAGACGGTCTGTGAATTAGCGGGATCGAACTCGAGATCCATGCCTCCGGTGTTCTCATCCTTACCCAGTACCTTTTGGAAGGTCTGGCCACCATCGGTGGAGCGATAAATCCCGCGTTCCTCGTTGGGCCCATACGGATGGCCGAGCACCGCTACGAAAAGACGGTCGGGATCGCTGGGATCAACGATGATCCGGGGAATCTGGTAGCCATTGCGGAGGCCGAGATGTTCCCAGGTCTTACCTGCGTCGGTGGACTTGTAGATTCCATCGCCGACCGAGAGGTCCGGGCGCTGTAGGCCTTCACCGCTACCTACATAGATGATGTTCGGATCGGAAGGAGCTATCGCCAGTGAACCGATGGACCCAGTCGGCTGGCCGTCGAAGATGGGCCGCCAAGTCCGCCCAAAGTCATCCGTCTTCCAGACGCCGCCGTTATTAGGCGCCATGTAGAAGACGTTGGGCTGCGATGCGATACCTGCGACGGCGACCGTGCGCCCTGCCCGGAAAGGGCCTATACAGCGCCATTGAAGATCTGAGTAGAGTGACGGGTCGACCACGTCCGCGGAAAGAGAAAGAGACGACAGAGCAACTGTGGCCGCAAGAATGCGATAGGCAGAGCGTGACAAACGAAAGACCTCTCGTGTTTCAGAATAGTACCCAGTCGGCACTCAACCCGGTTCCGTCTCAAGAATGTCTGCCTATACTTTATTTATGACTGACTGGTCAGTCAGAGAGGGCGCGACGACAGCGAGCACGCGACAGATTCGAGGCGCATCGTATGAGCGGCGGAGGACGTCCATTCTCCGAGCCGCGAGAGACGCCTTTTCGCGGCTGGGATTTACTGTCGCGACTGTGGATGACGTAGCGGAGCGGGCCGGTATTGCAAAGGGGACGCTCTACCTCTATTTTCGATCTAAGGAAGAGATCTACCTGGCCTGCCTGCTCGAAGAAGTGCACGAGTTGATGCGCCAGTCACGCGAAGAGATGGAAGCCGAGCCGGATCTGCGTTCGAAGTTGAAAGCTTATTTTCGAGTTCGGTTCGAATTCTGCGAGAAGCACGAGGCCTTCTACCGCATCTACCAAGCCGAATACAGCGGGCTTTTCATGAAGGGCCGGGCCATTCCGAAAGAGTTTCGAGCCCTATTGGAGCAATCTCTCGACTACATGACGGAGGTGATGGAGCGTGCCGTCAAGTCGGGTGAAATCCGCAAGGTGCCGGCGCGATCGGCCGCCAGCGCAGTGCTGGACATGTCCCGCGGTATCGCCGAGAAGCGACTGTTGGGATTCAGCCACCTAAGCCCGTCGGAAGAGCTCGACTTTCTGGTTGAATTCATCTGGCGTGGCTTGGCGCTCTCGGGTAAGCAGCAGGCGAAACGCGCGACAAGGGCGGTTCATGCCTGATTCCGGGTGGAAGCCAAAGTACAATCCTTGGGCGATTGCACTGACTGTCACGCTGGCGACGTTCATGGAAGTGCTCGACACATCCATCGCCAACGTGGCGCTCCCTCATATTGCTGGCGGCTTGGCAGCAAGCCAGGACGAATCGACCTGGGTGCTGACCAGCTACCTGGTGTCAAACGCGATCATTCTGCCCATGAGCGCTTGGCTGTCAAGCCTGTTTGGCCGGAAACGCTTCTACATGACTTGCGTGTTCTTGTTCACCGCAAGCAGCTTCTTGTGCGGCCTGGCGCCGAGTTTGGGAATGCTTGTGTTCTTTCGCGTTTTGCAAGGAACCGGCGGGGGCGGACTACAGCCCAGCGAGCAGGCGATTCTGGCGGACACATTCCCGCCGTCAATGCGCGGTATGGCCTTTGCCGTTTACGGGATGGCGGTCGTGATGGCGCCCGCCATTGGTCCGACTATCGGGGGCTGGATAACGGACAACTATAGCTGGCACTGGATCTTCTATATCAACTTGCCAGTGGGCATTCTCTCGCTTTACCTGACCAACAAGTTAGTGGAAGACCCTCCGTATCTGGCTCAACAACGGAAGCTGCGCAAGGAGTCGGGCGTCGATTACGTTGGCATCATTCTGCTGGTAGTCGCGATCGCCTGTCTGCAATTGGTCCTTGATAAGGGACAGGAGCAAGACTGGTTTGCTTCACGCTGGATTACCGGCGCGCTGCTGTTGGCCGCGGTCAGCTTCGTGGTGTGGGTGCGCTGGGAATGGAACCATCCATTCCCCATTGTGGATCTGCGGTTGTTCAAGAAGCGGAACTTCGCCACCGCGATGTTTTTCACCTTTTCGTTGGGCATCGTGCTGTTCGGCACGACCGTCTTGATTCCGCAGTTTCTGCAAACGCTGTTGGGCTACCCGGCAGTGAACGCGGGAGAAGCATTGGCGGGCGGCGGGTTCGTCATGTTGCTCACGATGCCGATTGCCGGCTTCTTGGTTTCGAAGGTGGATCCGCGATGGATGATGGCGTTCGGCTTCAGTATGACGGCATGGTCGCTCTACAATCTGGCGACGCACGTAAGCCTCGGCCTCGATTTCAAGACCGCCGCAATGTTGAGGGTCTATCAGACCATGGGACTGGCGTTCATCTTTCTGCCTTCAAACACACTGGCCTACGTCGGCGTACCTCGAGAGAAGAACAATCAGGTCTCATCCATCAACAGCTTTGTCCGAAACATCGGCGGCAGCATCGGCATCGCGGCGATTACGACGATGTTGACACGACAGGCACAGAAGCACACAACCTACCTGACAGCCAACGCAACCGCGGGCAATCCAGCATTTCAGCGGATGAGGGACGGCCTGGAGCAAACCTATGCGGCGAACGGAGCCGGACCGCATTTATCGACTGAGAAAGCCTACGAGCAGATTGAACGCATGATCCAGGGACAAGCTACAGTTTTAGCCTATGTCGATGTTCTGCTGGTGATGGCGGTGATGGTGGCGTGCCTCGCGCCGATGGTGGCGATAATGCGGAGGCCGAAGGCGGCATCAAAAGAAACCGCAGCGATGCATTAGCCTCGTCGAGCGGTCATTCGCCAATCGGGAACTGCGACACCGTCCTGTCATAGCGATTGATCTAGGGCGATGTGCGTGCCGGTGGGCGAGTGTTTTAGAATGGGGGAGTTACCGAAGGGCGCGTAGCTCAGCTGGTTAGAGTGCCTGCTTCACACGCAGGAGGTCCGGGGTTCGAGTCCCTGCGCGCCCACCATCAGATTCATTTGTTTTCAGTAGGTTGCCCATCTCAATCGCTTCTACTCCAGTTCCAAAACAGCAAAACGTATCAGAACCGTATCAAAACTAGATCATTCGCTTCCTCCCGTATCAAAACCCTTCCAGTGTGCCGAGTCACCAGCCTGACGATTCAGTTGGGTCAGCGCTTCGCGCTTCATCTGCAGTTTCATCTGTGAGTATTTCTTGAATACCTTGGCATCAGTCTGGCGGAGCATCTGCGTGACCCACTCATCCGCAACACCCCCGGCACTGAGCCGAGTTGCGTACGTGGATCGGAGATCATAGAGCCTGAAGTGCGGTACCCCGGCGCGTTGGAGAGTTCTTTGCCAGGTCTTCTTGAAATCCTGCTGGTGCTCAGTGGGGATTCGGGAACTTGGAAACAGCCAAGGTCCCGGGCCGGCGAGTTCCAATTGCTGGTGAAATGCGTCAGCAGCGAGGTCCGTCAACGGAACTTCCGAGATCCCGTTAGGAGTCTTGGAGTCCGCAATGAACACCATCTTATTGGCGATGTCCACCTGTTCCTTCCTCATGCACGCAAGTTCCTTATAAACTCGGAGACCCGTCTCGGTAATGATCCGGATCACGTTCCGCAGGTATCTTGGGGCGTGCCGCTCAATCTCCGCCTGCTCCGACCACGTCACATAGTGCGGACGGAACAGGCCCTTCACCGTCACAGGAAACTCGACTGCGGCACAAGGGTTGATTGGGACCAGTTTCTTTTTCACTGCCACACTGAAGATTCGCCGCAAAACCCGGAACTCCTGGTGAACGCTACTGGCCTTTAGATTCCCAAGTTCGAACATTCCGGACCTCCGGCGCACATGCCGTTTCTGCTGGAGTCGCGCTCGAAGATGAAACTCTATCTGCGCGGCGTCGACGTTCAGAAGTTTGCTGCTTCCGAACATAGGTCGCAGCGTCTTCAAAGCGTTCTCATTCGCCTCGTGAGTTTTCGCTGCGCGAATTGGCGGCTTGGAGTAGTTCGCCAAGAATAAATCCGCCCATTCGTTGAACGTGAGTTGCTTGCCCTTTCGCAGGGTCTCGAGAGTGTTGTTATCCCTAGCGCCGAGGCGTTCGCGAAGTTTTCTCTGGGCCTCGTCCCAATCGGTTGTATTTGTTGATTCCAGGCGGCGGCTACCGTCTCTGTCCCGGTAGCGCATCCACCAAACATTGCTGTCACTTCTTCTATAAACCACGCCATCATGTGTACGCGGTCTTGCCATTCTCCACCTCTTGTTTGAACTGAGCGCGGAAGGGCTTCAAATCCGATTTCAAGAATCGAATGTTGCGACCCATTACGCGGAAGTGGGGAATCTGCTTTCGCTCAACCCAAAGATACACCGTTTGAGGACTAACGCCAAGAAATCGGGCAGCATCTTTGACAGTCATCGGCAGATTAGAAAAGGACTCTCGACCGTGTTCATTTCGCATCGATCCCTCAGATGCGGACTGCCCGATTCGTGGCTGGGCTAGGAACGTGGGTTTGGACGCCGGCCTCGCTTCGTTGACTCGGTTATGGGTGACTGTCTTTCTCTCCTCATCCACTTCGTAGGCTCCGCAGTATGCAATGTATCCGCTCCCGGCTTGCTGATGCTCAGCCGGTGTTCCTGCATGCCAGTCGTTTGATTGAAACAGGGAGCGTCCCGGCTTCATCAGCTGTGCCGATACGAATCCATCGTGGGTGTAGATTAGGAAGCCTTCGGGTTCAGGGCCGAACGGGAAGAGATCTTCGCGTCCTGCCTGTTCATCCGAATAACTCACCAATTTCCAAACTCCGACGAGTTGGGAAGCAATAGCCGCCTGGGTTGAGGTGGACTGCGTCACTGGGCGCATGGGCTTGATCCGATCAGGCGGCAGCCCCAAGGGGCTGATAGTCGGTGTATCCATGCGCTCCTCCCCCATAGAACGTGGAACGATCTGGTGGATTCAACGGCCGGTTGCATTTGATCCTCTCGACAAGGTCTGGATTGGCGATGAATAGGCGACCGAAGGCGATTGCATCCGCGAGTTTCATTTCGACTGCGTGCGCCGCGCTTTCGGGCGTGTAGGCGGCCGCTGAGAGCAGCGGCCCGTCGAAAACGGAGCGGAACAGAGCAGCATTGTTCACTGCGTTTTCGTGGGGTTGATCGGTCAAACCGATTTCCGATCCTCTGGCCTCGATTAGATGCAAATAGGCGATTCCGCGCTTACTCACTTCCCCGATAACGAAGCTGAATAGCTCCAGAGGATTGCTGTCGTGGATCCCTCCATACTGGCCAAAAGGTGAAAGGCGTACGCCGAGGCGGTCTACTCCAATAGCGGCTGCCACGTCGTCGACAATTTCGAGCAGGAACCGCGCACGGTGCTCTTTCGACCCACCGTATGCATCCGTGCGCTGGTTGGTCCCGTTTTCGAGGAACTGCTCGATCAAGTGACTATTCGCTCCCTGCAACTCTACTCCGTCGAATCCAGCTTTGATTGCATTCAGCGCGGCTTGACGGAAGGTGTCGATAATGACCGCGATTTCAGGAGTCTCCATAGCGCGCGGTGTTTCGGCCAGCACCTGATGAAAGTCCTTCGTTAGCGCAGGAATTGTGGGCGGAATGGCCGAGGGTGCGACAGGTGGTGCTCCGTCCGGCACGAGCGAGGAGTGTGAGTTCCTCCCGTTGTGAGCGATTTGCATGACGATCCGGCCGCCGCCGGCGTGGACGGCGTCGGTCACTGTGCTCCACCCGGCGATTTGGGCTGGCGTGTAGATCCCCGGAGCATTCGGAAAACCTTGCGCTTGAGGACTAATAGCAGTTCCTTCCGAAATGATTAGGCCGGCTGAGGAACGCTGCGCGTAGTATTCGGCGTTTAACGCGGTTGGCACATTGGCACCACCCGCACGCATCCGCGTGAGAGGGGCCATAATTATCCGATTCGGGAGCTGAATTGCCCCCAGACGCAGCGACTTGAATAGACATTCGTTGAACATGTTGAGGCTCCTTCTTGATTCCTTCATCCCTTAAATCGGAAGAGTTTCAGGCATAGCTACCCAGCTACGGGAGCCGCTATGACTCTCTTCGAGACTCCGTTCAGCGGACGTTGAGAGAGCCTCCAACGTGATCTCACACATATCGATTGAGACCAACAGAGGCTCCTTAACAAGCTGGTAGTCCCCTTCGTACGCGTAAATCCGGCGCTTTGCCGGTACGATGATCCCGTCGACGTCGCGGTAATCCGAGGCATAGTTGAGTCCAGTCGCCCCGCCGAGGATGTCCACCGTATAGTCGTGCCGTCGAAGCAAGCCATCCGGCCCAAAGCAGGAGACCTGTTCGCGGGTGTGGCTCTTCACATGGCCCGGGAAAGTGACTTTCAGCCGTCTCCAGGTTTCGCCCTCAACCTGAATCGAAGAGATCTCTTCAGTCTTAAATCCGTTATGGGTGTAGAGGAACGGCGTATTGAGGTAGGTCCACAAAGCCTCCCCGCAGAAATACGCGACATGGATATCATCCCAGGGGGTATCTCGCAGCTGACCATTGAAGGACTCCTCAGGATTGTTCCGGGACTCGATGAGCGTCCCGTCAACCTTCTCGATCACAACGCGGTCTGGCTCGAAAATCGTCCGTTTGTCCTGGCCAGGGAAATCCGTGACCAGACGCTCGACCTTCGTGTCAACCGTCATCACAACGTTGCTGAGAACGTTGCCCTGTTTTTTCAGGTACCAGATGGCGCCCGTGATCGACGCGGCGACGCTCACGGACTTCACCTTGTTCCAACGCTCAAGACCGCCGTGTGCCTTTACTGCCAAGTTCAGTAGTTCATTCATTGAGACTCCTTCGTGTGCTGATCGGAATGGTTGAATGTGTCCGAACGGCTGCTACTTCAGCGCGAGCGCCTCGGCGGGCACTGTTGTTTTCGCGGCTGCACTGATCATGTCGACGACCTCTTGCGGGTGCGAGATCATTGACGCGTGGCTGGCGGCGACCCTGCGAACGGTGGCCCCCATCCGTTTCGCCATAAGCTCTTCCGCTTGCGGCGGGATCATTTGATCATTCGAGGAAACCAGGTACCACGAGGGAATATGTTTCCACGCCGGTGGACCCGACTTTGCGACGAATGATTTCATGCTGAGCGGTTTTTGAATCGCCGCCATAACCCGCGCACCCACAGGGTCGACGTCGGCCGCGAAGGCTTGGGCGAATCCCTGGCGATCAATCCAGAAGAAGCCATGCTCGTCGAGGCGGATATGCGCGGAGCCGGCCGTTGCTGGGCCCTGCTTACTTAAACCATCAAGGCTTTCGCCTTCGTCCAACCCAAAACCCGCGATGTAGACCGGGGCGGTGACGTTCGGAGCATCGTTCGCGACCCCGGTGATTACAGCGCCGCCATAGGAATGGCCGACGAGAATGGTGGGCCCTTTTTGCGCCGCCAAGCCTTTTCGCGTGACCGCAATGTCATCCTCAAGCGAAGTCAACGGCAGCTGCACGGCAGTGACGTTAAACTCATTTTCATCAAGGAGCGGAATTACTTTGCTCCACGCCGACCCATCTGCCCACGCTCCATGAACGAGCACTACGTTTGTCTTCGACTCCATTTTTATCTCCTTGTGGTTTAACTTCTTACGATTTACTTCAACGCGATATCTACCCGGGAAGCGGGCTGCTTTGAAAATGAACCAGTTCGATGTGGTCACTTTGCTTGCAATAAGCGGCAACGAGGCGGAACTCCGTCTTACTCTCTTTCCCATCGCGCACTGTCGTGATCTTGCTGTCGCCAGTCAAGATCCCAACTGAACCGTAGATTCGAACCTTTTCATTCGTTAGCTCGATTGAGGAGAACCTCATCGAATGGGCCTTGAGATCGTTCAGAATTTCTGCCTTGGAGAACGCGATGCCGTCAGGTCTTACGAGCATGTAGTCGTCAGAGTAAATCCGAGATAGCTTCCCGAGATCATTGTTTCTGAGAGCTCCATAGAAGTCCGCGCGGTGGATGTGGTTCACTTCCTCCGTTGTTATCTGCATAATCCGATCTCCTTTGAACACCGTTCACTTTCCCGTGGGCCGCGTCCTCAATAGACTCTTGCTTATGCCTTTACGCGGGGAACTTGTCGCCAAACATCGGGCGCCTGCTCTTGGACTGATCTTGTGTCGCCTCGTCCTGGATTACGTCCCAATGCTCCACCAGCAGGTCGTCAGCAATACGGACAATATCTGCCGCGATCCAGTTCACAGCTTGGCCGAAGCCAGAGAACCGTCCGTGCACGATGACATAGTCCTCGGCTGCGGCAATTCTCCCCGGTTCGTACCTAAGCGTCGGTGGGATGCTCTTGACCAGATTGAACCGGCCACCACGGCCAGGTGCGATATGGGCGCTGCGCGGGATGTACCCGGGCGACCAATAGCGCTCGGCCGCGACGTAGTCACGCCGGTTGAACAATGTGTCGAAAGGCTCGAGGACAAGCGCCTTGTTCTTTTCTTGAATCGTCTGGCTCATTTCAGTCCTATCCATTTCCGTAACAATTCCAAATCGGGCAGATCTCTGCTGCGCGCTCTTGCAATCCGATCGTTTATGTAGGGCGAGATATGGATGAGACTCTACCCTCACGTGCCAATGGCACATCGATCGCCAATCGCACGTCGGTTTTGGTCGGTCCCCGGCCAAGCCGACCCCACCTCGCTGAACCGTCGCAAGTGGCTGAGTCCTTTAAGGACTCACGCAAAGTGCAACAAAGTACTGATCCCGGAGCCGACAACTACTCGTTCAAACACCTTCCTTGAATTTCGCCTGAGACAAGCCAGATGACCACATGCGGTCAATCTTGGACACCGGAGGAGACGAGGGCGAAGCCTTATAGGCCGGGGCACTTCAATCGGCTCCAAGACGCAGGACCTTTCGAAGAGGTGCAGATTCGCCCATGTTGACCAACCGTTGTGTTCCGCTGAGCACCAATTACTCAACAGACAATCTCGGGAACTTCGGGACAGACTGTGCGCGAGGCTTCGACGAGGGGTTCAAGCAGCCTCTAACCAGATCACGGACGGTAACGTGACTTGAACGAAGCCGCTGGCGCGGCGGCCGGACGAAGCTTTCGTCGACGCAGGAAGAATAAGTTGGTCGCAGAGAAAGGAGTTCTCTGTGAAGTCACTTATTCAGAAGACGAAGGAAGAGCTGGTGCGCCGCAACTATGCAGCGTCCACGCTCCGGGCCTACCTGCAGGCGATCCGGCATTTTCAGCTACACGTCGGCAAGCCACTCACTGAACTTGGTCCCGACGACATCCGCAGCTACCATGCGTATCTGCTTGGTAAGCGAAAGCTGGCTGTCAGCTCCGTGGTGGTGAACATCTGCGCGATTCGGTTCCTGTACATCAAGGTTCTGAAACGGCGGGATATGAAAGAGGATCTGCCGTATCCCAAAGAGCGCATGCGGTTGCCGGCGATCCTCAGTCCTGGCGAAGTGGCACAGCTCATCGGCGGGGCGCGCAATCTGTATCACCGCACCATGCTCATCCTGCTGTACGCCACCGGCTTGCGGCGCGCCGAGATGTGCCGCTTGAAGGTGAGCGATATCGACAGCAAGCGCATGATGCTGCGCGTCGAACAGGGCAAGGGCGGGATTGACCGCGAAGTTCCGTTGACCAAGAAACTGCTCGTGGTTCTGCGCGAGTACTACCGCTGGATGAAACCTCAGACGTACCTGTTCCCCGGTACCGTCGATAATCGCTGATGCGGCCGTCGACAGTTGCACCACCGAAACCAATGCAGTATTGTCCGCCGTCATCGTAGTCTCCTTTGCATAAATAACGAGCGTTCGTTCCTGTTCCTCCCCAATAGCGCACGTGCAGCTTGCGACCGCAATGGCCACAACGTAATAACCCAACCAACAATCCTTGTCCAGCACGGATGGCCACCGTCGTTTCGTCGGAATCCCAGTTGACCGAGTTTCGGTGCGTCATACGTTGATTTTCTTCGTAAGTAGCCCAGTCAATATAAGCGGCATGGTGGCCAGCGACGAATACTCGACACTCCTGTGGCCGACGATATGCACCTTGCCGCTTCTTGAGTCTACCGTCAACTAATGATGTATCCATCGGGCGCCTGCCCCAAACATAGGCGCCCGCATAGAACGGATTCCGGAGAATGTCTCCGACGAGGCTTTGCGAGGGAATCTTCCAGACCAGTCGCGTACCTTGGATGGGATTGGCAGGCAGCTCGACATCATGGTCCCGAAACCATTGAAAGGTCTGCCGCACAGTCCAGAGTTCGCGAAACTTGGCAAACACCAGCCTAATGGCCTCGCAAACTCGTTGGTCGGGATGCAGCACTACCTTGCCGGTTCCATCCTTGGCGTATCCCACCGGAAGCCGTTTCAGCAACTCACCACGACGTGCTTTCGATTCTTGCCCAGCTTGCAACCGTTGTCTGAGGACCTTCAATTCGACAACACTCAATGTTCCTTTGATACCCAGAACAAGTTGATCATCCAAGTAGCTCAAGTCGTACACTTGCTGCTCATCGCCGATTAAGGTCCCAAAGATCTGACAGACCTCAGCGAGTCGGCACCAATCCTTGTCGGTGCGAGACAATCGCGAGACTTCGCGACTAACGACTATACCCACTTCCCCAAGTGCCACCGCACTCAGCACACGTTCAAACCCTTCACGCGTAGCGGAGCCCAGCGCGGCGCTACAGCCAAGATCACTGCTGATCACTTCGATCTCTGTCCAGCCGAGAGAACGGATTCGCTCCGCTAATTCCTGAAGCCGTTGACTCTCGAGATTCTGTCGAACTTGCTTTTCACTCGACTGGCGCAAGTAGACGACGGCTTTCCGGGCTAGATGCTCCGGCTTGATTTTGGGGCTGTACAAGAGCTCGTTCATCTTTATTCCTTTCCTGTGCTTGAAACACTGTCACCAAAATGCGGGCCATGAGATCGAGCAGGTCGGCTCTAACCGGAGCTTCTACGGCTACGAGTTCCTCTTCTGCTCGAATCAGGCTTAGCAGTTGCAGTTGCAGCATGGCGATCTCCCTTGCTTTTGTCCGTAGACGTTTGCAGAAGGTTATCGCGACTTTTGTCACCGGTCGATTTAAGCAGCGTGATGAGGCCCACGAGGGATTCTTTGCCCAGATATGCTTGCGATGCGATCTCGGCCTTGCCGGCAACCGGCGACAGCATCCAGACTGGAATTTGAGTCGCTTGCCCGTAGGATCGAGAACGGCGACCGCGCCATCGCTATTCCTTGGCCTTCTGAGAACCCGCAATCGATAGCCGTGAAGCGGATGAAACGGATAAAAAACCTCGACGTGTGTGACGTCCGCACTCAGGGTATTGTGCGTGACGATGGCTCCATCCGCATGTACACTGCCTGGTCCCGGCGGGTGGCTTCTCCGCCGACCACTCGCATTGGGTTCATCCGCCGTACGCCTTCTTCCTGCCTGTGGATGTGCTCGGTATCGTCTACCGCCGCAAGTTCCTGCGCGCCCTACGCAAGCTCTATCGGCAAAGAAAACTTTGTCTTGCCGGGCCGACGGCCGAGCTCAAGCAGCGACGGCGCTTCGCCCGCTTCGTTGATTCACTGTTCCAGAAGAAGTGGATCGTCTATGCCAAACCGGCCTTCGGCGGACCCACTCAAGCACTTCGCTATCTCGGCCGTTATACCCATCGTGTCGCCATCAGCAATCATCGGCTGTTGGCCTTCGATGGCGAACAGGTCACGTTCCTCTGGCGAGACTACGCCCACGGCAACCGGCAGCGCATCATGACTCTTTCGGCCTGCGAGTTTCTGCGCCGCTTTACGCTGCACATCCTGCCGCGCGGTTTCATCCGCATCCGGCACTTCGGTTTCCTCACCAACACCCGTCGAGCGACGATGCTCACCCTCGCCCGTCACCTGATCGGCGCCGAGGCGGGTTGCTCTGCGATCGCCCGGAACGAGGTCTCTGCTCGCTCTACCTGCGCTGTCCACGCTGCCAAGGTGAGATGAAGATCGGTCCGAATCTCTCCGCTCGGCAGTTGAGCGCGCAATGCAAGTTCCTCGACAGCTCGTAAATCGCCATGCACTCTCTGGCGACGCCACATGCCCTCCCGGCGTGCGCGCACCAGTGTGTCCAGATCTTCGCCAACTCCCACTGGAGCTGCTTTTTCACCACCGCAAGACGACTTTCAGAACATCACGGCATCCGCTCAACCCGTTCCCTGAAACGGTACGCGTACTCAGCGGCTCGAAGCCATACTCCCAGCCTCACCAAATCACGCTAGTGGCTCCATAGCGCGGCCCACCACGCCACCGGCTTCCTTCAAGTCGCCCTATCGAAACTGCCTCGGATCGAACTATCTCTCGTTTTGCGAGCTCTCCCGTCCGAGGCATTCCCGATAGGGCGCTAACGACTTATCATTCCTAAACAGATTTCCAATCAGCGAATAGCGCCGACGATAGGGCAAGTAGCCGCTTGATGGCCACTTATGCGAGAAATGGAGCGTATGCGGATAGTGAGCGACAGGCCAAATTCTACTCTCGAGCGAACTATTCTTGAGATCGATAGCCAACAGGCGGAGCCCGGAGGGGCCTTTGCAGGCCGCTGCAAAGTTCGTTTTGTTGTCCAGAACGGCCGTCACTCGACTGTCGTGCCATGCCATCAGCGCTGTGGCGCTACGCTTGACTGAGCGCTTTGAAGGTCCAGGCCGACGCGCTCTCCGTTGATGAGCACGTACCCCATGTTGATGAGCTGTTGGCCGGTCAGGTCATAGTCCTGGTAGCCCGTTAGTCCGTTGGTCGGGAAGATGAATTCGATGGCCGTTCCCTCGCCATCGGGTGTGCCAGCCAGCCGGACTGTGGTGCTGAAGTCGATTCCATCAAAATCGGTTTGCCCCTTGAGTGCCCCTAACACCGGGCGGATCAGATGGGCGATATGTTCGTCGAATGCCAGGGCTGCCATCTGGTATTGCGAGCCGGCGTTCTCCTTCAGCACTGTCTTCATGGAAAGCTGCAAATAGGCTCCTCTCCGGAACACGATAAAGGCCGGCGGGGCGTAAGAAGTGAAGTGCGCCTGCTTGTCCAGTTCTTGCACGAGTCGATCCAACTCCGGCTGATGTGAGGTCTGCAGCGACTGGAGTGTTGCCGGCGTAGCCTCGGGACGAGCCGGCTGCGGTGCCGGTGCTTCGGCCGCTGAGCCCGTAGGCGTAGATCCCCCCGGCATTGGAATCTGCGCATAAGGCCCGTTGTCATTCAACAGCCCTTTGCCCATGGGAAGTGACGAATTCAGCCTTGCAATGGACGGCTGCGGCTTCTTATCCCGAGCTACTGGCGTGTTGACGTCACCCCAACCCTCAATCGGCTGCCGGTTTACATACAGCTGGCCCTGTATCAACGCCGCTTCGCGCTCGCCAGGTGTGGTGGCGGCCATGAACTGGTTGGCAGCCTTTGCCGGTATGACGAACGCCACATTCTCCGGATTCTCGGTCATCACTCCCAGCACTTTCTTGCGAACGTGATGCGAGATCTCCAGCGCGTAGGATTGCAGTTTATCTTCACCCTGTAGTGCTGGTATGGCCGCTTCGAGCATCGGCACGCCGACGTCCTGAAGCGTGCGGTTTGCCCGCTGGCCTTCTTCCATCTGGTCGGCTGAGTAGGCTGCATAATAGTTCGCTGTAATCTCGAGCACCGTCTGGTCTTCGAACTTGTCAAACCGGATGGAGCGTTGATCGCTGCGTTTCTGCTGCTTCTCGTTGAGATCGAGAGTACGGCTGAAGTAGAGCTGGTACGGGAAGGTGTGTCCGGAAATCTCGACGGCGACTTTCTTCAAGTCCGAGAAGTGCTTCTGCTGCAGCTCACGTAGTTGCTTATCCAGGATCTCCGGCGGCGAGACCACCTGCGCGTACGCTGCCACGGCGGCCAGACCAAAAGCAAAGATGGGGACGTTAGTCTTTCGCATACACTAGACCTTTCACGTGATGAGGCGGATCGGCGACAGCTCGGATGTAGGCAATCAGCGCATCGATCTCCGCTTTTTGCATGGTGCCGGCATAGGGCGGCATCTCGGGCGATTTGTTAACGGCCGGTCCGCCATGCCCGATAATGGCCGCCAGGTCTGCATCACTCATCTTGTTTAGAAAAGCGCCATCGCTGAACGTGTGCGGTACGGCCTTGAGATTGTCGTGATTCGAGACACGTTCCGCAGTCGACTCCGAATCGTGGCAGCGGGAACAGTACCGGTCATTTAACTGGCGTCCGAGAACCTGCTGATACCCAAGCGCGATCTGATCCGATTTCAGCTCGATGGCTTTTCCGCCCTTGTCGCGACTCGCAGCTACCACCTGGTAATGGCCGGATTCAGTACCCAGCACCACGATCGCGCTCAACTGCCCATCCGAACCGGTGAGCCCTTCGGGTGGTGTGACGACCGCGTCGCCGCTCACTCGAAACGAAACGAAAGCTCCCGGCACAGCGGCGCCCTTGTCGTCGTTCACCTGCACCACCAACGGCTGGTCAACCGGCGTACCAACGGGCGCCACCTGCTTTCCGCCGCTGACTTCGACCAATGCGGAGCCGAATGCCTTGGGCTGCATCGCGGCTGTCTGCGCCGCCTTGCGGCCGCAACCAGTCAGAAACGCGATCATTACCAGCACTAAAACCGGCCGCGTCACTTCTTTGCCTCCTGCACCGGAATCTTGGTCTGCGCCATCAGAAATGCCGTGAGTGCCCGCGCATCTTCATCGCTGAGGTGCTGGTTAGGCTCAATCGTGGCCGGCCGCAACTTCTGCGGATCTTTCAGATAGTGGTAGATCCACGCAGCCGTCAGCCGGGTGCCTACTTGCGTGAGCGTTGGGCCGATGTAGCCTTTGTCGTTCTTCGGGTCGACGATATGGCACGATTGGCAGGCGTATTTCGAATAGAAGAGCTGGCGTCCCTGCTCGCGCTGATCGGCAGTGAATTTTGAGGCGTCGAGTGATTCCGAATCGAAGGTCGGTGTCTGATAGACGGCCATGATGTAATCGGCCATGGTCGCGGCTTCCGCGTCAGTCACATTGAAACGCGGCATCCGCCGGATCAACGCCGGGCGCAGAGTATTCGGGTTCTTCAGGAAGCTAACCAACCACGCCCGCTGCACCGCGCTGCCCTCCCATGTGAGGTCAGGCGCCATGTCGCCACCCCGCCCGTTGAAGACGTGGCAACTGAAGCACTGCATATCCTGCATCAGTTTGCCCGCTTGGCCAGCCGGTTCATAGTGAGAAACCGGCGGACCTGGAACACGCAGCGAAGCCGGAACTGTCTCCGCGCGTTCGTCCTGTGCCAGCAGCGCGGTGGTCAGTGCATCGACCTGCGTAGGGGTGAGATTGTATTGCGGCATCTTGAGTTGGGCGCCGAAGGCACCCGGCTGCCGAATCTTGGCCGCGATGTAGGCGGGAAGCGTATGCGGAACGCCGGGCGCGAACACCACTTTCGCCAGCGACTCGCTGCCGACCGAACTCAGTTCCGGCGCAAAGTTGTCGGGCCGGTTGATGCCGTTGATTTCATGGCACGACGCGCAACCCAGTTCGTTTACCCGCGCCTTACCGTGTGCAATCTGTTCTTTGGTCGCTGGCTCGAGGTGCACCTTAGCGAGCAAGTCGCTGTCCGTCTTCGCTTCGAGGAACCCGGCCAGCAATGCGAGTTGCTTGTCGGTGTAACGGTAGCGTGGCATCTCGGTGTGCGGCGCGTATGACTTGGGATCGCGCAGCCACTGTGTCATCCACTCCGGCTTCACCTTGGAACCAATGCGGGTCAGCTCCGGTCCGATGTCGCCACCGACCATCAATCCAGCGGCATTCTGTACCGCATGGCAGGAGGCGCAGAATGACTCGCCATAAACGCTGGCGCCTTCGGTCGCGTCGGCAGGCGGAGTGGCAGCTGCGTTGGAAGTAGTTGCAAACTCTGCGGGAGTGGTGCTTTGAGACATCAGAAATGCGGAAATGTCCGCAGCGTCCGCATCGCTCAATTTGAACTTCGGCATCGTCGATGTCGAGGAGTAAGCCAGCGGTTCTTTAAGCCACGCATAGATCCACTCGCGTGAGGTCTTGGCCGCAATGTGGGTCAGAGGCGGCGGCTCTCCCGTCGCTACCATGCGCGCTCCACCCGGAGTTTTAACAATGTGGCAGCTGACGCAGCCGTACTGCGCCAGCAGCTTCCTGCCCAGGTTCAGTTGCGGCGTCCCGATCAGCGAGTTCTGATGACACTGCCCGCAGGACGATTCGAAGTAACGTGCCGGCAAGACCGGCTCTTCCCATGCCAATGTGCTGCTGTGAGCGGCCTCGACCGTGGTCGCCGCGCCTTGCCCGCGATGACACATCGAGCATCCAAATTCACTGAGCGAGTGGGGAATCGGCGGATGCGGCCGGTAGGGCTGGGTGGTCACATCGGCTAAAGAGGGTTCTTTCATCGCGACGTGACATGTTGTGCAGCGGTCGGTTACACCGAGTTCCGGTAACCAGATTTGCTGCAGACCCGGTTGGAACCGGCGCTGAAGCGTAGCCGCATCTCCGCGCTGGCGGACCACCTTCTGGTATCCCGCCTGATATCGCCTCCACTGGCGAAAGTAATCCTTGGCAGGAACCACCGCCAGACAGAGCACCAGAACAACGGCGAGCGTTCCAAACGCGCGGCCTGCGTCGCCGAAGAAGAATTGCCAACCTGCCGCGATTTTGCTTTTCATCATGGTCTCCACGGCCAAACCCAGGACCAGCCGGGTCCACGGAAGAAGGTTCCGATCACGCTCAGAACTGACGCCTCAATCAAGAACCAAGTCATGATCCAGAACGAAAGCGGCTTTGAGACCAGCCAGCGCCGGAACGGCTCTGGCGACTGGGGCGTGCTGGCGGCCGCCCAAAACATCATCCCCGAAACCAGCAACGTCGGAATCACAATCGCCCACACATCCAGAGCCACCATGACAATAGTCACCGCAACGACAACGGCAATCAGAACGCGTAGGCGCCTCTGCTTGTTCTTGAGCCAAACGCCCTGCGCCTCGACGTTGATATTGAAGTACGGAATCACCACTAGCCCGAGAATCACCATGGTGGGAATCAGGACGCCCGCGATCACCGGCGGGAAGTAGTGCAGTAACTCTTGCAGGCCCAGGAAGTACCAGGGCGCTTTGGCCGGGTTGGGCGTTTGCATCGGGTTGGCCAGTTCTTCGAGCGGTGCGTCCCAAAAGAGCGCCAGAAGGACCAGCGCCAAGGCGAGCACTTCAATCGCAACCGCGGCACGGAACAGGGTTCCCGGCCAGGTCATCACCAGCGCATCGTCTTTGGTCTTGACGTGTGGAGACGTCCGCCGCGTGACAAAGGCCACCCGCACGGGCGTCTTACGGCTATTGGAATCGAGCGAGGCTTCGAACTTGACCGGTTCACTCATCTGACTTCGCTTTCCCCACGTAGAGCCCGCCATCCTTGCGGATGCGCCAGAAGTGGATCGCGATAAACAGGAAGGCCACCAGGGGCATGATCACGCAATGCAGCACGTAGAACCGCAGCAACGCGTTGGCATTGACGGTGTTTCCTCCCAGCATCAGGAAGCGCAGTTTCTTTCCAAGCACCGGCACGGCCGACATGATGTTCGATCCCACCGTGATGGCCCAGTAAGCCAGTTGGTCCCACGGCAAGAGGTACCCGGTATAGCTCAGGAACAGAGTCACGATCAACAGGACTACGCCGATGACCCAGTTAAACTCACGCGGTGGCCGGTAGGCGCCGCGATAAAAGACTTTGAACATGTGCGCGAAAACCAGCAAAACCATGGCATGCGCCGACCAGCGATGCAGATTGCGCAGGAACACGCCGGCCGATACCACAAACTGCAGGTCTTTCATGTCGGCGTAGGCCTGCGGCACCGAAGGATGGTAGTAGAGCATCAGCGGAGTGCCGGTGCCGACCAGGATGAGAAAGGTGGCCAGGCTCAGAGTACCCAAGTACCAGGTCACGTTGAAGTTTAATGCGGCCTTGCGCATCTTAACCGAGAACAGGTGCAGGAATATATTCTGCTGCACCACCAGCGCCCGGTGCAGATTGCTGGCTCCGGTTCCGCTGCGGAACAGCGACTGCCAGAGGCGTGTCTCGCGCAATTCGCTTACGTAGGTTTCCAGAGCGTTCGGCATGCTAAGTCCTCAGGTACTGCCCGCGAGGAATGGTGGTGGACCGATCCACCATCAGGTCGCCCTCATCGCCAATCCACATGCGAAGCCATGCCAGCGGCTGTGGCGCCGGCCCATCCACCTTCACGCCCTGGGGGTTGAACTTGCTGCCATGGCAGGGGCAGGTAATGAGATCCTGCTCTGGCGACCATGTGGTCAGGCAGCCCAAATGGGTGCAAACCGCCGAAAGCGCGTAGAACCCTTCCGCCGAGTGCACAACATAGATGCCCGCGTTTGGATCGGACGCCACAGAGCCTGGTGCGAAACGGTCTGGCTTACCCAAGGCGATCACCGGCGACGGTTCATACAACACGTTGGGGGATAGAAACTCGTAGCCAAACACCGCAGCGCCCGCGCCGGCAATGCCCAAGCCGCTCAAACCTATCTTGATGAAGGCATCGCGCCGGTTGCAGCGCTTCTCCTGCATAGGTTCTTCATGTGCTTTCTGTTCTTCCGGCATCACTCACCTCACCTGCAACTGGATTAACTGGGGCAAGCCCTCATTCACGACGTTGTAGGATTCCATGGTTATTACCTGCACTGGGCAGCGTTCCGCGCAAAGCCCGCAACGAATGCAGCGGGTTTCGTCCTTGAGCATGGCCGATCCCGTGATCACGCCGAGTTCATTGGCTGCGATATCATCCAGTTCCACGCGGTAGAGACTCTCGTTTTGCTGGAAGTGTTCAATCAGCTCCGGCGTGAAAGCGATTCGCTCCAGCGGAACCAGACTGAGGCAGCTCTCCGGGCAGATATCGACGCAACCGCCGCACAGGACGCATTGCGATCCGTCCGCTTCGTTGCCTTCGAACACGGTGTTTACCCAGCAGCGCAGGCAGCGCCGGGCCTCGCGCATCGCGCTGACCTCGTCGAAGCCGATCTCGACTTCGGTGACGCCCGTGCGCCGGTCTAGCGGCACCATGGGCACCGCTTGCCGGTTCCAATTCATGTAATCCGCAAAGACTCGGCTACGGTCGAGCACTTCGACTTCGATTTCCGGCTCCGGCCGCTTGCGCCCAGTCAGGTATTCATCGATTGACGCGGCGATGCGGCGGCCGTCCCCAACGCTGTCGATGATGAGCCGCGGACCGAATACACAATCGCCTCCGGCGAAGACCCCCGGTGCGCTCGTCATGAGGGTGTTGCGAGCGGCCACGATGAGGCCGCGCGGGGAAACTTGGACGCCGTCTTCCGGCTTCAGGAAATCGAGCTTAGTGGCCTGCCCGATGGCCATAATAATGGTGTCGCATTCAATCACCGACTCGCTGTTCTCGTAGAAAGACGGGTTGAACTTTCCCGCGCTATCAAAAACCCACTTGGTGTTGAGCGTTTCCAGCCCAGCCACTTTGCCGTTGCGCCCAATGATGCGCTTCGGGCCGCGACCGTCACGCATATGGATACCTTCGACTTCGGCCTCTTCGATTTCCTCCAGCGCGGCCGGCATTTCGTCGCGTTTCTCCAGACATACGATGCTCACTTGCCGCGCACCCAGGCGGAGTGCGGATAGCGAGATGTCGACCATTTCGTGGGCTGCCACCGCCGAGACGTTGGTGTCGCTTGGGATCTCGCCTTCGGGCGCCGTGGGGTGTTGTTTCAGAACCTCGCGTGCAGCCGAACGAGCCACGTCCATGGCGACGTTGCCGCCGCCGATCACAACTACTTTTTCGCCGACCGTGAATTTGTACCGCAGATTGGCGTTGAGCAGGAAGTCGATTCCGCGAAGCACGCCATCCAATTCGACACCGGGAATGGAGAGATCACGGCTGCGGTGAGCGCCCACCGCAATCACAACCGCGTCGAAGCCTTCCTGGCGTAACCCGGCGATGGTGAAATCGCGGCCAGCCTCGGTGTTTAGCTTGAGAGTTACGTCGCCGATGTCGAGGATCTCACGGATCTGCGCATCCACGACGCTGCGCGGCAAACGATATTCCGGGATGCCCAGCCGGAGCATGCCGCCCGCGGCTGGCGCAGCTTCCAGAATGGTTACCGAATAGCCTAGCAACGCCAGATCGTTTGCCGCGGAAAGGCCCACGGGCCCGCTACCTACGATCGCAACGCGATACGGTAGCTTCTCTATGGGCTTGCGTGCCATCTCGAGTGGATGTCTCGATTCAGGACCGTGTCGCTCTGTGAGGAAACGTTTCAGAGCACGAATAGCGATGGGCTTGTCAATGGCGCCGCGCCGGCAAGCGGTTTCGCAAGGATGCGCACAAACCCGACCGCAGATACTGGCCATGGGGTTCGGATCGCGGGCATAGCGGTAGGCCTCTTCAAACTGGCCTTCAGCAATGAGTGAGACGTAGCGCCCGGCGTTGGTTCCCGCCGGGCACGCCATCATGCACGGAAAATTGCTGTTAAGCCAGTCGCGATCGACCTTCTTGTCGCGAAACCGCATTCGCATGGTTGTTTGCCTCGCCGGCTGTACCTGCGCTGATTACTTCGTGAGTGTGAAGTCGGCGGTGGTGTCGCCCGCGACTTTCACTGGTTTGGATGTCGGCGCTTTGTTGCCTTCGTGCCACGCTGCGACGTTGTACTGGCCGTCGGGCACGTTGGCGATTTTGTAATTGCCGTCGGCATCGGTCAACGCGAAGTATGGCGTCGGGCTGACGACTATGTAGGCGGACATCTCGGGATGCACGTTGCAGAGCAGTGGCACGATGCCCGGATTGTCGAACTTGAATTCGCGCTTCTCGCCGGAAGGCCACGTTCCCAGGTTGTGGCTGAGCTTCTTGTTGCCGCTGATGGCCGGCCAGAAGATGTTGTGGGCGACCTTGTCGCTGTTCAGAAAATCAACCGTGGCGCCGACTTCCACGACTGCCAAGTGCGGTTGAAACAGCAGACCCTTTTGATCGATGGTCACTTTTTCGGTAGGTGCGGGAAATGTTTTGCCGGCGATCGTGTCGATATAGACGACCGAGGCTCCCTTCGCTCCGCTTACTTTGCCGGAAAGCGTGGCGGAGGAGGCCACAAACGCAAATACAAAACTGAGAAGCGCGATGAACGCGATCGTCTTAAATTGATTCTTCATGAAGTATTCCCTTTCGAATTGTTTTTAATACACGAATTCCAGCCCGAACACGGCCGTGTTCACGCGGAACGGGTTCACTGCAATCTGCAAACCGGTCAGAGGATCAACCGACGTCGTGTTGATTTGTTGTGGTCGGTATTGATACTCGAACGAAGCCTTGATATTGGGGTGGACGAGGTATTGAACGCCGGTTGTAAAGCGATTGCGCTCCGAGTGAATCGGGCCAAAGTACGGGGTGCTCGTGGAAAGCATGAGCCCGTTGATCCGGTCCGCCGTGGAGTTTACTCCATCCCAGCGTTGGATCAACATGAGCCACGGCAGTACCAGATAATCGGCCTCGACGAACCCCCCGTTGAAGGTGGCTGGGAAGCTGGAAACAAATCCCGTCGGAACCGCAGGCGTCGAGCCGACGGGCAACGGAATCAGCGCACCCGTGGAATCAACCGGCAGTTGGTTCTGGTCCTTGCCATACATATACACGCCAAAGACGTTGAACGTTCTGTAATTGAAGTTGATGTCCCCGCCCGCCCGGTAATAGGGCTCGCGGGCATACAGTATGGTGTTAGCTCCGGTCGGTGAAAGTCCGGCATAGCTCTGCTGCGAGTTGCCCTCCAAGTAAAAGCTCCCAAATTGGAGGTAGGTGTGGTCTCTGGGTCCGGTGGCCCCTGCCGCCATGATGGAATCACGGCTCTCTTTGTTGCGCTCCAGGTTGAAGCGGTACATGAGGCGAGCGTAGATATTCTTGTAACTCGAGTCCGAGGCGAACCCGATCCCGCCATTGGCGCCTCCGGTCGCCGAGGGCACATAAACACTGGCCGTCTGGCCGGGGGCGGTGGTGTTTTGGTCAAATACCGCGACCGAGTAGTGATAGCCCCCGTAGGTATGCCCGCCGCTCACCTCGACACCCTTCGCTGCACCCGCGAAGGTAAAAGCGTTGTTCACGTTCTGTGACTGCGAGGCGATGGAACTGATGGCGCCAATATTCGCTTCCGAGTAAATGTCGTAGGGGCTGATGTTCCAATTGCGCGCTTGCGTGATGGGCAGATCGAGTTCGAACTGACCCACCTTCACGCTCAGTGAATCCGTGGGCATCTTGAGAAAGCGGCTGACGTTCACAAACTTGAGGTAGGCGTCGCCCAACCCGCCGTTCCCGTTGTCACCGCCTATGCTGATGTCGTCATCCACCCAAAACGCAATGTCGCTGCCGAAATTCCCCGCTGTAAAAATGCTGAAATAGCCGGTCTGAAAATCGGTGGCGGGGATGTATTGAGGCAGTGTTCCCGGCGCAGCCAGCGGGTAATACTGGTTGCGGCTTCCGCTCGTGTATTGGAAGTACTGGTTGTAGCGCAAACCGACCGGTGGCATGCCCGGGATGGTGCCCGGCCAGACGCTCTTGGGCCAGACCTGCTTCTGAGCCTCGGCGCCGAGCAGCACCGGAGCGATTTTGAGGAAGTCCGCATCGTCTTTAGGGAACTTGAAACCGGCATCCTTGAATGCTTTGCCGAAGTCATTCAGCTTCGGAAAGTCCAGATGACAAGTTGTGCAGGAGGTCCCGTACTGGCGCGAGAATGGAGGTATCGCGTAGCTCTTTGTGGGGACAAATGAAATGCAAAGCGGGATAAGCAACACAGAGCCAGGAAACAAAAGGTCGAGTAATCTTCGACGGGACACGAGGTAACCTCCCTGTTCACTGGTGATACCACCAGGGTATGCGTAGCCCTTGTGCAGTCGGATCACCACTTGCAAGTAGTTGATTTATGGATACTTTTTAGATGGGTGAGTCGTTTTCTGGGTGATATGGCGCACGCTACGTCGCTTGGGACTGGGACTTGAGTGGAATTGCCCAGGAGCGTCGGGTGGTGCGTTGGAACATGGAATGGAGCGCGGCCACAAGATTACTGATAATGTGACATGAACGAAGCCGCTGGCGCGGCGGCCGGACGAAGCTTTCGTCGACGCAGGAAGAATAAGTTGGTCGCAGAGAAAGGAGTTCTCTGTGAAGTCACTTATTCAGAAGACGAAGGAAGAGCTGGTGCGCCGCAACTATGCAGCGTCCACGCTCCGGGCCTACCTGCAGGCGATCCGGCATTTTCAGCTACACGTCGGCAAGCCACTCACTGAACTTGGTCCCGACGACATCCGCAGCTACCATGCGTATCTGCTTGGTAAGCGAAAGCTGGCTGTCAGCTCCGTGGTGGTGAACATCTGCGCGATTCGGTTCCTGTACATCAAGGTTCTGAAACGGCGGGATATGAAAGAGGATCTGCCGTATCCCAAAGAGCGCATGCGGTTGCCGGCGATCCTCAGTCCTGGCGAAGTGGCACAGCTCATCGGCGGGGCGCGCAATCTGTATCACCGCACCATGCTCATCCTGCTGTACGCCACCGGCTTGCGGCGCTCCGAGATGTGCCGCCTGAAGGTGAGCGATATCGACAGCAAGCGCATGATGCTGCGCGTCGAACACTCCGTTCGCGGTCGGCGGGCGAAATGCTTACGCCGCGAAATACCTCGGGGCTGGCCATCAGCCTATTTATTCTTTATACTTGAGCATATGTCACGAGAACTCCTCGGGAACTTTGAGCTAATGGTCATGCTCGCCCTAATCCGCTTGGGCGAAGCGGCTTATGGGGTTCCTATTTCCAAAATCATTGAGGAGAGCACGAATCGTGAAGTGCTGGTGGGCAGCGTCTACGCCGCGCTGGAGCGTTTGGAGGCGAAGGGGTTTGTTTTGTCAGAAGTCGGTGAACCGACGCCGGAGCGTGGCGGGCGGGCCAAGCGTTACTTCCGCATCACCGATAACGGCCTGCGTCAGGTTCGCGACACGAGAGGTGCGCTGGTCAAGCTGTGGAAGGGTATTCCTGCGCTGCAAGGAGGAACACGGTGAAAGCCTCACATCCGCCTATCTTGGCAACAAAGTTGTTAGGACAGCTCGTCTCGGGGCCGCACCGTGATGCTCTTGCCGGTGACCTCATTGAACAGTATCGGCAAGGACGCTCGGCGGTCTGGTTTTGGCGTCAAGCGCTGTTGGCAATCATCGTTTCCGTTACGAAAGACCGAACGCTCGGCGGACCCGCGGTCCTTGGATCGTTGCTGGTTCTTCTGCTCATGATCGTAAGCGTTGGCCGTCATCCTTCGAGTCTCGGAAGCGGATTGTTTATTCTGGACCTCGCGTTATTGTCGGGCTACGGTGCCTTTTCGACATGGGTGTGGCGCCAGCGACGTCTGGAAAAGAGGGAGGCGCTCGCTGCGGGAGCACAAACCGGGGTCATATTGGGCGTCGTTCTCATCGCAAGCCATGCGATCGAGTGGTTCGCGCCGGTCGAAACAAGAACTGCGCAGCTTGTTCGTGGAGCCGGCTCGGTGCTGCTAATGCTAGGTCTGCTCGGTGCGGCCGGCTCAGCGGCATGGCAACGCACGCGATCTATCATCTCGGCGGTGGTCGCTGGCTTATGGTGTGGGTCGTTAGCCGTGCTGATTCTTCTCACTTTCGCTTTGACCTTGAATCTCGCCTTTGAAGCGCATGCTGCGTGGTGGCTTCACGAGGCCTTTGTTGCGAGCGGCATGAGTGATGCCGGCGCGTTCGTGGTGAGAAACTCATTGGAGGCGGTATCCGAGATACTGGTGCGTGTTCCGATCGCCGCCCTGGCGCTGGCTTTCGGCGGAGGCATTTCCAACGCCTGGATGATGAAGCGGCCCCGAAGACTCGCCGTCTTGGCCGCGTGGTTTACGCCGTTTTTCTTCGTGGCAGGCGCGGCCGCCCTCTGGTACGCGGACTCCCTGGCCCGCGCCGCTCGACCGCCGTTTGTAATGGCTGGAGTCCTGACGGCGGGTATCGCACTTTGCGGCGCCCATCCCATCTGGGCATCTCTCTCTAGTAGCCACCGCGACTTACCGCGTAGAAGTTAGTCTGCATCTCTCGTGAAGGAGCAACAGACGACCTGGTCAGTCTTGGAAATCAGACCTCAGTCACCTTTACAAAACACCGAAGCCCTGGGGTCGGCTCTCGGAAGAGAGAATGTGTTCGTGTCCCCATAGTGTGAGCAGCGGGTCTCTTGGAGTTGCTGACCAAGCACAGACTTGGACTTCGGCTTGGGCATACCCTGCCGGCAGTACGATCGTAAGTTCTGGGCTGGCGTTTGGCGGCGCTCAGCCAGGCTCACATGTCCCGGTTGGCAGCCTCAATTGCAGACTTTCAATGATCGCTGCGAACGACCTTACAGGTCATTCCCGGCTCATCGACATTGACAAGCTCCGCTTTGCCCGGTTCCAGTAACGTCAGACGAAAGTGTTTCGGGGAGTCGCTAAGGGTTTGGGGCGGATGTGCTCGGCGGTGGCTTACCTCAAAGAGCAAACTCTTACCATCAAACTGCGGATGAAAGATCGGCTCCGGCAGGCCAGGTACGGAATTCAAGGGATCTTTCTCCGTGGTGCGCTGCTGGAAATAAAATAGGATGGCTCCCGTTAAGGTACCTGGTTCGTCGGTAACAAGTAGAGTAAGGGCGGGGAGGCCGTTCATCTGACATCGCCAGACGCCATCTACAGGTAAATTCGTCGCTGCTGGCGCCGCCTGAGCGATCGCTCGACATGCAGCGAGAAGCGACAACAAAACGATATGGCCGAATTTGGAGTTCATGCGAAACGTGGGCTGCATATGTCCTCGCAATAAGTGTAACGATCATTCGTGCCCCTCAAGTTCCGCGCGAATGAACAGGCCCAGACGTTTCCAAACTTACCCTGTATGGGGCTGCCTCAAGCACTTGGGCGAAAAACGGCGATACCGTTGAAGTCGTCATCACGCACGCCCGAGGTTCCGTTCGAGAAGGTAGCTAGATTAGGCGATATCGTCTGCAATCCTCTTGCCATTTCCGGGCGGACTTTTCGGGACTGAACCTTGCAAAGCCTTGAAGCGGCTGCGCTCAGGCTCCGCCAAGTAGCTCCGGATCAGGCTGAGCACACTCTCAGAAAATCTGCGCCGCCCGCGCGGTTTGCTAACCCGCTGAAGCCTAGCCTTCGCCCGAATATCGATAAATGTTTCGCGTTTTCAGGTTAGATAGTACAACTCTAACGTAATGTCCCCGCTGCGCACATTGATCGTGGACGATGAACCAATTGCCCGCGAGGTGCTTCGCGAAGAGCTCGAACTCATAGCCGCAGTTGAGGTGGTTGCCGAAGCCGAGAATGGCGCCGTCGCGTTGTCTCTCTTATCTTCGTTGGCGCCTGACCTTGTCTTTCTGGACATCCAGATGCCGGTTATGAATGGCTTTGAATTACTCGGCCAGTTGCCCGGTGGTCACCTTCCGGTCTTTGTGATGGTAACTGCTTACGATCAGCACGCCATTCGCGCGTTTGAATCAGGCGCCATCGATTACTTGTTGAAGCCAGTGAGCCAGCGACGACTTGCCGAGGCCGTCGAACGGGCCGAGCGCCTCCGTCAGAGTCCTTTGCAGGTAGCTGAGAACGTCGCCAGACTCCAGGCGATGGCGCCGGTTGCATTACCCAGCTCGCCTCGGCAGATTGCCAGGGTGGTCGGCCGATGGGGTGATGAGTATTTTCTTCTCCCCTTGCCGGAGGTGCTGGCCTTTCAGGCCGAAGGCGACGTGACCTGGATCGTCACCGCCAAACAGCGCTACTACGCATCCCACAGCCTGCGGGCAATTGAAGAACGACTGGGAAACAGCCCATTCCGCCGGATTCACCGGAACACTTTGATCAATATTAATCAGATCCGGAAGATGAGTATGATTACCAGTCAGCGCTGGTCGGTCACGCTGAACAACGGCGACGAGTATGTCGTTAGCAAACGGCAGGCCAAGAACGTTCGAGAGGTGCTGAGCTGGTGAGGCCTTGTGAATCTACGGGATCGGCGTCAATAAAGACTTTAAGCAGTTACACCGTTCCGCCCAACCTGAGTAACATCCCGGTTACGGCGAAGATCAGTCCGGCTGTAGAAATGAAATGCGCGGTTGCAACGACGACCTCCAGAATATGGGGATGATAATGAGGAAGTCGCTATCCGCCATTCTGCTCTGTCTAGTCGCCCCGCTCATCTTCAGCGTTCCCGGTTACTGTCAATCCAACGGCGCGATACGAGGATCGGTTGTCGATCCCTCCGGCGCGGTGATTAAGGGAGCCGCGGTCGTGATTTCGAACCCCGTGTCGCAGTACACCCGGACTACCCAGACAGACGCCCAGGGGAACTTCGATTTCAGCAACATTCCCTTCAATAACTATCACGCAACGTTCACCGCGCTAGGGTTTCAGGCAAGTGAGCAGGATCTGAACATACGCTCGTCCGTGCCGACCGAATTGAAGATCACGTTGGCCATCGGTGAAACGAAGACGGAGGTGGTGGTGTCGGATTCAGCCGATCTGGTCGAGAACGACCCCAATGCGCATACCGATGTGGACCGCGCGCTGTTCCAGAAGCTTCCGCTCGAGAGCCAGTCTTCGTCCCTCAGTTCACTGGTAACACTGGCAACGCCCGGGATCAGCGCCGACTCCAACGGTCTGTTCCATGGATTCGGCGACCACGCATCCAACTCATTCTCGGTCGACGGCCAGCCGATTACCGACCAGCAAAGCAAAGTCTTTTCGAATCAGATCCCGCTCGATTCCGTGCAGTCGCTGGAGGTGATTGCGGGTGCGCCTCCGGCAGAATTCGGCGGCAAAACAAGCGTCGTGATCGTGGCGACAACCCGGTCGGGTCTAGGCGTAACCCCGCCGCATGGAGACGTGACGACGACCTTCGGCAACTTTGGAACCGTAGGCGGCGGGGTCGACCTGGCCTGGGGCGGCCAAAAGTGGGGTAACTTTGTCGCGGCAAACATTCTCGATACCTCCCGATTTCTGGACGGGCCGGAGTATGCCGTGCTTCACGATCAGGGCAACGAGACAAATATATTCGACCGGTTCGATCTTCAGCCTACCTCCAAGGACTCCATCAACCTCGGGCTTGGCTTTTCGCGGTCCTGGTTCCAGACACCCAATTCCTGGGACGCTCAAAACGCGACGGCATGGTCGGGACTGGTGGTCGATAACGGAGGGCTTGGCCCAAATGGCCTGCCGGTTGGGTCCCAGGATCAACGTTCAAAGATTTTGACGTATAACATCGCTCCGGCGTGGACGCACCTGCTCAGCCCGACCACCTTACTCACCTTCGGCGCCTTTTTCCGACATGACCAATACAACTATTACGGCAGCGACAATCCGTATGCCGACTTTACGCCGGATTTGCAGACCAACACAGTCGATCAGGAGAGGACCCTAACGAATGTAGGCGCCCGCGCCAGTCTCTCCTATGTCAAAGGCATTCACAACATCAAAGGTGGAGTGGTCTTTGAGGACACCATCCTGAACGAGAACGACCGGTTTGGCATTGTTGATCCGTTAGAAAACGCCCCTTGCTTAAACCCGGATGGAAGTCCCAACACGATGCCATCCATTACGAGCCCCAATCAATGTACAGGCGGGCTCCAGCTGAATCCTGGCTATTTGCCGATTCTGGGCCCGTATGACTTGACCAGGCCGACTCCCATCACCGGGTTGTACAACTACATTGGCCATGCCGACATCCATGAGACAGCGCTCTACATCCAGGACCAGATCACGTGGAGAAACTTGAGCTTGAATCTTGGCGTCCGCGGCGACATCTATCGCGGCATCACCAGCATGAGCGCGGCGGAGCCGAGGCTCGGCGCCGCGTACAACATCAAGCGGACCAACACGGTGATACGACTGGCCTACGCGCAAACGCAAGAATCCCCTTTCAATGAGAATCTCGTTCTGGCCAGCCTGGGATGCAACGATGCCGTCATCAACGCACTCTCGGCGCTGGTACAGGGATATCCGTGTCTGACGGTGCCACTCAAGCCCAGCACGCGCAACGAATATCATGCAGGCATTTCGCAGGCGCTCGGAAAGTATGTTGTTATCAACGCCAACTGGATCTGGAAATACACCCAACTCGCGTATGACTTTAGCGTTCTGGGCAATACACCCATCACCTATCCGATTGAGTGGAGAAAATCAAAGATTCCTGGTTGGACGATAAACGGCAATGTGGCAAACTACCATGGCTTTACGGCATATGTCGTTATGTCAAGCGTTGCGGCGCGGTTCTTCGGACCGCAGTTGGCCGGCATCGGTGTCACGCCGTCGTCATTGGGCAGCACTTCGGTTTTCCGCATCGACCATGACGAAGTATTCAACCAGACGACTCACCTGCAATACCAGCCAAAGCAGAATTGGCCGTGGCTAGGCTTTAATTGGCGTTATGATAGCGGCCTTGTCGCAGGACCCGTGCCGTGCGCCGGGGGCAGTTGTGCAAACGGACCGAACGGGACTAGCACAATCGTAGATGCATCCATCATTACACCCGACCAGCAATTCCAAGCTGGACTCTCTTGCGCGGGCGTGTATGCGACTCCGACTACGCCGATCAGTCCGAACAGCATTTGCCCTGCCTCGCAATACGCCTCCAAATACTTGTCCATTCCGGCTGCCGGCACCGAGAACGACGACCACAACCCGCCCCGTGTCGCACCGCGCAATCTTTTCGACATTGCGATTGGACAAGACAACGTGCTGCCTCATACCGACAGATTCAAGCTGAGCCTGCGCCTGACGATTGTGAATCTTACCAACAAAGAAGCGGTTTACAACTTCATTTCGACCTTCAGCGGCACACACTACGTAACGCCACGAGCGATCACCGGGACCATCGGATTCCACTTCTAGGCGAGCGGGAGTGCAGCGAATATCCGAGTGCAGCGAACATGCGGCTTCTTCTAGCCACGCACGACTGGGTTCTATTGTGGCTGCCCTGAGAACCGGGGCAGCAGGCGGGTTGAGTTCAGAATGAACGTTAGCTCGGAAGAAACGTGGATAAAAGCCGCCAGCAGTGGATTGATCATCCCAAGGGCTGCCAACGCAATTCCCAGGGCGTCTACGATCAGCGTCCCATAGAAATTTTGCAGGATCACTGAGCGGCACCAACGGGCGGTCTTGAGGGTAGCGACGAATTTTCCCAGGTCGTTTCCGATGAGCAGCACATTTGCGCTAGCATGCGCGATTTCCGTTCCGCTACCCATGGCGACGCCAACCTGGGCGTGGGCGAGCGCCGGCGCATCGTTGATGCCGTCTCCGATCATGGCGACCTTGCGACCAAGGCGGATCAACTCGTCCACGCGGGCTGACTTTTGGTCCGGCAAAAGGCCGCTGGAAACCCGACGGATGCCGATATGCTCCGCAACGGCCCTGGCGGATACTTCGGTGTCACCAGTGAGCAGTTCAATCTGAATTCCCAGTGAGCGAAGTTCCCGGATGGCTTCAGCAGTGCCCTCGCGCACTTGGTCGGCGATATGAATCGAACCGATGAGCCGGCCATCGCACGCCACCAGGACGCTGGCTCCGGCTATCGTGGTCATCGCCGGCAGTGAAATGTCCGACTCCTCCAGCAAAACGCTGTTACCCACGACGATTTGTTGGCCGTCCAGTCTGGCGTGGACGCCTTTCCCAGGTGTGTAGCTGAAAGAAGAAGGCTGTGCCACCACCATATGCCTCTCGTGGGCTGCGGCAACCACGGCGAGTGCCAGCGGGTGTTCCGAGTTCCGTTCCGCTGCCGCGGCGATACGCAAAACCTCGTCGGGCTCATAGCCGGAAGCCGGCTCGATGAAGACAACCTGAGGTTTGCCGTAGGTGAGGGTGCCGGTCTTGTCGAGCAAAACAGTATCCACCTTGGCCAACTCCTCCAGATAGACGCCGCCTTTGATAATGGCTCCTTGGCGGGCTGCACGGCCGATGGCGCCCAAGATCGCCAGCGGCGTTCCGGCCGCAATTCCACAAGCTCCCGCGACGATGATGACCGAAATCGTCGAACGCAGGTTGTGGGTGATCAACAGAGTCAGTACTGCGCTGCCCAGAGCGAAGTAGACCAGGTATCCAGCCAGGCGATCGGCAAACCGCTGAATGGGGGCCCGCGTTCGTTCGGCCTTCTCGACTTCCTCAATGATCCTCCCAAAAGTGGTGTCGCGACCCAGGTTCTCGACGGCCACTTCGAGGGCGCCCGTCTGATTGAGCGTGCCAGCGAAGACTCGACTGCCGGGAAGCTTGTCTTGAGGCAGCGATTCGCCGGTGATCGCCGCTTCCTCGACGCTTGAGTTACCGGAAACTACATAGCCGTCAACAGGAATTCTGGTTCCGGGCCGGATCAGAACCCGGTCTCCGGTGTGCAGTTCAGACACCGGGACTTCAACCGGCGCGACGCCATCTCTCACGATCCAAGCGAAGCGGGGTAGAAGGTCCAAAAGGTCGCCAATTGCCCGCCTGCCCCGGCCCACGGTGAGACCCTCCAACACCTCCGCCGCGAGCACGAAGGCCGCAATCACCAGCGCTGTGAAGAACTCACCGATGCACAGCGCCGCAACGAGCGCGATAGTCATCGACAATTCCATCGTCATGCGTCGTTCGCGCAGGTTCTCGAACGCTTCATGGAAGATTGGCCAGCCGCCAAACAGGACGCCCGCAATGCCAATCAAGCTGATGTTTGGAAAGGGCTCCCAAACGCGAAACCAGACCAAGCCAGCCGCTAGCGCCGTCCCAGCGATGCGGATCAGGTCAAGGGACTCAACGTGGCCGTGTTCCCGGTCATCCCCGTCTTCGTGATTCCGCGACTCGTACTGACGAGCATGTCCGTCGGTGCTCTTTTGCGCTTGAGCACGCAGCCCTTCATCTCCCGGTATCCCATCTAGAGAAGTCTTGACTTGCGGCATTGTTGGCCTCCTTCAGCGCAAGTAACTGCGCACGATCTCCATCAATTCGTCCGTTGCTCTTTCCCGGTCAGCGTCGCCGTGCACATGGTGACGAATATGGCCGTCGATCAATTCGGCCATCAAGCCGCCCAGCGCCCCCCTGGCGGCGGCAGTTTGCTGCAGGACCGCATAGCAGTCGTTGCCTTCTTCGATGGATCGCTCAATCCCTTCGATCTGTCCACGAATGCGGCGGACTCGGGTTAGGAGTTTCTTACCGCCGTCGTTAGTGATGTGTGCCATTGGCTATCATTGTACTATACTGGGGTATAGTATAAGCAAAACAGCGCAGAAAGGAACGCTACCCATGAGGAAGGCTCTACAGTTAACGCTACTGGCCCTACTTGCGTACGCTGCGTACTGCGCGTTTGCGGGCGAATGGGCGAAGGGTGCATTCTTTCTGGTGCTGTACCACATCTGCCTTACATTCGCTATAACCGGCTATCGGGAGCTTCGCGACCAGAACCGACGGAAGTAGGCAGCTTTGTCCTGCTCGGGCTCTGGCGGCTGGAGATTAGGAACCGGAAGTGTCAATCATCGGATTACTCTCGATATACGGCGTTGTCGTCGGTAAAACGGTCGAGCCTCCTGTCGACGGACGATTGACACCAGACTTCATTTCGTAAACCGAGCAGGTTTTCCAGGACGCCTCTTGGGAGCGATCCTTCGCAGCACGTAATCAAACCATTCTCAGAGCGGCGAGTTATCCGACCAAAGCAGCCTACAACAACCAACTACTGCGACGGGATGACTTTTCAGCTAAGTGGGCGCTGTACCGACGAGCATTAGTGCGCCCACGACCCGGCGGTATTCAGAAACGTAAAATCGCGCGCCGACGACCAGCGAGTCGCCTGATTCTCGGAGACGCTCGCCCAAAAGTGCGAAGCCTGCAACAAGGTAGGCAAGGCACTGGCCGCCCGACAACTCGTTGGAACGGTGGAGCCTAGGCGCCGACCCTTAATACGCCTAATACGCCGATGACCGCCGGGGTCAACTTGTTCAAGCCACGATGCCATGCCCGGCTTCCTTTTAAGATTTCGCTCGCGATTGCATGGCCATGGCGACGAGCGCACCTATCAGAATCGCCGGGAAGAGTTGGCCGACGGCCGCCTCCGCTACCGCGAGAGAACGCGCAATGGGAGACACCGGGGTCACGTCGCCGCCAACGGTGGTGAGCGTGGAAAAGCTAAAGTATGTCAACTTCGCGATCAGCTGATCAAAGTCTCTCGGCGCTGTGACGAAATGAATCGAGCCGGGCTGGGATTGCTCGACCACTTGAAAAGCCGAAGCCCACGCCATGCCGAGCAACAGGTACGCACTGACTGCACCCTGGATACGGCTCCAAGTGATCGGACCTCCGCGAAACATCACGACCAACACGATGCGCACATAAAGCACCAAGGTGATGGTTGAAAGAAGACTCCCGAGCTGGTGTAGAAACGGCGTCGGTTGCAGGCGTGCCGCCCCCAGGGCGACAGCCGTTGCCGCTATCAATGTGATTGCCAGTCTGGTTTCAATGCGATTTTGCCCACTGGCAATGGCCCCGAACACCATGAGCGCCATGATGATCAATTCGAACACCAGCCGGCCGGAGAGGCCCGCTTCTCTCATCGGAATGATCACGAAGACAAGAACGGACAGAGAAATCGTGATCAAGGTAAGGCCCGTATCACCGGACCAGAATTCTCCCCTTTTTATGCCGATTAGCCCCATGCCGGGGAATGCAACGTTGGTTGCCATGAAAAAGTGCCTCCACTCGAGAATTAACAACTCCGCTCTGAACAACTAAGGAAGGGCAACTGGTGGGCCAAATCTAACTGCCTTGTTTTGTTGGGCTTCCTTGTCTAGTCCCGGGATGCTTCAAGGATTCTCTCCCGAACTTTCGTGAATTCATAAAGAGCTCGGGAGCTCCATCGGTGAGCTATTGCCGAAAGAACGCGCAGCTGCTAACCACCGAAAAAAGAAGCGGGAAATGCAGTTGGCTGCATTTCCCGCGGCCTTACGATTCACTCTCGCCAGCTATTCGATTCGGGACCAGTTATAGTTCGGGTTGTATTCCTGAAGCGATGCGGCGATCTTGGCCGTGTCCGGGCCAAGATCACTCTCGTACACGAAGCCTTCCCGACCGAGCATAAAGCTCATGATCCCGGTTTCGCCATAGTTCACGGGAGTTGCCAGAATGGCGAAGCCGCGGGCCATCTTTCCGTTCACGATGTAACTCTGCGCCCCACCCGTTGCATCATTGCCCTGAGCGCTCAGGATGCGCAGTGTGTACCCGTCGATGACGAAGGGCTTGTCTGACGACAGCGACGTGAGGGAAGCCCTGGGGAATCCCTCGAGTTGCGCCAGCGGGCTGGCGCCGAGTGAATCCGAAGCGGGCCAATAGAGGCCGTCTTGTTTGCCTGGCGTGCTAATGATGTGTTGCGCATATTCGCCAGAGGCGCTGTTGTCGAAGTAGAGCTGCTCGGCGTTGGCGAGTGCCGCCAGCGCGTCGATGGTGAGCAACTCGTTCCTGCCGATTTCGCGCGCACGGATTTCCTGGGCGCCCGCGACGGCATCAAAATACCAGCTGCCCGAGGCATTCTTCGCCAAGGGCACGGGAAATGCGAAATTGTCCGCACCGATGTAGAGAACGCGACTGCCATCCGACATTTCCACCCAGCGTTTCATCTGTTGGTACTTGGAGAAGAACTGCTGCATGGCGGCCGTGTCGGACTCGCTGTCGCCGGAGGTGATGAGGGCTTTCGCCTCACCGCCCAGAACCTTCGTCAGCGCGTTCTCGTCCGTATTCTTCGTCGCCAGGGCCAGCGCGGTGGCTGCTTCCGCCGGCGACGGGAACGTCATTTGAGGCGCTGCGCCGGTGGCGAATGCCCGCTTGCCTGTATCTTCCGCCCGGACCGTGAAGCCGAGGCTGGCGAGAGCGAGTAATCCGGCGAGTGCCCATACTGTCCACTTGTTCGTTTTGTTGTGACCCGTATTCATTTTCAATCTCCTTGGATTTTTTCGATATGCCTTTCTTAGTTTTCCGTTGCTCGATTCGGGGCCCTTAGCGACGACGCCCGCCGCCGGAAGACTGATGTTCCACCGGCGCATGCTGCCTGACCTGGTGTTGTTGAGGGCGCTGCCTGGCCATGCTGGCGTTGCCACGAGTGCTCTCCGCGCGATTGGTTCTGCCGTCGCCGCTCATGCGCGAGCTGCCGGGATTCGAGCGATTGTCGTTTCTGGCTTGGAAGTTGCGGCCGTCGTTGTGGTAGCCGCCCGCAGGTGCGACGCCAGGACCGTTCATGCCGGCGTTGGGATTCTGGACTCCGTTGTTTCCGCCAATCAGACCATGGTTTCCGTTGTTGCCGCCATTGGGCAACTGCTGACCGGCGTTCTTATCCTGGTGCCAGCCGCCGTCAGGGCCGAAATATCCATTCGGATGATACGCGCCGTTGGGGCCATCGTGCGTGTCTTCGCCCGGCTTGTAGTTACCGTCGGGGTGAAAGGTGCCGTTGTTGCCATACCAAGCCTGATTTTGTGATCCGACCGCTCCGCCGTTGGGACTGACACCTGCATGCTCCACACCGCCGTTGCCGCCGATCAGGCCGTGATTGCCGTTGTTGCCGCCATTAGGCATGTTCGCTGGACCCGTTCCGGGCACATCGTGGTGATAGGCTCCGTTCGGGCCGTAGTAACCACTGGGGTGATAACCGCCATTCGGTCCGTAGTGTGTATCATCACCGGGACGGTAGCCATTCGGGTTAGTCGCCGGGTTATACGGACGGCTGTTCGAGCCGGGACCCCAGGGGTGATAGCCGTTGTAGTTAGTGGTGTGCCAGGTATTGTTCGCGATGTAGGTGTAGTGGTTGAAGATGATCGTGTTGCCACCGCCGCTTCCGCCCCAACCTCCCCAGTTGCAAGCCCAGGCATGAAAACCCCAGCCGAAGCCGCCGCCCACTGCCCAGCCGCCGCCACCGAAGTTTACGCCGATGCCGAAACTTAAGGCCGGCGTGGCAAAAACCACGGGAGGCGTGTACATCGGCACAACGATGGGCGCTCCGTACACGATCGCCGGGTTGTACTGCGGCACATAAACGACCTGCGGATTCGCCGGCTGAATGACGATGATTCCCGGGGATGACGTCGTCACGCTAATCTGCGAATTGGAATGAAGGGTGCCCGCCGCCTGCGCCTTCGCGCGCATCACTTGAACCGCTGCCATCACGTCCGGCTGCTGGAAATGAAATGCCTGACCGAGGCTGGATGTCCACGTCAGGTTGGTGGCTAGGTTCGCCAAAACGGACGGGAATTGCGTCAGAGCCTTGACGCTGGGATCCCAATCCTGCTGGTCCACCGCTTGCGCGAGAAACTGGCCGGTGAGGTTCGAATTCTGATCAAGCCATTGCTTCGCTGCTGTGACTTCATCCGGGACTGCGGCCGCCGCGAGCACTTGTGCCACCAGAGCATCTGGATAGAGCGCGATCGGAGCCACCAGGCTGTCGAGTTGATCCGACGAGAGCGGCGCCGGAGCTGGTGTATCGCTCGCGTTGGTCTGCGGGGCCGAGGAGCCCGACGGCTGCGCATAATTGACGACCGGCGCCGCGTCCACGAGAGCCGGTTGAGGGGCCGGCGGAATCAGCATGGATTGCCCGTAATTCGTCATGGCTTGCGGAGCTGCTCCGATGCCGGTCGTGCGTACCGCCTGCCAGGGAGCTTGTTTCCCGCGAATCCCGTAATCTCCGGTCATGTTGTCGCCAAAAACATGACCATGGAAGTTCAGAATGGTGCGCGTTACGGTGCTGAATCGAATGAAGTGTCCGTTCACTTCACCCTGTATGGGGCCTGATTGATCGGGGCCCTCGAAGTATCCGGTGATACGGTTGCCGTATTGCGCGATTTGGACGTGTTTAACGACTGTCGAACCGTCTTTTATGCTGGTGGAATAGATGGTCCAATTGCCCTGCACGTTGTCTGGCGGTTGCTGGGCCAACGCGGTCCGGCTGAAGATCAGCGACAGCAGAGCAAGGGTTAGCATGCTTAGAGTCGCGTCGAGTTTCTTCATAACTTCCTCCTGGTTTTCACGACTGCTCTTCCAGCAATGTCGCTGCCCGGGAATAAAGCAACGTATGCGCCACACTTAAGTGATTGAGAAAATGCAACTTGTGTCGGCGGGCGATTCACGAAGGTTCAAGGATTCACGAAATCTCGTGACCGAGAGATCCCATCGCTTTGGAAGTGCAGGCGCAGGTGTGACTGGCCGCCGCACGAATTGCAGCTTGGTATAGTATGGCGAACGTGACGGGGTCTTACTCTTGCAGGCTGAGTCCTTACTTTCGCTAGCTGCGCAGGTGGCCGGGGAGCGGCACCCTTCCGACGTGCTCAGCGCTATCGTAAAGGGCATTGCCGCGCAACCCGGCGTGGCACTTACGCGTATCTGGCTGCGCGCGCCAGGAGACCTCTGTGAGCAAGGATGCTTCCTGCGGAACGAGTGTTCCGATCACCGGGAATGCCTTCACCTGGCCGCCAGTGCGGGCGTGGCCTTGAACGGAAAAGAAGACTGGTCCTCTCAGGAAGGATATTTTCGGCGCATCCCGCTCAGCAAAACAAAAGGAAAGGTGGGGGTCATCGGGGCGACCGGGAATTCGATTCGAATCGCCAACATTACGCCGGAAAGCGAGTGGATCCGCAGGCCAGAATGGGCCACGAGTGAAGGGATTCGTGCTTTCGCGGGCGAGCCACTGACGTTCAGAGGACAGATCCTGGGAGTCTTGGGCATTTTCAGCCGCGAAAACCTGACGGAGCAAGAGTTTGTCTGGTTACGCATGTTCGCAGATCAGGCGGCTGTGGCCATCACGAACGCTCAGGCCTTCGAACGAGCAGGACAAGCTCTTGAAGAATTGCGAAAGAGCGAAACGAAGTTCCGTTCTCTTCTGGACCTTTCTCCTGTTGCGATTTACCTGATGGACAAAACCGGACAATTCATGTCCGCGAATCAGGCAGGTTTGGAGCTGCTTGGCTGCACAGCCCACGAACTCCAAGGCACGTCCGTTGGCGCCACTTACTCGCCAGACGAGCTGGCTCGAATCAAGACGCCCATCGAGGCAATGGGATCCGGCTTGACGCGATTTGAGCGGACCTTCGTGCGTAGAGATGGCGCCATGCTGACAGTGGAGGTTTCTCTTTCTCCCATGCTGCCGGGCGGACGGCAGGTGGTGATGAGAGATATCACAGACCGGAAGCGCGCGGAAGACGCGCTAAAGGAGCAAGCAAGTCAACTGCAACAGGTCATTGATGTTGCACCAGTCCACATGTTCATTTGGGAGGCGGACGCAACTGTCTCTTACGGAAACCGCGCAACGGTGGACTATTTCGGTCCCATCCCGCGAAAACATCCGATGGAGTTTCTTGATCTGGTTACGCATTCAGAGGATGTAGTGGCACTCAAGAAGGGGATACAAGCAGCCTTTCAGCGCGGTGAAGGCTTTGAGACGGAAGTGAGAATGCGCCGGCACGATGGCGATTTCCGCTGGTTTTTGTATCGACTGAGTCCCCTTCGGGATGAACGAGGGCGAATAACACGCTGGTGTGGTGTTCGAACAGACATTGACGATCAGAAGCGTGCGCAGGAGCGAACCCAACGGGAAAACATCGCGCTGCGTGAGGAAGTCGATAAAGCTTCCATGTTCGAAGAGATTGTCGGGACCTCGTCCGCTCTCCAAGCGGTGCTCCTGCGTGTCGCAAAAGTCGCTCCGAGCGACAGCACCGTTCTCATCACCGGTGAAACCGGCACGGGCAAGGAACTCATCGCGCGTGCGATTCACAAACGCTCGCAGCGGTCGTCACGTCCATTTGTGAGTGTGAATTGTGCCGCGATTCCCCGCGATCTCATCGCTTCCGAACTATTCGGCCACGAGAAGGGCGCCTTTACCGGTGCGTTGCAACGGAGGCTGGGGCGCTTCGAATTGGCCGAAGGCGGCACAATCTTCCTTGATGAGATCGGCGAGCTGAACGCGGAGACTCAAGTGGCTTTGCTCCGGGTTTTGCAGGAGCGTGAATTCGATCGCGTGGGGGGCACGCGCCCGATTCGCGCCGATGTTCGTGTCATCACGGCCACCCACCGCGACCTTCCCGTGGAGGTTTCAGCGGGCACTTTTCGTAGCGACCTTTTTTATCGCATCAACGTCTTTCCCGTGGAAGTGCCGCCGCTTCGGGCGCGCAGGGAAGATGTTCGCCTGCTGGTCGAATACTTCATCGACCGCTACGCCACGAAGGCAGGGAAAAGGATCACCAGCATCGAGAAGAAGAGCCTGGCTTATTTGCAATCTTATTCCTGGCCAGGCAATATCCGTGAACTGCAGAATGTCATTGAGCGCTCGGTGATTTTGTGCGACTCCGATGAGTTTTCCGTTGATGAGAGTTGGCTGACCCTGAAGCCCGCAGCAGTCCACCCCCTGAGGGAGGACTTGGTCGATCAAGAGAAAAAGCGCATTGAAGCCGCCTTGGCCGAAGCCGGGGGACGAGTTTCGGGACCATCGGGGGCGGCGGCGAAGCTCGGCATGCCCGCCTCCACGCTCGATTCCAAAATCAAATCACTGCACATCGACAAGCGCCGCTTTCAAACTCACTAAGATTCGTTTGCCGCCTTCACGAAGTTTCGGAAATTCCCGAATTCATCGCGAGCTTCCTTTCCACTCAACTCCTTTGTTTTCTTTTTACTGAGGCGTGGCCGCGCACTTGCGAAAGAAGAGAGCGAAAGGAATCCGACGACCATGAACTTGAAAGCAAACCTAAGAGAAAGAAACACATCATGCGCGTCTCTAATCGCGCCAACTCTGTTTGAAAGTACTTACACAAAACTGCAATTCAAGAAGCTTGTCACTGCCAGGCAATGGCTGCTTTGCACGCTATTCCTGGTAGCGATTCTGTGTTCGTCTGGGGCGCAAGCTGCCGAGACCGTGATTCTGCCCCCCAAAGCGACGCGCGCTGAACTGGGTAACGCGAGGAAGGCTCTCCAGAACGGTTCCGTTGTGGCGATGCTCGACGCTAAGCCGGCGGCTTTAGCGGCGATCTCCACATTGCAATGCCACAGAGCAAAGAATCGCGGCAGCGGCCCGTTCACTATACGATTCTCGGTGCATACCGCGCCTCAAACGGCGCAATTCACACCTATACCGGTCCACGCTCCTCCGGGCGACTACCCGAAAAATCCACTTGGTACGACGATTTCCAGGCCTGGGCGCAACAGCAAGGCAACCTCGAAGACCCTAACTCCCCAGATGCCGCTGCCTGGACGGGGCTTTCCGTCAATACGATGACTGAGACAACCTCGAGTGGCAATCTGCTCCAGGAAACAGTGAGCGTTTATCGCGCGAATTCGAGCAATACCCAGAACGACTTCTACATGATTACCAAGACGGTTGACAGCAAACCGAACTACTCGGGCGGCTCTAACGGGTGCCAAGCCGGGCTGTTCTGCAGTTGGTTTCAGACCGACCGATATCTCGCTATTCAAACTGATATTCCGCCGGGCCCACAGTACTCCCTATTCGATCACGGCCCCACCCAGATCAACGGCTCAGGAAGCGGGGGGTTCAGTATCGGCGGAGGCGTCTCCGGCCTGGAGCCAAATGTGTCAGCGAGTTATAGCCAGACTTGGAACACGCAGGACGTAACCACCATCGACAACACGAATCTTACGACGAATGTGGCTTCGTGGGACGACCACTTCGCCACATCCACATCCTGGCCGGGCGGCAAGCCACCGCTACCCGTGATATCCCTATGGGAGAGCGATCAGGCGGCTATTTTTGCGGTTCCAGTCGGCACTACCACGTTTAATGTGGAAGTGAATGATCAAGCTAACTTCGAGAAATACGGGAATTTCTCGAACACACAGTATGACTCGGCCACAATCGACACTTTTGTCGCCGTTCAGCCACCTTCCCTGTCCGTGTCTCCAACCACCCTAAACGTATTACCTGGTCAACAGGTAGAGTTCAATATCTCTGCCTATATCCTGTCGAGCACAGGCGAAAATCTGTCCTGGACTATCTCCAATATTCCAACCAGTTTGAGCCTGAACACTACAACCGGTGCGGGAAACCAAACCATTTCGTTCAACGTTCCTTCCAATACGGCACCAGGCTTACTGGGGACGCTCAACATCGATACCAGCCCCGTCTATGCTTCTCCCGAAACACGTACTGGACCCTTGCAGCTTCCCATAACCGTGGTAAGCGGTGCGGTAAGTTCCGGCGTACTCATCGCTGGGGGAACGGACTGGAACAGCGCCGAACCGTCAAATACTGCTGAAGTGTGGAATCCAGTTACGCAAACTTCCAAGCAGGTGGAAAACATGATCGTTGGACGGGCATTCCACAGTGCCACCGCCATTGCCAATGGCGGGATTTTTATCGCCGGCGGGAAAGACTTCACTTACAATCCCATAAGCGCTACGGAGATTTACGATGAAGCAACTCAGCAGTTTACGGCTGGGCCGGATCTCAACGTAGCTCGCGCCAACCACACCGCTACTCTTCTAAAGAACGGGACCGTGCTTTTGGTCGGCGGCGAAGATCAAAACGGAAATGCTCTATCTTCGGCGGAGATCTACGATCCCGTGAGCAACTCGGTCACCCAGACGGGGAGTATGTCCGTTGGCCGTGTTTACCATACGGCAACGCTCCTGCCCGACGGTCGCGTCTTTATCGCGGGCGGTACTGGCTCTCTTGATAACTGTCCGACCTTCTATTCCTCGGAAATCTACGACCCGCTGACAAAAACGTTTTCTCTCAGCGGATCATCCTTGCCTTTCGAGGAGGGGCTCATGGATCATGCGGCCGCTCTTCTCACCAGCGGAGAAGTCCTGATCGGAGGCGGCTTGGGCTGTGCCGGCGTCGGTGTCTCTCCGCGGGCCATCGTTTACACTCCTTCGACAGACTCGTTCACATATTTTGATCAGACCTACGGGGGTAACGAAAAGAATCCTGCACTCCTCGCCCTGCCGAACGATGGCGCTCTTCTGGTGGGCGGCGGTGGCACACACTCCTATTTCAGCTACAGCTGGAATTCCGCTCAAGAAGCGTATGATCAGCCAGCCATCATGCAAGAGGAACGTGACCTGCCTCAGGCCGTGTTGCTTCAAAACACCAATTCGACGCTGGATGGCGACGTCGTAGTCGTCGGCGGCGTGCAGGCCGGAACCGGAGTGTCCAACGGTCAGAGGATCGAAGTCTACAACCCTGCCACAAACACCTGGAGTTCGGCAGGGAACATGACCATTGCCCGGAGCGGAAATACCGCGACGCTCTTTGGCCCAGTCAACGTGGCCACAGGCAAAACGAAGACAAGCAAATAGGTGATCGCTTCAAGTGCGGCGCAGTCCGGCGCCGAACTTGGCCTAGCCGCCTTGAAGAATCAGTCAGTCAGTTACAGCCGCTAGCGGTTGGCCCTCCGGAGAAACTGCCGGAGGGCCTCATTTTCCAGCGGTCATCGCCCACAGCGGGAAATTCAAAAGATGGAAGGAGAAGGAGAAGGATTCATGTGGAAGATCCAAAAATTAACCGACGGCGGCGGCTGCGTCGTGCTGAACATCAGCGGCAGGATTGAGGCGGGGGAACTGATCGAGTTTCAGAGAGCTTTGTTCTCTGAAGAAACGGCACCTAAGAGAGTCGAGCTGGACCTTCAAAACGTACGGCTCGTGGATCAGTCAGCGGTCACCTTTTTTGCGCGCTGCGAGGCGGGTGGCACGAGACTTCGAAATTGTCCTTCTTACATTCGTGAATGGATTGATCGAGAAAAAGCTGGACAGAATCACCGAAGCAACCGGGAAGATCTAGACTTGAGTCGCAACTGAGACGCGAATGGCCGACGAAATGGTCGTGCGTCCCAACCAAGGTCATTTCGTCCCGAATACGGGCTCATCATTCGATGTAAGTGATTGAACCACACAACAGGGTCTGGGACTTTTCGACATGCTAAACCGCTGTCCGGTTAAAAGGGGTTCCCCGTTCCCAAGTGGATGAGAACCGGCCTAGCCGTTCAAGTGTCCACTCGCCTGGCTATGCCCGGATCTGGAAGTTCTTCCGATTAGGACTCATACGGCGTTGTCGTCGGTAAAACGGTCGAGCCTAATGCCGGCGGATGAATGACGCTCGATCTCGCGGTTCTAAACCGAACAAGTTTCCCAGAAAGCCGTTTCGGAGGCGAGGCGGAGTCCGCAACCAAATATTTGCGTTTATGGAGGCTAGAGCGCGGCGCGCCACTACGCAGTCGACGTTGTTTTTGCGATAACATACTGAGCCGAGAGGTGACATGGATATTAAGGCCTTACAGGCGCAGTTTCGTGGAGAGATCCTCACGCCTGGCTCGGCAGAGTATGAGGTCTCGCGCAGAATTTGGAACGCCATGATTGATCGGAAGCCGGCGGCGATTGCCCGCTGCAGCGGGCCGGCAGATGTCACCGCCGTTGTCCGATTTGCGGCCGACCAAGGCGTCTATCCAGCGATCCGCGGCGGTGGGCACAACGCTGCCGGCCTCGCGATGCTTGATGATGGCCTAGTCATAGACCTGTCAAGAATGAAGGGCATTTATGTCGATCCAAAGAGCCGCACCGCGATCGCGCAAATGGGCCTAACCTGGGGCGAGTTTGACCGCGAGACCCACTTGTTTGGTCTCGCGACAACAGGCGGGCTGATCTCGACGACCGGTGTCGCTGGACTGACACTGGGAGGCGGGGTAGGTTGGCTCATGTGCCAGTGTGGCTTAGTGTGCGACAACACCTTGTCCTACGATGTTGTGGTCGCTGGCGGTGAGATGCTTCGCGCCAGTGCGCACGAACATGTCGATCTGTTTTGGGCTTTGAAGGGGGGCGGCGGGAACTTTGGTGTGGTGACGTCGATCACTTATCGCATGTATCCAATCACAACGGTGATCTCGGGTATGGTTCTGCACCCTTTGGCTCACGCCCGCGACGTGCTCAGGTTCTACCGCGATTTTGTCATGTCGGGAATACCGGACGGGCTAACCGTGTATGCCGCTGCGCTAACAACTCCTGACGGTCATCCGGTGATTGCGCTCATCCCCGCATGGTGTGGGGAAGATCCCGCCGAAGGGGAGCGAGTGCTAGATCCTCTTCGGAAGTTTGGCTCACCGATCGCTGATCTGATTAGTAGTATGCCGTATCCGGCCATGCAACAGATGCTGGATGGAGTAGCTCCGTTTGGCCTGCGCAGCTACTGGAAGAGCAACTTCTTCCACGACCTGCCGGATGCGGCGATTGACACGTTCGTGCATTTTGCTGAGTCGTGTACCTCGCCGCGCTCGCTGGCAATCCTGGAACACGCCCACGGAGCCGTTTCTCGCGTGCCTTTGGATGCTACCGCGTTTCCCACGCGAAGCGATCCCTTCGACCTAGTTTTGATTGGTGTGTGGAAGGATGCGATAGAAGACGCGCGTCACATTGATTGGACCCGTCGGTTTTACGCTGGCATGCAGCCGTGGTCGGCGGGATCCGTGTATGTCAACAGTTTGGACCAGGATGACGCAGAACGGGTTCCGGAGGCTTACGCGCAGAATTACGCCAGGCTTTCCGCACTCAAAGCGGTCTATGATCCGGACAACCGCTTTCGCCGCAACCAGAATATTCGAGCGCAGTCCAAGGCTGCCGGGTATTAGCCAATCAGGCAGTAATTCCGTCAAGGGCCGGAGTGCCCTAATATTAGAACCGATCAAAAGCCGGGCACGTCTCGTTCCAGTCAATGACCGACCAGCCGACTTGCGTTGCCGCTCCAGATCTCCTGATCGCCGTTTCTGACCAATTACGAGGTCACCGTGGCGGCGGGACCGATCCGAGCTTTGTACGAGTGTCGGACAATCCACTCAGAGCGCCATTCGCGCCTCCCAGACCGCCGTGTGGGCCTGGAGCCCACTTCCTGGTGCGAAGGGCTCTTCGCCGCTCATACCAACAATCAATAACTTGGGGTCAGTCTCGGTGCTAAGGAATACCGATGGGAGCGGAGTGGGTGGGCAATTGGGTGGGTCTGATCTCCTGCGCGGTTCGCAGGCGAAAACCCTATTATTTTAGCCACGTATAGCGGCACACCTGCCTACCGGGTAGGAGCCATCTTTCCACAGCTTCAACCGAGCCACGGAGGGTGTCCTTACGGATGGCCGTTGCTTCCTGCAACTCGTCGCGCAGCTGGTTCGAACATTCTTGCGTTACTTCCAGAGGTCAGCAGGGGCGGTTGGGGGAAATTGTTGCTTTGTGGAAGCCCGCCGATAACGAGCGAAAATCGAGCAATACTCGGTTATGCACGTCCGGCGTGCGGCGTGCGAGTCGAGGGATTCCGAAATGGATCTCATCAAAACGCGTTTGATCGAGTCGGTATTCGCGGCCGGCGGCGAGATGGGCGCAAGGATGCGCGCACTCGACTGGTCGGCAACAGTTCTGGGCCCGTTGTTGAGCGCATCGCTGGCGGCCCGTCGTCGCAAGGCGGACGCCCCTCTAATGCGAATCGAACCGGAGAAGGGGACGGACAGATGAAGGCATCCGTCTTGTTCGGGGATGGTCGGGAGAACGACTCGCTAGAGGTGCTGTGGCGAGATGCGGGACGCGCCTTCTGCAGATTGTCGCGGGATGATAATGATGTCGGTCGTCACGCGTTCATACCCGTCCTGTCTGACGCTGAGCATCCGATCCTTGAAACCCTCAATCGCCTGACACACGAATTCGAACTTCGGGAGCACCTGGATGCTACGTGGGCACTGCGTCCGTTGGAACTCGTGCGTGATCGCGGTCAGATGATGCTGGTTGTCGAGTACAAGGGCGGTGAGCCCCTCGATCGTCTTGTCGGCCAGCCCATGGAGATCGGGCAATTACTCCGATTTGCAGTCGCCCTGTCTGGCGCACTCCGTCACCTCCACGCAGGCGGACTCATTCACAAGGACATCAAGTCAGCCAACGTACTCGCAGACCGCGAAACTGGGCATGTCTGGCTCACCGGCTTCGGCATTGCGTCTCGCCTTCCCCGCGAGCGCCAATCGCCCGATCCTCCCGAGCTCATCGCTGGGACGCTCGCCTACATGGCCCCCGAGCAGACGGGTCGAGTGAACCGATCGATCGATTCCCGCAGCGACCTTTATTCACTTGGAGTCACGTTGTACGAAATGCTGACCGGCAGCCTTCCGTTCGCTGCCTCTGATGCTATGGAATGGGTGCACTGCCACATCGCGAGACAACCGGCCTCACCCCGCGAGCGGGTCAGCAGCATCCCGGCATCGGTCTCCGCGATCACGATGAAGCTGCTTTCTAAGACGGCCGAGGAACGGTATCAGACAGCCACCGGGGTCGAGCGTGACCTTCGGCGCTGCCTGTCCGAATGGGAGTCCCAAGGGTTTATCAGCGAGTTCACCCTTGGCGCCCATGACACTCCGGATCGCCTCATGATCCCCGAAAAGCTCTACGGCAGGGACCGGGAGGTCGAAACCCTCCTCACAGCCTTCGACCGCATCGTTGCCGGTGGACGGCCCGAGCTGGTCCTAGTCTCGGGATACTCCGGTATCGGCAAATCTGCTGTTGTAAATGAGCTCCACAAACCACTTGTGCCCCCACGCGGCTTGTTTGCCTCAGGCAAGTTCGATCAGTACAAGCGCGACATCCCGTATGCGACGTTGGCCCAGGCGTTTCAGAGCCTGATCCGGCCACTTTTGAGCAAAACCGAAGAGGAATTGAGCAAGTGGCGTGATGCGCTTCGTGAGGCGCTGGAGCCGAACGGACTCCTAATCACCGAACTCGTCCCGGAGTTGAAGCACGTCATTGGCGAACAACCGCCCGTTCCCGAACTCCCGCCATCGGAAGCGCAGAGGCGTTTTCAGTTGGTCTTTCGCCGGTTCATCGGCGTATTCGCAAGACCGGAGCATCCGCTGGCACTGTTCCTCGACGACCTCCAGTGGCTCGATGCCGCGACGCTCGACTTACTCGAAGATCTATTGACGCGCGACGATCTAAGGCGTTTGTTGCTCATCGGCGCATACCGGGATAACGAGGTCAGCGCGACGCATCCGCTGATGCGAAAACTCGATGCGATCCGTCAGGCCGGGGCGGCCGTCGAGGACATCGTTCTGACACCCCTTGGCCAGGACGATCTAGGTCAATTGCTGGTGGACTCTCTCCACTGCGAGCCGGGAGGCGCCGCCCCGCTCGCGAACCTGATTCACGAGAAAACTACCGGCAATCCCTTCTTCGCCATCCAGTTCATCTCCACGCTGGGAGATGAAGGCCTGCTGAGCTTCGACTACGGCGAAGGCCGCTGGGTATGGGACCTCAATCGTATTCACGCCAAAGGCTACACCGACAACGTCGTGGAGCTCATGGTCGGCAAGTTGAACCGCCTGCCGGCAAACACTCAGGAGGCACTCAAGCAATTCGCTTGTATGGGAAACAGCGCCGAATTCGACATGCTGGCGATGGCTTACGAAAAGTCGATCGAGGAGCTTCACCAGAACCTTTGGGAAGCGGTACGGACTGGACTAATCTTTCGCTCCGACGATGCCTACCGCTTCCTGCACGATCGCGTGCAGGAAGCAGCCTATTCCATGATTCCGCAAGATCTGCGTTCCGCGGCGCATCTGCGCATTGGAATGCTTCTGGCGGAGCACACTCCCGCAGCGAAACGCGAAGAGGCAATATTCGAGATCGTCAATCAGCTCAACCGCGGCTCTCAACTACTTATCTCCGTCGAAGACCGCGAGCGCGTCGCTGACCTGAATCTCGTTGCAGGCCGACGCGCCAAAATTTCGACCGCATACGCTTCGGCACTCAAATATCTGGGGGCAGGCCGGGCGTTGCTCACGGAAGAGACGTGGGAGAGAAACTATCGCCTCATCTTCTCGACCGAGTATCTGATGGCTGAATGCGAGCTGCTGACCGCAGACAAGATTGCTGCCGAGAATCGACTCTCGGTGTTGCCTCAGCGCGCGAACAATCGACACGACTTCTGCTTAGCCACGCGCTTGCGGCTCACGTTGTACACCACTCTCGATCGGTGTGACCGCGCGGTGGACGTGTTTCTGGAGTGGCTCCGCAGCCAGGGCACGGAGTGGTCGAACCGTCCGACTCGCGAGGATGTATTGCGCGAATACGAGCGAATCTGGGTTCTGCTCGGCGGCCGGCAAATTGAAGAACTCATGGACCTGCCGCTCGTCACCGACCCGGAGGTACTCGACACGCTCGATGTCTTCACGGAGATTGTGACGCCGTCGATTCTTTTTGACGAGCACTTTTCTACATTGGTCGTCTGCCGTTTGGTGACACTCAGTCTCGAACATGGCAACAGCGACGCCGCGTGCTTCGCCTACGTTTGGCTTGCGATGTTTGCGGGCGCGCGTCTTGGTGACTATAAAGATGGATTCCGTTTCGGGCAACTGGGCTATGACCTGGTCGAGAAACGTGGCCTGACGCGCTATCAGGCGCGAACCTATATGTCCCTGGGCGCCATGGTCATGCCATGGGCGCAGCACGTTGCCAGCGGACGTGAGCTAGTGCGTCGCGCCTTCGATGCCGCATATCGTATTGGCGACCTTACTTTCGCGTCCTACAGCTGGGACCAGCTCATCACGATTTGTCTGGCAGTCGGAGATCCGCTGGCAGAAGTGCAGACGGAATGCGAAAACGGCCTGGCTTTTGCTAAAAGGGTGCGCTTTGGTTTAGTCATCCACCTCTGCGGCGCACAGCTGGGCCTGATTCGGACGCTGCGGGGAGTGACGGCGGCGCTTGGGCGTCTGGATCACGACGATTACATCGAGCCGGAGGTCGAGCGCGATCTAGCCAGCAATCCTAATTTGGTATTCGCCGAGTTCTACTATTGGACCCGCAAGGTAGAGGCTCGTGTTTTCGCGGGAGACTATGCTTCAGCGGCTGAGGCGGCGTTCAAGGGGCAACGGTTGTATTGGACATCAGCGGCGATGTTCGAAACTGCGGAGTTTCGCCTCTATGCTGCGCTTGCTCACGCGGGCGCCTGGAACATTGCGTCGCCTGAAGATCGACCGAAACACTTCGATGCTTTGGCCGAACATTACAAGCAGCTCGAGGTGTGGGCCGAGCACTCGCCCCAGACATTTGAGAGTCGTGCCGCGCTGGTTGCGGCGGAGATCGCCCGCATCGAGGGACGCGTATTGGACGCGCAGGAACTTTACGAAAGGGCGATCCGATCCGCGCATGTACACGGCTTTGTTCACATTGAAGCCTTCGCCAATGAACTCGCAGCGGTGTTCTATACCGTGCGCGGTTATGAGAGAATCGGCACCACTTATCTGCGCGATGCACGCCACTGTTACCTTCGTTGGGGAGCAGATGCCAAGGTGTGGCAGCTTGACCAGCTTCACCCGCAGATCAGGCCCGAGAGAGTGATCCCGGATGCGACAGCGACGATACAAGCCCCGGTCGGGCAACTCGATCTCGCGACTGTGATCAAGGTATCCGAAGCTGTGTCGGGTGAGATTGTGCTGGACAGGCTGATGCACACGATCATGCGCACAGCACTTGAGCACGCAGGCGGTGATAGAGGTCTGCTGATTCTTTCGCGGGGCGAAGCCCATCGCATCGAAGCGGAAGCCACAAGCAACCGCGATCAGGTAACGGTCGTCCTGCGCCAAGCAAGCATCGGTGCCGCGGATCTTCCCGGTTCGGTTCTTCAGTATGTGCTGCGGACCAAAGAAGGTGTTCTCCTGCACGACGCATCCGGTCAGAATCCATTTGCGGCCGACGAGTATATTCGCGAGCACCGCATACGGTCTGTGCTCTGCCTCCCACTGCTCAAACAAACGCGGCTGCTCGGGCTGCTGTACCTCGAAAACAGCCTTACACCTCACGCGTTCACCCCGGCGCGAATGGCCGTTCTTAAGGTGATTGCTTCGGCGGCGGCGATGTCCGTGGAAAACACCCGTCTCTACAGCGACCTCCAGGAGCGTGAAGCCCGCTTTCGACGCCTGGTTGACTCCGACATCGTCGGAGTCATGATCTGGGACCTTGATGGGCGAATCACCGATGCGAACGATGCGTTTCTCGACATGCTCCAGTATCGGCGTGAGGACATCGTCTCAGGTGGTGTGCGCTGGACCGATTTGACACCGTCCGAATGGCGCGAGCAAGACGAGCAAGCGACCGCGGATTTGAAAGCCACCGGGACCGTGCAGCCTTACGAGAAGCAGTTTGTCCGCAAGGATGGGAGTCGGATCGCTGTACTCACCGGCGGCGCGCTGTTTGATCGAAAAGGAAACGACGGCGTCGCCTTCGCCCTCGATCTGAGTAAACAGAAGCAGGCTGAAGCAGAGATAAGGGTGCTCAGGGATCAACTCTATCGGGAAAACCTCGCGCTGCGGGATGAGGTTGACCGTGTGCTGATGTTCGAGGAAATTGTCGGTTCCTCGAAGCCATTAAAGACGGTCCTCTCGGGGATTGCCAAAGTGGCGCCGACGGACTCTACGGTCTTCATCACGGGCGAGACCGGCACCGGCAAGGAGCTCATCGCCCGCGCCGTCCACAAGCGATCCCAGAGAGCTGGACGTGCGTTCGTCAGTGTGAACTGTGCGGCACTTGCGCCCACGTTAATTTCATCGGAGTTGTTTGGTCACGAGAAAGGAGCCTTCACTGGAGCTACACAGCGTCGGCTGGGCCGCTTTGAACAGGCCAATGGCGGCACGATCTTTCTGGACGAAGTAGGTGAACTTCCACCCGACACTCAGGTCGCGCTCCTGAGAGTCCTGCAAGAGCGCGAGTTTGAGCGAGTCGGGGGAGCACAGACGATCCGAGTCGACGTTCGAGTCATCACCGCCACCAACCGTGACCTGACAGCAGCTGTTGCCAATGGAGGCTTCCGGCAAGACCTCTTTTACCGCCTCAATGTATTTCCCATCGAGGTGCCACCACTCCGAGACCGGACTGAGGACATCTTGGTGCTCGTCGAGTACTTCGTGAAACGCTACGGCAGGCGCGCGGGCAAGAACTTCCGGTCGATTGACAAAAAGACGCTGAACTTGTTGCAGAACTATGACTGGCCGGGCAACATCCGTGAGTTGCAGAACGTGATTGAGCGGTCTGTGATTCTGAATTCGGGCGAGGTTTTTGCCGTCGACGAGTCATGGCTGTTGAGACAACCGGCCCGACCACGACCTCAGGTAGTTTCACCCGCGCCGTATGAACGCGGGCCCCGCATCGAACGGGAGATCATCGAAGCGGCCCTCGCTGCGTGCCGGGGGCGTGTCGCTGGACCGTCGGGCGCGGCGGCGCGGCTTGGGATTCCATCATCCACGCTTGAAAATCGCATCAAAGCGTTAGGTATCGACAAGACGCAATTCAAGTTTCGGTGACAATCCTGCCAATTCCACCAAAATCACCAGATTCACCATATCTTCCAGATTCGCCTGCCGTCACACGGCAGAATTTCTAATCCTTTCAGCGAAGTTCGAGTGGCGTGCCGTTTGCCATTGAAAACAGCAAACGACAGGCGAATGCGAGCCAATGGCGTACCGAATCGATCGAGTTTCGACTGAACAGGGTCTGATCCTGTCCATCAGCGGTCGGCTGGCAGTCGAAGATCTGGAGCTCATTCGCATGGCACTTGATGGACGCCGACTCGTCGCCATCGAACTTGCCGAGGTAGAGCTGGTCAGCAACGATGCTGTGCAGCTTTTGGTCCGGGCCGAAGCCGAAGGGATCGAACTCAGGAGTTGCCCGGCATATATCCGGCAGTGGATCACGAACGAGCAAGAGAGCCACAAGCTCAGAGTGATCACCGAGGGTTAGCCATTTGGAGGATTTGGCTGCGACAGAGACATCACGACGAAACTCGCAGTGCATGAGACAGCTATACGGCCGTTCATGTGAACGTTCCGGGAATCAATTTGAAAGGAGAAAGACACAATGACACCAACTGCCGCCACTCAACGAATCACCGAACAGGCTAATGACAAGACCGCCATTCACCCCTTCCATGTGAATGTTCCGGAAACCGAACTGACCGAATTGCGCAGGCGCATCAACGCGACAAGGTGGCCTGAACGGGAAACCGTCACGGATGCATCTCAAGGCGTGCAACTCGCGACGATGCAGGCGCTGGCGCGCTATTGGGCGTCAGAATACGACTGGCGCAAGATCGAGGCAAAACTGAACGCCCTGCCGCAGTTCATCACCGAGATCGACGGCCTGGACATTCACTTCATTCACGTCCGTTCGAAACACGAAAATGCGTTGCCGTTGATCGTGACTCACGGGTGGCCCGGTTCGATCACCGAACAGATGAAGATCATCGATCCGCTGACCAATCCCACCGCACACAGCGGAAATGCGTCCGATGCGTTCGACGTTGTAATTCCGTCGATGCCGGGCTACGGTTTTTCCGGCAAGCCGGCAACGACCGGATGGGACCCCGCCCACATCGCTCGCGCCTGGACCGTGCTGATGAAGCGCCTGGGATACACCAAATTCGTCGCGCAGGGCGGTGATTGGGGTGCGGTCATCACGGAGCTGATGGGCGTGCAAGCGCCTCCCGAATTGCTAGGCATTCACATCAACATGCCAGGCGCGGTTCCGGCCGAAATTGACAAGGCTGCATTTACCGGTGCGCCAATGCCAGACGGTCTCTCACCTGAGGAAAAACTCGCTTTCGAGCGGCTGCAATTCGTCTACAGCAAAGGCGTCGCCTACGGCTACCAGATGGGGTTGCGCCCGCAGACGTTGTACGGAATTGCGGATTCCCCCGTCGGCCTGGCCGCCTATTTTCTGGACCACGATGCGTGGAGCTACGCGCTGATCTCACGTGTCTTTCAGGGAGAATCCGAAGGCCTCACGCGTGACGACATTCTCGATAACGTCACGATCGCCTGGTTGACGAACACGGGGATTTCCGGAGCCCGCCTCTACTGGGAAAACAAACTCGGGTACTTCAGTGTCAAAGGCGTTTCCATCCCGGTTGCCGTAAGCTCCTTTCCGGACGAGATCGATCTGTGCCCGCGCAGTTGGGCGGAGCGGGCTTATCCTAAACTGATCCATTACAACAAGCTCCCCAAGGGCGGCCACTTTGCGGCCTGGGAACAGCCGCAGCTCTTCACCGAAGAGGTTCGCGCCGGCTTCCGGTCCCTGCGATCTAGGACGGCCCAGCCGTCCAGGAGGAAATCATGAAACTCGCAGGCAAGAAGGCTCTCATCACCGGCGGAAACAGCGGCATCGGCCTGGCCACAGCCCGCCTTTTCGTTGCAGAAGGCGCTGCAGTCGCGATTACCGGCCGGAACCAGAAGGCGCTGGATGAAGCGGTCGCCGAACTCGGATCGAAAGCGCACGGCTATCGCGCCGATGTTACGGTGGCGGAGGACCGCAAGAAGCTCTTCGCTGAACTCGCCAAAGACTTTGGCAAGCTTGACATCGTCTTCGCCAATGCAGGCATTTCTGGCAGCACGCCGACTGGCACGACGGACGAAGCCATCTTCGAGAAGGTAGTCCACACCAACCTCAACGGTGCTTTCTTTACCGTCAATTCAGCCGCTCCTCTCATGAATGACAACGGCAGCATCATCTTCAACGGATCGGTGCAAAGTTATCTCGGTCAACCAGGCTTGGCTGCCTACGCTGCCACGAAAGGCGGACTCGTCTCGATGGCGCGATCCATCGCCGCAGACCTTGCACCGCGCAAGATTCGCGTGAACGTGGTGGCCCCTGGAGCGACGAAAACTCCCATCTGGAAGCGCGGGCCACGCGCCAATGCCACGGCAGAGGAATCCGCAAAAGTTTCCGACTTCTTCTCTTCCACGGTTCCACTTGCCCGTTGGGGCGAGCCGGAAGATCTGGCCAAGGCTGTGCTTTTTCTTGCCTCGGACGATTCATCGTACATCAATGCGGTCGAGCTGATGGTGGATGGCGGATTAACGGGCGCTCCTTTCGGAGCTGCCATACTTCGCGCCTGACGCGGAAGGCAGCCCATCGAAGGCCGGCTCGGGACAAGTGAGGCAGACATGAAACCCTGGAAAGCAGTTTCGCTAATTCTGATTGCTCTCGCGGTTGCAGCCGCTGGGTACGGGCTGATTCTCGTGCGACGAGGCTTCAGCGCACTTGCGACACCCTCAGCGATTGAGGAGTTCGCGGCCACAACGGCACGCAAATTGGCGGTGCCATCCGCGTATCGCGAACTTCACAATCCCATCATGCCTTCAACGGAGAACATTCGGGGAGGCATGGAGCATTTCTCCTATCATTGCTCCGAGTGCCATTCGAATGACGGAGGGGGCCAGACGGTATTCGGCAAGGGCCTCTATCCGAAACCGCCCGACTTGCGCGCAGCCGGGACGCAGAACAAGAGCGATGGTGAGCTCTACTACACAATTGAAAATGGAGTTCGTTTGAGCGGCATGCCCGCCTTCCACGGAACGCACACTGTCCCGCAAACCTGGCGCCTGGTTTTGTTCATCCGGCACTTGCCTAAGATCACGCCCGAGGAACTCAGTGAAATGAAGGGGTGGGACCCGAAGAATGAGGCGGATCCAGCGCATTTCTGAAGGGCGGGGGAACCGCCCCAGAATCCTAGGGGCGAAACACACCGCCACTGGAAGAAGAAACAGCATGAAAGCTTAAGGCGGCCACCTACAAGAGATGAATCACATGAATGCAGCCGAAAAATACGACGTCCTCGTGCTGGGCGCCGGCACAGCCGGCAAATTGATGGGCTGGACCATGGCCAAAGAAGGAAGGCGGACCGCCGTCGTCGAGCGTAAGTATATCGGCGGTTCCTGTCCCAATGTGGCATGCCTGCCCAGTAAGAACGTGATTCATTCGGCGAAAGTCGCCTCGCTCGTGGGACGGCATCGGGAATTCGGGATCGAGACCGGGCCGATCTCGATCGACATGGCTGGAGTGTACGCGCGCAAGCGCAAAATGGTCGAAGGTATTGTCCAGGTTCATCTGGACAAATTTCATGCGGCCCTGAACCAACATCGAGGTGATCAGCTCATCCTCGGCGACGGCGCATTTGTCGCCCCTCGCACGCTTCGCGTCGCCTTGCGCGATGGAGGCGAACGTACGCTCACAGCGGAGCGCGTTTTCGTGAACCTCGGAAGCCGCGCGACAATACCCGACACGCCCGGTTGGCGGGAATCGAGGCCGATGACACATATCGAGGTGCTGGACCTGCAGCGGCGCCCCGAGCACTTGATCGTCCTGGGAGGCGGCTACGTCGGCCTGGAAATGGCCCAGGCTCTCCACAGACTGGGAAGCCGCGTAACGCTGATCGAACGCGGCTTGCAACTTGCAGCCAGGGAAGATGCCGATGTTGCCCACGCGATTCTGCAGCTGTTCCGCGACGAAGGCATCGACGTATTGTTAGGCACCCACGTCCTCAGTGTCAGCGGCCTTTCGGGCGAGCACGTAAGTCTTCAGCTCCAAAGCGGGAGTGAAGCACGAACACTGGAGGGGACTGACATCCTCGTGGCGCGGGACGCACTCCCAACACCTCGGGCATCGGACTTGAGAAAGCGGGCGTCGAGGTCACGGAAACGGGACACATCCGAGTAAACGATCGCCTAGAAACAAGCGCGCCCGGCGTGTGGGCGATGGGAGACTGCGCCGGCAGCCCATACTTCACGCACGTATCGGAGGACGACTTCAGCGTCATCCATGAAAACCTGAACGGAGGCTGGCGCAGCACGCGGGACCGGCTGGTTCCGTACTGCGTCTTCATGGATCCGGAGCTGGCGCGTGTCGGCCTCAACGAGTCGGAGGCGCGGGAAAGAGGTGTTGCCTGCCGGGTTGCATCCGTGCCGGTCGACGCCGCCTGGGGGCCCTGGACCATTTCGGAGAGACGTGGGTTCATGAAGACGCTGATCGACGCACAGAGTGACCGGATTCTCGGGTTCACGGCCTTTGGGCCCGAGGCAGGCGAACTCATGGGTACGGTGCAACTCGCGATGCTGGCAGGCCAGCCATACACAATTTTACGAGACACAATGTTTGCACACCCCACGATGACGGAAGGGCTGAAGGCCTTGTTCATGAGCGTGCCAGAACGTCTGGAGAACCATGCCGAGCAGCTCCAACATGCGCGAACGCCCGCGGATTGAGCCGAAGACCGACAAAGGTACGTTGAGCACTGCGATAGCCTGCGTCTTCACTGGCCGGAGTACCTGATGGAAGCAGGAGAGGCTCGAGCCTGTACCACTTTAAATCATTCAAAAGGAGACTCATGGAAGAAAATACCTTGGTTCAGTCAAGTTTTTCAGCAACGATCAACGCTCCGATTGAGAAGATCGACATTCCGACCTGGTGCTTTACGCTGTCCGAGTCCGAATACCAGTCGTGCTCGCCGGCTGACTGCTCAGCCGGTGCAACTACGTCGCCTGACGGCCGGCGCATGTCGATCAACGTCGAGATACTCGGCGGAAGCCTGATCGTACAGCACTACATCGAAGAGGTCGCGCGCCCCGATCATCTAAGACTGGTTTCCACGTCAGACGTTTTCACACCTGCTGGGCGCACAAACATTGGCGTGATATGGGATCTGGCGGCGAGGAAGATCGACGATAAGACGTGCGAGTTTACAAATACGGTTCAAACCTGTGCCACGCCTGAATTGCTGGATTTCCTCGGTAGACAGGGAATACCGCTGGACGTCTTTCGAAGTGCGCGCAAGCCGATTTCGGTGGCCCACAACCAACAGAAGACGCCGATGTTCGCAAAAGGCATCGAACGTCACGCATTGCGACAAGGTTGAGATCGACCGGAGGAAACATGCCACAACTTACCTATGAAAAGGAGATCACCGGGCTTGTCCTGATCGATCCGTATAACGACTTCATTTCCGAGGGCGGCAAGATCTGGGATCGCATAAAGGGCGTCGCCGAAGGGAACCAGTGTGTTCCTCACATGATGCAGATTCTTGAAGCGGCGCGAAAAACCGGTATCCGGGTTTTCTACGCGATGCACCGACGATATCGTAGTGGCGACTACGAGACCTGGAGGTACATCGCGCCAATTCAGAAAGCAGCGTGGTCGCGGAAGTCATTCGACTACGGTACCTGGGGTGGCGAAATCCGGGCCGGGTTCGAACCTCAGCCGGGCGATGTCGTCACCGCGGAGCATTGGTGTTCCAGCGGCTTTGCCAACACGGATCTGTATATGCAGATCAAGAAGCACGGCATTCACAAAGTCATCGTCATGGGACTGATCGCGCACACCTGTGTGGAGGCCACCGTTCGCTATGCCGCCGAACTCGGCTATGAGATCACGGTGGTAAAAGACGCAACCGCGAGCTACTCCGATGAGCACATGCACGCTTCTCTCGAAGTCAATCTCCCCGACTACGCCAGTGCGATCGTGACCACCGATGAAATCGTTGCCGCCCTTGCTTCGCCTGGTGGCGCGAACCGCGCTTCCGGGTCTCGACGCGCGGGCGAAAATCCGTTCTAATGCCGAAGTCCTTGCTTCCATCTGAAATGGGTCGCCAACTCGCTGAACCAAGCGTTTTAGTGGCCCACGCAAGCCCGCTCTTCGACCCCGACGAAACTCAGCTCTGGCTGGATTACGCGCGACTCGGACATTGGCCCTGAATCGTCAAATTATCCGGTGCAGTTGGCCGCAAGTCCTCATGTGGGAAGTTTCGCCGGATTGGGAACGAACGGCGATATCGTCTGCGATCCGTTTGGGCCTGAGCGCAAGAGATTACCGGACACAACGAGACTTCCGGGGACCGAACCGGCGATTTGTTTCAAAAGCCGTGGGCGAAAAGAACCCTTTGCGAGACTAGGCCCCGGGCGGCACTGCGCCGATTTGCATGAGCAATCCAAGTAAATCCGGCTGACCGCGTTCCTCGATGAATTGTCCCCCCGCTAGTCGATAGAAATTCATCGCTTGAACTGCTATAGGTTTTCCGGTCGGCGGCACACCGAAGAAACTGCCCTGATGCGTGCCACGCATGGTGAAGCGTGCGGCCACCTTATCGTCTTCGGCAATCATTTCCTCAAGCGTCCATTGAATATCGGGAAATCCACTTCGCATCATCCCGATAATTGCAAGGTAGCCATCAGGTCCGCGCATTGGTTCGGGACGTCCCGGAACATGGAACACCGCGTCTGGGGAGATAAGTTCTTTGGCAAGCTTCTCGCTGCCGGTGTTGATGAACTCCACGAAACGGCGCATTACCAACTTGTTTTCTGCGGTCATGTCGAAAGTCTATCCTGTGCGCATTGTCGCCGCGCGGCGGAAGAGGCGGAAATTGATAATCCCGAAACTTACCCTTTGCGAGACGCAGGCGCCGCGACATTGTCCATATGTCCTCATGTGGGAAGTTTCGCCGGATAGGAACGATAGACGGCGTTATCGTGTGCGCCTCAACGGCGTAGATCACCAGTGGGGGAAGGACCCACCCAAGGAGGTTGTTGGTTGAACTTGGTAGCTTGCGAGCGTCCGAGCCGGGAAACCGGCCAGGGCGAAGCCTCGCGATAAAGCCCACGGATGGTGGGTGAGCAACTCTGCAGGCCGTAACGCGTGTGAAGCTTGAGCAGGCCTCGAAAGTAGTGATGTGGACGCCGACCCGCCACGATAACGGGGAAGGCTGCACGGACAGGGAAGAAGCCCGCGCGGGAACGCGCAACTCGCCAACCAACGAGCACCTGATCCGGTCCACCGGGGTAGTGAGCACGGCATGCAGAGAAGGTGATCTGGGTTAGTGAGGGAGGCTCGGGATTGGCTGGGGGTCGCGACCCCGAACGTCGCCAGAAAGGGCGGCGGCCAGTCTGGGAGTCGGAGAGGGCCATACGACCGATGAGGCCGGGTAATGGCGGCGGAGGAAAGGGCCCTTACTTCTGGTGTGCTTGTGAAGGAGGGAAGGAGCGGTGATTGACGATGAGTCTAACAACACCGAGTCAGGTACGGGAACTTCAGATCAAGCTGTATCGAAAGGCGAAGAACGAGCCGGGATACCGCTTCTACATGCTCTACGACAAGATCTATCGCGAGGACATTCTGGCCCATGCTTACGCACGGGCGCGAGCCAATCAGGGCGCTCCAGGAGTAGATGGACAGACTTTCGAACAGATTGAGTCGGCAGGGTTGGAGGAATGGCTGACCGGCATCCGACAGGAGCTACGCAACAAGACGTATCGACCACAACCGGTGCGGAGGGTAATGATCCCGAAGCCCGGAGGCGGGGAGCGGCCACTTGGGATTCCGAGTATTCGGGACCGGGTGGTGCAGACCGCAGCCAAGATCGTGCTGGAACCGATATTCGAGGCGGATTTGGAACCGAGTGCCTATGGTTACCGACCGAAGCGAAGCGCTCAGGACGCCATTCGGAAAGTGCATAAGCTAATCTGCGCAGGCTACACCGATGTAGTGGATGCCGATCTGTCCAAATACTTTGACACCATTCCACACTGCGAACTTCTACAGTGTGTGGCTCGCCGGATCGTGGATCGGGAGGTGCTGCGTCTGATCAAGATGTGGCTACAGGCCCCGGCCGAGGAGAGGGACGAGAACGGGAAGCGTCGGTTGTCGGGAGGGAAGGGCCGCCACTGCGGAACGCCGCAGGGAGGCGTAGCCAGTCCCATGCTCGCCAACGTGTACATGAACCGACTGTTGAAGGGTTGGCAGAACACCAGACGGGGAGAGCAGTTTGACGCCCATATTGTGAACTACGCGGATGACTTCGTGATTCTCAGCCGCGGTCAAGCGGCAGAGGCACTGAGTTGGACGCGGCAGGTGGTAACACGGATGGGGGTTACCCTGAATGAGGCGAAGACCAGCATCAAGGAAGCACGACAGGAGAGCTTCAGCTTTCTGGGTTACACGTTCGGGCCGCAGCGTTACAAGAAGGGTGGCCACTGGTATTTGGGAGCAAGCCCGTCGAAGAAGGCGGTGGCACGCATCAAGGAAAAGGTGGGACAACTTCTGGTACCCAGCAACACGGGGAGCTGGGAGGAGGCGCGCAACCGGTTGAATCAGATTCTGAGAGGCTGGTCGGCATACTTCAACTACGGCACCCGGGTAGCGGCGTACGATGCGGTTGACCGCTACGTTTATGAGAGCGTACGGCATTTCCTGCGGAGACGTCACCAGGTGCACTCGCGTGGCACTAACCGTTTCAGCATCGTAGCGGTTTTTGGCGAGTTGGGCGTATTGCGGCTCAGCCGAGCCAAGGTGAACAGTCGTTCGTGAGTCTGCGATGAAGCCAGTCGGAAAGCCGGATGCCTTAATTGGGCACGTCCGGTTTGATGAGCGGGGATGGGAAACGGGGCGGCGCTTAAGCGTCAGTGCTCGCGCCCATCCTCGACTCTACCCGCAATCCGTTTAGCCGGACCAGCGGTCGTTCGAACGCAAGCCAGTCGCTTCTCGAGTTAGGCAGTGTCTTCGGGATTCTCGCGTCTGCTCCAACGGGCGTTCGCACTCTTCTGTGCCCGAGCGCGCTTCTCTTCCGGCGTGAGGGTTGCCCAGTATCGCCGTGAGACCTGACCCATGGTCTTGCGAAAAGACTCTCTTTGTCCTTCGCTCTTGATCTTCTTGTTGAGGGGAGACTGCTGTTTCCGCGTCTCACGCAGAAGCGCATCCAGACCTCTCGTGAGCGTGTCATAACGCGAAAGGCCACATTCGGTCGCGACTCGATTCAGCTTCAAGTAAAACGACTTCGTTGCCTGTAGCCAGACCGGCATCGATCGGTCGTCTTTCACGATCGCGGGCACTTTCTTTTTCGTTGGCTTCTTCACGGAACTTGGCTCCTTTTTGATGATCCATCAGCCAGGCATGCATTTTTTGAAAAATTTCTTGGCAAGGCTCATTTCTTTCTTCCCAAACAGTTATGGGCGAAAATGTTGCAAAACATGCATAGCTGCTGCATCCAACTATTGTAATGCTCCAAGGACTTGGTTTACATTCGGGTTGTTCAGTTCGCAAGGAGGGACTGGCACTCAAATGGATCAGAAAGAACACATCAATTCAAACCTCATTGCGGCAAGACCAAGCCACTTGCCGTCACTCGCAAACAAAGGGCAGCAGGTTCTTCGGCAAGCGGCGCCAGCACTGCTGGTGCTCGCTTTCGGAGCTCTCGCCTGCCAAGCGCAATCCCTCGAAGGGATCACCACCGTCACCACCAATTTCCTGACCTGGTTTCGCGCCTTCCTCGGCATCGTTGGCGTTATCGCCATCGTGTGGGGCGGGGCTCGGATCATGTTCTCCGGCGACATCGGCCGGGGCCTGGCGGGAGTGTTCGCCGGAATCGTCGGACTCTTCATCGCCGGGTACGCCCAGCAGATTGTCAATCTGTTTTACTCGACGACCTCGTAACGCGTTCGTCGATAACCGTTTGCCCATGGGAAGAAAGGAGGAAAACCCGTGAATCCAAAAAGAAGGCGCGTGGTTCGGACACTCAACAGACCCCGGCTTGTCGCCGGCATCGAGGTACGGCTCTTTGGAGCCGTGTTCCTCATCGCACTCCTGCTGTTTGCATCCGTGTCCCGGACTGCCGCTCTTCTTTTGGTCGCGGGGCTTGTTTTGTTCGGAAAGAGAATGTCGAAGGTCGATGTCCAGATGCCGCTGCTCTGGTTGCATGCGCTGCATCAGGGCTCGTCCTACGACCCGGCGAAGAGGGCACGGTGCATCCCATGAAGAAATCCGAGATGACCTCCCATTTCCGAAAATCCAGGCCGTTCCATGAGTTCGTGCCCGTCAGCTGCTTTATCACCGACAGGGTCTTCGCGACGAAGGGCGGCGACTACGGAATGGTACTACGCCTCCAGGGGATGGATTCGGAGTGCCTGACGGAGGAGCGCCTGGAAACCGTGGCTTCGGCCCTGATGACAGCCTTCCATCTGTTCGGCGATCAGTTCCGCATCTATCAATACCTCGTGAAGAACCGGAAGACGCCAATCATTCGCAAAGATTCCTATGACAGCGCGCTCGAAGAGGCCGTATCGGACCGCATCACATTCCTTGAAGAGAACGCGCCGCTGGGAGCGATCAGCCTTTATTTCGTGGTCCTCTTTGAGTCGAGTGCGAACGCGCAAAGCCGGAGACGCACGGTCTCTGCCGCGCATGTGCGGGAGGACCGCGGAAAAGCGCTGGGGGCGCTCGAAACCACGGTCCACTCCTTTGTTCAATATGTCCAAGATTTGTCTACTCCCCGCATCCTGTCGAAACAGGAAGCGTTCTGGTTCCTCCGCAAGCTGTTGAACCTGACAGACACCGTAGCGGGGCGCCTGCCGCTGAAGCGCAACGCCGATGTCGATTGGCAATGCGTGGCGTCACGGCTCGACTGGCACCGGAACGGCCGGCTCACTGTCGATGACCGGGCGGTGAAGATGATCAGCCTCAAAGAACTGCCGAGTTCCACCGGTCCGAATGTGTTCCGCGAAGTGCTGGAAGTCGATTGTGACATGATTCTCTGCACCCAGTGGATTCGCCGCGAGAACCCGCAGGTGCGCAGGGCAGTCAAGCTCAAGAAGGCGCACTTCTTTTCGTTCAACATCCAAAGCGGCTTCTCGATACTCCAGCAGGCCCTGAACCGGAAGGAGAAGCCCGACCCGCTGCTCGAAGATGAGTCAGGCCGTTGGCTGGTCCAAAGCCTGAATGAAGTGTTAGTCCGCATCGAGGAGCATGGTGGCTATTTCGGGATGTTCTCGTTCACGTTGCTGCTCCATGGCGACGACGGGATGCGGCTCGAAACAGCGAAAGCAGACGTCTTCCGCGCTCTGTCGAAGTTTGAGGCGGAAGCGATTGAGGAGACGTACGGTGCATTGAATGCCTACTGGGCGATGCTCCCCGGCAACTCCCGCTTTAACGTCCGCCAACTGTGGCTGCAGAACAATCACTACGCCGACCTGAGCTTCGTGTTTGCTCCCTACACAGGCAGCGTCGAGGCGAAGATGCTCGAAGACGAGTACCTGATGGCGTTTGAAACCGTCGACGGATCGCCTTTCTATTTCGATCCCCACCACTCGGGTGTCTGGGGACAGCTCGTGCTGGGCGTCACGGGCAGCGGTAAGTCATTCGTCGGGAACGCATTCGCATCGAGTGCCCAGAAGTACTACGGCTTCACCTTCATTTTCGACATCGGAGCGAGCTACAACTTCACGGCCGAACGATTCGGCGGCACGGTGTTGAGCATGCGGCTGGACCGGCGGGCGTTCTCCATCAACCCATTTGCCCTGCCCGACACCGCCGATCATCGGCAGTTTCTATTCAATTTTCTGAAACTACTGCTTGAGACAAGCGGATGCCAGATGTCCGCCGAAGACGATAAGGACCTGCACCGTTCGATCCAGGCGGTCTATATTCTGCCGCGCCGGCATCGGCGGCTGCGATACCTTTTGCTCCGGCCCTCGTTGCAGCCGTTCCTCGACAAATGGATCGGCGACGGCCAGTACGCAGCGTTTTTCGACAACGAAGAGGACACGCTGTCGTTCGCCCGATTCCAGGTGTTCGACTTCGCCGGCATGGAGACGTACCAGGAGGTGCTCGAGCCACTGCTGGTCTGGATCATCGGCCGGATCAACGACGTGATTTACGATCCGGCCAACGCGGGCGTCCTGAAGTACCTGGTTTTTGATGAGTTGTGGAAACACCTGAAGACGCCGTCGCTGGTCGAAGCGCTGATCGAAGCGCTGAAAACCGGGCGGAAGAACCTGGTCGGTTGGACGTTGTTGACGCAATCGGCGGGCGACCTCGGCGAGTATGCCGAGATCATCAAGGACACTTGCCCGATGACGATGTTCCTCCAGAATCCGGACTTCGACCGGGCGACCTACACCGACCTCTTTCACCTGAATGCGAGGGAAGTGGACCTGCTCGCGAGCTTGCGGCCGCGGCAGATTCTGCTCAAGACGCCGGCTTACTCCAAAGTCCTGGTCAACAACATTGATCCAAAAACATATTGGGTGTACACGACCAATGCCATGGAGCGGTTGAAACGCGCGGCGGCGATTCAAAAGCACGGACCCAAGGCATTCGATTTGCTGGTCGCCGGAACTGCCTGAAAACGAGAAGTACGAACACCGACTAATTAAGGACGCATTAATGAGACGACTCTGTCTTTCTATTCTTGCTTTGTCTGTTACAGCTCCTGGCTGGGCTGCCGATCCGGGAGCGATTCGGACCGTTCCAGCGACGCAAAAAGACGTGATCGCCGTTTCGACCAGCCTGCTGCAGGACACGCTTGTGGCCATGCCGGACGGCGAAAAGGTGATGAGTGTTTACTGCGGGGATTGCGGCCAGGACGGCGATTTCGTGGTCGCGTCCTCGAAGATTGCCTCCCGCTTTCTCGACATCAAGCCGGCGAAACTCAATGCCGCGACCGACGTAAACGTCGTCACAGATCACAACCACACTTATACGTTGCGAGTGACGGAAGTGTCGACTGTTGGGGCGCCAGACCTGAAGGTGTTCCTCTCGGCGGGGGATGCGTCGCTTAAGGCCGACAACGAAAAGCCGCCCGAGTTCGTTCCCGTCGCGGATGTGGAGCGCTACAAACAGGAGGCGTCGATTGCCCAGGAGCGTGCCGCCGCTGTCGAAAAGGAAGCCAGAGACCACGCGGCACAGGAGACCGAAGCCTTCCGCACGCGCTACCCCAAAAGCCTGGCGTTTGACTACGAATTTCAGGCACGAAAGGCGCCGTTTAACGTGGTCGCCATCTATCACGATGACCGATTCACCTACATCAAGGCCGCTCCCCAGGAGGTCCCCGCGCTCTATGAACTCAAGGACGGCAAAGCCAGTCTCGTCAACTACAGCTATGACGCGGGACTCTATACGGTCCAGAAGATCCTCGATGCCGGCTGGCTCGCGATTGGGAAAGCCCGGATGAACTTTACGAGAGACGGAACCAAGTAACAGGCAGGATAGGCGAGGACCCACCACATGGATCACACTGAGCAACCGATACCGAGCCCGCCGAGACCGGCGATCCCGCCGCCTGGCCCGACACCGAAGAACAAGATCGGCCTCTGGCTGACGGGAGCTGCGGTCGCCATCATCGCGGTCTCTCTCTTGTTCAGCAATGGGGGAACATCACCCCGGAAGAGCAAGCTGTTCACCGGGCAACAGCAGCCGGCATCGCCGAATGACATCAGCGCCTTTGAGGCAGAGACAGCCGCGGAAGCCGAGCGAGCCCGCCGGCAGGCCGAGGCATTGCGGCAAACTCAGCAGCAGTTGGCGGCCCTGCAGCAAGTGCCCGCGGCCGGTGAAACCGTTGCGCCCTGCCAGAACACCAGGGAAGGTTGTTATGGCTATCAGCCGCAACAGACGGCTACGTCGGCCGCCGATGCAGCCGCCGCCGAACGCAAAGCCCGGCGTGAACGCCAGTTGCATGCGAGTCCGCTCGCGCTCGAGATTCCCGCACCGGCGGCAACCACGGAGCCTATCGAGATCGCCAAAGCGGAAGCGCCACGGTCTTCCGTTGACAAGTCGGAAGACGCGGATCCCGTTCAAACGGTGGCCGAAAAGAAGACGCAGGTTGCCTCCTCTGATAGCTGGACGGGGATGCTGTATCGCATCTTCGAAGGAACATTTCTCGAAGTCGTGGTGAAGAACCGCATCAACGGAGACGCCGCCGGCCCGGTGGAAGCGATGCTCACCAACGACGTTTATTCGTTGAATACGCAACATCTCCTGCTACCCAAAGGCACGGTTCTGATCGGCGAAGCGCGTGCCGTGACCGGGCAGTTTCAGCAGCGATTATTCGTCGGATTTCACCGGCTGATCTGTCCGGACGGCTTCAGCGTCAACCTCGACCAGTTTCACGGGCTGAGCCAGCAAGGGGACGTAGGACTCGAAGACAAGGTGAACCACCACTATCTTTCGATCTTCGGGACGGCCATTGCACTCGCCGCGATCGGCGGCGTGAGCAGCATCGGCAACACCTCCGTGGGCGGGAACTATAGCCCGAGTGTGCAGTTCCGAGCAGGCATTGCGACGCAGATGGGTGAAGCCGCCGACCGTGTCTTGGATCGTTATCTGAACCGGCTTCCCACCATCGTGATCCGCGAAGGCGCGCGCAGCCGGATCTTTGTCAGTCAGGATTTTGTGGTTCCGGCCTATGCGGACCACCGTATGGACTCCAACCTATAAGGAGGTTTTTCGATGCATCCAGACACAGAACGTGCCATTCGCCGCCTGGAACGGTATCACGTTGGCATTCCCGGCTGTGTGTTCAAAGGCGCTCTTCTCTGGGGCTTGGCCGTGGCGGCCGTCGCCATCGGGCTCTGGTTTCTTGGCTTCATTTCGCGGCAGGTAGACGCTTTATTCAAATGAAAAAACAAATCCTGAAACACAAACGGCTCCTGGGAACGGCGATTGTCGCTGCCGTCGCACTTCTTGTGCCTCTCAAAGCTCAGTTTCTGGGCATCGGTAGCCTCGTCTTCGATCCAACCTCGTTCGCGAAGCTGGTGCAGCAAGATACCCAGCAGGTTCAGCAATACCTACGCCAAGCGGAGCAGTTGGCACAGGAGGTTCAGACCGCCGAGAACACGCTGAATCACTATGAACTAGCCCTCCGGCAGGCGCAATTCTTCAGCAGCAAGCAGTTGTGGCAGGCGTTCTCGAACTTGCTCTGGCGCGACTCAGCACAGAACGTCCTGGGCGAAACAGCCCAATGGAATAGCGCGATCAATGGAGATCCAAGTCTCGCGCCAGTCGCCTGGAGCAACGCGACCACGGCACTCGGTAACTCTGCGTGGTTGCACGGCGAGCCGCTCGGAACCAGTCCGAACGTGTCGGATCTCGCTACGGTCGAGATTGCGGATGCCAGCAGCATCAACACGCTTCGGACGCTGGCCGATTTCCGCAATGCGCAAGTCTCGAACGCGGCCGCATTGGAAAACCTCGAGAACAATGCGCTCGACAACAGTGCCGAGACCAACGTGCAGGTCCGCCAGTTGAACCTCGAAGCAGCCGGGACCGTCCAGATCTTGCGCAATCAGCAGAACATCATCGACGTCCTGGGCTACCAGCTTGAACAGCAAATGATCGTGAACAAGCCCGTCCGGGACGGCATTGCCGCCACCCTGAGCCGTTACTCGGCGATGCAAGCCTACCAGCAGACCGAGCCCACCGCGATCGGTTCACCGCAGGGCACGTTTGTTGGTTATCAGATTCCGTAAGTCATGTAGTCCAGGAAAACAAAGATGCGTTACCGACAGCGAACCGTCCCACACAGCATCGTTTTCCTGGGTGCGGCGCTCCTTCTTCCGTCGTCACTCATGGCGCAGACGGGGATTCAGCCGACCCAGAACACGCTCGACATGATCTCCTGGGTGACCGCCGCCATTACGCAACTGGTGACCACAAACGTGGGTGTGTTCGTCGCCGATGGATTCATTCTGGCCAAGCTGATCGCCATTTACTTGCTGATGGTGCGCGGTGCGACCTACATGATGCGCGCCATGACCATGCACTGGCCGATGACGCCGCTCGACGATTTGGGTCTCTTCATCGGCAAGTTTCTGGCGGTGCTGGGGATGCTTCACTACTACTCGAACCCACTGCCGGGTGTCGCGTTCTCGTTCCACCAAATCTTTAGCGAGACCGCCCGGCACATGGCGGCGCTCATCGATTTGAGCATCCTCGACCAGCTCGTCCAGCGGATCCAAGCCATTTACGTCCGGGCTCGAAAAACCAGGCTTCACCGACATCATCGGAATCATCGTCTACGTCTACACGCTGATTGAGATGGGTATTGTCCAGGCGGTTCTGTTCTTTGTTACGTCGTTCGGATTCGTCGCGATTGGCTTGGGTTCGCTGCTGGGACCGCTGTTTATTCCCTTCTATATGTGGCCCACCCAAGCCGGCAAGTTCTACCGCTGGCTCGACTACATGATCGTCTATTCCTTCTATCAGGTGGTGGCAACAGCCTTCGTTTACGTCTGGACCAACGTCATTGTCTATTTCTTTGACCACGCGATTCATGGCGATTACGGTCTGGCACACCTGCTGATCCTGATCGTCCCGTTCCTGGCGCTGAGCGTGACTTTCGTCATTTCGATGTTCAAAGTACCCGCGATCGCCGCCGAGTTGTTCGGCGGAATGGGCTCGACCGGAGCGCAGATTGCGAGCTCAATCAACAACGCAGCGCGGGCCGCCATCGCCGGGCTCGCTTCCTGAGGACCTACCTGTATGTCAACCACACCCGAGTTCTTTCCTGTCTCCGAAGACATATATAAGGACGCCGATCAGGAGTTCTATGGCCACCATGAGCGCCTCGAACGCCAGCTGAAGCACTCCCGGTTTGTGATTGGAACGCTCGCTCTGACGGCGGCAGTGGCACTGGCCACGACCGGCTATCTGGCGTCTCAGGTCGGCAAAAAGCCCGTTCATGTGATCCGGATCAACGACGTCGGGCACGCCGAAGCGCTCGCCTACTTCGACGATTCCTACCGGCCGCAAGCGCCTGAAGTGCGCTACTTTCTCGCCCATTGGGCTCGCCAACGCTATACGCGGAACCGTCAGACGACGCTCGTTGAATACCCCCAGAACTATTTCTTTCTCGAACGGACCTTAGCGGAGCGCCTCATGAATCACGACCAGGTTGACAATAGTCCCGGCTCCATCCGGCAGTTTGACGCCGGCAATGGCGAGGAAGTAAGCGTCACGATCACCAACGTCGTCGTGAAACGGTTGATCCAGTTGCCGTACCAGGCGGATGTCTATCTGAACCGCACTTACCTGGGTGCCGGAGGTACCGTGACGCACAAGGATTCGCTCATCATCCCGGTGACTTTCTCGCTCAATCCGGCGCAGGTCAAGAACAATCTCGTGCCGTTCAATCCGCTCGGACTGACCATTACAGCCTTCACCGAGTACCAGGATTTCAGCGCCAAGTAGCACTCTTGGTTCAAACAAAGGAGCCGCCGATGCCACGGATTCAGCCCGAAGACAAGACCAAAGAAGCCGCCTTTTCCTTCAAGCTGCGCGTCGATGTGCACGCGCAAATGGTCGCTTATGGCGCCTTCTTGAGCCCCGATGATCCGTCATCCAAGGACTATGTCGTCACCGAAATGTTCCGCGAAAGCGTGAAAGGCGACAAGGAATTTGCCACGTACTGGGAGCAGAACAAGTCTCGGTTTCTGTCTGCACAGGAAGCACAAGGACACAAAGATGCCAGCGCAACGACCCCTCGCGGCAGGTCGCGTGCGTCCCAATCCGCCGCCTAAGGAGACCAGAAATGGAAGACACCAACACGATCGAACGGGACATTTCATCCGTCCGAAGTGAGATTCGTCGTGAACAAAACGAGCTCAGTCGCGACCCGATTGGCCCACCCAATCCGGCCATCGCAGCCGAACTCAATGCCAATGAACGTACGCTCAAGACGCTTGAGCAGAAGGAGGAGCGCGCGAACGAGTATGAACAATCGCACGGTTTCGGTTACTAAAGCAGTGCCCGAGATGCGCGAAGTGGGGAGCCGCAAGGCTCTCCCGTGGCGCAATCTTCGGCGTATCCGTGGCGCAACATTCGCGCCATTTCGAGCTGTCAGATGGAGCGTCCAGAGCAGGAAGTGTGCGCCGTTTTCCCGGCATTCTCGGTCGGGGTGGGTTCGCTCCGCTTCGCTACGCGCTTCATCACGGCAAAAGAACTTCACTTTTGATAGGTCACCCCTTAGCAGGTGCTATTTAGAACCGTCGTTGTTTTCGAGGAAATCCACCATTGCGGTCCTAAATAGTACTCGTTCAACTGGTGACCCATTTCGTGAAAGGAGTCAAAATGCACGCCAGGCCGACACGTCCCAGACTCACCAAGAGCGTCAAGATGAGCTTCCATAACTCGGAATTCGATCAGCTCGAGCGAGCGGCCGGTGATAGAGATTTAGGCCCGTTCTGCCGCCGGATTGTCATGGAGCATGTTGCCACCCAGCTCGACCGATCTGAGCGATTGATCCTAGCTGAAGTTTGTGCCACCCGGAGGGAAGTTGAGGCGTTGCTCGGAGCCATCTCGGATCTCAACGACCGCGACATTCACCGGGCGCGGAGAGATGCCGACCTGCTACGGCGGGCTCTCGTCGAAGAACGAATCCTGGAGTTGAAACAGGCAGAGGGTGGTCCGGCAAATGCCTGAGAACCTGACTTGGCGGCGGGTCCCGCGGGTGGGCTACGCCTACACGCTGGCGGCGATCATCTTCGGCCTGCTCCTCGCGGTAGCCGCCATCTGGGTGTGGTGCCAGACGCTGCCGCCACTAGAGCGCTACTACACCTGGACCTATCTGCGGCTCGGGTTTCAGGCCCACCTGCCCGCCGCGCCGCACAATCTGAATCGCTTCGCAGCCGGATACATATACCTACGCCGAAACATCTTCGGTGGCCAGCCGGTCCTCGCCTTCTTCCGGCCCGTTCTGGTCGCCGCCGGCTCCTGCCTGCTGCTCTCTTTGTTCGCCGGCATGGGTCTCGATGCGAGACGGTTAAACGATTTCCGTAAGGGCAAGAGGCTCCGCGGCTGGGAGATCCTAACGCCTCGCCAGTTCAACCGCCGAACCCAAGGAGACGGCTTTGCCCTTCAGATCGAAGAGTAAGAGATTCATCCAACTCCGGAAGGAGGATGAGTGCCAGCACATCATGAGCAACGGCGACACCGGCACCGGCAAGACCACGCTCCTCCGGCAACTCCTTTACTATGCTTGGGCGTGCGGCGACAGCGCCGTCGTTCTCGATTCGAAGTTGGAATTCGTTCCTGAGTTTTATGCCGCGTCCGCTGGCGACTTGATCCTGAGTCCGAAGGACCAGCGGTGTCCCTACTGGAGCATCGGGGCGGAGGTTCGCGACGAAGCGGACGCTATCTCCGTCACCCGCGCTTTGTATCCAGGTCACAGCAACAATCCACAAACGGAATGGTTTGAGTCCCAGGCAACTCTGATCTCCGCCTACCTCCTAACGTACTCGGAACCCAGGCCGTCTTGTACCGACTTTGGCAACTGGATGGCTCACCCGGAGGAGATCGACAAGCGGGTGAAGGGCAGCGAATACGAACACACGCTCTCGAAGAACTCCGCTCCCCAACGGAACGGCATCCTCGGCACCATGAACACCGCCGGCATCTCGCTGCGCATGATGCCGTCCGATCCGGGGGACCGTCCCTTGTTCAACGTCAGGGAGTGGTGCCAACACCGCCGCGGTTGGTTGTTCCTGCCCAACACACAGGACACGCGCGAGGCATTGCGCCCGTTGCAAAGCATGTGGATCGATCTCCTCATGCTGCGGCTCATGTCCATGGGTCCGCGCCCCGACCTCCCGCGCGTCTGGATCTTTCTCGACGAGCTGGCCTCGTTAAATACGTTACCTGCACTGCACACCGCCATCACCGAAATGCGATCCACCGGCAACCCGATCGTCATGGCGATGCAGAACCTGGCCGACCTCGAAATGCTCTATGGCAAGAAGTCGGAAACCATCTTCTCGCAAACCTTCACCAAGTTCGTGTTTCGCACCTCTGATGGCCGCTCCGCCGAGTCCCTGAGCAAGCTAGCTGGCGACGTCGAGTTGCTTCGCCTGCGGGAAACCCACTCGCACGGCCCGAGCGTCCGAGGGCGCAATGCCAGCTTTTCAACTGAGACCGTTCGGGAGCCGCGCATTCTGCCATCCGAGATTCAGGCCCTCCCGAATCTCCATGGATTCTTTCTGCAGCCGGGAACGGTTGTTCCGTTTCGCATGCGGTACTTCCGACCAGCGCTTCGCGCACCCGGCCAGATCGAGCGGGTTATTCCATCGATGCACAAGCGACCGCTCGAACCTGAGGTTGTCGAACCCGACAGCGTCGAGCCAGAGCCGCCGAACAACAGCCCGAGGAAGATCTTCCGGAAGAAAGAGTCGGAGCCCGAGTCATCGCCGGAGGTCGCCTAGCAGCGTATGTTGTCCATCTCCCACGCGCTCTCGCCTGGCAAAACCCAAAGTTACTACCGTGAGGAGTACTCGGCCGCCGACAAGCGGTACTTCTCCCACGACAACCAGCTGCAAGGGGTCTGGCATGGCCGGCTCGCCTCGGAACTGGGCCTAACAGGCACCGTGAATGACGAGGCATTCGATCGCCTGGCCCTGGGACAGAACCCCGAAACCGCCGAGCAGTGGATCGCGCATCGCGACACGGTTCTGACAAAGACCGGCAAAGAGGCTGCGCACCGGGCTGCCTGGGATCTGACGATGCACGCCTCAAAGAGCGTCTCGCTTGCGGCGCTGGTCGGCGGCGATGAACGCATCATCCACGCGCACGAAGCAGCGAACCGCACGGCTTTGGATGCCCTGGAGCGTCAGACCCAGGCCCGCATGGGCGGCAACAAGCCGCCGGTCACCACCGAAAAGTGGATTGCCGCCAGCTTCCTGCACGATACCGCCCGGCCCGTCGAGATCGGGCCGGCGACCGGGGAGAAGGTCCAGTATCCGGCTCCCCATCTTCATACGCACACCGTTGTCTTCAACCTGACCGCGGAGATCACCGGGCAAGCCCGATCACTTCAGTCGAAGGCTCTCTTCGAGGCGCAAAGCTTCGGCACGGCTGTCTATCGCGCCGAGATGGCAATCCGTCTCAAGGAACTCGGCTACGAGGTGACGCAGAACGAAAAGGGTGCCCCGGAGATTCAAGGGTTTTCGAAGGAATACCTGGCGGCCGAGAGTCTCCGCAGCGCCGGGATTAAGGAGAGACTCGAACAACTGGGACTTTCCGGGCGCCGCGCCGAAGAGATCATCGCCCACCAGGACCGGGGTAAGAAGCTCAATCTCACCAAAGAGGAGCTGCGCGCTCTTCATCAGGCCCACGGTCAACAGTTCGGCAACGAGGCTCAACACGCTGTCGACGAAGCCCGGCGACGGGGCAAGGCAACGGAGGGAGCCCGCACCATCGGCGCTAGGGAGGCCGTCTCCTTCGCCATCCGGCGGCTCTCAGAGCGCGAGGCCGTCTTCGATCATTTCCAAGTAGCGCGCGATGCGTTGAACTATGGTCAAGGCCATCTCCGATTAAGGGACGTGGAAGCCAACATCGTGAGCCGCCGGACGATTCACGAGCGGGACCTAGGCGGGGGGAAGGATCTGCTGATGGTCGACCACTATCGCACCTATTCCCCCGGCGCCCGCTACACGACTCCGCAGATGCTGGCCATGGAGAGAGCGACCATTTCGATCGTTCGGAACGGCATCGGCACGTCGAGCCCGATTGCTCCAGGAGTGACCAAGGAAGAGATCTCGTCCGCTCGAACGCCGGATGGCCATCGTCTGAACAACGCCCAGCAAGCCGCTGTGTGGAACGTCCTGACAACGGAAGACCGCGTCATCGGCCTCCAGGGCGTGGCGGGCTCTGGCAAGACCACGTCGCTTCGTTTGATCCGGGAACTGGCTGGGACCCAGGGCTATGAGTCCCGCGGCCTGGCTCCCACCTCCGGGGCGGCCAAGGCCCTCCGCGAGGCAGGCGTCGAATCCGAAACCTTGCAGCGGCACCTGCGGCGTGAACCGGCCGCGCAGGAGAAGCCGCGCCTCTATTTCCTCGACGAATCGAGCCTCTCCTCAACCAGGCATATGCACGACTTTCTAGTTCGAATTCGTCATGACGACCGCGTCCTCCTGACCGGAGATACCCGCCAGCATCAGTCGATCGACGCGGGCCGCATCTTCGACCAGCTGCAAACGGCGGGTATGACCACGCATCACTTGAATCACATTGTGCGCCAGCAGAACAATCCCGAGCTCCTGGCTGCCGTCAAGCACTTGGCGGAGGGCAACGTCAGGGGCGCGTTGGAACTCTTTGAAAGCCAGGGACGCATCCATGAAGTGAAGCATCGGCGCGATCGGTTCGCCGAGATGGCTCGCGATTACGCCAAGTCACCCGAAACAACCCTGGTTGTCTCCGCCGATAACCAGTCACGCGTCGAAATCAATCAGGCCATTCGCCATCAGTTGCGTTTGGAAGGCCAGCTGGGGCCGGACCGTTATTCCTTGCCGATTCTGGTCGCTCGGCAGGATCTCACCAAAGAGGATCATAAAATCGCCAGTTCCTATCACGCCGGAGACGTGGTTCGTTATGGTCGCCGCAACGAAAGCATTGGGTTTCTGAAGGGCGATTGCTCGACCGTTGTCGGTCGCGACACCGTGAACAATGTCGTCGTCGTTCAACGGCACTCCGACGGGCAGGAGATCCGGTACGACCCTTCCCTTGTGCGGGGCGGCCAGCTATATGCACAACAGGAACGTTCGTTTGCCGCCGGCGAGCGCATTCAGCTCACGATCAATTGGAAGGAGAAAGGCTTGGCCAACCGGCAGCTCGGCACCATTGAGAGCCTCGATGTTCAGGGAAATGTCGTCGTTCGGATGGACGAGCACAATCGCCGCGTTCCCTGGCAGATCCAAAGCATGCGGCATCTCGACTACGGCTACACCATAACCAGCTACTCCAGCCAGGGCGCCACCATGGATCGCGTGCTCATCCACGTCGATACGGGAGACTCCCGGGTTCGAGCTTTGAACGACAAAACCATGGCCTACGTCGCCGGCAGCCGTGGCAGGAATGACCTTCAGCTATATACGGATAACCAAGCCGACCTCGAACCGACCCTGAATCGCGTCGCCTTCAAACCGACGGCCCTCTCGATAGAACAGGTTCAACCCGCCCGGCCCCGGCCGGTTTCGAAAGTAAAACAGCCAGAACAAAGCGTCGAGTCCGGCATCGGCGTGGGAGCGATGTAGCCAATGATCGAATCCACGTCCTACGACCGGATCCTCTGCTACCTCGCGCCTATCGAGAAGCTTCTCCGCGATGACGAGATCTCAGAGGTCATCGTTAACGCCGACCGCAGCGTCTTCATTGAGCGTGCCGGTCTCCTTCAGAGAGTCGAAGTCGTGTGGGATCACGAGGAGGATCTCGGCCATGCGCTCCGCTCGATCGCCCGCATGCTCGGTCAGGACATTACGCCGGAGGCGCCGACGCTCGATACGCGCCTTCCGGATGGCTCGCGCGTTGCCATCGCCATTCCTCCGGTCTCGCCCGAAGGTCCGACTGTCACAATTCGGAAGTTTCAGCGACGCTACTTCACGCTCGACACGCTCGTTCGCATCGGTTCCCTGAGCGAACAACTGGCCGATCGGCTGCGGACGCTGGTCCGCGACGAGAAGGCCAACATTCTTATTAGCGGCGGGACCGGGGCCGGGAAGACGTCACTGCTGAACGCTCTCGTGGCAGAAATTCCGGCAGAGGAGCGGCTCGGCATTATTGAAGACACGCGAGAGATTCAGGTCAATGCCCCAAACCGGTTTCAGTTCGAAGCCCGTCGTGACGAACCAGCAGTCACCATCCGCGACCTGGTCAAAGCGTCCCTCCGCCATCGGCCGGATCGGCTCATCATCGGCGAGGTACGCGGCCCCGAAGCCTTCGACCTGATCAACGCGTTGAATACTGGCCACGCCGGGTCGCTGGCGACCGTTCATGCCAACTCCGCGCTCTTGGCCCTCTCGCGCCTGACAACGCTCATCCTGATGGAAGGTGCTCAATGGCCGGTAACCGCCATCAAGGCGTCCACGGCGGATGCTGTCCAGTATGTCGTCCAAGTCAGCCGCCAGCACGACGGCCGTCGTCGTGTTTCCGAACTGATACAGGTTACTGGATACAACCTGCAATCTGACACCTTCATTGCTCTAGAGTGTTCTGTCGTATGACTTTATCCGGGAGGGCTGCTTGCATGACCGCGGGCACCCCCACCCAAGGTGTTCGTCTTCCAGCGGGCTGTGTCATTGCGCCAGCAAAGCGAGACTCAGGGGGTGCGGAAGGCATACCTTCGACCGCACATCGAGCACACCGCAGATGTGGCATGACAGCAGCACACGGGGTTATGAGATGGTTCCACCTTGATAGCGATTACCGTCAGATCTTCGGGGCCACACCTTTCTCGTTATATGTGGGCAGCACGATTTATTTACTGGGCTTGGGTCGCCAACCCCACCACAAACGTATTGATAGACCCAATGACCTGGCTTCCTAGGAACAAATGAAATTAGAAAGGCGAATGGCCGTTCGAGAGGGCACTTCGCCTCGGAGTCTTGTGTTCCTCCTCGCATCTCCACACGAAAGCCTCTGCGCTTAAGCCACTTCACCCAATCATTCACGGTGTTCTTGATTGGATCGGGCATTTCGGCCCTTACTATGTGCGTTGACAAGCCTGTCAGTTCGGCGAAGACGGAGATTGCGCATTCGTCTGGCGTTTGCTGAAGCTCCATGCCTTCATTATGAGTTGCGCTCGTTCGCTAGACTTGTCCCACTCGGCCCTGGCGTACAGGGGACACGCGACTGTCTGCACTGCCGATATTCCGAAGATGCGGTAACCATACCTGGCTCGGAAATTCTACCGGCTTTACCGCCGTGGCTTTCCGGCGCTACCAACTTATTTCATTCGGTCGCGTCCATCTTTCGAAGCCTGGGTCAACTGGCGCACTCCCGAGATCGAACGCGGCGTTGCAGTTCATCTCACGCGAATCTTCCGACCCGGTCGATGAAACTCGAGCACTATCGGAAACGCGTGCGCGGCAGCTCATGGGAATGCCGGCCGGAGACTCGTTGATCGATCTGCGCGATCGCGCCATTCTGAAGTTTTACCTTTATACCGGCGCGCGTCGAAACCGGCTGCAAGCTCAACGTCTCCGATTTCCACCAGGACGGCGATGAGGCGACGTTGCAGTTTCAGATCAAGGGCGCGCGTGCCAAGACGAAGGGCTTGCGCCCGCGTCCCGGTTCTTCCTCGGTGAGCGCAGCCGGGCCGCCAGCGGCAAAGCGATTCCGCCACAGGATGACGGTGGGACGACTGGTCTGCAATTCCTGCGCAATGCGACGATTCGGCTGTCCGCTCGCCGCAAGCAAGACGATGCGCGACCGGAAAACAACCTTCTGCGGAGTGTTCCGCGCGCTGATCCAGGCCTCCAAGGTGCGCCTCTGCTCGGCGTCCAACGCTAGCGGTTCCGCCACGCTCCACATGCTACATCCAGTATGCGCGCAGATCGTCTAATTGTAAAGCTATTTGAGAGACACTACACTAGCTCTAGTGAGTTCTTGCCGCTGGTGTCCAAAATGTTCGTGGGCGGTGCCTACGTCTTCGACGGTCACCCTTCGGCGCCGGGAACAGGCGCCACGGTCATTCCCATCATGGCTGGCTACTTTGCCACCACTGGTGGACAAATTCTTTATGGGCGGGAGTTCACCGATGCAGAAGTCCGAGCGGACGCCAAAGTCGTGATCGTGAACGAGACATTCGCCCGGTTTTGGTTGCGGCCGGCCGATGCCCCAGGCCACATGGAAACGGGGCCTGACGGAACCATGCGAAGGATCGTCGGTGTTGTCCGAAATCTCGATTTCATGGGCCGGTACACTTCGGACGTTTTCGACGTGGACCCACCGGAGACGTTTGTTCCGGCCGACAACCCTGGAGGGTTTGATTCAACGTTTGTCGTGAAGGTTGAAGGTGAGCCTAAAGATCATGTGGCAGCCGTCCGGGCCACTCTACAGTCGGTGGATCGGGGTGTTCCAGTGTACGGCGTACGAACCATGGAAGAACGGATGGATCAGGCGTTTGCCCATCTGAGGTTCTACAGAACGGCATTGTCTTCTTTGCGAGTTTTGGTCTACTGTTGGCGCTGATGGGCATCTACTCGGTGGTTTCGTATGCGGTCACCCAGCGAACGCACGAGACGGGCGTAAGGCTGGCATTAGGAACGACACCCGCACGTTTGCGCATAAGGTTTGTCCGCCATGGTCTGGCGACTGTCGTGGCTGGTGCTTTAGGTGGATTGTCTGTGCCGCCAATACCGGAAGGCTGTTAGGCAGTCTGATTGAGGGAGCAAAAGAGTTCGACATTGCAACCTTCGCTCTCGTGACGGTCGCGATCTGCCCGGTTGCGGCAGCGAGCATCTGGGTTGCGACTCGGCATATTGCCCACATGGATGTGATGGGGATTCTTCGCGCAGAATAGGGCTCCACGAACGCATCTAGAGAACGGTTTGCTGCGAAGAGCCAGGATGAACGTGGTTAACGGAGAGTAATCTGGTTCGTCGGGATTCTCTTGAATGGCGCACCCCGAGGACTGCCGAAGCCTACCGATAATACAAATTAACGTCCCTCTGCGTTTCTGGAGACATTGGCTTTCTTAGGGGCGTCACTCGGGCTTCTAGCTAGCACTGTCGGTTGCTTGGCGCTCCATTGATTATTTCTAGACCTCGCTGACTCATATTCCGTACCATTGTTGTGAGCGGAAGGCCCAGCTCTCAAGGGAAATCATGTCCGAAGTTCTGCAAGACTTCCGGTTTGCGCTCAGAACGCTACGGCGCAGCCCTGTTCTGATTCTGGTAGTCATACTCTCGCTGGGGATCGGAATCGGTGCGAACACAGCCGTTTTCAGTGTCGCCAACGCTCTCTTCCTTCGGCCCCTGCCCTATCCGCATCCCGACCGCCTAGCCATTCTTTGGCTGCGCTCGCCGGGGATTGGTATCCCGCAGGACTGGCCGTCGCCCGGCGAGTACATGGACATCGTTACCCAAAATCAGGTTTTTGAGCAGACTGCCTTGGCAATCGGCCACGACGCGAGCATGACGGGCCTCGGCGAGCCGCAGCGAGTTCAGGTAATTGAGGCCACGTCCAGCATCTTTCCCCTCCTCGGCGCGAAGGCGCAGTTGGGGCGAACGTTCCTCGCGGCTGAGGATATACCGAAAGGGCCGAAGGTGGCCCTTCTGACTGACGCATTCTGGAGAGTTTCCTTTGGGGCGGATCCGAAGATCGTCGGCCGCAACATACGCCTCGGCGGCCAGCCGTTCACCGTCCTCGGCGTGCTGAGTCCGAACTTCCTGCTGAATCGCGAAGTAATGCCGACCGTAGGAGGCATCGAGAAGCCAGATATCCTCCTGCCGTTGCCGCTCGGCGCCGAAGCCGTCAACCGCCGTGGCGACGAGAACTTCAACATCCTGGCTCGTGTCAAGCCTGGGATTTCGATGCGCCAGGCGCAGGCCGACGTCGATCTCATCGCTGCACGCATTCGAGACAAGGATCACCGCGACCGCACCTTTACGGTGAGTGTTGTCCCGCTCCTGGAGCAGGTCGTGGGGAACGTTCGGACGACCGTGCTCGTGCTACTCGGGTCGGTGTCGCTTGTTCTGCTAATCGCCTGCGTCAACGTGGCGAACCTCCTCTTATCGCGTTCCATTACCCGGCAGAAAGAAATCGCGGTGCGGGCTTCCCTGGGAGCGAGCCGGAGCCGGCTTGTGCGGCAATGCCTCGCTGAGAGCCTCATTCTTGGATTCATCGGCGGTGTCGTGGGTTTGATGTTCGCCGGGTTGTGTTTGTTCGCCGTTCGGATTTTTGATCCAGGAAACATACCGCGGCTCGAGACCATCGGAATTGATGGCTCGGTTCTGCTTTTCACGTTCGGCGTTTCTTTGGTCTCGGGAGTTGTCTTCGGCTTGGCCCCGGCCTTGCGTGCGGGATCCATCGACCTGAATGTCGCTCTCAAAACAGAAGGGCGCGCATCTCAGTCCGAGGGCGGTCTGGATGTTGCGAAACATCGACTCCGCAGCCTACTGGTCATCTCTGAGATTGCGCTGTCTCTCATGCTGCTTGTCGGTGCCGGCTTGCTGATTCGAAGCTTCACACGCCTCATCCACGTTCCGCCTGGCTTTAACCCCGATCACGTCACCTCCCTTCAGACGGCCTTGTCGGGGCCGCGCTACCACGACAACGAGGCGGCCGTCGTTAACGCCTACCGGTCGATAGAAGAGCGCCTCGCGAGGATACCTGGAGTCACTGCGGCCGGAGCGGTCGCCATACTACCGCTGACGAATGCAGTTTCATGGGGCGGTATGAAGGTGGAGGGCTATGTGCCGCCGCCCAATCAGCCGGAGATGCAGTTTGATCAACGATCAGCCACTCCCGGGTACTTCCACACGATGGACATTCCCCTCAAAAGTGGCCGGCTATTCTCCGATTCGGACACAACAAAAGGCGAGCCCGTTGTCATCGTCGATCAGAAGATGGCTGACTTTTTCTGGCCGCACCAGGATGCCGTGGGGAAGCGTGTCCGTTTCGGCGGCAATGACCCCACGAAAGACCCGTGGCGAAGGATTGTTGGTGTCGTCGGAACCGTCAAGCAATACGGGCTTGACATTGACCTGAGGATGGTTGTGTACCATCCGCATTCGCAGTTTTCCAATAACACAATGTATTTGGTTGCCCGATCAACGGAGCCCGCCGATGCGGTGGCTGCAGCCATGGCTCGCGAGGTGCATGCCGTCGACCCAAGCGTCCCGATTTTCGACGTGAAAAGTATGCAGGAGCGCGTTGCGCTTTCCACCTCACGCCAGCGATTTGCCATGTTGTTGCTGGAGGCGTTTGCGCTCTTCGCTCTGATTCTCGCGGTGGTTGGTGTCTACGGCGTTATCTCGTATCAAGTAGCGCAAGCCACCCGTGACATCGGAATCCGCACTGCTCTCGGCGCCCAGCCCCATGACGTACTGGCGCTGGTTATCCGCCAGGGGGCTAAACTCGCCGGCGTCGGCACCATAGTAGGACTGGCTGGGGCGCTAGTTTTTAGCCGCGCAATGGAGAGCATGCTCTTCGGAGTCACGGCAACCGATCCCACGACGTTCACATTGGTAGTGCTGATCGTAATTGTCGTTGCGTGTGCCGCCACCCTAGTGCCCGCGCTACGGGCGTCTCGGATTAGCCCAATGCAGGCTCTACGATACGAGTAGGTAGTCTTTGGGACTCGCGCCGGCTCCGCCCGCTTCTTAACTATTCACCCAAGCCTGACTTCGGGTCCAGAACAGCTCCGAGAACACGTCTTATCGTTCTGGCCTCGGCCCGACGCCGGGCATCTGGCTCTACCCAAGTGTACGAGCACTCGCGCTTTGAAGGGGCAACGGCGGATCGCTGGAGCTATGGCATCACGCTAAAGAATCCAGACTCGCGCCCGTACTTAAACACATGGCTATCTCCGTCGCTCCCAATCAAGACCGGTGTGAATTTGAACCCGCCCATGACCGGAACGCTTACGGGCAACCACTTTGAAGAAGTGCGGTCAAGAACATAGTTCGTTCGGGCGCCAGGCGAGTGGTAATCGATACATATTGAAGCGATCCCACTGTCAGTGAGCGCCAGCCCCTCGGCAAAATAGAATTTTGAGGCATCGCCGGCGCTGGCGGAATACTGTTTCATCGTCATCGTATCGAGCGAAATCTCGGTATAGGTCGCGTCGCCTTCTCGGGGACCGTACCACGCCGTGGTTTTCGTCGGTTTGCAAGTTTTCGTTCTTACTGACGATGCTATTTGGGGCATGTCGGCTCAGGACGGGGCTCATTTGTGAGTTTCCGGTAAGCCTGCGTGAAACAGGAGAGATTTCCTGGTAGGGTCGAGCGAGGGGTGAGGAGACCCGAGCGATGCCATCTGATGCAGCTGATCTTCATAGTGAGTTGGAGCAGGTACGCCGCCGTTTTGAAGAGTTTCGGAATACACAGCCTGTGCGTTCGCGCTTGCCAGAGCCCTTGTGGGCGGCCGCTGCGGAGTTAGCCAAGCGCCACGGGGTGAACCCGACGGCGCGGGCATTGCGGTTGGACTGTTCTGTGCGCCCTTCTGTCACACTGCTGCTGTGCCAGCCGAGTATCGTTACCGAGGGCGCAACATCACCGGCGACGAGATCGTTTTTCTGCGCCAGTTCATCTCCGATCGGCCGGAACTGAGCCGTTACGCTTTATCGCGCAAGCTTTGTGAGCTATGGCAATGGAAGCAGGTCAACGGCTCGCTGCGCGATATGGTGTGCCGTGGGCTGCTGTTGCTGCTTGATCGCGCCGGTGAGATTCAGTTGCCGCCCGCCCGATGCCTATCGCATAACCGGCCGGAGGGATGGGGGCGCCCAGAGCCTGTGGTGCCCGACAACCGGCCGGTGCGCGGCCCGTTAAGAGAACTGGGCAGGCTGGAGTTCCAGCAAGTGCGGCGAACGCCACTGGAGCCTCTGTTCAACAGCCTGCTGGAGCAGTATCACCATCTCGGCTACCAGCAGCCGGTCGGTGAACACTTAAAGTATTTGGTAACTGTGAAAGGCCAGGCGATCGCCTGTCTGGCATGGTCCTCGGCGCCGCGCCATCTGGCCAGTCGCGACGAGTTCATCGGCTGGAGTGCCGAGACGCGCAAGCGTAACCTTCATTTACTCGCCTACAACACGCGGTTCCTGATTCTGCCCTGGGTGCAGGTGCCGCACTTGGCTTCGCACATTCTCGGACGCATGGCAAAGTTGGTGCCGCGCGATTGGGAGCAGTTATAGGCGCATCCCATTTATTGGTTAGAGACCTTTATCGATCCGGCACGCTTCAAAGGCACTTGTTATCGCGCGGCGAACTGGGAGTTGGTGGGGCGCACGACGGGCCGCGGCCACAATGCGCGTACGAAGAAGGCGACGCAGCCGGTGAAGGAGTTGCTCGGTCTGCCGTTGAGCAGGCGTTTTCGCGAGTTATTGAAGGGGTCGGAATGAAGCGCGTCAGACGGCGGCTGGAGATCAACCTGCCGGAACTGGATCAAGTGCTGGAGCAGGCGCGGCAGACGCCATTGAGCGAGCCGGACTACCACAAGCTGAAGGGCACATTGCATGCGTTGATCGAACTGCTTTCGCCGTCGCGGAACACGGAGAAGACCAGCGCGGTACTAGCAAAAGATGCGGGCACGGGCACGACCGATGAAGTTGCTTCCGGGAAGGGGAAGGAGCAACCACCGGGACATGGGCGCAACGGAGCCGCCGCCTTGACGGGTGCGCAGAAGATCGCGATTCAGCACGCGGAGCTAAAGTCCGGCGATCGGTGTCCGGAATGCGAAAAGGGCAAAGCGTACGTGCAAAAGGAGCCGAAGCCGTTGGTGCGGATCATCGGGCAAGCGCCGCTGGCCGCCTCCGTGTATGAGCTGGAACGGTTGCGCTGCAACGGTTGCGGCCAGGTGTTCACCGCCGAAGAGCCGGATGGAGTGGGGCCGGACAAGTACGACGAGACCACGGCAGCGATGATTGCGCAGCTCAAGTATGGCAGCGGCCTACCCTTCCATCGGATCGAGAAGCTGCAAGACAGTTTGGGCATCCCGATGCCGGCCGCGACCCAGTGGGAGATCGTGGAGGAGGCGGCTGAGATGATCAAGCCGGCGCTGGAAGAGTTGATTCGGCAGGCGGCGCAAGGGGACGTGCTGCATAACGACGACACCAGCATGCGGGTGTTGCAGTTGGCGCGTGAGCCGTCAGACCAACGCACCGGCGTCTTCACCAGTGGCATTGTGGCCACCCGGCAGGGGCAGCGGATCGCCCTGTACTTCACCGGCCGCCAGCATGCGGGCGAGAACTTGGCGGACGTGTTGCAGCGTAGAGCCGCGGAGTTGCGTCCGCCCATCCAGATGTGCGATGCACTGTCGCGCAATGTGCCGAAGCTGGCCGGTGGCACCGAGATCCTGATTGCAAAATGCCTGGCGCACGGTAGGCGGCAGTTCGTCGAAATCGTCGAGAACTTCCCCGTCGAGTGCCGCTGGGTGCTCGAGATGCTGGGGCGCGTCTATGGGTATGAAGCCGAAGCGCGGGGGCAGGGCCTGGCGGCGCTCGAGCGCTTAGAGTTTCATCAGCAACACAGTGGTCCGGTGATGGAGGAACTGCATCGCTGGCTGGAGATGCAGCTGGCGCAAAAGAAAACGGAGCCGAACTCCGGACTCGGCCAGGCGATCACGTATCTGCTGCGGCATTGGCGCGGGCTGACGGCCTTCTTGCGGGAGGCCAACGCGCCGCTGGATAACAATGTCTGTGAGAGAGCCTTGAAACGTGCCGTGCTGCATCGGAAGAACGCGCTGTTCTATAAAACGCTGCATGGCGCTCAGGTCGGAGACTTGTTCATGAGCCTCATTCATAGCTGCGAGTTATGTGAAGCGAACGCCTTCGACTATCTCACCGAGCTGCAGAAACACGCCAGCGCATTAGCCAGCCAGCCGGCCAGTTGGATGCCCTGGAACTATCGCCAGATGCTGGAGCGGACCGCCGATTCGGCCTAGCGTTATGATGAATGCCGCATGGCCGGAAAGGATCGACTGCGGCCAGGCTTAGGTGACACCCACGAATGGCCGTCAAACGGGCCTTTCCAAAGGCAAAATCCGATAACGTTTTTGGCCAGCGACGGAAACCGGAGAAAATGTTGCGGGCTGGCCTGTACGCTCGCGTTTCTACGAACGATCAGCAGACACTTCCCATGCAAAGCCGCGCCATGCGGGAGTTTGCCGCCCGACGCGGTTGGACGATTGCGCTGTAAGTCCGCGAGGTGAACTCCGGGGCGGCGCGGAGAGAAGCCCGCGAGAAAGTACTGGAAGCCGCCCGTCGCCGAGAGATCGACCTGGTGCTGGTGTGGCGGCTGGACCGCTGGGGCCGTTCAGTGACGGATCTGCTCGCAACCCTTCAGGAACTGGAGCACCTGGGTGTCGGTTTCGTGTCGCTAACGGAGGCACTGGACCTGACCACGCCAGCTGGGCGCGCCATGGCCGGCCTGCTGGCGATATTCGCGGAGTTCGAAAGGGAGATTTTGCGGGAACGAACGCGGGCTGGTCTGGCCCATGCGCGAGAGAACGGGAAACGGCTGGGTCGGCCGGCAACTGCGGCCGTACACGCTGCGGAAATCTGCAAACTGCATCGTGCCGGTGTTAGCAAATCCGAGATCGCCCGTCGAGTGCAGATCGGGCGCACCTCAGTCCGCCGAATCCTGGGAGCAAAGTCATGAAAAGACTCAGGCGAGACCCTGTGCGGGAGGACCGCATTCGCAACGAGGCTATCGTCGACGCCAGTCCGGATGAGCAGGCAATGAGCTGGTATTACTATCTGGAAAGCAAGATCAGTTTCCCGTTCCCAGCGAGGTGTGTTGCCGCAAAGGATGTCTCGCCGCTCAGGAAAGGCGAAACCACCGAGGTCGTACGCATGGCCGCTGAAGATGTCTGCGAGCACGACATGCTTGTGCAGATCCGTTGGCAGGGGCGGAAAATGGCCGTTCCTCTTTCGCAACTGACCGCCATCGATCCAGACGAATCAACTAAGGAAGCCGTCGCCGACTGGCATTATTGGGTGGCACAAGGCTACTGCTTCTGATTTACGCACGCTGGCCGAAAGCTCACGGACCGTCGCCGACGCTGTGCACGAGTCGACAAAAGGCGAGCGTTTCCGCTCTTCGGTCCTAGCCGGTTTTGCCGTCGCTGCACTCCTACTGGCTGGGATTGGGATCTACGGCGTGCTGGCTTACCTGGTTGCGATGCGAACTCGCGAGATTGGCGTCCGCATGGCGCTCGGTGCGCGCGTCGGACAACTCGTCGGGCTGGTCTTTCAGCAAGGCATGAAGCCGGTCTTGATCGGGCTCAGTGCCGGTCTCTTATGTGCGTTCGCTGCGGCTCGGCTGATTCGCACTCTGCTGTTTGGAATCGACTCAAGCGATCCGGGAACCTACGTCGCGACAATTGCGACTCTTGCCGCAGTTTCGGCAGCCGCGTGTTCGATCCCAGCCCTGCGTGCCGCACGAGTCGATCCAGTGGTTGCTCTCCGGGACGAATAGGCCCTCGCGACTAATTGATCGACCTTCCCCCTTCCAGGGTCTTGATCATGGCTCCTCGGTGAACGCGGGAGGCCCGCTAAAGCGTTCTGAACAAGATGGGAAGGCGCATGCCATCTTTTATTAGATCCCATGAACGGGTTCATCGCCGGTAATCCTCGAAGGACAGCGACCTTGGCATCTTTCTGTCGGCCATCGTCGGGCGTTAAGAGGTAATATCGCTAGCTAACTGTTGCACCTCCCGAACAACTCCTCCAGCTCCTCTGACGTTATCCGCCCCGTTGGGCTCTCCCGCTTTCTGGTCACCCGGTCCTGTCCTTTTTCAGCCTCAACTGAATTCGAAAGGTCTAGTCTGACCCATTTCCCTTTTCCTTGCAGAATTCCTGCACCTTAACCCGATGTTTAGCTCCCGACACATCGCACACTAGGCAATTCTCTAGTAGTTTTACGAGCAGCTCATTGATATAAGTACTAAATAATTTTGCAATTTAGCCTGTCAGTTCGGCGGGCAGAGACGCCTTTTTCTTAGATATTCGGCCCCAATCTCAGTTAGCGCAATCATGAATACCGCAACTAAGTTACGTCCATTTCTGTCGAGAATTGGCTCCTGGATGGGAATCTTCAGGCAGACCTCCAGGCATCGAAGCCTGCAGCCGATTGAAGTTGCTCGGCTCGTCATTGCCATCTCGCCGCATCGTATTCGGGGCTTGGCTCTGCAGCAACTCGCAGGGGCTTCAGGTGACGTTGAAAAATGCCCGGTCTGTCCTCAGAGGTGCCCCCTACCCGACTTGACGGCGAAGAGCAGGTCTTAAATCTCAAAAACCTGCGCCTCATCTGCTGCTTAAGCGATCCGACATTTCAACAAATCGGCGGCATTCCGAGCGAGAAGGCCAAACGTTCCGACCCGTTCACCGGCTTCGTGGCAACCCGCGACTAGGGTATTCAATCGTTTTCCGACTGATGGCAGGGTAGGGAGCCAAAAACAGACTTGCTTGATTGCAGCGAGGCTCGACACGGCGACCTTTATTGTCAATCAGGTACGGACCGCTGCCAAAGTATCACGATCCCAATCGTCAGCACGCGAAGCGTCCCGAGCGTCAGCGAGCTAGTTCAAACGGGCTTATCGTCTATTATCCGATCAACGGTCAGCATCGACCCACCGGAAGGCAGAGCTCGCGGTTTAGGAGACGGTCCGATATCTAGTGTTATCGGAAGCAATTTCTGTCGTCCCATGAGAATAGAAGGCACGCTCATGTTGGCGGCTTCAACACGGTATCCCGTTAGTCAGGCGGGCTTTGCCGCCACTCCTCGCCGCGTCAGAGCCGCAAGTACGACCGCCACAAGAAACAGGGCCAGTACGTCGCCCCACAGGTGACCCATGTGTTCGGGGTTCGTCAGCGATTGCACCGCCATGATCCCTCCGTGCACAACGCTCGACCACACCGTGAACCAGATGAGGCTGAGATGTGCGAGAGGGTTCCGGGACGCCACGACGAGGAATACGCCCAGCGTCGCGTAAATCCCCAGAATCATCTGGAGGTAATCCGAATGGCCGGTGGCGTGCCATGCCCAGCCCGACGGCCAAATGATGGTAAGCGGGTAGATCCCGAAGATGAAGATCAAGCCCACCAGAAGCAAGGCGATTCGCAGGTACTTGGTGTTATGAGATTCCTGCATTGGCGATTTCTCCTTCGAAGCGTCAGCCAGTATACATTAAATGAACGTGCTACCAACACAACCACCCCTGCGCTAGCACCACCGCTGCGGCGCCGCCTCCGGATCTCTCAAAAACGGTCGCCAGCGTCTTAGCTGCTGCCTGTCTGTGAATCCATCGAACTGGTCCGAAGCGAAGCTCAAAAGGGGCTCTACAAAACGTTTGGTTGCGCCAGCGTAACCGCGCTTAGGAGTTTCTTGATGTCCTGGCCCTCTGCCGTGCCCGCCGCATGATCTCGCTCCGCGAGCGAGCGCCAGCGACGAACTCCCGAGGCCGCTCTCCACAGTGCAGCCCGGCTGCTTCCAAACGGAGACGCCTGCGTTCCCGAATCACATCGGCGGTCGTTTCTCCGCGCTCGTTAACCCTAGGCCTTTCTCGTTCTTCGAGCCGTCGAAGACGCCTGCCGATTGCGTTCACCGCGACCAGCGCCTATTTCTCTTAAGCGGTCGTCGATCTTCAGACCGTCTGAACTCTTTAGTGCCGACAACCTCGCCGTCCGCCGAGATGAAGTCAAGGATCAGGACCCGTTCCTCGGTTGCTGGCAGCAGGCGCGCTTCCAGGCGTTCGAGCCGCCGCGTGAGATTCTTGCTCGTCATCTTGCTACCCCCCTCCCTAGAGTTACGACTGATCAGATGACCACAGCGTTCTTGGCCCGTTTTCCCGGCGGGCCTCCCGGTAGGCCTTCCGAAATTCTGGTACCTGTAGCCACCGAAGCAAAGTCTTTGGAGCAACGTCAATGGATCGCGCAGCCTCCTCGATGTTCCGCTGAGTCAGGAGCGCGGCGATTGCCTCTTCCTTTTTCCGTCCGAACTTTGCGCCGTGGCCGGTCACCAGGGGACACCTGCGGTCACCTGCAGAGGGCGTCGGTCATCATCTCCGTTCCATCGCCTTAATCGATTTCCTCGAGAATTCGCTTGACTGTGTCTCGCCACCGGAGTGATGGATGTCAGTGCGGCAGAGCCGCGCAAAGGACAAACACCATGAAAACCTTCACGATTGAAAATGAGACGAACAACATCACGGTTCACGCGACGACCCAGGAGGCCGAAGCCGTCGCGAACGCGGAGCGTTTCCGCAACGAAGCAGGGCTGAATAAACTGGCCGCTGACTGGCCGGCGGCACGCCTTGTCGAGATTTGGAACAGCTTGCCGGGAGCGACTCCCCTGAAGAAGTTCAAGGACCGCCAGACGGCGGTCAGCCGGATCTGGAAAGCACTTCAAAGCCTTGGCCAGGCTGCCCCTGAAGTCGCTGTAGCAGACGAATCCGCGCCGGTCCCCGAAGCCGCGACGGCTACGCCCGTTGCGCCACAAACGCCCGACGTTTCGCCGGTCGAGGCACCCGCGGCGAAGAAGACCACGTCCCGCAAGAACGCGCCCAGGGGCCCAAAGGCCGCCAAATCGCCGGAAGAAACGAAGGCGCCGCGAGAGAGCAGCAAGACCGCCCAAGTCGTCGCGATGCTCCAGCGCCCGGAAGGCGCCACGCTCAGCGAGATTATGACCTCCATGGGTTGGCAGCGCCACACGGTGCGCGGTTTCATGGCCGGTGCGATGAAAAAGGCCGGGTTCACCGTCGAATCGTTCAAGCCCGAGGGAGGAGAACGCACGTATCGCGTCCCGTCTTGAGCGGTCGCCGCTGACTCGACTAGCCCGCCCGGCTCCGGCTGCGGCGGGCTTTGTCGTTTGATTTATCTGTTTTTCAGAACGATCATCCTGTTGCTTTTGCCCGGCGAAAGAGCGATCAATGTGACTGCGATGACCACGACCACTCAGAAGCACGCGAGCAATAGCGGGTTTGCGATCCCACTGCAGGGCGACACCGACCTGGGCCTGCCCCTCCTGATCGCCGAGGACGAAGAAGGGCGCTACCAGCCGGTCGCCAACGTCAGCACGATTAACGAAGCGAGAGAGCTCGCGATAGCCGACCTTCACTGCAGACGCGAGCGCCTCGAGCGCGACGAGGTCCCTGGACTCTGCCCGTGCACTTACAAGCTCTGGGCCCGGGGCATCAGCGGTGGGTTCCGGGTGGCTTGCGAAATCGAAGCCTAGCGCGCGACGGTCCGCCGTAAGCGTAGTGCCCGCTCGATCAGCCGCAGCTCGCGGCGGCAGCGCGCGATTCATGCCGCTCCCTTGGTGCGCTCTGCTGCCAGCACTTCAAACGTGCGGCCATCGCCTTCGAGCGTGGCTTTCTTGCCGGCTAGGGTCTGCCAGCGTTGGACAATCACGTCCATGTACTTTGGGTCCAATTCCATGCCCAAGCAAACGCGCTGTGTCAGTTCGGCAGCGGCCAGCGTCGTTCCACTCCCAAGGAACGGTTCATACACCAGTTCGCCCCTCTTGATGTGATTGAGGATCGGCTTGCGCATCAGATCGACGGGCTTCTGAGTAGGATGATCGAATTTCTCTTCCTCGGAGCCGCCCATGATGAACTTCGGCGAAGCTGAGTCCCAGATGGTGGAGTTCTCGCCGGCTTTCCCGAACCAGGGTGCATTCTTTTTGCGCAGGTACCAACACGGCTCATGTTGATACCAGTAGTGAGTGCGCGTCAGCACGGTGCGTCCTTTGTTCCATATAATCTGCTGCGGGTACAGAAAGCCGATGCGCAGCAGTCCGTTCAGCACTTCCCGGGTAAACACCGAAGCGTGCCAGACATAGGCGATCTGGAGGCTCGGCACGAGTTCGAAGGCCTCGGACCAGTCGGCCCGCGTGTCGCCTGAGATGGTTGTTTCATTGTGGCCCTCCGTGCGCTTCTTCATATAGCTGGCCTGGGCGGGCCCGCAACCGTTCAAGCCCGCGCGACCACGCCACTCCGAGTCCAACTCAATGCCGTACGGTGGGTCTGTGACCAGCAGGGTCGGCTTGCGTTCGCCAAGCAGAGTTGCCACTGCTTCCGGGCTGGTTGCATCCCTGCACAGCACCCGGTGCGGTCCGCAGAGCCACATGTCACCAAGCCGCGACACAGGGTTTTCCGGCAGCGGCGGTGCGGCGTTCGCTTGATCGTCGTCGCCCGGATCGAGAAGGAGATCGTCGATCTCCTTCGGGTCGAACCCTGTAAGGCTTAAATCGAAGTCGGCCTCGTTGAGTTCCTGCAACTCGAGGGCTAACAGCTCGTCATCCCACTGAGCCCACGTTACCGATCGATTTACCATAAGCCGAAATGCCTTGACCTGCGCCGCTGACCATTCGTCGCAAAGAATCACGGGCACTTCGGTGATTCGCAACTTCTGTGCAGCCTTAAGCCGCAAGTGACCATCAACCACTTCGCCATCGCTGCGGGCGAGCACGGGAATCTTGAAGCCGAATTCGCGAATGCTGCTGCACATGCGGTCCACGACCGCATCGTTCTTGCGCGGGTTGCGTGCGTAGAAAACGAGCCGGTCGATGGCCCAGATGTGAACTTGGTGGGCTTGAGCCGCCGCTTGCTGCGTGAGCACACGTCACCTTCCGATGGGTCAGATTGGAGGTGCCTTCCGGAGGGTGCGCTTTGCGCTGGCCTGGCGAACCGAGCCTCTGCCTTTAATTTTACGACCTAATCACTCTCCGCGCACGTTGCGAGGATTCTTTTTCGACGCTTAGTCTGCAGCGTTCCAGCAGTTGCCCCGGTCTTGGACGACTTGGGCGTTTAGGAGTACTGTGACTTTACTAATCCAGGAGACGTTGGTATGCTTCCGCCAATCTGTCCCCCCGGCCTTACCAAACATTTCGCTGGGGATCTCAACGCCCCTGGACTTCGCAACCCCAGGGGCGTTAGATTTTGTACACAAATTCAGATCGCTGGGACTGCCGACCCTTATCGCGCTTTTATCGCTTCTCGCGCACCCTCAGCCGCGTGGAGAGCTACCAGGCCCGCGAAGTCTCGGCGGAGCGAGTGGGCCATTCGTTGTGGATGTTTAGTGAGTTCACTGGGGGAAAACTGGGGGTACCCCGCGTCCATGGATAAGGAAATTCGGGTAAATATGGGTAATTCGATGAGGACGCTCGCAAGTTGGCCGCACTGCCGCAAACGGCGTGTCTTCAAATGGTTGCGTTGAAAATAAAGGAGATATTCTGGCTCCCCAAGCGCTACACGAAGGAAATTCTGGGGTCTCAACGCGCTGGAGACGGCGGTAAACCATTGATTCACAATATAGTTCGGTAAACCGCTGGCCACTCGTAGGCGTCGCATGGATTCAGCGTTCTCTCCGTTTTGCCGCGCGTTTCGACATTGTGGACCCGATTCGATTTGTGGGCCGGCACAGAGGCATATAGAATGAAGACCTGTCGGTTAGAAGAAGGAGTCCCCATGGCAGAGCCCGTTGAGACGGATTGCGAGAAAGACTACAGGCACGGCAAGTCGAAGTGCTTCGGAGTCCTGGTAGAGGGCTTAGCGGACGCCGGCGGTGATGGGACCAAAGAGGAAGAGGCCACGGAAAGGTATAAGAGATGCTTGGCTCTTTGTAAAAAGGCGAAGAAGATTTGCGATGCGGAACCCGCGGACTAAATCGATCCTTTGTTCGGGTTGGCGATCAATCTCTTCAAAAGCTGAGCCTCAAGCCGCCGCGGCCCTGAACATGCGACTCGACGAACAGCTACCTTTATGGGCAATTTCGGTGGCCATCTGGATCTTACCTCGGGAGTGGCAAAAACATAACAAGGGAAAGTTAGAGAGCGCCAAGTCAGGTGCAAATTGTGCGATTGGACTGTGCACAATCGGGTCTTGAAGGCGTTGAAGACTATATAATTCAATCAGTTGTGGGTGCCTCCAGGTCCAGCCGGACACAGTCTTTCGCTGCCTGTAGAGCAGTAGGGTTCGACGCACTCACGCTTCGATGGATCAAAAAGCAAAGAGAGCATCTTCCAGTTCCTTCACGCGAGCCCGAATCGATTCCCGCCTTTCATCATCCTCGATTCGGCCGGCAAGAAACCGTACGGTTTCCAGCGTGCGCCAAGCGTTTCCGATAAAACGATAGGAACGCCTTGTATCGCTTGTTGCCCTTGCGGTGTCGATGAAGGTGATCGCCAAATCGAGATCAAGTGACAGAAATTCGAAGAGCAGCGCCTGACTCTTTGCCAACTGCTGCTCCCAAAGGCGTTCGCCGGGGCTGACAGACAAAGTAGCTCCTTCTAATGCTTCACTTGCTCACTGCTTGAGCATGTTACTCCGTATCTTACATTGCTTTGCCACGGCCCTGAACACGGCATCTCCTCGGCGCAGGATGTGCCCTCCCCAACTGCCTGTGCTCCTACCTAGTCTGAGAACATTTGTGGGTCAACACCTCTCGTGCCCGCACTTCTCGTGACCGACGTGTCTTTCCTTGAAGCTGGCACTCTGGTCGAGAGTCGCTCCTGGAGACATGGCGATTCGTGACTCTTAAGCTCCTTTTTGCCGACGACCCAAGAGCGTCTACCCGGTGCTACACCGCAAGCGAGAGCGCGATCGCTATGCCTCCGTCGGCACGGTCTGCTCGGCATCGGCGACCGTTGGGTATCGAGTGAAGACGTCATCGATCTTGCACGTCCGAAACAGGTCCCAGATCTGATCGTTTAGACCGGCGAGGAGCAGCCGCCTGCAATTCTGCTCAACCGACACGTACGAACCAATGAGGACACCGAGGCCGCTGGAGTCCACATATCGGATTTGGCTCATGTCAACGACGAGCGTAGCCGAGTCGTTCTCGCGAACGGAATCGCGAAGTTGAAAAGCCGTTTCGGCATTCAAGACTCCCTGAAGTACGATGACTTTTTCGTCAGGGCGGGCACCATCGCGAACTTGGAGCTTGAGTTTTTCGTCGACCATAACAGCGTAGAGTGTATCAACTATGCATGGGCCAGAGGGGCCGACAGCGGAACGCGACGGCATCAGGCTCTGACATCGCTAACGAAGTCGCGCCGTCTGCGGACATCTCACATTGGCGGTGAGGTGACATCGAGGAGAACAAGCCTGAAGCCGACAACGTTGGGGTGACGACTCACATCCCGGCCGGAGGCTGGGCTGCGGCTTGCGTTCCTCGGCGAGTTGGAGATGATGCAAATCAACAAGGTCACTGCACGTTTTTATCGCGCCTGCGCTAGTGTCCGCCGGGCATGGACACGCCACAGCCAATAGAACATCGCCCCAAACACCAACACTATTGGAAGGGCGCGCATCGTAGGGGTCGTGAATGGCTCGGGAAGGATCTTTGCGACGCGCTCGCGGATCGAAAAGAACGATCCGGCGGCAATGAACAGCGCGAAGCACATGCGCCACAGGTGGCGGGCGAGCCGAGCCGCCGAAGGCAACGCTCCCGACCGCATCAAACGAAGATCACCGGCCGCAGCCAATGCCGTGATTGTAGCCATGAAAAACAGCATGAAAAACGGGGCGCCGTCGATCGTCCCGCCGGGACTGGCGAGCGCTTTGAACCCCAGACCGACTTCTATAACCAAGAGCCCGATCGCCACCAGTAGAGCCAGCAAATTCAGCCGCCTCGTCCAGGCAGAGACAGGACGGACGGTGGTCAGCGCGGTGATCACGAAGTAGGCCGACATGAAGCCGCCCAGCGCGTTCGAGTTTGTCAAACTCTTATGGAGTGCCAGGATCGATCCGCTGATTCCCATCATGAGCATTGCATAGACGAACAACAGTCCGCTTCGCCGATGTAGCGTGGCTCCTTTCGAAGCCGCCAGCGCCACGAATCCAAAGATCATCGCCAGTCCCCCTGCGACGATGTGTATCGGTAGGAGCATGATGACGTATACGGAGATACCCTTCTCGAAGTTCCAATGCGCCCGTAATCCGGGAGGGAGATTCACTCGGACGAACGACGCGCATATCGTCGAGGTGGATTCACGCTGCATGGAACTCTCGTTCTAGGAAGCGGGCTAGATCATCAGGGACAGCGGCAACAGCCGTACGACGACTGCTTGACAGCCCGTAGCGGCGTTATCCCGCCATATCGGAAGTGAATCTGGCCTGCAGTGAGCCTTTCGCCGGCGAACCGAGTTCGATACGACCCTGTGTTCGATAGTACCGACTGGAATGGCATACGCTAAAACAACGGATCGACGAGAACGGAGTCGTGCATGAAAATCCTGGTCAGGTGTCCGGCATGTGGGCGATGGGTTCTGCTGGGCTTTCCACATCGTGTCTGCGCTGCAGGGATCGACTCGACGATCGTTTCGGAAGGCTACTCAGTACGCTTGGATCGCCTACTTTCAACCGCAAAACTCGCACGTATCTCAGTGCTCCTGGAAACCGCGCGACGCTTTTTAATCGACAGCTGTTGTCGGCCCGGAAGCGAAGCCCGAACCAGATTCCGGAACAGGAAGCGAAGGAGCTCATTGAACTCTTCCAGAGGTTATTCGGCGAGTAATGGAGCGTCGATGCCCGTTGCCATTCTCGGTGCTTTAGCTCAACCCGTCGGCTCTCGCCCGCACTGTTTGTTGGCTGCCTCAGTCTTCTACCAAGGACCGAACCGGGAGTCGTGTATGGTGATTTCCCGTGCTGTCAGCTCCTCGAGCAACGTCTTCACTGCAGGGGATGTTTCACCGTCTCCCGGTACGACCACGGCCCATTCTAAGTTTTCTCGGAATTCTTGGGAGATGATCCGCCATCGATCGAGCGGAGGCGGCGTTATAGCTCCGATCTGAATGAGGGACCAGTGTTGGACGAGTGAGAGTGCAATTTTTCGGCCCGGCAATGGACCGCGCACGATGAAATGATTATCGCCATGCACCAGAATCCCCACCATGGCGAGCTCACGACTCAAGTCGAGAATCGGGAACCGGATAACCGATCGCGAAATGGTAGACCACCTGTCCCTGCTTCGGTGCCAGGTTGAGGTAACGGTGTACCTCCTCATCGTAGAACGCGCCGATGCCGGTCGCTCCCAGCCCGAGCGCTTCCGCGGCGAGATACAGGCGGTGGCCAATAGCGCCTGCTTCGAAATGCACATAGCGATAACCACGATCGCCATGGGCGTGGACGGCGCGTTCCAGATCGCCGATCATCGAGAACGCCACGCACGCGTTACCAGCGAGATCCTGCCTGAGGCTCAGGCCCGCAGCCGCCACACGCTGATCGCCGCTCTTAATCTGCTCCAACTCGGCACGCCCAGGCCAGAGCCTGTATATGCCCGGTTTCAACCCGCCGACGCGATGGGCATACAAATAGAGCTGGATGAAACGTGCGCCGGCGAAATCTGCCAACAATGGCTGGTTCGCCACAGCAAGGATGGCCGAGAGCTGCGTCAACGAGATCGATTGCATTCCACCCAGAAAGTCGAGTGCCGAGCGTCGCATTCGGGCGACCTCGCCGAAAGCGCGCGTGGATGAAGCAGGAGGAGGCAGGTGGATCTCGCCAGCGCCCGTGGGAGCCTGCTCGGCGACGGAGATGCCGTGGCACGCGCCGTTGTTGAGTTTCGTCGCGTTGTGAATCCCGTCAATCCGCGGGTAAGCGGTCATTTCTTTGGAGAGCTGATTCGCATGCCCGCCGTACCAAACGGTCTTGCTGGCGCCAGGTTCGCCCATTGGAATCGACCCACCTCGGAATTCGATAATGAGCATCGGCCACTCATCGTCGTGCAGGCGAAAGAGCTGCGCGATTTCGTCATCGGGGAAATGACCGGCCGCGAAGCTGTGGCATCCGATGGCGTGGGCAGCGAGCGCAAGTCCTTGCCAGGCATGCCCTATGTCGTGCAGACAATATCGGTATGCTCGGTCGCTGTACTTCCACGCCTCGCGCCACGCAATGGTGGTCAAAACAAACACGATGGGCGCAGAGCTGCCGGCTAACTTCATCTCAGGATCGTCCAGCGCACGCTGCTCGGCCATGTGTGCAGAGGGACGGTAATGATACAGCCCATCGGGCCAATCCTTCAGGCACCGCGTGAGGAAGTGGAATTCGGTCGGGTGCAGATTTCCGGAGGATGGGTTCACGCGCAGCGCGTACCGCTCTCCAGTGGACGGAACACGCTTGGATGAAGTAATTGAGGCGGAATAGAACAGCAATTGCGAAAGGAACGTGGAGCCGTCACCGGCAGACGTGTTGCCAGAGGCACCGCTAAGCACTTCGAGCGCTGGCGTTGCAGGGCTGGGTGGATCCGCCGGCAGATCGAGCACTGGTACGCCCTCGTAGTGACGGAACGGATCGGGCATATTCTTCCAGTCGAGAACATGCGGCGTTCGCCTCAACGATTCAACGCTGTGCTTGGTAGATTCGTGATATTCGCGCCATGTCATAGACTATAGATGGGCGTTACCGATACCGAGGAGATGCGGTTTTGCTGCTCGATCTTACCATCGAAACTCATCGAGCTACTGGCCGTTGCCTTCGTGGCAAGGCGTTGCTGGTTTCGCGAATTCATTCTGGAAAGCTGATTAAATCGCCAGTAGCAGCGGCGGCGTCCGTACCGACGACTGTCTGACAATCCGTTCCTGTGTCGGCGCGCCACAACATGGGTGTTATCGTCCCTTATTGGTAGCTATCACGCAGTGCTAATACCCAGTGCTAATTGGCTCCATCAACACGAATAAACTCAGGCGGCCACACAAACATGACTAATCCGAAGGCCAAAGCTTAAGACGTGTCCTATGAATCTATTTTGACCGCTGTCCGGCTATCTGATGATCACACCCTGACCAGTTGGAAGGGATAAGACGTCAGCTCCTCTAACCCGTGCGGCTGCGTCTATGGCGTCGCGTTGGCTGCTATATCCGTAGTATGCGTAGTCATTGACTAGGATGACTGCGCCCGGCGACAGCCGGTCCCAGAAAAACTCAAGCGCGGTCCGCTCAGGCAGGGCGCAGTTCATTTCGATGTGTAGGAACGCCACAGCACCGAATTCGATTCCTTGGAGGATCTCAGGTACAGCACCCTGTACGATGATCGCGTTCGGCCATTCGGCAAAATTGGTCCGAATGCGATCGATATCGGTGACGTATGCACCCGCCTCAAGGGCATGCTTCGCGACTACGAGCCTTCCGTTCTGGACCTCCGCCTGCGAATACTGCCCGAAAACGGGTCCAGTAAACGTATCGATCAAATAGAAGCGTCTACCAAGCGTGTTCCAGTTCAGCCTTTTCATGATTGCCGAACTTACGAAGCCGGCGTTAACGCCACACTCAACAAAATCACCCTCCACGTGTAGGCCCGTTAGGGCGGCCCAGAGAGCAACGTGCACTCGCCACTCAAAACCCGGGTCGACGCCGTGACTGGCTTGCAGTCCACGTCCGTAAGCAGCCAGGAAGCCGGGATCTGCGCGGAAATGATCGCTGTGAACGGTGAAGAGTCCATCCTGTGCATACCGATTCCGAAGGTTGAAAATCCCCAGGCCAGCCTTTGCAGACAGTGCCTTAATTAGAGTCTTAATCACGCTGAATCGTCCCCTCGACCAATCCTACAATCGGCTTGCGTCTCCCGCGTCTCGCCCGTTCCGATCTAAGACTCCGGCAGGAACCAAGCATTCCTCGCCGGCTTTCAAAGGAACGGGCAAGTCGGGTTCTGGTCCATGATCTTGGTCCGTCGAACCTCCTGGGCTCAACATCTCCTCGAACGCCGTTTGATCCAGCGGCCGGCGGAAGCTGTAAGGGAGGGCGGGGCCTCAATCAGCATGAATCGACGACGCGACCAGCCATTCATGCGTAAACGACTCCGTCATTCATGGAGTCGGCATCTTCCCGCTGCAGGCCGCCCGCAATGCGGCCAGCGTTTCCGGATCCAGCATACCCGTTGGTGGCAACGATTGCTGCTGCTGAAATTGCATGATGGCCGCCCGAGTGTTCGGTCCCAAGATTCCGTCCTGCATTATCGAGGGATCGAGCACTCGGGCCAGGCAGGACTGTGCCCACAGGATTTGTGCTCTGTCCCCCGTCAAACCAAAGGCCGCGCAGCCCAATCTGATGTTTTCAATTGTCACGGATTGGATAACGCTTCCGCATACGATCGGAACGGTATACATCTTCTGTCCAGTGGGGGATGGGCCCTGCGCAACCTCCTCAGCCGTCCATTCATAAACATCCCCGGCGACCGAGTTTGTGTCTACTAGAAAAAACGATCTTTTGTTCGAAGGCGATGAGTAAAGGCGAAATTTCTCGGAGTCCTCGTCCCGTTCAATTGCACCTGTGAGGAACAGCACACGGGCCCCGTCGAACGCCGAAGTGACCGATTTGGCCAAGAGAATCGCACCGATATTTGCCATGACTGAGGTTAGCTTATTGAGCCTTGGTGCTCAATTTGTCAACGCTGCGTGGCTGCAGTGGACGTTTGACCGAGTAAACTGGCGAATCACGCGCTACCCGATGAAGCGGTCGCCGTTGCCCGAAGTCTCATTGTGGGACATCTACCCGAGGCTAACCGATAAGAGCCCTTCCCGCTAGCAGCCAGATCGCAGTTCCTTACACAGTCAAATCGGAACGATATGACGTGTTATCCTAAGCGACTTCCGCAGGCCGTTGCAACCTGCGTTTCCCAGGCCGCTGAAGACGAAGCCTTATGCCCAGTGCAGGGCTCGCATCGGATCAACCCGGGTGGCGCGCCTTGCAGGTAGATACCCCGCTATCAGGGCCACAATCGCGATGCCAACCGCAGCCCCAAGAATCGTCGCCGGATCGTTGGGGGTCAGACCGTACAATTGCGTTTGCAGGAGTCGCGAGAGCGCCCACGCCGTCGGTAGCCCGATCGCCATGCCGAAAGCAAAAAGAATCAGGACTTCCCGCATCACCAACCAGATCACGTCCTGCGTGAAAGCGCCCAGCGCGATTCGAATGCCGATCTCGCGCGTGCGCCATGTCACCATATACGCCATGACGCCATACAACCCAATTCCAGCCAGCAGTGTGGCCAGCAGCGCGAATGCCGCGGACAGAGTCGCCACCATGCGCTCCGTCATTAGCGAGAGGTCCACTTGCTTCTCGACGGTGCGCATATCGGTGACCGGAAGGTTGGGATCAACGTTTCGAACCGTTCGGCGGATCGAATCGAATATCGGATTGGGGTCGCCCACGGTGCGGACGTACGCATTCATGCCAAGCACGAATGAAACTTGCCGGTATGGCTGGAAGACTTCTTCCGGCATTTCATCCCGCATGCCTTCATATTTCGTATCTCGCGCGACGCCAACAATGGTGATGGGTGTCTTGGTACCCGGATCGCCGCCCATTCCGATGTGGCGGCCAATCGCATTGATGGTCCCGAAATACCGCTTCGCGAACTTCTCGTTCACAATGCAGACCTCCGGGGCTCCGCGTTCATCCCGATCCTCAAAATCACGGCCCACCAGGATGGGCACATCCAGCGTCTTGAAGTACCCGGGAGAGACGTAATTCATGTGCGGGTCCGGGATGCGATCCGCCTTCGGCGTGTACCCTTCCACTGTGACCCAGTTGTCCCATTCGTCTCCCTGCAGCAGCGGCATCACAGCGAGGCTCGCGGATTGAACGCCGGGCAGCCCATTCAGCCGTCCCAGGAGGTCCTTATACAACTGAAGACTGCGTGCCTCCGGGTACCCATTCAGGGGCGCATCGATGCCGAAGGCGAGCAGGTTCTTCGTGCGGAATCCAGGATCCAGATCGCGAAGATTCTGGAGGCTGCGAATGAAAAGCCCGGCTCCCACCAGAAGCAGCACCGACAACGCAACTTGCGCCACCACCAGAGCCTTCCGAATCGGCACGGACGCTCCGCCCACAACACCCGACGCTTGATCCTTTAAGGTTGATGCGATCTCTGGTCTGGTCGCTTGGAGGGCGGGCGCCAGGCCAAAGATGATTCCGGTGGCCAGAGACACGGCCAGATTGAAGAGAAGGATTCGCCAGTCGGGCGCGCTCGAGAGTGTCAGAGGAGTGCCCTCATGGGGGAGAAAGCCAAGCAGTGTGCGGTCCATCCAAATGGCCAGCGCCAAACCGAATAGGCCGCCCATCAGAGACAGAACCAGGCTTTCCGTCAGTAACTGGGCGAGTATGCGCGAGCGTCCGGCGCCCAGTGCAAGCCGCACCGCAATCTCTTTTTGACGGGTTGTCGCGCGGGCCAGCAGCAGGTTTGCCACGTTCGCGCAGGCGATCAATAGCACCAGCCCCACCAGGCACATCAACACAATCAGCGGCTTTGAGAACTGGCGGCGAAGCTGCGATTGTCCCTTCGCGGCGGGAGTGAGGTTCATCCACATACGCAGGAAGCCCTCTTTGGAATGGCGGGACGCATGGGCGAATGGCTTTTCCTGAACCTCAGCGTTGATAATCTGATGAAACAACGGCTGCAAGCCGGCTTTAGTTTGGTCCATGGACGTTCCCGGTTTCAGGCGGCCGTACGTGCTGACCCAGCGCATCCGGCGGTTGTTCAGGCCGGCATAGTCGAGGGGCTCTAATTGCTTGCGCATCATCATCGGAACGCGAATTTGCGGCGCATGGCCGGTGTCGGTGCCGTCGAACCCGGCTTGGCTGACACCAATCACCGTAAACGGATATCCGTTGATCAGGAGCTTCTTTCCGATGACGGCCGGGTCTAAGCCAAAACGGCTCTTCCAGTAGTCGTAGCTCAACACCGCCACCGGGTGGCCGCCTTGCTCCAGGTCATCGCGGGCGTTGAACACGCGGCCAGTCGCGGCGCCCACGCCGAGCACCGGGAAATAGTTGCCGGAGACAAATTCGCCCACCGCGTGCTCGGCGCCTCCCCCCGCGAACGTGACGCTCATGTCGATTTCCGACGAACAGAACATTCCGTTGAACACGCCGTTCCGGTCGCGAATGTCCGCGTACATGGGGTAGGCAAGCCGGTTCGGGCCGTTATTGCCGCCGTAGTGCTCACCTTCTCCCGTCAGCAGCACCAGTTCTTGCGGGTTCTTAACTGGCAACAGCCGGAGTAGCAGCTGGTCAATGAGCGAGAAAATAGCGGTGTTCGCACCTATGCCTAAAGCGAGCGATAGAATCGCGACGCCCACGAAAAGAAGCGACTTCGAAAGCGTCCGAATCGCATATCGAATGTCTTGCAAGGTGTTGGCGATACCCATGGTCCTCCTTTGACGGAAACAATGCCCTGTTCGTTGGCAAAATACAGACAAACCCGGGACGTTTCCGCCAATCCGGAGAGCGTCTGCCGAGGCTATGCCTCGAATCCGGAAGCGGGGCGTTAATTTGTATTATCGGTAGGCAGCTGGGCGCTCGCGCAAACGACGCACCGCCTGCAGATCCAGTTGTTCTTCCGTCTTGGTCGGAACAAAACGCATGGTCGGCCGCTGCCCGGCAATCTCTCCGGCAATCCCTCCTATTCGGCGTTTACGTAGGGCTTGGTATACTGCGCCGGCATCGAATCGCACGTCATGGCCTTCTTACGCTGAGGCCCCGGACTGTCTGTGAAGATTTTGAACCAGGATATATACGCTGATCAGGAGCACCCAAAGCGGGAATACTAGTGGAATCCATTCAATCGTCCCGACACTCAGCAGGAGCACCAGCGCCAGCACATAGCCAAGCAACGCCATCCATTGTGGGAAGACCCGGGTTCTGAGAGAGATAGTGGAAGTCGTGATCATGAACACCCCTGCCATTCTCATCGCATAAATGTGCATAAGGTCGGCGATTTCGGCGCGAGCGAGGAGGTAGGCGCCACTTTGGATCAAGCTCTCCGATCCGCTGTCTAGTACTCTGATGGTCGCTCCTGCCATGGCTGCGAGGGTGAACACCATGGCAATGAACAATAGCCCGCTGCCGAAGTATGCGGTGGCAAAAAAGCGGTCTTCCCTTTCTCCTAACCGGTCGCGCACCACGGCGATGAACCACAGGAAAGCGATACCGGCGAATGGCACCAGGTTCATCGAGAAGGACAACGCCCTCAAATGGCTGATCACCTCAGCCGCCGGACCCAGTGGATTGTCGGGAATAGAAACCCAGATCATGACCAGGCTGGTCATAAAAAACAAAGAAAACACGATGCCGGCGATGGCTGCCGCGCGAGGCGTCCTCATGCGCTGGCGAAGTAAGTCAGGGTCTTGATTCACAGAGCCCTCCAAAAAACCTAGATGGCAGTTTTCCCCGGGACCGCGTTCGCAAGCGAGCGTTCCTCAAGACTCTCATAGATAGGTGGGGATTTGAGCAAGGCAGCGACAACCATGGCGCCCAGTGCCGCGGCGAGCATAGCCAGGATGAGGTCTCCCCGGCCCGTCATCTCTACAGCCAGGACAATACCGGTGAGCGGCGCACGGACGCTGCCAGAGAATAGTGCCGCCATTCCGACCACGGCGAATGAGACGAGTGATAGCCCCAGCGTTGGAACAACGTAATTCAGTGCGGCCGCAAACAGGGCACCAAAGGTGGCTCCCACAACCAGCAGCGGAGAAAAAAGACCCCCTGGGGTCATTGCGGCGTAGGACCAAGGCCCTATTAGAAACCGTGTTAGGAACACCGCTGCCAAGGTTCCAACGGTAACCCAATTTGAAAAGACGGCTTGGGTGACGGCCTCGCCGCTTCCCGCAATATTGGGGTGGAACCACGATAGCAGCCCGACGCCTGCTCCAATCAACGCAGCTCGGGCGACCGTAGGTAACCTTGGGAAACGGTCGAAGAAGTTCAAGCTGGCGAGAATCGTGGCGTTGTAAAGCACTCCTAAAGCGCCGAGCAGGATTCCGAGCACAAGGAAAAGCAAGAGCGTATGCTGTGGAGACCCCGCATCGCCCGGTATGACCACGAAATCTAAGCGGTTCCCCAGCAAATGCCGCATCACGGCCACGGCAACGGCTGCCGCACCCAGCGTGGCGACGAGAAGATCATGACTGAAGCTGGTGGTGAGTTCCTCAAAAACGAAAACGGAGCCTCCGACCGGAGCATTGAAAGCAACGGCCAAGCCAGCGCCGGCACAGGCGGCAGCGACCACCCGGCGGTCGGCTTCCTCCTTCACGAGCGCGTTCGCGGCGATGGTTCCGATCGTGGCGCCCATCTGAACCGTTGGGCCTTCTCGACCCAGCGCCAGCCCGGAGCCAATGGCCAGGACGCCCCCAAAGAACTTAACAGGAATGATGGCGGGAGAACCGGCTGGCACTTTGCCCCGAATATAGGCCTCGACGTTTTGGATGCCGCTACCGGCTGCGGCGGGCGCATACCGCACTACGAGATATCGAGCCAGGGCGGTTGCCATGGCAACAATGAGAGTGGGAATCAGCCAACCGGCGTATGGATGAGTACGAGCGGCCCCTATCATGGACAGACGCAAACCGTCGGTGTAGATAATGCTGGCGCGAAACGCGGCGCCGAGCAGCCCAATTCCCGCACCGGCGATCATGCTGACAACCGCCAACCGGATTAGCCGCGATTTCACGTCCAGCAACACAGTTCCTTATTTTCGCGGAAATTGCGGTCGTTGGAAACCTAAGCAGTATGAACTTTGTCGTCCTCAGAAATCGAGCGACTGACCCTACGAGATGAGAGCAATCGTGGTTGGAGCGGGGTCGAGGTTGCCCTCACCACGACAGCGGGCCTTCTTCACGACTCGCATGGCCTCGCAGACCCTCCAGTTCCTGCGGGCGTTATCAGCCAATATCGGTAGCTACTTTCTTAGAATTGTCGCCTTACGGCACACATCTATGCGAGTGTGATCACGTCAGCGTCGCTTCCGCGCTGGTAAACGGGGCGCGGCTTTGCGGGTCACAAACTTGTAGGCCATACCGAGCAGGTCTCGCAGTGCATCAGGAGTTACGCGAGACAAGCGAACCAGCACGGCGCTGTAGCCGACGTAGTGGTCTGTCACGTAGTAAACAGCGGGGTCGCCAGCGAGCAATTCGGCGCGGTCGTCGAGATCCACACGAACGACGAGAGACGCAGGTTCGGCCGAGCGATTAGCCGGGACAGACGCCATGAGTTTTCCATTGACCTTCAGCGCCGGAACTCCATACGCAGTGCTCTCCTCCACCCCAGGTAGCGTGAGTGCTATATCTCGCACGGTATCGAAGCTGATTGTGCTTTTGGGCATTGATCATCACGATTTTACGCGATATCTTCCCGCTTGACCGTGATAGTCAGGGGCGCTTGGGCCGGCCACTGTGCTCGTTGCTCAACACGTCTCTATAGCCCAACAGATTCTTCGACAGGAAGATCGCCGCCGCGACGTTGCCGTTGGCTGCTAGGCGGAACAGACAGCGGCGCACCGAGACCCGGCCCTTGGCCTTGGCGTTGTCCATGATCTCGCGGTACCGCGCCACCTTACGTCGGCGCTCGATTGTTTTCTTACTCACACCGAAGAATGCCGCGATCTCGTCGTCAGTACACTGCATGGTGCAGAGCTTTTCGAGTTCCACGACATCGATCTTCGTTTCAGGCCGCGCCATGCGTCACCTTTCTCCTAGCAGACGCAACTCGGCGCTCCAGTCTGAAAGCCCGAGAAGCAATCCATGTAGATCGGGATGGCCGGCCCAGATCAGCGCTTCGATCTCCGCGATCTCGCGGCGGCAGCGGTCCATTCACGCCGCGACTCCTAGCCTCGCGTCCTTGACCTGTGCGAACGTCTGGCCGCCGAGAGTTGCCTGCTCGCCCGTAAAGTTCTGCCAGCGCTCGATGATGACCTGGACATACTTCGGATCAAGCTCGATTCCGTAGCAGACGCGCCCGGTTAGTTCAGCCGCGATGAGTGTGGTCCCGCTACCGAGAAACGGATCGTAGACCGCCTCGCCACGTTTGGTGTGATTCAGGATCGGGCGGCGCATTAGTTCGATGGGCTTCTGTGTTGGGTGATCGCATTTCGCTTCCTTCGAGCCACCCATAATGAACTTCGGCGAGGGTGAATCCCAAACGGTAGATTTGTCACCGGCTTTTCCGTACCACGGAGCACTCTTCTTTCTGACATACCAGGCGGGCTCGTGCTGAAACCAATAGTGGGTGCGGGTCAAGACGGTGCGGCCCTTGTTCCAAATGATCTGTTGGTGGTGTAAGAAGCCGATACGGAGGAGCCCGGCGAGGACTTCGCTCGTGAACTTCGATGCGTGCCGGACGTAGCCAACCTGAAGATCCGGCACGAGAGCGAAGGCTTCGGACCAATCGGCCCGCGTGTCAGACGAGATCGACGTATTGGTGTGGCCGGAGGTGCGATGCTTCATGTAGCTCGATTCAGCCGGCCCGCAACCATTTAATCCAGCTCGATCACGCCATTCGGAGTCGAGTTCGATCCCGTAAGGCGGGTCCGTCACCATCAGGTGCGGCTTCAGCGAGCTCAGCAGCTGCGCGACAACTTCGGCCTGCGTGCAGTCCCCACAGACGAGACGATGCTTCCCTAGGACCCACAGGTCGCCAAGCCTCGCAACGGGATTCTCGGGCACCGGCGTTGTGGCATTGGCGCGGTCGTCGTCACCGGGGTCGGAAAGGAACCGGTTGATCTCGTGACCATCGAAGCCGGTCAAACTTAAGTCGATCCCGAGGCCCTGCAACTCCTCGAATTCCGGTCCTAGGAGTTCCAGGTCCCAGTCAGTTTCCTGATGGCTGCGATTGTCCATCAGGCGATAGGCTTTGACTTGGGCTGGCGTCAGATTATCGGCAATGTGCACCGGCACTTGCTGGAGCCCCAGTTTCTTTCCAGCGAGCAGCCGGGTATGGCCGCAGATGATCACGCCATCTTTGTCTACAACGATGGGAACGCGCCAGCCGAACTCCTTGATCGATGCGGTGACTTTGTCAACCGCGCGCTCCGGAATCTTTCGACTATTACGAGCGTATGGAATCAGCCTGTCAATGGGCCACGAGCACACGTCAAGATCGTTCATCCGTGCACCTGCTGCAACTGGAATTTGGGATCTTTCGCCGGATGCGCTTTGCGCTCGCCTGTCGAACCGGGCCCTCGTTCAACTATGGGCCAACTGGAAACGGTTGTCTAGGTCGACTCGGAATGCAACTCGTGGTGTGCCGAAAAAAGATGCTTGTACGCTACCTTGAGGCTTATATGGCTAAAGGGAATTCTCGGTTCAGTGTGGCCAAGCTAGGCTCTTTCTGGCAACGCACCAGTCACGGCCTAAATGCCGAGCAGCTCTGGGCTCAGTTCCGGCGGGAGACTCGCAGTAGCCTAAGCCTCTATTCAGCCGAGACCGGACGCAACCTCCGCGAGGAGTGGTCTGGGCGAAAAGGCCGCCGCCGGGTTTTTGCTGCGGTCGCGGGCGCGATGTAAAAGCGCCTCACGCCCGTGCGGCGCTTGTTATTGTTGCTCGCGCTCGTACTGTTCGTGATCCCTTCGTTTGAGTATTCGGATAACTCAGGCCTCCACATTTCGCTCAATTCAACGCCATCGGCGCTGATCCTCCTGGTGCTGCTCGTGCTCGAGTTGGCCGATCGTGTGGGCCTCAAGCGCGACTTGGAGATCGCGCGCGACATCCAGCGGATGCTCCTCCCCGAGAAACCCCCCCGCCCTCCCTGGACTCGATATCGCATTCGCCACGAAAGCGGCCAACACCGTCGCCGGCGATTACTATGACGCTTTCCTGCGGCCGAACACAAACGCTTCCCGCCTGCTGCTAATCGTCGCCGACGTCGCGGGCAAAGGGATCCCGGCTGGACTGTTGATGGCTGCCGTCCAGACGGGTTTCCACACCCTCGCAGCCGACCCGGTGCCCCTGATAGAGCTGGCTACAAGGCTCAATCTTTCCATGTGTGAGCGCAGCGGCGAGGGGCGAAATCTGATCACGGCGTTTATCGCGGAATTGGACACGGCTACGCACGCTCTTACTTGGGTGAACGCTGGCCATAACCCGCCCATCCTCGTCAGAAGCGGTGGTGCGCTTCTCCAACACTTGCAAGATGGCGGACTTCCACTCGGCGCTTTCACTATGTCCCGCTACGAGAGTGGGGCCACCGAACTCCATCCAGGAGATACCTTATTATCTTCACTGATGGTGTCATCGAAGCCCTGGACGAATCGGGCGCGGAGTACGGCGAGGACCGCCTCGCAAGGCTGGTTGCCGGGCTTGGAACTACCAGTGCGGCGGCCAGTCTGAGGCTCATCTTTGACTCCGTGGATCGCTTTGCCGGTGCCGCCCCCCAATACGACGACATCACCTGCCTCGTTCTGTGCGTCGAGGCTGTCCCCTCGGTGTGAGCCGGGTGACGGCGCTTACTAACAGGCCATAGTCTGGAAGCTATTCCGTCGCGTTCATAGGCCCAACATGTCACTGATGAAAACAGTCGGCTCTATTCGATTTGGATGAGATATCTCGACGGCACGCGCTAACCGATCCGCGTCCGCGCTCAGCGCCCGCCTCCCTGGTCACACTTCGCTTCGCCCGACGGCCCGCGCGTCTTGCTATTTGTTGTAACAATGCAAGGAACACATCCACCGTACCGGACTGCCCTGAAGCACACAGTTCTCTCGATTCTGTTCGCCGCCTGGGTCCTCCTCGCCATCGCGTTGGACACCACCGACGCAGCCACCGCGCAGTCCGCCGATCTCGTCGTCGCTCATGGTCATGTGGTTACGATGAACGCCTCGAAGGCGATCTACGCGGACGGCGCGGTCGCCATTAAGGATGGGCATATCGTTGCGGTTGGCCCAAACTCGATCACCAGCGGTTATGTTCCAGCGAAGATCATCGACGCTGCTGGCGACATTGTCATGCCCGGGATGATCAATACGCATACACACGCTTCGATGACGGTCTTCCGCGGCCTCGGCGATGATGTGCCCGATCGGCTTCAGCGGTTCATCTTTCCACTGGAGCACAAGCTAGTCGATCGTGAGATTGTCTATTGGGGGGCGCTCTATGGAATGGTCGAGATGATCGAAGGTGGCGTGACCACAATGGCGGACATGTACTACTTCGAGGATGAAGTGGCACGTGGCGCGCAGAAAATAGGGGATGCGGGGCATTCTTGGCGAGACCATCCTCAATGCGGCGGCACCTGACGCAAAAGAGCCTTACGGCGGACTTGAATATGCCCAGAAGTTCATTCAAGGGTTTCGCGGCGACCCGCTGGTCACGCCGGCATTCGCGCCACATGCACCGTACACCGTCGATGCAGAGCACCTGCGCATGATCCAAAAGGAAGCCGACGCCCAGGACGTACCGATCCTGATGCACGTTGCCGAGATGCCCTACGAAGTGACAGACGTCAAGAGGGACTTCAATAAAACGCCGATCGAATACCTTGATTCCATCGGACTACTCACCAAACGCCTCGTGGCCGCTCACTGCATCTTCACCACAGATTCCGACATCGCCCTGCTCAAAGCGCGGGACGTTGGCGTCGCACACAACATGGTGTCCAATATCAAGTCTGCGAAAGGCGTCGCACCCGCATGGGCGATGTTCACTCAAGGCGTCCGCGTCGGACTTGGCACAGACGGACCTATGAGTGGGAATACCCTCGATATCATCGGACAGCTCGGTTATGTCGCAAAGGTCCAGAAACTCTGGAACCACGATCGCAACATCATGCCCGCGGTCGACGTGGTAGAAATGGCCACTATCGGGGGCGCCCGGGCCCTGCACATGGAGGATAGGATTGGCTCGCTCGAAACCGGCAAGCTCGCAGACCTCATCGTACTCGACCGAAATGCCACGACGATGACGCCGTTTTACGACGTTTACTCCACCCTTGTTTATGGGGCCAGCGCTCATGACGTCCGTACCACCATCGTTCAAGGCCGCGTGATCATGGAGGATCGTAAAATCGAAACCGTTGACGTAGCCGAAGTGCGTGAGCATATCCGTCGTCTGAGCCGCAAAATCGCGGCCGCCGTGGCGCAGGGAATCCAGTAGCCGCTCCGACGCTAGACCCGAAAGTGCTTATTCGTACCTTAGAGCCTGCACGGGTTGTTCATCTCCCTCCGCGAGGGGATATAGATTGCCAACCGCTGTGAGCATGCTAGTTTGGCCGCGTCGGCGACACGTAGAAGTGCCTCGCCCACCAGGCAGAAATGTCGGCTAACCTATTCGGACTCCACACACAAGTTGGCGGTCGATTCTGGAAGAGTGGTGTCGCCTGCCAGGAACCGTACAACCCGCAGCCAGTTCTTCTCGCTCTTGATTTCTCGATTCCATGCATCGGCGACGGCCCCCTTCTGCTTCGGGCTCAGGTGCCAAGAAAGGGGTGGCTTCGAACCGCAAAATTGAAAGGTGGTGCGCTCTATCGTTACTGATCGGCCTTCATTCGTTTTCCAAAGTCTTCTTAGCAAATCCGACTCCTCCTGGTTGTGCGCGAATTGCGCCGCGGTTCGAACGTTGAGCATCGCCTCGATCGGGGCTAAAGCCTGATAAAACCAGCCGTGCGACTTAGCCCGAGCTTGGGTGTCATTGGGTGCACCGAGGATTTCAATCACCATCACCCGCTTGATTGGATTGTCAGGTGCCGACAGCGCTTCGTCCAGCCATTCTACGAGCGTAGACATGCCGTAGTTATCGTAGTAACCACCATCAACGACATGCAGGCGCGGCCCCGGCAGGTCGGCACGTGCTGCCGGAGAAACAAAAGGGAAAGATGCGGACAGGCGGGCGGCGGTCACTATCTTGACGTCTTTTCCTGTGGCGAAGTTCTTGCCATACAGGTCGCCTCCTCCAGGCCGCGCTAGGCTGTCCGTTGTAGAAAGAAACAATCGTTCGCCGGTTTCGACGACGGTCGCGTTAAACACCGTAGCGGGTCGCCATCCGTCTCGAACGCCCGCCCGCCAGGAGGAAAGCGGTCGCGCAAGGCTGTTTTCTCGCGTTAATGCGTTCTCGAGGGCCATCCCACGGTCCACGCCTTTCCAAAACGATGGCAAAACCGTCCGCCAGAGGTCTGGATAACATAATCCCCAAGCAATGTCGTCCAGGCTCGAAGCCTGGGCTCGCTCGCGAACTGGGGAAAGGTCAGCCGGCGGTCTGTGTGTCTTCTCGTCATAGCTGTTGACAAAGTACATGGAACCAACGCTTCCACCCGAAACGGAACTGATAAAACGCAACGACCCAGCAAAATCCCGACAACCACGTGGAACCTCATCTCGGCATTTTTGCTCCAGCCCCGTGAGTACCTGAGCTGTCCATGCAGCGGCTTGGATGCCACCCCCGTTTGCAGCCACAACAACGACACTGCTTCGCCCGCCGGCGCGAAGCGCATCAGCCGGCGAAACTGTAAACCCTCCACTCGCATCGCGTCCAATAACGCCGAAAAAATGATCGGAGCGCGAGAACTGTGACGTCGCCACGCAAAGCAGCAGCAAGGGTAACAAAATGGGAATCCGGTAACGGTCGAAGAAGAATGTCATCCCTGCCAACGCGAAGCACAGGACGGTACTCAACAGGATCATAAAGCAAAGGGTGGGGACCATCGGGCGGTTTCCTATGTAGACCCACTTACCGATGCCAATCGTCAGATACACGATGAAAAAGCCGATGTTCGAGGCAAGTGCAAGAGCGTGCCCAGGCAGGAGAACCCGTCCTGTCTTCCAGCCTGGCGGTCGATCAGGATCCCGATAAATCGGTCGGCCGAATTTATTCACCGGAATGCTGCGCCACTCAAGAGCCAAGTCCTTTGCCGCATGTTTCGGCGATACCGTATAGCCCGCCCCCAATCGTGCTAGAGGAGTGATCCAGTCGGCCACACCACTCAACGTGCTGACAAACATGAGCAGTCGGTAGAGTGCGTAGATGGAGATCGCGGCCCCGCCCAGCGCGTATAGAACTGAAGCTCCGATCGATGACTTCGATTGAGAAACACTCCAAGCAATGCTCCCGATCACGTTGGGGAGCGCGAGCAAGCTGAAGAGAGCGACGTGGATTGGCCGAGGTGGAAAGCAGATGTGGATACGTGGGACCTTAAAGCGGCGCCCCCCATACAGCACGATCATCCATCCCGTGACCATTACGGTCCAGGAAGCGAAGAGCGAGATCGTCATTACCCAGACGACTCCTGTATAGTCCACGTCAAAGAGGTTCGCCAGCAGCGCGCTCGCATCCGTTCGGAGTGCGATCAGTGGCAGTAGGACAAGCGCAGCGCCGATGAGGAAAGGCACGCGCAACAAGTACAAATAGGGCGAACGGCAAATGAGCCAGGCCAATCGACGGCGCCACATCTCGATCAGGCTATCGTATCGCGCTTTTCGCTCGGCCTACCATGCCGTTTTTCGGCTCCAATTCACTTGAATTCCGTTGCGCACATGGCCCAACATGTCACTGATGAAAACCGTTGGATATATATTCGCGTTTCTACAGACAAACAGGCGGATCGAGGCGTTTCCCTCGACGCTCAGGCCGAGAAGATTCGCGCCATGGCAGTGGTACAGGGCGCCGAGTTGATCGACATCATCGTTGACGGCGGCGAGTCAGCCAAGACTCTGAACCGGCCCGGCATGACGCGGCTACTGGCACTCGTTGACTCGGGTGAGATCAAGGCCGTTATCGTCGCGAAGCTGGATCGGCTTACCCGGAGCGTCAAGGCCTCTGCACGCTGCTGGAGCGCTTTGAGCGCCGCGGCGTGGCCCTCGTATCTGTCGCGGAGTCACTCGACACTGGCTCGGCCGCTGGCCGGCTCGTGCTGAACATCATGACCGCCGTTTCCCAGTGGGAGCGGGAAGCCATTGGCGAGCGCACGCGCGACGCGCTGAGCCACAAGCGCCGCAAGGGCGAGCGGGTTGGCAATTTGGCTTTCGGTTACCGCCTCGCGGATGACGGGCAGCACCTGGAACCAGATCCTGGTGAGCAACAGGCGCTGGCGGAAATTCGGCGTTTGCGCAGCGACGGCATGCCCCTGCGCGGGATCGCCACTGCCCTGAACCGACGAGCGTACCGAACCCGGCGGGCACGTCCTGGCGGCTGGAGTCTGTGGCACGAGTCCTGAAGCAGAACCAATCTGCGCGCGCTACGCGCTAGCGCCAAACGGGCGTTCGTCGTGGCCCGCAGCCACCTTTCCCCAAGTCCGACGGCATCGGCGCCACAGGGCGCGTTTCTGCGCGAACGGCAGCCATTCCACAGGGTTAGGGTCTGGAACATGAACGGCTCCGAATGTTTGAGGACTGATCGGCGGCCAGACAACCAGAAAACCGCTGCTGTGTCAGATTGAATCCACGGCGTGCAACTCAACAGCAACCGCAAGCCTTACCGTACCAGGCTGCCCGGCCTTCCTTCAGGAGCAACGGTATGGCCACCAGTGCGGCAAGTGAATCAAACCAAGCGATGTGGAAGAGAGCGTTGATTAACGAGGCCCGCTAGGGCAATAACGGCCAGATAGGCACAGGTGGCCGACTGCACCGCATCGGCAGCGAGAGCAGAATTGTTGCTGCGGCATGCTTCCCGGCGCTTCAGTGCAGCCAAAATAGGCATCACGACTAGAGCAGCCAAGGTGATTCCGATACCGAGACGACTCGTCTCGGGGCGCAGGCGTAGCGCCAAGGAAACCGTGGCCATGACACAGACGATAAGGGCGAGAACGAACAGCAGCGCGCCAGCGGCGCGAGCTGCACTCCGTTCCGAAATGGAAACCCGCGGCAAGAACTGTAAAAGAACCACTCCTGCGGACAATAGCTCCACGAAGCTATCGGAGCCGAACGCTAGCATCGCGGGGCTCTGTGCCGCCGCTGCGGCATAGAGTGACAGGCCGCACTCGGCCAGCATCCATACGAGGGTGATTCCCTGAAGCCAGAAGACGGTAGCGGAACGGCCCACCAGTGACCGAGTCGCGGTGTTGGACTTTGAAAGCTGGGTATCGATTTGGACTAGCTCGGACATCTTGGCTGCATCAAGGATAACGCCTGACTGTCGCGTTTCAAGCCTACACACGACCAGAAGACTGATCGAGCGACAATCTCGAAAAACGGGGGTTTTGTCCGAGTAGCCGGCTGTTTCCGCGCTGCGGGGTCCATTCGCCTGTCTTGCCCGCAACTCCAAGAACATGATGCACTTGCAGAGCTTGGCAAGCAGCCGGCCAGGACGGCATGGCGTCGAATTTCGACCAAAATCTGCCACTTTTCCGTGACGTGACCGGTCCGTGACGTCACTTAGTCCGAGTTATCGCCCAAACGCGCGAGGCGCCAAGGTGCGCCAATAGTCCGCCGGGTGGCCCGACGACGCCACGTTGCGCGCGTGTGGCGCGAGGTTGGCTATGCGTTCGCGACATTGCGCCACAAGCAAAAACGCCGCCCCAGGGCTGGTTGCCAGGAGCGGCGTGATGGGAAACGAGGGGCGGGCTACTTCGCGATTCTGTACGTCCTCTCCCCCGCAGCGTTCTTCGAGGATTCGATCGTCTCCCCGCCTTTGCTGCCCAGGATGCTGACGAAGCCCCTGACAGTATGCTTTGGCCAGCCGGTGGTTTCCATAATCTCGGCCAGAGTTACGCCCTTCGCGCGCTTCATCATCGCGATGACTTCGGCCTTTTTGTTGGTGCGCTCGGCCGCGGGTTTTGGCGCTTTCTTGGCTGGCTTGGCGGGCTTCATTGGCTTCGCGGCCTTGGCCGCTTTCTTGGCCTTTGGTGCGCTCTTCTTCGAGCTGGCCCCCTTCTTCGAGGAGGGCTTCTCCGGCGCGACGGGCGCGCCCTGTTCCGCAACGGAGGCGTGCTGGTGGTCGTGGTGGTTTCTGCGTTTGTCATATGTCTCTGGTTATCCTTTTCTGCGCGTGCTTCGCGCATGTCGATTCATCGCTCTGTTGCCAGAAACAAGCAAGCAGAATCTTCAAGGAATCTGGAGCCTGGGCTTTGGGCGCATACTTCGAGTAGGGTGATGGAAGTCTACCGGCGAGAGACCCTGCGCATCATCAAGCTGTTTCTCGACGGCGACATCAGCTTCGCTGAGTGTATTTCTGCATTGGATGAAGCACTCGCCGCGGTTTTCCCACCACCGACAAGCGAGGAACTGGATTCGCTTCGCGCCCTCGCGCGATGGAATCGACAAATCGTGAGGATGGAGATGGCGAGACGGACATCCGAGCACGATTGAAGTCTCTAAAAACTGACTGGCGGGGAGCCTTTTTATGGGGCGACAGAACCTGAAAGGCGCTTGGATGTCACATGTACAATGTCAGACTGGGGCAGGAGATCCAATGGCCAAGAAAAAGAAGGCTGAGCGGGCGATTGATAAAGCCGTCAGGAGGGCGCTCCATAAGGGCGTCTCAGAGAAGGCAGTCGGAAAGATCGTTGAAAAGGCAATCGGCGGGGTTGCCGGCGACAAGGGAGACGAGCGTAAGGCAGGCAAGAAGAAGCCAAAATCAGTGGAATCAAACAAGAAGGAATCCGATCCTGCAACGGCTGCATAGAAGTGGGAGGCTTCGTTGAGGAGTCTTCCGCAAGGTGCGCTTAGTGGCGTCGCCCGACGAACTCAGTGCCCTTTCTTTACAGGACGCTCGCACGAAATCGGTGCCGAGGGGGGAATGCAACAGCCTGAACTGTGGATTGGGGTCGTCGAATTAAAGCCTCTCGATCGGAAGGCGTTCGGTGCGGCGGGTGCGTTCACTAGCATAGTGACCTGGGCTTGCGATATCGAAGGATTCCGCGAGAAGGCCGAAACGATCGCAGCAACTATGGACGTGTACGTGGCCGGTATCGAGGAAGCGGAGCCGCTGGCTCAACGAATCAAGGCCTGGAGTCTCCCCGAAGACATCGAGGACATGGTTCTTCGGGCGGAATCGAACCCAAACGCTATCGTTTATGGAACGTTCTATTCCTATCCGTTTGACGAAGCCTGAAGGTGGATTGAAACGCGAAACACATGAACCAACGAGTAACTGGTTTTCACCGGGATCAGCAAGGCGATTGGATTGCAGACCTTGGCTGCGGTCATGGTTGCCATATGCGGCACAATCCTCCTTGGCTTGTTCGAGATTGGGTGCTGACTAGGGAAGGCCGCGAACGCTTTGTCGGCCAGACTCTAAATTGCGCCTTTTGTGATCAAGATGAAGTTGCTTCCCTAGAACATCAATCACAACAGGGTCGATGACCAAAGCGGTTTCTCGGAGGCTGTAATGCAAGTAATGCACCCGGACCACCGTCATCACGGGGCCGCCTGTCGTGAGCCGTACGAGATTGCCTCGTTGAGGTTGCCCAAACTGAACGCCTAGTAGCAGTCATTATTGATTCGATCGTCTCCCCGCTCTTGCTGCCGAGAATGCTGACGAAGCCGCGAACCGTGTGCTTTTGCCACCCGATGGTTTCCAGGTGGTTCGGCCGCGTTTCCTCAGCGTGTAAGGGGTCGAAGTGATTTATCGGGAACAGTCTTCTATGAGACTCGTGATATCCAAAACGGGCCCACCCTCAATCTCCTTCTGGCCGGACTGGGGAATGACCAACTGAATCGTGGTGCCCGTCGAGCCACCATTGGCTTCCAGACTCTGCACGTCACGCTGGCCCAATAGCTGCTTCCCCAGCCAATTCTGCATCGTGGCGTTGCCTTCGCTGGCGAGTTTCATCTGCATGCGGCGCAAGGTCATCCGGCCGCGGCTTTGCCACGCTCCATGGCTTCGGCAAACAGAGGGTCTGCTTTCTTACGCTGAATCGTCTTGGCGCTGACTTCCAGGGCCGCTGCTAGCTCTTCATCAGTTGGGCTGAATTGGCAGAGCCGCTCGATTTCTTCGAGGTTGAAGTTCACGCGCGGGCGCCCGATCGCTTTAGGCATTCGCCGGTTTCCTTCGTGCCATCGGCCAGTTCACGGCCAGCATCTCGTTCGCCCTCAAGCGCATTGGTCCAGCCGAGGTTTTTTGGTGGTGGACAAAACACACGGGTGCGTGATGTGGGGTTCGTGGCTTCGGTTCGCGCGAAAGCATGCCTCACCCGGTTCGGTTGAGGAGTCCTCCGCGAGGTGCGCCCCGTGACGCCGGCCCGACGAACCGAATCTCTTTACCTGATTTTACAGACTGAGAGATTGGTTCGTCTAGCGTTTCAATTCAGTGGTCGCAGCCGCGATCAAGTTCCAAGCAAACAGGCACGGCCTGGGAACATCGGTTCCACCATAGTCGCCACAGGATGCACCGTTTGGATCTCAAGCACTATATACGCGGCGAAACGCGAACCTGTCCGGCCAACCACGCCTCTTTTCCTCCACATATTTGCTTTGGACTCGGCGGACACTCCGGACGCCGGACACCCCTTATAGAAAGGGGGTGTCCGTCCGGACATTCCGGACACGTGTCCGGACACTTTGTCCGCGACGTTCATTCACGAGCTTCGTTCCCAGACAAGGCGAGCAGTCCACCGTCAAGAATGACGAACTGCTCCTTGTATCTTCGGGCCGTTCGCGTAACCGTCTCCTCCTTTGCGTCGATTTCGACGGCGAGTGCTTTTGGTTCCATCGGGCCGCGCCGGAGCGCAGAAGCCATTTTTTGGCGGACACTGATGGTCTCGTCCATGTCCGGACGCTCCACAACGTCCGTCCGAACGAAAGTCGTCCTGGTCTCGTCAAACGCAATCCGAAAACCAACCGGACGGCGGAGCGGACCCAGATTGGCCTGCGTGCCGAGACCCGCCTGCCTTGAAGCGAACGATAATCAATTCCGTGAGAACGTGCCTCGGCCTGACCGTTCTTCTCAATCTCGTGGAGCTTATCTATCACCGGACGCAGATCCGCTGCACCGAACAGCTTGATGTCGAGCCATGGCTTGACGAGCTGAGCGAACTGCTCAGCCAGTTTCTCGTAATCTCCGTCCTCCGGTAGCTGGGTAATCTGGAGCATCGCGACGTTCGCGTTTAGGTCCCACTCGAAGGCAGCGAGCGTCCGCGTCACGTGGTGCGTATAGGCCTTGAGGGTAATCCTCTCACCGCCCTCCGCTTCCTTCTCTTCGTCGTGCTCGGGCGTTCGTTCGGTATAGTCTCGCTTTTCGATAGCCGTTACGCGCAGCCTTCCATCCGTGTGCGTGACCGAGGACAGCGTGAGCTTCTCAGGGAGGATCAGCGGAAGTCTGGCGTTGAAGAGCTTTCCGAGGCGGTGCTGTTTCAAGAGATGTTGGGTGTGGCTGGGGTCCTTCCACATCTGAACATCGCCCCGAGGACCTTGGTAGAGAAAAACGTGCTGCTTCCCCCAGGGGGCCACGGAGTCGAGGAAATCCACCAGCCGCTCGTAGGTTAGTTCTCCTCTATCGAGAGCATCTTGAAGTCTCTCGCGCAGGTCCTGCTTCGTGCCAGACCTAGATAGCTCGACCCGCTTGAGGAAATCCTGAATGAGCGACTTCCTTAGGGCTAGCACGAAATCGATCAGCGCCCGTCGTTCTTTGGCACTATAGTCGGGCGCCCCAAGCAGTTTGATTGGCGCCTTAGCCCCTCCTGTCATAGGGGGAGACTCGGGCTGCAGCATTCTGAACCCAGCCTTACTAGTAAAAGACATCAGATGTGGAGTTCGCTTTGCGCGACTTGGCTCGAGGGCTCCCTGTCCACGGGGTACAAGTGCCTCTCTTTGATTCAATTTAGCAGAAAAACAGGACGGTACGAGAATGTTTGATTCGAGAAGCGACGCCGTTTCCCCTCGGGCCGGCATGTGCGACGCGCGTCACGGCTACCGATATTGCGGAATATCGGGCGGGCCAGCGTGGAGCAGATCGCGGAATGTGGGATCGAGACTGCGCCTGCGAGCCACCCTGTTCCGCCACTACACCCCTGCGAATCCTAAGTTCGAAGGAACCTTCAAGCTAAACTGTGGTCAATTCAACATCAATTGTATGCCTGACTTTGGTTCGCGCTGGAAACATACTTCGAAAGAACCTGAAGGACGAGGAGGACAAGCGACAGTCTTCCACGTAGAAGACCTTGAAAATCCTGGCGGGCAGAGGCATGTCGCCAAAGTACTGAATGGCGCAAACCTGACGCCGGATTCGCCAAGGTGGAAGCGGATCGAAGAGGAGATCAACATATCCAAGTCGTTCGACCATCCCAACGTCGTTTGTGTCGTCGATTCCGGTCGGACGATCAATAGCGGGTATCCATATTTCGTGATGCCCTACTATTCGAACGGATCGCTGGAAAAGCGTAAGCTCGATACCAGTTCCCCTGGGACTTTGTTTCGCCTCTTCGCTACTATTTGCGATGGTGTTGCGCACATTCAGAGCAAAGGCGTGATCCACAGGGATTTAAAACCCGCCAACATCTTTTTGGACGGCGACCGTGCGGTTGTAGGAGATCTAGGACTTTGCTTCCGCATTGACGCAGACTCGCTGACGGAAACTCTCGAAGTCGCGACGGCCCGCTGGTTCGGTGCGCCGGAGTTGCGTAACGGACATCTTGAAAGCCCTTCGCCTTCGGCGGACATTTACTCACTTGGCAAGCTTCTGTACTGGCTTCTGACACGCAGGGTATACGACCGGGAAGAACAAGACTACGGGTCCGAAGATCGCAAGCTTTATCACGTGCTGTGCCAGATCGGCAACGACAGGGCGGCGGATATGGTCAACCCCCGGCTGGCACATGCCGGAGCTTTTGCTGACGAAATAGTTTCAAGAACCGTCCGGTACGAGCCGAGCGATCGGCTACAAACGGCAGGTGAACTAGCCTCAGAGGTGAAGAAGATGATTGATCGATTCGAGGCGGGTGGTCGAGCATTGGATCTTCGACTTCCACAAAGTTGTCTGTATTGTGGAAAGGGAGCGTATAAACCTGTCGTGATACCGCCGAGCGCCGACAGACGAGCGAACCCAACTAACACCGGCCCTCCTAACTTCCTTCCGGGCATATGGGATGAAATGCGGAATCATACGGAACGTCTCATAGGTCATGAGCATGCCGGATCGGGCGTCAACCACCCTGTGCCGCTGTACTTGATCTGTGACTACTGCGCCAACATGCAGGTGTTCCGCTGGGACCGTTGTACCGAGGCGCAAAAGAATTGGCTTCCGTAGCTAAACACATAAGCCGCCGAACGCTTTCGCATCCAGCGGCTTTATCGGTTCGTCGTTGGCTTGATCCGGGAAAGCTCAGGCGGCCTCAGTTAACAAAGCCTGGTGCCATAGGCTCCTGGCTTATACACCGACTCTATGACCTCTTGCGATCCAGCAGCCATCCTCTGGACGCGCAGGGCCGTGCGTCTCGGGGAACATCAGAACCGGATTGACGAGCATGAGTTCTTCGGTTTTCGCAAAGCAGGATCTAAAAGGTGGGAAGATCGGTGAAGGGACCGGCGGCGGCTGCCAGGTGGGGGAAGGAGGATTGGGGAAAATGGAAAAAGACAATCGACTCAAGAACGATCTTCTTGCCTCTGCCGAGAACCAAGTTGATCTGACCGATCCAAAGAACGCGTTCACGGTCTGGAGTGTAGCCCCAAGCGGTTCAATTCTGTGCGGCCAGTGTAGCCAGTTGAACGATGCGTTTGGGCTTGTCCGACGACACGTTCAGATTAAGAATATGGTGATCCTAGACGCACGTCGCCAAATGGTGATAAGGGTTCCGGACGAGGATCGAGTAACGCTACCACCATCTGGGCGTGGCGTTTAGCCGCGCGACAGAATGCGGTTGACTGCGAAGCCGCCCCACTTCTTACCTGAGCGTGGCGCGATGCGTTCCGCGTTGAGTCTCGCCGCGAAGCGCTCAAAGCCTAAGCGTTTATTGCGCAGTGCCTTCATGCGTTCCAGGCCAGCGCGCTCGCCTTCCGTAGAAGACGGTTTGCGTCCTTCGCGGTGGCCCGTCCTGTGTTTAGACCGCCAGTTTCAACTTGATCCCATCGTTCGGCGCGTTGACCAGATCCTGTCTAGTGCCCAGGTAGCGTTCGGTCCTGGGCTCAGGTGCTTAGCGGCAAAACGACTCAGAGCCGGATCGCGTTATAGCCTGGGCCTTGTCTGGCCACATCCGCACGCCTGAGATTTCGCGAGTGTAGTCGATGTACGTTCGGTCGTTACTGATTTGACTTTGTTGCCCGTCTCGTCAAGAAGGTGCTCACGGTGCCCAAGAACGCAGTTCCGAATCCGCTTGGGAAACGGCCAAAGAGAAAACAGTCAGCAACTTTAGCCAAGAAGGGCTAAGGTTCCGGCTCCGTACATTTCCTCAAGGTATTCTGCAAGTTGTCTGCAAGTTGTCGTCGGAAGACTTACGTCGGCCCATGATACAATTTCGACCGCAGTGGATGAAGGCTTAAAAGACTCGGGGAAAGTCGTCAAGTTCATTCAATCCACGCTGAGAAAAGCGGGATACGAAGTCGTTCGGCATCGGCCGAACGATTGGGTGCGATGCCGAAACGTCCTTCGAAAGGTCTTCGAAAAACGGGGGATCAACTGCGTTATCGATGTTGGGGCGAACCGGGGACAGTACGGTTCCCTACTGCGCTCCATCGGATACAGCGGGCAAATCCTTTCATTCGAGCCTGTGGGGGCGAACTACGAAGCACTCGCAATATGCGCCGCCGCAGGGGGTCGCTGGAGCTACTTCCGCTACGCCTTGGGGGCGGCCGACGGGCAGGCTGAAATTAATGTCGGGGATGAGGACGTCTTCAGTTCCTTCCTTGAACCCACCGAGGAATCGCGACTCCGGTTCCCGGGTAACCGCGTGGCGCGAGTAGAAACGGTTCAGGTACGGCGGCTGGATAGCGTTCTGGACGAATTGACCATAGGACTAAGTTCGCGGCGCATTTACCTAAAACTGGACACGCAGGGATTCGATCTGGAAGTGCGGGCGGGCGCTACCGGCGTGCTCGATAGAATTCTGGCGCTCCAAGCAGAAGTTTCCTTCCGACCGATTTATCACGGAATGCCTTCGTACCTGGATTCGTTGCGTGAGTTTCAGGCGCACGGGTTCGAAGTGGTGGATTTTTTGCCGGTTTGCCGCGACATTGACGGGCTTCGCGCAATCGAAATGGATTGCGTGATGGCCAAGGAGGTCAAATCCCTCACCGCAACGGAGCGGAACGAGTGCGTCGATCGGACTGGACTGGCAGCTTCAACTTGATCCCGTCATTCGGCGCATTCACCAGATCTTGCTTTGTGCCCAAGTAACGCTCGGTCGCCTGAACGGATGCGTGGCCGAGCAGTAGTTGGATCGGCTCCAACTCACCGCCAGCGGCCCTACACATTTTCGCGCATGACCTTCTCAAATCGTGGGGCGCAATTCCGGGCACGCGGGCAGTTGTCGCTTATGGTCAAAGCAACTGCCAGACGACCTTCTCGGTCAGGCGGGCACACGGCTTCAGATCTAATAGCTTTCGCCAACTCATTGCGGGCTAGTCGTTCGGGGGGGTACATGTAGTCCTTTTGAAGAATCGCCCTGAACCTCGGGCCGAGCGCGATGAACTCCTCCAAGGTCATAGGCTTCTGCAGAAACGCGTTTACCCCGATGCGCTTTGCGCGCAGCCGGTCGGCCGGTGAATCCGAGGAGGTGAGAATTACTATCGGCACAAACGACAGAGTCGGGCTCGCCCGATATTCATTCAGGACCCCAAAATCCTCGACGACCAGAACCCGGTATGGTCGATTAGGTACTGGCATGCTGTACCTTTTCCGCCGCCTGCAAGGAGAAAAAGAAGGCCGAACCGTTCTGCGGATGGGATTCTACCCAAATGCGACCGCCGTACAGTTCAACAATGCGCTTGCAGGTCGCAAGGCCAATTCCCGAGCCGCCGATCTCGGGGCCATGGAGTCTCTTAAACGGTACGAAAATATGGTCGTAGTGCTCTCGTTCAATGCCAATACCGTTATCCACAACGGAAAAAACGCACTGGTCACCCTGGCGCTCCGAGGACACCCGAACGTCTGATCGAATGTTGGCCTTGCGGTACTTGATCGCGTTGCCGAGAAGGTTTTGAAAGAGTCGGCGGACATGTGCGTGGTCCGCCATGACGTTTGGAAGTTTCGAGCGAGCCACGGTGGCGTTCGTTTCGCTGATTACGATCTGCAAGTCCAGTAGGGCCTCGCCGAACGCAGCTTCTGTGTCTACGGGCACAGGCTCCGCTTTGCCAGTCTCGCCTATTCGCGAGAACTGCAAAAGGCCGTCAATCAGCAGCGAAATCCGCTTCCCCCCACTCACAATATCGGTGACATACTGGCAGCTCTGCTGATCGCGTTGCGGTACGAGTCTACGCTGGAGCTTTTGAGCGTTGATTGTCATCATCCGAAGCGGCTCGCGCAGATCATGCGTGGCTGCGTAAGTGAACTGCTTCAAATCCTGGTTCAACCGATGAAGAGCCTGTTCGCCTCGCTTCCGCTCCGTTATGTCCCGAAAGTAGACCGAGAGCCCGATGTCGGAGGGATAAGCGGAGGTATCAAACCACCGGTTCCAATGCTCATAGTAGTTTTCGAAAGACACAGGCGTCCGCTCAGCCATGGCGCGTTTGAAGCTGCTCTCGATAATCGTTCCAACCGCACCAGGGAACACTTCCCACAGATTCCTGCCGATAAGTTCATGGGCAAAGCGTCCGGTCATTTTTTCTGCCGCCGGATTGACATAGACAATTCGCCAATCCGCATCAAGTAGCCCAAAGGAATCCATGATGCTCTCGAGAATCGCGCGAGACCGTCGTTCCGAATCTTCCAGACGTCGTTCGGCTTCGCGGCGAGGCGAGATGTCCCGGAAGACGAGTACAATCCCGGCAGAGGCTCCATGTTCGTCTCTGATGGCCGCTCCAGCATCTTCGATCGGAACACGGCTCCCGTCCCTGCTGATCAATTCCATATGATCAGGGGATTCGGCCGACTTCGCGGTCAGAAGCGTTCGTTCAACTGTAACCCGAATGGGTGGCTCCGATCCCTCTTGAACAATCCAAAAGACTTCCTCGATGGTCTTGCCCTGTGCCTCGGCTAAAGTCCATCCAGTCAGTTCTTCGGCCGTCCGGTTCATCAATAGCACTCGCTTATCGTCATCGGTGGATATCACAGCGTCCCCAATGCTGAGAAGGGTTTGCTGGGAACGCTGCCGCAACGCGATTTCGCGTCTTCTCGCCTCTGTGAGACGCCCGGTGAGAAAGCTTATAACAACGCCGCCAACGATGAAGCGGGTCAAACCTAGATATTCGTCAAAGGCGGCGAATCTGAACGGGTCGGGAATAACGAAGGAAACGGCAAGCAGCGCTCCCAGCATCGTTGTCGCGATACCGGGGCCGAATCCGCCAAGGATCGCACTGACGACGGTCGCCACGAAAAATGTAAGGTACGGAGCCTTCACGCCGAGGGCCGGCGCCATTGGAAACCGAATCAGAAGTGCCAGGACCGCTGCGACAAGAGCGAAGCCATATTTCGCCCAACGGGCTTGAGAAAGGCTCTTGGCAAGTCTGCTTCCCACGCGTCACCCCGAATAGGCAATGCCCTCCGCAACCGATCAGAGGGATGCGCATCTTCTAGAACAGCTTAGCGAGAGTCGTCGGGATAGAGTGTAACCCGGACCACATCACAGACAAGGAGTTAGGAGCGAGTTACTTAACAGTGAGAGGTGCCCTCCGTTCGACACCCCCTCTGCGCCCCCACGACTGCCCGGATGGTGCGCCCTGCTGGTTAACGTCGACGAGCAGGGAAAAGACCCGAAGCTGTAGGCTGATCCTGCGCAGCCCGTTACACGCGGCTTCCGTTGCGGGCAAGAGCGATGAGACCCATGCAACGCCCGTCTAGATCGCCACTCTCAACTTGATCCCATCGTTCGGCGCGTTGACCAGATCCTGTTTCGTGCCTAGGTACCTCTCTGTCGTCTGAACAGATGCATGCCCCAGGAGTAATTGGATCTGCTCCAGTTCGCCGCCGGCGGCGCGGCACATTTTCGCGCATGACCTTCTCAAATCGTGGGGCGCGATGCCCGGCACTCCGGCAGCCACCGCGTACGGTCGCAACAATTGCCAGATGACTTTCTCCGTCAGGCGCTCACCGCGAATCTGGTCCCCTCGGCTAACCGGTCGCAGGACGTGGCCATCGCTGACCGTCGCCGCTGAAGTCCACGCATCGATTGCGCTCTTCACCTATGTGGGCATCGGGATCGTACGCACGCGCCCGTGCTTGCCGACAAGATCCACGATGCACCAGCGGTTGTCGCGCTGCTGGATGTGCCTGAGGGTGAGCGCGGCCACCTCCGACCGGCGAAGACCGCAGCCGAGAAGCACTGCGAGCATGGCCCGATCGCGGAGTCCCTTGTTGGTCGTTACGTCCGGCGCGTTCAGCAGCGTTTGGGCCTGCCGGATCGATAGCCAGTTGCCAACGCGCACGCCCTTGGACTTGGCGCCTTTGACGCGCGAGATGCCGGCGGCGAGTTCGGGTGCCAGCAGTCCGTTGTCGGCTGCCTCGATCGCCAGCTTCCGCACTGAAGTTATGCGGACGTTGATAGACACGGAGCCGAGTCCGCGCGCTTCCAGGGCTACGCGCCAGGCGCTAACGGTGGCCTTCGTGAGGCCGGCCCGCGGCTCCTGGCTATACCAGGCGAAGAACTCATCAAGTCCGAGATTGTAGACGCGCTTCGTAATCGGGGAAGAGACGCTATCCAGGACCAGAGCCTTCAGTCTGCGCCAATCTGCGGCCCGGTCCGCCACTACTAAATCATTCATTTTCAGTCCTTTTAATGGGCATTATCGGTAGCCACATGAACATTACCTCCGAGGGGGGCGGGCATCAAGCTTTATTGGCTGAGTTCTTGCTCATGATGATTTCCGTGATCGGCATTTCGCGGAAGTCATCTCCATAGTCACTTCCGGACAACGCCAAACCAAGTCTTTGAAAAGTAGTGGAAGGATGGCGCGTGGTCCAGCCACTATCGTCCAGGTTCAGAGAACCTCGCCTCTCCGGTCTGTAATTCATACGGGCGAATACAGCGGACGCGGCTTTCGTCAATTAGAATCGAGCGACAGCATCACGGCCAACTAGCAGTGCGCCGGCGGGCCGATTCAGTTATCTGGAGGCGCCATGATTCCGCAGGATTTCGGCGACCTCTGTGTGTCCCCGGCGCTCGGCCCACGCCAGAGGCGTGGCCCATGGCGGGTCATCGGGGAGATTGCTGGGTGCGCCGCAGGCGAGCAGAAACTCGACCATCTCCGGCATGTTCGTCCGGGCTGCCCATGCGAGCGGTGTCGAACGGTACTCCTGGTCTCTGGCTGAAATCGATGCGCCTGCATCTAGCAGGATCCGCGCGCACTCGATGGCGTCCGACGTCTGGCCGCGCTTGCCACTAGAGCATAGATCGTGCAGAAAGGTCCGCCGCTGCCAGGTTGGCAAGTCGGGATTCATCCCGGTCGCGAGGAGGATACGGAGCATCTCGGTGTTTTCGAGGAGGTAGCTGTGGCACCCGGTCACAACCGGCGGCACGCGGATGCCGACGTCCAGCAGTCGCAACAGCAGATCGCGCTTCCCTCGCGTGCATACGGCCGTAAATACCCCGCCGCAGCCGTACTCCGCTGAACCCGGGTCCTCCGTCACGCGCCGAATGACTTCGTCGTCCTCATCCAGCCAGACCAGGTCATACGGATCGAGCGTGCCTCCGCGCGCCATGAGCAGCGCCCGCAGTTCGGGAGTCTTCGCTGCGTAAACGGCATTGCCCGCCGAGTCCACATGGCCGTTGGGATCGGCACCGTGCGCGAGCAGCAACTCCACCAGCTCGTGGTCACCGGCGCGGGCGGCGGCGTGCAGGGAAGCGCCCCGGGGGGCGTCGGATTCGGGCCAATTGGGATCGGCGCCTCGTTCCAGCAGCAGTCGCGCGATCTCGCGGTGGCCGAATTTCACGGCCGCGGATAGTGCGCGTTTCCCACTCTGACGCACTTCGCGCAGACTGGCGGGGTTCTGGTTAAGAAGCGCTGTGACCCGATGCAGGTCTCCGAGTGCAGCGGCAATCGTCAAATCACAGGTAGCACCACGTGACAGCAATAATCGGGCAGTATGGAAAACGCCACTCGTCGGCGCAAGTGCTCTCCGGCTCCATACTGCAAGGTCGACGGCTTGCGAGCCTGTGCCATCGGTTGCGTCAATGTCGGCGCCACGATCAAGCAATAGCGCAATCACCTCGTGTGCCGAGCCTTTCACTGCCCGATGCAGCGGCGTCCCCCCGCCGGCGTCGCGACGGTTCAGGAGTGTCGCATCCCCATTCAGCAGGTCGCGAACTTGCTCGACATCATCGCGCTCTGCGGCCGCATGGATTGGATGATCTTCTGACGGCGCAACCGGCCCGCGGCGCCTGCGGACCTCATCGAGAAGCAGAGCGATCTCTTCATAACTCCGGTCCCTGGCGATTTCGACCAGGCCGTCGAGGTCACAGCCGTTCCATTCCGCTTCTGCAGCGCCCGCGTCGAGCAGAATCCGGACGGCTTCGGCATGCCCTTCTCGTACCGCGAAGTGGATAGGCGGCGCGTAGAAGTATTCAGCGCGGCTCAGGCTGCGATCGCGCTTCATCAAGCGTTGAAGCGTAAGCGTGTCGCCGGCCGCGGCGGCCGTGATCGTATCCCAGACATCACGCCCCAAGTCGGATTCCATTTCCGGCGGTTTGATCATGCCCCCGCTCACGTAGGCTTTGAGCCTAGGCCAGCTATGGAACCCGTGCGCCCTGGCGAGCACAAGTTGAGCATCGTGAAGGGCGAATTTCTGTAGGTCAGCGCCAGGACATCGCGCGGCGGCTTCTGAGACGGCGTCTGGTTCGCCGGCACGAACTGCGTCCAGCAATTCCTTCGCCTGACGTTTGAGTTGATCGAGATCCGGATGCTTGGGGAGCACGCGGGTAGGGAGAGATTTCTTCACAATGATCTCCTCTCCTAGCTGTCCGTATCCGGATCAGCTGCGCCCGGTGTCCGCTCTCTCGGGCAGAAAAGAGTTCATCAAAATCGACTACGAAACTGCAAACATTCAGGAGACTCAGTCCTTCCCGCGGACACGGCGGCAGCCCTGAATGCGCCAGTTCGCATCCTATCAAACGCGCGTTGTGGGAGATTACTGTGATGTCGCCGTCGAGTCAAATTGAGGGGAAACGGCTGTACCGCAGAAGCGCCCCTCAAGTCCGAGTGAAGTCTCATTGTGGGACGTGCGCGCCCGACGCCGCTGTGTTCGTTTGAACCGGGACGTTATCCAGCAATATCGGAAGCTTTAGCGGGCGTTCGCGGGGCACGCTTAACCGACAGGCGTTTTTCGTCAAGTTGACGTTAGATGGCCGAGGGAATGTTCCAGACGCACTTACGACGATTGGCCCCCAGCAAAACCTGCGGGCTTGCCATTGTTTTCCGATTGATCGTAACGGGTTTCGCTAACACTGCTCGAAGCCGTCGACAGCTTGTCATTCGCGAGAAACCGGGTATTGTGGAACGTCACGAATGCAAGCACAGCGCTGAACACCCCTGTCAGCGCGCCGACGATGACCCTGGTTCTCAGTGTCGCTGGGACGTAATACGCAAGCAGGAGAACTACAAACGAAGGGACCAATAGAGATATAAAAAAAACAACGCGCGAGATTCTGGATGTGTAGACTCCGATCCATGCGACATCAAGGCCGGGAGCATCGGTCAAATCGATCTTACCGCGCATCTCATGTACATGCAGCCAAAGATAGAGCTGGATGGTTAAGAGTAAAACGATTCCCCATTGCGTAAGCGCTGCGATTGGGAACTTCATGCCCAGTAACTCCATCGGCTCAGGCCCCGAAGAGGCACGCTTGACGACTTCGTCGATCAGCCTTTCGAGGGGCAATCCTCCGAGTTCTCTTTCCACCTCTACTAACTCGGGGAATACTTTATCGAACGGCCCACAATCAGTGAGGGGCTCATTGCCTTTGATTGAGCCACACCTCTCCCTAGCAAATTCGGCCACCCGCCAGTTCTGAACCTGAAATCCACCGCCCCCGAATGCTTGTAAAGCCAACCGACCTCGGCGGCCGTTCGGCAGTTCTACTTGCCCAGTGTAGAAGCGGGACGGACTAATATCAAGATCTACTGTTTGTGTCTGCTGATCTGCCGTATGAGGTAGCCAGTCGACATTTTCTTGGTTAATGAAGCCGCCTTTTCCGTCATCCTCTTCGACGTAATTCTCGCCGCCCCTTCCCCAAGTCGTAAAAAATGCGACACGGGTGTACCGCGATTTGTCCCACCAGTCACGGAATTCCCCTAACGTTGCCGGCGGCGTGTCTGCGTAGAGAGATGAAGAGCTCTCTGCGACGTCCACTGTGTATGGGCGTTCGAGTGCTTCATGGGTCACCTTACCTTCGGCGCTCCATGAATGACGTGGCGCGCGTAACGTAACGTCTAGCCTCTGCAATCCTTTGGTCTGCAAGACCGAGTTACCGTAAGGGTGCTGCTTGTCAGGCGACAGATTGGCGTACGGCAGGTCGCCTCCAGACGAATGCGGCCGACGGGGAACAGATGCAATGTAGAACGATACCGTTTCATTGGCAGGTACTACATCTTTCGCCTTATCGGGCCGAAACATCTCAACCCAATCTTTGGGCCAAGCGGCGTGCACATTAAAGATTTGCGAAATCAACGGAAGAGCTGTCTTAGCTTCAATATCTTTACGGGGAGCGTTCGCTAACAGGGCTAGTGAGACTGCTACAGCCAGAAGTGTGAAATGAACCGTCCTGAGGTGCTGTACGAAGTCAACCGACCACTGCTTTGGACCAGACGGCATGTAGACGGACATTATTGCATCTTTGGTGAACCACTGAAAACGCGCGTTCAACACGACCGAAATAGTCGCCATGCGGCAGGGCACGCATGGGCGACGATGGATAACTCCCGAGAAACGGACGAGCGGAATGCTGGGCACGGGACGTTAACGTCCCATATCGGTTAGCTGGGGCCGGGCCACAACTTCTGGGCTGCTTTGCAGTTGCTGAGAATTCGACAAAGCTATCTCATTTTCCACGCAGCCGACCATCGCAATCGTTACGGTGATAGCCTTGCGTTCATGCCAGACCCGTGGAACCTTTTTTACTCGTATTCACATGAAGACGCACTGCTCCGCGACGAGTTGGCGAAGTTTCTTGCGCCTTTGAGACACCAGGGTCGAATCGTCGAATGGTACGACCGAAAAATCGAACCAGGCCTAGAGTGGGAAACCGCGATCAGCGACAAGCTCCAAGCCGCGAACCTCATCCTTCTTCTGGTCAGTGTCGCATTTCTGGCCTCTGACTATTGTTTTGGCGTTGAGATGGAATTGGCAATGCGACGGATGAAGAACGGCAGCGCGAGAGTTTTGCCGATTCTCATGAGCCCTGTCTATGGAAGGAGTCGCGGTTCAGTGACTTGAAACTCCTCCCCGCGATGCCAAACCGGTCACCTCATGGGCGTCGCGCGACGACGCATTCGCTGAAGTTGCCAGCGAGATCGGTTCAATTACCAAAGGCAGCCCGGTGACAGTAGAAAAGCCTGCCCAGCACGACTACGACCAAGCCAGGGCGGTCGATTTGACCGTGGTGCGAGATCAAATGATCGCTTATGCCCGTCTGTATGAGCGAATCCGGCAGCAAATGACGCCGTCCAGCTCTCGGACGGACAAGATGCAGGAGGTTTTCGACCGCATGAAGTCTTTGGCAAATGCCGCCTTCCCGCTTCTTCCCAGCTTCGTCGCGAGCCATTCACCCGGCGAAAAACTGGCGGCGGTTTCTATCCTTGAGTGCTTCGGCAATGCAAAGTATCTTGAGTTCCTGGTTGAACTCATTGGGTCCGAAAAGCCGTTCATTGGATATCATGCAGCGCTAGCCCTGAAATTCGCGGTCTCCGCGGTCGAGCCTCGTTACTATCCGCAACTCCGGATGGCGATCGCTGACGCGCTTGGTGCTTTAGACGCCGCTATTCAGGGTTTTGATAGTGACCGAAAGACGATCTTGGCTCGAGCGCAAGCTACGCTCGGAGAGGCCATGGAAACAATAACTCTGCCGGCTCAACCGCCTTACTCATGAGTGCAGGTGAGGACAGCTGACACGGCTGAGCAACGGCAGATGATTGACCTGGCGGCAGATCTAAAGAAGTGCGTGATTTCAGAATGTTACGGCGGCGAAGCGCGGCGGAATCCGGAACGATAAGACGTGTTATCGGTATGTAGTCTCGATTTAGGTCGGGAATAAACGAATCACTCTGCGCACCCTGCTGTGACTTGAGGCTGTGGTCAATGATTGAGTCGACTTAAGCTAAGCAATGGCTGTCTGAAAACCTCGAAGGCAACAGGAGATTCAAATGCGATACCGGCTTTTGGCGTACAACGCCCGGGACGAGGCTTCGTGATGCATCCGGCCGACGTTGCAGTTTCAAAGACTTCGCAATTCGTTCTGTCCGCGCTACCTCCATCGGCCGCACGCGCGTTTCGCATACTCGAGGTCGGTTGTGGCACGGGATCGCTCGCGGCGCGCCTCGCCGAGGCCGGGTATCGGGTACTCGCGCTCGATTCCTCACCCAAGGCGGTACGAATCGCCTGTGCCAAAGGCGTTGATGCTCGCGTTGTCACGTGGCCCAACGTGGCCAGCATCGAACATGACAGCGAGTATTCTGATGCTGTGCTGTTCTCTCGAAGCCTTCATCACATCCAGCCTTTGGACCGAGCGTTGGACCAAGCCAGTCGTCTATTGACGCCAGGCGGCATTGTGATAATCGAGGACTTCGCCTTTCATGAGCTTGATCGAGCTACGGCGACCTGGTTTTTCGGTGTTCTACTGCTCCTAGATGCCAGCGGGCTGTTTACGGATTCCCCCCGCGAGTTCGGGAGGCACTTTCTCCAGGGTGGCGGGACACTTGACCTTTGGCGCAACGCCCAGGACCACGAAATAACCCCGGCGCCAGAGATCCGAGCGGCCGTCGCGCGACGCTTCGAACTTGTTAGCGAGGTAGCGGAGCCGTACTTGTATCGGTACGCCGCCGCGATGCTACGTGCCACCCGTAGCGGAGCAGCCGTGGCTTCGCAACTCTATAAGGTGGAGAAGAAAATGGCAGACGACAGCCTTATCCGACTTATCGGGCGCCGACTCGTAGGAAGAAAGCCTTCGTGACCGAGTGCAGCCTCATGTCTGGACTTGCGAGTTGTGCATACTGTGACAAACGCCGGACAAGTCGTGGCGTTCCCAAACCCGAATCGGACGTTAATTTGTATTATCGGAAGGCAAGGGCTCCGCTCCGCCGCCAGGAATCTCTTGGCCTCCGTCACCGGCGGCAGTTCTGCCCTTACGACCGCACGCATCCATGTTCGGTAACCTGGTAAATCCGGAGGCTGTCCCGGGCTCCTTGATCGCGACGACGTTTACAGGGATGTAAGCTCCCACCGCAGTCCGCAAAACGGGCGGTTCCCGCAGGTGCCGGTGGTTCAATCGGAGAAACTAGTACAATCCGTTCAATGCAAATCAGTCAGCACACGAGCGGCCGAAAATACACGTGGCCGCGCAACGGGCTATCGAGTCTAAAGCAAGCCGTCAGGTGAACGATATGGATTTTCAGCGCCACGCATTCATCAGTTACGCACATATTGACAATGTCCCCCTCACCCAACATCAGGAAGGATGGATTACTCATTTCCACAACACCCTATCGTGCATGCTCAGCATGAGAATTGGCCGTAAGGCGGAGATCTGGAGAGATTCGAAACTTTGCGGCGACGACATCTTCGCCGACGAAATCATTGAACAATTCCCCAAGACGGAGCTACTAATCTCCATTCTGACTCCGCGCTATGCAGAGTCAGAGTGGTGCACCCGTGAAGTAAAAGAATTTTGCAACTGTGCGGAGAAAACCGGAGGACTGATCGTCGGCAACAAGTCTCGTGTCTTGAAGGTCATCAAAATGCCAACTGACGATCAAGAGGCGCTACCACAGGTGTTGAGGGAGGCGCTGGGATACCCCTTTTATGAGTTCGATGAACAGCAAGTGCCGCTCGAGTTGGATTCCGCATATGGTGAGGAGTTCGCGCGGAAATACAATCTCAAGTTAGCGAAGCTGTCCTTCGACGTCGCGCAGTTGATTAAGAAGATCGAGTCTCCCGCGGCTGCAGCGGGCAAGCTCGGCGAAGCTGCCGGTTTGGGAAGCCAGAAACTGGCTATTTATCTTGCTGAGTGCAGTTTTGATCGTCGCGACGCTCGTGAGGCCCTGGAATCACAGTTGCGGCTTCATGGCTTCTCAGTATTCCCCGATATTGAATTGCCCAGGTCAGAAGAGGAATACATAGCCGCGGTGGAAGGATTCCTGGCCCGATGCGATCTCTCCATTCACCTAGTGGGCGCAAAGTACGGCGTCGTTCCCGATGGCCCCACCGACAAGTCGGTGACCATCCTGCAGAATGAGTTGGCGATCGGGCGTTGCAAAAAGGGCGGCTTGCGCCGAATCATTTCGCTGCCCGACGGGACCAGATCACAGTCTCCGGCCCAACAGGAGTTTATCGAGAGGCTCTTGACAGATGCGGAGCTTCAATCGGGCGCGGACTTAGTCACGGGGGACACAGAAGAGCTGAAAGAAGTTGTGCGCGCCGCGCTCAAGAAACTGCAAAAGCCGGAAACGCCGCCTCCGGAAAGCCGGGGGAACAAGCTGATTTATTTGATCTGCGATGAGCCGGACCGGCACGCGACCATTCCCCTACGCAAGTTCCTTAAGAGCCGGCGATGCGACGTGCAAATACCGCTCTTCGAAGGCGATGCCGCCGCCATTCGCCAGAACAACCAAGACCTTCTTGCCGGGTGCGATGCGGTGATTCTGTTTTACGGCCACGGCGACGAGTCGTGGAGGCGCTCTGTTGACAATGAACTGAAAAAAGCCTCCGCATACCGCTGTGCCAAGCCTCTGCTGGCCAGCGTCATCTATCTGGCGGAGCCGATTACCGAGTGCAAGAAAGAGCTTATCGAGCTCGAAGAGCCCAACCTGATTATCGGATTCCAAGGTTTTTCGGACGTGGAAATGATGAAGTTCGTCAATGCCCTGGAAGGCAGGAGCTCTGCCCCATGAGCACCTCGTCTGGCAACGGTCTCATAAACCCTTTTCCGGGATTACGACCGTTCCGCGAGGAAGAGGAGTATCTCTTCTTTGGCCGGGAAAGCCAAGTCGACGTGATGGTGGACAAGCTGGCGGCCACGCGCCTTCTCGCCGTGGTTGGAACTTCGGGCAGCGGAAAGTCGTCGCTTGTGAACTGCGGTTTAAGGCCGGCCCTGCACCGTGGAGTCATGGCCAGCGCCGGTTCGGCATGGCGGATGGCCCAATTCCGGCCCGGCGGCGATCCAATTAGGGCCTTGGCGCGGTCGTTGGCGCGGCCCGGGGTAAGCGGCCTCGAAGTCGGAGGCGAAAACTTGACAGAGCTGATCGAAGCGACTCTGGAGATGAGCGACCTTGGTGTGGCCGACCTTTTCGAGCAGGCGCAACTCGCTGGTCGAGCGAATCTGCTGTTGATCGTTGATCAGTTCGAGGAACTATTCCGCTACGCGAAACCCCAGACTTCCGTTTCCCACATCGAGCCATACCGAATGCAGGAGGCATCGGTTGGGTTCGTAAATCTGCTGCTGCAGGCAGCCAAATCGGAACATCCGATTTACGTGGTCCTTACCTTGCGCTCTGACTTCCTCGGTGACTGTGCGCGCTTCCCCGGACTTCCCGAAGCCATCAATCAAGGACAATACCTGGTTCCTCGTCTCACGCGGGAAGAGAGAAGAACCGCCATCAGCGGGCCCATCGCGGTCGGCGGCGGTGAAATCAGTCCCGTTCTTCTCACCCGGCTGGTCAACGATGTGGGCGACAACCCTGACCAACTCTCGATTCTTCAGCACGCCTTGAACCGCACTTGGGCGCAGTGGCAACGCGAGCGGCGTGGCAACGAACCCATTTCCCTCTCTCACTACCAGGCGATCGGCGCCATGGCTCATGCGCTCGACCGGCATGCCGAAGAAGCCTTTGCGGAGCTGACCTCGGAGCGCCGGAAAAAGACTTGCGAAGCGATCTTTCAAGCCCTCACCGACAAGGGCCACGACGCTCGTGGAATCCGCCGCCCAACCGGCTTTGCAGACCTCTGCGCCATCGCCAACGCAAGCCCGGCTGAGGTGGTCGCCGTCCTCGATGTCTTTCGCACACCGAGCCGTTCATTCCTGATGCCGCCTTCTCCGGAATCGCTGGAGCCGGACACCATCGTCGACATCTCCCACGAAAGTCTGATGCGACTCTGGAATCGGCTGAAAGGCTGGGTTGAACGCGAAGCTGAGTCGGCAGGACAATACCGTCGCCTCGTTGAAAGCGCGCTCTTGGAAGCCAAGGGCTCCGCCGGGTTGATGACGGACCCCGAGCTTGCGCTCATGTTGGAGTGGCGGCGGGCTTTTCAGCCAACCGCTGCATGGGCTGAACGCTATGACTCTTCCTTTACCCAGGCAATGGAGTTTCTGGACCTCAGCCGGCAGGAGCGGGACCGCCTTGCCACCGAGCAGGGAAGAGCGCGCAAGAGAAAGCTCAGGCAGACTCAGTGGGTTGCCGGCATCCTGGGACTCCTGGCGGCAATGGCGCTGTCTCTGGCTTTTGTGGCCATTTGGGAAAAGAATCGTGCCGAAGCCAACCTGCAAAAAGCGAAGAAAGCAGTGGACGAGAGCCTGTCGTCGGCTGGACGTCAGCAAGCGCGAGCCGCTGGAGATGTGCCCGAGTTGGAGGAGTTCCGGAAAGAACTGCTGGGCAAGGCGGCAAGCTTCTATGCCGAATTCGCCAAGCAGGACTCACACGACCAGGGACTCCGTCGCGAGGTGGCCTCAGCGCATTCCAGACTGGGAGATATTAATCGTTTGATGGAAAAGCGCGAAGATGCCGTCCAGGAATACAAGGAAGCGATTTCTCGTTTTGAAGGCTTAGTTAAGGATTACCCCGGTAACAAAGAATACCCCCAGGCGCTGGCTTACGCCCACAACTGGTTGGGTGAAACCCTACGCATTTGGAGGGAAGAATCGCCCGACGCTGCAGCCTACAGCCTCTCCGACGGAGAGAGGCAATACGATGAAGCCCTGGCACTGCAAAATCAATTGCACGACCAGGAGCCAACGAACTCCCTGTATCAGCAGGAATTGGCTCGCACCTATTACAACCGCGGTATCATTCGACACGACGAAAAGAACGAAGATGGGGCGGTGTCAGACTCTCGGGCCGCAATTGCCTTGCTTGAGCCTCTAACCCGTGGGCCGGCGACGGCCTCAAACCCCGGAACAACTCCGGGGCCGCACGAGGAGCTAGCGCGCGTTTACAGCAATCTGGCGAACATGATAAAAGGCACAAACCCTGAGATGGCCGAAAAACTTTACGGGCAGGCCGTCAATCTCGCTGAAGCATTGAGCAGCGCGCAACCGGGCAATCGCCAATATCAGTTTGAACTGACCGAGTATCTGGACAATCAGGCGAGATTGCTGGTAGCCGAGAAAGAACTCGACCAGGCTATGGAGAAGAATCACCAGGCTCTGGATATCCTCCAGGCGCTCATCAACCCTGCCCCTTCACTATCGTTAGAGTTACTCAAAGCCCTACAACTTCGTACCGAGATCTTAGGAGCACAGGGCTCCAACGAAGCGAAACCCGAGTCCGACAGGCTGTTCGAGGTCTTAAAGAGGTTGAATCGCGAAAAAAGTGTCCAAGGCCATCCTGTTTTCCATGTCATTTTCGCTAATTTAGGTATAAACTACTTGGAAATTGCCAGGAGAAGTCTGAATTCTGGCGATCTGAACGAGGCTGAGGCGGCACTTGAGAAACTGGCGCAGATTCTACCCGAACTCTCGGCAGCGGATCGTCCGACCCTCAGACAGGCTTATCAAGAATTGACAGAGGAACTGCAGAACAAGCTCGGCAGACAGCCCCGAAGGAAGTAGCAGCGCGAAAGGGAACCCCCAGTGAAACATCTGTCTTGGCTCCTCTTAGTTTTTTTGGCCGTGACAGCTACCGCTCAGCAAAGTGATTTCAACCTTCTTAGAAATCAGCTCGCTCTGTTAAACGAGGCACCATTAGCCGATGTCGATGAGGGCGGAAGTCAGTCCGCGAGTGCGTCTAGCCAGCAGTCAAAACCGGCCGAAGCGCAGAAAAAGAAGCCGCCTCAACCCAGCAAGCCGCCGGAGATCAAGCGGCCAGCCATTGATGCGAGTATGGTCGGCTACATCGACAATGCCATCGTGGGTTCTGAAGCCAGAATCCGCTTTGACGCAGCCTTCAACGATGCATTTCCCGATCGCGCCGAGTTCATCTACGGTAAGTGCGGCTGTTTCCGGAATCCTTTCATAGTACCAAAAGGATCTTCCGACTCCGACCCAAATGCGCCGGGGCCAGGACCTGGAACAACGTCAGGTATACCCAAAGACATAAATTTCCAGGTCCTCTCCTTCATGGGGGAATACGCTCCGAAGGGTAACAGCCGTTTCTCCACCTTCATCTTGGTCCCGTTCCGCTGGCTTCAGCCTCAGGGTGTGGCGGTTCCTGGATCACCAGGCGCTACAGCCGCCTTCTCCAGTACCGCCGGACTTAGCGACGTCGAGGCTGGCGTGAAATTCGCCTTGCTCGCCTCCTCGTCTCGTTACCTGACCGCACAGTTGACGAGCTTTTTCCCTTCCGGATCCGCATCGCACGGATTGGGCACGAACCATTACAGCCTTGAGCCAGCGCTGCTGTATTATCAGCGGTTTTCCCAGAAATTCGAGCTCGAAGGCGAGCTGGGAGGCTGGCTTCCAATCGGAGGATCCGCGGGAGCTCTAACGGCCGGCTCCGGGGGATTTGCAGGTAATATTTTCTTCTATGGGCTGGGACCAAGCTACAGGCTTATTAACGGCGAGCAATTCCGGCTTGCCCCGGTCATTGAATTGGTAGGGTGGACTGTTACGGGAGGACAGGAGACTGGCCAGGGCATCCCATCAAGCGCCGGCGGCACAAATATCGTTAATCTAAAAATCGGCGCTCGTATGTCATTCCGAAACCACAATTCGGTCTATGTAGGTTACGGAAGGCCACTAACGTCTGCCGATTGGTATAACGACATTCTTAGAGTTGAATACCGATATACCTTTTGAGCAATCGGAGTGGTCGGGTCAGCTTACCTTTACGGAAGCAAGTCCTTCGGCGACCCGACGCACTTACGTTCGAAGCGGCGAGTTAACCCAGATCCTGAATCATCAGAACCTTACCCCCACGTCTCAGCGGTTGTCCTACTGACGGAAGTGATGTCCGGCCCAAGGAAGGGCGCAGAGGGGCTCTGTCAAGGCTCAGTGCAGTATAAGCACCCGCCGATATGAGTGAACGGATACCGAGCTTCTGGGACCACCCGCCCGGCGCGAATACGGACCGGAAACGGCGATAGCGTCGGTAATCGTGGCCCGTGCGGTGCATCCAAACTGCCTCTAGCCGCTGAATGTTGCTCGCCGCGCGTCTTCCTCGTTCCGATGCAGCATTCCCCAACTGATGAGTTCGACGTCTTCCTAGCGGATAAAATGGCTTGCCAGCTTCAAGCCCTTCGTCGCCCTCATCACATAAACATGACAGGGCCATTCTCGTATGGGATAGAGGGTTGTCCCGGCTAAATGAGTCGAGAGAATCAGCTGCTCAGTATCCTCCGGGCCCAGGCCGTACTTCTGGCCCGTTATCAAAGGATCTATTGATACCAGCATGTAGTCATTTCTGGATGAGTCGCTGAGTCTACCTACGGCCCAATATGCCGTTGGTAATTGCGGGTCGCTACGTTTCCCGGAAACGGGAAAAAAATTGGGCTTAGGTTCCTCCAAACCTAGGGTCAGTATACTGCCGGTGGTTCCCTCGATTTTCCATGCACCAGCGAGGCAGCGTTCTTCGAATCGCCGTAGGATCACCGGCACCAGATACGTCCCGGTATACGGCGTTAACGTCAGTTATCCGATCAATCGTCACCGTAGACCCAGCGGAAGCTAGAGCTTGCAGTTCAGGAGACAGCCAGATATCTGGTGTTATCGGTAGCCAAGTTTCGTGCTGTCGCCCAAGCAAGGACACACCGGAACATCACATGTGTTTACCGCCACCAGCGACTGTTTTCTTAATCTGTCGTCGATCCGTCGACAGTTTTCCTCGTCCACCGATGCCTCTATGACACGAGGCCGTGCTCGATCGCGTAGCGCGCCAGTTGCGACGTGGTACGGAGTTTGAGTTTGTTCATAATGGAATTCTTGTGAAACTCCGCCGTACGAGAAGAGATTTTGAGGCGCAAGCCGATCTGTTTGGCAGTGCATCCCTGGGCAATGAGGCGTAAGACGGTGGTCTCGCGCTCGGACAGTTCCTCAGAAGGCGTTTGTGCCCAGTCTTCCTGGACCTCGGGCGAAATATAGGTGCCACCGCTCAGAACGGTTCTTAGGGCCAGCACCAAATCGCTTGCCGCGCAGTTCTTGACCACGAAGGCAGACGCACCAGCCCGGAACGCTTCGTTCACGATCATGCGATTGGCGTGCATGGTTAGGAAGACGATTTTGGCGTCGCGAGCCTGTTCGAGGATCAAGCGGGCGGCGTCGAGGCCGTTGAGGCCCGGCATCGTGACATCAAGCAAGACGATTTGGGGCATCAAGCGCACCACTTCTTCGACCACGAGTCTGCTATCACTGATTACACCGACCACATCGAAATGTGGAGCGAGCAAGATAGACAAGGTCTCAGCGATTAGAAAGTGATCATCAGCCAGGAGTATGCGAGCTTTCGATGAGCTCTCCGGTCGGATTGCTTCGCCATTCTTGGTTACTACCTCGGCGGACGCTGCACCACCAATCTCTTCTGGCTTCACAGGAAAATACCTCCGTTCTTCGGCCACCCGAAAATCCTGCTCATCACAAAAAAGCTCGGTCTCAAGACGTTAATTTCCCTCCTCGGCGCTCGTAATGCCTTCTAAGGCATGAAATCACAATTGGTCTGTATTTGGCAGTGGGGAGGGTGCTAGTACCATCGCTGAAATATGATAGCCCTGTGAGAGGATGCTCCCGACGCCGGCGTGTCGGAAGTTCTCACAAAACAGGTTCGAGAGGACGACGCGCCTGGAGAGTATGTACAGCGAGATTAGGCCGCTTACACAGAATGTTCCCCTCTAAGAGTCCGGGAAACTTCCAATAGGCTTAATCCGCGGCGTACGTAGCCGGAGCTGACCACAGGCGGTCAGATGACCGCGTATCGTTACTAGCCGGGTTGCCTTCGCCAGCAGGATTTCGCCGCATGGCGTTCAAGCGTAAGCCTCTCAGGATTACTCCGGGCTGCAGACGGCTACTGGCGATCCGCGTGCCTTCATTCCTTAGAACGTCAAGGTGAAGTTGGGAGTGTTGCGACATCCGAGATCGGTCGATCGCACGCAAAGGGTGAATAGGAAATGTATGAAAAGAAACCGGTAATCGCCGTCTATGGCTCTCACAGGGAAGTGGAAGAAGCAATCCAAGAACTCCAGCGAGCCGGAGTTGACATGCGCATATTATGCAATGTCGGCAAGGGTGCTCACACCGACGAAGACGCGGCTGGTTATTTCAACACCGGCGACGGGATGAAGTACTGGGGCAAAACGGGTACTTTTTGTCGAGGATTTTGGGGATTGCTGTTCGAGTCGGCGTTCTTCGCCATCCCTGGCCTAATACGATTCGCTGTTCACCAAAGACAAACACATCACTTTCGGCTTCCACCTCGACCCCAGACCTCGTCAGCCCCTGCGTCGTGTTCGACCGGCCAGAGCGAGCGCTGACAAATAGCAACCCTCTAAGCGCAGCTTGGAGCAAGCCATGGATATCAAGTATCGCCAAAGTCCCTTCGGCTTCCATCCCGCTGGTCGAAGTCGATCTTCGAGCCATGGAAAGGCGCCTGTTCATCACCCTGTTGAAGCACGGCTAAACTAAGCAATTGGAGTTAGAATAACCACGACATGACAAAGAAGAAGGAAACAGCAGAATCGCCCGATGGCGTTCTGGTTACGGCCGCGAAGACCATTGGAGAGGCTGCGGGAAAGTTAGCGGCGGCCGTGGGCATAAAACCCCCGAAACCGAAGGTGCAGAAACTAGTGGCGACGAAAAAGACTCGCGTGCCACGGCGCCAGAAGAAGGCGGCCAAAAGAGTCCTAAAACGGACCGCATCGTAAGAGGGCGTCCGATATGTGATCCTCACAAACTGGCCGCCTCTTCGTCATACCCAGTTTGTCCTCTAGCCGGCTCACTCGCCGCTTGACCGCGTTCATGTTGCCACCTGCGCAATAGCTTCTCGCTCCCTGGCCCTCTGACGTGCCCGCCGAATGATCTCGCTTCGCGAGCGAGCGGCAGCGAGGAGCTCCTGTGACCGCTCTTTATACGGCAGCCGGGCTGTCTCCAAGCGCCGCCAGCGGCGTTCCCGAACTACCTCGGCTTGTGTCTGTCCGCGCTCGTTAACCCTAGGTCTTGCTTGTTCTTCGAGCCGTCGAAGACGCCTACCGATTGCGTTCACCGCCACCGGCGCCTATTCTTCTTAATCGGTCGTCGATCTTCAGACCGTCTGAACTCTTTAGTGCCGACAACCTCGCCATCCGCCGAGATGAAGTCAAGGACCAGGACCCGTTCCTCGGTTGCTGGCAGCAGGCGCGCTTCCAGGCGTTCCAGGCGCCGCGAGAGAGTCTTGTTCGTCATCTTGCTGTCCCTCCCTGGAGTCACGACTGATCGGATGACCACAGCGTTCTTGGTCCGTTCTCCGGTAGAAGCCTCTCGGTCTGCTGCGCGCTCAGGCCATCTGGGATGTCGGCGAGATTTACCAAGGCCGATTGGATCAGTGGGCAGAAACCCACATTCATCGAGGATCTGGATGCAGGTATCCGTATCGAGGGCTAGTCTCCCACCCGCTCTGCACAGGATGTAAACGAGTCTCGGCTTCCTGCTCCCGGTCCCGAATCGATCCTCAAGTTTGCGAATCCGCCTATCGGTGATCTTCATGGTTGGTGCTCGAAGCAGCCAGTGGCTCGATCGGAAAGCCGGCAATCCAGGTGTTGAGCTCCGCATCGGTTGGTTGCTCGCCGCCCTCGCTCATCTTGTCAAGGCGCACGACCTCCCAGAGCGTGCCGTCCGGGCAGAGCGATCGGGTACACGTCGCCTTCTCGAAGCTCGGCTCACGGTTTAGCCGGCGCACCACAGGTGCATCGACTTCCTGCCTCCGAATCACAACGCGAAAGCGAGTCCGCGGTTTGGGAGGCGGTGGCCACAGTTGATTCTCAATCCGGTTGAGCCGTCTCGTGATTGCTTTCATTTCCTCATCGCCAAAGTCGGGCGTTAAGCATACTTGAACGAAGCCGCTGGCGCGGCGGCCGAGCGGAGCCTTGGTGGATACGGGAGGAATAAGTTGGTCGCAGAGAAAGGAGTTCTCTGTGAAGTCACTTATTCAGAAGATGAAGGAAGAGCTGGTGCGCCGCAACTATGCAGCGTCCACGTTCCGGGCCTACCTGCAGGCGATCCGGCATTTTCAGCTACACGTCGGCAAGCCACTCACTGAACTGGGCCCCGATGACATCCGCAGCTACCATGCGCATCTGCTTGGTAAACGAAAGCTGGCGGTCAGTTCCGTGGTTGTCAACATCTGCGCGATACGGTTCCTGTACATCAAGGTCCTGAAGCGGCGGGATATGAAAGAGGATCTGCCGTATCCCAAAGAGCGCATGCGGTTGCCGGAGGTCCTCAGTCCCGGCGAAGTGGCACAGCTCATTGGCGGGGCTAGCAATCTGTATCACCGCACCATGCTCATCCTGCTTTACGCGACCGGTTTGCGTCGCTCCGAGATGTGCCGGCTGAAGGTGAGCGATATCGACAGCAAGCGCATGATGCTGCGCGTCGAACAGGGCAAGGGCGGGATTGACCGCGAAGTTCCGTTGACCAAGAAACTGCTCGTGGTTCTGCGCGAGTACTACCGCTGGATGAAACCTCAGACGTACCTGTTCCCCGGTACCGTCGATGGCTGGCGCGCCGACAAGCCGATCACCGATAAGGTGGTTTGGGAGGCGGTGCGTGAAGCGGCTCTTCGTTCCGGCATCAAGAAGCGCGTCACGCCTCATACGCTGCGGCATTGCTTTGCCACGCATCTGCTGGAATCCGGAGCGGATTTGCGCAGCATTCAGATGATGCTGGGCCACGTGGATCTGGAGACGACCACCGTGTATCTGCACCTGTCGCGGCGTCATTTGCAGTCGACCATCAACCCGCTCGAGCAGATCAGCCTGCCGAATCCGACGCCACTCACGCGTTTTCGTAAAAAGCGGAAACCCGCATGAGCCGGCCTGCCGTGGAGGTGGCCGATATACTCCGCGAGCAAGGTGATCACTTCCTGGAACAGAGTCCGTGGTTGAACGTGCAGCAACTATCCGTGTTGCGTGCCATCACCCGCTGCCGCACGGCGGCGCTGGGTGGGCACATCGACGCCTGTTCTGAGTGTGGTCACCAGGTCATCTCTTATAACTCCTGCCGCAACCGGCATTGCATGAAGTGTCAGGCGCAAGCCCGGCAACGCTGGCTCGCGGCCCGTCAGCAGGAACTGCTGCCCGTCCGCTACTTTCACGTGGTCTTCACGCTGCCGCATGAGCTGAACCCGCTCTGCCAGCGCAACGCCCGCCTTCTCTATAACCTGCTCTTCAGCGCCAGTGCCGCCGCGATGCGGGAAGTCGCCGCCAACCCGGAACGGCTCGGCGCGCGGATTGGATTCATCAGTATCCTGCATACCTGGAGCCAAAACCTGCAACTCCATCCGCACGTTCATTGCCTCGTCCCAGCGGGCGGTTTCTCCCCGGACCAGTCGCACTGGATTTATCCGAAGTACGCTTTCTTCCTTCCCGTGGAGGCGCTCGGCATCGTGTATCGCCGTAAGTTCCTCCGCGCTTTAAGAAAGCTCTATCGGCGAAGAAAACTCTGTCTTACCGGGCCGACGGCCGAACTCAAGAATCGAAGGCGGTTTGCCCGCTTCGTTGATTCACTGCTCCAGAAAGAGTGGATTGTCTATGCCAAACCGGCCTTCGGCGGACCGGATCAAGCACTTCGCTATCTTGGCCGTTATACCCATCGCGTCGCCATCAGCAATCATCGCCTGTTGGCCTTCGATGGCGAACAGGTCACTTTCCTCTGGCGAGACTACGCGCACGGCAACCAGCAGCGCACTATGACTCTTTCGGCCTGCGAGTTCCTGCGCCGCTTTACGCAGCACATCCTGCCGCGCGGCTTTACCCGCATCCGGCACTTCGGATTTCTCACCAATACCCGTCGAGCGACGCTGCTCAACCTCGCACGTCGGCTGATCGGCGCCGAAGCCAGTTGCTCGGCGGTCGCATCGAACGAGGTCTCGACTCGCTCAACCTGGCGCTGTCCTCGCTGCCAAGGCGAGATGCAGATCGGTCCGAATCTCTCGGCTCGTCTGCTGAGCGCGCAATGCAAGTTCCTCGACAGTTCGTAGAACGTCGTGCACTCTCTGGCGACTCCACATGCCTTCTCTGCGTGCGCGCACACGTGTGTCCGAAGCTTAAACAGCATCCAATCAAGCCGCTCTTTTACCATCGCCCGGCAGTTTTCAAAGCAAAATGGAGTCTCCTCCACTCATGCGCTGAAACACTGTGCGTACTCAGCAGCTCAAAGCCAAACTCCCGGCACCATCAAATCACGCTAGTGGCTCCATAGCGCGGCCCGCCCCACCACCGGCTTCCTTCAAGTCGCCCCTATCGAAACTGCCTCGGTTCAAATAACTCTCGTTCTACAACTCTTCCTTCCGAGGCAATCCCGATAGGGCGCTAACGACATATCGGAAGTTACTTTCGCTCGGACGCCAGTTCCAGAGCTGCTACGCGCGCCTCAATATCCTCGATCTCAATCGCCTTGGCAGCGTGATTGAAGACTGCTTCTGCCGCTCGTAAGCGCACCGACGCTGGAACGTTCGGGTCGATCATCGTTTTCAGAAAAGTGGTAGCCGCTGCGGTCGTTCCCTGCTGGAGCCGTGCGACCGCTTGCCCGAAAGCATCCCGGCGGGCCTCCCGGTAAGCCTTCCGAAATTCTGGTACCTGTAGCCACCGAAGCAAAGTCTTTGGAGCAACGTCAATGGATCGCGCAGCCTCTTCGATGTTCCGCTGAGTCAGGAGCGCGGCGATTGCCTCTTCCTTTTTCCGTCCGAACTTTGCGCCGTGGCCGGTCACCAGGGGACACCTGCGGTCACCTGCAGAGGGCGTCGGTCATCATCTCCGTTCCATCGCCTTAATCGATTTCCTCGAGAATCCGCTTGATTGTGTCTCGCCACCGGAGTGATGGATGTCAGTGCGGCAGAGCCGCGCAAAGGACAAACACGATGAAAACCTTCACGATTAAAAATGAGACGAACAACATCACGGTTCACGCGACGACCCAGGAGGCCGAAGCCGTCGCGAACGCAGAGCGTTTCCGGAACGAAGCCGGACTGAACAAACTGGCGGCCGAGTGGCCTGCTGCCCGCCTGGTCGAGATTTGGAACAGCCTGCCCGGAGTCAGCCCGGTTAAGAAGTTCAAGGATCGCCAGACCGCAGTTAGCCGGATCTGGAAGGCGCTCCAGAGCCTGGGCCAGGTTGCCCCAGCAACGGACGAACAGCCTTCCGTAGCGGAGGCTGCTCCGATGCAGAAAGCCAACGAAACGACGGAGCCCGCCGCCACCATTCCGGACGAGCCGGAACCCGCGACGGCTACGCCCGCTGCGCCACAAACGCCCGACGTTTCGCCGGTCGAGGCGCCCGCGACGAAGAAGACCACCTCCCGTAAGAACGCGCCCAAGGCCCCAAAGGCCGCTAAACCGCAGGACGGCGCCAAGGCTCCGCGCGAGAGCAGCAAGACCGCCCAAGTCGTCGCAATGCTCCAGCGCAAAGAGGGCGCCACGCTCAGCGAGATCATGGCGGCCATGGCATGGCAGCGCCATACGGTCCGCGGGTTCATGGCCGGCGCGATGAAAAAGGCCGGGTACACTGTCGAATCCTTCAAGCCCGAGGGAGGAGAGCGCACATATCGCATCCCGTCCTAAGCGGTCGCTGCTGACTCGACTAGCCCGCCCGGCTCCGGCTGCGGCGGGCTTTGTCGTTTTACTCACTTGTTTTTCAGTGCGATTATGCAGTTGCTTTTGGCCCGCAAAGGAGCGATCAATGTGACTACGATGACCACGACCACTGAGCAGAACACGAGCAATGCGGGTTTGCGATCCCGCTGGAGGGCGACACCGACCTGGGCCTGGCGCTGCTGATCGTCGAAGACAAACAAGGCCACTACGAGCCGGTCGGGGACGTCAGCACGATCAACGAGGCGAAACACATCGCGGCGGACGATCTTCGCCGACGACGCGAACGCCTCGAGTGCGACGAAGACCCGGGTCTCTGCCCGCGCGCCTACAAGCTCTGGGCCCGGGGCATCGACGGTGGGTTCCGGGTGGCTTGCGAAATCGAAGCCTAGCGCGCGACGGTCCCCCCTAAGCGTAGTCCCCGCTCGATCAGCCGCAGCTCTGCTGACCAATCTGCCAGCGCCAAACAGAGGCCCTGTGAGTCCGGCTGTCCTAGGCGAATCTGCGTTTCGATCTCCGCGATCTCGCGGCGGCAGCGCGCGATTCATGCCGCTCCCTTGGTGCGCTCTGCTGCCAGCACTTCAAACGTGCGGCCATCGCCGTCGAGCGTGGCTTTCTTGCCGGCTAGGGTCTGCCAGCGTTGGACAATCACGTCCACGTACTTTGGGTCCAATTCCATGCCTAAGCAAACGCGCTGTGTCAGTTCGGCAGCGGCCAGAGTCGTTCCACTCCCAAGGAACGGTTCATACACCAGTTCGCCCCTCTTGATGTGATTGAGGATCGGCTTGCGCATCAGATCGACAGGCTTCTGCGTGGGATGGTCAAACTTCTCTTCATCCGAGCCGCCCATGATGAACTTCGGCGAGGCCGAGTCCCAGATGGTGGAGTTCTCGCCGGCTTTCCCAAACCAGGGTGCATTCTTCTTTCGGACGTACCAACAGGGCTCATGCTGATACCAGTAGTGAGTGCGTGTCAGCACAGTGCGCCCTTTGTTCCAGATAATCTGCTGCGGGTACAGAAAGCCGATGCGCAGCAGTCCGTCGATCTCCTTCGGGTCGAACCCCGTGAGGCTTAAATCGAAGTCGGCCTCGTTCAGTTCCTGCAGCTCCAGAGCCAATAGCTCGTCGTCCCACTGAGCCCACGTTACTGAGCGGTTCACCATCAGACGAAACGCCTTCACTTGCGCTGCAGACCATTCATCGCAGAGAATTACCGGCACCTCGGTAATCCGTAACTTCTGAGCAGCCTTCAGGCGCAGATGACCATCGACGACCTCGCCGCCGCTGCGGGCGAGCACTGGGATCTTGAAGCCGAACTCGCGGATGCTGCTGCACATTCGGTCCACGACCGCATCGTTCTTCCGCGGGTTGCGAGCGTAGAAAACGAGACGGTCAATGGACCAGATTTGGATCCGCGGGGGTTGCGCCGCCGTCTGCATGGGCACACGTCACCTTCCGATGGGTCAGATTGGAGGTGCCTTTCGAAGGGTGCGCTTTGCGCTGGCCTGGCGAACCGAGCCTCTGCCTTTAATTTTACGACCTAATCACTCTCTGCGCACGTTGCGTGGATTCTTTTTCGACGCTCGGTCTGCAGCATGCCAGTTGCCCCGGTGTTGGGCGACTTGGGCGTTTAGGAGTACTGTGACTTTACTAATCCAGGAGACGTTGGTATGCTTCCGCCAATCTGTCCCCCCGGCCTTACCAAACATTTCGCTGGGGATGTCGACGCCCCTGGACTTCGCAACCCCAGGGGCGTTAGATTTTGTACACAAATTCAGATCGCTGGGACTGCCGACCCTTACCGCGCTTTTATCGCTTTTCGCGCACCCTCAGCCGCGTGGAGAGCTACCAAGCCCGCGAAGTCTCGGCGGAGCGAGTGGGCCATTCTTCGCGAATGTTTTACTGAGGCACTGGGGGAAAACTGGGGGTACCCCCGCGTCCATGGATGAGGAAATTCGGGTAAATATGGGTAATTCGATGAGGACGCTCGCAAGTTGGCTGCACTGCCGCAAATGGCGTGTCTTCAAATGGTTGCGTTGAAAATAAAGGAGATATTCTGGCTCCTCAGGTAGGATTCGAACCTACAACCCTTCGGTTAACAGCCGAACGGCTGTAGCGAAGCCAGGCTGAGCGTCCTTGCTTCACCGGCCAGTTCCCCTGACCCCAAAATCCGCCCAAGGAATCTCGAATCCGCTGGTCCAGTCGTCAGCCGGAGAGCGCGACGTAGCAGACCACTACGGGCTCCCACCAGAAATGCCAGACTCGCTCTTTGCCCGTTATGTTAGGGCGTCATTCGTAGGGTGAATGTTGGCTCATTGGACGTGGCATTGGACATCCCGCCGATCGAAACCAGTCATTCAGAATTTCACGTGTCCTTTGGGAATGGGTTTCTATTTCAGGCCTGTCTCGATTGCGGCACTGCTTCAGGGGTACATCCCCGCGCCCTCGCGCCTGCACAATCCAGTTCTTCGTCGTGGCCCAACTCATTACGACTGCCCTTCGGGTTTCGGTTTCCCTCCGGAGATTGCCGGCGATCACCTTTTCCAACCGCGCGAAAAAATCTCCGGACGGATCCTCCGAAAAACGGGATCGCTTGCCTGGGGAGCGGACCCCATTCGCTCTTTTGTGCCCGCAAACGAAACCGGGCAGAAAAGAGAAACCATGTACAAGAACAACGTAGAACTCATCGGCTTTCTGGGCAAGAACGCCCAGGTAAGGACCGCCAATACCAACGACAACGAATTCACCGTCTTGAGCATTGCCACACAGGAGTACTGGAAGGACGAAGAAACCGGTGAATGGCAAAAGGCCACAGAATGGCACAGCGTCATTTGCAACAACGCTCTCGGCAAGTACGCAGCCGGTCTGACAAAAGGCACCCACATCTTGGTCGAAGGCGTCCTCCGCAGCCGGACGTACACACTGCAGACCGGATCTGGCAAAGAGCGAGAGGAGAAGCAGATCCGCTCCTGGTTCGTCAAGGCAAACAGCATCGTCAAGTTGGACCGGCCTGGCAAAGATGTGCCGAGCGACTCGGCACCGTCGGAAGCAGATCCGGCAGAGACCTACGAGAGCGATTTCTAAGTCACTCTCTTAAGCGGGCCGCACTGCGGCCCGCGTTGTCTCTTCAGAACGGGATCAATGACGGATGTTCCGTTAGGGATCCCGGGCGGTCTGCGACGGAGCAGGGATTGGGATCGACACGATTTTGGAGTTCGGCCTCAAATATCGGATCAGAGCGAGGGCTGGAATGGCGCGGGCAAGTCGGTAAGTCGACGGCGCCGCAAGAGGGACCAAGCGCCGCACAGCATTGGACGTCGTGCTTGTCGCTGAGCGAAGTTGCCCTGAAAATTGGACGTAACTGGCGCCCAACGCGCCGAATATGCCGACAGAATGACCGCGCGGACAGCTTTGGAATGATTAACGACAAAACGTGGAAATTACGAATCAGCCGCTCAAGACATCCTGAATTCCGCAAAGTAGTACAAAATCCAGGTTTAGTTCGATCTCGGGGGATCCGGCGTTCTCGTTTCCAAGAGCCTGCACACTTGCGCGGCGATCAGATCTGCTAACACTTCAAGATCTCTGCGGTTCAGATCTACCGGAGAGACGGACTGTTGGACCTCCTCCCCAGTAAGCGACAGCTCGCCATCGCCACAAAGCCTCCGTGTCAGATCCGTGACCAGCGCATCCACCTCGGGATCACTCTGACAAAGAGCCTCGATCCGCTTTATTCCATAGCAGACTGTGGAGTGATCGCGGCCGTTGTAGAAGCGGCCAATGATCCTTGTGCTCCATCGGCCCACGTGTTTGGCCAGGTACATCGCGATCTGCCGGTTGAAACAAGCCGGCTGCGAATTTCCAAGGCCACGGGTCGGACCCAAACGCACCGACACGGCGGCATCGATCTCGGCCAGCGGGACTCTACGTCCGGGGATCAGTCTTGGTGCGAACGATGTGCTTGTCATTTATGCCCCCTTTCTCGCGAGTGCCACGGCAGGCTGCACAAGCAAGTAGTCGCCACTTGTGCTGATGTGAGCCGGGCAATCGGGCCACAATGCGCGGACTAGGACAAGCCAGCCATCCAGCCGTTCTCGGAACTTACGAGGCCGGGCGTATTCACCGCTCCCGAGTTGGCCGGCCAAGCCGAGATCACCGAAGAGGGGCACACGCTCTTGCCCTTTGGCGGTAAAGCATCGATAAGAAAGCCACATAAACAAATCCAACGCCGCAGGCGCTGAGGACAGCGCCTTGGCTGCCTCTAGATCCGTCGGAATGGAGTGAGTCGTCACCTCCCGGAAAAACTCATCGCTCAGCACAATTTGGTTCTCAAATCCGCCCCGCAACACCTCTTGATTCGGATCCCGCGAGTACCAAATCCGTGCTTCCCGCATAAAGTTGAACCGTGCCTGCTGCATCACAGCCGCTTTCTCACGTTGGGTGTCGGTCCCGAAGAAGATCGTGGCGCCAAATACTCGTTGAAACGCACCGATCAACCGCCGATACTGCGACCCACCTTGCTGCATGCCAAATACGTCCAGCATCTCGGCCGCACTGTGGAACGTGACGATTTGGTTCTGCTGCCGGATCGCGAGCGTGGCGAGGAAAATGGGAACCAACCGATCCTGGCCCCATGGCACACCGTATTGCGGATGCCCCGTAACCTGCAGCAGGAACTGACCGTTCCGGCGCTCATGCAGGAGCACGCCTTTGGCCGGACGCTTGATAGGCAATCCACACAGAACAAAAGGCCGCGAGGCAAACCCAATGTTTTGGGTTGCACTCTCTCGCTTTAACCGGACCAGCTGAACCGCATCCGCCTGGCGCAGTTTCCTCCTTGAAATGAGCAGCCCTTCGGGAAAGCACTGAGCAATGGACCCTACTGCCTCCAGCGATCCAAATCTCTCCCGGTTTCTGACCTTGTTGATCGTCACGAAATCGCGGGCGCGGTCCTTCGTTTGTGCCACTAATGTGCCACTCGTCGCCTCCCACCCCACCCGATGAGACCGTCCACGACACCACAAGTTGTTGAAAGCGCGATGGGATTGTAAGTTTCAGGTAGCTTGAGGTGCTAGCGGGTAACACCAATGAGCCCACGCTGGACGCCCCGGCTCGATCGCCGCCTATCGTCACCGGCCCGATGACTGGCTAGGATCAGTCATTCTTAGGAACACTACACGGCGAACTGACAACAGAAAACAGAGGGATGACGCTCAGAAGAATTGCAGTGGTTTTTGCAGCGGTTGAAGTGGTTAGGATGCCATCCGGTAATGCCTCGTGCTGTGGGTCCCTGCTGAAAAACATGTCGTTTTACTAGCCAGCGCGCTCCAGTTCCGCTGCACAATTAGGTTCCTAGCCTGGCCATTCTGAGAATTCATCTCTCAGATATTGGGCTAGGACGCGTGCCATGTAACACTTGTTACCTCGGCTTCCCCACGGGATTTTCAAGGGCGCAGCCCTTGGCTATATTTAGGTTCCAGCGCTCGCAAGGGCGTTGAGCACAATTCTCCCATCGCTGCGTTTACGAGAAGCACAGATTGCGATTGTTCCATCTCAGTTGGTTCCTTTGGTCGTCCCATCGTGGCGACCTCCCGGTGCCGCAACCGTCAAGCGAATTTCATGGATGCCAAGCTCCGCAAGTACCGTTCGAATAAGAGTTCCATATTCGGCCTCAAGATAGACTCGGCTGGGCTCGTCCGACACTGCAATCGTGATCTTCGGTCCTTGTCGCTCGACTTGCCGTGTGGGCTCAAACCAGTTCAAAAAGGGGATTTCGCCAACCTGAGAACGGATCCTAGCCTTCGCCATGGCCCAAGCACACGAGGGGTTGTCCCTGACCACTGCGGGTGCCAGTGGGGAAGGTGCGTGTTGGACCTGTGGCCCGGACGGTACGCGTTCTGCTGCAGTTGAACCTGCATTGTCAGAAACGTCCAGTTCCGCCACTCTCCTGACTGGTTGGCCGCGTTGAGTGCCCCGTCCATGACCGCAAAGATGATCTCCGGTTCTGCAATGCCTCGGTAACTGAGGATACCCGCCCATTGTTGGAGGTGGTCCTTTTCCGGCGGCCCCAGTCGACGGTCTGACCGTAGTCTCTGAAGCCCCCGCTCTTGGGCCCATCGGCTGATTGTCTGAGCGCCGCCGTTAGCTTCTTCCTGTGTGACATGAGGCACACTGGACATGGACCGACCAGGAGTTGTCGTCTTCCTCGTCGATTCTGGTGCTTCGTCCGCTCCCGAGGAGGAAGAGGATTCCAGTGAATTTATTCCATCTGAATTTATTCCTATGGGACCGGAAGAAGTGTTCCGGTCAGGAGGCGAAACCTGCGGAGATCCACCCCCAGTTTGGTCCGGATCGTCACCGCAGTCCGGAACGGAATTGCTCAGACGTTCCAACTCCGCCGTCCAGACAAAGAGATACACGTTCGTTTTACGCAACCCGCGTTGCTCGACGACAACTAACCCGCTGCGTTCCAGTTCCTTGACGTAGTCCCGCGCTTGACGCTCAGAAACACCGAGGCTCGTCCCCAGTGTTTCGAGCGAAGGGTAGCAGCGGGCGTCTTTGCCGGCAAAACCGAGCAATCGAATGTAACAAAGCTTCGCACCGGTACTGATCCCTCGGTGTTCGAGCAGCCAGTAAGGCGCGAACGCTCCCAAGTATCCTGAAAGACCCGGTAAGGGTTGAAAGGTGCTCCGATATTCATCGGATCCGCTCCTGATCATTTCTGAAGTTACGAGCGCACCTTCGCCACCGCGAGACGCGCCGGCGCGGCGCGTCCCTCCTGTACCGTATCAAAACCGTATCAAAACTACTTGTATTGACCTGTCAGGACTTATCGGCTGAGCGAAAGCAGACGCCCCAAGTTGTTGAAATTGTTAGGAGGAGATAGACGTTATAGAGAGGGCGCCCTTTGTT
>CAVUCO010000001.1:0-26554 GCA_963740005.1 uncultured Acidobacteriaceae bacterium | reverse complement strand
ACCGTTGCGAGGATTGTGGTTGATTGCCAGTGGGCCTGGCGTGTACTGAGGCTCATCGATGCTGGCGTTGTTGACGCCGTTCGGATTGGTTCCCAGCAGCGAGTTATCGCCGTTGTTGATCATCGTTACCGGGAAGCCGGTGCTGAAGCGGGTGATGCCGGAGAGCCGCCAGTCTCTGGTCCAGCGGTTGCCCGCGTGAAACAAACGATCGAGCGGGAGTTCGTAGTCGTAGCTCGCGACAAAATTCTGGGTGATATCAAAGGAGGAGATCGCATAGCTCAGCTTGCGATTGGTCGGATTCACTTCCTCGCCCAGGTTCGATGAGTCGTCCAGCGACTTGGAGAAGGTATAGGCCGCCAACAGTTGCAGCCGGCCGCTGGTATGACGAACGCTGAGCTCGAGCGCGTTGTAGTTCGAGACACCCACCGTAGATTGATAGGCATTACTTCCGAAATTCGATCCTAGCGTCTGGCGCGTGCCATTCACTGTCTGCCCGGATGCGCTGGTATAAACGTTCCCTTCGCCAAAAGGTCCGCACGTAGTTGTTCCCGGCGCCACCTGGCTGGGCTGGCTCAGACTGAGGCAGAGCGCGGGATTACCGGGATTCGATTCGACTAGAACCAACAGACGATGACCACTATTACCCACGTAACTGGCGCTGGCTATGGTGCTGGCTCCCAATTGCCGCTGAAGCGAGAACATATATTGCTGCGAATAAGGAATCTTGTTCACGGTGCTGTAGGTTGGAATCCCGCTGATCGGAATGTATTGGGACCAGTCGATGTTCGAATCGGGATTGGCTCTGGAAACATTCAGAGGCGCGAGGCTAACTGGGAATGGCTGGCCGAAATTCTGGCCGGTGGATGCAGTGACAAACGGATCGTTGAAGACAGGCGGAGCTGGACTGGTATAGGTCGTCCCATAGGGCGCGTTGCCGGCTGCAACGGATACCGTGAGGGCCTCGATGGCCGTGTAATACATTCCAAAGCCCGCGCGGACGCTGGTTTTTCCCGGGCCACCTACTAACTTGCCGAGGAAAGTATCTTCATCGAACTGCGGCGAGTACGCGATGCCGGTACGTGGAGAGAACTCATTCCCCGGCGGCGCGATGGTGCGGTAGACGCCGGGATCGCCCGGATACAGAATGCCGGCCGGCGCGCCCGGAAATACCATGGACTGCTGCCCCGGTGAAAACGTGGAGATCTGGTTGTATTTCTCGTACCAGGGCTCGATGCGATCCCAACGGAGCCCGTAATTCAGAGTAAGCTGCGAATTGATGCGCCAGCTATCTTGCGCGTAAGCCCCCGCATACTTATTGCGGCTGTAGAAGAAGTTCAGCTGGCTCTGGTTATATTGACTAGGCGCGCCAAGCAGGAAGTCGGCAAAATCGCTGCCCGTCTCACTTCCGACGAAAGAGAAGCTCCCATTGAATTGAGCAATGGGATTCGCATTCACTTGGTCATAATGGGCCTCGCCACCGAACTTAAAGGTATGCGCTCCGGCAACGCGGGTGAAACCGTCGGAAACCTGGTAGGTATTGTTGACCTGCTTCAGTTCGTTGGTATTGGTTCCAATTGAAAAACTGTTGAAGACGATGTTCTCCACACCCTCATTCTGAGGCGCCAGCGGCACGATGCTCGGCTCGCCGCCCGCCGTAACGAATCCTTGCGAAACCAGGCTAACGCCCAGCCCGCCTTGTGGCTGCCCCAGCAGCGTATAGTCGCGTATGAAACTGACATTGAATTCGTTCACTGCGCTGGATCCGAAGGATTTCGTGTCGCTTACGCTGAGCAGTTGCGCGCTGCCCAGCGATTGCGCGTTGAAGCCTGGAACGCTGGCTCCTCCCTGCGCGACAGGATACGGATTGTCCAGAGCATAGTCGTCATGGAAGTAGTAAGCGGAGAGCATGCCGAAGCGAGTGGTTGCGTCGAGGCGGGCGCCACCTTTGTCGTCGCTTAGACTTTGGTTGTAGGACGAAGTCGCGAAGGAACTGGCGCCTGCATTCGGCAGGGGAATATACTTCAGCAACTGCTGCGCAGGCCCTGACCAGACATTCTTAGGAATAATCGCGTTCGGGAACACACACTGCGACTGGCTGGAACAGCCGGGCGCGTAGTAGCTTTCTCCCGCCGCCACCGGATATCCAAGCTTTTGTGAAAGCAAGTTTGCGAAATAGGCTCCGCTGACTGAGCCAGTCAGTGAAGACTCCAGGTCCGACAGGTTTCCGGAGCGGTCCTGCAGCGATGGAACCGGAATGGAGCCGGTGTCGATCCCTTGGATCTGGCGTGTGCCCTGGTAGTCGACGAAGAAGAAGATTTTGTCGCGCCGCACCGGCCCACCCAACGTTGCGCCGAATTGATTCTGATGGAAAGCGCCGCGAGTGGGCGAGAAATGGTTGCGCGCATCGAGATCCGTATTGCGCAGGAACTCGAACAGGTTGCCGTGGAGTGCATTAGTTCCCGATTTCGTCACGACGTTGATTTGCCCGCCGCTGAATTCGCCATACTCGGCGTCGAAGTTGTTGGTGAGTACACGGAACTCGGCGATGGAATCGAGGTTGGGAACGATGGCCGTGCCCATGTTGACGTCCTCCTCGGCATCGCTCCCATTCACGATAAAGGCGTTGGCGAATTCGCGCTGGCCATTGACCGAGATCGTGCCCGGGTTCAGGCTGCCGGATGGCGAAAAGACGCTGGCTCCGACGTCCTGCACCGTATTGGAGGTAATGGATGTGGCCGGAGCCACGCCCGGCTGCAATGCGATCAGGTCGGTAAAGCTGCGGCCATCGAGTGGCACCGCAGTCATCTGGCGACTCGAAATGACCTCACCCATTTGGGTGCTGGATGAGTCTACGTGGACCGCGCTGTCATTCACGGTAAGAGTTTCGGTTTTGGTTCCGGCGACCAGTGAAATATTCACCACCAGGGCGCTGTCGGCGTCGACTGCAATTCCAGTCCGTTGATACGGCTGAAAACCGGGAACCGCGACGCGAATGGAATACAAACCAACGGGTAACACGGGGAACGCATAGGTGCCGTCAGGCGCGCTTGTCACGCGTTGTTCGACGCGGGTCCCTTCATTCATGGTGGAGACGACCGCCGCTTGCATGATCGCTCCAGTTGGATCGGTGATCCTTCCTTCAATGCGGCCACCCACGCTCGCCCAAACTGAGGCGCAGGCCGCAAACGCCAATCCTATTCCTCGCACCACACCCCATGCGTTCACCGCTGCTCCCCTGCACAAAGACACACTTCCCTCCTGGCCTTTCAAAGATTTCTTGCACCATCCCGACGCGCAGTTGACCAGACCGTTCTGCAAGTCGCTTGCGGTCTAGGTTCCGGACGGGCTGGTTTAATTCGGTCGCGACCGATCAACAGAACGTCGCGGCAGTGCTTCGCAACGCGATGATCCCATCGAAATTGGTACGGCCAAAACGCTTACAGGGACAATATACGACCAATTCGATCTTAAATGCAACTGCTTTTCATCTGAGATTAAAGATGGTCACGACCAAAAGCTCATTGGGGACGTCCCGGCCTGATCTGATCTTCACTCCGAGCGTTTTCGAGCGTCGGCGGAGCGCCAGCTCGCCGTGCGCGGGTGCAGGCGCGTCCCCGCGATACAGCCGATTCCGACATACCCCGTTGTGGCGGCTTGTAGGGTGGGCACCCTTGCCAGCGACGACGCCGCGTCGGTCCGCTTCGGGCGCTAACGATTAGTGCCAGCGCCCCGCCCCCTCTTCCTACCCCGTTGCGGCGTAGCCGCTATCAGTCATTCGTTCGAAAAACCCTGCCTCAAACACCCCTGCACTCAGTGAGTTACGGAATTCGCCCTTGGCCGCGCTGTGGGGTAGTCCCCCGGACTGCAATCGGCGCCCCGCCGATTTGCCGAAACGTTTACGATCAGTCCCTAGAGTCTCGCGCCTTTCCATACCTCAATGTGGCGTAGCCGCTATCAGTCACAAAGTAGGATCCGCTATTTTCATAACAGAATCAGTAGCTTGCGTCTCACCCTGCACGCCAGCCGACTCATCCGGCCTCATCCTAAAAGAAGAAAGGGTTCGCAGTCGGCCACAGGCTAGCTGAGATTTGGGTTTGAATTTTCGAATACGGTTCCGGGGTCGGCGTTACGTCGCGTTACCGTTTCGGGAATATCGATGAGACCTGGGTGGGGGAGGATCAAGCCAACTTCGTTTCGCAAAATCAGATCGGTTGAGGTTCGACCGTGCCTCCGTCGATGCAGCCGGGCGTCGTGGCCAGATTGAAAACGTGGCTAACCCATCTCTATTCAGTGCTTTGAGTTCGTCCACACAGAGGAGAAAGAGGGCCTCCGACTTCGTTTCGCAAAACGGCGCGATCAGGACCCTAGTCCGCTTGGCTTCGTTCTTTCGCCCGCCTTGCCTGGGTAGTCAGTCAGAATGGCGGGTGAAGACGTTCGCCAGCTTATGCCAGAAGTTCACGTTGTGCCGGGAGGTGTTGGGAGCGTTGCCGGCTTGGGCGAATTGAGTGTTGCTGGCTGAATGCGAAAAGCTCCGGGTTTGCCGCGGCCGGTGTACAGCAGTAGCGACTGGTTTTGTGCGCGGGGCCGTTCGTGCGACAGGCTGCTCGGCGGGTGGAGGAGTCGGTAACGGCGCGGCTCCGGTTTCAGGTTGATCTTCCACCAAGCGCGCTTTCACAACGAAGCGTTCCGGTGCGGAGCCCACGAAGTAGAAAGGATAACAAGTGATCATGGTCAAAGTCTTCTGCGGAGCACGTTCCTGATCGGCCTCCGGCTGAAGCACGCTTATGTCGGTGGGCTTGACGATGCGGGTGGATTCGACTTGATAAGTGAAGGTGTGGTTGTCCGATTGGAAGGTCACGCGATCGTCCTTGCGGATGTCCTTAAGAGCGCGGAAGAGTGTGTCCCGATGGGCCGCAATTGAGAAGTTGCCGGCTTCTCCGGGCAGCGCAGTGGACGGGATGTGACCAACAGCTCGGCGCAGGGTATCGTCGTCGACGCCCTCGCGCACGATAGCGGCAAGATTGAGGCGGGGGATTTCCAGACGGCCCAAGAGGTCGCCGGTTGCCGGACGCGGCGGCGCAACGACGCCGGGTTCCGGCGCGACCGAGGGGGCCTTCGCGATGGTGGGTGCGGGTGGCGGCGCGGGTAGCAGGTAGCGGAGCGGAGTTTCACTGCGCAGGTAGTCGGCAAACGTGACGTGATGCCCCTCTATTTCCTGATCGAAGGTCCAGTTCGCGTAGGCTTGATAGACGTATTGGTCGGCCAATGAATATCCGTAGTAGCCGATGCCGGCCAGCCCAGCTAGAAGGAAGAGCACCCGGAGTGTGCGCAGAACCGGCTGGCGCGGACCGCCGCCAGAACCACGCCGGCGAAAGTTGTGGCTATGGACCCCTGGCCTGGTTGGGCCGCGGTGGATTTGACCGGGTGCGCTTGTCCATGGGGTTGCCGGTGTCATTCGAGCTCTGGCCTTCTTCCTAACGGTTGACGTGCTCCGACAGCCATCCGGCCATGGTCTGCGAAAGAGGGGTTAAAGAGTAGCTGGTTCGGGTGTGCACGGCCAGCTTCTGGTGGTCGAGCTTGGCGATGACCTTAATCGTACGGACCCGGTGGGTAGCCCGGTCAATGTGAGGATCAGGCAGGTAACCGATGGTGTAGCGGCTGCGGATCTCCTGCGAGATTTTGTGAAACGCGGGGCCGACGTCATCGAGCCTCGGAGGCATATAAAATTCGCCGCCACTTATGTTGGCAATCTTGCGCAAAACGCCGGGATTGCGGTCGCGATCGTCCTTGTCAAAGAGGCCAACGGTGTAGATGGTGACGCGTGAAGACTGGATGATATGCAGCAGTTCGGCGAGCGAGATTTGGCTCTCGTTATCCCCCCCATCGCTGACCACGATGAGCGTTCGTTTGTCGCGAGCGCCGCGCTGGATATGGTTCAATGCCGTGGCGATTGCGTCGTAGAGAGCAGTGCGGCCGGACGGAACGCCGCGATACAACGCCTTTCGCAAGAGCTGAATGTTGTCTGTGAACGGGACCCGGGCCGGGAGGCCGGAAGCAATGTAATTGTTGAAGTTGATGACAAAGAACTCATCGTGCGGATTGCTCTCTTGGGCAAACGCAAGACCGGCTGTACTAACTTCTGCACGCTTGGGGAGCATGCTGCCGCTGTTATCGACCACTAAGCCGACCGTGACCGGAGTGTCGACGCTGGCGAATTGCGTGATGGGTTCAGCGCGGCCCTCTTCAAAGACCTCGAAGTTCTGGCGGTCCAGGCCGGTCACGAAGGCGCCCTTAGTGTTCTTGACTGCAACATCGAGCAGGACCAGTTCGACGTCGGACTTGATGGTGAAAGGCTCGTCATCGCCGGCAGCGATTGGCGGCTTGGCCGTCGAGTGTGTTTGGCTCTGAATGACGGGCGTCGTGGATAGCAAACCGGCCAGCAGCACCATTCCGAGTGTGGTCATTTGCGTCACCTTCGAAAAGTTGATCTTCCACATCGGCAGGAGTTGCCCGGCTCCCACGCTGCCGGGCAACTCTCATGATATCTGAAGATCGATGGGTCCCGATTCGGCGGTTACGAGCGTTTCGATGCTAGCGAAAGGGCGCCTGACGCACCGAGCGAAAGCAATCCAGCTAAGCCGATCAGAGGGAAGTAGCTGGCGGTCTTCGGGAGCGATTCAGGCTGAACTGGAGCGGGTGCAGGAGCGCTCTGGGCCTGCGGAGCAGGCTGAGGCTCTGGAGCGGGCGCGGGTTCCGGTGCGGGCGTCGGCTCAGGTTGTGGTTCGGCAGCAGGAGCCGGGGCTGGCGCTGGGGCCGGCTCAGGCGTTGGCTCAACATAGTTCTCGGGAACCGGGACCGGCGCGGCGGCGGCGAGTTGCGCCACTAGCTTCTTCGGGAAGGCGAACTCCTGACCGAAGTTGTCGCCCGGATAGAACCAGGCGCGAACGGCCTTCGGGACGCCCGCCGGGGTTTCCCAGAAAGTGAACTGGGTGTGATCGGTAGGTTGCAGCCGGTAGTTCGGAATGGCGATGACTGTGGTGAAAATATGATTCTCGTCTCGATTGAAGATCTGGACGACGTGGCGCTCGGACGGCGAATCCAGAAGCTTCCAAACATACGTGCCTGGCTCCAGGACTACGTTGCCGGCGATGATCGGTTCGTTGACCGTTACGATGGTCTTCTTATTCCACACATCCGCTTGCGCGACGGGAGAAAAAGCCACGCCGATGGCGCCAACGCCGCAGGCAATGAGGCCAGTCGCCAACAGTAAGTTCTTTAAGCGTTTCACTAAGTACCTCCACTAGTTTTGCCGCGTCCCCGGAGGAACCGCGGGTTCTTGAGTTTCAAACACTCATAGCGAAAGAAGGCAGGTTGGGTGCCAAAAATGAGATTGAACCGAATCAAGCACTTGTGGTTGTGGACGGGCGGCATTCGGGAAAAGTTGCACTGTGGCAAGGAAAGAGATGCCGGAGAAACGTGGCGAAACAAATGTGGCTTCTATCTAGTGGACCGGTGTTAGCGCTTCAGCGGATCCTCGACCCAGGGTGGGGTCGCGAGGACCAGGGTTCCAAGTTGAGGATCGAGACGATCGAGGGCCTGCTTCATTTCCCACGCGACTTTGCGGTAGGAGAAGTGACCCTTCACTCCGCTGCGGAGCCGGCTGATGTACTCGAGTTCGGCGAAGTCCATCTTAAATAGGAAGCGGGAGCGCGCAGCGAACGGCAACAGATATTGTGCTGCGGGTTGAGGCAGCTCGGCGATGGTTTCGTCGACGGCCTTGAGTGCGGCTTGGTATTCCGGCGCGGCGCCGCATTTTTCGACGAGATCGGGGGTTTCATAGCCAAGCTGGTTGGTGTAGTGCTGGCGCAATTGCTGGCAGCGGCGGTGACGGTGCAGGTCGCGATAGGCGCCAATGTCCATAACGATGTCGAGAACATAGGGTGCGCTGCGGAAGTGTCGGGGAAGTTCGTCACGGCGGGCACGGCTTCCGAGCGCGACGTCGAGGACCTCCTGACGCTGTGCGGCGGACCATGATTGGGCCATCTCGTACAGTTCGCGATATGGCTTTTGCGTGACTGGGAAGAGCAGTGTCGCGCAGATATCGGCGAGGTGATCGGAGGGCTGGAGGAGATCGACCATGGGGCTGAACGCGGGGACGGTTTTGGGCAGATTGAGCTGCGCCCATTCGGCGAGGTCGGCGTGCAGGCGCTGGGTGTATTCGTCGGGTTCGGCATGACGCGCGAGCGTGGGCGCGACGGCGTCGGCCCCAGACGCTGTGTCCCAAACGCAAGCGGGCTGGCGAGCGCAGGCCGTGGCGAGTTCCTCGCCCAGCTCGCGCAACTCCTGAAACTCCGAAGCCTTGAGACGCCGCACCTGCTTCTCCAAGGTGCGAATACTGGTGACTTGACCAACACCGGTGGGGATGCCGAACGGCAGCAGATAGCGCGCGACATCAAAGGCCCGGGCGGCGATGTTGCGCTGGTAAGCATCGGGCTTCATGTCGTCGGGCCGTGGCAACTGCGTTTCGAGCGCGATGATGGCCTTCGCGTGTACCTGTTTGTAGGTATCGATCAGTCTGCGGGCCGTGGCGAGATAAGGGCCCACTTCCGCGGCATTTAACTCGGGCGGCGTGACGACCTGCGAACGGGAGAAGTCCTGGTAGCGGGAACTGCGGGCCTGACCATCCCAAAGCTGCTCATCCTCGATCTCAGTCGCGGCGAGTTCGGAGACGCCTTCAAAGCAGATGGTGACGTGACCGAGGTCGGCGATGGAAGCGTGGCCGTATTGGAAGTAGAAGCTCTCGAGGAACTTCGCCGAATCGTGAGTGCGCACCCATTCCACCGATTCACGAATGGAATCGGGCGACCGGCTGTAGCGCGCGAGTGCATAGGCGATCTTCTCGGGCGGCATCGGAGCCACTGTAAGAACGCGCGGGCTGGCAGCGCCGAGCAGCGGCTCCGGGGATGTTGCGGACGGTGATTCAGACATGGTGGACTCAGTCGGGGTGCCACGGATGGACATGAAGCCGCTATCATAGCGGATTCGCCATGAAAATCAGGATTAAGAAGATACACGACGACGCCCATCTGCCGGAATATGCTCACGGGCCACTGGAGGACGCCGGAATGGACGTGCGGACGATTGAGACTGCCATGCTGGAGCCGAATGTGCCACGCGCGTTGGCGACAGGATTGGCGCTGGAGATTCCGCCTGGATACGAAGTGCAGATACGGCCGCGCAGCGGGCTCGCGCTGAAGCACGCACTGACGCTGCCGAACTCACCGGCGACGATCGATCCGGGATATCGCGGAGAACTCAAAGTGATTCTGCTGAACCTGGGTAAGAACCCGTACCAAGTGCATGCGGGCGACCGCGTGGCCCAGATGGTGGTGGCCAAGTATGAGGCCGTGGAGTGGGATGTGGGAGAGCTGGGTGAGAGTGTCCGCGGCGAAGGCGGATTCGGATCGTCGGGGCGTTAGCTCGGGCCCGGCTTGTCGACTTCCGAAGTCAGTTTGCTGGCCAGCGGCGAGGTTTGGCCCGCGTACTTGTTGCCCACCTTCTTGTAGTAGGGAACCGAGACGCGCGATGAGAGCTGCTCGAATGTGAATGAGCAAATGCGCATGCCGGGATAGAGGGCGACGGGCATGATGCCGAGGTTGCTCAATTCAAGCGTCGCCTTGCCGCGCCAACCCGGATCGAAGAGGCCCGCGGTGCCGTGCACAATGATGCCGATGCGGCCCAAGCTGGAACGGCCTTCCAGTCGGCCTAGGACGTCGTCGTCCAATTCGAGCGTCTCCTCTGTAATGGCGAGAGCAAATTCGCGCGGCTGCAGTACAAACGGCTCGCCGGGTTTGACGAGCACAGTTCGCATGAGATCCTGTATGGCGCCCTTCTCGCGAACGTCGATGAAGGCGTGGCGGCTGTGCTCGAAAACGCTGAACTCGGCGCCTAGACGAAAGTCAATTGAGCAGCTGCCAAACTGCTCCGGAGGCAGTTCCGGTGTGATGCGGATTTTGCCTTCACGGAGATAACGCCGGATGTCAATATCGGAGAGAACCATAGCGCGTCGAGGACGATAGCGAAGAGCCATCCTAGCACGCACCGAATGTTATACTTGACATGATTCCTAATCGGATGGGCGGCTAGCTCAGCTGGGAGAGCACCACGTTCGCAACGTGGGGGTCGTGGGTTCGAACCCCATGCCGTCCACCAACCAATAAGTCATTTTTAGAATCAATATTTACAGACAACTTTTTTGAGTCTGACAAAAACCTGACATCCCACACGTCCTGCGCCAGGCTCAAAATGCGTTCCTGACGCTGAATTGTCCATTGCGCGTAGTGTTGCCGGACAATATCGGGGCTGTTGCCGAGGACGATCGCGACATCCTCCGTAGTCCACCCTTTCTCCAGCAGCGCAGTTGCTAAGGTATGACGAAAGCGGTGTGCATGGGCGCCCTCAACCTCCGAAAGTTCGAACACGCGGGCCAGCGTCCGGGTCACATCCCGAATGAAGGCGCGGGTGGTCCCATTGCCGCTCCAGAAAAAATACTTCGATTCTCCGCAAGTCCCCTTGGGTTTTGGTAGTGTGTCCAAAGTCTCGCGAAGCAATGGCGGAATTGGCAAGAACACGGGCTTGCCATTCTTCATGGTGTAAAGGAAAATACGATCTTCCCGCACACGGTCCCGAGCGAGTGTTGCCACATCGCTGATCCGAAATCCTGTATAGCGAAGCAAGAGAACCATTGCTCGGGCTCTGCTGCGCTCATACGGACCTCGACCAAGCTCATCACAAGCGGAGAGGATACGAAGAACTTCCTCCTGCCTGTAGGGTTCCTTAGGCTTAGGCCTGACTGTCGGAGGTTTCACCTCCTTGGCTGGATTAAACGAAATCCATCTGCGGCTAACGCAAAACCCAAGAAAAGTCCGCAGGATGGCAAGTTCCTTGGTCCATGTCATCGCCGAGATGGGTCGTTTCTTTCGATACAGGTCAATTGTCTCGACTTCAATATCGTCGAGAGTTGTAACGCCGGCGGCCTTAGTGATTCTCAAAAAGTTGTCCAGGGCTCTTCGTTGGTTTCTCTTAGTGCCGTGGCCAACATCTTCCTTGAATGATTTGAAGGCCTCGACCGCGTACTGAATCGATTTGGGCTCCCGATAATCTGGCCGTTCCAATTCGGCAAGCTTCCGATAGGCCTTGTCGAGACTGCGAGTGAATAATGATCTGCGGTAGCGCTTGCCCGCCAGTTCTCCATCGACTCCCAAACTGCATTTGCAGCTGAGGAATCGCTGCCCTCTGTTCCGTTGGGGACACTTTGAAGAATGGAGGCGCACAAGATATAGGTCCGGCAAGCCTGTCAGGCCCCTTTCTTTTGAGCCGCGGCGACGATCCGCCGTTCATATTCCCGCTGCGCTACTGACGCTGGGATCCTTAGCGTAACGTACTCCCGTTTCCCCCTTCGGCGTCGTTCATTACCCAGCCTGAGAACACCAGGCGCGCCCTCAAAAATCCGTCGAATTGTCGATTCATCCAGGCGCCACAATTCAGCAAGCACCTGAACGGAGTAATGTGGCTCCATTGATGAGGTGAGATGGGCGTCACTCGAATCGTCTCTCGGTCCGTGGCCGCCCCAATGATTAAGGTGTGATCCGTTCAATTCTCACCTCTTTGTTTTCCAACAGCCCAGTCCGACTTTCGGTTTGTCGGCGGGCCCCAGCGGGGGTGTCGCCGTCAGACGGCATGCTAAGGACCGCACTCGCGGAAAAGGCCAACACGGCGATTGTGGGTGCAAATGCTTTCGAGCGAAGAGGAGAATCTACTGGCATGGTCCACCTCCGTTCAGATGGGGTTGTGTCAGAGCCGGGGCTCTCCTCAGGGCGTCGGTTTCTGGGTCGAGAAGTACGTAGGCACAGCTCCGAATAGAATCACTAAAGATCCACGGATTTCGCTGATGAAATGCGGTGAAGGTCCTCGCCCCTCGCGAGACGACATCCAGAATGTCACAACATTCGGCGATTTCCGCAGTTTCCGCTGCTTTGGTTTCGCCACGAATCATGAAGTGTGCCAACAAGGGTTTTTTGGATCGTGTCCCAACGCCGGGACGACCCGCAGTGTAGTTTGTTTGATGCATAAGTGTTCTCCATATTCTGTTTGAAGGCGGCATGAAATCTGAGCCGCTTTCATTGGTAAAGAGGCTTTCTGCAGCGCGATTCCCGTAGCGCATGGAAAATATTTTTGAATTTTCCCGATCTCGCTTTGCGAGCGGCACGTTAGGTATTACAATTGACTTTCTTGCTGTCGCCAATCACCGGGTGGCAGTCGCGGAAGATAGAGAGATTGTCTTTGCGGGGTGCCATGGCCTGGGATGCGGTTGAGCTCCGAACGCAGATAGGTCTACCGGTTTGCGACGCGGACCGGGAGACTATCCTTGACGCCGCAGAGAAGGCGATCCTCAACAGTGATAGGGATCCTGAGATTGCTCTACGTGCGGCGGCGAGGGTTGCGCGCCAGACTCATGTGGTAAAAGACATACGGGCATATGCGATTCGGGCTATTTCCCGCGCCATGAAGAAGAAAGGGTTCGAACAAGCAAAGAAGGATTCGGTTGCCCGTAGTTCAACTGATGTGGCAGTCCTTCCCAGTCCGGCTCATATTGGCCAAATCGAAAAGAAGATCTTGGTGCGAGAGCTTCTAGATACTCTCTCGCCGCGGGATCGAGAGATTGTCATGCGACGAGTATCGGGGGACACTTTCACGGAGATCGATAATGAAATGAAACTGAAACCACGCACTGCGGAGACGCGGTTCCGTGCTTCCAAAGCTATCCTTCGGAAACTTCTTGATCAAGACCTCGACAGAAGAACGTTAACGCGTGGCCATTGAACCCATTGATGATGACAACCCCATTGAAGAGATATTACTCACTGGGTTCCCTAATCCCGACAGGGTCGGCTGCCCTCCATCTGCGGTCATAGAGGCCCTCGGGCAAAAGAAGATCGGGAGAGACGATCCAGCGTGGGAGCACATTTGGAACTGCTCCCCTTGCTTCAAAGACTTCAAAGTAGTTCGTGACGCGCGGCTCGCCGAGGTTGAGGGTAGACAACGTGCTCAGAGACGCCGCCGCAATTTGGTGTTGGCGGCGTCGGTACTAGTCTGCGCGATTATTCTAGCCGCGTTGTTTTACCGCAACATCGGGGAGCTGCGCGGCGGTGCCGCCGTCGTGGCAATCGATCTAACCAACGCAGGTACCGTCCGCGGCGGTGCCGAAGACAATGGTCGTGTTTTGGCCGAACTTCCGACAAGACTGGATGAGATCCATCTAAAGTTGCCTGTCTTCAGCCGGCAGGGGCACTACGTTGTCGCAATTCTGCAATCAAAGTCACAGAACACTACAGTCGCCTTAGGCTCAGCAATCTCCACGGGAACAGATGTTAATCCGGAGCTCGTCCTCAAGTTGGATTTATCCGCAACGAAGCCCGGCCGCTACTTCCTGGCTACCCGACTGGAGGAACAGGGACAACAGGATGCTGCGTATTACTATCCAGTCCAAATCGGGCCAGGTTGACCCAATTAAATGTCAGCCTTTTCACAAATAAACCCGCCGAGTTTTTTCTGAAAGCTTTTTGCTTTCCGCCTCATCTATTGGTTTGAACCTTAGGCTGACTTCAGGCTTGGGCAAAGCGTATGAAAGTGCACTTAATGCCCCGCCTGGTGGCATTCTGATAGCGCTGCGACACCCCGTCGGTGAGTCTTTCTGGGAAGTAAAACACTGTCGAGGAATTGAATGAGTGTTCTGAAGAACGCCCCAGGCCGTACCGTTGCAGTTGCCGCGGTCTGTGCTGCCCTTGCTTTGGTGACTTTCTCCTGGATCGGTCGCCGTTCAACGACTTCCCCAGAGGATGTCCTTGCCGCCGCCGATCGGCTCGGATGGAACAACAACTGGCTCGGAGCGCTTCCGCTCTATGTGCGTGCCGAGCAGATGTTCCGAAGCAAGGGGGACCGAGGTCATGCGCTTTATGCTCATGTAAGCCAGTTCGCCGTCAAGATGGAGAACAGCGACCTCTCGCAGCTGATTGCCGAGTTGCGTGACGACCTCGTTTTGCCTGAAGCATCTCAGCCGGACGTTCGGCTGAGAGTGCTCGAAATGAAAGCAAAGTGTGAGCAGGAATACGACGCTGGCATCGCAAAAGAGACCTTCGCGGAAGTAGAGAAGCTCGCCTTCCGACAACACAAGCTATATCTAGCCTCACGTGCAAGTGGCGAGCAGGGCATACTGGCATTCACCTTAGGCGACATAGCCGAGGCGACTTCGAGAGTCCGGCGAGCTTATGGGGTAGCAAAATACCTTGGCGATCCCGCCGCCCATGTTCGATACGCCGAGATGATCGGCATGGGAATCGTAAACATGGGCCGCCCCGAGCAGGCCATGAAGTTCCTCGACGAGGCGATTGCCACCCAGAAAGCACATCCTGAAATTGCGCGCCCGACCATCGCGTACAACGCCAAAATCGATGGTCTGGGCCAAATAGGTCGTTACAGTGAAGCCCTGGCCCTTGCCGACCAGGCGGTGAGATTTCCGCGTGAGCATCAATTTTATGGCCAACTCCAATCGTTGCTCGAAAGTAAGGCGGAAGTTGAAGTGCGCGCCGGCAAGATCAACGAGGCAGTTAGCGGCTATCAAGAAGCACTCTTCTACGCAAAGAAAGTGGGTTCCTGGCGCGCCATCACCTTCATCGACTCCAGGTTGGCAACCGCGTATGAGCGTCTCGGAAAACTACCCGAAGCCTTGTGCGCGGTCGACGACGCCATCAAGGCTAATCAGCAGACGCCACGAGAAATGTTCCTGGTTCCCGGTAACATGGCGATCAAGGCGAGGATTGAGGCAAAGATGGGCCATCGCGCCCAGGCAGAAAGCCTCTATGTTAGGGGATCAGACATTCTGGACCTGATGCTCGCCCACGTTCCCACACCTGAGATGGAACGTCTGCTGCTCACGGAATTAGAAGATCTGTATTCGGGATATTTCGAACTGCTTTCGAACGATCATCGCTACTCTGAAGCATTTCGTGTAATCGAGAGGGCTCACGGGCGAATCGAGGCCCAGGAGCTTGAATTCGATCACACGGAGGCGCCGCACAGCCCAACCGCAGAGGAAAGACAATTGCAGGCGCTGGAAGTCGCGCTTCTGCGCGGGGGCAATTCGCAAACCGGGCAGGAAACACTCCGAAGGATTCGTCCAGATCAGGGCAACCCAGAAAACCGAGCTGGTGAGGAGGAGGCCTCCCTCGGCGAAATCCGGCAGCAGCTCAGACCCGATGAACTGCTAGTCGAGTATGTACTCGCAGCGCGACAATCCTACGCGCTGGCGGTGAGCTCTTCGCGAGTGACTCGGTATGAGCTCCCCGCCAAGCAAGTCATTGAGGAAGAGGTCAGAAGGTATCGGGACACGCTCCGGCATCAGAAGACAGACGCGCACCTTGGCAGCGAACTCTTTACGCAATTGCTGGGATTCACGAATGACTTTGGCAAAGCCAAGTCACTGATTGTCGTCCCAGACGGAGGCCTCCATCTTTTGCCATTCAGCGCTCTTGTCGAGAGCTCAGGGAAGTATCTGGTCGAAGACAAGGCGGTCAGCATGACGCCCAGCGCTACGGTCCTTTCCATTCTTCGGCGCAGAGGGCCAACTCTTGCCGGTTCGCGACCTTACTTAGGCGTGGCAGCTTGGACGGAAGCCGTTGATTCTCGCCCCTGGGTTCTCCGATCCGTTTCCTCTAACGCTCAACCGAAGGAGCTGCTGCCACTTCCTGAATCGAGGGATGAAGTTGAGAGCATTGCCGCTATGTTGCCGCGGCCGGCGACCGTGCTGTTAGGACACGAGGCGACGAAAGCGACGTTCGAGAGCCTGCCGCTTAGCGACTATCGGGTACTCCACCTGGCACTTCACGGTTCCGTGGATCCGGTATTTCCCGACAGATCGGCCCTGGTCTTCGCGCCTTCGGCAGAGGATAATGGCCGGCTCGAAGCACGCGATATTCGGCGATTGCACCTACGGGCCAACCTAGTGACTCTCAGCGCCTGTGACACCGGTGTAGGACCAGTTGGGATTTCCGGCGTGGAAAGCATCGTAGCTTCGTTCATCCAGGCGGGCGCGAATAGCGTCGTGTCAACATTATGGGAATTGGAGGATCATTCTTCCAATCGATTGATGAAAGCTTTCTATGTCCACCTCGGTAGCGCTGATAAAGCAGATGCCCTGCGCCAAGCCAAGCTGGACCTTCTCCACAGTGGCCTTTCACCCTATTACTGGGCCAGCTACGAGATTGTTGGTGATCCGAAAGGAGCTCTGTTTCCAACACGATGAAATTGACAGAAAAAAATCGGAAAGACGTCCTGGCAAAGATCGACCGGCTGGTTGCCGAGAAGTTCTACGATCCGAAGTTCAAGGGCCACGATTGGGCTGCATTGATGGCGACCCATCGCGAAAAAATCTTGAACCAAGAGGAATCCGAAGACTTCGAAACTGCCGTGAACGGCATGCTGCGGGAATTGGGATCCGCAGGGCTGGGTTTGATCAGCCCGGCAACTAAGATCGCATCAAAGAACGCGATAAGCGCAACGTTCCGTGATGCAGAGACGGAATATGGCCGCAGGTGGGTCTTTCAAGATGTTCACTTGGGCGGTCCCGCAGCCAACGCTGGCATTACGGGTGGAGCTGTTCTGATTTCGGTCGAAGACCGCGAGATTGTTCCTCCTGAAAAGCCGCTGTTCGCGATGGGACGATCTCACCGAGTGGCCGTCGAACGCTCTGGCGGATCTTCAACGGTCAGCATCGAGGTGCCCGTGGCGAAGCACTCGGAAAATCCATGCGCGGTGCCAGACCACGTTAGGGCCGATGTTAAAGACGATGTCGCCATTGTGAAGATCCCACTCTTTCGCGGGAAGTTGGGCATCGACTTCGCTCAAAAGGTGGTTGAAGAGTTTGATTCACGACTGAATGGAGCCGAGCGGTTAGTGCTGGATTTACGAGGCAACCCAGGAGGAGGCGTCGGTTGTTTGCGTTTGATGAGCCTCCTCACGCCAGCCAAGAAGCCAGTTGGCTTTAGCGTGGATCGCAAGGCGGCGGAGCGCGGGGTTGACCGTGCCAAACTGCCGCGTTTTGATCGGATTCCGCGCTCCAAGCTGGAGGTCCCTTGGTTAGCTTTGCGATTCATCGGCAAAAAGTCCGTGGTTCTAGTAACCGAAGGACTGGGAGATCGAAGATTTCACGGCCGCGTTGTTGTGCTGGTGAATGAACACACGACATGCGCTTCTGAAATGGTTGCGTTGTTCGCCCGCGAAGAAGCGGGAGCCAAGATCGTTGGCACTTCCACTCCGGGACGCCTCGTCACACATACCGGCTTCAAATTAGGGCACGGCTTCACATTGGCGCTGCCGATTGCGGCCTTCGCCAGTTGGGCAGGAACCCGTTTGGATGGGACCGGCATAACGCCCGATACGGTCATTGACTGGTCGTATAAGGATGCCCGCAACGGAGTGGATAGCCAGCTGAGCGGCGCAATCACGGTCGCCAAAGCGCTGTGATGAAGCCACCCTACTCCACCGAGGTTTCCAGGAAATGGGCGAATGGGATCGAGCCAGCGACCCCAGCTTGGGAACGCCTTGCTAGCGCTGGAACCTAAATCTAATAATGTCAGCGGTACTGGAGCGTGCCGGGCAGTAAACGGCATGTTTTCAGCAGAGGCCAACAGCAGGGGCCATTACCGGATGGCATCCTAACCACTGCAACCACTGCAAAAACCACTGCAGCCCACCGAATTGTGATCACCGTCGAGAGCCGACAGATCTTCGAGCCGCAAACGCGGCCGACGGCACAGCCAAGTGGGGCAACTCCTGCAGTGGAACGCTCCTGACTTGGAGCGGGCACTTCGAAGGCTAACTAACTAGGCCTGATTGCGCACGAAGGGCAAAGAAACGCCCATCGCCGTCTGGGCAATGGATTTCGCTTCTTTGCTGGGCGGCCGGAGCCGAATATTGCACAGGAACATCCACGTGATGGGAACCAGGTTGCCTAGGTGGAACACCAAGTTGAGATCCTGCGCGAAGCCAGGAAGCTGCCGCTGAAGGAGGAGATTCGGTGCGCTGTGCATCAAACAGACCTCCGGTAAAACGTTTTGCTCTTTTGTGACACCGCCAAGAGAACGATCCTTCAACGGCGGGGCGGGACCTGAACGTTTCGACCCGACGGTTACGGAATTCCGCGAAGCGCTTCTTCGAGCCCGTGACTTTCGGCGACGCCAAGCCGGATCAATTTGCCAAGCAATGCGTCGATCTCGCGCCGCACCGGCTGGTCCGTCCCGAACAGCTTCGGATCAAGAGCCAAAATTGCCGCGAGCGTGGTGCACACGCGACGGCCGATGGCATGTCCGACCCAAAACTCCCTGCTCTCCGGGTGAGCGGATATCCATTTCTGCGCTGCTCCACAGATAAGCCCCAGGTGAGCCGTTCGCGGCGAAACTTCCAGAAGGTTAAGCACCACCGTCGCGACGAAGAGGAAAGGGCCCCTCTCTGCGAGCTCTGACAAGACCGGGATGAAAGGGGGAAGACGATCAATGCCCTTTTGGAACAGATAAGACTTGGCGGGCTGGAAATGTCCGAAGTCGTTGAAGGCGAGAGAGGCGATGGCGGGTCCCAAATGGGTGGTGATGGAGTCTGACAGGTCACGACGCTGCCACTCCCATTCCCTTGAGGTCATCAAGCGACGCGCCAGCACCGTGCGGATGTGAACAGCTTCGGCGTCCCCAAGGGCGGTGCCGTTGAAGTAGACGTTGTCGACGCTCCGCAAGAAGATCGTCATGACATCTAGAAAGGCCTCTCCCGGCAGTCCGAGAATGAGGCCTAAGGCGCTCTCGTCGATTTCAGGAACCGTCAAACCCGGCATGCACCGGGCCAGCAGGTCGAAATATGCATTGTTCCATTCATCCGGAATTCTGTCCGGATCATCATCCGCATCCATCTCCGATCCGCTCGCGATTGCAGTCCAGTTTGAATAGGTTTTTGCCAGGTCGCGCAACCACGGACGCTTGATGACATCAAGGATCGTGACAGCCTTGCGGAGCCACAGGGCTGCGGCCTGATGGTCCGTGTAGAATTCGGGCTTTGCGTCCCTTTCCTGCCGGTCACGGCGTTGCGCGCCCAGGGAGTAGCGATGCCGGGAATGAGCCTCGGTTGGCTCGAACGTGGGCCACACAGGCTCGTCCTGTTTTCCGGCCAACCAGGACAATTCCGCTTCGATGGCGCCTGCGACCTCCCGCTGGTGCGCATCGAGTTGGGCTTTGTGTTCCTCTTCCGGCCTATTCCATTGCCGCCACGGCTGAACGCATGCGGAGAATGCGCTACGCAGGATGGCACGGGGCAACCGCTCGTCGATCGCGGCAAGGGTTACGGCAACAAAATAGAAGCCCTGCGCTGAAGCAGGGTTATCGCCCGCCGCTTCGAGGAGCGTGCGGACGTCCGTCATCCTGAAGCGTTTCTTCAGCAGCAAGGCCGTGCCAACGAACGCGATGGCCATTTGGTTGTACTGCAGGCCGTCACGCGTCCTGTGCACAGGATCGTGCTCCCCCTCGAAACCGCGCCTGAACGTTTTGCGAATCCAATCGCCGTGCGCGGCAATAAGTTCGCCGCCACCGTCGCGCGTCGCGATCAGGGCAGCAGTTACGATGGCCTCCTTGCGCATCCACTGTTGGGTCGTGTCCCCGGCGGGCTTGTTCGCGACATCTTCAGCCCATTTGAGGGCGGCAGCCGCGAAATCTGGCGAAGATCGACTGGGGTCATTCAGAGCGATCCGGATTGAGGCTTCCATATTGGCGTTTGCGGTGCGCTCCTGCCTCTCGTCCTGCTGGGGCTTGAGGTGTTCGGTTTCCGCGGCGGGAGGAATATACTCCCAGACCTCTTTGGAGCCCCGGGGAGTTTGCACCGTCGTCTCACGCCAGTTTTTCGGATTGCTGCGGTTCAGCGCATGGAGCACCATGAACTCGGGATCACCAAGATTCGATTTTTTCTGCGGTGGCCCAAGCCGGGAGGCCGCACTTTGGAGCAGATCCTTCAAGCCAGCTCGTTCGGCGTTGTCGTCGCTCAATGCGTAGAAATCGAGCAGGCGGTCGAGTGACACACGGCGGGAAGGCCTGACCTTCAGGCTCTCGATACTGACGGGACCTGCCGGCTCCCGTGAAATCTCCTTGAGGCCGAAAATATCAGGAATCTTGACATTGTCGACGGTGACTCTCTGACGATCGATGCAAAGTAGCTCAGGGCAGGCGACAAACGGTATCGCAGCCGTGCGGGAGGCTGGCCAATGGGACAACAATAGATCGACGACGACCAAAAGATAGGCCGCCGGAGCGGGAGACTGGCCGATGACGTCCGAAACCACGGTATCGACGGTTTCGCCCTTTTCAATGCGCCCGTGCGCCCAGGCTTCAAGAGCCATCAGGGCGGAGGCGACGACGGACGGTCCAGCGCCCAGATCTCTCGACCAGCCATATGTCTCGTGCCAGGGAAACACTTTCTCGCTTCCGTTTGGTGAGACAACCGACACCGCGTTATTGCCGAACTCCCTACCACCGCTCTTAAAAGAAACTGCGTGATCGACCATCCGCCTTATCAACGGCAGCCCATGTTCGGGCGCGTGCAGGAGAAGATCAAAGAAAGGACCTTGCGCGGGCGATGCGGGCACAAAATCGATGTCCCGGTGCCCGAACGCTTCCCGGAACGGGCTGTGATCCTCCTCATCCTCGTCAACCTCCGGCATCAGGTAGTCGGCGGTCAGTTCGGCAAGCTCCTTCGGGGCGGCTTGGGCCAGCGAACCGCGGAACTTGAGCAGCGTGCGCAACGCGTGATCGCGGTATGGATGCTTGCCGACGAACTGAAGATATTGAGCCGCCAGCGCCGGCGCGTGATTGCAGAACAAAAGGAAGCTCGTTCTGAGTTCTTCCGCCAGCGCCCCAATGTCTTTAGATGTCAACTCGCCGTTAAACGGCTGTGCGCGTTTTTCGGCGCTGACGATTTCACAGGGTGTATCAATCTGCGAGAGCCAGTAATAGAACCACTGAACCATGCTCGGTGTAAAAGGGTCATTGCCGCCGAAAACCACTGACCAGTTCGTATAGAGCGAAACCACATCCAGGATTGCCGGGGCCGGTATGCCAGTACCCGTTTTGAGAAGCCACCAGATCAGTCGTCCCCAGGATGGGCCAGCGGGAATCATAATGCCCGCCGGGATCTTACTCGGATCGACACCTGATGCCGCATAGTATTTACCGGCAGGTTCGCTTTCCACGGCCGAGACGATTCGAATGAGTTCCCGTAGCATTTTCGCGCGATCCGCAAACAGGACAGCGGAGGCCTTGCCGAGCATCTCGACCGCAATCTCGGAGCGCACAAGCGCCAGCATCACCGCCCGGCTCCAGGACTCGTTCATGCCGTTCTTGCTGACAGCTGCGTGAAGGGCCTGCCAGCGCGCTGCGTCGGGCGTACGTTCAATGGCAAGCCGCGCCGCGACCTCTGCCCCCCGGCTCAGGTCGGCGGGTGCGGGCCGGTCCAGCGGCAATCGCGCGACGAGTGCGTAATCGGAAAACAACAGATTGGCGATGGCCCACTCGCGAAGAACATCATGGCGAAACGCTACGCGATCATTGTCGAGGTCACGCAGGCTCTCGCTTGCAATGAGGGCATCCACGGCCGGGGCCGACATTCCGCTCACCGTCAGGTGATCCGCACATGAGAGCGCTTGCTCCGCGAGTGCCTTCAGCACACGCGCTCGTTCACGATGCCCTGCATCCTTTACCCCGTCAGCCGACTGCCACCAGTCCTCGGCCATTTCGGCTTCAGTGCGAAGCGTAGGTGCACCTGACGCGCGATTGGCCAGGCGCGACAGGCGAAACAGGTTATGAGCAACCTCCTTCGCCGGATGATCATTCGACAAAAGCGCGCTTAACTGCGGTGCGGCACTGCGGAGCTCGTCCGCCTCGTTATCGCTCAGCTCTTCGATAGCAACGGGCGTCGCCCGGCCCAGCATATCGAGCGCGTCCGCCGGGAGCCAGTTTTTTTCGGCGATCCCAAAATCGCGGCGCGCCGTGACGAGGACCGACATCCCCGGAACTGTCGCCGCTTCCCGGACGAGATCGATCACGGTCAATCGCTCCTGCGCGCCAAAAAAATCTAAGCCATCGACGAACAGCATCGCGCCGCCGCTCCCTGCCAGTTCGGAGAGGAGGTCATGAATGGTACCGTCAAACGAGAGCGCGGAGAGCAAAGCCAACCCACCCTTCGGCATCGTGCGGGCGGGATTAAGCGCGATGATCGCCGCCTCGCCCGAGACTTGCTGCGCAAAATGTTTAAGCACCCCTGACTTGCCCACACCCGCATTGCCCCTGATTTCCACGTAGCGGCCTTCGTCAAAAGCCTGATGGACCGCGCTCACGCGTTCCTGCCGGGTCAATATCACGCCGCCGACACGGTCTCCGATATCGGCGAGCGTATTGCGGGACGCTTCAGCCAAAGCCTGGCGCGCCGAAAGATTGTGCCGATCTCCGGCCAAGCGAAAGGATTTCTGGCTCAAGTCGGCAATCAGTTGGTCACGTTCGGAGTCGCCACCGGACTTGGCGATATCGATGGCGAGTTCGGTCAGGGCGATCCAGAGGTCGGCGGCGCGTCCGCCTTCCGCCGCATGAAGCGCACGGACCGCGCGTTCCTTCGCCAGTGCCTCCGATGCCGAGCCCTTTGCCGTAAAGTCGAAGACAAAAATCTGAAGCCGGCGCAGCAGCTTCCAGACGGTTTCGTCATCATTTTGCGCGTCCGCCGCGCCCAGATGGCTCCTGAAGGTGTTTACAAACTCCCGCATGTCCGGGTTTGCAGAGCCGGGACGTGCAAGCCGGTCGAAGAAGGTTTTGGCGTCTCCCAATTGCCGGGCCCAGGTTAGGACATCCTGGTACGGGCCGTCGATCTTGCGGGAGCTTCGCGAAATCGCAATTCCCAACTCGTGCCGACCGTTCCAGAAATCCGCCATGCCGGATGCCTTCGCGATCTGCCGCACGACTTTTTCAAAAACCTCGTCCTTCGGGGCAAAGGTCATGTCCCTCTTCGCCTGGATTTCGAGAGACGCAGCGTTACCGGATGCATCATGCGCGTGCACGATGACGTCATCCAGGGGATATCCTTCTGCCGCTCTCTGGAAGGCAACGCGATCAATGACGGTTCCGGGCAGTCCGCGGGGTTCCGCGCCCACCAGCATGGACAGCAAATAGGACGCTCCCACCTGGCCTTCGAAATGGCTTCCGGCAGGTCCGCTCGATGCCGGGCTTGTCGCGTCACTCATAAAAAGCTCTCAAGTCAAAGCGTTCACTTTCATTTTCCGCCCGAGCGTCTACTCGCCGAACGCCTCGCAAGACCTATCGCTGGGAGGCTTTTGGGGCTGCGGGGTTTTGCAGTTTTCTTAATCTCAACTCAAGGTCGGCGACTTTGTTCTTCAGGGCTACGATCTCCTTCGGCGACACGCTGCTCGTTTCCAGTGCCGTCAGGTCGCCTCGAATGGTCGTCAGTTCCGCCCGCAAGCTCGTCAACTCTCCCGAAGCGACATCCACCGTGCCGACGATTTTTGTCACGGTTGGCCCTGCAGGCAGGTTGTCGAGCATGATTGCCGCCGGGACCGCGGCGACTGTCACTAGAATGACAGCGCCGGTGGTCAGGAGGTGCGCACCCTTCACAAATTGCGCGATATGATCATTCATCGCCTCGTTCATGGAGGTGCACCACAAAAGCCCACGGAGACGGAAGGGTTTATCGAACTTGCGGACTTCGCCCGTCTCGTCAACGACGGATTGCAGGTAGAGCGACTGGAATTCCTTCACAGAGACAGCGCGAACGGCGGAGATGAAACCGAGCAGAAGCAGCACGCCAGCGAGAGTCAGGAGCGTCAAGAAAAACGATCGGCTCACGGTGCTGATGCCCGCCGTCTTGCTGATCAAGAATACAAACAACGAAGCTTGCAGCGGCACAAGGAAGGTCATCAGGCCAAAAGTCGATTGCGCTTTCTGTTCAAGATGCAAGCGGCGCTTTTCCGCCTGGTCGAACAGCCACTGCGACTGTTCCAGTTGTTCCGGATCGATTTCGTTCTTGGGTTCCGGGATGTCAGGAATTTCCTCAGGGCTGGACCGAAACGGCACGAGGATCTGCCACACGATAAGCCGCAGGCGAACGAGTACCTGGCGGATATGGGGTGCGAGCTCGCGGCGCCTCATATGCTGAGGAGGTTCAGCGATATACGGGAAACTCATTGGCCACCATAGAACAGTTGAATGAAGGCGCTGCGCATCGGAAAACCGAGCCGATCCTCCAGCCATGCCCACTCGCCTGTCGGATTGAGCTCTAAGAAAACGAGACTCCCGTCCGGCGTCCTGACAAAGTCGAAAGCACCGTATCGCAACCCCAGCCGCGAAAGCATCGTCCTGCACAGGCGTTCAACGTCGGCAGGTAGCTCCGACCGCGTGTATGTGACGTTTAATGCCGGGTCTCGCCAGTCAACTATCCCAGCGTCGCCCCTAATATCCGCCACAAACGAGTTCGGCCCGATGAACGTTGCGCGCACATCGGCGCTCCTGGGTATCTCTTCCTGCAGGAACACCGGACAGCCGACGGCGTCGGCTCCAAAGGATTCTGCCGCCACCCGCCGCGTGTAAATGGAATAAGCAGCGATACCATCAACGAACATCCCATGGAAGATGGGCTTACAGATGGTCCCGTGCTGGTTCTCCCGCGCGAATTGCCGCAACGCCAGTGGGTCGCCGGAAACAAGCGTGCGCGGCACCCGAAATCCCAACTCCCGGGCGATTTGCAACTGATAGAGCTTGTGCTCGGCGACGGAAACGTTGTCGATCGGATTGACCCAGAGGAGATCCGGGTTCAGCACAAGGCCCATGGTCAGGTGGCGCAGCTCCCCCGCGACGAAGGCGCTTTCGCTCCGTGAGAAACTCGGGACCGGGCCCGGATGAATGGCGCGCCGATACCAGACGGACTTCACCCAATCGAGATCGAGGGCCCGGGTCGCGACGTGGATCTCGCGACACAAGGTTTCCTGATCCAGTGAAAACGAGAAGTGCGCCTGCGTCAACTCTTCGCTGTTCAGGCGGAAATAAGGCAACCTGCGCCGAATAAGCTCGACGATGAGGAAATCGGCTGTCAGATCCTTGTCAGAAGTGAGAATAAGAAGCATGGATCTCCGTTGCTCTCGATCCTTCCGACTGATCCGCTCCCTCGCGGGTCTTCGTGTGGGTCGTCTCGCCAAGCTTGGAGGCTTGCAGGCCAGAGTTTTCCGTCTGGTCCACGCCCTCACGCGTTCGAGTCTGGATCGTTTCTCCGAACTCGGAAGCCTCGATTGAAGCGCCCTCTGTCCGATCAGCCCCTTCACGGGTTTCGGTGAATGTGGTTTCCCCGAATCGCGTAGGTTCAGCGTTGTGCTTGCGCAGGCACTCAACCAACGGCAGGTTCTCGCGCGTCTCGATCCATACTTGCAGGTCGGCGTCGTAAACATGCTGCGCGTCAGGTGCGGCTTCCGGCGGTAACTGCTTGCGTCCTCGTAGAATGAAGGGCGTCATTACGAACCTCCAGCCGGGCTGCCCGGCTTTTTGCGTATGGCGGTCGTCAACACGTTAGCGTGCGGCTCCGACAATAGCAATGATAACGATGGGGCTGTCGAATCGGCCCCGTGACTGACTACAGTCCGTGCCGGTCGCAGCGCCGGCAGAAACACCGATTGAATGCGGACGAAGAAACGTGGCATGGTCCTATTCCAAGCGTCCTCGCAAGTCCTGATCCGCAACGTAGCTTTCGGCAGCTTCCCGTACCACCCAAGCCAGCGAGACTTTCTTCTGCTTCGCGATCCTTTCCAGATTCCGGTAAATGGGTGTAGGAAAGCTGATCGAGGCTCTGATAGTTCCTCGCGCCGCGACCTTTGGCACGTTGTTGGGTTGTCGTTGCTATTGCCATAATCGTTCTCTTTAAGTATTCACCACATTGCTCATCAGGTAAACATTTGGAAGCGAGCTACTTCCTGGAGCGCCAGACAGCGGCATCCACGGTGACTTCGGTGGGATCGTCATCCCAATGCACAAGCAGCAGGATGTAGCTGGTGTGCACGGGATAGAGGCTCAACCATTAGTAACGAGAATGCTCGTCGTCACTTGGCCGAATAGTTGGCGATGTCGGACATGTGCCCTTGATGGTTCTGAGATGGCATTCGTGTCAGCTGGGCGCCGACTTCCTACGGAAAGTGCGTTACGACGCCTGGATTTCAGGATGAGGGGGCAAGAGACCTTACCCCCTCGGAACGTCGCCGGGTGTTTTACAGGCCAGACAGCTCAGCCGAGTTCGCATCGGAGATATCCCCAGTTTCCGTTGAAACACGGATCGGCTCCGGCAGCCATCCGGTGCCTCGTACCCCTCGTTCCGACAGGGCGGCGAGGTCGGCTTTTTTGAGGTTCAGGGCTTCGGCGCTGAGCGGCTT